>NZ_JCAFRQ010000004.1:0-317481 GCF_059368375.1 Stenotrophomonas sp. YJH_SMC_106-19
AAGACGCGAAGGCGTGGTTGATCGAACGCGGGTTGCCAGTGGCGTAAGGCCGCGGGCGCGGTTGGCCACGGGCGCGTGGCGACGCGCCGAACTCTGCGGCGCCCCTCTTTTCACTCGGCGCGGTTCGAGCAGGACGCCGAAGACGCGAAGGCGTGGCTGATCGAACGTGGATTGCCGGTAGCGTGACGCGCCGCGAAACGGGGTCAGATCCCTTTTGCGCAGCAAAAGGGATCTGACCCCATCACCCCTGCCCTGCCAGCGCACGCAGGGTAATGCCGACGATGTACGCCAGGTAGGTTCCGGTGGCGTAGCCCATCGTTCCCAGCAGCACGCCTACCGGTGCCAATGCAGGATGGAAGGCGGCGGCCACCACGGGCGCCGAGGCCGGACCGCCGATGTTCGACTGCGAGCCGATGGCGAAATAGAAGAACGGCACCTTCAGCAGCCGGCCCAGGCACCACAGCAGCACGATGTGCACGGCGATCCAGATCAGGCCAAGCAGGAACAGCCACGGACGGTCCAGCAATGCCAGCAGATCCATCTGCATGCCGATGCAGGCGATCAGGAAGTACAGCAGCAGCGACCCCAGACGTGACGCTCCCGCTCCCTCCAGCGTGCGCGCGCGGGTGAAACTCAGGCCCAGGCCCAGCGTGGTCGACAGCACCACCACCCAGACGAAGGGAGCATCCAGGCTGAACTGCGATGCCCAGCCGACATGGGCCTTGAACCAGGCCGCCAGCGGCGCGCCGATTGCATGCGCCAGACCGACGCCACCGAACGCAACGGCGACGATCAGCATCAGATCAGTCAGGCTGGGAATGCGCTCGTGTTCGGCCTGGAAGCGCGCGATGCGTTCCTTCAGTTCGTCGATGGCCGAGGTATCGGCACCGCTGCGTGCGTCGATCTTCGCGGCGCGCCCGGCGAGGAAGATCAGTACCGCCATCCAGACGTAGCCGACACCCACGTCGACCACGGCGAACTGGCCGAAGGTGGTGGCGTTGACGTCGAATACTTCGCGCATCGCCAGCATGTTGGCGCCACCGCCGATCCAGCTGCCGGCCAGTGCGGCCATGCCGGCCCAGGTGTCGCCGGCAACGGTTTCCGGGTGCAGCGCGCGCATCAGCAGGAAGGCGACCACGGCACCGAGCATGATGCTGGCGGAGGCACCCAGGTACATCAGTACCAGCTTCGGTCCCAGCCGCAGGATGCCCTTGATGTCCACGGCCAGGGTCAGCAGCACCAGCGCCGCCGGCAGCAGGATGTCACGCGCGACCGGGTTGTACAGCGCGGTGTTCTGCCCGTCGATCAGGTCGACGGTGTTGTAGATGCCAGGAATGAGATAACACAGCAGCAACGCCGGCACGAAGGTGTAGAAGCGCTTCCACGGCCCCTGCTCGCGCGAGGCGGTCCAGAACACGGCCCCCAAAGTGGCGGCGATCAGGCCGAAGACCACGATGTCGTTCTGGATCAGGGCGTTCGAAGTCATGCGGGCGCTCGGGTAGAGCCGAGCCATGCTCGGCTGCTGTTGGCGGGAAAGGAGGCACAGAGCAGCCGAGCATGGCTCGGCTCTACAAAAAGCAGAGCGCCGCCCTGGGGGGCGGCGCCGGACCGGCTTATTCGCCGATATGCTGCTTCAGCCAGCCGTTGACCGTGTCATGCCACAGGATGCTGTTGTGCGGCTTGAGCACCCAGTGGTTCTCGTCCGGGAAGTACAGGAACTTCGACTCGATCCCCTGCCGCTGCGCCGCCGTGAATGCCGCCAGGCCCTGCTCGACCGGAATACGGAAGTCCTGCTGGCCATGGATGATCAGGATCGGCTTCTTCCAGTCCGCCACGTGGTTGACCGGGTTGAACTTCTCGTAGTTCGCCGCCTTCTGGTACGGCGTGCCGCCCTGCTCCCACTCGGTGAACCACAGCTCCTCGGTGGCGTAGCCCATCATGCGCTGGTCGAACACGCCATCGTGGTTGACCAGGCACTTGAACGGGCCGTTCCAGTTGCCGGCGATCCAGTTGACCATGAAGCCGCCATAGCTGGCGCCCAGAGCACAGGCCTTGTCACCGTTGAGGAACGAATACTTCTTCAGTGCCGCGTCCCAGCCCTTCTGCAGGTCCTCCAGCGGACGATCGCCCCAGTGCTGGCTGATCGCATCGGTGAATGCCTGACCGTAACCGGTGGAGCCGTGGAAATCGATCATCACCACCGCGTAGCCCTGGCCCGCATAGGTCTGCGGATTCCAGCGGTAGCTCCAGCCGTTGCCGAAGCTGCCCTGCGGACCGCCATGGATCAGGAACGCGACCGGGTAGGACTTGCCTTCCTGGTAGTTGTGCGGCTTGACCACATAGCCGTGCACGGTGTCGTTGTTCCAGCCCTTGAACGAGAACTGCTCGAAATCGCCGAAACTGACGTCCTTCAGCACGTCGCCGGCAGACGGTGTCAGCGCACGCAGCTCGCCCATCGGCTGGCCGGCGGCTGGCAGCAGGCCGACCAGTACCTGGTCGTTGCTCTTCAGGCTGTTGCGGGTGATCGCCACGCTGGTGCCGGCCACATCGACGGCGGTCACGCTGCCATCGCCGATCAGGCGGGTGGCCTTGCCGGTGGCGACATCGATCTGGAACAGCGGGTGCTCGCCCAGATCATCGGCGGTGGTATAGATGCTGGCGCCATCGGCGGACAGCACGATGCCACCCGCCGAGCGATCCCACTGCGGGGCGATCTCACGGCTCTTGCCGCTGGCCAGATCCATCGCCATCAGGCCGAAGCGATCAGCTTCAAAGCCGGGGCGCTTCATCGCACGGTAGAACAGCGTCTTGCCATCGGCACTGAACACCGGGCCCGCATCCCATGCCGGGTTGGAGGCGGTCAGGTTCACCGGTGCCTGACGGCCGGCAGCATCGAAGCGATAGAGGTCGAAGTTGGTCGACCACGGTTCCTCGCGGCCCGCCACGCGGATGCTGGCGACCACGCTGCTGCCGTCCGGCGACCACACGAAGTCATCATTGCCACCGAATGGCTTGGACGGCGCATCGCCATCGAGGGTGGCGCTCAGCGCGGAAGCCCCCTTGACCGGGCCGGCCTGGGCGCCCGGCAGCGGCGCGACGAACAGGGTGTTGCGACGGCCGTCGTTCCAGGTATCCCAATGGCGCACGAACATCGAATCCCAGACCTGGCCACTGGCCTTGGCGTCCTTCTTCTCTTTCAGCTTCTTCTCGGTGCAGGCCAGGTCCGACGCGCAGGCCTGGAACACGCCGGCGCTGAACAGCACGCGGTCGTCCTGTGGCGAGACGTGGTAGCTGTCCACATCCACCGGGAAATCGGTCAGCTGGCGCGGGGCGCCGCCGCTGATCGCCTGCGCGTACAGCTGCTGGCTGCCGTTCTTGGCACTGAGGAAGTACACCGTCTGGCCGTCCGCCGACAGCGAGGCGGAATTGACGTTCCAGCCGGCCGGGGTGATCTGCTTCGGCGGTGCCGCGTCACGCGTGCGCAGGTTGCGTGCGTACAGGGCGGTGCTGGCCTTGAGGTTGGCGTCGGTGCTGCGCTTGGCGAACACCACGGTGCCGCCATCGGCGCTCAGCACCGGCGCGGAAACGCGATCCATGGCCACCATGTCGCGGATCTCCAGGCCACGGGCAGCGGCGACGCTGGGCAGAGCGGCCAGCAGGCTCAGTGGCAGCAGGGCATGACGCAGTTTCATCGGGATCTCCGCAGGACGGCAAAAAAGCGATGGTAGGCCCCGCAGCCCGGGGCTGCCAAGGCCATCGGTCATGGCCGTGATCGGGCAGCCGCCAGAAACAGCAAACCGCGCCGTAGCGCGGTTTGTGGGTGGACCCGGGGTCGGATCCGATTCCGCAGGAATCGGCTCTGCCCCGGGCGCCGCCGGCGTGGGGTCAGAGCCCTTCCCTTCCGGGAGGGATCCGACCCATCCCTTACGCCTTGGCGTACTTGCCGGTGCGGTAGATCAGCCAGCCCACCAGGAACAGCACGGCCAGGCCGATCCACTGCGCGGCCGGCAGATGGAACGGCACGGCCAGCACGTCGGCGCGGCTGCTGACCACGATCGGAATGGCGATGGCGATGCCCATCAGCGCCTCGCCGGTGATCAGGCCGGCGGCGAACAGCACGCCCGGCTTGTGCACGCGGTCGCGGCCTTCTTCATCATCGGCACGCACCTTGTGGAAGCGCTCGACCAGGTAAGCGATCAGGCCGCCGAGGAAGATCGGCACCATCAGCTCCAGCGGCAGGTAGATGCCGATGGCGGCCGCCAGCACCGGCACCCGGAAGCGCGCGTTGCGCGCCTTCAGCCAGCTGTCGAAGGCGATGATGACGGCGCCAACCACCGCGCCGATGCCGATGAAGGTCCACGGCAGCTCGCCACCGAACAGGCCCTTGGCCACCGACGCCATCAGGTTGGCCTGCGGCGCAGCCAGCGCGTTCGGGTGCAGCTCGGTCTTCACGCCGATGCCATAGGCGGTGGCCAGCAGGTTCAGCACCGGGGCCATGATCAGCGCGCAGGAGAACGCACCGATGCCCAGCATCAGCTGCTGCTTCCACGGCGTAGCGCCGACGATGTAACCGGCCTTGAGGTCCTGCAGATTGTCACCACCGACGGCGGCAGCGCAGCACACCACCGCGCCGATCATGATCGCAGCCACCGCACCCAGCGGTGCACCGCCGGTACCGACCGGCTTGAGGCCATCGGCACCCAGCAGCACGACCAGTACCGCCGAGGCGAACAGGATGGTGGAAATGGTGATGCCCGAGACCGGGTTGTTGGACGAACCGATCAGGCCGGCCAGGTAGGCCGAGACCGACACGAACAGGAAGCCGGCGACGATCATGATGATGGTCATCGGGATCGACACGTGCCACTGGCCGACGATGGCCTGGTACAGGGCCAGCAGCGGCAGCACGAAGACCACCAGGGCGACCAGCATCCACTTCATCGGCAGGTCGCGCTCGGTGTGCGCCAGCACCGGTCCGCCGCTCTTGCGGGCGGCGGCAAAACCGCTCTTGACGCCGTTGAGCAGCGACTTGCGCAGCGAAATCAGGGTCCAGATGCCACCGATCAGCATTGCGCCGACACCCAGGTAGCGCATCTTCGCGCCCCAGATGGCGAATGCGGCCTCGGTGGAGGACGCAGCGGCCACCGACGCGGCCAGGGCCGGGTCGGTGTTCATGAAGAACGCCTGGTAGAGCGGGATGGCGATGTGCCAGGTCAGGATCGAACCAGACACCACCACGATGCCGACGTTGAGGCCGACAATGTAGCCCACGCCCAGCAGCGCCGGCGACAGGTTGGTGCCGATGAACGCGGTGACCTTGGAACTGCCCACGTAGGCCGAGGTGGCCCAGGCATCGGGAATCAGGCGCATGCCGCTTTCCGCGGCCAGCTTGACGAAGGCGCCGATCACCGCCGACAGGCCCAGGATCTTCAGGCCCGGACCCGGGTTCTCACCGGCCTTGAGCACTTCCGCCGCCGCCTTGCCTTCCGGGAAGGGCAGCGGATCTTCGACAATCATCGAGCGGCGCAGCGGCACCGAGAACAGCACGCCCAGCAGGCCGCCCAGGCCGGCAATACCCAGCACCCACCAGTACTTGAAGTCCGGCCAGTAGCCCATGATCACCAGCGCGGGGATGGTGAAGATGACACCGGCGGCGATCGAGGAACCGGCCGAGGCGCCGGTCTGCACGATGTTGTTCTCGAGGATCGAGCCACCGCCCAGCAGGCGCAGCACGCCCATGGAAATGACTGCGGCGGGAATCGCGGTGGCGATGGTCAGGCCTGCGAACAGACCGAGGTAGGCGTTGGCCGCGGACAGCACCACCGCCAGCACGATGGCCAGGGCCACTGCGCGGAAGGTGAGCTGCTTGGGCGCAGCGTCGTGGTTCATGGGAGCCCCTGCTGGCAAAAAATCCCTGCCACGCTAGCGTTCAGGGGGCGGCAAGTCCAGCACACCGCAGCATGACAAGCGCCACCGGATCAGGCAGGACACCGATCAGGCACAGGCAGCAGACGCATCCGGCACATTCCGGCTGGGCATCCCGCAAACGATATGTTATATCTTTTCGATTGAACGACATCGCCGTCCGCATGCCCTCTCCGCCACCGGCCCGCCTCACCTCCATCGACCAGCTGCGCGGCACCGTCATGCTGTTGATGCTGCTCGACCACGTGCGCGAGACCTTTTTCCTGCACCACCAGGTCAGCGACCCGATGGACGTATCCACGGTCTCCCCCGCGCTGTTCGCGTGCCGCCTGCTGGCCCACCTGTGCGCACCGGTGTTCGTGCTGCTGACCGGCCTGTCGGCCTGGCTGTACGGCCAGCGCCAGGCGGATCCGCGCCGGGCCACGGCCGCGTTCCTGCTCAAGCGCGGGCTGTTCCTGGTGGTGCTGGAACTGACCCTGGTGAATTTCGCCTGGACCTTCCAGCTGCCTCCGGACACCGTATACCTGCAGGTGATCTGGGCGATCGGCCTGAGCATGGTCGCGCTGGCCGGCCTGCTGTGGCTGCCACGCGCGGCGCTGCTGGCGCTGGCGGTACTGCTGGTGGCCGGCCACAACCTGCTCGACGGCGTGCGCGTGGCAGGCGACGGTGTGCTGCCGGTGCTGTGGAAGGTGCTGCACCAGCGGGACTGGATCGAGGCCGGTGCACTCCGGCTGCGCACGTCCTATCCGGTGCTGCCGTGGATCGGGGTGATCGCGCTCGGCTATCTGATGGGGCCCTGGTTCGCGGCGGACCGCATGCCAGCGCAGCGTCACCGCTGGCTGGTGTGGGCTGGGCTGGCAGCGCTGGGCATGTTCGCCCTACTGCGGTTCGGCAACGGCTATGGCGATACGCCCTGGCAGTTCCAGCAGGACGCGCTGCGCACCTGGATGAGCGTGTTCAACGTGACCAAGTATCCGCCATCACTGCAGTTCCTGTTGCTGACCCTGGGCGTTGGCCTGCTGTGGCTGCGCCTGTTTGAGTGGCCTGCGATGGCACGGGCGTTGAGGCCGCTGGCAGACATCGGCGCGGCACCGATGTTCTTCTACCTGCTGCATCTGTATCTGCTGAAGCTGCTGTATCTGGCGGCGCTCGGGTTCTGGGGGCCGACCCACGGCAGCCTGTACGCTCTCGATTCGGTCGCCGGCCTGATCCTGGTGGCCTGTGCGCTGGCGGTGGTGCTGTACCCGCCGACGCGGGCATTCGCGCGGTTCAAGGCGCGTCGGCGCGACCTGGGCTGGCTGCGATACCTGTGACCCCGCTCGCCGGGCGCGACCTCATGCTGCCCGCCATGGGCGCGGCGGCGGGCCTATAATCGCGCCCTTTCCGCAGTGCCCGCCGTCGATGACCGTTGCCGCTCCCGCTTCCGACGACTTCCTTGGCCACCCCAAGGGCGTCTACGTCTGCTTCTTCACCGAAATGTGGGAGCGCTTCTCCTTCTATGGCATGAAGGCGCTGCTGCTGCTGTACCTGACCAAGTACCACCTGTTCGGCGACAAGGCCGGACTGGACCTGCTTGGCGCCTACGGTGGCCTGGTGTACTGCATCCCGGTGTTCGGCGGCATGCTGGCCGACCGCTGGCTGGGCATGCGCCGTGCAGTGCTGTTCGGCGGCATCCTGCTGGTGCTGGGCCATCTCGGCATGGCCTTCGAAGGCCACGCGGCATACCGGGTCAACGGTGAAGTGGTGCGCGACACCTCGGCGCTGGCGGTGACCTATCTGTCGCTGGCGCTGATCATCATGGGCGTGGGCTTCCTCAAGCCGAACATCTCCACCATCGTCGGCAAGCTGTACGCCAAGGACGATCCGCGCCGCGACTCGGGCTTCTCCCTGTTCTATGCCGGCATCAACCTCGGGGCGCTGTTCTCGTCGCTGGTGTGCGGCTTCCTCGGCGAGGCCTATGGCTGGAAGTATGGCTTCGGCGCGGCGGGCATCGGCATGCTGGCCGGGCTGGCGATGTTCCTGTGGGGGCAGAAGTACCTGCACGGGCATGCCGAGCCGCCACAGCCGGCCGCGCTGAAACAGCGGGTGCTGGGCCTGCCGCGTGAACGGCTGATCTATCTGTGCGCGGTGCTCGCGGTGCTGCCACTGGCGTGGCTGATGTGGGCCGCCGGTAACGGTGCGTTCGCTCTGGGCGGCGAAATCAGCCTGGCGTTGATGCTGATGCTGGTGGTGCTGGGAGGCGTGCTGGTCTGGTTCGCCTGGTTCACCGGCAGCCAGTGCACGCCGGTGCAGCGCCAGCAGATGATCGCGCTGATGGTGCTGATTTTCCTGGCGCTGGTGTTCTTCACCCTGTACGAGCAGTCCTATGGCTCGTGGGTGACGTTCACCGATCGCCTGCTGACCAAGGACATCGTTCCCTCGCTGGTGATCACCGACGGCACGCCGCTGCCCTGGTCGATCCTGTCGTTGCTGCTGGCGCCGCTGGGCTTCGTGGTCAGCGCGCGCCTGACCGAGCGTCGACCGGGGTCGGCCGCGCCGCGCCGGTTCTTCATTGCCATCGTCGCGCTGATGCTGGTCCTGCTGGTGCGCGACTGCCTGGTGATTCCGCAGACCGCCGGCTCCCTGACCTATCTGGGCGGACTGTTCCTGGTGCTGCTGGCGCCGGCCTTCGCCGCCCTCTGGACCTGGATGGACCGTCGCGGCTGGGAGCCGGGCAAGCCGGTCAAATCCGCCTGGGGCCTGGTGATCGGCGCGCTCTCGTTCGTCCCGCTCGCATTGGCCGCACAGCAGGTCGGCGCCACCGGCGAGATGGCCAGCGTGTGGTGGCTGGTCCTGGCCTACTTCCTGTTGGCCAGTGGTGAGATGTGCCTGTCGCCGGTGGGCCTGTCGGCCGTAACGCAGCTGGCCGTGCCGCGGGTGATGAGCCTGATGATGGGCACCTGGTTCCTGGCCACAGCCTTCTCCGAGACGCTTGCCGCGCTGTTCGGCAAGCTGGCGGCCATCGATGTGCCCGAAGGCGGCACGCTGGACATGGCGGCGGCGGCCGGTGCGTATGCGCACCTGTTCTGGCTGCTGATGTGGATCGGCCTGGGCTGCGCCCTGCTGGCCTTCATCGCCGCGCCGCTGCTGAAGCGGATGATGCACGGGGTCAGGTAACTGCACTGCGCGGCGGCGGATCGTGGATCCGCCGCCGCTCTGCGTTTACGGCGCCTTGCCCTTCCCTGCCGGCGCCGATGCCTGGGCGGTCTTGCCTCCCAGGCTGCGCGACAGGAATGCGAGCAGCTTGTCGTAGTACTCGGTGCGATGGGCCAGGGTGTAGAAGCCGTGCCCCTCGGTCTTGTAGTACAGGCTTTCCACCGGCGTCCCGGCACGCTTCAGTGCCGCTTCCATGCGCTCGGTGTGCTGGATCGGCGCACGCTTGTCTTCGCCACCGGCCGCGAGGAACACCGGCACCTTGATCTGCGTGGCCAGGTTCACCGGCGAAACCGCGCCCAGCTTGGCCGGATCACCCAGCCATTCGCGCAGGAAGGTCACGCCCGAGTCGCGCTCCTGCACATCGCCGCGGGCAAACATCAGCGGCAGGTCGTACACGCCGACATAGCCGGCCGCGCACTGGTACAGCCCCTGTTCGCGGGCAGCGCCCATCATCGCGGCGTAGGCCCCGTAACTGGCACCGTAGATGCAGATGCGTCTGGCATCGGCGATCCCCTGCGCGATCGCCCAGCGGGTGGCGTCGGTGACGTCATCCTGCATCGCGGCGCCCCATTGCTGGGCGCCGGCCTGGGCATGCGCACGGCCATAGTTCCCCGAGCCACGGAAGTTGACCTGCAGCACGGCGTAGCCGGCAGCGGCCAATATCTGCGTCTCGCGGTCGTACTGGCCATTGTCGAACACGTGGAACGGTCCACCGTGCGGCATCACCACCATCGGCAGGTTGCGTCCGTCGCTGCCGGAGGGCACGGTGAGGAAGCCGTGCAGCGGCAGGCCGTCGCGCGCCTTGAGTGCCACCGGACGCACCGTTGCACTGCGATCGATGTCGATCCAGTCGCTGCGGCTGATCAGGTGATCAGCCTTGCGGGCCTCCGTGTCGTACACATAGAAGTCGCCGGGATTGGTGCCTGACCAGGTCTCCACCAGCACCACGCGGCCATCCCGGGTACTGGAGGTGATGTAGACCGGACCCCCGAAGGCCGCCTCCAGGCTGCGGTACAGGCGCGCCTCCGGCGACTTCTCGTCGAAGAACCGGGTCCGTGGTGTGTCGCCCATGTACAGGGCGCCCACCGGCACATGGGTGCCGGGCCGGTGGATGATGCGGTACGGATTGACCACCTCGTCGCGCAGCACGACAGCGCGCTCACCGGTCTGCGGATTCCAGCTGACGATGGCATCCGGCCCCTGCGTCTGCTCGGCCTGCAGGTACGCCAGGCTGCCATCCGCGGAGAAGCCGATCGCGGTCTCGATGCGCTTGCTCACTGCCTCATCGTTGATCATCTTCCAGCTGTCGCCCGATCGCTCGCGGTAGTACAGCTTGTTGACATTGTCGCTGCCGGACCCGTGGACGAACCGGACTTCGCCCTGGCCATCGGTGGTGAACTCACCGCGCCGCACTGGCGAGGAGGCCATGCGCACGCGCCTGCCGCTGGCCACGTCCATGCGTTCGACGCGGGTGAACGGATCCTCCGCGAACGGCCATACCGTCACCAGCACGTTGCGTTCGTCGCCGGGCAGATCATCGGCCAGGAACGCCGCGACCGCCTCGACTTTCTTCGGCTGGATGCGGGTACCCGGGCCCTTGCTTTCGACGCGGTAACCGACCAGCAGCTCGCCGCGATTGCCGTTGGCATCGATGGCGTAGAGCTCGCCGGTGGGATTGGGTTTATCCAGCGCGCCCCACTTCTCGGCCAGGCCGATCAACAGCCGTTCGTTGCTGACCCAATCGAATTCGTAGGCGTGATTCTTCTGCGGCGGGCGGAAGCTGCCCACGAGCTGCTTGTCGGCGAGCCGCATCACCGCGATCGCGGTGCTGTCCTCCATCGGCACGGTGGCAGCGACATACTCGCCCCCCGGCGATATCTTGATGTCGGTGAAGGTCTCCTGGCGCAGGAACTGCGTCAGATCCACCGCCCATGCGCTGCCCGCGGCAACGCTACCCACGACGACCAGTGCGGCCGTCAACATCGTCCTGCGCATCCTTCCCCCTGCTCCGATGGACACCTTGTCCTGTACACGGATTCTAGGCAGGCGCCGTCTGTCCCGCCAGAGCCGGAAAAGACGACGGCACCGTTGCCGGTGCCGTCGTTGCCACTGCCTTGGAGAGAGAGTCAGGACGTGGGTTCGGGGGGCGTGCGCCGGGTCAGTGGACCCCGCGCACCGCCAGGGTGAGGGCCAGGATGCTGAGGATCACCGCGATGGTGCCGTCAAGCACACGCCAGGTGCTGGGCTTGGTGAACAGCGGCGCCAGCAGGCGCGCACCGAGACCCTGCGCGGTCAGCCACAGGCAGCTCGCGGTGACCACGCCGGCCGCGAAGGCCATGCGTGCGTGGCCGAAGTTCTCGGCAATGGAGCCGATGACCATCATGTCCAGCCAGAAGTGCGGGTTGATCAGCGAAAAGCCGACCGCCGCCATCAGCACCGCGCGGCGGCTGCCGTCGTCGCTGTCGGCTTCACCCATGCCACCGCCACCGGCAATGGCCCGGCGCGCCGACTTCATCGCGTACCAGGCCAGGAAAGCCACGCCGGTCCACAGCACGGCCGAGGTCAGCCACGGCAGCGCCGAGGTCAACGTGCGCAGGCCGGCCACGCTGGCGAAGATGAAGAACGCATCGATGGCCGCGCAGGTGGCGACCACCGGCACGATGTGCTTGCGCAGGATGCCCTGGCGCAGGATGAAGGCGCTCTGGGCACCGACCACGGCGAACAGGCCGATGCCGGTGGCTGCACCAGAGAACCAGGCACCGAGGCCGGTGCCGGCGGAGATGACCGAAAACATGGGATTCACTGCCTTGTCTTGCTGGGGGGACGGTGCCTCGCGAAGGCGGACAGCACCGGGTACGGGCGCCATTGTCGCGCCGCAACATAGAAAAGACGAGCTAAACTTCCTAAACCAACATTAGTGGAACTTAATAACATGCGCATCGACCATGCCCAGCTGCGCGCGCTCGCCGCCGTGATCCGCGAAGGCAGCTTTGATCGCGCGGCGCAGTCGCTGAATGTCACCCCCTCCGCCATCTCGCAGCGGGTCAAGGCGCTGGAGGATCGTGTCGGACGCCTTCTGGTGAAGCGTGGCGCACCCGCCACTGCCACCGCCGAAGGCCAGGTGCTGGTGCAGCTGGCCGAGCAGACGGCCCTGCTCGAGCATGACGCCCTGCACCGGATGGGGCTGGCCGATGAAGATCTGCCCCAGGCCAGCATCCCGGTGGCTGTGAACCACGACAGCCTGGAAACCTGGTTTCCGCAGGCAGCGCAGCAGTTCGCACTGGGTACCGGCACCACGCTCGACCTGCGCGTGGAAGACCAGGACCATACCGTGGAGCTGCTGCGGCAAGGCACGGTGCTCGGCGCGGTGACCACCCTGGACGAGCCGGTGCAGGGCTGCCAGATCCATGCACTCGGCAGCATCCGTTACGCGGCCACCTGCACGCCGGAGTTCCGCGAACGGCACTTCGCCAAGGGCGTGACCGCGCAGGCGCTGGCACAGGCACCGGTACTGGTGTTCAACCGCAAGGACGAAATGCAGTCGCGCTTTGCCCGGCGCATGGCCGGCGACGACCTGCCCAGCACCGCGCCGACCTGGTGGATTCCCTCCACCCGTGCCTTCGTGCAGGCCAACCTGGGCGGCATGGGCTGGACCATGAACCCCCTGCCGCTGGTCAAGCGGCACCTGGATGCCGGCCGCCTGGTCTACGTGCGACAGCGCGCGTGGGAGGACGTGCCGCTGTACTGGCAGCACTGGAAGGGCGATGTACAGACCATGGCCCTGCTGACCCGCGCGGTGCTGGAGGCATCCTCGACGCTGGTGCGGCGTAGGCGCTGACACCGTATGCATCCCCTCCACAGCGGGCATGCCTCTACTGTGCGGAATCCGATGACAGGATGGGCCGATGCAGACCGATCCGCTGTTCCTGCATATCCGCGTAGTGATGGGCATCATCCTGGGCCTGTCGATCACGACCCTGCTGAAAGGGATTGCGCAGATCATCGAGCATCCGCAGCGACGCGGCTGCTCGGCACTCCATCTGTGCTGGGTGGCATGGACGCTGGTGTCGCTGGTCACCTTCTGGTGGTGGGAGTTCCGCCTGATCGAAGTCCACCGGTGGACGTTCGAGACCTATCTGTTCGTGATCTGCTACTGCGCGACCTGGTTCCTGCTCTGCGCCCTGTTGTTCCCGGATGACCTGCGCGACTACGGCAGCTACGGCAATTACCTGATGCAGCGCAGACGCTGGATATTCGGCGTGATCGGCGCGCTGACGCTGCTGGATCTGGTGGACACCGCGATCAAGGGCACAAGCCGATGGCATCTGCTGGGCGCGGCGTATCCGGTCCACACTCTGCTGATGCTGCTGGTGGTCCTGCTGGGCTGGAAACTGCACTCCAGCCGGGCACAGCTGCGACTGGCCGCGGCCACCCTGCTCTACCAGATCGGCTATTTCACCGCCGAATACTTCACAATCGGCAACGATTGAACGAGACGGGCAGTTCCTTCAGCGCCCGGTCACAAGGAGGTGCCATGACCATCCGTTACCGCGATGCCCATCCCGACGATGCCGCCGCCTGCATCGACCTGCGCGGGCGTACCCGCGAGAATGCCTTCAGTGCCGCGCAGCTGGCCGAGCTGGGCATCACGACGCAGAGCTGGGCCGAAGGCATCTGCAACGGAGATTTCATCGGACGCATCGCCTGCGACGGCGAGCGCATGGCCGGCTACGGGTTTGCCGACCGCGAAAGCGGCGAGGTGCTGGTTCTGGCCCTGCTGCCGGAGTACGAAAATCTGGGCATCGGCCGACGTCTGCTGCAGGATGTGGTCAGCCTGGCCCGGGATGCCGGTCACCACCGGCTGTTCCTTGCGTGCTCGGCCGACCCGCGCTCGCGCTCGCATGGCTTCTACCGCCATCTCGGCTGGTGCCCGACGGGCGAGATCGACGAAACCGGCGACGAGATTCTCGAACTGCGTTGACCCCAAGCGGAGTGCTGGCCGCTGCGGTCAGTCGGCGTCGACCACGTGCAGCTGCGCCTGGACCACCTGCGCCTCGGCGCCGGTGGAACCGGGTGTCAGATTGATCGAGAACTGCAGGGTCACATCCATCGGGCGCAGGGCGAAGCGTGTCAGCTCCTGCGGCTTGATCGGGAAACCGATGCGCAGGGACTGGCCCGCGCGCAGCTCCTGCATCTGCTGCCGCAGCGCGGCCGCGGCCATGCCGCTGCGCAACGCCGTGGTCTTCTCGGAGTGGTTGTCCTTCACCCTGACCGACGGGCCACGGCTGCGGATGTACTCCAGCGGCAGCGACACAGGCTCGCTGCCGCTGTTGCGCAGTTCCAGTTCGACGTTGAGGGTGTCGCCACGGAAACGGCACTGGGCATCGTCCACGCAGCGCGCATGAAGTTCGATCATGGGAGGAAGCTCCTTGCTGTGGGCCGGCAGCGCTGCGGCAGCGGCAAAAGTGGCAATCAACGAAATCACTTGACGGTGCATGTTATCTCCCGGCCGATTTCCCGGCTCAGCAGTTCACGTACTTCCCGCGCGATGTTCCAGGCATGACGCGGCCGGGTCACCGCGCAGTCCACGGAATTCATGATGGTCGCCGCCGGATCGGTCAGCTCACGGGAATCCGGAACGGCAACCAGCACCTCCGGATCCAGAGTGCCATCGGGCTGGACGTAACGCACGGTCTCTTCGTCCGGGTCGTTGTACGAATACTCGTCCGGCACGCCCAGGGTGTGGGCGAACTCGTGGGCGAAGGTCCAGGCCGTGGTCGACACGGAGACATCGATATCCGGGAATTCCACCTGCTCCCGGTCATAGGTGCGATGAACGATCAGCCTGTAGTCGCTGCCGCCCTGCACCCACCGCACTTCGTAGCGGATCGGGAAGCTGCGGGTGCCGCACGCGGGATCATGGACGTCCAGCGTGAACCGGCCGTTCCAGAACTGATCGATGCCGCGCTCCATGCGCGCCTTGACCGCCGCCACCTCGGCAGCGGTGACGCCGGGCTTGGGCATCACCTGCACCTTGATCGACACCACCACCTCGCCCTGGGCCTGCAGCGGAACATCGATGCGGTAGCTGACCTGGAAAGGATAGTCATGCTTGTCGCCATTGACGTCATAGGCTTCGTAGTAGCGCCCGTCCACGTCACGGTCGATCTGCGCATCATGGTCCGCCACCCAGCACTGCGGCGCGTCCTCGTCGCGCACGGCGGTGCCGGGCGCTGCGAAGGGGGGTGTCTGCAGGGTCGGCTTCAACAACGGCGCGACGATCGCTGCGATCGCCGCCACTCCGGCGCCTGCACCGGCGCGCCCTCCACCGCCGGCCACCACGTGGGCGCGCTGCTGCTTGCCCGATACCAGTGCGCAACCGCAGCTGGCCCTGTCGCCGTCGCGGGCGACCGGCTGGCCATCGATGACCAGGGTGGCATCGCCGGAAACGATCGAACCCGGACCATGGCGTGCACAGATGACACGGTCGCCGACACGCGCCACGGCGCGCCCTTCGATATCGGTATGCGGGGAACCTGTAAGGACCGAACCGCCCGTCTGCAGGGCGTCACCCACCACGATCAGCATCCGTGACATCGTTGCGCGGCCCCTCCGTGGCCGGTGGTCGTTCTGGAATCAGCCGACAAGTCTACCCCGGAGCGACCGCCGGCAGGATGATGCATTGCACAAAAACCGGACCCGTTCCGGGTAGAATCCTCTGCAAGGATGCTGCAAGGCGTTGTTTCTTCACGCCCTTCCCCTGCCCAGCGCGCATCCTGATCTCCTCCCCTCCGCCAACGATCCCGCCCCCATGAAGAAATTTGGCAAGGCCCTGCTCGCCCTGCTCGTGCTGTTCCTGCTGGCTGCCGCCGTGTTCCTGTACTGGCCGCTGACCCAGCGCTCCGTCCCCGCCGCCAGCAACGACAAGCCTGTCGACGTTGTGCTGGTCGGCGCCGGCATCATGAGCATCACCCTGGCCACCTACCTGCAGGAACTGCAGCCGGACTGGAACATCCAGGTCTATGAACGCCTCGACGGCGTCGCCGGCGAAAGCTCCGACGGCTGGAACAACGCCGGCACCGGCCACTCGGCATTCGCCGAGCTGAACTACACCCCGGAACTGCCCGACGGCAGCATCGAGACCAAGCGTGCGGTCGGCATCGCCGAATCGTTCGAGGTCTCGCGCCAGTTCTGGTCGCACCAGGTGAAGGAAGGCCGGCTCAGCGAGCCCAGCGACTTCATCAACCCCACGCCGCACATGAGCTTCGTCTGGGGCGATGACAACATCGCCTACCTGCATAAGCGCCAGCAGGCGCTGGTGAAGAACCCGCTGTTCTACGGCATGCAGTACTCGGAAGACCCGGCACAGATCCGGCAGTGGGCTCCGCTGATGATGGAAGGCCGCGATCCGAAGCAGAAGGTCGCTGCGACCTGGATGCCACTGGGTACCGACGTCAACTTCGGCGTGATCACCCGCCAGTTGACCGCCGGCCTGCAGCGCAGTCCGAACTTCAGCCTGCACCTGAACCATGAAGTCTCGGCACTGCGGCAGAACGCGGACAAGAGCTGGAACGTCACGGTGAAGGACCTCAAGGCCGGCACCGAGAGCACCACCCACGCCCGCTTCGTGTTCATCGGTGCCGGCGGCGCCGCGCTGAAGCTGCTGCAGATGTCAGGCATTCCCGAGTCGAAGGACTACGCCGGCTTCCCGGTGGGCGGCCAGTTCCTCGCCTTCCAGGGCCAGGACGTGACCTCGCGCCATGGCGTCAAGGCCTATGGCATGGCCGAGACCGGTTCGCCGCCGATGTCGGTGCCGCACCTGGATGCGCGCAAGCTGGACGGCAAGCCGGTGGTCCTGTTCGGACCGTTCGCGCTGTACAGCACCAAGTTCCTCAAGCACGGCTCGTGGTGGGACCTGTACTCGTCGGTGACCCACAACAACGTTGCGCCGATGCTGGAAGTGGGCAAGGACAACCTGGACCTGGTGCAGTACCTGATGAGCCAGGCGCGGCTGAATGATGCCGACCGCCAGGCCGAACTGGTCAAGTACTTCCCCAATGCCAAGCCGGGCGACTGGAAGCTGGTCACCGCAGGCCAGCGCGTGCAGATCATCAAGCGCGACCCGTTGAAGGGTGCGGTGCTGCAGTTCGGTACCGAGATCGTGACCGACAAGGACCACACCATCGCTGCGCTGCTGGGCGCTTCGCCCGGTGCCTCGACGTCGCCGCCGATCATGCTGGATCTGATGGCCAAGGCCTTCCCCGAGCAGATGAAGGCCGGCTGGGAAGCCCGCCTGCGTGAGATCGTGCCCTCCTACGGGCGCAAGCTCAACGACAGTGCGGCACTGGTCAACGAGATCCGTTCGATGACCAGCCAGACCCTGAAGCTGCCCTACCTGGAAGTGCCAGCCGATGCCACGGCTGCACCGGCCACACCGCCGGCGCCGACGCCGGGCAAGGAAAAGCGCAACGCCAACGAGGAACTGCAGGCGCTCTGAGCCCGGTTCTTCGATGACACCTACGGACGGCCACCTTCGGGTGGCCGTTCGCATTCAGGGAGCTCGGCTCTGCCGGGGCTCGCGGTGCGTGTGCCAGGCATCGACCAGCCCGGGCGAATTGTAATGTTGTTAAGAACGATTTACATTTGCGCCTCGCGCGGACCGCCCGCGCTCACCAGACGGACCTGACCCAGCCCGAAGCCGCCGCCCCGGGTACCGCCCGGCTGTTGCCGCCCTTCCGACTCTCCCGCATCGAGCCCACCAAGATGTCCCTGCACTCCCCTACCCGCCCGCTCCGTCGCGCGCTGCTGCCGGCCGCGCTGCTCGCATCCCTGGCCCTGTCGACACCGTCAGCGTTCGCCGCCGGCGATGCCGCAGCCGATGCCGCAGCCGATGCCAAGACCCTGGACCGCGTCAGCGTGCGCGCCGACCAGGCTGCGCCGCCCTCAAGCAGCACCCGCCTGCCGATCACCCTGCAGGAAACGCCGCAGTCGGCCACGGCCATCAGCCTGCAGCGCCTGCAGGACGAATCGCTGTTCAGCATCAACGACGTGCTGCGCAACGTCACCGGCGTCAGCGTGTCCTTCTATGACACCCAGCGCCCGCTGTACTACGCCCGCGGCTTTGCCATCACGGACTTCCAGGTCGATGGCATTCCCACCTACAGCGGCTCCACCAACCAGGAATACGACACCGCCTTCTATGACCGCATCGAAGTGATCCGCGGTGCCAACGGCCTGCTCAGCGGCGCGGGGGTGCCTTCGGCCACGGTCAACCTGCTGCGCAAGCGCCCCGGCAAGGACTTCGACGCCTCGTTCTCGGTGAGCGCCGGCAGCTGGGACTACCGGCGCATGGAGGCCGACGTCACCGCGCCGCTGACCGCAGATGGCCGGTTCCGCAGCCGCGTGGTCGCCGCCTATACCGATCGTGATTTCTATTACGACCGCTACAAGGAGAACAAGATGGCCGGCATGGCGGTGCTGGAGGGCGACCTGACCGACAGCACCACGGTCACCCTCGGCTACCAGACCCAGGACAACAACCCGGTCGGTTCGACCTGGGGTACCGTGCCGTTCTTCGACAGCCGCGGCGACTTCGCGCACCTGCCGCGCTCAACCAACCTGGCACCGAAATGGAGCTACTGGCAGCGTGAGACCAGCACGGTGTTCGCCAACCTGGAGCAGCGCTTCGGTGAGGACTGGCTGCTGAAGATCAACACCGCCCACACCCGTGGCAATGTGCAGAACATGCGCCTGTACGGCACCGGCAATCCCGATCCGGCCACCGGTGCGGGCATCTACCTGCGCACTGCCGCTGGCGACTCCGAGGACACCCGCCGCAACATCGATGCCTACCTGACCGGCACGTTCCCGCTGTTCGGCCGCGAGCATGACGTCACCCTGGGTGCCCAGTGGTCCGACCTGGAAGGCACCACCCACACCGTTGCCCTGAACTACCCTCGCGACTGGGCCACCTGCGGCCGCGAGCGCTGCTACTACATCCCCAACGTGTACGACTGGAACGGCGACATCTCCGAGGTGACCTACACCCGTACCGGCGCACGCCGCGTGCAGAAGACCACGCAGAGCGGCGTCTACCTGGCCGCGCGCCTGCGCCTGGCCGATCCGCTGTCGTTGATCGCGGGTGCGCGCCTGAGCCGCTGGGAAACCCTCAGCCGCTCCTACAGCGTGGCCGGTGCGTATACCGGGACCAGCGGGGCCTACAAGGTCAGTGATGAAGTGACCCCGTACGTGGGACTGGTCTACGACGTCACGCCGCAGTTCTCGGTCTATGCCAGCTACACCGAGATCTTCAACCCGCAGAACTTCAAGGACCGCAACGAGAACCTGCTGGCGCCGGTGCAGGGCTCGAATCTGGAAGCGGGCATCAAGACGCAGTGGTTCGATGGGCGACTGACCGCCAACGCCGCTGTGTTCGAGGCCAAGCAGGACAACTATGCCGTGCGCGACATGGGAGTGCCGGAAGGCTCGCTCAGCGATGGCACCTCGGCCTACATCGGCGTCAACGGCACCAAGTCGCGTGGCTGGGAAATGGACGTCAACGGCGAGATCCTGCCGGGCTGGACGGTCAACGCCGGCTTCACCCATGTCAAAGTGACCCGCGCCGCCACCGACCTGCTGTACGCCAACCCGCCCGAAGACCTGCTGCAGCTCAACACGCAGGTGCGCCTGCGCGGTGCACTGGAACGCCTGAGCCTGGGCGCCGGCGTGCAATGGCAGAGCAAGGTGCAGGGCTACAACATCCCCTACCCGCTGGGCGGCACGGTAACCGTGAACCAGCCGGCCTACACGCTCGTGCAGTTCAACGCCAACTACCGCATCAGCGACAACTGGACGGCAACGCTGAGCGTGCGCAACGCGCTGGACAAGACCTACTGGGCGAACCTGGACTACAACAACTACGGCGAACCGCGCTTCGTCGCCGCCAGCCTGCGCTGGAAGTTCTGAGAACGACCGGCTGAAAGCCTGCAACCTGAATGGGCCCGCCATTGGCGGGCCCTTCTTTTTGCTGCGCTGCAGGTTGCGCCGCCTTCCGTAATTATGGCGTAATTATCTCAACGCCAATCGGAAGCCGGTCGATGAACCCGAGCTGGGACACGCTGGAACGCAGCCGCCAGGCACGTCTGCAGCGGGCTGCGCCCTGGAGCAGAGGCCGCGCAGTGGCCGCCGACGATGTGGGCGAGCTGCTGCACGCCCTGCTTGAACCCGGCGACAAGGTCTGCCTCGAGGGCAACAACCAGAAGCAGGCCGACTTCCTGGCCGAATGCCTTGCCGGGCTGGACCCCGCCCGCGTGCATGATCTGCACATGGTGCAGTCGGTGCTGTCGCTGCCCTCGCATCTGGACGTGTTCGAGCGGGGCATTGCCTCGAAGCTGGACTTTTCCTTCTCAGGCCCGCAATCGGTGCGACTGGCCAACCTGGTGGCCGAAGGGCGGATCCAGATCGGGGCCATCCACACCTACCTGGAACTGTTCGGCCGCTACTTCATCGACCTCACGCCGCGCGTGGCACTGGTCGCAGCGCAGGCCGCCGACCGCGACGGCAACCTCTACACCGGGCCGAACACCGAAGACACGCCGGTGATCGTCGAGGCGACCGCCTTCCGTGGCGGCATCGTCATCGCCCAGGTCAACGAGATCGTCGACACCCTCCCCCGCGTCGATATCCCCGCCGACTGGGTCAACTTCGTCGTGCAGGCACCGCGCCCGAACCACATCGAACCCCTGTTCACCCGCGACCCGGCACAGATCTCCGAGATCCAGGTGCTGATGGCGATGATGGCGATCAAGGGCATTTACGCCGAATACGGTGTGAACCGGCTCAATCACGGCATCGGCTTCGACACGGCCGCGATCGAACTGCTGCTGCCGACCTATGCCGAATCGCTGGGCCTGAAGGGCAAGATCTGCCAGCACTGGGCGCTCAATCCGCATCCGGCGCTGATTCCCGCGATCGAGTCGGGTTTCGTGAAGTCCGTGCACTCGTTCGGTTCGGAACTGGGCATGGAGAAGTACATCGCCGCGCGCGGTGATGTGTTCTTCACCGGCGCCGATGGCTCGATGCGCTCCAACCGCGCGTTCTCGCAGACCGCCGGCCTGTATGCGTGCGACATGTTCATCGGCTCGACGCTGCAGGTCGACCTGCAGGGCAACAGCTCCACCGCCACCCGCGACCGCATCGCCGGCTTCGGTGGCGCGCCGAACATGGGCTCGGATGCGCGCGGGCGCCGTCATGCCAGCGACGCCTGGATCAAGGCCGGCCAGCAGGCCGCACACCCGGGCGAGATGCCACGCGGGCGCAAGCTGGTGGTACAGATGGTGGAGACCTTCCGCGAACACATGGCACCCGCGTTCGTTGACCGCCTCGATGCGTGGGCGCTGGCCGAACGCGCTGGCATGCCACTGCCACCGGTGATGATCTACGGCGATGACGTGAGCCATGTGCTGACCGAGGAAGGCATCGCCAACCTGCTGCTGTGCCGCACCGCGGAGGAGCGCGAACAGGCGATCCGCGGCGTGGCCGGTTACACCACGGTCGGTCTGGGCCGAGATCGCGCGATGGTGGAGAACCTGCGCGACCGGGGCGTGATCCGGCGACCGGAAGATCTTGGCATTTCGGTGCGCGACGCCAGTCGTGACCTGCTGGCCGCGCGCTCGGTGAAAGACCTGGTGCGCTGGTCCGGCGGTCTCTACGACCCGCCCAAGCGCTTCCGCAACTGGTAAGGGGCACGCGATGGAAACCCTCGACTATCGATTCGACGGAAGAACCCCGGTGCGGTTCCCGCACGACGCAGTGCTGGTGGGCGTGCTGGCGTCCGGCAATCTGGAAGTCCTGCTGGAACCTGCCGCGCAGGACGGCGCAATGACCGTACATGTCGTCACCGCCGCGCAGGGCTTCGGCACCATCTGGCAGGCGGTCATCGGTGATTTCGCCCGGCGGCATCCGCTGCGCGACGTGCTCGTATCGATCAACGATGCCGGTGCGACCCCAGCGGTGGTCAGCCTGCGCCTGGACCAGGCGGTGGAGACACTGCTCGCCGGAGAACCGCGATGAATCCGATGCCACGACGCAGCTACCACGAGGCCGATGCCCGTGCCCGTATCGCCGGGCTGGTCGATGCCGGATCGTTCACCGAGTATCTCGGGCCGGCCCGGCGCGCCATGAGCCCGCACCTGGCACAGCTGGACCAACCCGCCGCGTTCGACGATGGCATCGTGGTCGGTGCGGCCTCGCTGCGTGGCAGGCGCGTGCTGATTGCTGCACAGCAGGGCGAATTCATGGGGGGCGGTGTCGGCGAAGTACATGGCGCCAAGCTGACCGGCCTGCTGCGCCGGGCCGCGCAACACAGGCCCGACGGTGTGCTGCTGCTGCTCGACACCGGCGGCGTGCGCCTGCATGAAGCCAATGCGGGCCTGATCGCCATCTCCGAGATCATGCGCGCGACCCTGGACGCGCGCGCCACCGGCGTGCCGGTGGTGGCCCTCATCGGCAGCGGCAACGGCGCCTTCGGCGGCATGGGCATCGTCGCCCGCTGCTGCACCACGGTGATCATGTCCGAGGAAGGGCGACTGTCGCTGTCCGGGCCGGAAGTGATCGAGACCGTGCGCGGCGTAGAGGAGTTCGACTCGCGTGACCGTGCCCTCGTATGGCGGGTGACAGGCGGCAAGCACCGCTACCTCATCGACCAGGCGCAGGTTCTGGTTCCCGATGCCATCGATGCATTCGCCCAGGCCGCATTCGAGGCGCTGCAGCCAGACGCCGCCAGCGCAGACGCCGATGCCGCGCTGGCCGCGCTGCAGCAGCGACATGCCGCCCTGCAGGCCCGGGCAGAGGCCTGGGGGGACTGCCGCGATGGTCTGGAGATCTGGGCACGCCAGGGAATCGATCATCCCGAGCGCCTGCCGCTGCTGGACACCGACGCGTTCCTCGCTGCCACCGCCCACAGGAAACTGCCATGACCGCGCCGCTGCAGCCCCTGCTTGACGCGCTGTTCCCGCGCGGCCACGACGTAACCGTGCACGATTCCGTGCTGACGGGAAGCGCCAGTACCGAAGATGGCGAGGTCACGGTCATCGGCACCACTGACAAGCTGGAAGTCGGTGTCGATCATGCGCTGGCACTGGCGGCAACAGTACTCGCCAGCACCGCCGCACATCCGCAGCGACCGATCGTGATGCTGGTGGATACCGCAGGCCAACGCCTTTCGCGCCGCGACGAACTGCTCGGCATCAACGGTTACTTCGCCCACCTCGCGCAATGCCTGGACGTCGCGCGGCGACGCGGCGCACGGCTGGTGACCCTGGTCCATGGCGAGTCGGTCAGCGGTGGCTTCCTCTCGTTCGGCCTGATGGCGGACACCATTCATGCGCTGCCGGATGCCCAGGTTCGGGTGATGGATCTGCGGGCGATGGCTCGCGTAACCAAGCAACCGCTGGAAAAGCTGCAGGCGCTGAGCCTGACTTCGCCGGTGTTCGCACCCGGGGTGGAAAACTACGTGGCGATGGGTGCGGTACGGTCGCTGTGGTCGGGCGAGCTGGCGCAGGCCTTGCTGGATGCCCTGCGCGCGCCGGCCGACGGCGACCACCGTGCCGCACTGGGTGCCGAACGGGGGGGCCGCCTGCAGGCGGCTGCCGTCGCGGGCGCGGTGGCCAACGGCGATGCCTGAGCGTCTGGCCCGCCACACGCTGGTCTGGTTGTCGGCCCACGCCGACTGGCGGGCCGATGTGGCTGCGCAGGAACCGCGGCTCGCCGCATGGTTCGCGCAGGGATTGCCCGCAATGGTCGCGCGACGCGCGGCAGACGACCCCGATTCCCGCCTGCGGCTGGGTGTGCCGTTGCCACCGGGCGAAGGCAAACAGCGGCTTGCACTGCGGGTGCCGCTGGAGGATGTACAGCGTCGGCAGGCGCCGCCGGCACTGAGCGACATCCTCGCGGCAGGCGTATGCCCCGCCTGGCAGGCACCGTTGCACGCTCTCGCCACGCTCGCGCCGGCCCGTGTGTTCGGCGCATTCGCCTGGCAGCACGTTACTGGCCTGCCCTATGTGCATGACCGTTCCGATATCGACCTGCTCTGGGAGGTCCCGGATGCGGCACGGGCCGATGCGCTGGTGACACGGCTGCGGGCGTGGGAAGCGCAGCATCCGCAGCGGGTCGACGGCGAGCTGTGCCTGGCCCGTGGCGCTGCGGTGAACTGGCGCGAGTACGCCGGCAGCAGCCGTCAACTGCTGGTCAAATGCCTTGACGGCGCAGCCCTGGAAGCACGCCACCGTCTATTCGAGGGCAGCGGGGTGGCCGCATGAACCCCGTCGCGCCGCGCCTTGCCGGCCGCAGCACCGCGCCCGACAGTGCACGCCTAGGCCGCATGGCGATCGCCGCGCTGCATGCCGAGCTGGCCTGTGCGCCCAAGCCCGGCCTGGTCACGCCGTTCGACAGCGGCAGCCATGACGACATGGATGCCGGTACGTTCCTGCGCAGCCTGTTTGCCCTGCGCCACTATTTCACTGCGGTTGCCCGCGATGGCGCCGCCGAAGCGCCGTTCCATCGGCTGCGCGACCACGGCCTGGCCGCCGAAGCGGCGATGCTGCGCGCCACCGGCGGCGTCAACACCCACCGCGGAGCGATCTTCAGCCTGGGCTTGCTGGTGGCAGCGTCAGCCTCGTGCCGCACGCGTCTGGGCCGAGCCGCGACAGGTGAACAGGTATGCCAGGCGGTCTGCCAATGGGCGGACGCCTTCGCCACCTCGCCCCTGGATGTGAACAGTCCGGGGCAGCGCGCGCGCGCCCGTCACGGCGTGCCCGGCGTACGCGAGCAGGCGGCCGCTGGATATCCCCTGCTGCGTGGGCTGGCCCTGCCGGCACTGCGCCATGCGCTGGGCGCAGGGCTGCCACGCGAAGCTGCACTGGCCCATACCCTGATGCATCTGGTCGCAGAGGTCGAGGATCTGAACCTGCTGCATCGGGGCGGTGTTGCCGGACTGCGCTGGGCCCAGCAGCAGGCACGCGGATTCCTCGACGCCGGCGGTGCCTTTGCCGCCGGCTGGCAACCCCGCCTGCAGGACATCGGCGATGCCTTCGTCGCACGCCGGCTCAGCCCGGGTGGCAGCGCCGATCTGCTGGCCTGCAGCGTCTTCCTGCTGTTGCAGGAGCAGGCGTGATGCTGGCCCTGCTCTGTCCGGGACAAGGTGCCCAGCATGCTGCGATGTTCGATCACGTGCGCGGCAACAACGCCGCGCATGGCGTGCTGCTCGCCGCCAGCGAGGTGCTGCAGCGCGACGTGTTCACCGCTGCTGCGGCCGAGGACCGGTTCGACAATGCGCAGGCACAACCGCTGCTGTGCGCGGCCAGTCTGGCGCAGTGGCACGCCCTGCGCGATGCATTGCCGGTGCCGACCGTGGTGGCCGGCTACAGCATCGGCGAACTGGCGGCGCATGCCATTGCCGGCACCTTCGACGCTGGCAGCTGCCTGGCCCTGTCGGCACAGCGCGCGCATCTGATGGACGGTGCCAGCGCGGCAGGCGCCGGCATGCTGGCGGTGCTGGGCCTGGATCGTACGACGTTGCAAGCGCTGTGCGATGCGCAGGGCACCCACATCGCCATCGTCAACGGCGAGGATCACTTCATTGTGGGAGGCATCCGGCACACCCTGCAGCCGCTGGCCGATGCGGCGCACGCGCTCGGTGCGCAGGTGCGTCCGTTGCCGGTCCACGTCGCTGCCCACACGCCCCTGCTGGCGGCTGCGGTGGCGCCCTTCGCCGCCGCGCTGGAGCGCTCGGGCATGCGGGCACCCCGCCTGCCGCTGCTGGCGGGCGTCGATGCACGGCCCGTGCGCGATGCCGCAACGGCGGTGCACAGCCTGTCGGCACAGCTGGCACAGACCATCGAGTGGGCACAGGTGATGCGGCAGGCCTTCGAGCGCGGCGCGCGGGTGTTCCTGCAGCTGGGCCCGGGCAATGCGCTCGCACGCATGGTCGCGCCGTCCTATCCCTGCTGCGAGTTCCGCGCGGTGGAAGAGTTTCAGAGCCTGCATGGCGCTGCGGCATGGGTCCGCAGTGCGCTGCAGCGCCTGCAGTAACGGGTTCGAGCAGTACGTATCACGCAACACTGCAGTACGTCGCCTTACCCCGGGGATGGCGGGTCTCCATCCGCGCTGTACGTGAGCCACGTGTCTGGGAGGGCGCATGAGTCCACAAATCGCAACGATCATCGGTCTGGTGATCATGTTCATCGTCGCCACCGCACTGCCGATCAACATGGGCGCAGTGGCCTTCGCACTGGCCTTCATCATCGGTGGTGTCTGGGTCGGCATGGGTGGCAAGGAAGTCCTCGCCGGCTTTCCCGGCGATCTGTTCCTGACCCTGGTCGGCATCACCTACCTGTTCGCCATCGCACAGAAGAACGGCACCATCGACCTGCTGGTGCACTGGGCGGTACGCGCGGTGCGCGGCCACATCGTGGCCATTCCGTGGGTGATGTTCGTGGTCACCGCGGTGCTGACCGCCTTCGGCGCCCTCGGCCCGGCAGCGGTGGCGATCATCGGTCCGGTCGCGCTGCGCTTCGCCAAGCAGTACAACATCAACCCGTTGATGATGGGCCTGCTGGTCATCCACGGTGCGCAGGCCGGCGGCTTCTCGCCGATCAGCGTGTACGGCAGCATCACCAATGGCGTGGTGCAGAAGGCCGGGCTGGAGGTCACCGAGATGGCGGTCTTCCTGACCAGCCTCGGCTTCAACTTCATGATGGCGATCATCTGCTTCCTCGCCTTCGGCGGCATCGCGCTGATGCGACGTGGCTCGATCACCGCGGGCGGTGCGGAACTGGCAATGGCCGGTGGTCCGCAGGCGTCGTCGCGGCAGTTCGCCATCGAAGGCCATGGCGCGCTGGTGGCGGCCGGCGGCGGCACCCTGAGCAACGATCCGGCGGCGCTGGATGCAGTGGGTCTGACCCGGGAGCGGTTGTTCACCCTGGTCGGCCTGCTCGGCCTGGGCGTGGCGGCACTGATCTACAACCTCAACGTCGGCCTGGTGTCGATCACCGTCGCAGTGGCGCTGGCACTGCTCTCGCCGCAGAGCCAGAAGGGTGCGGTGGATGGCATCAGCTGGTCGACCGTGCTGTTGATCTGTGGCGTGGTGACCTATATCGGCGTGCTGGAGCATGCGGGCGCGGTCGACTTCATCGGCAACGGCGTCTCCAACATCGGCATTCCGCTGCTGGGCGCTCTGCTGGTGTGCTACGTCGGCGGTATCGTCTCCGCATTCGCATCGTCCGCGGCGGTGCTCGGCGCAACGATTCCACTGGCGGTGCCGTTCCTGATGCAGGGGCACCTGGGTGCAGCCGGCGTGATCTGCGCACTGGCGGTGTCGTCCACCATCGTCGATGTCAGTCCCTTCTCCACCAACGGTGCACTGGTCGTGGCATCGGCGGCGAAGGAAGAACGCGAGACGCTGTTCCGCCGCTTCCTGGTCTACAGCGGCCTGGTGGTGGCATTGGGGCCGCTGCTGGCCTGGCTGGTGTTCGTGGTGCCGGGCTGGATGTAGGCGATGACCGGTAGTGCCGGCTGACGGCCGGCACTACCGCCAGCGGGTACACTCTGCCAATGGCCATCGCCCCTGCTCCACGGTCCCCGAAGAAGCGCGCCCCTCTGTACGAGGAGGTCGCCGAACATGTGCGTGAGCGCATCTATGACTATCGCCTGCCCCCCGGCGAATGGATCGATGAGCCTGCGCTGTGCAGTGAACTGGGCATCAGCCGCACCCCGCTGCGCGAGGCGTTGAAGCTGCTGGCAGCCGAAGGCCTGGTGCAGATCGACGCCGGGCGCGGCAGCCGGGTAACCCGGCTGACGCTGGAGGACCTCAACCAGCTGTTCCCGGTGATGGCCATGCTGGAGGGCCGCTGCGCGCATGAGGCGGTCAGGCATATCGATGATGCGGGCGTGGCCCAGCTGGAATCCCTGCATGCCGCGATGGAAGCGGCGGCGGCTGACGGCAACATCGCCGAGTATTACCGCAACAACTACCTCATCCACGAAACCGTGCAGCACTATGCCGGCAATCCGTGGCTGATCCGCATCACCCACGACCTGCACCGCATCCTGAAGATGCATCGCGGCCGGCAGCTGCTGACGCCCGGACGCACTGCGCAGTCGCTGGCCGAGCACCGCGAGCTGATGGAGTGCTTCCGTCGCCGTGATGCCGACGCGGCGGAGCGCACGATGGAGCGGCACCTGCTCAGCCAGGGCCAGGCACTGGCCGCCTACGTGGCGGCCGGGGGCCTGCTGAACGTACCGGCGCCGCTGCCGACCGAAGGCGGCGCCTGAGCGAGCTGTCGCCTCGCCGAGCGTGGCCCGCCGCCCCGCCAATGGCCCTGCCTGTCATGAAGATGGGACAATGTAGCGCGCGCCGGCCTGCCTCCTGGCCGCCGGGGCCCCCCGCACCACACGGAAGAAGAAGAACAACAACATGCTGAAAGTCATTTTCGATACCGACCCGGGCGTCGACGACGCCCTGGCCCTGCTGTACCTGCACAAGCATCCGCAGATCGACCTGATCGGCGTTACCACCACCTTCGGCAACGCCTCGGTGGAGTCCACCACCCACAACGCGCTGTACCTGAAGCAGGCCTGGGCGCTGACTGCGCCGGTCGCGCGTGGCGCCGCGGGCCCACTGCAGCCCGATGCCACTCCGGAAGCCTGGCCGGTGCACATCCACGGCCACAATGGCCTGGGCAATCACCCGGTGCCCGCCCAGCTGGACGTGACCGCCGACGCTCGTCCTGCGCACCAGCTGATCATCGATCTGGTGCGGGCCCATCCAGGCGAGGTCACGCTGGTCGCGGTCGGCCGCATGACCAACCTGGCCCTGGCCCTGCAGCAGGCACCGGAGATCGCCGGCCTGGTGCGTGGCGTGGTCATCATGGGGGGCGCCTTCCACGTCAACGGCAACATCACCCCGGCCGCCGAGGCCAATATCTGGGGCGATGCGGAAGCCGCCGACGTGGTGTTCACCGCACAGTGGCCGGTCACCGCGATCGGCCTGGACGTGACCACCCGCGTCGAGATGGACCGTGACGGCCTGGACAAACTGGCTGCGGTCGGGGGTGCCGATGCCGAACTGGTGCGTGCGCTGTCGCAGGATTACGTGGACTTCTACCTGCAGGCCGGCCACAAGGGCATGGTCGTGCACGATTGCTGCGCCTGCATCGCGCTCACCCGCCCGGAGCTGTTCCGCTTCGAGCGCGCAAGCGTGCGCGTGGCCACCGACGGCGTCGCCCGTGGCATGACCATTCCCAAGCCTGAAGGCCTGGCATTCGGCCCCAGCGTATGGGACGGCCACGTGGTGCAGTCGATTGCCATTGGCGTGGATGCCGCCGCCGTGCTGGCCGACATCGAGCAGACGCTGAAGGTGTGACCGGCTAGGATCCGCCCTGCTTGCCAGGGCGGGTCTTCCGCGTCGATGCCGTTTCCGGCAGCGTCCACAGCACCGGCAACACCAGCAATGCGACCAGCGCGATCATCGCGCCCGGTGCCGCCGCCCAGCCGCTGCGCTCCACCCACCACTGCGCCAGCCACGGTGTCGCACCGCCGAAGACCGCCGTGGCCATGGTCACGCCCAGTGCCAGCCCGCTTACCCGGCCCTCGCCCGGAAACTGCTCGGCCGTGGCCGGTGCCGCGACCGCGCTCACGCCACCGGCCACGCAGGCCAGCAGCACCGCAGCAACGGCGATACCCAACGGCGTGGTATGCGCCATCCAGCCGAACAACGACAGCGGCAGCAACGCCGCCAGTACCGTCAGGCCCAACAGCAGCGGGCGCCGGCCGAAGCGATCGGACAACGCACCGCACAAGGGAGTGATGGCGATCACGGCCACCGCCGCGATCGTCGACAGCCACAGGGCATCGCCCTCGTCGTGCCCCTGTGCGTGCAGGAACGCGGGCACATAGGTGATGCCGACGTAGTAGGTGATCGAGCCCAGCGCGGAAATGGCGAAGGTGCGCGCTACCGCCTGCGGATGGTGGCGCAGCACGTGGCGCAGCGGCGTGGCAGGAATGCTGCCCTCGCGACGCTGCCGCTCGAACTCCGGCGATTCATGCATGCCCGAACGCGCGATCAGGATGACCAGCGCCAGTGCAGCACCGACGAAGAACGGAATGCGCCATCCCCAGCTGTCCAGTTGTACCTGCGGCAGCAGCGCGACCGTCAGTGCGGAGATCGCCACCGCCAGCAGCGCGCCCACTTCGCTGGCCGCCGAGGCCAACGAGGTCACCAATCCACGCCGGCGTGCCGGAGCGCTTTCCAGCAGATAGGCGACTACGCCCGTGTATTCACCGCCCACCGAGAATGCCATCACGCACCGCAGCACCAGCAGCAGCACACCCGCCGTCGTGCCCGCCGTCGCGGCGGTAGGCAGCAGCGCGGTGGCCAGCATGGCTGCAGCCATCAGCGCCATCGAGGCCAGCAGCATCCAGCGCCGCCCCAAGCGGTCACCGAGGTGACCGAAGCACAGCGCGCCGAGTGGGCGCATCAGGTAGGACACGGCAAATCCCGCAAGGGTGACCAGCATCGCCTGTTCGCCGCCGCCGAAAAACACCCGCGACAGCACCGTGGCGAAATAGAGGTACAGGGTGAAGTCGTACCACTCCACCACGGTGGACAGGCCGGCGACCCACATCGAGCGCTGCTGTGTCGCACTCATCGCCTGTTCGCCTTCGCCACCGTCGTTTCCCTGTCTGCGGTCCGTGCGCAGGGTGCCACCACGCGGGTGACGGCACAGTGGACCCGCTGCACGACGGGCGCGGACCGCAGACGGCTCAGGGTGCGCGGCGCAGGGTGATCAGGGTGATCTCTGAGGGCACGCCGATGCGTGCCGGGAAGCCGGCCCACAGTCCCGCACCGTTGCTCACATACAGCGTCATGTCATCGACGCGGTACCGTCCGGAGACGAAACCGCCGTTGGCACGCTTCACCAGCTGGTCCATGCCGAGGATCTGGCCGCCATGGGTATGGCCGGACAGCTGCAGCTTGACCCCGCGTGCGGCCGCGTCCTTCGCATTGCGTGGGCGGTGGTCGAGCAGAATCACCGGGGCGGCCGGATCCGCACCCGCCAGCGCCGCCTCCAGATCGGGCAGCGGCAGGCCATAGCGCGCAGCCACCGGATCGGTAACACCGGCGATCGTCATCGCTGCATCCCCACGCCGCACCTGCACGTGGCTGTTCTCCAGCACCTGCATGTGCAGCGCACGGAACGCCTGCATCCATTCGCTGTACTGGGCGTAGTACTCGTGATTGCCGGTGATGGCGATCACCCCGTCCGGCGCCCTCAGTTCACCCAGGGGCCGGAAGTCATTGCGCCGTGCCTGCACGGTGCCATCGATCAGGTCGCCGGTGATGACGACCAGGTCGGGCGCCAGGGCATTGCTTTCGGCCACGACCTGACGCACCCAGTCGCCGGTCAGCAGGCGGCTGGCGTGGATGTCGGTAAGCTGCAGTACGCGGTAACCCTCGAACGCGGCAGGCAGGCCGGCAATGGCCACCTCGATCTGTCGGGTCTTGGGCACCGCCATGCCCTGGCTCACGCCCCAGGCACTGACCAGCAGAGCCAGCAGGCCTGCGCCCGGGCGCAGCCACGGCGCGCGCAGCGCTGCGGTCACACGGGGCCTGCGCAGAACCCACGCGCCAAGCAGGCCCACGTCCATTACCAGCATCACCAGTGCCAGCAGCAGTACCGCGGTGGAGCCGGTGGCGAGCACGGCGATGGCCAGCTTGGGGATTTCCGGCGAGGCCATCGTGCCCCAGAACGTGGCCACGATCCGCAGCTGGACGGCGATGGCGACCAGCAGCAGGGACAGCAGTACCTTCAACCACACGGGCAGGCGCAGCGGCCAGAACAGGCGAAGGGCCACATACACGCCCATCAGCAAACCAATCGTACTCAGCACTGCGACGTTCCTGGACGAAGACAAGAGCCCGCCATGGTGACGGCTGCGGACAGCGTTGTGTAGAGCCGGGCCATGCCCGGCTGCTCAATTCGCAGTCGAGCACGCTGGACCCTACGGAAGCCCGAGGCGCTCCACCCGCAGGCGGACAATGCGCCGCTTCTCCATGGCCAGTACGGTGATGCGAGCATCCGCTACTTCGACCGCATCGCCCACATCCGGCAGGCGGCCAAGCTGGTCCAGCACCAGGCCGGAGATGGTCATGTAGTCGACACTGCGGGGCAGCGACACGCCGGCCAGCCGTTGCAGGTCATCCAGCGTCAACGCGCCGTCGGCCTCCCATTGACCCTCGTCCAGCGCCACTACGCCGTAACGCTCGTCCTGGGTATCGACCAGATCGCCCGCGATCGCCGCCAGCAGGTCATTGGCGGTCACCAAGCCTTCCACACTGCCGTACTCGTCCACCGCTACCGCCAGCGGTACCGGGTGCAGGCGGATCAGTTCAAGCGCCTGCAACGCGCTGGCGCTGGACAGCACGTACTGCGGCTGGCGCAGGTTGGCTTCCAGCTGCAGCGGCCTGCCCTGCAGCAGGTCGGCCAGCAGGTCGCGGCTCTGCACCACACCACGCAGGCTGTCCAGATCACCCTCGCCCACCAGCAGGCGCGTGTGCGGCGACGCCACCAAGCGCGCCACCACGTCGTCCTGGCCGCGCGCCAGATCGATCCACTGCACGTCGGCGCGCACGGTCATCACACTGGACACAGGCCGGTCAGCCAGGCCCAGCACGCTGCGGATCATCTCGTGCTCGGCCGGCTGCAGGCGTTCCTCCGGATCACCGTGGTCTTCTTCGCTGGCATCGTCGTGGCCATTGGCCGGACGGGCGCCCAGCAGGCGCAGCACGGCATCGGCAGTGCGCTGACGGAACGGCTGGCGACGCTCGTTGCGCTCGCGGTTGAAGCGCACCCACTGGTTGAAGGCTTCCACCAAGATCGAGAACGCGATCGCCGCGTACAGGTAGCCCTTTGGAATCTTGTAACCCAGCCCCTCGGCGACCAGGCTGAAGCCGATCATCAACAGGAAGCCCAGGCACAGCACCACCACCGTGGGATGCTTGTTGACGAAGCGGGTCAGCGGCTTGCTGGCCACCAGCATCAGTGCCATCGCGATGGTCACCGCGGCATACATCACGCCCAGGTTGTCGACCATGCCCACGGCAGTGATCACCGAGTCCAGCGAGAACACGGCGTCCAGCACTACGATCTGTGCCACCACCATGGCAAAACTGGCGTAGACCTTCTTGCCGTCTTCCTGGTGACTGCGGCCCTCCAGCCGCTCATGCAGCTCCATGGTGCCCTTGAACAGCAGGAACAGGCCACCGCCCAGCAGGATCAGGTCACGTCCGGAGAAGCTGTGACCGAACAGCGTGACCAGCGGCTCGGTCAGCTTCATGATCCACGCCAGCGCGGCCAGCAGCACCAGCCGCATCAGCAGCGCCAGCGTCAGGCCGATCACCCGCGCACGGTCGCGCTGGTGCGGCGGCAGTTTGTCGGCAAGGATCGCGATGAACACCAGGTTGTCGATGCCGAGCACGATCTCGAGCACTACCAGGGTTGCAAGTCCCATCCATATCGAGGGGTCAGCCAACCATTCCATTTCGGGTCCGTTTCGTCAGTAGGTCAGGGGGAAAAACAAAAGCTTCAGTCGCCATCGTGCGCCTGCGTCGGGTCGTAGCCGAGCAGGTCGCCGGGTGTGCATTGCAACTCCCGGCAGATGGCATCCAGCGTGGAAAAGCGGATGGCGCGGGCCTTGCCGGTTTTCAGGATGGACAGATTGGCCAGCGTGATGTCGATGCGCCCCGCCAGCTCGGACAGGGTCATGCCACGCGCCTGCAGCATGCGGTCCAACGTGATCACGACGGCCATCAGGTCAGGTCCATCAGATCAGGCCATCCAGGTCGTCGCGCATCGCCGCGCCGACCGCGAACACGCGCGCCAGCACGAACAGCATCAGTACCGCGACCAGACCGGTGATGGACATGCCTCCGCCCACCTCCATCCAGGCGAAATCAGGCCCCATCCAGGCAGCGTAGAGGCCGATCACGATCGACAGCAGTTCCATCGCCAGCATCAACCACGCCATGCGCTGCAGGCGCCGGGCATTGGCATGGGTGAAGGGGCGTTCGCGGGCAGCGGACCTCAGCATCCGCGCGAGGTGTCGGAGGAACACCAGGCACAGCACCAGCAGGGCAACGATGGTGCCCAGGCCGATGCAGAAGTGCAGGAACAGATCGCCTCCGTGGGCGGCGGCAGTGCGTGCATCATGCACGGCATCCAGCAGCCAGCGGCGGTCGTAGGCGACCAGCGGCACGGCCAGCAGTGCGGCCAGGATGCCCAGCCAGCACATGGCCCGCACGGCCTGCACGGCGGTCTGGGCCAGGGTGAACAAGCCTCGCGCGGGTCTGGCGCGGGCGGGACGAGCGGTCAAGCGGCCTCCGGTATTGGGGTGGCCCTGCCGCCCCGGGGTGGATTTATCGATAAACGATATACCACAGGAACCACGCGCCGTGGATGAACAGCGTGCTCCCGGCCCGCAGCAGTCCGCGACGGGCCCTCACCTCAACGCGCGTAGCGGAACACCAGATCGTCAGGATCGACGCGCACCGCGTCCGCATCCAGCACCCCGCCCAGCCGCCGGGCCACGGCCTGCGACGCGAGGTTGTCCGGCGCCATGTAGCTCACCAGCGTCGGCAACTGCAGCGATGTGAACGCCCAGTCGCGCAGGGCGGCCGCGGCCTCGCTGGCGAAGCCCTGCCCTTCGTGGCCGTCGTACAACAGCCAGCCCAGTTCCTTTTCCGGAAACAACGGGCCGTGATTGATGCCGACCTGTCCAATGCAGGCGCCGCTGTCGCTCCGTTCGATCATCAGCGCGCCGTGGCCGAACAAGGGCCAGCTGGCCAGGTCGTGACAGAACTGTCCCCAGGCCGCGACCTCACCAAATGGACCGCCCATGCCGCGCGCACGGGGCGATGCAAGAAAGCTCGCATAGGTGTTGAAATCATCCAGCCGCTGCGGGCGCAGGCGCAACCGTGCGGCATGCAGCGTGGGAATCTCCAGCATCGCCATGGCCGATCTCACTGCACAGCCACACGATCATCACCGCGGCGCCGCAGCGACGGAGGGCGTGGCGCATCGGCGTCGGTGTGCGCCAGCACGGATGCCGGCTGCGCGCTGGCCAAGGCGGGATCGACGGACATGGCGGGCTCCTGCAGTGTCAGGCTGCAAGTCTAGGCCGCGCCCTGTGCGATGCAGATGAAGTGCGGCGCAAGGCGGCATGCTGCCCCTCCTGTACCGCCATGACCGGCGTCGCCAGCGCCGTGGCACTCAGCGTGCACCGGCAATCCCTACCCGATCGCGTCCCTGTGCCTTGGCCCGATACATGGCGGCATCGGCAGCACGCAGCAGGAAACGCCAGCCCAGTGCATCCGTGCTGCCTTCGGCCACGCCGAAACTGGCAGTGACGCGCAGCACGTTGCCATTGCCCAGCACGATATCCGACTGCTGCAGTGCGACGCGCAGCGATTCGGCCAACCGGCCACCCGCGCCGAGATCCCCATCCGCCAGCAGCACAAGGAACTCCTCGCCACCGTAGCGGGCGATGCTGTCGGTGTGCCGCAGGTACCTGCGCAGCAGCTGCGCAACCTGCACCAGTACCTCGTCGCCTGCGGCGTGGCCATGGCCGTCGTTGATTGCCTTGAAATGATCGACGTCGAGCAGGATCACCACCGCCATGCCGTTGCCTGCGGCGTGCCGCTGCTGCACGTGTTCGTCCAGCGCGCGCCGATTGAGCAACCCGGTCAGCGCATCGGTGCCGGCCAGCTGGCGCAGTTCGCTGGTCAGTGCGGAACGCTCACGTGAGGTCTCGCGCAGCACTTCAATCGCGTCGAACAGCCGCTGCATCTCTGCCAATGGATGAGTGACGTGCTGCGCGGGGCCCGGCGCGTCGGACGCGATCTGCACCACCTGTTCCTGTGCCTGCAGCAGCGGCCTGAGGATCTGCCGGTGGGCGATGCGCAGGGCCACGCCCAGCACCGCCAGCGTGCCCAGCGCGGTGGCCCACAACACGGCCAGCCGTGTCGCCTCACGATTCCGTGCCTGTTCGAAGCGACCGATGGACATGCTCAGGTAGCCGTCGCGCAGCGCCTCCAGTGACTGCAGCGTCGGAACGTACCGCGCAGTGACTTCTGCGGTGCTCCACGGCGGAGGCCGTCCACGGCGACCGTCCTCGATCAGCTGTTCGATCATCGGCAGCGACTCGGCGAAGAACTGTCGGCGTGCCATGTCCCAGTGCCAGGAAAGCTCAGGATCACTGCGGAACACCGACTCGTGGCTGGCTGCCAGCCGCCACAGCTCGAGCAGGCGGCCCTCGGTCTGCTGCGCCGCGCGTACCTGCCGGACGCGCCAGGCCCCGGGAACCGCCACCGGTGCCATCACATTCGACGCCAGTCGGCCGCCATGCTCGCGCAGGTCCATCAGGATCTGGCCCTGGATCGCCGGAATCGCCGCTTCGCGGCCGGTGGCCACCAGCACGTTGATCTGCGCCGAACCCAGGCGATGCAGGCGATCGGTCACCATGAACATGCTGTTGATCGCATGCTCCACGTCGTCGACCGTCCGCGCGTCTACCGGCTTGGCCACGACCCGGTCCACCGCCGCGCGCGCCTGGCGGAGCTGATGCTGGGCCTCGAACAGGGTGCGGCGCTCGTCAGGCAGGGAGGGCCCGGACAGGATCACGGCATCCATCTGCGTCATCGCCACATCGACCCGCTTTCGCGCCTGTGCCAGCCCCGCCGCGAGCCGCGCGCGTTCGCCGGCATCGGCGCAATCGCTGCCGAGCAGGCTGTTGGCTGGCCCGCGCTCGGCGGAGGCCAGATTGGCCAGATCAAAGGTCTGCCGCAACCGGCGCAGACTGCGGAGGTTGTCCTCCGCATCGGTGTAGCGCAGCGTGCCCTGGACCAGGGCGATGGCCATCAAGGGCAGCGTGCACACCACGAACAGCCCGGCCAGGATCCAGACCCAGGTCCGCAACCCGATCGGCGACACCTTGCGGGCCATTCACCATTCCCCTGAAGTGCGGACCACTGTAGCTGCCGGCTGGCGGCACCCACAAGCGTCCAACGTGGCGCTGCAGTGGCGCCCGCTGGCACCGGCAACTGTCAGATCCAGCGCTGGTCCACCAGTTCCCGTTTCACATAGGCATAGAACACCGGCGCAGCGACCAGCCCCGGCAGGCCGAAGGCGGCTTCCATCACCAGCATCGACAGCAGCAGTTCCCACGCACGGGCCTGGATCTCGCCACCGACGATGCGGGCATTGAGGAAGTACTCGAGTTTGTGGATCACCACCAGGTACAGCAGCGCCACCACCGCCACGTAGAACGATACCGACAGGGCAACGATGGTGATGACGGTATTGGAGATGATGTTGCCCACCACGGGCAGCAGGCCGGCGATGAACGTGATCAGTACCAGCGTCTTCGACAGCGGCAGGTGCACGCCGAACAGCGGCAGCACCCCCAGCAGGAAAATCGCGGTGAACACGGTATTGAGCAGGGAGATCTTCACCTGCGCGAACACCACCTGGCGGAATGCGGTCGCCAGGCGGCCGGTACGGCCGATCAGTTCCTGCGCCAGCGGCCCCATCGTCGGCAACGGAAGCTCGTCGTACAACGCGATCATCGCCCCGAGCACCATGCCGATCAGCACGCGCACGCCGATCTGCACCGCCGATGTGCCGGCGACGCCCAGCTGCCGCTGGTGCTCTGCCGCCCACTCGTTCAATGCCGCACGCAGTGCCGGCATGTCCTCGGGAATATAGGGCTGCAGCAGTGCCGGCACCTGGTGACGCGAGGTGTTGAGGATGTCCATCAGGCGCGCCAGCAGCGCATCCGGCCCGCCGGTTTCGGTGCGGAAGAAGGACGCCACGCCGATGCCGGCCAGCACGAGCACGCCGATGATGACGGCCGAAAGCACGATCACCGCGATCGCACGCGCGCGCCCGGGCGGCAGGCGCCCCTCCACTGTCGACGCCAGCAGGTGGGTCAACTGGAACACCAGCAGGCCCGACAGCAGCGTCACCACCAGGCCCAGCTTCAGTACCAGCCACATCCCCAGCAGCATCAATGACCAGGCCGCGATCCTTGCAACGGGGGGCCGGGGCTGGGCAACGAGGGCGTCTTGCATGGCATGAGTCCGGGCGGGGTGGCCCATGGTAGTGGAACGCTCCGGACACCGAAATGAATGGAGTTGGGGCCAGCGCTTCTGATCACAGGCAATGAAACATCCCCGGCAGGCGCAGGCCTGCCGGGGTTCCTGCCTGCTGCCTTCACCTGTGCCCGGGCGACGCTGTCGAGCCACGCAGCATCAGACTGAAGTCCAGCGTCTGCTGAAGCGGGACATCGACACCTTCGATGATGGCGAGCAGCAGTTTGACTGCGCGGTCGCCGATCTCCCGCATGGGCTGCCGGATGGTCGTCAACGGCGGCGTGAGGTAACGCGACGACGCCAGGTCATCGAAACCGACGATGGACAGCTCCTCGGGCACGCGGACGCCCAGTTCCCGGCAGGCCGCCAGGGTTCCCAGTGCCATCTGGTCACTGAAGCAGAAGATCGCGGTCGGCGCCGATGCGGCGGCCAGCAGTGCCGTCGCCGCCGCATGGCCGGATTCGACGGAGAAGTCACCCGGCACAACACTCAACTGGCGCAGTCGGCCGCGCGCCCTGCCCGCCGCCCGTGCCCCTTCCAGCCGCTGCTGGTGCAGGGGGTTGTCGGGGGGCCCGCCCACCACGGCGATCCGCTCATGTCCCAGTCCGTACAGGTGCTCCATCACCGCACGCGCGGCGGCAGCGTTGTCGATGTGGACACTGGGGAGGCCCAGCCCGGGGTCGAATTCACAGCCGTTGACCACCGGCGCGGCGGCGCCCTGCTGCTCGACGATCGCGCGCGCGGTAGGCGGCAGGCGATGGCCCAGCACGATCAGGCCATCGGCCTCGTTGCGACGGAGCATCTGCGCATAGCGCTCCTCGCGGTCGGGTCGATGCTGAGTGTCGCCCAGCAGGACGGCGTAGCCGACGGCCTGGGCCGCGTCTTCGGCACCCTGCAGGATCTGTGCGAAGAACGGGTTGGCAATGTCCGGCACGGTCACCAGGATCTTGCCGCTGCGCTGCGTCTTCAGCGTGCGGGCGACCGTATTGGGCACATAGCCCAGCGCGGCGGCGGCCTGTTCGATGCGCGTGCGCGTCGCCGGCAGCACCTTGTCCGGCCGGGACAGCGCCCGCGACACCGTACCGGCGGAGACGCCGACGTGCTTGGCGATGTCGTAGATGGTGGCCATGGCGTCAGTTCTTGTTTCCGCTGTGCAGTGCACAACAGGGTTTGCGGGAGACCCTGCTAGGGTAATGCAATCGATTGCATCGCGGGCGAACCACGTTGAAGACGCTCAAGGGTCCGGCGCTGTTCCTGGCGCAGTTCATCAGCGAAACACCTCCTTTTGATCGGCTGGACACGCTGGCCGGCTGGGCCGCGGGCCTGGGCTATTGTGGCGTACAAGTGCCGACGAACGCGCCGCATCTGTTCGATCTGGCCGAGGCCGCGCGCAGCCAGGCGTACTGCGACGACATCAGCGGCATGCTGGCCGACCATGGCCTGCAGATCACCGAGCTGTCTACCCATCTGCAGGGACAGCTGGTCGCCGTCCACCCCGCCTACGACAGCCTGTTCGACGGCTTCGCGCCGGTGGACAAGCGCGGCAACCCCGCCGCGCGCCAAGCGTGGGCGGTGGAACAGTTGAAGCTGGCCGCCCGCGCCAGCCAACGCCTGGGATTGACCGCGCATGCCACGTTCTCCGGCGCGCTGGCCTGGCCCTACTTCTATCCCTGGCCGCAACGCCCACCGGGACTGGTGGAAGAAGCCTTCGCCGAACTCGGCCGGCGCTGGCGTCCCATCCTGGAGGCGTTCGACGCCAGCGGCGTGGACCTGTGCTTCGAGATCCACCCGGGTGAGGATCTGCACGACGGTGCCACCTTCGAGCGCTTCCTCGATGTGGTGGACCACCACCCACGCGCGAAGATGCTGTACGACCCCAGCCACCTGCTGCTGCAGCAGATCGACTACCTGGGCTTCATCGACCGGTATCACGATCGCATTGGCATCTTCCACGTCAAGGACGCGGAATTCCGGCCCAGCGCGCGCAGCGGCGTCTATGGCGGTTACCAGGACTGGATCGACCGGCCGGGGCGCTTCCGCTCGCTCGGCGACGGCCAGATCGACTTCAAGGCGATCTTCTCCCGGTTCGCGCAGTACGATTTCCCGGGCTGGGCGGTCGTGGAGTGGGAGTGCTGCCTGAAGCACCCGGAGGACGGCGCACGCGAGGGAGCCGCCTTCGTCCGTGACCACATCATCCGCGTGACCGAACATGCCTTCGACGACTTCGCCGGCAGCGGCACGCCGCCGGAATCACTGCGCCGCATGCTGGGACTCTGAGCCACTACCGCCCCGGGAGGGCAAGCCATGACGCACGCCATGTCGCGCTTGGGCGCGATGATGTTCCTGCAGTTCTTCATCTGGGGCGCGTGGTTCGTGACCCTGGGGACGTATCTGGTGCAGGGCCCGCTGCAGGCCAGCGCCAGCCAGGTGGCCACCGCCTTCCTCAGCCAGTCCATCGGTGCCATCGTCGCCCCGTTCCTGGTCGGCCTGATAGCCGATCGCTACTTTGCGGCGCAGCGCATTCTCGGGGTGCTGCACCTGGCCGGTGCGGTGCTGATGTGGTTCGCATCCACGGCGACGGACTTCAACACGTTCTTCGCTTGTGTCATGGGTTACATGCTGCTTTTCATGCCGACGCTGGCCCTGGCCAACAGCGTGGCGATGCGCCATATGCAGTCGCCTGAGAAGCAGTTCCCGCTGGTGCGCGTGGCCGGCAGTGTCGGCTGGATCGTGGCCGGCGTGCTGATCGGCTGGCTGGGCTGGGAGCAGGCGCATCGGCTCGAACTGACCTTCCGCATGGCGGCGATGGCGTCGCTGGCCCTGGGTCTGTATGCCTTTACCCTGCCGCACACACCGCCGCTGGCCAGGCAGCGCGATGCGGGACTGGGGCAGATCCTGGGCCTGGACTCGCTGCGGCTGCTGAAGTCGCGCTCCTACCTGGTGTTCTTCCTCGCCTCCATCGCCATCTGCATTCCGTTGGCGTTCTACTACAACTTCACCAATCCGTATCTCAACGACCTGGGCGTGCGCGGCGCGGCCGGCCTGCAGTCGCTGGGCCAGGTCTCGGAAGTGCTGCTGATGCTGGCCATGCCGTTCCTGTTCCTCCGCCTGGGGGTCAAGACGATGCTGGCGGTGGGCATGGCCGCGTGGGTGGTGCGCTATGTCATGTTCGCCTTCGGCGATGCGGGCGGTGCGTTCTCCCTGCTGGTGATCGGCATCGTGCTGCACGGCATCTGCTACGACTTCTTCTTCGTCACCGGCCAGATCTATACCGACGCACACGCCGGCCCCGACGCGCGCAGCAGCGCGCAGGGCTTCATCACCCTGGCGACGTACGGCGTAGGCATGCTGATCGGCACGTTCCTGTCCGGTGCGGTGGTGGAGCACTTCACCACGGCGGCGGGTCCGGACTGGCAGCAGATCTGGCTGTTCCCGGCCGGCGTCGCACTGGTGGTGCTGATCGCCTTCCTGCTGCTGTTCCGCGACCGCCCCGCTGTCGCGGCCGCTCCCACCGCACCCTGAGGAACCCATCGGATGTCCAAGCTTGGAATCGCCATCGTCGGCACGGGCATGATCGGTGCGGTGCATCGCCGCGCGGCACTGCTGGCCGGGGCCGAGGTCCGCGGCGTGGCGGCCTCTTCCCCGCAGCGCGCGCAGGAGGTGGCGCAGGCGTGGAACGTCGCGCATGCCTACCGCGATATCGAGGAGGTGGTCAGCGATCCGCAGGTGCAGGTCGTGCATGTGTGCACGCCCAACCATCTGCACCGCGCCATGGCGCAGGCCGCGCTGGAAGCCGGCAAGCACGTGATCTGCGAGAAGCCACTGGCCACCACCCTGGACGACGCCCAGGCATTGGCCGCGTTGGCCGCCAGGACCGGTCTGGTCGCTACGGTCCCCTTCGTCTACCGCTATCACCCGGTGGTCCGCGAGGCACGCGCACGCATCGCGCAGGGCGAGCTGGGGCCACTGCACCTGATCCACGGCAGCTACCTGCAGGACTGGCTGCTGGATCCGGCCAGCAACAACTGGCGTGTCGACCCCTCGCTGGGCGGCACCTCGCGCGTGTTCGCCGATATCGGCTCGCACTGGTGCGACCTTGTGGAATGGGTCAGCGGCGAACGCTTCGCCGAGGTCAGTGCCGCGTTCGCCACCGTCATCGCCGAGCGCGGCGCGGTCACCGGGCAGAGCTTCACCACGCCGGCCGCCGGCGGCACGACGCAGGCTGTTTCCAGCGAGGATGTGGCCACGGCGATGTTGCGCACGAGTGCGGGTACGCTCGCCTCGTTGACGGTCAGCCAGGTTTCGGCCGGACGCCACAACCGGCTGTGGTTCGAGATTGACGGCGCCAGGGCCAGCGTGGCCTTCAACCAGGAAGATGCCGAGCGGCTGTGGATCGGCCGGCCCGACCAGCGCGAGGATAGCTTCGTGCGCGGGCCCGGTGCCGGCAGCGCCGAACAACGCAGATTGTCGGTCTTGCCGGCCGGACACGCGCAGGGCTACGGCAACTGCTTCGAGGCGTTTGTCGCCGACACCTACCGTGCCATTGCGGGCGAGCAGCCGGAGGGCCTGCCCACCTTCGATGACGGCCTGCGCTCGGCGCGGATCGTCACACGCGTCATCGCATCCGCCAGGTCACGTGCCTGGACGGCCATCGATTGAATTCCCGGAGGACTGCCTGATGAACATCCGTATCCGCAGGACCGCAAGCCTTGCACTGCTGCTGCTCGTTGCCCTGCCCGCCTTCGCGCGCGATGCCACCGACCTGCACACGCCCATCGCGGTGCAGATGTACACGTTGCGCAATGCCGGCTCGCTCGACCAGCAGCTGAAGATCGTCCACGACGCCGGCGTGCGCGCCGTGGAAACAGTCGGTACGCAGAATGTCAGCGCTGCCGAACTCAAGCAGCTGCTCGACAAGTATTCGATCAAGGCGATTTCCTCGCACACGCAGCTGGCCGATCTGCGCAGTGACCTGGATGGCGTGGTCGCCTTCAACCGGGCCATCGGCAACACCACGCTGGTAGTGCCCTATCTGGCCGAGAAAGACCGCCCCACCGACGCTGCCGGCTGGACGGCGCTGGGCAAGGAACTGGGCCAGCTATCGAAGCAGGCCCGTGCCAAGGGCATGCGCCTGGCCTATCACAACCACGACTTTGAGCTGGTCGACTTCAATGGCACGACCGGACTGGAACTGCTGTTCGCCGCGGCCGGCCCCGATCTGCAGACCGAACTGGACCTGGCCTGGGTCGCACGCGCCGGCCATGACCCGGTGGTGATGCTGGGCCGATTCAAAGGCCGCCTGTTCGCGGTGCACGCCAAGGACAATGCCCCGAAGGGCCAGGCTGAGGATGAAGGCGGCTTCGCCGCCGTGGGCCAGGGCGTCCTGGACTGGAAGGCGATCCTGCCCGCCGCCGCCACGGCCGGCGTGCAGTGGTACATCCTCGAGCACGACCAGCCCCGCGATCCAGCCACCGTCATCCGCACCGGTGCGGACTATCTGCGTGAACACCTGACTGCCCGCGTGCCTGCCGGTGCACAGCGCTAGCCCGCGAAGGAGCCCAGCTTGAAAACGATTCTGAAAGTGACTGTCGCGCTGTGCGGCACCCTGCTGGCCGCTGCGGCGTGGTGCAAGGAAGACCCTGCCGCCGGAGCGCAGCTCTACGCAACGCACTGCGTGGCCTGCCACGGTGCGGAGCGCGCCGGCGTGCCGCCGACGTTCCCTGCGCTCACCGACGTCAGCAAGCGGCTTCAGCCCGCGCAGATCAAGGACAAGATCAAGCAGGGCGGCGGCTTGATGCCACCCTTCCCGCAGCTGTCGCAGCAGGAGATCGACAACATCGCCAGCTACCTGGCGAAGTAGGCAGGAGGGTGCGCTACAGCTCGCGCACCCAGATGTTGCGGTAGCTCACCCTGGCGTCGTGCTCCTGCAGGTACAGCGGCGCACAGGCATGCGGCGCGTAGGAAGGCGCGCCGATGTACTCGGTCTTGCCCGCGAGCACCGTGTCGTCCTGCACCAGCACACCGTTGTGCAGCACGGTGATGCGGGCCGGCGAGGTGAGCCCGCCGCCAGCCGAGAAACGCGGGGCCTTCCAGATGATGTCGTAGGCCTGCCACTCGCCGGGCGCACGCGAGGCATTCACCAACGGAATGGCCTGCTTGTACATCGATCCGGCCTGGCCGTTGGCATACGTCGGGTTGTTGTAGCTGTCGAGCACCTGCAGTTCGTACACCTCCTGCAGGAAGATGCCACTGTTGCCGCGGTGCTGGCCGTCGAATCCGGCGGTCGCGGTGGGCGTGCGCCACTCGACATGCAGCTGGACATCGCAGAAGCGCTGCCTGGTGCGGATGCCCTTGCTGCCGGGCACCACGGTCAGCGCGCCATCAGCAACGGTCCAGGGCACGGGTCCGCCCTGCTCCGACTCCCAGCGCGACAGATCCTTGCCATCGAACAGCACGATCGCATCGGAGGGCGCGCGGCCCGGTGGCGTCGCCACGACCGCGGGAACCGGCGTCCACACTTCGGTCTTCGCCGGATCGCGCGCAGGGTCGCCGGCGTCCTGCGCGAACACGGGTGCGGTGCCCAGCAGGCAGGCCACTGTCAGGAGAGGTCGGTTCATCGTGCTTCCGGATCAAGGTGGAGGGTCGAGGCGTGGAGGTCCATCAGCTGGTCCCCCACGCCGGCGTGCCGGGCGTATAGGCAAGATCGCCGTCATAGCGACCCGGCACCGCAACGTACTTCAGCACTTCGGTCGCACCGACCTTCGAGGTGAAGAAGCCGAAGATGACCAGCTGCTTGATCATCGTGAAGTAGTGCGGCGCTGCCTCCCCCTCTTCCGCGGCACCGGTCTCGGTGACCTCGACGACGTGCGCCCGGGCTTCCGCATCCAGGGTGCGCAACAGTTCGCTGCGGGCCTGCGAGGGGAGCGACACGAAGCGGCCACCGGCACGCTTGTCGATATCGACCAGGCCGGCGCGGAATATCGCCTGCTGCCGGGGGGTGTAGCAATCGGTGACGAACAGCGCCATGAACGGGCCCGCGCCGGCATCCTTCGCGCCCGGCGTTGTGGTTCGCGGCAGGATGGTTTCAGCGATCTCGTCCAGCATGCTGATGTCAGCGGCAGAGAACGCGGCCTTCGATCCTGTCGTCGCGCTCTGCCCTGCGGCCAGTGCGGGCAGGCCCACCATGGCCGCGCCGGTGGCGGCGACGATCATCTTCAACAGTTCGCGACGGTCCATCACAGGTTCCCCGCTTTCAGTTCGCGTACGGCATGGTCGGCGGCCCGTGCCGTCAGCGCCATGTACGTCAGCGATGGATTCACGCACGCGCTGGAGGTCATGCAGGCGCCATCAGTCACATAGACATTCGGCGCATCCCAGACCTGATTGTGCTGGTTGAGCACGGAGCTTCTGCGATCGCGGCCCATGCGGGCCGTGCCCATTTCATGGATGCCCTTGCCCGGGGCGTAGTCGTTGTCGTGCATCTCCACGTCCTTGACGCCGGCTGCCTCCAGCATCTCGGCAGCATCGGCCGCCATGTCCTTGCGCATCGCCAGTTCATTCGAGCGCATCGAAACGTCCATCGCCAGCACCGGCAGCCCCCACTTGTCCTTGCGCTGCGGATCCAGGCGGATCGTGTTGTCGTGGTGCGGCAGCATCTCGCCGAATCCGGTCATGCCGATGCGCCAGTCGCCCGGCAGGGTCAGGGCCTCCTTCAGGTCGGCACCGATGTTCAGCTCGGCGATCTCGCGCGACCACCCGGTGCGGCTGGCACCGCCCTGGTAGCCGAATCCGCGCAGGTAGCTGCGCTTGTCCGCAGCGACGTTGCGGAAGCGCGGAATGTAGAAGCCGCAGGGGCGGCGACCGAAGTAGTACTTGTCGTCGTAACCCTCGACCCGGCCGGAGGCACCGGCACCAAAATGATGGTCCATCACGTTGTGCCCCAGCTCGCCGGATGACGACCCCAGCCCGCCCTCCCAGACATCGGTGGCCGAGTTCATCAGCATCCAGGTCGAGTTGAAGGAGGATGCGTTGAGGAAAATGACCTTGGCCGTGTACTGATAGGTCAACCCGGTCTCGGCATCGATGACCTCCACACCGCGCGCGCGCTTGCGGTCCTTGTCGTACAGCACTTCCTTGACGATCGAGAAGGGCCGCAATGTCAGATTGCCCGTTTTCATCGCCGCCGGCAGCGTCGCCGCCTGGGTCGAGAAGTAAGCACCGAAGGGACAGCCCAGGATGCACTTGTTGCGGTACTGGCAGTTGACGCGCCCCTGCTCGGGCATGGGCTGGGTGATGTTGGCGGTACGCGAGTGGATCATGTGCCGCGTTCCGCCAAACGCCTTCCTGATCCGCGCGGCCACATCCTTCTCGACGATGTTCAGCGGGATCGGCGGCAGAAATTCACCGTCCGGCAGCACGTCCAGTCCCTCGCGCGTACCGGCGATACCGGCGAACTTCTCCACATGGTCGTACCAGGGTGCGATGTCGGCGTAGCGGATCGGCCAGTCAGTAGCGATGCCGTCCTTGAGGTTGGCTTCGAAATCCAGATCGGAGAAGCGGTAGCTCTGCCGCCCCCACATCAGCGAACGGCCGCCTACGTGGTAGCCACGGAACCAGTCGAAGCGCTTGGTCTCGGTGTACGGTGACTCCTGCTCATTGGCCCACATCCCTTCCAGGTTCTCGGCCAGGCCGTAGTCGCGCATCAATACGGGGAAGGCGGCCTTCATCGCCTGTGTCGGCCGGTTGCGGTGCGGGAAATCCCACGCCTCCTTCATCGCATTGACGTAGTCCTTGACGTGCTCGATGTTGCGCCCGCGTTCCAGCATCAGGACCTTCAGGCCCTTCTCGGTCAGTTCCTTCGCCGCCCAACCGCCACTGATTCCCGAGCCAACAACGATGGCGTCGTAATGATTGTCTGCCATGGGTCTACTTCACCTGGGTGGATATCGTTTCAGACGTCGCAGAGGCGGATCGCCTCGCGCAGCGAGCCGACGGGATCGGGTGCCGCAGGCATGAACTCCTGCGCCAGATACCCCTCGAAGCCGGTGTCGCGGATCGCGCGACAGATGGCCGGATAATGCAGTTCCTGCTGGTCACCGATCTCGTGCCGGCCTGGCACACCTGCGGTGTGGTAGTGCTTGAAGAAGCGGTGATGCCTGCCGATGGTGGCGATGATGTCGCCCTCCATGATCTGCATGTGATAGATGTCGTACAGCAGGCCGAAATTGTCCGATCCGAGCCGCTGGCACAGTTCGACGCCCCATGCGGAGTGATCGCACAGGTAATCGGGATGATCGACCCTGGAGTTCAGCAGCTCCATCACCAGCACGACACCCCGCTTCTCGGCATGGCCGAGGATGCGCTTCAGCCCGGCTTCGGCATTCTCCAGGCCTTCCCGCGGATCCATGCCGTCACGATTGCCGGAGAAGCAGATGAGGTTGCGGTAGCCGGCATCGGCCACCAGATCGATGTGCCGCGCGTAGCGCTCCACCAGTGCATCGTGATACTGGCGGCCGGCAAAGCCTTTGGTCAGGCTGATCTCGGCGCCGTTGCACATGGAGCTGTAGACGCCATGCGCCTTCAGTGTGGGCCAGTCCGCCGGCCCCACCAGATCGATGGCGGCGAAGCCGATATCCTTCACCGTCTGGCAGAGCTGGGCGACCGACTGCTGCGGGAACGTCCAGCGGGCGACGGAATGCTTCAGGTTGCCCTTGAGTGGGGCCTGGGCGGCGAACGAGGGCAGCGCGGCTGCCGCAGCCAGGCCAAGGCCGCCAGCGAACGCCATGCGCAACGCATCGCGCCGCGTAAGCCCCGATGCCGGTCCGATCGAATGGATGGACATCCATCTGCCGGCCTCCCAACCGGTATCAAACGCAACGATTCACAGCAATGCAATCGATTGCACCATAAGGGAGGAATTCTTTTTTTTGCAAGACGCGGTGCACGAAAAATCCATGCTGCGCGGCACAACGCCGGCCTGCCGTGGAAAAAAGAAAAGCCCCGCATCGGCGGGGCTTTCTGTTTCCTGCGGACGCGCGTCCGATCAGAACGGTTGTGAATACTAAAGATGTCAACAACTACTCCCTGGCCAGACAAGGCAAGCACTCTCATCGACTGAGCCTGGTCGAACGTAAACATCTGCTTGTCAGCCCAGAGTGTCGACGCGGTTACCGGCATCTGCGTCCCGCCTTGAGCTACTGGAAGCAGCCAAACGTCTATCGCCGGGCTGAAACCAAGCTGCGCCATAACCCATCAAACCGGTAGCACGGCCCCGACGAGCCCTTCCCCATGCTCCCCCTCGCGGCACGCTCAGCAGAACACTAGGCAGCTTAGAGCGAGTCGACCAGGGTTAGATTGTCATCTCGCAGACAGGAACCGAGGCATCGACGGACGTGATTATGGACTTAAAGGCGAAAAGGAAGCGCACACTGAAAGGCTAACGACCACCCACAAAGCCAGGATCAATTCACTTCCTGCTAGAACATGAACTAGCTCCAGTCCGGCGGCAATGGACGCCACGCTCCCGCAGCTTCGTCTGAAAGCTTTTCAAGAGCCCGACGCGCTCCGACAAAGTCTCGCTTAGCCAGCGCGGAACGCAGACGCGCGAATCGATCCACGGCCTGCTTATCCCCCCCCTGGAACGCGAGCAGGCTCGTCAACGGCACATCAAAACAGACGACATCGTTCACATCGCGCTCGATAAGCCGACAAAGGTCCCGCTCCCAGCGAACTGTTCTTGGGGCCCAAGCACGACAATCTGAGTAATGTCCATTATTCGCAATCGCAATGACATTGTGAAGCTGGAAGCCAACAGATTGAATAAGATGATCATATGAGGAAGTATCGGGGTTCCAAGCTGGGCAGAGCACCATCTGTGCACGACCGAGCAGATCAGCAACTCGGCGCGCCTCGATAAGTTCACTGCAAATAAGCACAGAGAAGGCACCCCAAGCGGAGTGTATTACGGTCCTAGGCAGCGAACTCACATGCGGAGGCGCAAATGAAACAGGCGTTTTCTGCTTTAAGAGCATGGCCGCCTCTTCTCTTGCTGGAAGCCGCTTTGTCCATGGCCACGCCGCGACGGAGAAGAAGGGCCCCGGAAGGACCGCGAAAACTTGATTTGCGACATATGGCTGCGTATGCGTCCCATGATGGATGTATTCGAGACCGACAACCAATCCATAATGACCGGCCTTTACGACATGATTCGCGACAGTACGAAACCATTTCCGAGGCAAGGAGAGCTCCGGCAGAACGAGTAACTCAACAGCCTTGCTTCTAGATGCTGCCGCCGCCTTCTCCAAGACATCGGTCAGCCCCTGAAGTCTGCTCTTTGTATGCCGAGCGGCGCCGTACGGGCTGCCACGGGTACGGGTAGCTGCCCCGATCCATGCGGCGTCATCAACAACGAGATTACCCAGTATTATCCGCGGCTCCATTGGCACGGCGCCAGCCTCTAGTGGCCGTCCAGCAGAGGGCCGCTCAATTGATATCGTACTGCGGTCAAGGACAGTACCGACGGCATCTTTGTATTCCGTACCGCGAACTGCGTTAACTATTCGAATGAGATCATCGAAAGTAGATTCATCAAACCCCAGGTCTTCTACACGAAAAAGCCAGCGCCGTGCAATGTCGAAATACGATGGTGGGCGTGTACAAAGGAACAAGCGAGCGGCGGGCATTATCCAGGATGGATCACCAACGCCTTCACACTTGGCAATGTATTCGTCTATGGCCTGCAGTCGAGTTGCCAACTCCTTGTTCCTTGAAAGCCCCGAGCGGAGCCATTGGCGGTCGACGTCAGTAGAATTTTGACTTGGAAGCGCATCGTCTTCTCGGTCCCGCGAACGGAGGTCAGCTGAAGCAAGCTGCTCAGCACGCCGGCGAAGTACTGTCGCCTTCACTTCCACTGTCCTAACCCTTAGGCCGCCAGGGAAGCGACTGGCGATAGCTTTGGCATCCATACCAATTGGTAGACAGGAGCAGATCGCCTCCAGTCGACGCTCATGAAGGTAGTTGCGAAGCCACGTCCACGGAGCACGGCGACTGGAATCGATTTCGTTACCTCGGTAGTAGAGCTTGCTCGTTGTCACTTTCAGAGCATCCACACTTCCCCATACGCGATCGGTGCGCTTACGAAGTTCCTTAGCAGATTTCCAATCACCGGTACAGATTGCGAGTTTGAGAAGTCGCAAGGTCACGTCTAGGTCGTTTACCCAGCTGTCCTCAGCATCAAGCACCCGCCCTACTCGCTCTAGGCTTGTTCTTACAAGATCTCGAGCTTCACTGTGATCGATAAGACTTGATACACGCTCAAGCGAACGCAGACTCGTGGATAACGCAAAACGTTCGAGCCGAGCGCGGTCAGCCTCCCGGAGAACTCGCAAGGGAGAGCCTTCCACGTTGCCCGCACGAATGAGGTGACTAACACCGTCCCCCACCAAAGTAGATGAATCTACAAAGGCGCGCCGCTCGCTCAATGCCTTAGCAAAATCTGATGCGACAGCGTCTACGAAGTCCGCACCAGGAACACCCGCCAAGTGGTGCGCACGAACCTTTCTTTCCTGAAGCTCGAACTCCGAACCTCGCCGATTAAGCGCTTCCGAATCCAGCCTAAAAACACCGGTACCGCTCGGATCGACGTTCGAATTGAGCGGCAGAAACCGCCGAATCGTATCAGCCAAATCTCGCTCACCATCCGCATCGGCAACGATTACCAAATCATCCACATATCTCTTGTAGCAAATCACACCAGGGCGAGATGCGACATGACTATCGAGCGGCGCAAGAGCCAGGTTAGCTATCAGCCTGCTCGTCAACGCCCCTATCGGAACACCTATACGGATAGGTGTCGCTGCACGCGCTGACGCCACTTTATAAAACTTAGCGTACGCACCAAGTAACGACACCGTAGCATGCCGATATTCGTCTATGAAAGATTCATCTGCCCCAGCACTCACCAGCTCCGCAATTAGTGAGCGATCCAACATGAAAGAGGGATCGATAGTCTCATAGAAATTCGCAAGATCACCGCTAACGATTAGCGTCTGATCACCAAGCTCAAGATTGAACTTTGCCGCACTGAGCGGAGCTGAACGGAATTGCTGATAACGTTTCGGCCAGTATTCAAACAGCCAGCGACGATGGGGAATAACCGCCCCCTGACGAAGATCTAGCCTATAGCCCAATACGTCACTTGAGAGGAGTGAATCCAGAAGGCCACCAAACCGCCACAAATAGAGAACTTCGGCGATTGCGAAGTCCGGATGTGGGGTTATTCGCAGCTGCACCTCAATCGGTTTAGCAGCGCCATCCTCACGACTTGCCCCGATGCGTATGAGCCCACCAGAGCCGTCTGGACTGGCATGGAAGCGCTTCGGCACTATCCACACCTCGCCAACCTGAAGTTTATCGAACCACTTGCCATTAGACAGCTTTGCCTGAAGCGATTTCAGGTTGTCAGGCAGACTCTCTTCGTAGGCCGCGAGCTCGACAAGGCCAACCCCGCGCTTCTCAAAGAAGAGCGCAGATTTCGCTTGGCGAAATGCGAGGTAGAGTTCTGAGATTGATGGAACTTTTGAGCCCTTGCTCACCGAACGCCCCCCTATGAATCCCAACAGTAGTTTGCAGTTTTTATTTCACGAATGCGACTTTGTGATGGGCCACGGAATCGCTAGAAACTCACCCTCCGAGAACCAATCGCTCGCAGTGACTCTGTTCAGCGCGACTGAAGGGGCGGAGGACCATAGGACGAGGGCCAACGACTCCTTAGCACGACTGCAGGTGACATATAGGAGGCGCAAGGTACGATCGATGGTCGTTTCCTTTCCTTTCCCAACATTGTCCCAGTCCGATTTACTGAGCTGGACCCCTCCAAAAATCTTGTCGTATGAAATTTGGTTGCCACCAGCCAGCTTATCGTCCATCACAACCATAACGTGAGCAAACTCCGAGCCTTTGACCACCTGGTGGGTGGCAAGCACAGAATTTCCAGCGAGGTAGGTGCGATACTTCTGCAACTGACTCCAAGGACTGTCGAACAGCGCACACCACCCCCGACGTATGCGGTCCTTCTTGGACTCCTCCTCTCCTCTGGCCGGAGCAGGTGGAGCAGGAGACTTGTCGGAAAATGCATCTAGAAGTCGATGATCGACCTCGAACAGATTCGCGCCCAGTATCGGCGTGAGAACTTGTTCAACAGTGGCGCCAGGATTCTGACAGGCAGTAGCAAAGGCGGAAATGGCTCGAAGCATCTCGTCGGAACGCCTAGCACGCTCGGCCGCTTGTTCTGGCATGTTATCGAGACGACCGAAGCAGCGAAGGACTTCGGTGGCCATAAGCTCGTCTATGGCACCATCGGGGCCAACACAGGCCTCCAACTGCGCAAGCTCATTCAAAAGCACCTGCACAGCAGTAGGCCCCTTGTTCTCGCCGCTTCCCGTAGGCGCGGCCGAATTTGGGTCGATCAGAACCATTGCACTGTACGCGTCGAGGAACCCGCCGCGAGTTGCGACAAGCTTGTGCTCTAGAGCGAGCAGCTGATAGTGACCTTGGCTCCAAGCATCGGAACCGCTGGCTTGCCGCATCTGGTCTGCGCACCACCGCTCGCTTGCAACCTTCTCCTCCGGCGAGAGCGATGTGTCGCCAACAAAGAGTCGGACCACTCCGCCGGCCTTTTCAGTTCGCGGATGCTGCTCGACGCCGTTGGCAGGCTGCGTTCTGCCATCGATCTCTGCCTCCCATATTCTGTTGATGAGCGTGACGATTCGACGTTGACTGCGATGATTCATTTTCAGCTCTGGCGTCGCCCAGCTCACTGGGACTAGACTCGGAAGATCCGAGTGACCATCCGTGTATATGCGCTGCCGATGGTCGCCAAGCAGTCCCAGAGTGAGGCCGAAACCCCTTGGCTCCGCGAAGCTCATCAAGGCGTCCAAGATACCCTTCATGGTGTCTTGAGACTCATCGATAAGAATGATGGGGTGGCGGTCCTTCAGAATGGTCTGCAGCGTAGACTTGTGCTGCAGCAGCCACGCCGTCGCGTCCAGCACATGTTTGTGGGCGAGCGCGCCGGCACCATGCGTCTCGCGGTCCGGGTTGTAGATGAACACATCCGTCAGCCGAAATGCCTCGATGTCCGCCTTTATCTCATCCAAGTCCCGCTGCTTCGCTGCAGTGATCCCTCTAGGCTTGGCAACCGCCTCCGCAGTTTCCTTTTCCAGCTGAGCCTGCTTGATGGCGACGAGGGCTTCTCGGATGTCGTCGTTGAATCCGCTAATGAGTTCCCAACAGAACGCGTGAATTGTGGAGACATCCACCAAGTCGTTGTCTCCAAGGCGACTTTTGATGACCGCGACAGCGTTCTTTGTGTATGTGACCACGCGTATCGAACGGCCATAGATCTTCAGTCGTCGGGCGAGTCGCCCCCCTTTTTCATGCTCCACAACGCCGGTCATTCGACGCAGCACCTCGACCAATGTGCGCGTCTTTCCGGACCCCGCGCCGGCAAAGAGGAAGTAGCTGCGAGGCGGCTCCTCAGTGAGATAGCCGCAGATTTCATCGACAACCCCGTCATCACGCTCGTTGTTGCCAGGGACGGCTAGCGCGCTCATGTCATCGGTTCCTTGCTGGGCTCAAGCTGCGCCTGCAGCCAAGCCAGGGCATCGGCGATGTACTTCGGGCAGACAACTGGTTCATCAGAAGAAAGCCGCTCGAAGATGCTTGCAGCAAACTCGCCCTTTCGTAGCGAGCCATGCATTACCGTATGGAGTGCCTTGACCATCTCTGCAACGCTTCCAGCTTCGGCCGCGGCTCTTGCCACAGATCCAAGCGCGCCAGTCGGTGGCTCAATCTCAACGCCATCATCATCGGCTTTGCCTTCCATGAGCGCCTTGAACCAAGGCATGTTTGTAAGAACGAGGGAATCTTCAAAGGAGCTGGGCCAGCTGCCGTTAGCTTCTGCAACTGGCAGCTGCCAAGCGAATCGCACGAGGCCCGCTGCGGCCTCACCCCATACCAACTGAGCGTCGGTCGGATTCTTCAAATCATCGAGCATCTGAAGCCTTGGGTGCCACCCACGGAGCGTCGGATTGCCGCAATGGAGACCAGCTTGACCGGTGTTTGCGACCGCGACCAGCCTCTTGGTTGGCTCGCCGTTCTTCTTGGGCTTGCCGTCCTGTTCCTCGCAAGGGTCGACGTCGGTGATGATGACAGTAGGGATCCGCAGCTTCTCGACGAGTGGCTTGAGTCGGTGGGCATGACTCCCTCCGATATCAAGGAAGGACACATATCGACTGTTCAGCTCCTTGAAATCTCGCTCCATGAAAAGAGGGATGAGCATGCGCTCAGCAACGCCTTCCACGAAGATGGCCGCATTGGCGAATAGCAGGTCGGTGTGTTGGACACGGAAGTATCGCTCTGCGAACTGACGTGTCTTCTTGTCATCACCAAAGACCTGCCCGAGATTGACTACTTCAGTGGTTGGCATTGGGCTTGCCGCGCTCTTTGCAACGCGGCGTACATACCGGAGGCGGTCAAAGTCCTCAGCGTGCGCGAGATGGCTCGAGTGGGTGCTGATCAGCAACTGGCTCTTGAGCGCTGAGGCGTCTGCTCCCGTCGGGCTTATGAGCTTGTGTGCCTTGTCGGGAAAGATACGCTGCACTTGGACATGAAGGTGCGCCTCAGGCTCTTCAATCATCACAAGGTGAACGGGCGCAGGAGATCCTTTGTCGGGCTTTAGCCTAGCAGCTTTGAATGACACCAACTGATAACTGAGGGACTGGAGGTTCTGGTAGCCGAGTCCGATGGAGTGTTCAGGAAGGAGTTCTTCAAGCGACTCCTTCTGCATGCTGTACTGCACCGCAGTTCCATGGTCTAGCAGGTCAGCCGTCTGGATGCGCGTGCGAAAACGAATTTCCTGGGGATCATGCAGACCCGGATAGCCTAGCTGCTTCACCTCCTCAACCGAATCGGCAATGGCCTCGTGAATCTTCTTGTCAAGGTCTCTTTGCGCCTCTGCCACCGCTTTGACGAGGTCCGCGCGGTGACCATGCCCTGTACTGGCGACGTTCAAGTGCTGACGGGCAAACTTGAGGAGTTGGTTGGAGAACATGCCAACTCGATGCGGCCCGGATGCCGACCGTGACTCAGCCTCTTCACTGCCCAGCCCACGCTGAGCGGCAACAAAGTCTACTCGGATGACCTTGGACAGATGCTTCCGATCAATGCGGCTGGCATTTTCAGCAAGCGCCTGGCTGGCGTAGGTCTTGAAGCCGGTTATTGGGTTGTTCTCTGCATCGAGTTTATATGCACGAACCTGGCCGAGTTTCGAAGGTTCACGGAGCCAAAAGTCCAAAAGGTCTATGGGCCAAGCCAACGAGTCAGCACCCATTTCCTTCACGGGCCCGCGCGCCGTGCGGTATATCCAGGCAAGTTGCTTTAGCTCTTCAACGGTTGACGCTGGTTCCAAGCGAAGCCGGATACCCACTGCACCACCCTTCCAGCTGAACTTGGAAAGGAACGGTGCGACGTAGTGGTACATGCCCGCCTCGGCATCGAACCAAAGGTCCAGCGTTGGCATGGTCGAGAGAAGAGCTTGAAGCTGCTGCTTCCACTGCTCCTCGTCACCTGGCACGGTTAAGGGGTCTTCCGGTAGGGCTTCCCATACTTTTCCAAGAGCTCGCAGTGTTGGCCATTGCGAGAGGCTGATGTCAAAAGAGCCAAAGGACGAACTTTCTGCAAGGAAGTGACGGAGAGCGGTGAGTACCGAGGTCTTCCCGCTGTTGTTCGCTCCGACCAGAATAGTGGTCTTCTTGTTGACGTCCAGTTGAACCTTGCCGAGGCGGCGGAACTGGCACAACTCTAGAAATCGAAGTGTGATGCCTCCGGAGACCGGAATGACTGGACCTGCGTCTGGCATTGAGGCACCTTTTGACTGGAAGTTAGCGATGTGCCGCTATTAGGCAGATACTTAAGGCGCCAGGGAAGACGCCCTCATGTCACCAATAGCAGCGAAGATGATTTGGTTGGCCATCATGGATAGCGACATTTCTGTTCGGCTGAGGACCTGGAACCCGCGAGAAATTGATGACCGGGAAGACGCCTGCTTCCGACCCAAAGCGGCATCGATCCGCCCTCGATAGATCCCCCGAATCTCGCTTAATCGCTGCCGCATCGGAACTAGAGCGGACGCCCATCGTTCTGAAACCCCATCCCATTCCTGAGCGTCGTCCGCTAGAACTTCCCGTTGAACGGCAAGTGCATGGAAAGCAACCTTAGTCGGGAATGGTCGGCTCATCGCCCCAAGCGGCCGAACCCACCCTGTTCGCCCTAGCAGTGCCAGCACGGCGCGCCTGGGAAAACGGCGAACTAATTGCTGCGCTTTGAGTAGATCGGTATATCAGGCGGTCGTTAACAATAGAGCCCACATACTTTCCATCGGGGCCAAAAACACGCTCGCCTTTGATGCGACCTACAACTGCGCCTGAGCGGCTGTAAACAAATTCCCCATTCACCTGCAGAGGCTTGCCGTTCTTTGTAAACAGATCCATCTTTCCCCCGAGCTCCTATAAGGAACGGCAACTCTGCCGCAAATGCCCCCTGGTCGACCTAGGGGCCGGCCACGCCTTCACCCACAAAGCGTCGCGTCTAGGGTTCTCAATCTAGTACAACTAGATCCTAAGCGGGCATAGCTTCGCTGGCAAGCTAAGGGACTCCCGCGCAGCCAGCCCTCCATTTCCCGCCACGGGACGACATGGACCCTGCCCGTAGAAAGCCCTAATTCTCTAACCGTCTAGTGCCCATTTGCGGGCAACCACGGGAATACCCCTGCTCGATTGGCAAGTCTCAATTGGCTAGTGTGGTCGGAGGAGCGGGCACCGCTTCGCCCAACGCCTGAACCAGCCCCATCGATCGCAGCATAGCGACGATCTCCAGTTGCTTCTCTGCAACCCACTGATGTCGGGCAGCCACCTCTTCCTCTGGGACCCGCTTTCCGGCCAGTTCAACGGTTTCGAGAATGGAGAGCCATTGACGTGCTGAATCCCAACAAATCCACCACCTCGTCAGGAGAAGTTTCGATTACGCGGGAGCGACGGATCAAGGACTGGTAGCCATGGTGGACGTAGCCGTGCATTGTCTTCTGCGACTGCTCCCAGGTATCCAACAAATCCGCGTAGCGCTTTTCACCGGAACGCTGGACCACCCTGCGGATCATCTTCTCTGGGGCTGCAGTGTCATGGCCCTTCTGAAACCGCGCCAACTCCTGATCATCGGCCATTGCAGCCACAGCCCGCGCACAAACGCTTCAAAAGATGGCCGCATCAACGCTGTAGCAGAGCCCAACAGCCCGTGCTTGATGAGGAGCATGACTGACGATTGGTGTTCATGCACCACCGCGAACGCTACGACCGCCATGTGGTTTGGCTCCGGCCCATGCAGAACCAGCCCGTGGAGTTGTTCCTCGTTCCAACACCGCACGTGGTCGGCCCACTCCAGTGCCCGCTGCACGCTCGGCTCCTCCAGCCAAACCGACAACGCGTCTTGTGCCGCGCCGCCCTCAGGCATCGGTCGCCTCCCCGCTGGCCCGTGGCGGATGCATGTTTACCGAGGTATCGAACAGATCGTTGTTTCCGTCAAGGATAGTCATGGCCCCATCTTGACAGCCAACCCCCTGGCGCGCGATAACTCGCTTGCCGCGCGGGGATTCCCACCGGCGCATTGCCTGCTTAGCTCAAGGCAACAGGTTCCCGATCCGATCGCACACGCGACGACGGGATAGTTTTTCCTGTCTTTTTGAGACCTAAGCATGCCCAAACTCCAATGCTTGAGAACCCACGCTTTCCACGCCCAGAAGGGCCGCTGCTGCTATTGCAGCCTACCGATGTGGAACACCTCACCCGACGAACTAAAGCCGTTCGGCCTCAGCGCCAGAACCGCCACTCCGCTCCGCTGCACCGCCGAGCATTTGGTGGCTCAGCAAGATGGCGGTAGGGACGTGGCCGGCAACATCGCTGCCGCGTGCTGGTCATGTAACCAACGCAGACACAAGCGGAAGTCTCCTCCCACCGCCGAGGCCTATCGTGTCTTCGTGCAAAAGCGCGTGGCGAAGGGGAAGTGGCATCCGCCCAGGGTCGCCAAGCTGTACCTCAGATCGCATGGAGAGCATCTGCACGCCAGATGAGTTCCGCCATGTTCATGCCTCGCCTTCCGCGTCTGCTGAACCAAGCGTCAGGAGGCCCGGATGAGGTACAACCTACACACCAGCAATCGACCGAGCATGTCGTGAGCAGCTGAGGCCGCGCCGTGGATAAGTCACTCGCGGACGAGCTCCGTATCCCCCGTCCCAGCCGCATTTTGCGCAAGGTCGAGGACGCGGACCCTGGGCGACATTGCCGTTGTCAGCGTCACAGCCTGAGCCTAGCCCGGCCCAAAGGGGCCGCCGCGCAACCTAAGAACTGCAGTCGTTAAAGATCCGCCCCTCGAAGCAGGTTCGACGCTGATAGACCGAGCGCATCTGCGAGTCTGATCACAGTGGATAACCTGCAGTCCTTCTTTCCTTGCTCAATGTGACCAAGCTGGGTCCGGTGCATGCCCAGTTTGTCTGCGAAGTCCTCCTGGGAGAACCCCAGCGCCGTTCGTCTCGCCTTCACGGCGGCGCCAAGGGCTAGCTGGTGCTTGGGAGTAATCACCCCCTAAGCTTTAATTCCGTAGTACTTTTGGTCTACAGTACTTACGGTAGCATCTTGATGATCCGGGCCTCCTAGAGGCCAGTGCATTCTTCGTAACTTGGCCGAGGGAAGACTATGAGCTTCTTTTTAGTGGATGCTGTGTCCGAGTTCACCTTGGAGCTTTCCCTGAGCCAAGAGTCGGAACAAGATCTGCGGCGCCAGATTGCAAAGATCCAAGAGGGCGCGGATGCCGGTTTGCTGTCCAAGCGCCTAGCTGCCGAGTTCTCCAGACTGGTACCCGAGATGCTCGACTGGGACATCAAAAGGCCTACTAAAGCGCAGATCGCATATGCCCGCTCAATTTGCTACCAGGAGAAGATTGAGCTTCCCGACGAAGCGATGCAGTCGCGCTACACAATGCATCTATTCATATCCTCGCGCGGCCAGTGGCCGTGAACCTGTTTTTCACCGCTCCCCATAGCCATCGACCAAAGTGGTAGTCAAGGGAATGCAAATTGCGAGGCTATATGCATGGTCGGGACTAGCAGCACACAGCAACCGGTGATTGCAGGGTTGAGCTTAGACGTGCAAGGAGCGTCGCTTCTTCTCAAAGCCGCGTGACTAGAGCCGACCAATTCACCTAAATAATCAGCCGTCGGCCAAGAACTCGGCACGCGCTGCCTTCAGCACACTGGCCGAGTCGCTGACTAGGACCTCCGCTGGAGCGGCACCATCGAGCAGCGCGTGGGGAGACAGCAGCCACTCGACCTCGCCCCAACCGGTGCTTCGACGCAGCCCGTCCGGCTCGCACGCGAACCTCCTATCACCGCGCAACGTCATCAAGATTTCGGCAAGATGGTCAGGTGGTTGGCCATTGGCATCAAACTGCCAAGTCGGGTAGCGATAGCTGGATACGGGGTTCGCGATGTAGACACCTAGCAAGCAGCCGGTGCGCCGCAACTGACCTACGCGACAGCTACCGGTGCTCACCGGCAAGCCGAGTCCGGCGGCGACCTCGCCCGCACTAAGCCATTGAGCGGCTAGCGCCTCCCGCTCCACAGCAGCGCATCGCAGGATCTGCGGAACTGGCGTCAGGGACTGAGCGCCGCCCCCGAGCGGAATCGCCATAGGCTCGCGCATCAGCGGTCGCCGCTTCTCAAGAGGACCTTGGCGGAGCTGTTGCTGCGTTGACTCGTTCAATTAAACGTCGAGACGCAATCAAGAGCCCATCATCGCCTGGAGGATATGGGGATGCAAAAAGCGGAATCTGAACCCACAAGTGCTCCTGTCCCGGATGGACATACGGTCCATGGTCATCGAGTAGCAACGCTTTCCCAAGGCGCGGCTCGACGAGCCGCAGGTCCTTGGTCTTCCCCGCCCATTGAACGTAGTTGAGACTCGCAAACCAGATAGGAGCACTTCCTTCGCGGCCAAGTAGTTCAGCGATGGCGCGAAAGCGATCCTCCGGCACGGTAGTGAACATCACCAACTGATTGAACTGCGATTGGACGTCTAAAAGGAACCTGTGGAGACCAGGCCTTGGAATCTGACTGATCGCATTGGATATCAGTGTTCCTTCTAGATCCAACGCCAGCACGGTCGGCTTCATATGCTACCTCTGCCTTTAGCACACGATTGTACTTTGCGCGCGCAACCGGTCACTGTCTATTCCGTGAGCCTACTGGTACGCAGCTGCTGGCTCGGCGTGAGCCTCCTGGTACGCTGCTATCGGCTCCCCGTGAGCCTACTGGTACTTCTTGAATCTAGGCGAAAAGAAGATCATCTTTAGCGTTAGCGCGGCCCATCTGAATAATGTAGGAGGGTCGTTACACCAACTCGAAATCCACAGCACAAGCGTCGACCAGCGCATAGGTCGTTGCTTGCTCACTCCTCGCAATGAGGTTTAGAAGGTGTTTAGAACCAGCCATACCCACCCTCTACATATTGCCACGCTCAACGTCGGCACTAGCGACGGGGCAATAGGCATAACGTTCGCTCCTGGCAAGTATCAAGAGTCCGCTATGACCGGCGCGTGGAATCGAGACTTAGAACTGGATCTGCGCACAATTCGTGAGTGGGGGGCGACCTACCTAGTGTCCCTACTTGAGCCATGGGAATTCGATGAACTCAGGATCGCTGCACTACCCGAACGAGCAATAGCCTTAGGTCTCCGATGGTTTGGCCTACCGATCGTAGATGGTGCAGGCCCGGCGGATGCCTTTCTTGATGAATGGCGAAAGGTGGGGCCTGCACTCTGCGAGAAAATACTGTGTGGGGGTCGAGCTGTGGTGCACTGCAAGGGCGGCCTGGGACGAGCGGGAACCGTAGCCTGCCTATTGCTACTGGACACTGGAGCCGCTAAATCTGCAGAACAAGCCATGCACATGGTTCGTCAGGTCAGGCCCGGAGCAATCGAGACGAATGAGCAAGAACAGTTCATCCGCAGCTGGTCCAAATCTGGAACCTCGCATGGGTCCGAGTAATTGGTATTCGTTGAGGCCAGGTTAGCTCTTTTTGGAGGGAGAGTACCCAATACTGCCAGGTGGCCGACCGCCAGAATCGGTCCCTCTCACCGATGGCAAGGGAGAGTTCAGGTAGTCAGCATCTAGGCCTCGCAGGCTCGCGTTGTACGACCATCTTACGAACTGCTCCAGTAGGCAGTTATTCTCGCGATAGACGCGTTCTAGCTCCGCCTCCAGCCGTAGAATTCGGTCCATAGCAATCTGCATTTCAGGGACAGCCTCGACCTTCCGCAGATGCCCCCTTTTTGCGGCTAACCCCGCCTTACGCTGTTCGAAGGCTTGCTGAATCCGAGTGTGCTTATGCAACGCTTGCCGCGTATACCGCGTAAAGAGGTGCCGCTCCACCGCATCCAGCAGAGATTGCCAAGTCAAACGACCTGACCAGCCGTCAAGAATTCCGACAATTCTAGCGATATCTTCATCACTGAGATTCTTTGCCCTTCTCATGAAGTGGTCCCTCGCACTTCGATCGCCCATTCCATTGGCACCTGCTCTTTGTCACGTTGATCCAACAACCGGCGGGCATCCACTGCCTGCCGAACCCGAGAGGCCGGACGAATGTGAGTCAAGCGGATTAGCGCACCTGGTGGAACTTGCGGATCGTCCAGAATTGCAACAAGCTCCGACAGTCTTGATAGCGTCAGCCTTTGATGTTCAACCCAACGCGACGCGCCATATATCCCTTCAGCGTCCGCAGCTTCTGCCTCAGCTAAAAGACTACTGGTTTCGGCAAGTTTGGCACGCGTATTTGCATCACCGATTTCGTCGCCCTTGATACACACCTGCTCGTTGCAATTCGTACAGTCACGGTGCAGGGCGCAGGGCGACATGACGAAGTCGTGCACGCAGACTCCGAAATCGGTTGTGTGGGCGGCTTGGATGCCCATTTCCGTGAACTTCTCTCGAGGAATTAGGCTAACCCGGACCTGCGGCCGCGGCTCAGCCGCCAGTTCAGTCACCGACTCGCGTTGCCTTTCCTGCCGCAGCCCCACAAGCCGCGCCTGAACATCGCGATCAGAGACATGGTTGTATGAGTCATTCTGACGAACGTCATTCCGACCCGACCACTTTGCGATGTCGAGTTCACTCATGCCACCGGCCTGAGCCAAGGTATTCAGATAGTGTCTGAATTGGTGAGTACGAATGACGATTGGAGATCCGTCTGAATCGAAGTAGCCCAGATGATCGAAGACGGACTTAAATCCGTGCTCTGTACGACCACCAAGACCAGTAGAGATAAAGCTCTGATCTGGCGCCTCGATGACGCAACGTAGCGTCCGCTTGGTCCGATGCAACTCATTACGCCGAACTACGCAAAGCGCTTCGCTGTACCGCAGATCAGAATCGATGTCCAACCATGGGAATCCTCTGGGCAGGAAGCTGATGACAGAGGCCTCAACATCCGAGAACTTGACTACGATTCTGCCGCGACGCTTCTCGACAGGCACGCCATTACCCAAGCACCACGCCCTAGTGCTCGCGGGCGACACCGATTCTGCAAAAAGGACTTCGCCGAGCTCTGCAATTGACAAGTCACAGCCGCGCAGATGCTCGAGATGTGATGGGAGGAACATCGTCTTGGGATCACGTTCGTACCAGCGCGCCACGCGACGCGCCTCTGCTGATAGATCATTGAGTCTTCTCACGGCCTCGCGCACGACCGAACTCATAGATGGGACAACCCACTTGACCATGGGGTCTGCACCCTTGGAAGGCCAGAACCGCAGCCCATATGCCGGCGACGCATCCGGACGAGCTGTTGTGACCTCAGGCTCCGCTCTAAGCAGCAAAACCTCATTCACCCGATCCGGGGCTGAGCACATGATCCCCGCCGCCGACGTTATAAACAGATCAGCAGGCTCGCTCGCTGCGCGAAAGGCCAGCGCCAGGCATTCCAACGAGCGGGGGCTGGGAAGCTTAGCCTGCCGGGCAGCCTCAAACTCGTCTCCTACCCTACCGTTCGCCTCCGTCGGGCGAGGTATGGAATTGAACCAGCGCAATGGGACCGCCGCTAAGCGGTTGTCATCAATGAACGAAGCAAGCATCTCCAATTGCGAACCGACTCGATAGCCCGCAGATGGGCTGAACTTAGCCCGGATGAGTAAAGCCGCCCTATTGAAGGTCGCCGCAGTGACTGAAGCAACATTAGAAGCCCCTTGATCTTCCAGTGCAGCTGCCAACGCTCGCAGGGAGGCGAGCCGAAACCCTACACACTTCGTTGGGCGCATACCATGCTGATATCGAAGGTAGGACTTGGCGAACGAACCAAAGGGCTCGGGCATCGGGCGTGGCACACGCTCGTTAACTGAATCCCATGAGCTAAAAATAGCGCGAAACGCGCCTCGCCTAGCTTTGATCCTGACAGAATCCGCGATCTCCCATGCCATATCCTCGAAGGCGAGCTCGGCACCAAAGATGGTCAACTCATTCCGGCACAGAGCAATAAACGCAGAGACATTCCCCTCGGCATTTAGCTCACTACGCGGCTGAAAAAGAACTACTTTAGCCACAGGTTCTAGCTCCACCGAGTGAGCAACGACGCACCTTAGCCTGGCGACATTCCTCTATCACGGCCGCAACTGCGAATATGGTTCGGTCGTTGATGGAAGCGATGCGCTTATCAGAATCCCTGAGTTGCTTTTCACGCTGGTCAAGCAGGTGCTGTAGTACCGCCTCATGTGGCCCATCCATCCAAGCCTCGAAGCTGGAGCAGGTGTAACAGGCGATCGGAGCATTGAATCCGCAGAATCCGTGTGTTCCACAATCGCCCATAGGGGAACCGCTTCGATCAATACGCAGATCGATTACGCGCTTCGACGTATTCTCGCCCAATCCCTCCACAAGCGTTCCCGCGAACGCTTGGGCCAAGGGAGCCATCTCCATAGCAATGGCACGATCAATGCGATCGATGATTGCAGGCGAACTGGCCGAGTAAACGCCAACATTCTGGGTGTCTGTGTGATCGAGAAGTCGGGCGATGACCAAAGGACTGTACCCCTCTTCACCAGCTCGCGTTCCGATCGTTCTCCTGAATCGGACACCGCTAATGCTCATCGCCTTACCCGTGCGCTCGGAGACCACTGACAGGCCTTCGAGAACGGTCGTAATCGTCCGGCCAATCATGACGGCAGTCCGATGGAATTCAAATCCCTGGGCGCCCGCCTTCGAGCGCACGGAGGGAAACAGAGGGGCTTGCCCTGCATCGTCTAGGATCGAACAGAAGCGTGCGCGAACGCTCTCAGCGTACGAACTGACATGCTCACCAAACTGCTCGACAAGCGGGCGCTCTACGAACTGAGCACGCGAAAACTTCGCACCTTTCTTAGCGCTTGGCATCTGAATGGAATACTTCAGCATCCCATCAGCATCTGTTTCCACCCTAACATCGCAGACCTTTAAGGACGCGTACTGCTTGCTACGCTGACCCAATAGGATGAAAAGCCACGCAAGGGTGAAATCTGCTGTAGACACATCACCTTTTGCATATGCTTGATTGAGCGCTGATTGCAGCGCTTCTTCTTCGACATGGGTAAAAGGACCATCATGTGGATCCCATGTAAGTATAGACACACCCTTGTCATTGCCCTTGAGCCGCAATTGTTTGAGAAGCAAATCTACGTCTTCACCGACCCCTGGGTAGCCCAGCTGGAACCATTTGCGGAGAAGCCCCGCGAAGGACCCCAAGTACCATTCCGTCGACTGATGGAGGCCTGCACGGTAGTTCAGCAAATCTACGGCTGTGATGCTGGGAATTTCCTTAGGCGTAGCACGCAGGAAGTGCTGTAGCCTTTGAAACATATTCTTTAGATGATCGGGAGAGCGATTCTCTGCATACCACGTCAATACGGACTTGGCGCCATTACGCAGCACTGGCGAAGCGTTTTTCAGCTGATTGAAGTCTAAATGGATGCTATTGACACCATCGCGGTATGCCCAGATATCGGCGCTTGGATCGAACTCGATGCCCGACTTAGTGCGACTGCCTACCCATACAGTGAGTGCACGCGCCTCGCTAGCTTCTTCCTGATATCCGGGGTCATGCTTCACCTGCTCCTCCTCACTGGGCGGCTAAAGGACTTGGCTTGCATCTCCAGCGACGCTTCATTGCTTTTTCGCTGCACGTGCCTTTTCGTGTAGTGCGAAGCCATCTTCGACCTGGGCGACCAGCCCATCGTCTGGGTCCGCATTCTTTCTTCGTCTTCTGCAGCCACACCTCGGCTATCCATGAGATCAGAGAAGTCGTCGTTCCAGGTGTGCCTCAATACATGTGGGGAGAGGTCATCAGGAAGACCGGGGACCTTGCTACGCAGCTCCCTGAATAGTTTGTTGAGCGCCGGCTTTGACAGCGGCTGGCCTGTTCCCGTCGCCACGAAGAGATAGGGATGGCGGCGCGCACCTTTGATCTTTGCTCGTTCTCCCATAATGTAACCTTTGATCAACTCCGCCAGATCAGGACCTAGTGCAAGTAAGCGACCTCGCGTTTTAACAAGCGGCGCGCTGTTTCGCGGCTCTTCTGGATTGCCGGGCCGCCGAACGATCGTCACTTCCCCTGCCCGAATGTTGACGTCACTGGCGTAGGTAGCAAGCAGCTCGCCGTTGCGAACGCCCAGAAGGAGTAGCCAGAGGAAGATGAGTTGGTTACGAACCCTGACGTGCCTGTTTTTCCATGGGTTGTCCGCACTGTCGGGATCAATGACCTCGAGGATTCGTGCACGGACTTCCGCGTCTACCCCCTGACGGCTAGCCTGCGCGGACTGGCGGCTGGGCATTCTGGCATTGACAAGGCCTACGAATGTTTGAGTGGCCTCAAGCAAGCTCTGGCTGTGAGGATGTCCCACTTCTAGCTTCAGGCGCCGACCTGCTGTCAGCCAAGAGATGTAGTCCCGAATGTATGCCATACGGGTTCCCTTCGTGTTGGCGCTCACCTGTGCTGGCGCCTTCACCGTGGGGCGCATTCGGGCCTGTTCCAGTGTTACGACCCTAGACACTACTGCTCGGGCTGACTCATCCATCTGGCTCAGAGCGTCCAGTTCATCTTGCCGCAAACCAACCAGCTTGGTGAGCAGCTCCACCTCTCCTAGGGTAAAGAGCCGACCGTCATTGATTCGATCGTGAATGTCTATACCGAGATGACGAAACACTTGATGGGCAATCATCACAGCCCGGGCCGCGTGCTCGAGCGTGTTAGCGGCCAGGCCAGCTGCCCGGAGCTCGGTAACCAGAAATAGGTTTGGATGCCAGAGGGGGGATCCCGACTCCTTGCACAGAAGCATCGGAAGTCGCTCTCCAGACTCAAACCGAACTGTTTTCACCCTATAGCCTGCGGCCATGTTGACGTTTCCGAAAGGTAGTCGGTAAGCCAGGAAATCGGCAGCCGTCGGAAAACGTTAACAACAAAAAAAGGCCCTTGGCAAATGCGCCAAGGGCCCTTGTTAACAGATATTAGAAGGTATCCTCTAGAACGGAATATCGTCGTCAGCAAAATCGTCCATCGGCGGCGCCGACTGCTGCGGCTGCGGGCGCGGGTTGCCGCCCTGGTTGCCGTAACCGCCACCCTGGTTGCCGCCCTGGTTGCCATAGCCACCGCCCTGTCCACCACGCTGGCCACCACCGCCGTACTCCTGGCGCGGTGCCTGCTGGCGCTGCGGACGATCACCGCCGTAGTTGCCGCCACCGCCACCACCGCCTTCACCGCGGCCGCCCAGCATCTGCATCTCATCGGCGACGATATCGGTGGAGTACTTCTCCACGCCGTCCTGGCCGGTGTACTTGTCGTAACGCAGGCTGCCTTCGACGTAGACCGAGCTGCCCTTGCGCAGGTACTCGCCGGCGATCTCGCCGAGCTTGCCGAAGAACACCACGCGGTGCCATTCGGTGCGTTCCTGCTGGTTGCCATCCTTGTCCTTGCGGACGCTGGTGGTGGCCAGGCTGATGCGGGTGATCGCCATGCCGCTCTGGGTGTACTTCACGTCCGGGTCGTTGCCGAGATTGCCGACCAGGATGACTTTATTGATGCCGCGCGCCATAGGTACCTTCGTCCGTTGTCCAGGGGCAGTCGACCAGTGATGGCACAGCCCCGGCCGGGGGTGCAGGACACTGGGCCGCCCCCGATGAATTTGGGGGAATGCAAGAACACCGCATCTTAGCACTGCCGCCGCTCCGTGCCCGGCCAGAAGCGACGAAAGACACCGAAAGATCCTACTGAAATCCTTGTAAGGCAATGACTTAGCCATCCGGGCCGGAGCTCCCGGCGCGGCCGGCCGCAGTGACGGCCGGCGCTGCGATGGCGCCCCCATGGCATCATGCCGGGGCATCTACTCACTCGTTCGCGCGCTTCCCCCATGACCATCAAAGGCAAAGCCACCTCCCTGGACATCGCCCATCTGGCCGGCGTCTCCCAGCCGACGGTGTCGCGGGCCCTGCGCGGCAGCCCGATGGTCAATGCGGAGACCCGCGAACGCATCCTGCGCATCGCCCGCGAGCTGAACTACAAGGTGGACAAGAACGCCTCCAGCCTGCGCCTGCGCAATGCCGGCACGCTGGCCCTGCTGTTCTTCGAGGACCCGACCAACGACGATTCGCTGATCAACCCGTTCTTCCACTCGATGCTGGGTTCGATCACCCGCGCCTGCGCGTTGCACGGGCAGGATCTGCTGGTGTCGTTCCAGCAGCTGTCGACCGACTGGCAGGCCGACTACGAGGACAGCAACAAGGCCGACGGCATCATCCTGCTGGGCTATGGCGACTACCACGAATCGCGCGACCGCCTGCAGCGGCTGGTCGAACAGGGCACCCACTTCGTGCGCTGGGGTGCGGCCCTGCCCGGCCAGCCCGGGGTATCGATCGGCAGCGACAACTTCCAGGGCGGCCACGACATCACCAACCATCTTCTGCAGCAGGGCTGTCGGCGCATTGCCTTCCTCGGCCACGCCTCCAGCCATTACCCGGAATTCGAGGAGCGCTATCGTGGTCACGTGGCAGCCCTGCGCGATCACGGGCTGCATGCCGAACCGGCCCTGCAGCACGATGCCATCACCACCGAAGCGTCCGGCCAGGAAGCTTGCCAGGCGCTGCTGGCGCGAGGCGAACCGATCGATGCGATCTGCGCCGCCAGCGACCTGATCGCCATCGGTGCGATCCGTGCACTGCGCGAGGCCGGGCTGCGGGTGCCGCAGGACGTGGCGGTCACCGGGTTCGATGACATCCCGCTGGCCGCATCTGTATCGCCGGCATTGACCACCGTGCAGCAGGACACCAAGCAGGCCGGGCAGCTGCTGGTGGAACGGCTGCTGGCCTCGATCAGCCGGCAGCCGGTGGAGAGCCAGAGCATCCCGGTGAAGCTGGTGGTGCGGGAATCATCGCTGCGCGGCTGAAACAGCGGACGTGATCGGACGGGACTAAGCAGTGAACCCGGCCTGCGGGCACCGGACCGGGTGCCGCAAGGCCCGCAGGTGGACGGCCCCGTCGGGTGGCCTCAGCCCTGGGCGAAATCCTTCAGGATCTCGCCAATGCCGCTGGGCGAAATCTCGAAGCCCAGCGAGGTACCCGGGTTGATCACCACGCCATAGCCCCCCGGCACACGGCGCAGCACGTCCAGCATCAGCCAGCGGATCTGGTGTTCGGCCTGCTGGCTGTAGATGCCCACCCGCGATGGATCGGTGAACACGGCCACGTGCAGCGTGCCCTGCTTGTCGAACAGCAGTGGGTCGAAGCCGCTGCCGTCGGGGGTGACCAGGCTGCCGGTCAGCAGCAGCACCTCGGAGGCGACGAAGGCCTCCATGAAGGCGCGGATCGGCACCGCCCCGTCCATCGCCGCCTTCAGCAGGGTTTCGATCGGGGTCTGCGGGGCGAGGTCGGACATGGCGGTACGGCGCGGCGTGAGGGGTGCCTATTGTAGGGTCGAGCCTGCTCGAAGAGCGTGCCAACCAAGGTTGGCACCTACCAGAGCGGTAGCGCCAACCGAGGTTGGCAACCACCAGAGCGGTAGCGCCGGGCCATGCCCGGCGGCGCCCTCACCGTCCCAGACGCTGGTCCCGAGCCTTCTGGTCGGCCATCGCCCTGTCCAGCTCTGCCTGCAGCGCTGGCTGCTGCACGGAGGCATCCAGCACGTACACCTTCACGCCATGCGCGGGCACTTCGGCCTTCAGGGAGGCATCCACCTGCAACGAACCGCCGTCCAGCGCGTCGCGCCAGCGGCCCGCCTGCAGGTAGCGCTCCACCTGGAAAACCGTCGCCTTGTCGCCCTTGTTCAACAGCACCAATGCGGTCTGTGCCACATCCCCCTGCTGCAGCACACGGAAGAACACCGCCTCATTGCCACGCAGGCGCTCGTTCACCTGCAGGCCGCGCTGCAGCGCCGGGGTGGCCTGGCGCAGCTGGGCGATGCGCCGCAGTGGCGCGAAGATCGGGCTCTGCGGTGCGGCATCCACCCGCGCCTGGCCGAAGTAGGCACGGTTGCCGGCATGCTCGGCACGGCCCCGCATGAAGCCGGTTTCCGAGCCGTAGTAGACCACCGGGATACCACGGGCGGTGAACAGCCAGTTGTGTGCGTCGATGAAACCGTTGTCGCTGGCCTGCAGGCGTGGCATGTCGTGGTTGTCGTAGAAGCTCATCAGCTCGTACGGATTGGCATAGGGGCCGCCGGTCAGGTGCAGCGGCTCGGCCAGCGTCTCGAAGCCCTTGCCGGCGGTACCGAAGGTCTGTTCCAGCGCGCCACGCAGCGGGAAGTCGAGCACGCTCACGTTGGCGTTGCCCGGCCAGGTGTGCTCGGCAATCCTGCTGGCGTCGTAATCGAAGGCCTCGCCGAACATGAACATGTTCGGATGCTCGGCACGGATGCGGTTCACGAACTCGTGCCACCACGGGTGCGGCAGCCAGCCGATGGTATCGATGCGCAGTGCGTCCACGCCCTGCGCGGTCCACTGCAGGTACGCGCCGACGAGGTAGTCCATCACCGCCGGGTTGTTCTGGTTGAAGTCGGACAGCTCGGCCAGGTTGCCATCGAAGATCGAGCCATCCTTGCTGTCGACCGGGCCGATGGTGTTGTAGAACGCGTGCAGCGGGTTGTGCTTTGGATCCAGCTTCTGCGGGGGCAGGTTCTGGTGGTCGGCGATCAGCTTTCCCTCCTTGTCGAAGATCTGGCCGAACTGCGGCTGCCGTGTCGGCATGGTCCAGGCCGGCGAGCCGTGGTTGCCGACGATGTCCAGCACCACTTTCAGGCCGGCACCGTGCAGGCCCTTGGTCAGGCCTGCAAAGTCCAGGTCCTTGCTGGGCAGGTGCTCGTCGAGTTTGTAGAAGTTGATGCCCCAGTAACCGTGGTAGCCGGTCTTGCCGCGGTCGGTCAGCGTGCTGGTGCAGCTGATCGGCTTGCTGCCGGTGAACGCCTCATCCGGATTGTCGACGATCGGCGTGATCCACACCGCACCGAAGCCGAGCTGACGGATGTAGTCGGCGTTGTCGAGCACGCCCCTGAAGTCGCCGCCGAGGTAGCCGATGTTGCCGTCCACCTTGTCCGGGCAGGGCACCGGAATGTCGAACGTGCGGTGGCTGCCCCCCTGATCGCGATGATCGTTGGACGGATCACCGTTGACGAAACGATCGGTCACCACGAAGTACACGGCATCGCTGGCGAACGGTTCGAGCGTGCCCACGTAGTCCGGGCGCGATGCGGCCTGTACCGCCGTGGCGAGCAGGGCCAGCGACAGCCCCAGCGACATTCTGGAATACACATGCATCACGCACTCTCCTGATGGGCCGGCACGCGAAGCACGCACAGCCCGGCAATGAACAGACTCACTCCACCCAGCACCAGCACGTGCAGGGGATTTCCGCCCAGCCACTCGCGCAGTGCGAAGCCCAGCGCGCTGGCCGCGACCAGCTGCGGAATGACGATGAAGAAATTGAACAGGCCCATGTAGATGCCCATCTTCGCCGCCGGCACGCTGTCGGACAGCAGGGCGTACGGCAGCGACAGGATCGAGGCCCATGCGAAGCCGACGCCGGCCATGGACAGCAGCAGCCAGGTGGGGTCCTTGATGAACATCAGCGAGATCAGGCCCAGCCCTCCGAGCCACAGGTTCACCAGGTGGCTCCAGCGCAGGCCGATGGCGCGCACCATCGGCGGGATCAGCAAGGCGGCCAGTGCGGCGAAGCCGTTGTAGGCGCCGAACAGCACACCGACCCAGTTGGCACCCTCGTTGTACGCCGCCGACTGCGGGTCGGTGGAGCCGAAATGCGTGCCGGCCACCGCTGCGGTGGTGTAGATCCACATCGCAAACAACGCAAACCACGAGAAGAACTGCACCCAGGCCAACCGGCGCATGGTCACCGGCATCGCCCGCAGATCACCCACGATCGCCGCCAGCATGTGCGCCCGCGGCAGCGTACGGGCCAGCGCAAGAAGCACACCATAGCCCGCGCAGAGACCCGCCAGCACATAGAGCATCCTGTCGCCCTGGCGCGCGGCGATCACAGCGGCCAGCAGCACGCCCGCCCCCAGCCACAACGCCACCTGCGCCCACGGTGCGGGGCCACTCGCAGCGGCGGCGGCATGGTGCGCCGGCGGCTCGGCGTCTTCGAACCCGGCCAGTTCTGCCGGTGAATACTCGCGGGTACTGACCACGGTCCAGGTGATCGCCGCCAGCAGCACTGCCGCACCGAAATAGAACGCGTAGCGCACCGTATCCGGCACCTCGCCGGCAGCGGCTGTGTTGGCCACGCCGAAGTGGGCCAGGATGAATGGCAGGAAGCTGGCGACGATGGCACCTACACCGATGAAGAAGCTCTGCATCGCGTAACCGGCCGGTCGCTGGCGCGGTGCCAGCTGGTCGCCCACGAAGGCCCGGAACGGCTCCATTGATACGTTGATCGAAGCATCCAGCACCCACAACGTGCCCGCCGCGATCCACAAGGCAGGTGAGTTGGGCATCACCAGCAGGGCCAGCGTGGTCAGCACCGCACCGATCATGAAGAACGGGCGACGCCGGCCCCAGCGCGTCCACGTGCGGTCGGAGAGATAACCGATCACCGGTTGCACCAGCAGGCCGGTCAACGGTGCGGCGATCCACAGCCCGGGCACCGACTCCATGTCCGCGCCAAGCGTCTCGAAGATGCGGCTGGCGTTGGCGTTCTGCAGGGCAAAACCGAACTGGATGCCGAGGAAGCCGAAACACATGTTCCAGATCTGCCAGAACGACAGCTGCGGTTTGGCAGGGCGGTTCATCGTGCGTCCTCCGCCGTGGCGACCGGTGCCAGCGTCAGCGCCTTCACCTGCGCCTGGTTGAGCACGCCTTCGCGCCCGCCCTTTCCGCCGGTGTAGTGCGCGAAATGCTCGAGTGCGCTCATGTTGAAGCCTTCTTCAAGCACGACCGTGCACGGCCCCTTGGGCACAGCGAACGTTGCCGAGGTCGAGTCCTGCACGGCCACGCTGTGCGGCATCGCAACCGTATGCCGCTGCAATGGCTGGCCCGGGCACTGCAGCACCAGTTGCTTGACCGCAGCCGTGACACCGGTGTTGATCGGCCCGTTCGGGTTGCGGTACTGCAGGCGCAGGCGCACCTGCCCGGCCTTGGCCGAGGTGAACTGCCAGCGTTCCTCGCCCTTCAGCACCTGCTGCGGACCGACGCAGAGCATCGGGCTGTGCAGCGATTCCAACGTGCCTTCGCGCCGGGTCAGGCTGAGGCAATGCTGTAGGCCATCGTCGCTGATGCGCGCCACGCCCTTGCTGTCGGTGACCGCCTTGCCGTCCTTCCACAGCACCTGATCGGCTGCCACCGGAACGTTCCAGCCCGCGCCCTTGCGCAGGGCCTGCGGCGCAACCGGCGTGGCCGGCGCACGCACGTTGGCATCCGCAGTCGTGGCAGCGAAACCGGTTGCTGCCGGGGCGGCGACCAGCTGCACCGTCGTGGTGCTGCCACGCGTGGTGGTTCTGCCGGCCACCAGCAGGCCATCGCCCACGTTCTGCGGGCGCTCCAGCACATAGCGCTTGCCGTTGGCTTCCAACGTGATACGGGGATGTGTGCCGAACAGTTCCGGCACCAGCGCGGCCGGCAGCTTGGGCTGCACGCGGCCATCGTCCTGCACGCCGAACACGCCTTCGGTGACCATGGCCAGATAGCCGGCCACCGACCACAGCTGGCGCTCTGAATTGACCACCGGCCCGCTCAGCGCGCCTTCGTCCACATGCACGGCCTGGCTGACCAGCTCGTAGTTTTCCATGTTGGAACCAGCCAGTGCCGCCCCCTGCATCAGCGAGCGGATCTCGGCGGCGATGCGCGGCGCGTCGTCCAGCTGTCGCGCAGCACGCAGCGAATACGCACTGACGAACGGCCAGATCGCACGGTTGTGGTAGATCGGCTGCTGGGCTTCCTGTGGCCACACCACCGGGCTGCCGGCCGGCCCCATCGGGTAGTTCGCCAGCGCGCGGCGCGCCCGCGCCTCGGGCAGCACGTCGGCCAGGATGCCCAGCGACAGGCCCAGCAGGTCGACCTTGGCGTAGGGCACCGGATGCACCGCCTCACCGATGTAACTCATGTACTGGCCCATGTCGTCGCGCCAGAAGCGCGCATCGATCCGTACCGCCAGTTCATCGGCCCACGCCTTGTACTGCGCACGGCGATCATCGCCCCGCTGCGCGGCCATCTGCTCTGCCAGCCGCAGTGCCTGGTAGTGCAGGACGTTGGTGGACAGCGCGTAGGAATCACCGATGAAGCGCACGTTCTCCCGGGTCCAGTCCGGATACGTCTGTTCACGCCAGTCGAGGAACGAGGTTTCGCCGCGATAGAGGCCCATCTGTGGGTCGAACACCATCGCCCGGTCCTGCGCCAGCGTGCCCTGCAGCGCCTGCCAGACCTGTTCGGCAAAAGCAGGATCATCCAGCAGGTGGCGTGCGGCCAGGAACCACACCACACGGTCGCTGCTGATCGGCCAGCTGCCGCCGGAGCCGGTATCCTGCGCGACGAACAGGCCGGGCGTGCGCCCATCGCGGGCAGCCGACAACTTGAACTGCAACGACTGACGCGTGCGCTGCGGATCCAGCCGTGCCAACGCCAGGTCGGCGGCGAAGCTGACATCTCGGGTCCACACGTAGGGCCAGCGGGCGCCGGTCTGGAAGCAGTCGCATGGCACCGGCCGCCCTTCGTCAAAGGCAGGGTCGCGGATCGCATCGACCCGGTCCTGCGCCATCTCCTGCTGGGCCAGCGCGAACAGCGCGTCGAACATCACGCTTCCGGTCTGGCTGCGCATCGGCGCGGCGGCAATCGGCACAGCGCCGTTCGGCGTGTGCAGCACGAAGCTGCCCTTGGCAGCCGCTTCGGCACGCGCATGGCGGCCGTCGAATTCCAGGTCGGCCGCATGCGCGGTCGTCCCCAGCGCTGCCCCCAGGGCAGCGGTCAGGCAAATGATCTTCAGCATCGAAGCGGCAGACCGGCTTGCGCCCGTCGACCTCCCTCCCTCTCTGCACCGTTTATAGGTCCGCGCAGCCGTGACCGGCGCGCGGGCGCGGCGCCTCCCTCAAGGTGCCTTGGGCCCATGGTAGACGCGGGGCTGTCGCCTGCGTCCAGCTGCATACGTATTCATGCACCGACGCGGCAGTACGCCCGCCGGGCTGGCTTATGGTCCGGGTCTGCCAACGGCGCCTTGGGAGGGGAAATGCCGATGTCATCCAGTGTTGTACGTGCGGTGTTCGCGCGAATCATGGGCGTTGCGCTGCTGGGCCTGGCCACGCTGGCGCAGGCCGCCCCGCAGATCACCAGCGTCCAATCGCCCGGCGGCGTGCTCAAGGTCAGCCTGGTGCTGGACGGCGGCACCGCCCGCTACCGGGTGGAGCGCTTCGGTGAAGCCGTAGTGGAGGATTCCAGGCTTGGCTTCGAACTGCGCGATGGCCGCCTGGACCGGGATTTCATCCTGCTCGGGCAGCAACGACGCAGCGTCGATGAGACGTGGGAACAGCCGTGGGGGGAACGCCGCCTCACCCGCAACCACTTCAACGAGCTGACCGTGCAGCTGGCCGAAACCACCGGCAGCAAGCGCCGGCTGGATGTGGTGTTCCGCGTCTACGACGACGGCCTGGGCTTCCGCTATGTGTTCCCTGAGCAACCGAACCTGCGCGAAGCGATCATCGACGACGAGCTGACCGAGTTTGCCGTCGCACAGGATTCTACCGCTTGGTGGATTCCGGCTGGCGAACCGATCCATTACGAGTACCTGTACCAGCGTACCCCGCTGCGCGAAGTGCCGCTGGTGCACACGCCGATGACGCTGCGCAGCCGCGATGGCCTGCACGTTGCGATCCATGAGGCTGCGCTGGTGGACTACGCCGGCATGTGGCTGCGCCGCACCGAAGGCCAGCGCCTGCGCGCGCAGCTCTCGCCCTCGGCCGAAGGGTGGAAGGTGCGCCGTGCCCTGCCCTTCGTCACGCCCTGGCGCACGCTGCAGATCGCCGACCGCGCCGGCGGCCTGGTCGAGTCCGACCTGATCCTCAATCTCAACGAGCCCAATGCACTGGGCGATGTGAGCTGGGTGAAGCCGGCCAAGTACCTGGGCGTGTGGTGGTCGATGCACCTGGACAACGAAAGCTGGGCGACCGGACCGAAGCATGCGGCGACCACCGCCAAGACCAGGAAGGTGATCGATTTCGCCGCCGCGCACGGCTTCCGTGGCGTCCTGGTGGAGGGCTGGAATCCCGGCTGGGACGGCATGTGGGTGGGCAATGGCTACGACTTCGACTTCACTCGCGCCACGCCCGATTTCGACATTGAAGCGCTTTCGGCATATGGACTGAAGAAGGGCGTGCACCTGATCGGCCACCATGAAACCGGCTGTGCCATCGAACACTATGAGGCGCAGCTCGACGCCGCGCTGGACCTGTATGCGCGGCTGGGCGTGGACCAGTTCAAGACCGGCTACGTCTGCGACGACGGCCAGGTCGACCGCCGCAACCCGTCGGGTGGCCCGCTGTGGCGAGAGTGGCACGACGGCCAGTTCATGGCGCGCCACCACCTGCATGTCGTGCAGGAAGCCGCGCGCCGGCACCTGTCGGTGAATCCGCACGAGCCGATCAAGGACACCGGCCTGCGCCGCACCTATCCCAACTGGATCTCCCGCGAAGGCGCGCGCGGCATGGAGTACAACGCCTGGGGCCAGCCGCCGAACCCGCCCGAACACGAAGTCAATCTGGTGTTCACCCGGATGCTGGCCGGACCGATGGATTACACCCCCGGCATCCTCAGCCTGAAGGGCCGCCATGGCCAGGCCATCCCCAGTACCCTGGCCCGTCAGCTGGCGCTGTACGTGGTGCTGTACAGCCCGATCCAGATGGCCGCCGATCTGCCCGAACACTACCTGCAGCATCGGGAGGCGTTCCGCTTCATCGAAGACGTGGCGGTGGACTGGGAGCAGAGCCGCGTGCTCGATGGTGAAGTGGGCGACTACGTGACGATCGTGCGCCGCGACCGCAACAGCCGTGACTGGTTCCTGGGCAGCATCACCGACGAGCATGGCCGCGTGCTGCCGGTGTCGCTGGGCTTCCTGGAGCCGGGCGTGCGCTACCGCGCGGAAATCTATCGCGATGGCGACGGTGCGGACTACCGCAGCAATCCGTTCGCGTTCACGCGGCAGACGCGTGAAGTGACCAGCGCCGATGCACTGACCCTGATGCTGGCGCCGGGCGGCGGGCAGGCCATTCGGTTCACGCCATTGGAGTGATGAATGCCCCCGCGTGACGTTCGCCGGGCATGGCCCGGCGCTACCGTGGCGGGGATCTGAAAGCGATTACAACCCTGCAAACGTCATTGAATACGTATGCAGGGTGATTCCCGCGGAGAACCCGCTGCCTACCATAGCGGCGACGACAGCGGCCACCGCGTCGCACGTTCACGGCGTTGCCGGAACGACCTCGAAATGAACAACAACATTGCCTGGGAGGGGAAAATGTTGAACCACAAGCGCAGCGCGCTGAGCATCGCGCTGGCCGTTGTCCTGGCGCCGTCACTGGCGGCGGCACAGACCACGCAGAGCACCACCACGCCGGCCGGCACCGCCGCCACCAACCTGGATACGGTGCAGGTCACCGGTATCCGCCGCGGCATCGAGAACGCGATCGCGATCAAGCAGGACGCCACCTCGGTGGTGGAAGCGATCTCCGCCGAGGACATCGGCAAGCTGCCCGACGTCAGCATTGCCGAATCCATCTCGCGGCTGCCCGGCCTGGCCGCGCAGCGCGTCGCCGGGCGTGCACAGGTGATCAGCGTGCGCGGCCTGTCACCGGACTTCGCCACCACCCTGCTCAACGGCCGTGAGGTCGTCAGCACCGGCGACAACCGTGGCGTCGAGTTTGACCAGTATCCATCCGAGCTGGTCAACGGCGTGACGGTGTACAAGACGCCCGATGCGGCACTGGTCGGCCAGGGCCTGTCGGGCACCATCGACATGCAGACCGCCCGTCCGCTCAGCTTCCCCGACCGGGTGATCGCCGTCAGCGGGCGCCTGCAGAAGAGCTCGCTCGGCGATGCGGCCAACGTCGATGAGTTCGGCAACCGCTTCAGCGCCAGCTACATCGACCAGTTCTTCGACAAGACCCTGGGCATCGCCATCGGTTACGCGCACAGCGACAACCCGATCCAGGAAAACCAGGTCGGCCTGTACGAGCCGTGGACCACCCAGTACACCACGGACGGAAAACGTCCCGGCGTTGCTGCAGGCACCTATTTCTCCGACGGCATCAAGGCGCTGCGCCGTACCGGCAACAACAAGCGCGATGGCGTGATGGCCACGATCCAGTTCCGGCCCAACAACAGCTGGAGCAGCACCTTCGATGCGTTCCACACCGAAGCCGAGCAGATCGACACCGCCAACCAGTTCGAACTGAACCTCAGCAACTACAACGGCAATTACCTGCCGGGCCTGCTGATCAGCAATCCGCAGATCAACGCCGATGGCACCTTCACCGGCGGTACCGCCAGCGGCGTGTACCCGCTGGTGCGCGGCATGTACAACAAGCGCAAGGACAAGATCGACGCGTTCGGCTGGAACAACGAATTCAACTTCGGCAGCGTCAAGCTGGTCGCCGACCTGAACTACTCCAAGGCCACGCGTGACGAGCTGAACCTGGAGAACAATCTGCAGCTCACGCCCATGCCGCAGCTGGATACGGTCGGCGTGCAGATCCGCCAGAACGGCTTCTCGCAGATCAGCCCGGGGCTGAACTACTCCAATCCCGATGCCCTGTTCCTGACCAACACCATCTATGGGTCCGGCTACGGCAAGGTGCCGAAGGTGGAAGATCGCCTGAAGGGCGGCAAGCTGGCGGCGACCATCGCCCTGCCCGAAGCGATGGCGTCGTGGGCACCGGACCTGGACATCGGCGTGAACTATGCCGATCGCCGCAAGGTCAAGACCCAGTCCGAGGGCAACATCCTGCTCGGTGCCCAGGGCGATGCCAACATCGCGGCGGACCTGCAGTACGATCCGGTGAACCTGGGCTTTGCCGGCCTCGGTACCATCCCGGCCTGGAACGTGCCGGCGGCGGTCGCCCGCTACATGACCTTCGATCCGGTCGACAACCTGGACTACCTGATTCCCAAGTCGTGGACGGTGCAGGAGAAGATCACCACCGCCTGGGCGCGCCTGAACATCAACACCGACATCGGCGTGGTCGGCGTGCGCGGCAACATCGGCGTGCAGATGCAGCGCACCGATCAGAGTTCGGACTCCCGCTACTGGGACGCGTCGCAGCCCGCCGGCAGCAACGTGCAGCCCTACTCCGACGGCCGCAAGTACAACGACTGGCTGCCGAGCCTGAATCTGGCCTTCATGTTCCCGCACGAACAGACCCTGCGCTTCGCGGCAGCCAAGCAGGTCGCGCGCCCACGCGTGGACCAGATGCGCGCCGGCCTGGAGTTCGGCGTGGATACCTCCACCGGTCGCCCCGGCGGCAGCGGCGGCAATCCGCGGCTGGACCCGTGGCGCGCCACCGCGCTGGATCTGTCCTATGAGAAGTACTTCGGCGAGAAGGCCTACGTCGCTGCGGCGATCTTCTACAAGGACCTGAAGAGCTACGTCTACACGCAGTCGGTGGACAACTACGACTTCAGCGGGCTGCTCGGCAACTACGTGCCGCCGCCGGGCATGGTGGTGCCCGTGCTGCCGACCGGCACCTTCTCCACGCCGGTGAACGGTGAGGGCGGTACCCTGCGCGGCCTCGAGCTGACCGGTTCGTTCCCGCTGGAGATGCTCACCGACAGCCTGCGCGGCTTCGGCGTGCAGGCCAGTGCCACGTTCAACGACAGCGACATCAAGATCCTCGACCCGGAAAGCGCCTCCAGCGTGGGTACCGATCCCATCAGCCTGCCGGGCCTGTCCAAGCGTGTGTACAACTTCACCGCGTACTTCGAGCGCAATGGTTTCGAGGCCCGCGTGAGCCAGCGCCGTCGTTCGGACTTCATCGGTGAAATCGGCAACTTCAACGGCAACCGCACCCTGCGTTATGTGGTGGGCGAGAACGTGACCGATGCACAGATCAGCTACACCTTCAGCGACAGCAGCGCCCTGCGCGGGCTGACCCTGCTGCTGCAGGGAAGCAACCTGACCAACGAGCCGTACCGCACCTACGCCGGCACCAAGGATCGCCCGCTGGAATACATCGAGTGGGGCCGCACCTACGTGCTGGGTGTGAACTACAAGTTCTGACCCTCACCGGGCAATGCCGGCCCCAGGCCGGCAACCGCCCATCGAATGCCGGACGCTGCCCGGCAACCGCTCCATCGGTAGCGCCGGGCCATGCCCGGCGGCGAGGACCGCAGGCATGACCGGAAACCCGCTGCGCATCTGCAGCGGGTTTTCTTTTGGGCGCGACCCGCCAGCCACGGCACCGCCCATAAAAAAGGGACGGGGCGCTTCGGCCCCGTCCCCGCAAGTACCGCCACCGGAGAAATCGATCAGCTGCGTCGTGCGCAGAACACCGCACGCGGCGGCAGCTGGAGTTCGCCACCCTGCACCGTGCCCGCATCCGGGCCCGGCACATCCATCTGCTGCCAACGGCCGGCCGGCAGCGGATGGGTCACCGCCTCGCCCGACAGGTTGAAGGCCAGCAGGAGGGTTTCATCTGCAAGCATACGCTCGAACAGCAGCACTGGCTCACTGCTGTCAAGGAACCGGATGCTGCCATGCTGCAGGACGGGCTGATGGCGACGCCAGCCCAGGAATGCCCGGAAGGCCGCCAGCACCGACTGCGGGTCAGCGTCCTGCACCGCGACGGCCGCTGCCCGGTGCCCGGCCGGAATCGGCAACCACGGCTGGCCGGTAGTGAAACCGGCCAGTGGCGCATCCGTCCACGGCATCGGAGTGCGGCAGCCATCGCGGCCCTTGAAGTTCGGCCAGAAGGTGATGCCGTAGGGATCCTGCAGCGCCTCGAACGGCACCTCGGCCTCGGCCAGGCCCAGTTCCTCGCCCTGGTACAGGCAGACCGAGCCGCGCAGGCAACTCAGCAGCGCCACCAGCATGCGCGCCAGGCGCGGATCGGCCGGATGGCCGCCCCAGCGGGTGACCGCGCGCTCCACATCGTGATTGGACACCGCCCAGCACGGCCAGCCTTCAGTCATCGCGGCTTCCAGGCGCGAGACAGTCTCGCGGATGTAGGCCGCGCTGTAGTCGTCCACCAGCAGTTCAAAGCTGTAACCCATGTGCAGGCGGCCATCGCGGGTGTACTCCGCGGTGGTGGCCAGCGAATCCTCCGAGGAGATCTCACCCAGGCTGACCGCACCGGGGTACTGGTCGAGCAGCGCGCGCAGCCGCTCCAGGAACGGCAGGTTCTCCGGCTGCGTGTTGTTGAAGTAGTGGTACTGGTATGCGTACGGGTTGTCCGGGCTGAAGCCTCGGCCAACGCGCTTGTCAGCGGGCTTGGCCGGGTTGTCGCGCAGCTTCGCGTCATGGAAGCAGAAGTTGATCGCATCCAGGCGGAAGCCATCCACGCCACGGTCCAGCCAGAACCGCACGTTGTCCAGCGTGGCCTGCTGCACCTGCGGGTTGTGGAAGTTCAGGTCCGGCTGGTCGACCAGGAAATTGTGCAGATAGTACTGTTCGCGGCGCGGTTCCCACTGCCAGGCGCAGCCGCCGAACAGCGACAGCCAGTTGTTGGGCGGCGTGCCGTCCTCGCGCGGGTCGGCCCAGACGTACCAGTCGGCCTTCGGATTGCTGCGATCCTGGCGGCTCTCGCGGAACCACGCGTGCTCGATCGAGGTATGGCTGAGGACCTGGTCGATCATCACCTTCAGCCCCAGGCCGTGGGCCTTGGCCAGCAGGCGGTCGAAGTCCTCCAGGCTGCCGAACAGCGGGTCGACGTCGCGGTAATCGGCGATGTCATAGCCGAAGTCGGCCATCGGCGACTTGAAGAACGGCGAGATCCAGATGGCATCCACACCCAGCGTGGCGATGTGGTCCAGGCGCTGGATGATCCCTGGCAGGTCACCGACCCCGTCGCCGTTGGCGTCAAGGAAACTGCGCGGATAGATCTGGTAGATGACGGCTCCGCGCCACCATGGATAGTGCGACATCGACAGCCCCCCTCCGGGCATGCGGGACCCGCCGGAAGCGGGCCGAAAACCAAGTCCCGCAAGCTTAGCGGTGCCTCCGCGGGGATGGCGCCACCTGCATACGTATTCACGCCAGGCAGTCACGGACGGCCGGGGCGATCAGGCCCGCAGGCCGGTTTGCGCCCGAATTCACGGGCAGCGCCTATAATCATCGACGAGCCTGAAAGCCTGATCGCATGACCATCACCGAAGACACCCGCCCCGCCCTGGGCCTGCCCCAGATCCAGTCGCTTGCTGCGGCCGACATGGCCGCCGTCGACGCCCTGATCCGGCGCCGGCTGTCCTCGGACGTCGTGCTGATCAACCAGATCGCGGACCACATCATTTCCGCCGGCGGCAAGCGCCTGCGGCCGATGCTGGTGATGCTGGCCGGTCATGCGGTCGGCCATGCCGGCCCCGAGCACCACCAGCTGGCGGCGATCATCGAGTTCATCCACACCTCCACCCTGCTGCACGATGACGTAGTGGACGAATCCAGCCTGCGGCGCGGCCGCAGCACCGCCAATGCCCTGTGGGGCAACGCACCGAGCGTGCTGGTTGGCGACTTCCTGTACTCGCGCAGTTTCCAGCTGATGGTCGAGCTGGACCGCATGCCGGTGATGCGGATCCTGGCCGACACCACCAATCGCATCGCCGAAGGCGAAGTGCTGCAGCTGCTGCACGTGCATAACCCGGATACCGACGAAGCGGCCTACCTGCGCGTGATCGAGCGCAAGACCGCCGTGCTGTTCGCTGCCGGCACCCGCCTGGCCGCGCTGGCCAGCGGCGTGGACGAAGCCACCCAGCAGGCGCTGTACGACTACGGCATGCATCTGGGCTACGCCTTCCAGATCGCCGATGACGTGCTGGATTACTCGGCCAACGCCGAGGAGCTGGGCAAGAATCTGGGCGACGACCTCGCCGAAGGCAAGGCAACGCTGCCGCTGATCCATGCCATGGCCCACTCCGACGACGCCACCCGCGAGCGCCTGCGCACCATCGTGCAGGAAGGCGATGCGTCGGCAATGCCGGAAGTGCTGGCCGCGATCCACGCCACCGGCGGCCTGGACTACAGTCGTCGCCGGGCCGAGGAATACGCAGAGCGCGCCGAGCGTGCGCTCGACGGGCTGGGCGACAATGATGCCGTCGCCGCTCTGCGTGGACTGGCCCGCTACGCGGTGCAGCGCACGCATTGACCGCGCTCGCCGGGCATGGCCCGGCGCTACCTGATGCCGCTGCACCCTGCGTAAGCGGTGTGCTGTGGTAGCGCCGGGCCATGCCCGGCGAACCCGGTGCCTCAGCGCTTCTCGAAGCGCTCCTCGAAGAACTCGTCCAGTGCCTTCCACGCGCGCTTCGCCGCCCGCTCGTTGTACTGGCATCCCGGCGGATTGTTGGCATCACGCTCGGCAAAGCAATGCACGGCGCCGCTGTAGTTGGTGAATTCCCAGTCGACCTTGGCGGCATTCATCTCGTTCTGGAAGCTGGCGATGTCGGCCGCGGTCACGCTCCTGTCATCGGCACCATTGAGTACCAGCACCGAGGGATGCGCTCCACCGGCCTGCGCCGGCAGCGGCGAGCCCAGCCCACCATGCAGGCTGACCACGCCGGCCAGCGGCGCGCCCGCGCGGGCCAGCTCCAGAACGGTGGTACCGCCGAAGCAGAAGCCGACCGCACCGATGCGGCTGGCATCCAGCGGCACCTTGCCGGCCTGTGCCTTGAGCACATTCACCGCCTCCAGCGCACGCGCCCGCAGCAGCGGCCGGTCGTTGCGCAACGCGGTGGCGACCGGCCCTGCCTCGGCATCGGTCTTCGGCCGCACGCCCTTGCCATAGACATCGGCCACCAGCACCACGTAATCATCGCCGGCCAGCTGCTTGGCCTTCTCGACCGCCGATTCGTTCACACCCTTCCAGTTCGGCACCATCACCAGTCCGGGGCGCCTGTCACTGTCCCCGTCGTCATAGACCAGCACCCCGCTGAAGGTCGTGCCCTGGTGCGTCCACTCCACCGGCTGGGTCTTCATCGCCGCCCATGCCGGCAGCGCCGCCAGACTCAGGACCATCGCCACACCGCAACGCCATGCATTCATGCGCCTGCTCCAGAGAAAAGGAAACAGAGGGGTCGCCTGATGTCCCCCTCCCGTCCGCATTCTGCATTGGCGGCGTGACGCAGGTGTGGTTGGATACGCCCTGATTCCGCCCAGCCCCTGTTTGCGAATGAACCTTGTCGATCAATTCCTGTCCGGCCTGATGCCGCGCCTGCCCGCCGACGATGCTGCGCAATGGACGCATGTCCAGGGCGCCAGCGCCGGAGACCTGCAACGCCTGCGTGCGCAGTGGCCGCAGGTACCTGACAGTCTGGTTGCGCTGCTGTCGCGCGTGGATGGCACGCATTTCCGCCGGTATCCCGAGGGCGAGGTCTGCGTGCTGATGCTCGGCTCGGACGTGGAAGGCGGCGGATACCCCTACTACCTGCGCTCGGTCGCACAGATCTTCGAGGATCAGCGGCACTGGGACGACAGCATCCGCTCGATCTACGAAGAATGGCTGGACGACGAACCGGAGATTCTCGGCGACGGCATCGATGCCGACGTACCGATGAGCCGCCGCCTGTGCTTCTCGCACTGCATGAACAACGGCGGCACCTCGATGCTGTACCTGGATTTCGACCCGGCCCCGGGCGGCACGATCGGCCAGGTGGTGCGCTACCTGCACGACCCGGACAGCTATGCGGTCATCGCGCCCGGCTTCGATGCGTATCTGCAGCAGTTGATTGACGGCGACTACGCGTTCATCGAGGAAGCGTAGATCCACGCCTGCGTGGATGAATTTGCCGGTGGGTTGCCGGCCGGGATCCCGCCGGGGTCAGAACCCTTTCCTGCGGAAAGGGATCCGCCCCCCTCAGGCGATGCCCAGGCCCGGAATCGCGCTGATGCTGTCCGGATCGAATCCGGCCAGCTCGGCGAAGTGACGTCCGCGCGCAACGTAATCGCGGTAGGCCCCAAAACTTGGTGCGCCCGGCGACAACAGCACCACCCCGCCCTGCTGGCCCAGCGCAGCGCGTGCCAGCGCCATGGCCTCCGGCAGGTCGACGGCCGCATGCAGCCCGAATCGACCTGCATCGGCCAGCGGCTGCAGCATCGCGTGGATGCGCGGGCCGTTGCTGCCCATGGTCACGATCTCCACCGGCGGCACATCGTGCGCCATGTGCTGCATGAAATCGGTCCAGTCCAGGCCGCGGTCATGCCCGCCCACCAGCAGCGCGATGCGCTGGCCGCTGAAGCACTCCAGTGCCGCCAGACTGGCGTGGGGCGTGGTGCTGATCGAATCGTTGATGTAGGTCAGCCCATCGGCCACGCCGATGCGCTGCAGCCGGTTGGGCAGCGGACGGAAATCCTGCACGGCCGGCGCCAGCGCCGCCGCGTCCAGGCCCAGCGCTTCCAGCGCGGCCAGCACCGCACACAGGTTGCCGCGGTTGTGGCGGCCCGGCAGCGGCGTATTGCGTGTATCGAACACCGCCTGTTCGCCACGATGCACGATGTCGCCACGCATGTGCCAACCCTGCGGCTGGTTGAACCAGACCACCTGGCTGTGCGGCAGCGTCAGTTCCGCCAGATGCGGATCGGCGGCATTGAGCACGGCGATGCAAGGAGCGGCATCGGTGACCAGCTGCAGCTTGTCCTCGATATAGCGCTGTTCGCTGCCATGCCAGTCCAGATGTTCGGGGAACAGGTTCAGCACCACCGCCACCTGCGGTCGCGCGCCACTGCGCGCCACTTCGCCGGTCTGGTAGCTGGACAGTTCCACCGCCCAATACTCAGGCGCCGGCTGCGGGTCCAGCACTTCCAGCAGCGGCAGGCCGATGTTGCCGACCAGGCCGGTGCGATGACCGGCCGCACGCAGCAGGTGCGCGACCAGCGCGCTGGTGGTGCTTTTGCCCTTGGTACCGGTCACGCATACGGTGTCATGGACGATGCCGTCGTCAGCGGCATGCTCGGCGAACCAGAGCGCGGTGCCCCCGATGAAACGCGTGCCCCGTGCCGCCGCGGCCACCGCGATCGGCTGGTAGGGACTGATGCCGGGTGACTTGATCACCACGTCGAACGCGGCCAGCGCCTCGGCCGAAGGCTCGCCACGCACCTCCAGTGACCCCTGCGTTTCCGCGCGCGCCGCATCGGCTTCGGCGGCCGGACAGAACAGGCTCAGCGGCAACAACGTCGGCAGGCGTGCACGCAGCACCGCGAATGCGGCACGGCCCTCACGCCCCCAGCCCCACAGCGCGACGCGCTTTCCTTCAAGCTGAGAAATCTTCACGCACCCGTTCCCACAGCGCAGCCGGAATGCGGTGCTCGCCCTGCAGCTGCAGCATCGGCGCCAGCTCCAGTTCGGCCGCGTCGAGCTGCGGCTGGATCTCGTTGCAGAAGCGCTTCACCAGCGCATCTTCCTTCCACTCCGGTCGCTGCGCCAGGGTCGCCATTGCTGCACGCGATTCACGACCTTCGCCCACGCACTCGAACGGCTTGTGATCCTGGAACTCCAGCAGCGCGTCGAAGCCACCGGCCTGCTCGACATCGTCCAGCAGATTGCGACCGAAGATGCGCACGAGGCGGGTCTTGGGCATGAACGGCGCCAGCGCCAGAAACACGAAATGGCACTTCGGGCAGACGCCGCACCAGCGGTTCACGGGGCGCTCGCCGAGGATATGGAAGTTGCGGTTGCAGCTGGAGAAATGCGCGTCGTAGAAGTCGCTCTTGGCAAACTGGCGGGCCACCGCCAGTTCCGACATCGGTCGCAGCAGCGAGTAGTACTGCAGGTCTGCGGCCACGTGCGCCTGCACATGGCTGCCGAAGGCCTGCTCGAACGCCCAGCCCTTGGACCACTGGTGGTTCACCTCGCCGGTGCCCGGAATCTGGCTGCCGTAGCTGGCCGAGCGTTCGTTGGAGAACACCACCTGGTCCACGCCCTGCAGCAGGGCTGCCAGCACCATGATCGCCGAGTTCACCGCGGTCACCGGGATATGGCCGTTCCACGCCCCTTGGCGGTTGAGCTCGAACAGCTCCGGCGCCAGCGCGCGGCCCAGGTTCAGCGTCGGCAGGCCGGTGCGTTCGGCGCAGGCACGGATCAGCTGCGAACCGCCGATCCAGGTGACCGTCTCGTCCACACCCGCCCGTCGCAGCGCTTCGATGCTGACCAGCGAATCCTTGCCGCCACCGATGGCGACCAGCGCATGCGGCTGCAGGCCCACCTCCGGTGCCTGCACCGGCTCGCCCTGCACCGGCAGGCGGAAGCGGCCACGCAGGTTGAGGCCGTTGCGGTAGGCGAACTCGCCCAGGCCGTTGAGGTAGATCGCTTCCACCAGCGCCGCGGTATCGGCATCGATGGCGTAGCTGTCGATGCTGACGATCTCCGGCACGCCGGCCTTGTAGTAGCTGACGCCGGCGATCAGGTGCAGCAGCTGCAGCGCTCGCTGCACGGCAGCGGCGCGCGCCGGGTCGAGGACGAACGGGGCGCCGGGAACGGTGATGGTTTCCACCATCTCGGGGCCATCATCGAAGGCATAGACCAGCCGTGCCACGCCGCTGTCCGCGGCAAATTCGCAGCGGACGAAGCGGAAACGGGAGACCTGGTGTTTGTCGAAAGCAGTCATGGTGTATCCGGTCAGGCACGGACCCGCGCGGTTGCGCGGGGCGTGTCGGTGGGCGGGTGCAGCGCGCGCAGGGCGATCACTCGATCACATCCTCGCGCGGCAGCGCCCGCTGGTTGTAGGTGTTGGACATCACGTAGCCATAGGCGCCAGCGTCAGCAATCAGCATCACGTCGTCCGGCGCGGTGGACACCGGCAGCTTGCGCCGCTTGCCGAACACATCGCTGGACTCGCAGATCGGGCCGACGACATCGAATGCCGCCTCGGCGTACCCGCCCTGGCGGCTGAGGTTCTCGATGTCGTGCCAGGCGTCGTACAGGGCCGGACGCATCAGCGTATTCATGCCGGCATCCAGGCCGACGCGGCGCACGCCGTCCTTCTCCACCACCTGGGTGGCATGGGTCAGCAGCACGCCGGACTCGGCCACCAGGTAGCGCCCCGGCTCGATGGCCAGGCGGAATGCGGGGTGCAGCGCCTTGACCTCGGCCAGGCCGGCAGCCCACGCGTCCAGATCGAAGGGCTCGTCCTCGTCGCTGTACGGAATCGGCAGGCCACCGCCGATGTCGATCGTCTGCACGCTGCCGATGCGGCGGGCGAAGCCTGCCAGCTCATCGCACATCAGGCGCCAATGCTGCGGGGTTTCCACGCCGCTGCCCAGGTGGGCGTGCAGGCCGACCACCCGGCTGCCCAGTTCGGTGGCGGCACGGACGAACTCATCGACACGGGCGATCGGCAGGCCGAACTTGGACTCCTTGCCGCCGGTGCGGACCTTGGCGTGGTGGCCTTCGCCGCGCCCCAGGTCCACGCGCAACCACAGCTCGCGGTTGCGGAACAGGTCCGGCCAGCGCTGCAGGGCTTCGACGTTGTCGACGGTGACGGTCACGCCCAGCGCGAACGCGGCCTCGTACTCACTGCGCGGGCAGAAGCTGGGGGTGAACAGCACACGCCTGGGCGAAAGTTCCGGCAGGTGCTGGAACACATGCTTCAGCTCGCCATGCGAAACGCACTCCAGGCCGAAACCCTCCGACTCCAGCAACTGCAGGATGGCCGGGTGGCTGTTGGCCTTGATCGCGTAGTAACGCTGGTCGATCGGCTTGATCGCAGCCAGCGCGCGGGCACGCGCCCGCACGGTCGGCAGGTGATAGACGTAGCGCGGGGTGCCCGCGTCGGCCAGCTGCAGCAGGTGTGCCCGCTGGCCGCGCCACCAGGGCGTGCCGCGCGGGCGAACCGTGCCGGCGATCTCGCGCCAGCGCGGGCCGAACACCTCGGTTTCCTCCACCGGCATGGCGCCGCTGTCGATCAGTTCCGCATGCAGGATCGGCAGCAGGCCATCGGCATCGGCCTCATCGATGACGAAGGTCAGGTTCAGGTCGTTGGACGACTGCGAGATCATGTGCACGCGCTCACGGCCGAACGTGGCCCACACATCCGACAGCTTGTGCAGCAGCGAGCGCATGCCCAGCCCGACCAGGGTGATTGCCGCACAGGGCACGATCACCTTGACCTTGCACACCTGCGACAGGTCGGCCGACAGCGCGGCCAGCACATCGGTGTTGACCAGGTTCTCCGACGGATCCAGCGACACGGTGACATTGGTTTCGGCCGAACCGATCAGGTCCACCGACAGGCCGTGCTTCTTGAACAGGGCGAACACATCGGCCAGGAAGCCGACCTGCTGCCACATGCCGATGCCTTCCATCGACACCAGCACGATGCCGTTGCGACGACTGATCGCCTTCACGCCCGGTACCGGCGCGGCATTGCCGTCGATGCTGGTACCCGGAAGCTCGGGGCGCTCGGTGTCGAGGATCGCCATCGGTACACCGGCATCGCGGCACGGCTTGATCGAGCGCGGATGCAGCACCTTGGCACCCGTGGTGGCGATTTCCTGCGCCTCGTAGTAATCCAGACGGGTCAGCAGGCGCGCGTCCGGCACATCCTTGGGATTGGCGCTGAACATGCCCGGCACGTCGGTCCAGATTTCCACCCGGCTGGCACCGAGCAGCGCACCGAAGTACGCCGCCGAGGTGTCCGAACCGCCACGGCCGAGGATGGCAGTGCCACCGTCCGCGTGCCGCGAAATGAAGCCCTGGGTGATCAGCAGGCGGGTCGGCTGCGCACGGAAGCGCTGCGCCCAGTCCGCATCCGAGCGCCACTGGCAGTTCACCGACAGGCGTTGCGACCAGTCGCTCTGGTTCGGCTGCGGCGGCAGTGCATCCAGCCAGTGCCGGGCATCCATCCAGCCCATGTCCAGCCCGGACGCGCGCAGGTATGCCGCGCCCACGGTCGAGGACAGCAGTTCACCCTGGCCCAGCACGTCGGCCTGCCAGTCCAGCGGCCGGGTGGCCGCGCGCGGATCGTCCAGCAGGCCCTGCAGGGCGGCCAGACGCTCGGCCAGCACTTCGCGGCCGAGGCCCAGCTCGACCAGGAATGCCTCGTGGCGTTCGACCAGCGCGGCGACGCGATCACGGCTGTCCGCCGCGCCGTCGGCGATCGCGGTCAGCTCGTTGGTCACCCCGGACAGTGCCGAAACCACCACCAGCACGCGCGAGCCGGTCTCTTCCGCGCGTTTTTTCGCCAGCTTCCCGATCGTGTCCCAGCGATGGCGACGCGACACCGAGGTGCCGCCGAACTTCAGTACGATCCAACGATCGACAAGGGGGGAAGCTGACATGGATTGGCTATGTGTATTGTGGGGAAGCCGCCCCTGGGGGCGGAACCTTCGATTCTAAGCCCAATATCCCCGCCATGACCGCCTATCGTTACCTGCAGCTCGATGTCTTTGCTCCCCGTCCCGGCACGGGCAACCCACTGGGTGTCGTATTTGACGCTGACGGGCTTTCCAGCGACCGCATGCAGGCGCTGGCCGCCTGGCTGAACCTGTCCGAGACAGTGTTCTTCATCCGCCCCACCGCGCCCGGTGCCGACTACCACGTACGCATTTTCACCCCGGGCAGCGAGCTGCCGTTCGCCGGCCACCCCAGTGTCGGTGCCGCCTGGGCAGCGGTGACCAGCGGCCTGGCCGTGCCGCGCGACGGTGCCCTGGTACAGCAGTGCGCCGCCGGGCTGTTGCCGGTGCGCGTGTCCGGCCCGGCTGCCGCACCGACGATCCAGCTCGCCAGCCCCGCAGCACGGCACCTGGATACCGCTCCCGGGGCGGTGCCGGAAGCGCTGTTGGCCCAGGCCGCCGAGGGCCATGTGGCCGAGTTGTGGGACAACGGTCCACGATGGTGGCTGCTGCCCCTGCGTGATGCCGCCAGCGTGCGCTCCCTGGCGCCGGACATGGCCGCCGTGCGCGACTGGACCAATGCCACCGGCGCCACCGGCGTGGCCGTGTTCGCACCGGAACAGGCTGCTGCGCACGCGCTCGTGGTGCGCGCTTTCTGCCCCGGCGATGCCGTGAACGTTCCCGAGGATCCAGTGACCGGCAGCGCCAATGCGCTGATTGGCGCCTGGCTGCGGCAACGCAGCGCGCTGCCGGGCACGGACGCCGGCTACGTGGCCAGCCAGGGCCGCGAAGTGGGCCGCGATGGTGAGGTCCAGGTCCAGGTCGATGCGCAGGGCACGGTGTGGATCGGCGGCCAGGTGCAGCCGGTGATCGATGGGCAGATTCACTGGTAGCCCCCCCGCGCTACCCTATGCCGCCTTGCCGGTAGCGCCGGGCCATGCCCGGCGACTCGCCGCGCTGCGCGCTCGCGGAGCATGGCCCCGCGCCACCGTCCCATTGTTTCCTGGAGTTGTCACTGATGTCCGCACGCCGTTTCCTGCAACTGGATGTGTTCTCCCCCCGCGCCGGTGCCGGCAATCCGCTGGCCGTGGTGCTGGATGCCGACGGACTCGACGACGACACCATGCAGGCCATCGCCCGCTGGACGCGGTTGCCCGAGACGACCTTCGTGTTCCTGCCGCAGACGGCGGGAACCAGCTATCGCCTGCGCATGTTCAGTCCGCAGAAGGAAGTCCCGTTTGCCGGCCACCCCAGCGTAGGCACCGCGCATGCTGTGCTGCAGGCGGGCCTGGCGGAGGCGGTGGATGGCCTGCTGGTGCAGGACGGGATTGCCGGTGCGCTGCCGCTGCGGGTCAGCGGCGAAGGCGCGCAACAGCGCATTGCCATCCGTACCCCGCGCGCGCAGCTGGCCGAAACCGCGCAGGCGGACGATCCGCGCCTGCAGGCGGCCCTGAAGGGCTGGCCACTGGGTCGGTTGCCGCCCGCACGCATGCAGGGCGGGCGCAGCTGGTGGGTGGTCCAGGTTGCCGATGAATCGGCCCTGCGCGCGCTGCGCCCGGACTGGGACGCGGTGGCCGCGCTGGCCGAATCCACCGACAGCATGGGCGTGTTCGCCTATGCATTCGCCGACGGCAACGAAGGCTTCGATCTGGCCGTGCGCGCGTTCGTCGGCAACGGGCGCCGCTTCGAGGATGCCGCCTCCGGCGCCGCCAACGCCGTGCTGGCGGCATGGCTGGACCTGCGCGGCGCCCTGCCGCGGGGCCGCGAGGCATTCGACGTCAGCCAGGGCCGGGAGGTCGGGCATGACGCACGCCTGACCCTGCGCGTGGACGAGGCCGGCGAGGTGTGGTCCGGCGGTCAGGTGCAGACCGTGATCGCCGGCACCCTTGATTGGTGACTGGTGATTGGTGTGGGACGCCGGGCATGGCCCGGCGCTACCGACCTCAGCCCAGCTCGGCCTCCAGGCTGATGGGCACCGCGCTCAGTGCCTTGGACACCGGGCAGTTCTGCTTGGCATCGTCGGCGATGGCACGGAACTGCGTCGCATCGATCCCGGGCACCACGGCCTTCACTTTCAGCCGGATCTGCGAAAGCTGTGGGCCGCCTTCCATCGACAGATCCACCTTCGCCTCGGTATCCAGCGACGTCGGAGTGAAACCGGCCTCGCCGAGCTTGGCCGACAGCGCCATGGTGAAGCAGCCGGCGTGCGCGGCGGCGATCAGCTCTTCCGGGTTGGTGCCCTTCTCCTCGCCGAAACGGCTGTTGAACCCATAGCGGGTCTTGTCCAGCAGGCCGCTCTGCGGCGTGCTCAACTGTCCCTTGCCGGACTTCAGATCGCCTTCCCAGTGCGCGGTGGCGTGTCGCGAGATTCCCATTTGCTGCTCCTGTGTGGCGGTGATGAACGGTCACCCTCGCATGGCGCACGTTATGCCTGCGTCGCTCTGCCGCATTGCAGCGCGACCGGCACGCGTGCTCCGGCTCCATCGCGCCAGCTCCGCTCCATGCCGTTTTTCCCTTGTTTTCAGCGGTTTCGCACTTCCAGCCGGCGCAAGGGTCGGCGCTTTCCTGCCCCTCCGGGTGCCCCTGCCCCCTACCGCCGGCCATGTACTGAATCGGCCTGGATATGAAAAAACATGCACTTTCCGCGCTCCGGGCTATTGGCGGCGCCCGAGAGTTGCCCTACATTGCGCTTGCCGACGGGGTTCGGCGCCGACCAAACAACCAACCGTTCACGGAACAGGAAACCATGGCAAAGACCGCTAAGAAGGCTGCCCCGAAGAAGGCAGTGAAGAAAGTCGCGACGAAGGCTGCCGCCAAGCCGGCCGCTCCGAAGCCGATCAAGGAAGTGCTGACCAAGTCCGGCCTGGTTGCACACATCGCTGAAGCCTCCGGCGTTGTCGCCAAGGACGTGCGCGCTGTGCTGGCCTCGCTGGAAGGCGCTGTCGCCTCTTCGGTGCACAAGAAGGGCGCTGGCTCCTTCACCCTGCCGGGCCTGCTGAAGATCACCACCGTCAATGTGCCGGCCAAGCCGAAGCGCAAGGGCATCAACCCGTTCACCAAGGAAGAGCAGTGGTTCGCCGCCAAGCCGGCCACCACCAAGCTGAAGGTTCGTCCGCTCAAGAAGCTGAAGGACGCCGCGCTGTAAGCGCGCGCCATTCGGCGGATGCATGACGGGACGGCCCAGGCCGTCCCGTTTTTTTTGGCGCCCCCGGCGGTTCCGCGCAGGCAGCGACCATCTTCCGGGCACGGCGCCGGGCATCGCAACACAGCGTTGCCCCAGCAGCGCAAACGGCCTCCCAGGCCCGCCACCAAAGGCTGCGGCCACGCTTCCCCCGCATTTCGTCCAACCGGGTGGAACACTGCGTGCAGCGCCGGCCGTCGCCGCCGGCGGCGGCCTTGCCTATGGTGGGCACATTCCCCCACAGCAACGGCGAGCACCTCTCATGGCCAGCCCCTCCACCCGCTACCGGATCTCGGTGACTCCGATCGAAAAGGACGGGTTGCAGTGCACCGGGCGCTGCACCATCGAACTGGAACATCGCGCCAGTCGCGACCTGATGCGACTGCTCGAAGCGGCACCGCGCACCGCAGGGCTCAGTGGCGACGAGCGCGCCACGCTGGTGGTCGCCACCCAGTTGCTGCGCGACATCGTGCAGCGTCATGCCGACACCGACGGTCATGCACTGGCCGCACTCGCCGCCCAGGTCCTGCCGGCGCTGGATGCGCTGGATCAGCTGCCCTCCTCCCGCTGAAGGCCCCGTAGTCGATACACTGCCGTCCTCCAGGTCGCCTCGGGGAGGAGGCACCATGCGCAGGACCCTGCTGTTGCTGATGCCACTGGTGGCGCTGGGCTGTTCCCGGCCGCCCCCCGCAGTGGATATCACCGCCCCGGTCGCCACCAGACCGGATGATGCACGCCGGCAACCGACGGCTGCGGACGATGAGGCTGCACCGCTGCGGCCACCCACCGTCCTCCCGTTGCTGGCTGCAGTGGCCGACGACGCGGAGCCGCCCGGGGACATGCTCAGCCGCTACATGACCGACCTGCTCAATCGCGACCACGCCGCGAGCGACGCTGCCTGGACCTTCCCCCCCGCCGATCCGCGGCGGGCGGATGACGCCGCGCTGCGCCAGCTGGACAACGTGCGCGCCCTGCGCCTGCGCAGCCAGACGCCGGTCGCCGTCGACGGCAAGCTTCCGCCGCAGCTGCTGGAAGTTCCGGTCCAGGTCCGCGCCGTGACCGCCGACGGCACCTTCCGCTTTGGTGGCTGGTATCGCGTGCAGCCCAACGCCGACGGCAGTGCCTGGCAGATCCAGTCGGCGCAGCTGCGGCCCTCTTTGGACTGAACCGCTGCAACGGCATGCACGCTCGATTCAGCCTGCAAAGCTACTCTGTAGCCACCCCGCCCTTTCCGGTCACCGCCATGCGCCTGCGTCCCCTGATGACCCGCCTCGCCGCCGCCACCGTCCTGATCGCCGCTGCGATCGGCGCGCAGGCCGCACCTTCGATTTCCGGCCGCGAACTCTCGGTTGGCGCCAGCGACGTGCAGCAGTACCTGGACGGCAGTTTCCCGCGTACCCAGGATGCACTTGGCGGCCTGATCGCGCTGACGATGAGCCATCCACAACTGAGCCTTCCCGCAGGCGAACGCCTGAACCTGGGCATGGACGTGGCGCTTGCGACCGCCGGCGGCAGTCCGGCCAAGCTCGGTACGGTCAAGCTCAGCAGCGGCCTGCGTTATGACGCCCAGACCCAGGGCTTCCACCTGCAGCAGCCGAGCGTGGACGATTTCACCCCGGCCAATCAGGGCGGCCGCCTCGATTCACGTACCCGTGGGCTGCTCAATGCCTGGCTGAGCGACTATGCGCAGCGTGAACCGATCTACAAGCTTGATCCGGCCGTGGCCGGCATGCTCGGTGCGCTGCAGGTGCAATCGGCACAGGTGAAGAACGGCAAGCTGGTCGTCACCTTCAACCAGAACCTCGGCAACCTGGTGCCTGCGGGCCTGCTCGGCAACTGAGCCGAGCGGCAACACGGTGCCCGGCGGCGTCCAGCGGCCGGGCACGCCACGATGTCAGCTTCGAATCGTCAGGCGGCCAGCGCGCGGACGACGGCCTCGCTGAAGGCGGGAATGTCGTCGGGCTTGCGGCTGGTGATCAGATTGCCGTCCACCACCACCTCGGCATCCTGCCAGCGCGCACCGGCGTTGAGCAGATCCTGCTGCAGTGACGGCCACGAGGTGACCTCGCGGCCGTTGGCCAGATCACTGTTGATCAACAGCCAGGGGCCGTGGCAGATCGCCGCGACCGGCTTGCCGGCCGCCGCCACGTCGCGGATGAAGTCCACGGCGGCCTGATCCGTGCGAAGCGTGTCCGGATTGATCACGCCACCGGGCAACACCAGCGCATCGAACCCTGCCGCGTCGGCTTCGCTCAGGGGGATGTCCACCGCCACCGCCTCGCCCCAGTCCTTCTCTTTCCAGCCTTTGATGGTGGCTTCCTTCGCCGGCGATATCACGCTGACCCGGGCGCCTTCCGCTTCAAGCAGGCGCTTGGGTTCAATCAGTTCGGACTGCTCGAAGCCGTGGGTGGCCAGGATGGCGATCTGTCTGCCTTTGAGGCGCTGGGCCATGAGTGCACTCCCGTTGGTGAGGATGAGCAACCAGCGTGCGGCAACGTGCATTGAAGCGGAGTGACCCGCGTGTCGATGGCAGGTGCATGTCCGCGATGCGGCCGGCGATCGGCCGGCCGTACCCGGTGCCGGTCAGCGCTTGGGCTGCAGCATGGTGCCGGTGCACTTGGGGGAACCGCAGCGGCACTCCCAGATCTTCTTCAGCTTGGCCGTATGGCGCTCGGCCAGGACGATGCCGTAGTTGTAGGTCAGCTCCTCACCGGCGGCGATATCGCGCAGCGCTTCGATGAACACCTTGTCACCACGGCTGTCGCCGTCCGCATCTTCCTCGATCACCGCCTCGCAGTTGGGGTCGCAGCTGTGGTTGATCCAGCGCGCATCGTTGCCCTTGTAATTGGCATCGATCACCCAGTCGTCGTTGAGGGTGAACAGGAAGGTGTGGCCGCTTTCGACGTCACCGCTGTCATCGGCATCGACGTCGCCATGGCTGCGCAGCAGGCCCTTGTACTGGATCACGCGCTCGCCCTGCTTGATCGGGGCCACGGCGAACACACCGTTGCCATGGATGGCGGACTTGCGGGCTTGGATCTTCTTCGGCATCGGCACGGGCTGTTTGCAGCGAAAGGAACCCGGATTCTCGCCCATTCCGGGCAATTGCGAAAATCGTCCCGATGCTCCAGCATGTCGCCCCGATCGTGACTGCGGGTGAACGGCCCCGGCCAGGGTCTCCCAGCGCCGGCTGAATGCCCGGGTTGGATGCCGGCGAAGAAAAGCGTACAATTTCAGTCCGCTTTAAGAACCGCTCGCATCCCCCATGTTGCGCGTCACCAAACTCACCGATTACGCCACCGTCGTGCTGACCGTGCTCGCCGCCCGTCCGGGCGAAGTGCTCAGCGCCACCGAGCTGGCCGAATTCACCGGCCTGGAGCCGCCCACCGTCAGCAAGGTCCTCAAGCCGCTGGCACAGGCCGGCCTGGTCGAGGGCCTGCGCGGCGTCCGCGGCGGCTATCGGCTGACCCGGCCCGCCGTGGAGGTCTCGCTGTTCGAAGTGGTGGAAGCAATGGAAGGGCCGCTGGCCCTGACCGAGTGCAGCCACGACCACCACCAGTGCGGCATGGCGCCCAAGTGCGGCGCGCGCAGCAGCTGGCGGCTGATCAACGACGTGGTCTCCGAGGCCCTTCGCGATGTCAGCCTGGCGCAGATCCTGCCCCCTCTTCCCCTTGTCGATGACGAACAGCGCCGCACCATCGCTGTCGACGTCGTCTCCTGATCCGTAGGCAGCCCCCCCATGGCCACCGAAACCATCGAAACCGTCGCCCACGACGACACCCCCAACCGCGAGATCCATGAGCAGCTCGGCCGCAAGTACTCCGCCGGCTTCGTCACGGACATCGAATCGGACTCGCTGCCCCCGGGCCTGGACGAGGACACCATCCGTGCGCTGTCCGCCAAGAAGGACGAGCCGGAATGGATGACGCAGTGGCGCCTGGACGCCTACCGCCACTTCCTGACGATGCCGATGCCGAACTGGGCCAAGCTGCAGATCGCCCCGATCGACCTGCAGGCGCTCAGCTATTACTCGGCACCGAAGGGCCCGAAGTACGCCTCGCTGGATGACGTGCCCAAGGAACTGCTCGATACCTACGACAAGCTGGGCGTGCCGCTGCACGAGCGCGCCAAGCTGGCCGGTGTGGCGGTGGACGCGGTGTTCGACTCGGTCTCGGTCGGAACCACATTCCGCAAGGAACTGGCCGAGAAGGGCATCATCTTCTGTTCGATGTCCGAAGCCATCAAGGAACATCCGGAACTGGTGCGCCAGTACCTGGGCACCGTGGTGCCGGTCGGTGACAACTACTTCGCCGCGCTCAACTCGGCGGTGTTCTCCGATGGCAGCTTCGTGTTCATTCCCAGGGACGTGCGCTGCCCGATGGAGCTGAGCACCTACTTCCGCATCAACGCCGGCCACACCGGCCAGTTCGAGCGCACCCTGATCGTGTGCGAGGACAAGGCCTACGTGTCCTACCTGGAAGGCTGCACCGCCCCGATGCGCGACGAGAACCAGCTGCACGCCGCAGTGGTCGAGCTGGTGGCGCTGGAAGATGCGGAGATCAAGTACTCCACGGTGCAGAACTGGTATCCGGGCGACGAGAACGGCGTCGGTGGCATCTACAACTTCGTCACCAAGCGCGCCGAGTGCCGCGGCGCACGCAGCAAGGTCACCTGGACCCAGGTCGAGACCGGCTCGGCGATCACCTGGAAGTATCCGTCCTGCGTGCTGCTGGGCGATGACTCGGTCGGCGAATTCCACTCCGTCGCGCTGACCCACCATCGCCAGCAGGCCGACACCGGCACCAAGATGATCCACGTCGGCAAGCGCACCAAGAGCAAGATCGTCAGCAAGGGCATCAGCGCCGGTCGTGGCCAGAACACCTACCGCGGCCTGGTCAAGGTCGACCGCAATGCCGAGGGCGCACGCAACTACACCCAGTGCGATTCGCTGCTGATCGGCAAGCAGTGCGGCGCCCACACCTTCCCCTACATCGAGGTGAAGAACCCGGGCGCCACCGTCGAGCACGAGGCCACCACCTCCAAGATTTCCGACGACCAGCTGTTCTACTGCCGCGCCCGTGGCATCAGCCAGGAAGACGCGGTGTCGATGATCGTCGACGGCTTCTGCAAGCAGGTGTTCCGCGAGCTGCCGATGGAATTCGCAGTGGAAGCCAAGAAGCTGCTGGAAGTCTCGCTGGAAGGTTCGGTGGGCTGAGCCCTGCCCTCGCAACGCATTCTTTTTATCGGCGGGCTGCGGCCCGCCTCACGGAAATTCCCACCATGCTGAAGATCGAAAACCTCCACGCCCGCATCGGCGACAAGGAAATCCTCAAGGGCCTTTCGCTGGACGTCCAGCCCGGCCAGGTGCACGCCATCATGGGCCCGAACGGCGCCGGCAAGTCCACCCTGGGCAACGTCCTGGCGGGCCGAGACGGCTATGAAGTGACCGAGGGCAGCGTCCGGTTCGACGGGGTCGATCTGCTCGACCAGGACCCGGAAGCGCGCGCCGCTGCCGGCCTGTTCCTGGCGTTCCAGTATCCGGTGGAAATCCCCGGCGTGAACAACACCTACTTCCTGCGCGCGGCACTGAACGCACAGCGCAAGGCACGCGGTGAGGACGAACTCGATTCCATGCAGTTCCTCAAGCTGGTACGGCAGAAGCTGGCCGTGCTGCACCTGAAGGACGAACTGCTGCACCGTGGCGTCAACGAAGGCTTCTCCGGTGGCGAGAAGAAGCGCAACGAGATCTTCCAGCTGGCCGTGCTGGAACCGAAGCTGGCGATCCTCGACGAAACCGATTCGGGCCTGGACATCGATGCGCTGAAGAGCGTGGCCGACGGCGTCAATGCGCTGCGCGCCGCCGACCGTTCGTTCCTGGTCATCACCCACTACCAGCGCCTGCTGGACTACATCAAGCCGGACGTGGTGCACGTGCTGGCCGACGGCCGCATCGTCAAGAGCGGTGGCCCGGAACTGGCGCTGGAACTGGAAGCGCACGGTTATGACTTCCTGAAGGACCGGGTCGTGCCCGAGGCGGCGGTCTGATGAGCGCCCTGCTTGATTCCATGGCCCAGGCCTTCTGCGGCAGCGATGCGCGCCGCGAAGTGCTGGATGCAGCCCTGCGTGATGGCCTGCCGGCCGCCCGCAACGAAGCCTGGAAGTACACCTCGCTGCGCCAGCTGGAGCGCCGTGCCTTCGCCGCCGCGCCGCTGTCGCCGCCGGTGCTGGATGTGGCCGTGCTGGAAGACATCCCCGCGCCGCGCCTGGTGTTCGTCAACGGCCGCCTCAGCGACGCACTGAGCGACACCCACGGCCTGCCGGCCGGCGTGCAGCTGGAACCGCTGTCCTCGGCGCTGGCCGCCGGTGAGGATGCCGCGCGTTTCCTCGGCCGCCGCTACGAGCGCAGCGACGAAGTGTTCGCCCGCCTGAATGCCGCCCTGGCCGATGAAGGCGCGGTGCTGCGCGTGGACGACGGCGTGCAGGTCGAGGCACCGCTGCAGCTGGTGTTCGCCAGCGTCGCCGGTGACACCGATCTGGCCTGGCACCACCGCCACCTGATCGAACTGCGTGCCGGCGCCAGCCTGGGCGTGGTCGAACACCGCTTCAGCGTCGGTGACTCCGCCCACCTGGACAACACCGTGCTGCACGTCCACGTTGCGCGCGATGCCGTGCTCAAGCATGCGCGCGTGCAGGCCGGCAGTGCACGCCAGACCAGCATCCTGCGCACCGACGCGGTGCTGGCCCGTGACGCGCAGTATCACCGCGTGGACCTGGAACTGGGCGCCGCGCTCAGCCGCCATGAACTGAACGTACGGCTGGAAGGCGACAACGCGCAGCTGACCGCCAATGGCGTGCTGCTCGGCAATGGCCGCCGCCACGTCGATACCCGCCTGGGCATCGACCACATCGCCCGCGATACCCGTAGCGAGCTGCTGTGGCGCGGCGTGGCCGCCAACCGCAGCCGCGTGGTGTTCCATGGTGGCATCCAGATCCGCGAAGGCGCCGACGGCACCGACGCGAACCTGTCCAACAAGAACCTGCTGCTGTCGGCCGACGCCGAGATCGACACCCAGCCGGTGCTGGTGATCGATGCCGACGAAGTGAAAGCCGCACACGGTGCGACCGTCGGCCAGCTCGATGCGAACGCGCTGTTCTACCTGCGCTCGCGTGGCCTGCCACAGGCACAGGCGCAGGCACTGCTGAGTGCCGCGTTCTGCCATGAGCCGCTGAAGGTACTGCCGGATGCGCTGCGCGAGCAGCTGGCACGCCGCCTGGACAAGGCCCTGGCCGAGGCGGGTGTGGCATGAATCTCTCCACCCCGCGCCCGATCGAGGAACGCGCCAGCGCCCCTGACTGGGATCGCGTGCGTCTCGACTTCCCGCTGCTGATGCGTGAAGTGCATGGCAAGCCGCTGGTCTATTTCGACAACGCCAACACCGGCCAGAAACCGGTGCAGGTGATCGGCGCGGTGGATGAGTTCTATCGCCGCTACAACGCCAACGTCAGCCGCGCGGTGCATGCCCTGGGCAGTGAAGCCACCGATGCCTACGAAGGTGCGCGCAACAAACTGGCGCGCTTCCTCAACGTGCGCCCCAGCGATCTGGTGCTGTGCAGCGGCACCACCTTCGCCATCAACCTGGTGGCATACTCGTGGGCGCTGCCGCGATTGAAGTCCGGTGATGTAATCCTGGTCTCGCGCATGGAGCACCACGCCAACATCGTGCCGTGGCAGCTGGTCGCGCAGCGTACCGGCGCCACCATCCGCGTGGCCGAGATCACCCCGGATGGCGCGCTCGACCTTGATGCGCTGCGTGCGGCCATGACCCCCGAGGTCAAGCTGCTGGCGGTCACCCACGTGTCCAATGTGCTCGGCACGGTCAACCCGGTGCGCGAGATCTGCCGTGAGGCGCGCAAGCGCGGCATCATCACCGTGGTGGACGGTTCGCAGGCCGCACCACACCGCAAGGTCGACGTCGCCGCGATCGGCTGCGACTTCTATGCCATCACCGGCCACAAGATGTGCGGACCGACCGGCACCGGCGCCCTGTGGGCACGCCGCGAGCATCTGGATGCGATGCCGCCGTTCCTCGGCGGTGGCGAGATGATCAAGGAAGTCAGCTTCGACGGCACCGTGTTCAACGATGCCCCGCACAAGTTCGAGGCCGGCACTCCGAACATCGCCGGCTTCATCGGCCTGGGCGTGGCCGCCGACTACCTGCAGGACATCGGCCAGGAGCACGTGGAGGCGCGGGAAGCCGAGCTGCTCGCCCACTTCACCGAAGAGCTGCGCCGCGTCGAGGGCCTGCGCATCATCGGTGAAGCGCCGGAGAAGGCGGCCGTGGTCTCGTTCCTGATCGACGGCGCGCATGCACACGACTTGGCCACCCTGCTCGACCTGGAAGGCGTGGCCGTGCGTTCCGGCCAGCACTGCGCACATCCGTTGCTGCAGTACTTCGGTGTCGCGGCCACCTGCCGTGCCTCGCTGGCGTTCTACAACACGCACGAAGAGATCGAGCAGTTCATGATCGCGCTGACCAAGGTACGTAAGTTGCTCGGCTGACCCGGAACACCGGGGTCAGATCCCTTTCGCATCGCGAAAGCGGCACAGCTGGGGTCACATCCCTTTCGCATCGCGAAAGGGCTCTGACCCCGTCAGCATCCGCGACAACCGTCGCTGCGACTGCAACGCTCCCCGAATCTCCGCCAGATCACCCGCAGGAATGCCCTGCGCAACGAATTCCGCGTAACGCCTACGCCGCCCAGCACACCGGGGTCAGATCCCTTTCGCACCGCGAAAGGGATCTGACCCCATCAGCATTCCCGACAACTGCCGTTGCGACTGCAATGCTCGCCGGATCGCCGCCACATCCGCGGCAGGAATACCTTCCTCGATGAACTCCGCATAGCGCCTGCGCCGTTCATCCAGATCCAAGGCAATCAGCTCGAATGCCGAATGCGGCAAGACCAGCGCATTCGCTCTGCCCTGCGCATTGGCTCGATAGCTCGACCAGCGATAGTGTCCGGCATGCTCCACCCTCCCCGCACGCACCGGGTTGAGCTCGATATAGCGCTGGCAGGCCAGCAGATAGCGATCCGTATCCACCAGCGTGGAATGGAAACGCCCCTCCCACAGGGTTCCAGTGCGGCCCTGCCGATCATTCACCCGGCGCACGTAGGCCCGGTTCACCGCCTGCATCATCCGCGACAGCCCACCGGAAACATCAGGCGTCACCAGAAGGTGGACGTGGTTGTCCATCAGGACATAGGCGTGAATCCGGCAGTGCTGCTGGCCCGCGTGGTGGCACAGCAGGCGCAGGTAGGCGACGCGGTCGCCCTCGCTGAAGAACACGGGCTGGCGATTGTTGCCGCGCTGGACGACATGTTGCGGGTATCCGGGTGCATCGATCCGTGGTGGCCTTGGCATGGGCTCCTCCTGGAAACAAGGGGTCAGAGCCCTTCAATGCGCGAAGGGATCTGACCCCAAGCATCTGCCGATTCAGCGCCCGTGCCAGTCGGTTCATGGTGTGGCGTCGGGTCAGTAGACGCCGGGGTCAGATCCCTTTCGTCGCGCGAAAGGGATCTGACCCCACCTCCCCATTTGCGGCCGCCCACGCCCCACCTAGAATGGCGCCATGAGCACCCTGACCTTCCGCGCCGCTACGTCGGCCGATATCCCCGCCCTCATCTCGCTGGTGACCTCCGCCTACCGGGGTGACGCCAGCCGGGCCGGCTGGACCACCGAAGCCGACCTGCTGGACGGCGCCCGCATCGATGCCGAAGGCATCCAGACCGACCTCGACCGTCCCCGCTCGACCATCCTGCTGGCGGAGCGCGAGGGCCGCCTCGTGGCCTGCGCCCACGTCGCCGATGTCGACGGCAAGGGCTACTTCGGCATGTTCTCGGTCGATCCGGCCCAGCAGGGGGGCGGCGTCGGCAAGCAGCTGATGGATGCGGCCGAAGCCCACGCCGCGCGCGAATGGGGCGTGCCGGTGATGCAGATGACCGTGATCGACGTGCGCGACGAACTGATCGCCTTCTACGAGCGCCGTGGCTACCGCCGCACCGGCATCAAGAAGCCGTTCCCCTACGGCGACGAGCGCTTCGGCATTCCCAAGCGCGACGATCTGCGCTTCGAGATCCTGGAAAAGCCGCTGGCGGGAGCCACCGCATGAGCGACGCGTGGACCTTCGTCTGCGCCGGCAGCGACCTGCTGCCGGGTGAAATGAAGAGCGTGTTCGACGAGGTTACCGGTACGCCGATCGTGGTGTTCAACCTCGATGGCGAGCTGTATGCCCTGGAAGACCAGTGCACGCACGAGGAATTCGAGTTGTCCTCCGGCGAGTTCAACACCACCGAAGGCAGCGTCGAGTGCGTGCTGCACGGTGCCCGCTTCGACGTGCGTGATGGTCGTGCCCTGTGTGCCCCCGCGTACAGCCCGGTCCCCAAGTTCCCGGTCAAGCGCGAGCACGACGCCATCTGGACCCGCGACGACCGGGACTGACCGGCCCATCCGCCCCGCCTGGGAAGGGCCCTGCAGGCGCCCACAGGGCCGCGAGTGGCCAGGTAAAAACCTCCCGCAACACCGAAGATGCGAATCATTATCGTTGCTGTTACTCTACGTAACATCTTCGTAATGCCCATCGCCGCGCCATGGCCTCGCCCGCGCCCATCGCTACGCTCTGCCAGCTTGCCCGCACGGGCGGGCCGCTGTTGGCTGCGCTGCTGCTGGCACTGCTGCTGGGATGGTCGGCGCTGCATGAAGGGTCGCGCAGCTCGCTGGTCACCACGCCGGCGCTGCAGGCGCAGGACAGCCTGCCCGCAGCGCCTTTCGGCACGCCGCCCCGCGAGCAGGCCATGCCACGGGTGGAAGCCGAGCCCGATGACAGCCGGAGCATCAAGTCCCCGCTGCTGCGGCAGTTGTGTGGCCCGCTTCCAGTGCCGCCACCGGTGCCGGCAACCGCGCCGTCACCCTACCCGGCCCCTGCGCTCCCGTCGCGCTACCACTACCCCCCCGGCCAGGCGCCTCCGTCCCTGCTGAGCTGACGCTCTCCCCGGCCGCGCCCGGGCGTCCGGCGCTTGCCGGACCTCCACCTCCGATCCCGCTTCGAGTCCGCTTCCGATCCTGCCTGCCGCGCCGTCATCCGGCACCGGCGGATCGTTCCTGTCCCGCTACCCACCCAGACCCATGAACCCGATCAAGAGCCGCAAGCACGCCTCCCCACTCCGCAACCTGCCGTTGGCGACCGCCAGCCTGGCCGCCGGCCTCGGCCTGGCCACGCTGCCCGCGCTGGCCCACGCCGAAGCGACCGACAATGCCCGCACGCTGGACAAGATCGACGTGCACGCCACACATGGCTACAAGGCCGACAAGGTCGCCTCGCCGAAGTTCACCCAGCGGCTGCAGGACACCCCGCAGACCATCCAGGTCATCACCAGCGACCTGTTCAACCAGCAGGGCGCCACCACCCTGACCGAAGCGCTGCGCAACAGCCCGGGCGTGGGCACCTTCTATGCCGGCGAGAACGGCAACACCACCACCGGCGATGCGCTGTTCATGCGCGGCTTCGACACCTCCAACAGCCTGTTCGTCGATGGCGTGCGCGACCTCGGCTCGATCTCGCGCGACGTGTTCAACATCGAACAGGTGGAAGTGACCAAGGGGCCAGCAGGGACCGACAATGGTCGCTCGGCGCCGACCGGCGCCATCAACCTGGTGAGCAAGCAGGCCACCCTGCAGGACGCCACTTCGGCCAGCGTTTCGCTGGGCAGTGACCAGCAGCGCCGGACGACCGGTGACTGGAACCAGTCGCTGAGCGCGACCAGCGCGCTGCACGTCAACGCGATGTGGCAGGACAGCGACCAGCCCGGCCGCGATCATGTGCAGAACAAGCGCTGGGGCCTGGCCCCGTCGCTGGCGTTCGGCCTGGGCACGGCCACCCGCTACTACCTCAACCTGCTGTACGTGAAGCAGGACAACGTCCCCGACGGCGGCGTGCCGACCCTGGGGCTGCCGGGCTGGACGCCGCAGCCGACGCTCGAAGCGCTGGCCGGGCATCCGGTGGATCCGGAGAACTTCTACGGCACCCGTGCCGACCACGACGACGTGACCGCGAAGATGGCCACGTTCCGCTTCGAACATGATTTCAACGACAGCGTGCGCCTGACCAATACCGCGCGTTGGGGCCGCACCGAGCAGGACTACCTGCTCACCGCCTTCATGGGTACCGGCGCGCTCGGCGCCAATGGTCGTCCGACCGGCAACATCGGCTACACCAACCCGGCCGACCGTTCGACCTACACGATCGCGCGCAGCCTGCCGACCTTCAAGGACCAGCGCAACACCATCCTGACCGACCAGTTGAACCTGCGGGCCGACTTCAGCACCGGCGCCATCGGCCATGCCCTGAGCGCAGGCCTGGAGTTCACCCGCGAAGAACTGGACAGCTACGGCCAGGCGGCCACCGGCGGCACCAGCTGGCCTGCCGCGAACCTGTACGACCCGGACTGGAACGTGACCGGGCTGACCTGGGCGCATAACGGCGCCGATGCCCACGGCAAGACCACCACGTCCTCGGCGTATCTGTTCGACACGCTGGCATTCGGCGACAGCTTCCTGCTGACTGCCGGCGTGCGTGCCGACCACTACAAGACCGAGTACGCCAGCGCCTCGGTCTGCGGCGGCCGGAGTGGCCCCGCCTGCGGCAGCAATCCGGCCGGCACCGTGCTGCGCAACCCCACGCTGGAGGCCTCCGACACTCTGTTGAACTGGAAGCTGGGCGCGCTGTACAAGGTGGGCGACACGGTCAGCGTGTATGCCAACTACGCGATCTCGCAGCAGCCCCCGGGCGGTGCCAACTTCCAGCTGAGCAGCTCGGCCAGCAGCGCCGACAACCCCAAGCTGGACCCGCAGAAGGCCAAGACCTTCGAGGTCGGCAGCAAGTGGGCATTCCTGGATGATGCACTGGCCGTCAACCTGGCGTTGTTCCAGACCGACGTCGACAACGAGATCAATACCACTGTGCTCGACGAGGCCGGCAACCCCACCCAGACCGGCAGCAAGCGCGTGAAGGGCGTGGAGCTGTCCGCCGTGGGCCGCCTGACCGACAACTGGTCGGTGTCGGCCGGCTTCAGCCACCTCGACACCGAAGTGAAGGAAGGCGCCAAGGTCGCTGCCGACGGCACCACCAACCTGACGTACACGCCGGACGATACGTTCACCGGCTGGACCAGCTACACGCTGGCCCACGGCATCACCGTCGGGGGTGGCGTGCGCTACGCCGCCGGCATGCATCGTGGCACCGACGGTGCTGTCGGCACGCCGTCATTCACCAAGTCCTATGTGGTGTACGACGCCGTGGTGTCGTGGGCGGTCAACGAGAACATCTCGCTGCGCTTGAACGGCTACAACCTGTTCGACAAGGCCTACGTGGCCAGCATCAACAAGAGCGGCTACCGTTACACCCCGGGTGCCCCGCGCACCTTCCTGCTCAGCGCGGACATCCGCTTCTGATGTCCTGGCGCGGGGGAGCCCGGCTCCCCCGCGCAACGACGAGACGACACCATGCTGCTGCACATTCCCAACGTGCTCACCGCTGATGAAGTGGCACAGGTCCGCCAGCAACTGGACACCGCCGACTGGACCGATGGCCGCGAGACCGTGGGTGCCCAGGGTGCGCAGGTGAAGCACAACGAACAGCTGCCGGACGCGTCACCGGTGAAAGCCGAGCTGGGTGCCGGCGTGCTCGCCGCACTGCGGCGCAGCCCGCTGTTCTTCGCTGCGGCACTGCCGTTGAAGATCCTCCCCCCACGCTTCAACCGCTACCGCGGCGGCGGCACCTACGGCTTCCACGTCGATGGCGCAGTGATGAACCTGGGCAACGGCGAGCAGCTGCGCTCGGACATCTCCTGCACCCTGTTCCTGTCGGCGCCGGACGAGTACGACGGCGGCGAGCTGATCATCAGCGACACCTACGGCGAGCACGAGGTGAAGCTGCCTGCCGGCGACCTGATCGTCTATCCCTCCAGCAGTCTGCACCAGGTCAATCCTGTTACCCGGGGCGCGCGCGTGGCGTCGTTCTTCTGGGTGCAGAGCATGGTCCGCGACGATGTGCAGCGTCGCCTGCTGTGGGAAATGGACACGTCCATCGAGCGCCTGCGGCAGACCGGAGGCGACGCTGACGCGGTGCTGCAGCTGACCGGCGTGTATCACAACCTGCTGCGACGCTGGAGCGAGGTCTGAGCCGCTTCCGGCGGCCTCGCGATTTTTGGCAATCATTCTCATTTGCAACGGCTAACAGCTCTCATTACAATCACGCCCCGTTGATGCTGGCCGTTGCCGGCAAACCATCTGGGGACCCCCGCTTGCTGCGCCCGCTCCGCCCTCGCCCACTCATCCATCGCAAGATGGGCACCGCCATGCGCGGCCAGCGTCCCGCGCTGGCCAGCCTGCTGGCATGGGTGGCGATGCTGGCGTTGCTGCTGGGCACCCTGCCGCTGCTGCCGCACCCGGCCACAGCGATGACCTTGCAGATGCCGCTGGAAGAACGTGGCGGCGAAGGCCCGTTGCAGGAAGAAGCCCCGGCCAAGCTGCGCCGCTGTGCCTCCGCCCCGGTAAAAGCGGCCGAGAAGGCGCCGCCGCTGCTGCTGGCCAGCCAGTGGCTGCGTACCGAACTTGAACTCGTACCCGTCACGCCGGCCATGTCCGGTGTGCGCCCGGACTGGCCACTGGCCGCTCCGGACACGCCCTGGGCCGACGCGCCCGGGCGTCGCCAGCAACGCGGTCAGGCGCCGCCGCTCGCCTGATCCACGGCCCGACGTGACCGCCTGCGCGGTCGCGTCCACACGCCGCTGACTGCTTCTTCCCTGCCGCCCCTGACCGGGCTTTCCCTGCCTGCCGTGCGCGCTCCGCACCCGGCATCGCGCTGCCTTACATTCTTCGAGGTATCTGCCATGGCCCAGCGCCATCGTGTCCGTTCGTCCCTGTCCCGCCCCCTGCTGACCAGCGCCGTGCTGGCGGCGATGGCGGCCCCTGCTTTCGCCCATGCAGAGATCGCCGGAGCGCCGCAGACCCTGGACAAGGTGGTCGTCACCGCCTCCGGCTTCGAACAGAAAATCACCGATGCCCCGGCCAGCATCAGCGTGGTCAGCCGCGAGGAACTGAGCAAGCGCCCCTACACCAGCCTGGTCGATGCGCTGCGCGATGTGGAAGGCATCGACGTCGGCCTGGAAGCCACCGACAAGAATGGCCGCGCCACCGTCTCCATGCGTGGCCTGCCCTCGGAATACACCCTGGTACTGATCGACGGCCGCCGCCAGAGCAACGTCGGCCAGCTGTATCCCAACAACTTCGGTGGCGGACAGTTCTCCTACCTGCCGCCGCTGGATGCGATCGAGCGCATCGAAGTGGTGCGCGGCCCGATGTCCACGCTGTACGGCTCGGATGCGATGGGCGGTGTCATCAACATCATCACCCGCCGCAACCAGGACAGCTGGCACGGCGCGCTGACCCAGGGCTTCACCGTGCAGCAGGACGACCAGTTCGGCGATGCCCGCAGCACCGACGTGTACCTGAGTGGTCCGCTGCTGAAGGACCGCCTGGGCCTGTCCGTGCGCGGCAGCTATTACGATGCGAAGGCGTCCAATCCGGAATGGGATGCGCTGCCGTTGCCCGATGGCACCCTGTGGGAACGCAGCATCGGCTTCGGAGGTGGCGGCAAGTCGGTGGCCAACACCAACTGGAACACGGGCGTGCGCCTGAACGTCCACGTCAATGACGACCACGAACTGTGGCTGGACTACGACGTGTCGCGGCAGAAGTACGACAACAGCGCGGGCCAGACCGGCACGCTCGACAGCCTGGCCAGCCTGTGGCGCGTCGGCAATGCGGTCATCCCCGATCCGGATGGCGGCGGCACCATCACCCGCCGCGTGGTGCAGCCGCGCGTGGGCTACACCGCCTACCAGCGCTATGAGCGTGACCAGGTATCGCTGACCCATCAGGGCCGCTACAGCTTCGGCACCTGGCAGACCTCGCTGACCCACAGCAAGAGCAGCAACCTCGGCCGTTCGCTGCCACTGACCCTGGACGAGCGCGCCAACCTGCAGACGCTGTGGAATGACGTCTGCCGCCGCACCGGCGCCGCCAACAACTGTGCGGCCGGTCGTGGCAATGCACTGTCGGCCCTCGACCCGAGCGAGATGGCGCGCCTGCAGGCGTTCTTGCCACGTCCGCTGCGCACGATGGAGCTTGAGGGTTACGTGCTCGACACGATGCTCGACCTCGATTTCGGCGCGCACAAACTGACCGTTGGCGGACAGTACAACGACACCGACATGGTCGACGGCGTGTTCGGCATGGATGGCGCCGGCTACCGCAGCAACACCCGACAGAAGCACCGCATGTGGGCCCTGTTCGCGGAGGACAACTGGGCACTGACCGATACCCTCACGGCGACCTTCGGCCTGCGCTACGACGACCACAACGTGTTCGGCAGCCATGTCAGCCCGCGCGGCTACCTGGTGTGGAATGCGAGCGACGCATGGACCTTCAAGGGCGGTGTCAGCACCGGCTACAAGACACCGCGCCCGGACCAGCTGTTCCCGGGCATCACCGGCTTCGGTGGGCAGGGCGTGCTGCCGCTGGTGGGTTCGCCGAACCTCAAGCCGGAAACCAGCACCAACTACGAGCTGGCTGCCTACTACGAAGGCCAGCGCTGGGGCTTCAACGTCACCGGCTTCTTCAACCGGTTCGAAGACAAGATCGCCAGCGGCGGCACCTTCCCGAACTGCGAGGTGGCTCCGGCCGGCAGCGGCTACTGCGTGGACATCGGGCCGGGCTGGGCCTCGCTGGGCTACAGCACCTTCACCCAGAGCGTGAACATCGACAAGGCCGAAACCCGTGGCGCCGAACTGGCCGCGCACGTCGATCTGCTGGAAACCCTGCAGCTGCGGGGCAACTACACCTGGACCCGCAGCGAACAGACCAGTGGCCCGCAGAAGGGACTGCCGATCAGTGGCACCATGCCGGCCCGGCATATGGCCAACGCCAGCCTCAACTGGCAGGTCAGCGACGCGGTCAGTCTGTCGCTGATCGGCGAAGGCCGCTACGACCGCTACCGCGATACGATCCTCGATGCGGCCGGCAACAGCCACGACCGCGTCTACGAGGACTACACGATCTTCCACCTCGGCGGCAGCTGGAAGGCCAACGCATGGCTGACCGTCAACGCACGCATCAACAACCTGCTCGACAAGGACTTCGTCTCGCAGTCGTGCCTGCTGATCAGCCAGAGCGAGTTCAGCTGCGTGGACGATTACGCGACCAAGGACCAGCGCCGCAGCTACTGGATCTCGCTCAACGCGAAGTTCTGAGGCGACCCTGCCCGGTGCCGGCCTTGGCCGGTACCGGGATACAGAACGATACGCAATTGCGAGCTATTCTCATCAATGATGTAATGCGCAGTCCGCATCCGTCCTGAATCCCGTCGTGAGCCGTTCCGCCCCCTCCAACGTGCAGCAGCAACAGAGCCGCGGCTTCTGGCTGCGGACGCTGCACCAGTGGCACTGGATCAGCTCGGCGGTGTGCCTGATCGGCATGCTGCTGTTCGCGGTGACCGGCCTGACCCTCAACCACGCAGCGAAGATCGAAGCCAAGCCCCTGGTGCAGAACCAGCAGCTGCAACTGCCGGCCGATCTGCTCGGCCAGCTCGGCACGCGCGAGGACGGCCACGCGCCGATCCCCCGCCCGGCCGGGCAATGGCTGGATACGCAGCTGGGCATCGCCATCGGCGGTCGCCCGGCCGAGTGGTCGGCCGAGGAGATCTACTTGTCGTTGCCACGCCCCGGCGGCGACGCTTGGCTCAGCATCGATCGCGAAACCGGCGCGGTGGAATACGAATCAACCTCCCGCGGCGTGGTGTCCTACCTCAACGACCTGCACAAGGGCCGCAACGCGGGCCCGGCGTGGGGCTGGTTCCTGGACCTGTTCGCCGTGGCCTGCCTGGTGTTCTGCATCACCGGCCTGTTCCTGCTGCACCTGCATGCACGGCAGCGGCGCATGACCTGGCCGCTGGTCGGCCTCGGCCTGATGATCCCGCTGTTGATCGCCCTGCTGCTGATCCACTGAACCATCGAATCCCCTTCACCGGAGCCGCCCCATGCGCGTCACCCTGACCATCGCCCTCAGCGGCCTGCTGGCCACCTCGCCGGCCTATGCCGCCACGCTCGACATCAACGTCGAGGTGCCCAAGCTCAATGTCGCCGAGTATCACCGTCCCTACGTAGCGGTGTGGCTGGAAGGCGCCGACCAGAAAGTCGCGGCCAACCTGTCGGTCTGGTACCAGCAGACCAGCAACAACGAAGGCCATGGCACCAAGTGGCTGCCCGACCTGCGCCAGTGGTGGCGCAAGAGCGGCCGCACCCTGCAGGTGCCGGTGGACGGCGTGACCGGCCCAACCCGCCCGGCCGGCAAGCACGCGCTGTCGTTCAACGACAAGCAGCCGGCGCTTAAGCAGCTGGCCCCGGGCAACTACACCCTGGTGGTGGAAGCGGTGCGCGAAGTCGGTGGCCGCGAACTGCTGAAGATCCCCTTCACCTGGCCGGCCACCGCCGCACAGAACGGCAAGGCGCAGGGCGCCACCGAACTGGGCCAGGTGACCCTCGCCATCAAACCGTAACCGCCTGAGCCGGGGTCAGAGCCCTTTCCGTTGGAAGGGGATTTGACTCCGGGGTCGGATCCCTTCCGCAGGAAGGGCTCTGACCCCACCCATCCAACGTCCCTGGAGTCTTCCGCATGAAGCGCACGCTCGTCCTCGCCGCCGCTCTGGCCGCTGCCCTTCCCTTTTCCGCACTCGCCCACAAGGCCTGGCTGCTGCCTTCGCAGACCGTGATCGCCGGCAATGCGCCGTGGATCACTGTTGATGGTGCGGTCTCCAACGACCTGTTCTACTTCAACCACGTGCCGCTGCGCCTGGAATCGCTGGTGATCACCGCGCCGGACGGCAGCACCGTGCAGCCGCAGAACGCCTCGACCGGCAAGTACCGCAGCGTGTTCGATCTGGAGCTGAAGCAGCAGGGCACTTACCGCATCGCTTCGGTCAATGACGGCCTGTTCGCCACCTACGAACAGAACGGCGAGCGCAAGCGCTGGCGCGGTACCGCCGCCACCTTCGGCGAACTGCCCAAGGACGCGAAGAAGCTGGAAGTGAGCCAGTCGGTCGGCCGCGTGGAGACGTTCGTGACCAATGGCGCGCCGAACGATACCGCGCTGAAGCCGACCAACCGCGGCATCGAGCTGGTTGCGGTCGGTCACCCGAACGATCTGTTCGCCGGCGAGGAAGCCACTTTCCGCGTGCTGGTCGATGGCAAGCCGACGGCCGGGCTGGCCTTCGAGATCGTGCGCGGCGCCACCCGCTACCGCAACGCGCAGGACGAACTGAAGGTGACCAGCGACGCCAAGGGCGAGATCAAGGTGACCTGGCCGGAAGCCGGCATGTACTGGCTGGAAACCGGCACTGAAGACAACAAGACCTCGGTGAAGCAGGCCGCCAAGCGTCGCCTGAGCTACGTGGCCACGCTGGAAGTGCTGCCGCAGTAATGGGGACCGCGATGCCGGGCACGCCCCGGCATCGCAGCCGCCACGCCCCGTCATGACCGATTCCCTGCTCGACATCGCCCGCCTCGGCGGCACCACCATGGGCACCACCTGGAGCGTGTCGCTGGTCGCGCCGCGCCAGCGCGACCTGCACTCGCTGCACGCCGGCATCCAGGCGCGCCTGGATGATGTGGTCGCGCAGATGAGTACGTGGGACGCCGGCTCGGACCTCAGCCGCTACAACAGCGCCGATGCAGGCCAGTGGTGCACCGTGCCAGCCGAGACCCGCAAGGTCGTGGCCTGCGCCCAGGCCATCGCTGCCGCCAGCGACGGTGCGTTCGATCCCACCATCGGCCCGCTGGTGGCACTGTGGGGTTTCGGTGCACATGCCGGCGAACGCCGCCAACCCGATGCCGCCGCCGTGCAGGCCACGCGCGAGCGCTGCGGTTGGCAGCGGTTGCAATGGCGCGGCGATGCGCTGCTGCAACCCGGCGGACTGGAACTGGATCTCTCTGCGATCGCCAAGGGGTTCGGCGTCGATCACGTGGCCGCGTGGCTGCGCGATCAGGGCATCGCTGCTGCACTGATCGAGGTCGGTGGCGAACTGGCCGGCTACGGCCGCAAGCCCGATGGCCAACGGTGGCGCGTGCTGGTGGAATCGGCGCCGGAAGAAGACGCGCACGCCAAAACACCACCGCGGGTGCTGGCGCTGGACGGCAAGGCGGTCGCTACCTCCGGCGATCGCTGGCATCACTATCAGGCCGATGGCGAGGCCTACAGCCACAGCCTCGACCCGCGCACCGGCAGGCCGGTACGCCAGGTTGCAGCGGCGGTGACGGTGGTCGCCGACGACGCGATGCATGCTGATGCCTGGGCCACCGCACTCACCGTACTCGGCCGCGAGCACGGCATGGCGCTGGCCGAACGCGAAGGACTGGCCGCACGCTACCTGCATCGCGCAGCGGATGGCCCGCACGAGTTTCTCAGCAGCGCCTTCCAGCGCCTGCTCGACGAGCGGGACGCATGAGCGCACGGCCGTCGCGCGCGCTGCTCGGCAACGCGCTTGTACTGATCCTGCTGGCGCTGATCGGCTGGGCGCTGCTGCGACTGCATCTCGGCGAAGCCTGGTGGCAGGGCGCACCGCCGGCGCGGCAATCGCAGATCGCCATCATCGCCACCGCGCTCTATGCGCTGGTCTGCACCGCACTGTGGTGGCGTGGGCGACCGCGCGACGATGCTGCCTCTGGCGACGTCGCGCCGATCCTGCTGGTCTGGTCCAGCCAGACCGGCTTCGCCCGCGAACTGGCCGAACGCAGTGCCGAGGCATTGCGTGGTGCCGGCGTGCCGGTGCGTGTGCGCGGTCTGCATGAGGTCGACGCCACCTTGCTGGCCGGCAGCCAGCGTGCACTGTTCATCGCCAGTACCACCGGCGAAGGCGACCCGCCCGATCACGCTGTGCCCTTCCTGCGCCATGTGATGGCCCTGCCGTCATCGCTGCAGCATCTTTCGTACGGCGTTCTCGCCCTGGGTGATCGCAGCTACGGTCACTTCTGCGCCTTCGGTCACCAGCTCGACGACTGGCTGCGCCAGCACGGCGCACATGCCCTGTTCGACGCCATCGAGGTCGACAACGCCGATCCCGCTGCACTGCGGCACTGGCAGCAACTGCTCGGACAACTTGCCGGTGGCGCCAGCGAACTGCCCGACTGGAGCCCGGCCGAATATCAGCCGTGGACGCTGCTGCAACGCCGGCACCTCAATCCCGGCAGCCAGGGCGGACCGGTGTACTGGCTGCGCCTGCAGGCGCCTGCCATCGACGGCGTGCGCTGGCAGGCCGGCGACATTGCCGAGATCGGCCCGCAGCACGCGCGGCACAGCGCGCGGGCCTGGCTGGAATCACAGGGTTTCGATCCGCAGACGGTGCTCGAGGACGGCCAGACGCTGCTGGCCCGTGTCGAACGCTCGCACCTGCCCTCACTGGTGCCACCGGGTGATCTGCCCGCCCTGCTGGCGGCCCTGCAGCCGCTGCCGCATCGTGAGTACTCCATCGCTTCGGTGATGGAGGATGGTGCGGTGGAACTGCTGGTGCGCCGGCAGCTGCGTGCCGATGGCACGCCCGGCATCGGCAGTGCCTGGCTGTGCGACCACGCCGTCATCGGCGAGCCGGTACAACTGCGCCTGCGCCGCAACGACAACTTCCACGGTGCCGCCGTTGCGGCGCCGCTGCTGCTGATCGGCAATGGCACGGGCATCGCCGGCCTGCGTGCACACCTGCATGAGCGCGCGGCCGTCGGCGCGCACCGCACCTGGCTGCTGTTCGGCGAGCGCTCGGCCGCGCACGACTTCCATTTCGGTGACGAACTGCGGGCGATGCTGGCGGCCGGCACGCTGCAGCGTCTGGATACGGTGTTCAGCCGTGACGGCGGCAGCCACCGTTACGTGCAGGACCGCCTGCTGGCGGAGGCGGCAACGCTGCGGCAATGGGTCGATGAAGGTGCCACGATCCTGGTCTGCGGCAGCCTGCAGGGCATGGCGCCGGCCGTGGATGCGGTCATCGAGCAGGTGCTGGGTACCGACGGCAAGGAGGCCCTGCTGGTGGCCGGCCGTTACCGCCGTGATGTGTATTAGCCCAGGCAGCGCCCAGCGCATGCGCGGATGATGCCCATCGGCGCATGCGAATCATCAGTCCGCGGCGCTCACCCGTATCGCCAGCAGCTCGCCACTGCCCTGCAGCGCATGTCGCTGGCGCTCGCCGGCCGCCAGCCATGCAGTGTCGCCTGCCTGCATCGGCGGCAAGCCACTGTCCTCGGCAAAGCCGGCCTCACCCGCCAGCAGGTGCAGCGCCCAGGCCACGCCTGGCTCGCAGAAGAAGAACATCGGCCCCACCAGCGGCCGGTGCAGCAGCTCGGCGTGCAACTGCCCGCGCTTCCACATCAGGTTGAAATCATGGGTGGTGCCATCGACCAGTTCGCCGTGCAGTGCCTCCTCGCCGGCAAAGCGCACGCGACCATGCGGCGGCAGCACCTCCGCCACCCGGCCATCGGCGAAGCGCAGGCGCACACCGTTGCCCTGCAGCAGTACCAGTTCGCGCTCCACGCCCGGAAATGCAGAGAACGCGGCATCCTGCTCGATCTCCGCCACGGACAGGCGCAGGGCCCAGTCGTCCCCGTGCGCCGGCAGCCGCAGGATTTCGCGGGTCCAGCCCAGGCCATTGCGCCAGCGTTCGCGGCGGTAATCCAGGCGGGCAATCACCTGGCTCGGAGTCTTCAGCAGCGCATCGATATCCATGCCTGCATTGCACCACGCCACGTGCAATCGCGCATCAGCGCGTGGCGACCGTACCCTGCGCGCCGCACTGGCCACCCAGCAGCTGCGAATGCTTCAGCCAGTCCTGGTCGGGGTAATAGGCGAACACCATCGTGCCACCACGCAACGCGTCGATCAGCGGCCTGGCCACCGACAGCCGCACCGCCGGACACCCCAGGCTGCGGCCCAGCCGACCCTGCAGCTGGGCGGTCGCCGGATTCACGTAGGGGGCGCCATGAATGACGATCGCACGCTCGCGCGCGCGGTCGTTAAAGCCCGGTTCCAGCCCGGCCAGCCGCAATGAGTAGCCGTTGCCGCCCATGTAGGTTTCCTGCGCGGTGAACACACCGAGGCTGGACATGTAACTGCCGTCGCGATTGGAAAAATGCTCGGTCCGGTTCTCACCACTGTTGCGGCCGTGCGCCACCCATTCCTCGAACAACAGCCGCTGGTGCGCCAGGTCGAACACCCACAGGCGCGGCTCGGTGGAGGGCCGCGAATAGTCGATCACGCTCAGGCGTTCGCCGCTGATGCCCAGCTCCGGTCGCAACAGGGCGCAGCGCATGGCCTGCGCCGCCAGCTGCAGCACATGGCGATCGGCCTTCGGCGCGGTACGTGCCAGCAGGGCGGCCAGATCCTCGGCACGGGTCGCGATGGCGGGCGTCTGCGCCAACGCGGGTGCGCTGGCCGAGGTTGCAAGCAGGCCAAGCGTGGCCAGCCGGCACAGGCGGGATGCGGTCATGGACGGGACACAGGACTCAGTTGCCTGTGAGAGTGGACCCTGCCGGCTCGGATTCCAAGACCGGCTGCAGGCCGGATTCAGCCGGGCTTGGGCGCACGGCGGGCAGCGAGGTCACCAGCAGCGTCGTGCCCGGCACCAGCACCTGGTACAGCTGCCGGGCGAAATCGGCCGGCAGCGCCAATGGCAGCGACGGCGTGGCCAACAGGTCCGGGGTCGCCTGCGCACGGTCCTGGCCCAGCAACGGATAGGCCGTCCATTGATGCAGGCGCTGCTTCGCATCGAGCGGGCTGGGAACATCGCTGTAGCCCTGCCCCATCACGAACAGCGTGGTGCCCTGGAAGGCTGGCAGCGCGTCGGCTTTCAGCGGCGATTCGCCAATCATCACGCCGTCGCGCAGGACGTACAGCCGCTGGTCGTGCAGGCTGACCAGGATGCCGACCTGCCCGGCCGGCGCCGCGCTGTCGTTCCACCAGGCCGCCGCCACACTGCCGTCGCCGGTCTCGGGCAGGGCCTCGCCGCGCGCGTTGACCGGCGCCAGTACGGCGGGATAGGCCAACGTCATCGGCGCGCTCTTGGCATCGGCCACCACTACCGTATCGCCGCGCCGGGTCTCGCTGAACAGCTTCTGCGCGAATGCCTGCGGCAGCCGTACGCAGCCGTGCGAGGCCGGATGCCCCGGCAGGCTGCCGCCATGCAGGGCGATGCCGTCCCAGGTCAGCCGCTGCATGTACGGCATCGGTGCGCTGTTATAGAGGTTGGAGCGGTGGTCCTTGTCCTTCTGCAGGATCGTGAACACCCCGGTCGGCGTCTCGTGTCCCGCCTTGCCCGAACTGATCGTGGTCAGCCCGATGGCGATCCCGTTGCGATACACGTAGGCGCGCTGCTCGTCCAGACTGACGACCAGCACGATCGGGCCGGCCGGGGAAATCTCCGGATGCCAGAGGAATTCGCCCGGCTTGAGATCGGTAGGCCCGCGTTCGGCGGCCACCGGCCCGGACGGGTCGGTCGAGTGCGAAGACGGCGGCCCGGCCTGCACGGTCAGCGGCAGTGCCAGGACAAGGGAGAGCATCAGGGACGGACGGTGCAGACGCATCCAGCGGAGGTTCCATTCCATGCGAAGCGGTCACCGTACACCATCGCGCCGTAGCGAACGCGCCAAAAGAGAATGCCCGGCGACACAACCCTGTGTCGTACCGGGCAATCGTCACGTCCTTGTCGGCCTGCTGCCTCCCCCGCGCGTCCTGCGAAGTGGGGGTGGCGTTGCATCCTGCACGCGGCCGCGTCTGTCCTGCTTGTATCTCAGCCCCTTCCACAGGTCTGTGATGCCACCGTCCTGGTGATTGGTGCCGCATCCTGCGACGGTCGGTGAACACAGCCTCCCTGGCGGTGCCCGGTGGACCGGCCTCCTGCGGGTCCCGACGATTCCTGTTGTCAACGCCTTGGTACGGTCCGCACCGGTACCGATCCGGGTACCGGATCCGCGGGCAACAGCCTGTCGCCTACGGTGATCCGCTGTCGATTCCGTTCGACGATCACTGTCCCTATCCCCTTCACCTGCGTCAGATCCTCGACGCGCTTGAAGGGCCCGTGTCTGCGCCGGTGCTCGACGATCGCCGCAGCCTTCCTGGCTCCGACCATCGTCAATCCCTGCTGCAGCGCCTGGACATCGGCCCGGTTGATGTCGATCGGTTCGGCGTCATGCGCCCCTGCGATCCCCATTGCCAGTACCAGTGCCCTCAACACGACTAACCAAGGCACGACGTATAACTCCTTGTGGTTCTGGCCGCCCCGACCGGCAATCCCGTCGGTAGGAACAGTGTCCGTCACCACATACACACAGACTATCGGTTTCGTGGATTTCTAAAAGCCAGCCAAATACCCGACGTGATGTAGGAAAAACCCTACCCCCGGCGCAGGCGTAGAATGGCTGGATCAGCCATGCAACCGGAGTTTCAGATGGACAGCGCCAAGCTCGGCCAATTCGTGAATGACAAGTGGGACAGCGAAATCGTCCCGCAGTTGGTCGACTACATCCGCATTCCCAACAAGTCGCCGATGTTCGACGCCAATTGGGTGCAGAACGGCTACATGGAACAGGCGGTCACCCTGATGGAGACCTGGGCCAAGGCACAGGAGCTGCCGGGCCTGAAGGTCGAAGTGGTCCGCCTGGAAGGCCGTACCCCGCTGATTCTTCTGGAAATTCCCGCCACCGGCAGTGAAACCGGCGACGACACCATCCTGCTCTACGGGCACCTGGACAAGCAGCCGGAAATGACCGGCTGGGACGACGACCTGGGCCCGTGGACCCCGGTCCTGCGTGGCGACAAGCTCTATGGCCGCGGCGGCGCCGACGATGGCTACGCGATCTTCGGTTCGCTGGCCGCCGTGCTGGCCCTGCAGGCCCAGGGCCTGCCGCACGCGCGCTGCGTGGTCCTGATCGAAGCCTGTGAAGAGTCCGGCAGTTACGACCTGCCCGCCTACGTGGACCATCTGGCCGACCGCATCGGCAAGCCGTCGCTGGTGGTCTGCCTGGATTCGGGCTGCGCCAACTACGACCAGCTCTGGTGCACCACGTCGCTGCGCGGTCTCACCGGGGGCAACTTCACCGTCAAGGTGCTCAACGAAGGCGTGCATTCCGGCGATGCCTCCGGCGTGGTGCCGTCCAGCTTCCGCCTGCTGCGCCAGCTGCTGTCGCGCATCGAGGACCAGGACACCGGCCGCATCCTGATCGACGGCATGAACGTGGAAATCCCGGCCGAGCGCCAGGAACAGGCCAAGCGTGCCGCCGAAGTGGTCGATACGGCCATCTTCGAGAAGTTCCCGCTGGTCGATGGCCTGCGCCCGATGAACGAAGACCTCACCGAGCTGGTGCTCAACCGCACCTGGCGCCCGGCGTTGTCGGTCACCGGAATCGGCGGCATGCCGCCGCTGGAATCGGCCGGCAACGTGCTGCGCCCGCAGACCTCGGTGAAGCTGTCGCTGCGCCTGCCGCCCACCGCCGATGGCAAGACCTGCGGCGAGCTGCTGAAAGAAGCGCTGCTGCGCGATCCGCCGAACGGCGCGCAGGTCACCCTGGATCTGGAAAAGGCCTCCACCGGCTGGAATGCCCCGGCCATGGCGCCGTGGCTGACCAAGGCCATCGACGAAGCCAGCCAGACCTTCTTCGGCAAGCCGGCGATGTACATGGGCGAAGGCGGCTCGATTCCGTTCATGGGCATGCTGGGCGAGAAGTTCCCCGGTGCCCAGTTCATGATCACCGGCGTGCTTGGCCCGCACTCGAACGCGCACGGCCCGAACGAGTTCCTGCACATTCCGATGGGCAAGAAGGTCACCGCCTGCGTGTCCAAGGTGATCAGCGAGCACTACGCCGCCAGCCTGCGTGGCGAGACCAGTGGTTCGCCGGTGGCCGCCGACAGCGGCACGCGCCATGGCGACCACGGCTGCTGCTGATCCGGCACACCGTGACGGACGCAGCCCGGCCTTGCTAGGCTGCGTTCTTCTCAAGCGGAACGCACACGCATGAATGGTCTGTTCGGCAGCAGCAGCTGGCTGTACATCCTGCTGGTCGGCTTCTTCGTCGGCCTGCTCGGGCGCTTCTTCATGCCGGGCAACAACCGAATGGGCTGCCTGCTGACCATCGTGCTGGGCATCCTCGGTGCCCTGCTGGCCGGCTGGTTTGGTCAGTACATGGGCTGGTACGCCCCAGGCGAACCGGCTGGATTCCTCGGTGCCGTGGTCGGCGCGGTGGCCGTGCTGGCGATCCTGCGCCTGTTCAGCGGTCGCCGCTGAAACGGCCCCACCTTTCCCTCCTGTCCCCGACGTCGGCGCGCCCAGCGCGCCCGGATATGCCCGCATGACCGAACCCGCCTCCGATCCCCAGCGCAGCGCGCAGCGACTGCAGTGGGCCCGTATCCAGCTTGGCGATGCACAGGCCGTGGTTGAACGTGCCTCGGTCGATGCGGGCATGCGCAGCTACTGGCGCGTCACCGGTACACGCGGCAGCCACATCGTGATGGATGCTCCGCCGGGACTGGAAGACCCCCGCCCCTGGCTGCGCATGCGCGGCCTGCTGCACGACCATGGCCTGCGTGTGCCGGCCCTGCTTGCGCAGGATCTGGACGCCGGCTTCCTGCTGCTGGAGGATCTCGGCGGTCCGACCCTGGCGAGAATCCTCGACGAGCGCAACGCCGATGAATGGTTCGGCCGCGCCATCGATCAGCTGCTGCGCCTGCAGGCGATCCCGGTGCCGGCCGACTTCGGCCAGTTCGGCGAAGCCCTGCTGCAGCGCGATGCCAGCCTGTTCGACGAATGGTTCCTGCAGCGCCATCTCAACCTGCAGCTGGACTGCGGCGAAATCGAGGGCCTGCAGCTGGTCCATCGCCGGTTGATGGACAACGCACTGGGCCAGGCGCAGCTGATGACCCACCGCGACTACATGCCGCGCAATCTGATGCCCGTTGCCGACGGTCCGGCCGTGCTGGATTTCCAGGATCTGGTGCGGGGCCCGATCGCCTACGATGCCGTGAGCCTGTTCAAGGACGCGTTCCTGAGCTGGCCGCTGCAGCGCGTGGACGAGTGGCTCGCGCAGTACCACGCGCGCGCGCGCGCTGCGGGCCTGCCGGTGCCCGACCGTGCGACCTTCCTGCGTGACGCGGACTGGATGGGCATCCAGCGCCACGTGAAGATCCTGGGCCTGTTCTGCCGCCTGCGTTACCGCGACAACAAGGGTCATTACCTGGACGATGCGCCGCGCTTCATCACCTATCTGGACGAAGTACTGCCGCGCTACCGCGAGCTGGCCCCCCTGCGGCAGCTGCTGGACACACGCATCAAGCCGGCGCTGGCCGAGCTCGGCACACCGATGCGCGTGGCCCGATGAAGGCGCTGATCTTCGCCGCCGGCCTGGGCGAACGCATGCGCCCGCTGACCCTGCACACACCCAAGCCGCTGCTCGCAGTGGCCGGCAAGCCGCTGATCGTCTGGCACCTGGAGCGCCTGGCCGCCTGCGGCGTGCGCGATATCGTGGTCAATACCGCGTGGCTGGCGGAACAATTCCCGGCGATGCTCGGCGATGGCAGCCGATGGGGTGTGCGCCTGCACTTCATGCATGAAGGCGATACCCCGCTGGAGACCGGCGGAGGCATTCTCAATGCTCTGCCGGCACTGGGTGAGGATCCGTTCCTGGTGGTCAACGGCGACATCTGGACCGATTTCGATTTCGCCACACTACCGCGCGAGCCGCAGGGCCAGGCGCATCTGGTGCTGGTCGACAACCCCACGCAGCATCCGCACGGTGATTACCGGCTGGACACACAGGGCCTGCTGCACCATGACCGCGAAGGACCGTGCCTGACCTATGCCGGCATCGGCGTGTACCGCCCTTCAATCGTGGCCGACTGGCGCACGGTGATTGGCGATGCGCCGGGCAGCGAGCGGCTGCCGCCGAAGTTCTCGGTGGTGCCACTGCAGAAGCACTTCATGGCGCAGGGGTTGATGACGGGGCAGCACCATCGCGGGCGCTGGACCGACGTCGGCACGGTGGATCGCCTGCGTGCGCTGGATGTTGAGTTGGCGGCGAACGGCTGAGCCCCTCATGGTTGGTCGCGTAGAGCGGATCGCGTGTTCGGCCGGGCGGGTGGGCCATGCAGGGGACGCTGCAAGTACGTCCCTGTAAGCTCGATGGCGCCATCCATGGCGCCAACGCCCCTGCATGGCCCACCCGCCCGGCCTCTGACAGTTTCCTTGCGCGTCCAGCCACGGAAGAAAGAAAGAAAAGCAGAAGCAGGTCGCTTCGCTCACGAAGCGAAAGCGCATCCACGCGTAGCGTGGCTCTACCGTGTCGACCAAGGTCGACACCCACCAACAGCAGTGCAGTACGCAATCCCGGCAGATTGCGGGAACCTGTCGAAGGCGGGGTGGCTCAGGTTGCGGGGGCGTGAGCGCCATGGATGGCGCGACCGAGGCTACATGGACGTACTTGCGCCGTCCCCCGCAACCTGAGCCACCCCGCCTCCCCTGAGGAAGCCAGCGTTTGACGTTGACGTTGCTCCGGCTTCGGCACTGGCTTCGGCGGGTGCAGGGCGGCAGCCCTGCAAAACAAACCCCAACCTCAGTAGCGAGGGCGGCCTTCTTCCAGCACCTGGCGCAGGAACGGCACGGTGATCCGACGCTTGGCCGCCAGCGATTCGCGGTCCAGCCAGTCCAGCAACGTGATCAGTCCGCCCAGCTCGCGCCCGGTGTGCGACAGCAGCCACTCGATCGCGGCCTCGTCGATCGCCAGCCCCCGTCGCAGCGCGCGCTCGCGCAGCACCGCCGCGCGTCCTTCCTCGTCCAGCGGCTGCAGCAGCACCCGCACGCACTGGCCCAGCCGCGAGCGCAGGTCCGGCAGCACCAGTCCGAGTTCGGCCGGCGCCTTCTGCGCCGTATAGAGCACGGTCACGCCGGCAGCGCGCGCACGGTTATGGAAATCGAACAGGGCAATCTCGTCCTCGCGGTTGCCGGCAATCTCGTCCAGTCCGTCCAGCGCGACCAGCTCGCGCGCCTCCAGCCCCTCCAGCGCTGCACGCACACGGCCGGCCGCACTGGCCAGCGGCACATAGGTCGGCAGCCGCCCGGCCTGCTCGGCGCTGGAACACATCGCCAGCGCCTGATGCGTCTTGCCCGTGCCTGCCGCGCCTTCCAGGTAGACCCAGTCGTGGCTGGCACCGACCGCGATCGCGCGCAGCTGCGCCAGCGCACCATCCGGTGCGCCGATGAAGGTCTCCAGGCGCTGGTCCCGCGGGTAGTGCAGGGCCAGCGGCAATTGCGGCACACCCATCACTTCAGGTCGGGGCCCTTGTCGTTCGTGTCGAGGATGATGTGGGGCGGCTCGACCACACCGTCAAGCACGATCGCCGATTTCTCACCCGCGTAAAGATCGCTCTGCCGATAGCGCTGGTGCGCATAGCGCAGCAGCACGTTGGACACGGCAGCCACCGGCAGCGCCAGCAGCATGCCGAGGAAGCCGAACAGCTGGCCGCCGGCCATCACCGCGAAGATCACCGCCACCGGATGCAGGCCGATCTTGTCGCCGACGATGCGCGGCGTCAGTACATAACTCTCCAGCAACTGGCCGACCGTGAACACCACGCCGACCAGTATCAGCAGTTTCAGGTCGAAGCCCTGCGCCTGCACCAGCGCGGCGATGATCGCCATCAGGATGCCGGTGGTCGCGCCCAGGTACGGAATGAAGCTGATCAGGCCCGCGATCATGCCGATCAGCAGCCCCAGCTTCAGCCCCACCAGCGACAGGCCGCCGGCATAGATCACGCCCAGTGCCAGCATCACCAGGAACTGGCCGCGGATGAAGGCCCCCAGCACCTCGTTGGATTCGCGCGCCAGCGCCGTGATGGTGCCGATGTGGTTGCGCGGAATGACCGAGGCGACCCGCTCCACCAGCTTGTCCCAGTCGCGCAGGAAGTAGAACGCCAGGATCGGCAGCAGCAGGATGTTGACCACCCAGGTCACCATCGTGAAGCCCGAGCGCGAGACATATCCCATGAAGGTCTTGGCGAAGCCGCCCGCCTGCTGCCAATGGCTGCGCACCCATTCGATCAGGCGATCCGGGTCCAGCCACTGCATCACCTCCAGGCCGGTCTTCTGCTCGAACCACGGAATGCCGGTCTGCATCAGCCAGGCCTGCGCCTGCGGCACGGCCGCCACCAGGGTGGTGATCTGCTTTTCGATCATCGGCACCAGCACCAGCAGCGCGGCGACGATCACCAGCACCATGGCCACGAACACCAGCACCACGCCGGTCATGCGCGAGCGCCCGGTGGCCTCGATGCGGTCCACCAGCGGATCACCCAGCCAGGCCAGCGCCAGCGCCAGCACGAACGGCGTCAGGATCGGCGCCAGCAGCCACACGATCCAGCCGATCAGGCCGGCAAGCAGGATGTATTTGACCCGGCGCAGGAACTGCGCGATTTCAGCTTCCGGCGTCAGGGTCATCGCAGTCGGTACTCGTTGCTGACCGGCGCCTGCACCGGCACGCCGGTGGTGTCATCGATCGGTGTCGGAAGGGCAGGCAGCGGGGCGTTCGGAACCAGTACGCCGCTGTCACCCAGCATGCGGTTGAAGCCGGCCAGGCCGGTGGTCATTTCGACGGTCAGCTCCAGCCGGCCCGCGCTCGCGTGCAGCGGAGTGACATTGCGCACCACCGGCACGTCGCGCAGGCCTGCGGCCAGTCGCAGGTAGTCATCGGCACTGTTGATGCCGGTGACCACCACCCGGTAGCTGCCCGCCTGGCCGGTGGCCACACCGGCCTTGGCATAACGCTTGACCAGCGCATCGGCCGCGCCATCGGCGCCCGCGGCCATCGCGCGCATGGCGTTGGCATCCTTGCTGGTCCATCTGTTCAGTTCACGGCCATCGTCGACGAACACCCAGTCCGCCTGCCAGCCGCCATTGGCACGGTAGAGCTTGCCGATCAGCTGCATCGGCGGCGAGTAGCGCGAAGAGGCGCGGGCCACGGCGGCGCTGTCCTGGCGCCAGATGGCACCGGCCAGCGCCTGTTCGGCAGCGCCCCCACTGGGCAGGCCCAGCTTGTAGCCGCGCTCGATGGCGCGGTTCAGCAGCGGGCGCGCGGCATTGGCCTGCTGCACGCTGACCAGGCGCGGGCCGCTGCCGTCATCGACGGCCAGCCACAGCACCGGCTTCGGTCGGGGCTGCGGCCACAGCGGCAGGCCCAGCGCGGCGACCAGCGAATCGACGTCATCCTCGCGGAAACGGGCCACCAGCAGGGTCCGGAAACTGGGCGCACCGCTGGCGCTGACGCTCTGGTCCTGCTTGTAGTCGTAGCTGGCCACGTAATCCTTGGCATTGCGCAGGGCCTGCACCACGCCTGGCCGGGACATCACGCTGCGGTCGCCCGACAGCTTGCCCAGCACTACGCTCAGGGCACGTGCCAGCCCGCCATTGCGGTCGGCCTCGGCCTGGCTGTTGACCGGCACTTCGGCCTCGTAGGCCCCACTGGCGGTGGCGACATCCCCCTCGGTGCGCAGGCCGCTCTGGGCCATCGTGGCCACCGGCAGGCTCAACGCAAGAAGCAGGGTGAGAATCAGGCTGCGGCGCATCAGGACATCCATTGGCTCGACGTATCCGGGGGGAATTGTTGCCCGAATACGGCCTGTGCGCCAATGCGGCCTGTTAAAATCGCCCGTTCAACCCCTGCCAGCGCCGACGCCCGTGACCAACACCCCGTCTTCCGCCCCCTCCCCCCTCACCTACCGTGACGCGGGCGTCGACATCGACGCCGGCAACGAGCTGGTCGAGCGGATCAAGCCCCTGGTCAAGCGCAGCTTCCGTCCGGAAGTGATGGGCGGCCTGGGCGGTTTCGGCGCCCTGTTCGACCTGTCCAACAAGTACCGCGAACCGGTGCTGGTGTCGGGTACCGACGGTGTCGGCACCAAGCTGAAGCTGGCCCACCAGCTGAACCGCCACGATACGATCGGCATCGATCTGGTCGCGATGTGCGTGAACGACGTGCTGGTGCAGGGCGCCGAGCCGCTGTTCTTCCTGGACTACTTCGCCACCGGCAAGCTGGACGTGGATACCGCCGCGGCGGTCGTGGGCGGCATCGCCAACGGCTGCACCGAGGCCGGCTGCGCACTGATCGGCGGCGAAACCGCTGAAATGCCCGACATGTATGCCCCGGGCGAGTACGATCTGGCCGGCTTCACCGTGGCCGCGGTGGAAAAGAGCGAACTGAAGGATGGCGCCAGCGTGGCGGCCGGCGATGTGCTGATCGGCATCGCCTCGTCCGGCCCGCACTCCAATGGCTACTCGCTGGTCCGCCGCATCTACGACCGCGCCGGGCGTCCGGCCGATCTTGAGCTGGAAGGCGGCGTGAAGCTGGTCGACGCGCTGATGGCACCGACCCGGTTGTACGTCAAGCCGATCCTGTCGCTGCTGAAGTCGCACGGCGATGCCATCCATGGCATGGCCCACATCACCGGTGGCGGACTGACCGAGAACATCATCCGGGTGGTCCCGGACGGCCTCGGCCTGGACATCCAGGCGGCCTCGTGGACGCTGCCGCCGGTGTTCCAGTGGCTTCAGAAGGAAGGCGCGGTCGCCGACAGCGAAATGTGGCGCACCTTCAACTGCGGCATCGGCTTCGTGCTGATCGTCGCGCCGGACCAGGTCGAGGCGGTGTCCGCCGCGGTCACGGCCCAGGGCCTGGATCACTGGACCATCGGCCAGGTCGTCACCACCGAAGGCGCCGAGCGCGTCCGCATCGCCTGACCCCTGCAGAGGAGCCCGCATGGACGCAATGCCCCCATCCCCTTCGAACCCGGTGCCGCCGCCGCTGCTGACGGCACCCGTATTCGGCCCGCAGGACGCCAGCCATCTGCGGGCGCTGTCCATCGGCCACTACGTGGTTGGTGCGCTCATCGCACTGTTCTCGCTGATCTTCATCATCCACATCGTGCTGGGCGTGAGCGCCCTGACCGGGGCATTGCCGCTGAGCTCGGAGGGGCAGCCCTCATCGCCCGCCGAGCAGCGGATGTTCGGCTGGATGTTCACCATCATCGGCAGCGTGATCGTGGTGGGCGGCGTCACCCTGGGGGCCTTCGTCGCCTACGCCGGGCGCTGCCTGGCGCAGCGCCGCCGTTACGTGCTGTGCCTGGTGGTCGCGGGCCTGTCCTGCCTGTTCACCCCGGTGGGCACGGTGCTGGGGGTGTTCACCCTGATCGCCCTGCTCCGCCCCCAGGTGAAAGCCGTGTTCGACACTCCGTCGGCAAGCGTTTGAGCCGCCTGGGTTGCCGGTAATGAACGCACCCCGCCGCATCGCCGTGCTCGCCTCCGGGCGCGGCAGCAACCTGCAGGCCATCCTGGATGCCATCGCGTCGGGCCGCCTGCCGGCCGACGTGGTGGGCGTGTTCTCCGACCGCCCCGATGCCGCGGCCCTGCAGCGGGTCGATCCTTCCCGGCGCTGGGCGCATGCAGCGAAGGAATTCAGCGATCGTGCCGCCTACGAGCTGGCCCTAGGCGACGCGGTTGCCGCCTCCGCCCCGGACTGGATCGTCTGCGCCGGCTACATGCGCATTCTCGGCGCTGGCTTCGTGCAGCGCTTCAACGGTCGCCTGGTCAACATCCACCCGTCGCTGCTGCCGCTGTACAAGGGCCTGCATACGCACGCCCGGGCGCTGGAAGCCGGCGATGCCGAGCATGGCGCAAGCGTGCATCTGGTGGTGCCGGAGCTGGACGCGGGTACGGTGCTGGCGCAGGCGCGCGTGCCGGTGCTGGCAGGCGACGATGCACAGACCCTTGCCGAGCGCGTGCTGGCGGTGGAACACCCGCTGCTGATCGCCAGCCTGCAGCTGCTGTGCGATGGCCGGCTGGCTGAACGGGAAGGACAGGCGTTCTTCGACGGTCACCCCCTGTTTAGGCCGCTGGCCCTAGATTCCGCCGGAAACCTGAACCGATAACGTTCTGCACACGCCCCGCTGACTGCGGGGCTGGCATCCTGCCCCACTCCTGCGGCCCCTGTCCCCCATGAAGACCACGACGCTGCTGTGCACGCCCCTGCTGTTGTCGCTTGCCGTGTTGCCTGGCGTCGGCTGGGGCCAGGTACAGCCCTCTGCCGAACCGGCAGCTCCGTCGCAGGCCCCGGCCGCACCGGCCGTGCCCATGCTGCCCGCGCTGGCCTGGGAACCGCCGCCGCTGCAACCGTTCACCGCTACCTACCAGGCCTTCTACAAGGGCAAGGAAGCCGGCGATGCCACCATGCAGGTCACCCATACCGGCGGCAACCAGTGGCGGGTGGACATGCAGGTGGTGGGCCGCCGCGGCTTTGCCAGCGTGCTCGGCCTGAACATCGAGCAGAGCACGGTGTTCGAGGAGCGCGGCGGCGTCTATGCGCCGCTGAGCCAAAGCACGGTGCGCAAGGGCCTGTTCCTGGGCAAGAAGGCCGTCGGCACCTATAACTGGCAGGCCGGCACCGCGCAGTGGACCGGCGATGTGAAAAAGGATCGCGCGCAGCCCATTCCGCTGCAGGCCGGCGATCAGAGCGCCCTGCTGATCAACCTGGCGATCATGCGTGATGCCCGCCCGGGCGTGGCCATGCACTACCGCTACGTCGACATGGGCAAGGTGCGCCAGCACGACTACCAGGCCGCGCCGCAGACCGAGAACGTCGAGGTCGGCGACCTGTCCTACAACGCGCTGCGGGTATACCGCAGCAACGGCGGCAACAACGAAACCATTCTCTGGATCGCCAACGGTGTCCCCACCCCGGTGCGCATCCTGCAACGCGAAGATGGCGAAGACCGCGTCGATCTCCGCCTGATCGAATACCAAGGAGTCTGAGCATGAACACCCTGTCCCGCCCCCTGACGTGGATCGCCGCTGCCACCCTGTCGATGGCCAGCCTGCCGGCGATGGCCCTGGAGCCGTTCAAGGCCGACTATCTGGCCAGCTACATGGGCATGCAGGCCAACGGCACCATGACGCTGGCCAGTGAAGGCAGCAACAAGTGGCGCTACAGCCTGCAGGTGAAAAACCAGCTGGCCGACCTGAGCCAGAGCACCGTGTTCGAGGAAGTGCGCGGCCAGCTGCGTCCGCTCAGCAGCCAGGACCGCTCGGCGCTGCTGGTGAAGAAGCGCAACGTGCAGGCCAACTACAACTGGACCAGCAACCAGGCCACCTGGACCGGCGACATCAAGCCGGACCGCGCCGGACCGATCGCCCTGAAGGCTGGCGACATGGATGCGCTGCTGATCAATCTGGCCATCGCCCGCGACCTGGCAGCCGGCAAGCCGTTGACCTACCGCATGGTCGACGAGGGCCGGATCAAGAACATGACCTACCGCGTGATCGGCAAGGAATCGATCACCGTGGGCGGCAAGAGCTACGAGGCGACCAAGGTGTCGCGTGCCGATGGCAACAAGGAGCTGATCGCCTGGATCGTGCCGGAGTTTCCGGTGCCGGCGCGCATGCTGCAGCGGGAAAGCGGCCGCGACGCGCTGGACCTGACCATCCGATCGATGAACTGAGTGCCGGGGTCGGATCCCATCCCCTCGGGGATGGGATCCGACCCCGGGCCCCGCACAAGGAAAACGCCCGCTTGCGCGGGCGTTTTTCATTTCTTCTCTTCGGCCGGTTTGAACTCGGTGCGGCAGTCCACCCGGATCTGCTCACCGCTTCCGCGCCAGACGAACGTGCGGCAATGGCGGTTGCCTTCCTGGCTGTCGTTCACCGACACGGCATAGAACGACTGGATGATCTCGTCACGCGATACCGTGCCGTCACCGTTCCAGTCCATGTCCTTCTGCTCGATGCCGCGGGTGATGGCGATATCGGCGTACCAGGCATACCCCAGCCACGCCAGCACGATCAGCACCAGCGCCAGCAGCGCCTTGCGACGCGGGCTGAATTTTCCGCGAAGGATCATGGCACGCGCCGGATGGTGGCACCGAGCGAAGACAGCTTCTCTTCGATGTTCTCGTAGCCGCGATCGAGGTGGTAGATGCGATCGATGGTGGTATCGCCGCTGGCCATCAGGCCGGCCAGGATCAGCGATGCCGATGCACGCAGGTCGGTGGCCATGACCGGCGCGCCGCTCAGGTGCTCGCTGCCACGCACGATCGCGGTATGGCCTTCGACCTGGATGTCCGCGCCCAGGCGCAGCAGCTCGTTGACGTGCATGAAACGGTTCTCGAAGATCGTTTCGTTGATCACGCCGACGCCGTCGGCCACGCAGTTGAGCGCCATGAACTGCGCCTGCATGTCGGTCGGGAATGCCGGATACGGCGCGGTGGTCAGGTTCACCGCCTTCGGCCGCTTGCCCTGCATGTCCAGGGTGATGCTGTCCTCGGTGGTCTCGATCCGGGCACCCGCCTCGACCAGCTTGGACAGCACCGCGTCCATGGTGTTCGGACGCGCACGGTTGACCGTGACCTTGCCGCCGGTCATCGCGGCGGCCACCAGGAAGGTGCCGGTCTCGATGCGGTCGGGCAGCACTTCATGACGGCCACCGGAGAGGCGCTCCACGCCTTCGATCACCAGGCGGGCGGTGCCGAGGCCTTCGATCTTCGCACCCAGAGCGATCAGGCAATGGGCCAGATCGGTCACCTCCGGCTCCATCGCGCAGTTGTCGAGGATGGTGGTGCCTTCGGCCAGCACCGCGCCCATCAGCACGTTCTCGGTCCCGGTCACGCTCACCATGTCGAAGGTGAAGTGGCCACCCTTCAAGCGCTTGGCCGAAGCCTTGATGAATCCGTTCTCGACCACGATGTCGGCACCAAGCGCCTGCAGGCCCTTGATGTGCTGGTCGACCGGACGCGAGCCGATGGCACAGCCACCGGGCAGCGACACTTCGGCCGCACCGAAACGGGCCAGCAGCGGACCCAGCACCAGGATCGACGCACGCATGGTCTTGACCAGTTCGTACGGCGCCACATGCTGGTTCACCGCACGCGGGTCGACCACGATCGCGCTGCCGCGCGACAGCGTGCCCTGGTCGATGGTGACCTTGGCGCCCAGTTCGCCCAGCAGCTTCACCGTGGTGACCACATCGTGCAGGTGGGGCACGTTGGTGATCTCCACCGGCTCATCGGCCAGCAGGGTCGCGCAGAGGATGGGGAGGACGGCGTTCTTGGCGCCGGAGATGCTCACTTCACCGTGCAGCGCAGCGCCGCCGGTCACAACGATCTTGGCCATGGGGTTCGGGATCTTCTGCGGTTCAGCCGGCTTCGGCCGGGGTCACGGTTTTCAGCGCCAGCGCGTGGATCGCGCCGCCCATCAGGTCGCCCAGCGTGGCATAGACCATGCGATGGCGGGCCAGCGGCATCTTGCCGGCAAAGGCGTCGCAGACCACGGTCGCTTCGAAATGCACGCCATCGTCGCCCCGCACATCGGCGCGGGCGCCAGGCAGGCCGGTTTCGATCAGGTTGCGGATGGTGTCGGCGTCCAACGGGCTTTCCTAATAAAATGAACCCTCATTCTACTTCCGCTGCGTGGCGTCCGCATGGCCGAGTCCCTCCCGCCCCCCCGTTCCGTCGAGCCGGCCGCCCTGGTGGCCAGCGGCCGCCGCGTGTTCGAGATCGAGCAGCAGGCACTGCAGGCGGTCGCCGAGCGCCTGGGCGAGCCCTTCCAGAAGGCCTGCCAGGTGATCCTGGGCAGCCGCGGGCGGGTGGTCGCCACCGGGATGGGCAAGTCAGGCCATGTGGCGCGCAAGATCGCCGCAACCCTGGCGTCCACCGGTACCCCGGCGTTCTACGTGCACCCGGGCGAGGCCGGCCATGGCGACCTGGGCATGATCACCGAAGCCGACGTGGTACTGGCCCTGTCCTATTCGGGCGAATCGGACGAAGTGCTGATGCTGCTGCCGGTGCTCAAGCGCCAGGGCAACGTGCTGATCTCCATGACCGGCCGCCCGCAGTCCAGCCTGGCGACCGCCGCCGACGTCCACCTGGACGTCAGCGTGCCGGCCGAGGCCTGCCCGCTGGCGCTGGCTCCGACCTCGAGCACCACCGCCTCGCTGGCGATGGGCGACGCGCTGGCGGTGGCCCTGCTGGATGCGCGCGGCTTCACCGCTGACGATTTCGCCCGCTCGCATCCGGCCGGCAGCCTTGGCCGTCGCCTGCTGCTGCATATCACCGACGTCATGCATACCGGTGCCGATCTGCCCAAGGTCGATGCCGGCGCCAGCCTCAGCGAGGCCCTGGTGGAGATGAGCCGCAAGCGCCTGGGCATGACCGCCGTGGTCGATGCCGAGGGCGTGCTGATCGGCCTGTTCACCGACGGTGACCTGCGCCGGGCACTGGACAGTGCGCTGGACGTGCGCACGGCAAAGATCGCCGATGTGATGACGCGCAACCCCCGCACCATCGGAGCCGACCAGCTGGCGGTGGAGGCCGCCCGCCAGATGGAAACCCAGCAGATCAACGGCCTGATCGTGGTCGATGACCAGGGCCGCGCCGTCGGCGCCCTGAACATTCATGACCTGTTGCGGGCCCGGGTGGTTTAACCGACAGTCCGTAGACCCCATTCAGTCTGTAACCCCACACCTGCCCTGATCGAGTTCAACGTCCTGATGCCCTGGTCCCCCCTGCCCGCCTTCCCCGCCCACCTGCATGCCGCTGCGGCGCGGATCCGCATGGCCTGCTTCGACGTGGACGGCACCCTCACCGACGGTCGGCTGTACTACGACCAGGACGGCAACGAGAGCAAGGCGTATTTCGTGCAGGATGGCCTGGGCCTGAAACTGCTGCAGCAGCACGGCATCCACCCCGTGCTGATCACCGCGCGCAACAGCCAGTCCGCGCTCAGGCGCGGTGCCGATCTCGGCATTGATACCCACATCGCCGTGGGCGACAAGCTGGCCAGCGTGCTGGCTCTGTGTGCCCAGCGCGGCATCGGCCTGGAACAGGTCGCCTTCCTTGGCGATGACCTGCCGGATCTGGCGCCCCTGGGTGCGGTCGGCCTGGCCGTGGCGCCGGCCAATGCCCATCCGTGGATCGCCGAACGCGTGCACTGGCAGACCCGTTCCGAAGGCGGGCGCGGCGCGGCGCGTGAGCTGTGCGACGTTCTGCTGGCCGCGCAGGGTCATGTCGCGTCGGTCCTGGCGAGGTACGGCGCATGAACGCACCGACCGTGAACTGGCGCACCGTGCTAGGCATCGGCCTGCTGCTGGCGGCCCTGCTCAGCAGCTGGGCCGCGCTGCGCAACCGCGACAAGGGCCCGGCCCAGAGCGGCCAGGAAGTCGGCGTGGATTACATCCTGCACGACTTCCAGATCGTCGCCCTGGACGAGCAGGGCAAGGAATCGACCACCCTGCGCGCGCCGCGGCTGGAGCGGCAGCGCGGCGACCAGACCATCAACATCGCCACGCCACTGTTCGAGATGCCCGACAAGGACGGCAGGCACTGGACACTGCGCGCGGAGACCGGCTGGCTGAGCGCCAAGGGTGACGAACTGAAGCTGCGCGGCAAGGTGGCGGGTGACAGTCCGGCTGCCCCGGGCATCGTGCCGACCACCTTCCGCACCGACCACCTGGACGTGTTCCCCAAGGAGAGCCGGGCCCGGACCGACGCCCTGGTGACCATGACCCGCCCCGGCATGGAGCAGTCCGGCGTCGGGTTCGAGGTGGATTCGAAGAACAACACGTATCATTTCCTCAGCCAGTCCAAGGGTCGCTACACGCCCAGACGCTGATTCCGCCGCCCGGCCCGCGACGTCCCTGGACAGGCGCGGCGCCGGCAGCCCCCACCCGCTGCTGCCCTCCTGACCGGGCAGCCACCACCGGCAGAACGGACCCCGATGAAGATCCCCTTTGCAGCCATGCTCGCACTCAGTCTTCTTGTCCCCGCCCTCGCGCAGGCGAAGTCGACCGACCGCAACGAGCCCATGAACATCGATGCCGGTGCACAGAACGGCATGCTCACCGGCGACGGCAAAACCGTGCTGTCGCAGGGCGTGATCATCACCCAGGGCACGCTGGACCTGCGCTCGTCCGAAGCGGAGATCTATCTCAAGGACGGCGAGCCGGTGCGTGTGGTGTTCACGGGCAAGCAGGCGAAGTTGAAGCAGCAGCTTGATGACGGCACCTGGATGGATGCGCTCGCCGACCGCATCGACTACGACATCAAGACCGAGATCATCACCCTCACCGGCAACTACAAGGTCACCAGCGCGCGCGGCACCAACGCCGGCCAGCGCATGGTCTACAACACCCGTACCGGCGAGATGAACTCCGGCGGCGACGGCAGCCGCGTGCGCACCGTTATCCCGCCCAAGAACAAGACGCCTGCCGCCACCACCACGCCGGCGCAGCCGGCCGGGAGCCGGAAGTAATGCTCGTCGCCAAGGGCCTGCGCAAGCGCTACAAGCAACGTGAGGTCGTCAAGGACTTCGGGCTCACCCTCGAAGCGGGCGAAGTGGTCGGCCTGCTCGGCCCCAACGGTGCCGGCAAGACCACCTGCTTCTACATGATCGTCGGCCTGGTTGCCGCCGATGCCGGCAGCATCGTGCTCGATGGCAAGGACATCACCGGCGATCCGATGTACACCCGTGCCAAGCAGGGCGTGGGCTACCTGCCGCAGGAGCCTTCGGTGTTCCGCAAGCTGACCGTGGCCGACAACATCCGCCTGGTGCTGGAACTGCGCGAGGATCTGGACTCGGCCGGCCGCGAGCGCGAGTTGAGCAGCCTGCTGGACGAACTGCAGCTGGGCCATGTGTCCGAACAGCTTGGCGCCAGCCTGTCCGGCGGCGAGCGCCGCCGCTGCGAAATCGCCCGCGCGCTGGCGGCGCAACCCCGGCTGATCCTGCTCGACGAACCGTTTGCCGGTGTCGATCCGATCTCGGTCGGCGAGATCCAGCGCATCGTCACCCACCTCAAGCAGCGCGGCATCGGTGTGCTGATCACCGACCACAACGTGCGCGAGACCTTGGGAATCTGCGACCGCGCGTATATCCTCGCCGAGGGCACCGTACTGGCCCAGGGTTCGCCGGAATCGATCCTGGACAATGCCGACGTACGTCGCGTCTACCTTGGGGACTCGTTCAAGCTGTGACCGCAGCTGCCGGGTTCCATTCCCCCTCTTCGGCACAGGCATGAAGACTCGGCTGCAGACATCGTTGGGACAGCAGCTGGTGCTCACGCCCCAGCTGCAGCAGGCGATCAAGCTGCTGCAGATGTCCAGCACCGAGCTGGAACTGGAGATCGCCCAGGCGGTGGAGAGCAATCCGCTGCTGGACTGGGCCGAAGGCAACGAGAGCGATGCCGCTGCCGGCGACGATGGCAACGGCGATGACGCCCCGCCCGAACGCACCGACGCCGGCCAGGAGGACGACTGGGCATCGGCCGAACCGGACTGGAGCACCGCCGGCAGCGGCGGCAGCTTCGACGACGATGACGACAGCGGCAGCGCGGCCGAACGCGTGGCCGAAACCGAGACCCTGGCCGACCACCTGCTGTGGCAGCTGCACCTGTCGCATCTGTCCGCACGCGATCGCAGCATCGGGGCTGCCCTGATCGACGCCCTGGACGACGATGGCTACCTGCGCGAACCGCTGTCCACCATCGCCGAGACCCTGCTGCCGGCGATCCACGCCGGCGAGGACGAGATCCTCACCGTACTGCACCAGATCCAGCGCTTCGATCCGGTCGGAGTAGCGGCACGCAGCTTGGGCGAATGCCTCCAGCTGCAACTGGACGTACTGGCGGCCGACACACCTGGCCTTGCCCTGGCACGCCAGGTCGCTGCCGGGCCGCTGGAGCGGCTGCCGCGCAGCGGCGTGGTTGGGCTGGCGCACGAACTCCGGCAGCCCCTGGCCGATGTCGAGACCGCCGTGGCCCTGCTGCGGTCGCTGGACCCGCGCCCAGGCACCCAGATCGCGCCGCTGTCGCCGGACACCTACGTGGTGCCGGACGTAGTCGTCTGGCGGCAGAACGGCGTGTGGCGCGCCGCGCTGGCCGGCCATGCCGGGCCGAAGGTGGTCATCCACCGCGGTTACGAACAGATGATCCGCCGCTGCGGTGAGGCCGACGCCGGCTACCTGCGCGCCCAGCTGCAGGAGGCGCGCTGGCTGCTGAAAGGTCTGCAGCAGCGTGGCGAGACCCTGCTGCGGGTGGTGCGCTGCCTGATCCTGCAGCAGTCCGGCTTCCTGGAGTTCGGCGAACAGGCACTGCGCCCGCTCACCCTGCGTGAGATCGCCGCCGAACTGGGCCTGCACGAATCCACCATTTCGCGGGCGATCGCCCGCAAGCATGTCCGGACCCCACGCGGCACCCTGCCGCTGCGCGCCTTCTTCGCGTCGGGCATCGATACCGAAGGCGGCGGTGAGGCATCCAGCACCGCCATCCAGGCAATGATCCGGCGCCTGATCGATGACGAAAACCCGCGCAAGCCCCTTTCTGACGCCAAGCTGGCTGACCTGCTCAAATCGTCGGGAATTCCAGTGGCGCGACGCACCGTGGCGAAGTATCGTGAAGCCATGAACATTTCCGCCTCGCACGAAAGGGTCAGAATCGCTTGACGCACCGCCGCGCCCGGCGGAGAGGTTCATTGGCACATCCGAACACAGGAGAAACCCGATGCGCATCGAAACGTTTGGCAAAGACGTCGAAGTCACCCCGGCCCTGCAGTCCTATGTAGAGGAGAAGCTGGCCCGGATCGGAAAGCACTTCGACCAGCACTGCGAAGCGCGGGTGACCCTCAAGCTGCAGAAGACCGAACACCACGTCGACGCCAGCCTCAACATTCCCGGCCAGACCCTGCACGCCGAGGCCGGCGGCCAGACCATGTATGCCGCGATCGACCTGCTGGCGGACAAGCTTGACCGCCTGGTGATCAAGCACAAGGAGAAAAAACAGCAGCACGCACCGCTGCCGGTGGGTGACAATGGCGGCTGATCGCCACCGTTCCCCGCAGACATGCCCCTGACTGACCTCCTGGCGGCCGTGCAGACCCAGCTCTGCACGGCCACCGACCGCGACAGCGTCCTCAAGGCCGCGGCCGGGTTGCTGGCCTGCCGCCAGGCCAATGCCGAACAGATCTATCTGAACCTGTGCCAGCGTGAGGCGCTGGGCAGCACCGCGATCGGTTGCGGCATCGCCATTCCGCATGGCCGCGCGCCGACCCTGGACCGCCCACGCGGCGCCCTGCTGCGACTGGAGACCCCCGTCGACTTCGGGGGCGACGAGCCGGTCGACCTGGTGTTCGCGATGGCCGTTCCGGCCCACTACACCCATCAGCACCTGATGCTGCTGTCCGAACTGGCCGAACTGTTCTCCGCCCCCGCCATCCGCGAGGCGCTGCGCGCCGCCGGCGACGCGCGGGCACTGCGTCAGGCCCTGGATCTCACGCCCCCGGCGAGTGCCGCATGAATACCAGCATCACCGCACGCGAACTGTTCGAACAGCAGCGCGAACGCCTGGGCCTGCGCTGGGTGGCGGGAAAATCCGGCGAGAAGCGCGAGCTCGAGGCCGGCAACACCGTCTCCCGCCGGCCCTCGCTGGCGGGCTACCTCAATGCGATCTACCCCAACAAGGTGCAGATCCTGGGCACCGAGGAACTGTCCTGGCTGGACGCGCTGGAACCGCGCCAGCGCTGGGAGACGATCGAAAAGCTCATGCAGTCGCACCCGCTGGCGCTGGTGATTACCCGCAACCAGCCCTGTCCGGAAGACCTGCGCGCGGCCGCCGACGAGTCGGGCACGCCGCTGTGGGTATCTCCCAAGCGCGGCCACGAACTGCTCAATCATCTGTCCTACCACCTGGCACGCACGCTGGCGCCGCGCGTGATCCTGCACGGCGTGTTCATGGAGATCTACTCCATCGGCGTGCTGATCACCGGCGAAGCCGGGTCGGGCAAGAGCGAGCTGGCGCTGGAACTGCTCAGCCGTGGCCACCGCCTGGTGGCCGATGATGCACCTGAATTCACCCAGATCGCGCCGGACGTGCTCGACGGCACCTGCCCGGAACTGCTGCAGGACCTGCTGGAAGTACGCGGCCTGGGCGTGCTGAACGTGCGCGAGATGTTCGGCGACACGGCTGTAAAGAAGAACAAGTACCTTCGGCTGATCGTCCACCTGACCAAGCCGATGACCGAGCCCACTCCACATGGCTACGAACGCCTGACCGGCGATTCCGGTACCCGCCATGTGCTGGACCTGGACGTGCCGCTGATCACGCTGCCGGTGATGCCCGGCCGCAACCTGGCCGTGCTGACCGAGGCGGCCACCCGCCTGCATATCCTGCGGACCAAGGGCATCGACCCGGCCGCGATGTTCATCGCGCGCCACAGCAACCTGCTGGAACGGCGAACACCCTGATTTCCCTGGCCTTCGAAGAGTCTGTCCATGAGCACCGCTGCCCCCACCGCCCCGACCCTGATCATCGTCAGCGGCCTGTCCGGCTCGGGTAAATCCGTCGCCCTGAAGACGTTCGAGGACCAGGACTACTACTGCTCGGACAACCTGCCGATCCAGCTGCTGCCGGACTTCGTGCGCAGCCTGCTGGCCCACCATGACGGCGCCGCGCCGCGCCGGCTGGCGGTCGGCATCGACGTGCGTGGCCAGGCTGACCTGAGCCAGCTGGCCAACTGGCGGCAACTGGCCACCGATGCTGGCGTGGAAACAAAGGTGCTGTTCTTTGAAGCCAGCGACGAGGCGGTGCTCAAGCGCTATGCCGACACCCGTCGCCGCCATCCACTCAGCCAGCTCGGTCTGTCGCTGCCGGAAGCGATCGCCCGCGAGCGCGAACTGATCGCACCGCTGCGCCAGGAGGCCGACGCGATCATCGACACCAGCGCGCTCAACGTGCACCAGCTGCGCCGCCGGATCATCACCGAGTTCACGCTGGACCATGCAACCCGCCTGTCGCTGCTGTTCGAATCGTTCGCCTACAAGCGTGGCGTGCCGGCCGAAGCGGATTTCGTCTTCGATGCGCGGGTGCTGCCCAATCCGCACTGGGATCCCGAGCTGCGTGCGCTCAGTGGCCGCGAGCCGGGCGTGCGCGACTACCTGGAAGCCCAGCCGGACGTGCAGTGCTACCTCGCACAGCTGATGGGTTTTCTCGACACCTGGCTGCCGAAGCTGGGCGACGGCACACGCAGCTACGTGACCGTGGCCTTCGGCTGCACCGGCGGCAAGCACCGCTCGGTCTATCTGGCCGAACGGATGGCCCGGCATGCCCGCGAAATGGGCTGGGAAGACGTGGCCACCTATCACCGCGAGCAGGATTGAGAGGCCCGGCCGGGGTGCGCCCGACCGCCCCGCGGAGAGGCGGGATGGGCCGGCAGGCGGGGGACGCTGAATACGGGACACAGTGCCCCTCATCTGCGGCTATCGCCAATTCACCTTGACCTGTTAACGTGCAGTAATGACCTGTGGCATTCTCCTCGTAACACATCCCGGGGTCGGCGCCGCCCTGCTTGACGTGGCGACCCGGCTCCTGCGGCAGCTGCCGTTGAAGACCGAAGCTTTCGAAGTACCGTTCGACGCAGACCTGGATGCTCTGCTCCCCCTCGCCTCGGCCGCGCTGCGGCGGGTTGATGGTGGAGAAGGCGTGCTGATCCTGACCGACCTGTACGGCGCCAGCCCCGCCAACCTTGCCGGGCAGCTGGCCCGGCTGGGGACCCCGGTTCGCCGGGTGTCGGCGCTGAGCCTGCCGATGTTGCTGCGGGTGATGAATTATCCGGAACAGGGACTGGATCAACTGCCCGCCACCGCTGCGGCGGGTACCCGTAATGGAGCGATAGTCGACGATGCTTGAACGAGAACTCACCGTCAGCAACCGCCTGGGCCTGCATGCCCGGGCCACCGCCAAGCTGGTGCAGACCCTGGCACCGTTCCGGTGCAACGTGACCATGGCTGCCAAGGGCCGCGAGATCAACGCCAAGAGCATCATGGGCGTGATGCTGCTCGCTGCCGGCCAGGGCACCCCGGTCACCGTGCGCATCAGTGGCGAAGACGAAGCCGCCGCGATGGACGCGGTGGTCGACCTGTTCGAACGCCGCTTCGACGAGGACAGCTGATCGTGCCGCGCGCCCGCGCCGGCCAGCTCCCTTCCGGCCAACGGCCGGTCCAGCTGCTGGCTGGTCATGGCGCTGCGCGGGGTTCGGCGATGGGGCGTGCACGCGTGCGCCTGCCGCATGCGCTGGACGTTGCCGAACAGCGCGTGGCACCGCAGCAGATCGAAACCGAGCTGACGCGCCTGCATCACGCCGTGGATGCCGCGCGCGCGGAGATGCATGAGCTTCGGCAGCGCCTGCACGGCGCACTGAACCAGGAAGTAGGCGAATTCCTCGATCTGCACGCGCTGCTGCTGGACGACCCGGAGCTGCTGTTCGGCCTGGATGAGCTGATCCGCAGCGGCCCGTACAGCGCCGGATACGCCCTGCGCCTGCAGCGCGACCGCCTGGCCAAGGTCTTCGATGGCATGGACGATGCCTACCTGAAGAGCCGCATGGACGATCTGGATCATGTGATCGGCCGCATTCACGCCTTCCTGCAGCCGGAGCGCGCGCCGGTGATGAAGGGGCTGGCCGGCGAGATCCTGGTCTGCGACAACATCGCGCCGTCCGAGCTGGCACAGCTGCAGGCACAGGGCGTCGTGGGCATCGTCACCGCCGCCGGCAGCGCGCTGTCGCACAGCGCCATCCTCGCCCGCAGTCTGCACCTGCCACTGATCGTCAACGTTCCGCAGCTGCTCAGCCGCGTTGCCGATGGCGACGTGCTGATCGTCGATGGCGCCGACGGCAGCATCACCGTCAACCCGCAGGCCGACAACCTGCGTGACTATCGCGCACGACTGAAGGAACACGCCCGCGAGCAGCGGGAGCTCGGACGCCTGCGCAGCAAACCCAGCCGTACCCGCGACCAGGTCGACATCGCCCTGCTGGCCAACGCCGAATCGCTGGAGGACGTAACCCAGGCCCACGCCCTCGGCGCGCAGGGACTGGGTCTGTACCGCACGGAATTCCTGTTCCTGCAGCGCAACGAACTGCCGGACGAGGAAGAACAGTTCCGGACCTACCGCGACGCCGCGCTGGGCATGAGCGGGCGGCCGGTGACCATCCGCACCCTCGATCTGGGTGCGGACAAAGCGGATCGCACCGGCCTGACCCTGAGCAACGAAGAGAACCCGGCGCTTGGCCTGCGGGGCGTGCGCCTGTCGCTGGCACGGCCGAAAGTGGCCGACACCCAGCTGCGGGCGATTCTGCGTGCCTCGGCCTATGGCAAGCTGCGGGTGCTGGTGCCCATGATCAGCACGCGCGAAGAGCTGCTGGCCGTGCGCCGGCGCATGCTCAAGCTGTCCGAACAACTGCGCGCGGAAGGGCACATGGTGGCCGACCACGTGCCGCTGGGGGCGATGATCGAAGTACCCGCCGCTGCTCTGGCGCTGGAGAGCTTCATCGACCTGGTCGACTTCCTGTCGATCGGCACCAATGACCTAGTGCAGTACCTGCTCGCGGCCGACCGCAACAACGAGGCGCTGGGCGAACTCTACTCGCCGCTGCACCCGGCGGTGCTGCGCCTGCTGCAGATGGTGATCGAGACCGGCGCACGCCATCGTGTGCCGGTGGCGGTGTGCGGCGAGATCGCGGGGGACGCACGCATGGCGCCGCTGCTGCTGGCACTGGGCCTGACCGAGTTCAGCCTGCATCCGGGCACGCTGCTGGAAGTCCGCCGCGCGATCCGCGAGGCCGACCTGGCATCCCTGCGCGCCCGCGCTCCGAAGCTGCTGGCCGCGCGGGACCGTCGCGGCATCGAGCGCTGGCTGGCACTGGTGGCCGATACGCCCTGACGGCCGCGCTGCGCGCTCGCCGGGCATGGCCCGGCGCTACCACCCCACGCATCCCGCTCGCCGGGCATGGCCCGGCGCACCACCGCGTGTACCTTCCCGGTAGCGCCGGGCCATGCCCGGCGGAATTCATGGACCCCGCTGGCCGCAGACACCGGGGTATGCGTTGAAACATCCCCTTGCGATAATGACGCGCTGAACACCCTTGTTGCCGCATCCTTGCCAGGATCGCGGCTTTTCTTATCCCGCGGGAGCTGCGATGGCTGAAGCTGTACGCCACGACAAGACTGCGCGCCAACTGCGGATGCTGTCCGATGCACTGGACAGTGGCCGGCTGGGACCGGTGCGTCGCCTGGTCAATACTCTGGCCCCCGCCGAGATCGGCAACCTGCTCGAATCGCTGCCGCCGGGAAAGCGCGAAGTCGTGTGGGGCCTGGTCGATCCGGAAGATGACGGCGAGGTGCTGGTCCACGTCGGCGACGACGTGCGCGAGAGCCTGCTCGCGGACATGGACCCGGACGAGATCATCGCCGCGGTCGAAGACCTGGACATCGACGACCTGGCCGATCTGGTCGAGGACCTGCCGGACACGGTCATCGACGAAGTCCTCAAGTCGATGGACCGCGAGAACCGCGAGCGCCTCGAGCAGGTCCTGTCCTACCCCGAGGACAGCGCTGGCCGCCTGATGAACCCGGACGTGGTGACCGTGCGCGCCGACGTCAACGTCGACGTGGTGCTGCGCTACCTGCGCCTGCGCGGCGAACTGCCGGACCATACCGACCACCTGTTCGTGGTCAGCCGCCGCCATCAGTATCTTGGCCGTGTCTCGCTTGCAGCGCTGGTCACCCATGAAGACACCACGCCGATCAACCGGTTGATCGACGACGAACAGCCGGCGATCGATGTCGGCGAGAGCGACCAGGAGGTCGCCCGCCAGTTCTCCGACCATGACTGGATTTCCGCGCCGGTGGTGGACGACAACAACATTCTGGTCGGCCGCATCACCATCGATGACGTGGTCGACATCATCCGTGGCCAGGCCGAGCACCAGGCGCTGGGCGCCGCCGGCCTGGACGAGGACGAGGATCTGTTCAGCCCGGTGTGGCGCGCGATGCGCCGTCGCCTGATGTGGCTGTCGGTGAACCTGTGTACCGCCTTCCTCGCCTCCAGCGTGGTCGGTCACTTCGAAGGCACGATCGACAAGCTGGTGGCGCTGGCGGTGCTCATGCCCATCGTCGCCGGCCTCGGCGGCAACGCAGGCACGCAGGTGCTGGCGTTGATGGTGCGCGGCCTGGCGCTGGGCCAGGTGGGCGCATCCAATGCACGCACCCTGCTGTGGAAGGAAGTGCGGGTGGCACTGCTCAACGGCCTGTTGCTGGGTTCCGTGCTGGGCCTGATCGTGCTGGCCTGGTTCCATTCGCCGGGGTTGTCGGCGGTGATCGCCATCGCGCTGACCTTCAACCTGCTGTTCGCCGCGCTGGCCGGTGTGCTGGTGCCGCTGACCCTGAAACGTTTCGGCTTCGATCCGGCCTTGGCCAGCGGTATTTTCCTGACCGCCGTGACCGATTCGATGGGCTTCTTCACCTTCCTCGGCCTGGCCACCCTGGTGCTGCTGCACTGACCGACCTGCGCCCTGCCCCCGGTCGGGGCGCGGGGCCCATTCCCACTGGAACACCCCATGGCAACCACGATCGAAAACTACTTCCAGCCGGGTTGGCGCGACCAGCTGCATACCTGTGCCGCGTGCGAATGGAAGGGCAGTTCGCGGGCAATGGTGATGGAGCTGGACGAGGACGCCACCGAGTACGACTGCCCGGTGTGCGAGAACCCGCTGCTGGTGGTGCTGCACCCGGATCTGGCACAGGTACGGGCCGCCGCCGCCGAAGGCAACGCTGAAGCGCAGGAGCAGCTGGACATCGTCGCCAGCGCCCCCCGGCCCGAGTGACGCGCTGCACGATGCTGGCCAGGCGCGACTGGACTACCATGAAAACGATTCCAGATCAGGAAACGCGCTCATGGTTCGTCTGCTTGCACGCTGGTTGCCGCTGCTGCTGGTCCTGATGGTAGGAGGCTGCGCCAGCACCGCCGAACGGACGCACGGACGCTTCGAGGCGCGTGCGGTGAAGGTGGATGGCCGGACGGCCTATTACCAGGTGTTCATTCCCGCGGGCCTGCAGCCGCGTGGTCCGGCGCAGCAGGGTGCCGCGCCGGTCGATGTGCCCGTCATCCTGTTCCTGCACGGCTCTGGCGAGCGTGGCGGCGATGGCGTGAAGCAGACTCACGCCGGGCTCGGCCCCTACCTGCGCGACCACCGCGACTTCCCGGCGCTGGTGGTGTTCCCACAGGTTCCCGGGCACGAGGAATGGAGCGGCCGCAACAACCGGGTGGCCCTGGCCGCACTCGACGCCACCCTCGCCGAGTTCGGTGCCGACCCGGCCCGGCAGTACCTGACCGGCATGTCGATGGGCGGCTACGGCAGCTGGAACATCGCACTGGATGACCCGCGCCGTTTCGCGGCGATCGTGCCGGTCTGCGGTGCGGTGCTGGCCCCCCGCGCGGTGCGGCCGACCCTGTTCGTGGAGCAGGTCGCCAACGAAGCCGATCCGTATGCCGCGATTGCACAGCGCCTGCGGCACACGCCGATCTGGATCTTCCATGGTGCGCTTGACGATGTGGTGCCACCAGACGACGACCGCCGCCTGCACGCCGCATTCCAGGCCACCGGCGCCGCCGACGTACGCTACACCGAGTATCCGCAAGGTAACCACAACGCCTGGGATGCCACCTACGCCGATGCGGCGATGTGGACGTGGTTGTTCAAGCAGAAGCGCTGAGCCATAGCTTCGGTAGTTGCCAACCTTGGTTGGCACTGGCCTACCTGAAACCAACCCATTCCCCGATGTTCACTGGAAGCAGGCCCGTCCATGCTTGCTCCATGCAGAACACACGTCTCCTGCTCGGTCGTCGCTCCAGCATCGGCCTCAGCTATATCCTCACCACCGTCGTCCATGACCGCGCGCCGCTCTTCACCAACGCCGCAGCGGCCGCCTTGGCAGTCCGCGAATTCCAGCGACTGGATCAGGAAGGCTTCACCCGCTCGATTGCGTACGTGGTCATGCCCGACCACATCCACTGGCTGGTCGAACTACGTGCGGGAACGCTGGAAACCGTCATGAAGCGTTTCAAGTCGCGCACCGCCCAGCAGGTAAACCGGTTGCTGGGGCGAGTCGGGCGCTTCTGGCAGGCCTGCTATCACGATCATGCGATCCGCTCTGACGAATCGTTGCACCGGCATGCGATGTATCTGATGGGAAATCCGATCAGGGCCGGGCTGACGACGCGGCTTGGGCAATATCCCCATGCATGGTGCGAATGGGAGCTTGGCGCTTCGTGTGATCCGCTCGACAACTTGGGCGCGGATGGATAGTGCCAACCAAGGTTGGCACCTGCCAAAGCGGGGTTCAGCCCAGCAGGGTTTCCAGCACGGCCATGCGCACGGCGACGCCGTTGGCGACCTGGCGCAGCACCCACGACTGTGGGCCATCGGCCACATCGTCGGTCACTTCCACGCCGCGGTTGATCGGGCCGGGGTGCAGCACCGCGGCGTCCTTGCCGGCGCGGGCCAGGCGTTCGCGGGTCAGGCCGTACTGGTCGTGATACTGCTCCAGCGACGGCACCAGCCCTTCTTCCATGCGCTCGCGCTGCAGGCGCAGCATCATCAGTGCGTCGACCCCTTCCAGCATCGCGTCGAAATCCTCGCCCACCACGCAGCCCTTCAGGGTTTCGTCGTCCGGCAGCAGCGACTGCGGGCCACACACGCGGATCTCGCCCACGCCCAGCGTGCGCAGTGCGTGCAGGTCGGTGCGGGCGACGCGCGAGTGCTTCACGTCGCCGACGATCAACACCTTCAGCTTCGAGAAATCCGGGCCCTTGGCCTGGCGCAGGGTCAGCATGTCCAGCAGGCCCTGGGTGGGGTGCGAACTGCGTCCATCGCCGGCGTTGACGAGGGCGGTGCCCTCGCCCGCCGCTTCGGCCAGTGCCGCCACGGCACCATCATCGGGATGGCGCACCACGAAACCGCGCACGCCCATCGCTTCCAGGTTGCGCAGCGTGTCGCAGGCGGTTTCGCCCTTGCGCGTGGACGAGGTCGACGCATCGAAGTTCAGCACGTCGGCGCCCAGGCGCTGCGCGGCCAGCTGGAACGAACTGCGCGTGCGGGTGGACGGTTCGAAGAACAGCGTGCACACCGCGGAACCGGCCAGCACGTGCCGCTTGTTGCCGACGCGGCCGACCGCCGCGTCGCGGATCTGCCCCGCGCGGTCGAGCAGCTGCAGCAGGGTGTCGCGGGGCAGGCCCTCAAGAGTCAGCAGGTGGCGCAGGCGGCCGGAGGCATCGAGTTGCTGGGCGGTCATGGCGGGAATCGTGCAGTCAGGGAATGGGAGTGGCGTCGTCCGGCGAGGACAGCCAGCGGTCGATGATCACCGCCGCAGCCACCGCATCGAGCGCGGCCGCATCACGGCGGCGCTTGCGCCCTTCGGCGCGCTCGACGGCGAAGCGGCGGGCGGCTTCCACCGAGCTTGAGCGCTCGTCGATCATCACCACCGGCAGCTTGAATCGTTCCCGCAGCTGGCGGGCGAAGCCCTGCGCGCGCTTGCGGTTGGGTTGGTCCTGGCCGTCGAGCGTCAGCGGATCGCCGACCACCAGGCCATCGGGCTTCCATTCCTTGATGAGGCGTTCGATCGCCGCCCAGTCCGGGCCGTTGCCGTGCACGTCGACCACGGCCACGGCACGCGCGTGCGCGGCGAAGGCACTGCCGATGGCCACACCGATCCGTCGCGCGCCGACATCGAAGCCGAGCACGGTGCCATCGCGACGGAGGGCGGCCGGCTCAGACATGGCCGCTGTAATCGGTGAGCCGGAACAGATCCACGCCGATGCGCGAGGCCGCGCCCTGCCAGCGCTGCTCCAGCGGCAGCTGGAACACCAGTTCGGCGTCGGCCGGCACGGTCAGCCAGCTGTTCTCGGAAAGCTCGCTTTCCAGCTGCCCAGCGCCCCATCCGGCGCAGCCAAGGGTCACCACGGCATTGGCCGGGCCTTCGCCGCGGGCCATTGCTTCGAGAATGTCGCGCGACGTGGTCAGGTACAGGCCTTCGCCCACCGTCAGGCTGGAATCCCAGGGCCGCGCATCGTCGTGGATGACGAACCCGCGCTCGGGATGTACCGGCCCGCCGTTGAGCACCATGCGCGCCTGCAGGTCGCCATCGCTGGTGGCGATGTCCATCTGCGACAGCACCTCGCCCAGCGTGTACTCGGACGGCTGGTTGACCAGCACGCCCATCGCCCCGTTCTCGTCGTGCTGGCAGATCAGCGCGACGCTGCGGGCAAAGGTCGCGTCGAGCAGCGACGGCAGCGCGACGAGCAGGTGATCGGCAAGGGAAGTGGGAGTTGCGGGCATGCCGCCATTCTAGCCGCTGGCCGCCCCCGATGCCTGCACCTGCCGGTCACGGCGCGCATAATGACCACCCCGTACCGCAGGAGTTCGCCTTGTCCGGATATTGCCTGATCGCCCCCGGCCACCCGGTGCACGACTACTACCACGCGCACGAGTACGGCTTCCCGCAGCGCGACGAACGCGAGCTGTTCGAGCGGCTGGTGCTGGAGATCAACCAGGCCGGCCTGAGCTGGGAGACCATCCTGAAGAAGCGGGAAGGATTCCGCGCGGCCTACGATGCCTTCGACGTGGACCGGGTCGCGGCCTATGCCGAGCAGGACATCGAGCGCCTGCTCTCGGACCCGGGCATCATCCGCAATCGCCTGAAGGTGCTTGCCGCGATCCACAACGCACAGGTGATCCAGCAGCTGCGTGCGGACCACGGCAGCTTCGCCGCCTGGCTGGACGCGCATCACCCACGCAGCAAGGCTGACTGGGTGAAGCTGTTCAAGAAGACCTTCCGCTTCACCGGCGGCGAGATCACCGGCGAATTCCTGATGAGCCTGGGCTACCTGCCGGGTGCGCACGCCGCAGACTGCCCGGTGCATGCGCGGCTGCTGAAGCTGTCACCGCCCTGGCTGCAGGCCGTCGCCCGCTGAACCGGACCCGCCGGGCATGGCCCGGCGCTACCACCCGCTGATCTGCATCCGCCGGGCATGGCGCGGCGCTACCACGTACCAGTTCCGGTAGCGCCGGGCCATGCCCGGCGAACGCGGAAGGCGCGCTTACACGCCCATGTAACGGCCGGGCCGGTGGTTGAACATCAGCACCAGGCTGAGCACCACCGCGCCGATCGCCGAATACATCACCTTGGACGGCGAAAGCACGAAGAACGCGGCGATCATCAGACAGGCATCGTAGGACATCTGCACCTTGCCGGCGCTCCAGCCACGGGTGCGCTGCAGGTAGACCGCCAGGATGCCAATGCCGCCCAGGCTGGCGCGGTGGCGGATGAAGAACAGGATGCCCAGCCCCGACAGCGCGCCGCCGACGATCGCCGAGTACAGCGGATGGATATGCGAGAAATCGATCCAGCGCGGCAGCAGATCGGTCAGTACGCCGCAGGCGGTAACCGCGGCAAAGGTCTTCAGGGTGAACTCCCAGCCCATGCGCCGCAGCGCCACCCAGTAGAAGGGCAGATTGACCAGCACGAACACCAGCCCGAAGTTCCAGCCCATGGAGTAGTGCAGCAGGAAGGCCATGCCGGCCATGCCGCCGATCATCAGCCCGCCCTTGGCAAAGATGGCCAGGCCCAGCGAGGCCACCATCGTCGCCAGCACCATGCCCTGCACGTCCTCGGCTACCGAGTGGCGCAGCGCTTTCTCGTCGGCGGTGGTACCGGCGCTGTCCGGCGGCGGAGTCAACGGACCGGCGGTGACCAGGTGGCCGTCAGCGTCGTCGCACGGCGCGGGGCCATGGGAAGGATGGGACATGCGGGTGGGGGGACAGCGGGGGGAGGCGGTATTAGACACGATCCACATGACAGTTGCAGATGAAATCGTTCAGCTGGATGCGCCGCCCTGCCTGAGGGCTCCCCGGAAAGCATCAGCCTGCGCGGCAGCGGGCAGCGGCGGCGCCGTATCATTCCCGCATGCCGCGCGAAAACCTCAACGACCTGCAGGCCTTTGTCCACGTCGCCCGCGAGGGCAGCTTCACCCGCGCGGCCGCCCAGCTGGGTGTCTCCCAGTCCGCGCTCAGCCATGCCATGCGCGGCCTCGAAGAGCGGCTCGGGGTGCGCCTGCTGACCCGAACCACCCGCAGCGTCTCCACCACCGAGGCTGGCGCCCGCCTGCTCGCCACGCTGGCACCACGCCTGGCCGAGATCGAGCACGAACTGGCCGCGTTGGCCGAGTACCGCGACCGCCCCGCCGGGACCATCCGCATCAACGCCACCGGCCACGCCGCTGAGTATCTGGCGTGGCCGCGGCTGGCCCCCCTGCTGCAGCGCTTCCCCGACCTGAAGATCGAATTGACCACCGACTATGGCCTGGCCGACATCGTCGCCGAGCGCTATGACATCGGCATCCGCCTCGGCGAGCGCCTGGCACGCGACATGATCGCCGTGCCCATCAGCCCCCCGCTGCGGATGCGCGTGGTCGGTGCCCCGGGTTACTTCCGTCAGCACGCCGCCCCCGCGCATCCGCACGACCTGGCCAGCCACAACTGCATCACCCTGCGCCTGCCCACCCATGGCGGACTGATGCCATGGGACTTCGGCCAGGATGGCCACGAACTGAGCGTGCGCGTGAGCGGGCAGTGGACCTTCAACACGATGGGCATGACCCGCAGCGCAGCACTGGCCGGCAGCGGGCTGGCCTGGCTGCCGGAAGACCAGGTCCTGCCGATGCTGGACGATGGGCGCCTGCAATCGGTGCTGGACGACTGGTGCCCGCCGTTCGATGGCTACTACGCGTACTACCCCTCGCGCCACCACGTGACCCTGGCGATGCGCACTGTGCTCGATGCCCTGCGCGGGCCGATGATGGACAGATGAGTGCGGGCCCAAGGCCCGCACCCACCACGATCAGCCCTTGACCTGCGCCGCACGCTGGGCGTTGTAGCGCTCGCCGACGATCGACACTTCATCCAGCGCCTGCGCGATGCGCTGCCGTTCTTCGCTCGACAGCTGCAGGTCCACCGCTCCCAGGTTCTCTTCCAGGCGATGCACCTTGGTGGTACCCGGAATCGGCACGATCCAGTCCGCCTGCGCCAGCAGCCAGGCCAATGCCACCTGTGCCGGGGTGGCACCGCGGGCGGCGGCAATGGCGCCGATCCGGTCCACCAGCGCCTGGTTCGCCCGGCGCGCTTCGACTTCAAACCGCGGCACGGTGTTGCGGAAGTCGTCGGCCTCGAACGTGGTCTCTGCATTGATCGTACCGGTCAGGAAGCCCCGGCCCAGCGGACTGAACGGTACGAAGCCGATGCCCAGCTCCTGCAGGATCGGCAGCAGTTCGCGCTCCGGCTCGCGCCACCACAGCGAGTACTCGCTCTGCACCGCAGCCACCGGCTGCACGGCATGTGCGCGGCGCACGGTGGCGGCACTCGCTTCGGAGAGCCCGAAGTGGCCGACCTTGCCTTCGGCAATCAGGTCGCGCACGGTACCGGCGACGTCCTCGATCGGCACGTTGGGATCGACACGGTGCTGGTAGAAAAGATCGATGTGGTCGGTACGCAGGCGCTTGAGGCTGGCTTCGGCCACGGCACGGATGTTCTCCGGGCGGCTGTCCAGCCCGGTATCGGCCTGGGCATTGCGGAAACCGAACTTGGTGGCGATCACCAGCCGGTCCCGATGCGGCGCCAGCGCCCTGCCCAGCAGTGCCTCGTTGGTGTACGGGCCATACACCTCGGCCGTGTCGAAGAAGGTAACCCCGCGCTCCACGGCTGCGTGCAGCAGCGCGACGCCCTGCTCCAGTTCCACGGGCTTGCCGTAGCTGTGGCTCAGGCCCATGCAGCCCAGGCCGAGGGCGGAAACCTTCAGGCCGCTGCGGCCGAGTTCACGTGTCTGCATTGTCATGCTCCAGAGGGGGAGCGCTGACGATACGCCTGCGGCGCCATCGGATTGAACCGGCTGCGCCGCAGTCGGTCATGACTGGATTTCATGAATCCGGCCGTCCCGGTGATCTTCCGCGGCGCCGGGCGACGCCCGGCTGCCGTCCTCTGCCGCTTCAGCGGATCTCGGAGATTTCCACGCCGTCCAGGCCCTGCGACAGGGTGCGCGCGTCACCGCCCTGGCTCAGCTTGATGCGCAGCCGCACTTCGTTCTGCGAATCGGCATACCGCAGCGCATCCTCGTAGCTGATCTCACCGGCCTGGTACAACTCGAACAGGCTCTGGTCGAAGGTCTTCATGCCCAACTGGACCGATTCCTTCATCACTTCCTTCAGCTTGTGGATCTCGCCGTCGCGGATGTAGTCCTGCACCAGCGGCGTGCCCAGCAGGATCTCCATCGCAACCTTGCGCGAGCGGCCATCCGGGGACGGCACCAGCTGCTGGGCGACCACGCCCTTGAGGTTCAGCGACAGGTCCATCAGCAGCTGGTTGCGGCGGTCTTCCGGGAAGAAGTTGATGATGCGGTCCATCGCCTGGTTGGCGTTGTTGGCGTGCAGGGTCGCCAGCACCAGGTGGCCGGTTTCGGCGAAGGCGATGGCGTGGTCCATGCCTTCGCGGGTACGCACCTCACCAATCATGATCACGTCCGGCGCCTGGCGCAGCGTGTTCTTCAGCGCGGCCTCCCAGCTGTCGGTATCGATGCCCACTTCGCGCTGGGTGATGATGCAGCCCTCGTGCTTGTGCACGAACTCGATCGGATCCTCGATGGTGATGATGTGGCCGGTGGAATTCTGGTTGCGATAACCGATCATCGCTGCCAGCGACGTCGACTTGCCGGTACCGGTCGCACCGACGAACAGGATGATGCCGCGCTTGGTCATCGCCAGCGTCTTGATGATCGGCGGCAGGCTCAGTTCTTCCACGGTCGGGATGCGCGTCTCGATGCGACGCAGCACCATGCCCACCTGGTTGCGCTGATAGAAGCAGCTCACGCGGAAACGGCCGACACCGGACAGGCCGATGGCGAAGTTGCATTCGTGGGTCTTCTCGAACTCTTCGCGCTGTGCCGGCGTCATCACGTTCAGCACCAGGTCGCGGCTCTGCTGCGGCGTCAGGGGTATCTGCGTGATCGGCGCGATCTTGCCATTGACCTTCATCGCCGGCGGCATGCCTGCGGTGATGAACAGGTCCGAGGCGCGCTGGTGCGCCATCAGCTTGAGGAAGGAGGTGAAATCGATGGTGGTGGCGGTGGTGTTCACGGCAGGCTCCCAGGAGGCATGTGCCAGGCTTCAGTCGATGGTCGGAACATCGCGGAGTCGCCGGCGCGGTCGCGCGCCGGGGCCCGCTTCTGCCTTGCCTTACTCGAACAGTCGCTTGTCCTTGGCGTACTCGCGCGCCTGGTTGCGGGTGATCAGGCTGCGCTTGACCAGGTCCTGCAGGTGCTGGTCGAGCGTCATCATGCCCTGCTGCTGACCGGTCTGGATCGCCGAGTACATCTGCGCCACCTTGTCTTCGCGGATCAGATTGCGGATGGCCGGCGTGCCCACCATGATCTCCCACGCTGCGGTACGGCCGCCGCCCACCTTCTTCAACAGTGCCTGCGAGATCACCGCGCGCAGCGACTCGGACAGCATCGAGCGCACCATCGGCTTCTCGCCGGCCGGGAACACGTCGATGATGCGGTCGATGGTCTTGGCCGCCGAACTGGTGTGCAGGGTGCCGAACACCAGGTGGCCGGTCTCCGCGGCGGTCAGTGCCAGGCGGATGGTTTCCAGGTCGCGCAGTTCGCCGACCAGGATGATGTCCGGGTCTTCTCGCAGTGCCGAGCGCAGTGCCTCGTTGAAGCCATGCGTATCACGGTGTACTTCGCGCTGGTTGATCAGGCACTTCTGCGAGGTGTGCACGAACTCGATCGGATCCTCGACAGTGAGGATGTGGCCGTATTCGCTCTTGTTGATGTAGTCGATCATCGCGGCCAGCGTGGTCGACTTGCCCGAACCGGTCGGGCCGGTCACCAGGATCAGGCCCTGCGGCTGCTGGATCAGTTCGCGGAAGATCGGCGGGCAGGCCAGATCCTCCAGCGTCAGAACCTCCGACGGAATGGTACGGAACACCGCGCCCGCACCCCGGTTCTGGTTGAACGCATTCACGCGGAAACGTGCCAGCGACGGGATCTCGAACGAGAAGTCCACTTCGAGGAATTCCTCGTAGTCGCGGCGCTGCTTGTCGGACATGATGTCGTACACCAGCGCATGGACCTGCTTGTGGTCCAGTGCCGGGATGTTGATGCGGCGAACGTCGCCGTCCACGCGGATCATCGGCGGCAGGCCTGCGGACAGGTGCAGGTCGGACGCTTTGTTCTTTACGGAAAACGCCAACAGCTCGGCGATATCCATGAGCGGCTACTCCCCAATAACGGCTTCGACTGGAAGGATCTTTCCCCGGGCGGCAGTATAGCCTCCTGATCGATTGGAACGCGTTACGTGGCCACTGCCCTGCCCCAGATCCTGAGCACCCTGCACGCTGCGGCGGAGGCCGCCGGACGTGCGCCGCCGCGCCTGCTGGCGGTCTCCAAGACCCAACCGGCCGAGGCCGTGGCCGCCCTTGCTGCACAGGGCCAGCGCGCCTTCGGCGAAAACTACGTGCAGGAGGCGCTGGCCAAGATGCAGGCGCTGCAGCACCTGGACCTGGAATGGCACCTGATCGGCCATCTTCAGTCCAACAAGGCCGAAGCGGTGGCCACGCATTTCGACTGGGTGCAGAGCGTGGACCGTCCCAAGCTGGTGACCGCGCTGGCCCGCCATCGACCGGCGGCGCGCGGAGCACTGAACGTGCTGATCCAGGTCAACATCGATGATGAATCAAGCAAGCACGGCTGCGCGCCAGAGAACGTCCAGGCCCTGGCCGAGGCCATCGCCGCCGAGCCTGGCCTGCAGTTGCGGGGTCTGATGGCGATCCCGGCGCCGTGGCCGGAGGCGGAACGCCGCCGCGACGCATTCGTGCGCATGCGCACACTTTTCCAGACACTGGCCGACCGCTTCCCGCAGGTCGATACCCTTTCGATGGGCATGAGCAGCGACTACACCGAGGCCATCGCCGAAGGCGCCACCCTGGTGCGCATCGGCACCGCCCTGTTCGGCGCCCGTCCGCGGCCGGCCTGACATTCCGAGGAGACTTCCATGGCAGCAGATTCCATCACCTTCATCGGCGGCGGCAACATGGCACGCAGCCTGATCGCCGGCCTGATCCGCCAGGGCGTGCCTGCCGCGCGCATCCACGTGGCCGAGCCGGTCGCCGCCGTGCGCGATGCGCTTGCCGGCGACTTCGGCGTGCATACCCACGACAGCGCCAGCGCGGCCGCCGCGCAGGGCCAGACCTGGCTGCTGGCGGTCAAGCCACAGGTACTGCGCGACGTCTGCCAGTCGCTGCAGCCGCTGGCGCAGGACAACCGACCGCTGGTGGTCTCGATCGCCGCCGGCATCACCAGCACGCAGCTGCAGCGCTGGCTGGGCGGCACGTTGCCGGTGGTGCGCGCGATGCCCAACACGCCCGCGCTGCTCGGTGCCGGCGTCACCGGCCTGTACGCAACACCGGCAGTGGATGCACCGCAGCGGGCCCAGGCCGAGCACCTGCTGGCCAGTGCCGGACGCACGGTATGGATCGACAGCGAGCCGTTGATGGATTCGGTCACCGCTGTCTCCGGCAGCGGTCCGGCCTATGTGTTCCTGCTCGCCGAAGCGATGGAAGCGGCAGGCATCGCCCAGGGTCTGCCCGCCGACGCCGCACGCACGCTGGTGGTGCAGACGCTGCTGGGCGCCTCACGCATGCTCGATGAAGCGGGCGAAAGTCCCACCGAGCTGCGCCGCCGCGTGACCTCGCCCAACGGCACCACCCAGGCTGCGATCGAAAGCTTCCAGGCCGGCGGCTTCGAGGCACTGGTGGATGCCGCGCTGCGCGCCGCACAGGTGCGCGGCCAGGAACTGTCAGCGGCAAACGACTGATTCCTTGGGGTCAGATCCCTCTGCCGGGGCAAAGGGATCTGACCCCATCTCCCCCGATGCTCATTGCCCCAACGTGGTCATGACGAAGTCGACGAAGCACTGCAGGCGCGGGCGCGGGCGACGGTCCGGCAGATAGATCAGGTGCATCGGCCGCGGCGCCGGCAGATGGTCGCGCAGCAGCGGTTTCAGCCGGCCCGCAGCGATCTCAGTGGCCAGCAGCGCCGTCGGTTGCAGAATCAATCCGGCACCCGCCACGGCAGCCTCGCGCAGCGCGAAGCCGTCATTGCTGGTGAGCCGTGCCTCCCAGTCCACATGCTCGCCACTGGCCAGCTGCCAACCGTGCCCGCCACGCCACGCCAGGTGGCTCAGGCAATCGTGCCCCTGCAGATCCGCGGGCGTCCGCGGCGTGCCTCGACGGCGAAGGTACGACGGCGCTGCGCACAGGCTCATCGCATAGGGGGGCAGCGGACGCGCCACGATGTCCGCCGAGGGCAGCGGACCGACCCGGATCGCCGCGTCGAAGCCGTCTTCGATCAGGTCCACCCGGCGATTGCTCAGATCCAGTTCGATGTTCAGCAGCGGCTGTGCACGCAGCAGTTCGGCCAACCGGGGCGCCAGCACGCAGCTGCCCCAGGTGGTGGGAGCACTGACCCGCAACACACCGCGCGGCTGCAGCTGCAGGCCGGCCACGTCCGCCTCGGCCTGCTGCACCTGTTCCAGCACCTGCCGGCAACCGGCCAGATAGGCGCTGCCCGCTTCGGTCAGGCGCTGCCGCCGCGTGTTCCGCTGCAACAGCGCGGTGCCGAGGTGGCTTTCCAGCTGCTGGATGTACTTGCCCACCATCACCGCAGACACCTGCAGGTGCTCGGCGGCAGCGGCGAAACTCCCGCGCTCGGCCACGGCGACGAAGGCCTGCATGCAGCGCAGCATGTCCATTGCTAAGTCCTGATTAGTAATCAGCGAATCATACGCGGCTTACCAAACCGCGTCGTCACGGCGCAGACTGCGCTTCATCTCCCCAAAGCAAGGAACCGTCATGAAGATTCTTCTCGTGGGCGCCACCGGCACGCTCGGCCAGGCCGTCGCGCGCCAGCTCGGCCAGCAGCACCAGATCCTGGACGCAGGGCGCAGCAGCGGCACGCTGCGCGTCGATCTGACCGACGATGCCAGTGTCAACGAACTGTTTGCCCGCACCGGCGCGGTCGATGCGGTGATTTCCACCGCAGGCAAACTGCATTTTGGTCCTCTACGTGAAATGACGCCCGAACGGTTCAACGTCGGCCTGCAGGACAAGCTGCTCGGTCAGGTACGGCTGGCACTGGCCGCCCAGCATCACCTCACCGCCGGTGGCTCGATCACCCTGACCAGCGGCATCGTCAGCGCCCAGCCGATCCGCGACGGCGTCAATGCAACCTCGGTGAACGCCGCGCTGGAAGGATTCGTGCGCGCAGCGGCCCTGGAGCTGCTGCCCCGCGGGCTGCGCATCAATGTCGTCAGCCCGAATGTGCTGGTCGAATCAATGGATGCCTACGCGCCCTACTTCCCCGGCTTTGAAGCGGTGACCGCCCAGCGCGCGGCACTGGCGTACCAGCGCGCGGTGGAAGGCATCCTGAGCGGTGAAACGATCACCGTCTGGTGATGCATGATCCAGCCTGGCGTGCCCTCCGATGTGCCGGGGCCTCAGCCCCAGCGCATCGGACCGTCACCCCGTTCCCCGAGGACATCGTCGGGGTTGGCCAGCCGGCAGCGCTTCAGTGACAGGCAGCCGCAACCGATGCACCCGGTCAGCTCGTCGCGCAGCAGCTGCAGCATGTGGATGCGCTCATCCAGCTCGGTCCGCCAGCGTGCGGACAGCGTGGCCCAGTCGGCCTTGGTCGGTGCCCTGCCCTGCGGCAGGCTTTCGAAAGCGCGCGCCACCGCCTCCAGCGGCATGCCCACGCGCTGTGCAACGCGTATCACCGCCAGCCGGCGCAGCACGTCGCGGCTGAAGCGGCGCTGGTTGCCCGAGGTACGCAGGCTGCTGATCAGGCCCTTGCGCTCATAGAAGTGCAGTGCGGATACGGCCACGCCGCTGCGCTGCGACACCTCACCCACACTCAGTTCCTGCGACACCATTGCTTGACCTCAACTATAGTTCAGGTGTCATGCTGCGGTCTTCGCCGCCGGATGACAAGCGCGGCCTCCCAGACTTTCCGCATGACCCCGACTCCACCTGCTGCCGACGCCGCCCCTCCTGCCGAAACCTCCATCCTCTCCGCGCGCTATCGTGCGACCACCCTCGGCATGGTCGCCCTGGTTTCGCTGCACGCCTTCGAAGCGCTGGCGGTGGCCGCAGCCATGCCCACCGTCGCCGCCGCGCTTGACGGGCTTCGCCTGTACGCGCTGGCCTTCGGCGGAACCCTCGCCACCAGCGTCATCGGCATGACACTCGCTGGCCTCTGGGCCGACCGGCACGGGCCCGCGCGGCCGCTGTGGTGGGGCCTGGCGTGCTTCGTACTGGGCCTGCTGCTGGCCGGCCTGGCCACGCACATGGGGATACTGGTGGCCGGGCGGCTGCTGCAGGGCCTGGGCGCGGGCGCGATCTCGGTCTCGCTGTATGTGATGGTCGGCCGTACCTACCCCGAATCGCTGCGGCCGAAGGTGTTCGCAGCATTCTCCGCTGGCTGGGTGGTGCCGTCGATGATCGGCCCGGCTGCGAGCGGGCTCATCGTGCAGCACCTGGGCTGGCGGTGGGTGTTCCTGGCCGTGCCGCTGCTGGCGCTACCCGCTGCATTGCTGCTGCGACCTGCACTGTCACGCCTGCAGCCCTCGCCTGCGGGCGACAGCGGCAATCGCAGCCGGGTGGTGCGCTGGGCCAGCGGCGCGTCGCTGGCAGCGCTGCTGCTGTATCTCGGCGGGCAGCAGCAAGGGATGGCGGCAGTGCTGTGCATCGCTGTGGCGATGCTTGCGCTGCTGTTCTGCGTGCAGCGGCTGCTGCCTGCCGGCACCTTGCGCCTGCATCGCGGCCTGCCCAGTGTGATCGCCCTGCGCGGCATCGCCGCTGCGGCATTCTTCGCCTGCGAGGCCTACCTGCCACTGCTGCTGCAGCGCGAGCGCGGGCTGTCACCCAGCGGGGCCGGCGCGGTGTTGAGCCTGGGGGCATTGGGCTGGTTCGCCGGGTCGTGGCTGCAGGGCCACCAGCGCAATGGCTGGTCACGCCAGCAGCTGCTGCGCGCGGGAACGCCGCTGATGGCGATCGGTATCGCGGCCACGCTGGCGGTGCTGTTCCGCACGGTACCGCTGCCGGTGGCTCTGATCGGCTGGACGCTGACCGGCTTCGGCATGGGCATGATCTACGCCAGTCTTTCGGTACTGACCCTGTCCCTTTCGGCACCGCACGAACAGGGAGCCAACACCTCGGCGCTGCAGTTGAGCGAGGCGCTGGCGGTCACCACCGCACTGGCCGTCTCCGGCGCGCTGTTTGCCCTGTTCGTGGACGACAGGCCGCACATCGGCTACGTGCTGTGCCTGGCGATCACCCTGGGCCTGGCTCTGCTGTCCACGCTGATTGCACGCCGGGTGTAACGCCACCGGTTGATTCGGCCGGGCGTGGCCCGGCGATCAGTGCGGTCATGGCGTGGCCGCCGCGTCCACGTCATCGATGTCCCGGTGCAGGATGCGGCGCACCTCCAGCACGGCCTGCGGCGATTCCTGCACGCTGTGTCCGGAGATGATGACCTTCTCCGACAGCGCCCCCGGCAGGTGCGCGCTCCAATACGGCACCAGCCCATCGTCGGATTTCTCCAACGGCAGTTCCGGTTTGCGCTGGGCGATGATCGAGTGGTACTTCAGGCCCGCTTCGATCGGCAGCTGTGCGGCCGCCTTCACGAACGGATCGCTGGCCTTGAGGTTGTCGATGCTGTTGGGAATCTTCGGCTTGGCGGTGCCGTCAACCTGCTGCTCGGCCTGCGCCAGCGCCAGGAACACATCCTCGAATTTGCCCAGGATGGTCAGCGGCAGGCGCACCAGGCGGCCGATCAGGCGGCCAACCCTGTTGCCGGCGATGTCGGTGCCCTGATGCGGGGCGGCGATGAAGATCGCCCGTTCCACATTCGGCTGCGCCTTGAAGTGCAGCAGCGGGCCCAGCTTGTTCTGCACCCGCTTCAGTCGTTCACCCTTCAGGTCATAGTTGGCCAGCAGGTCGTTCCACAGCACGTCGCCCGAGTCGCTCACCAGCAGGCGGGCCAGCACGCCGCCCATGCTGTGACCGATGTAGACCATGTCCTTCGATGCGCGCGTGCTGCCATCCGGGTCGAAATGCTTCAGCGTGTCGTTGAATGCAGTAGCGATCTCATAGCGGTTCAGCGCGATCGGCGCGTTGGTCGGGTAATACGCCTGCCACACCTGGAACTGCTGGCGCAGCTCGGGATCGCCCATGATCTCGTTGGCCAGGTTCACCCACGCTTCCGGGCTGCTGGCCAAGCCATGCAGCATGAAGATGATGCGGCGGTTCGGATCCCACGGCTGCATCAGGTAGATGTGCGGCTCACCGATACCCTCGCTCATGCCGAACAGCGTGCGCAGCGATTGCCGGGCGAAGCCACTCTGCGCCAGCCACAGGCCGTAGGCGGCAGTGAAGTTGCCGGCCAGCGGCACCTGCTCGCCGTGCAGGGTGATGCGCTCGGTCGCTTCGGGCGAATAGGCGTCCAGCTCGACCCGGCGGGTACGCATCACGTCCTCCAGCGTGCTGCCCTCGAAGCGCAGCAGCGCGGTGACGTTGATCGAGGACATCTCGCTGAACTCCGGCACCGCATCATCATGGCGATGGCGGCGACCACGACGCGCATCGCTGTCGTCGTCCTGCCCGCCGTCCGCCTTCGGGCCATCTGCGGAGACCGCCGGAGTGACCAGCTTCGGCGGGTCCATCACCATCACCAGCTCCGCACCGAAACCGTCGCGTCGATAGGTACTGCGCAGGCCGACGAAGCTGACCGTGCCAGCGGGTACCAGCTGCGCCGGAATGCTCTTCAGGGCCAGCTGCTGGTAGTTGGAGGCCAGCGACCAGCTGCCGACCGTGATCGGCTTCGTATAGTCCTCGCCGGCGAGCGCGGCGGCGCGCGCCCGCACGAACAGAACCACCGCGGCCTTCTCGGCTGCATAGTTGTAGTAGTCGCGCACCTGCGTCTGCCGGTCCTCGAACGCCCGATCGGACGGCGAACGGCCGCTGTAGAACAGGTAGGCGTAGGCATAGCGCGCCGCTTCCAGCCATGCGTCCAGTGCGGCATCGCTCATCGGTGGATCGCCCGCCGCCGTCTTCTTCGGGGTCAGCGCCAGCGCTGCCTTCACCCACAGCTCCGACAACGCGGACAGCCGCTGTTCGACGTTGAGATCGTCGGTCATCAACAGCGTGCTGCGACAGACCACGAAGTCCTTCTCGCACTGCGACTCATCCAGCCCGGCTGCACTCAGCGTTTCCCGGGCCGCCGGGCTGAGCTTGCCGGTGTTGAGCACATCGGCACGCTTGTTGACCAGCGAGTCACTGGATTTCACCTGCTTGACGGTGACCATCGCGCAGCCGCTGCCGGCCAGCAGCATGAAGATCGCCAGCGACGCCGGCAGCACGCGCTGCCAGCGGGAAAGTATGGACATGAGCATCACTGCGGGTCCTGCTCGGTGCCGGGCACGCCCTGGCGGATCACGGTGGAAAAGTTGCCGCCGTCACCCAGGTCCAGCGCGCGCTGGGTGATCCGGCCCTTGGCATGCAGCACTGCGTACGGCACCCCCGGCGTCAATGCCCCGACCTCCTGCGCGTACTCGGCCAGATAGCCGGACAGCAGCAGGCGGTAGTCCAGCGGCAGCCGCGGCGCGATATGCCTGGCCAGATCGAAGACGATGGTGGTGCAGTTGCTGGTCAGCGTGTTGTAGAAGCCGGGCTTCGCATCCAGCTCGCGCGCCTGCGCGATGTAGGCAGCGAACAGTTCCTTCAACTGTGCGCGGTCCATGCCATGCAGGCGGTACAGATAGACATCCTCGCCACGCGCGTTGGTACGCGTGCGGATGATGTCGGTCTCTTCGGAGGCCACCAGGGTCATCTCGAACTTGCGGAAGAATCCCCCCAGTGCCGAGAACGATTCCCCGCGTTCCTTGCGGATCTCCAGCGAGAACACGACATGGCGGCCATCGTCGAAGCCGAACGAGATCAGCGTGTGGGCGATCGCCGGCCCCATCCAGTACGAAAGCACCAGGTCGGCCGAACGCAGCTGGTCCAGGTCGTACGTGCGGCGCACCCAGCGCGCGTCATAGTCGGTTTCGCTGCGCCAGGTGAAATCGCGCACGTTGTCCAGCACCACATGCCGCCCATCGAAGGAGACCACGTGCAGGCGTTGCGCTACGTCATCGGCCCAGACGCGATCCTGGCGCGGGGTCAGCAGCATCCACCACCCCAGCGCCAGGGCCAGCGCCACGCCGAAGGCCATGCCGAGCCGTCGCGTGCCATGGCCACGGGCAACCCGCCAGGACGCCCACAGGGCGGACAGCACCCACAGTACCGCCACGGCCGACGCCAGCCAGCCCGGCCCCGGCAGCTGATAGAGCAGCAGGCCAGCCACCCACAGTGCCAGCAGTGCCATCACACTTCCTGTCATCCAACGTCCTGCGGCTTTCACTGGCGTCCTGTCGTGGTCCCGGGGGCGCATAGTTAGCCACAAGCGGGTTCGCCCTGGCATCTACGGCCCGTTCAGGCTGCTGGGTGCACCGTCTGCAACGCGGTTTTCCACATACCGTTCCCTCTTCCAGGAGCATCGATGGGCATTACCTCCGTGGCCGGTGTTGCGGTCCAACCCCAGCACAGCGCCCGCTGTCATTGCGGTACGGTCGAACTGCTGCTGGACCTGCCGGACGGCATCGTCGACCCGCGCCGCTGCGACTGTTCGATGTGCCGCCGCCGCGGCGCCATCGCCGCCAGCGTCGCCCTCGCAGGGCTGCAGGTGGTACGAGGGCGGGACCATCTGCGGCTGTACCAGTTCAACACGCATGTGGCCGAGCACTACTTCTGCGATGTGTGCGGCATCTACACCCACCACCGTCGGCGTTCGAACCCCGACCAGTACGGCTACAACGTCGCCTGCCTGGAGGGCATCGATCCCTTCGCGCTGGGCGTGATTCCGGTCAGCGATGGCGTGAACCATCCGGCCGACCGCCCGGCCTAGTGCCGGGTACGGCGTGTCGGCGCGGTGACCTTCTGCCAGGGCGCCATGCCGCTGCGGCCGGCCCGCGCGGGGCGTTTGCGCCAGGGCCGGCGTGGCGCGGGCTCCGCTTGAACGGGGCGCGGCGGAGGCCCGGGCCGGCGTGCAGTCCAGAGATGATCAAGCAGCCACATGGTCGGTCTCCGTGGGGGCGGGGACGATCAAGCGTGGACGCTGGCCTGCATAGCCGGCGTGAGGCATCGACGACACCACGATGACAGGCGGCGAAGCCCTGCGCGCGCACCACGCCGCAGCCGCATCGCGGACTGGGCGGCACCTCTTGACGCCTGCGCTACAGTGATAATTCCCCTCCTGCTGCAGGTGCCCCCGGATGCCTTCGTTCTCCGATGCCCAGGCTGCGGCCCGCTATCACGAGGGACCGCTGCGGCAGGTACCTGGATTCCTCGGTCTGCAACAGATGGCCCACCTGCTGCTGGCCGAGCACGTGCCCGAGCACGGCCACGTGCTGGTGCTCGGCGCCGGTGGCGGCCTCGAGCTGAAGGCCTTCGCTGACGCCCACCCGCACTGGCGCATGCTCGGAGTCGATCCGGCCGGCCCGATGCTGGCGCTGGCCCGCGAAACGCTCGGCACACGGATGAACCACGTGGAGCTGCTGGAGGGCTACATCGAGGATGCCCCGGCCACGATCTTCGATGGCGCCACCTGCCTGCTGACCCTGCACTTCCTCGATATCGACCAGCGCCGGCATACCCTGCGCGAACTGCGCAGGCGGCTGCGTCCGGGCGCGCCATTGGTGGTGGCCCACCACAGCGTCCCGCAGGAGCCGGAGGCGAAGCTGCGCTGGTTGAGGCGCTACGCGGCCTTCGGCGAGGCCTCCGGCATTGCCCGTGCGGATGCACAGCGCGCGATCACCGCCATCGCCGAGCGCCTGCCGCTGCTGTCACCTGAACAGGAGGTGGAGGTGCTGCAGGAGGCAGGCTTCAAGGACATCGAGCTGTTCTACGCCGGATTCACCTTCAAGGGCTGGGTCGCCTACGCGGCGTGATGAACCTGCAGAGCCGGCGCTCGCCCGGCCAAGCCTCGTACCTCGCACTTTTCCAGGGCCGTCCGGGAGAAGGGGCTCCCGTGCGTCGACCCGAATGCATGTTGTTGCATGTTCATGCACGAATATGCACACTTACCCCATGAACGCCGATTCCAGCCCCCTCCCCGCCGAACGTACCCGGCAGATCCTCGAAGAACTGCGCCAGCAGGGCCGCGTGATCGCTGCGGAACTGGCGCGCCGCTATGCCGTCTCCGAAGATTCGATCCGCCGCGACCTGCGTGAACTGGCCGCCCAAGGCCTGTGCCAGCGCGTGTACGGCGGCGCCGTGCTGCCGCCGCCGAAGGAGCGCCCGCTGCGCGAGCGCCTGACCCGCGATCGTGGCGACAAGGCCGAACTGGCCGCGCGCGTCTGTGCCCTGCTGCAACCTGGGCAGGTGGTGCTGCTCGATGCCGGTTCGACCAACCTGGCCATCGCCCAGCAGTTGCCGCCCGAACTGGCACTGACGGTGATTACCAACGCGCCGCAGATCGCCACCGCCGCCAGCGTGCATGAAGGCACTTCCGTGCAGCTGATCGGCGGCCGCCTGGCCAGCGGCGGCGGGGCGGTCGGTGCTGAAGCACTGGCCCAGGTGCAGCGCCTGCGCGCCGACGTGTACCTGCCCGGCCCGTGCGCGGTGGACGGCGACACTGGTGTGTGGGCGATGGATGCCGAAGAAGCCACATTGAAGCGCGCCATGGTGGCCTGCAGCAGCCGCGTCATTGTCGCCGCCACCACCGAAAAACTCGGTGCCCGTGGCCACTGGCAGATCGCCGGCCTCGACGAGATCGACGACCTGGTGCTGACCACATCAGCCCCGCCCGCACTGGCAGCCCGCTTCCTCGCTGCCGGTATTGCGGTGCACCCCACCCCGCCCTGACCGAACCGCCCATGTCCGTTGCCTACCGCGCGCGTGCCGAACAGCACGCGACCCGCGCTGCATTCTTCATTCCCGGTTTCGCCACGGCACTGTGGGCGACGCTGGTACCGTTCGCCAAGGCACGCGCGGACCTCAACGACGCCACGCTCGGCCTGGTGCTGCTCTGCCTGGGTGCCGGTTCGCTGCTGGCGATGCCAGTGGCGGGCGTTCTGGCCGCGCGGCTGGGCTGCCGCCGGGTGATGGTGGCCAGTACGCTGTTGATCTGCCTCACCGTGCCGGGCCTGGCCCTGGCCGGTTCAGCGTGGCTGCTGGGCCTGGTGCTGTTCGTGTTCGGTGCCGCGGTAGGCGCGATGGACTGCACGATGAACGTGCAGGCCGTGGTGGTCGAGCGCGAAGCGCGACGTGTGATGATGTCCGGCTTCCACGCCTTCTTCAGCATCGGCGGCTTCCTGGGCGCGGCAATGATGACCGTGCTGCTGTCCCTGCAGCTGCCACCGCTGGCGTCGGTGCTGATCGGCGTGGCCGCGATGCTGCTGGCGATGCTGCTGTCGGCGTCGTACTGGCACCGCGAGCGCATGCCGCAGGACACGCCGATGCTGGCCATGCCGCACGGCATCGTGCTGTTCATCGGCGTGCTGGCCTTCGTCGCGTTCCTCGGCGAAGGCGCGATGCTGGACTGGAGCGCGGTCTTTCTCAGTGACGTGCGCAGCGTCGATGCGCGCATGGCTGGCATCGGCTATGTGATCTTCACCCTGACCATGACCGTGGCCCGCCTGCTCGGCGATGCACTGGTGGCGCGGGTGGGACGCGAACGCGCCATCGTGTTCGGTGGCCTGCTCGCGGCCAGTGGCGTGCTGGTGCTGACGCTTGTCACGCCCTGGCAGGTCTCACTGGCCGGTTATGTGCTGGTCGGCCTCGGCTGCGCCAACATCGCGCCGGCGCTGTTCTCTCTGGCCGGCCACCAGACCCGCATGCCCGGCGCGCTGGCGATCACCGCCGTGTCCACGCTGGGCTTTGCCGGCATTCTTGCCGGCCCGGCACTCATCGGCTTCGCCGCCAATCATTTCGGCCTGATCGCTGCATTCATCGGTGTGGCCATCGCGCTGCTGCTGGTGGCGGTGTCCACGCGCTGGCTGCGGGTGTAGCGCGCGGCATCAACGGCGCCGACGCCGGACCTTCATCCGCAATCGCCGGTAACCGATCACCGTAGCCGTCGCGCACAGCGCGGTGCCGGCGGTGCTCAACAGCAGCAGCACGCCCAGCCGGGCCGTCTCCTGCCGCAGCATCGCCGGCAGGTCCCAACTGTGCAGGAAGTAGAACAGCCAGCGCCCGACGCGCTCACGATGCCCCAGGGTCAGCAGTGGATCGCCGCTGGCCAGATCGAAGTAGACGCGCGTCGCCTCGGCATCACCGAAGTCCGCCACCGCCACCGGAAGGCGGCGCACCGCCGCGCCGTTCATCGCCTCCGGCGCACGTGGATAGAAATAGGCATCCGCTGCATGCAGTAGTGCGAACCGATGCATCGGCGCGGCAGACATCGCCTGCGCCTTCTGCTGCAGCCATGCCACCGGCAGCAGCTGCATCATCCGGAGATGCCCTTCGTCTGCGGATACGATGCGCGTATCGCCCTGCCCGTCCAGCAACAGCGCGAACAGCTCACCGCCGATGCGCCGCCACTGGATCTCCACCGGCATGAACAGCCCACCATGGGCCGCAGCCAGCAGCGCTGCCGGTTCGCCCAGTGGGCCATTCACTGCCACCGCACCGCCGCGATACTGCGACGTGTCGATCGCCGCGCGCGTACTGCTGAACACGCCCAGCGGATTCATCGACATCAGCCCGCTGAAGATCCAGGTGAACACGAACGCGGCAGCCATCAGGCCGATCAGATGATGCCAGCGCATCCACGGCTCGACGTACGGCGTCTTCGCACCGGAACGATAGTGGCCAGCGAAGCGCCAGCGCCACACCCCCACCACGATGCCGCTCACCGCCACCACCGTGCACAGTGCGGACAGCACGATCACCACCCACGTCCACACCGGGTCCACCGACTGCATGCGCAGGAAGTACAGCCAGTGCAGCCAAGCGCCCACATAGTTCCAGCGCTGCTGCACATGCGGTGCATCCAGCACCACCTCGCCGGTGCGCGAAGACACATAGAGGTCACCCGGCCGCGCACCGCCCACCTCGACCCGGTACAGCGGCCGATGCGCATCCAGCGCACGCGAATGCGTCCAGCGGTCCTCATCCACGCGCATCGCACCCACGAATGCCGGGCCGCCGGCAAACTGCGCCGCCGAAGCTTCGGCGCGCTGTGCCGATACCGGCAGCAGGACCTGCCCGGTGCGCGCCGACCAGGCTCCCACGTGGCTGCCACTACGCACCACATAGGCGGGCTCGCCACGCAGCGTGGTCAGCGCCACGCTTTCCGGCTCAGCCTGCACGGCCGCTGGCAACGCCGACAGTCCCAGCAGCCCATGCGCGTCGCCCAGCACCGGCAACGCCGCCAGCCGCTCGCCGGGCGTCAGCTTCGGGTAGCCGACGAACAGCATCACCATGCCGCTGACAAACCACAGCAGCATCAACAGACATCCACCGATGCCCAGCCAGCGGTGCACCAGGTAGGTCCAGCGCTTGGCAGTGGATCGCAGCGACATGGCGTGCGTCCTCAGAAGCGGTGATCGAGGGTGAACTCGACGCGGCGATCCGCGCCCAGCAGCCACTGCGTGCTGGTGTAGTACGCCGTGGCGTAGTACGCCTTGTCGAACACGTTGAACACACGGGCTGTCACCCGCGTGCGCGGTGCCGCCTGCCAGGTCAGCGCCAGATCGGTGGTGCCGTAGCCCGGCAGCTCCAGGGTGTTGGCGTTGTCGGCGTAGCGCTTGCCGACGTAACGCACACCTGCGGCCGCGCTCCAGTCGGGCAGGAACTGCCAGCTCACCCATACATTGGCCAGCCGCTCTGCCACGTTCGGCGGCACATTGCCATCGCGCGAGACCAACACAGCCGGCGAACCGGTGGTTTCCAGGAAATCCTCGAACTCGGCCTTCAGAACCGTCGCGTTGGCATCGAGCGTCCATTGCGGCGCGAAATTCCAGTTCAAGGACGCCTCGATTCCGCGCGAAGTCTGCGCGCCCACCTGCACCCGACGATCCGGCAGCAGCGGATCACGGCTGAGCAGCCCGGTCTTGCGGATCCGGTACGCCGCCAGCGTCCACTCGCCACCGTCGAAGGCCTGCTTCAGGCCGACTTCGACCTGACGCCCCTTGGCCAGGTCGAAGGCACCGTTGGCCGGGCTGATCATCAACAGGCCGCTGACCGGGTCGGCCGCCTGCGAATACTGCGCGTACAGGCTCAGCGTCGGCTGCAGCGCGAATACCGTGCCTGCTCGCCAGCCGGTGCTGCTGTAGGTCTTCGAGAATGCCCTCTGGCCGCTGATCAGATCGGTACGATCGATGCGCGCGCGATCGTGGCGCAGCCCGCCCAGTACCGACCAGCGCTCGCTCAGGGCCAGCCGGTCTTCCACGAACAGAGCGTACTGCTCGGCACTGTTGCGGTAGCGCGGCAGGTTCGGCGCATCGCTGGCAAACTGCCCCGGCACCGGATGGAACGGATCGACCGGGCCGGAGCTGCCGGCATAGGTGTTGTTGGTGTGCTTGAAGTGCGCGCGGTTGGCATCCATCCCCAGCGCGAAACTGTTGGCAAGACCGCCCACCTCACCCTGCACGCGCAGCGTCGAGGTCAGCCCGGTCTGGTCCTGGTTGTGGGTGATCTCGGTATTGCCCGAGCGATCGATCAAGCCGGTAGCGCGGTTGTAGACATAGGCCTCGGCATTGCGCCAATCGCGCTGGCTGTCGATCTGGTAGAGGCGCGTGCGCCATTCCACGTTCGCATTCGGTGTCCACAGCGCATCAAGCTGGGTCCAGCGGTCGCGGTAGCGGATCTCGCTGTCGTCCACGTTGTAGTTGCGGTGGCGCAGCGCTTCCAGCTGGCGGCCCTCGACCAGCGGCGTGCCGAAGTAGCGCATCGGCTGCTGGTAGCCCTGCGCATGGGTGAGCGTCAGCTGCAGGTCGGTACGCGGCTGCCACAGCAATGCCCCGGAGAAAGTCGCGTCACTGTTGCGACCACGGTCCACCCAGCCGCCGCTGTAGTTGCCGCTCACATCCAGCCGGTAGGCCAGCTCGGGCGTCAGCGCGCCACCGCTGCCGAAGCCCAGGCGCGCGGTGTCCTCGCTGCCCACCGTCACACTGATCTCGTTCTCGATGGCACCGCGCGAAGGCTTCTTCGGCACGATGTTGATCACACCGCCGATCGCACCGTCGCCGTGGATCACCGAGGCCGGCCCGCGCAGCACTTCGATGCGCTCGATGGACCAAGTATCGAACGGGAACGTGATGCCGACGCCCCCGTACTGGCGCAGCCCGTCGTACAGGCGCATCACCGACGCCCCATCGGTGAAACCCCGGCTGGACAGTGCGCTGAGGCCATTGCCCGGATGCGGCATCGCGCTGATCGCACCCGCGCGGCTGATCGCATCGTTGAGGTTGGAGTCACCGCGCTGCTCCAGCTGGTCGCGGTCGATCACGGTGAGCGCGGCAGGTGTCTGCAACACGTTCAGGCCCAGCGCGGAACCTGCGCCGGGGGTGGCCGACAGCGCACCGTGCCGGGTATCGACCACGCGTACGGTGTCCAGGGTGGTCGGGCACGCCGCTTCGGCACGGGCAGGTGCAACAGGCAGGGCGCAGGCGCACAGCGCCGGCAGCGTCGCCCAACGCAGGGCAACGCGCTTCGGATGTCTTTTCATTTTTTCACGGCATGCAATGCCACCCCGCACCGCGGGGCAGCAGGAAGGAAAGCGCACGCGGTAGCGCCAGGCCATGCCTGGCGGCTTCCATCAGAGGGAATGCACGGCCGCGCGCGCGGCTCAGCCCGCCAATGCCGCCGGTGGTCCCCGCGCCCCGAGGGTTCCCGCCAGGCGCGCGGGCACTGCCAGCACAGCGCCCAGCCGCGCCCGGCAGACCGGCGCCAAGGGCACCAGCAGCAGGAACGTCGCCACCAGCAGGGTGATCAGCCGCGCCGCGATCAGGCAGTAATCGCAATCCACGCCCATTTCATGGTCGGCGTGTGGATCGGCGGGCGGATTCTTCGCGGCCTCATCGTGCGGCGTCGCCATCGCATGATGGTCGTGATGGCCTTCCATCGTGTGCTGCGCATGCAGCGAATGATCCATCGCCGCCACCGGCGCCGGCGCTGCCACGCGGCCATGCGCCACCCAGCGGCTCACCAGCGGGGCAAGCAGCACCAGCAGCAGGGCGAGCCATGCCAGGGCCTGGAACCGGTGGTGGAATCGGGGGCGGTGCACCCGGGCATTCTACGGCGCGGCGCCGCAACCTTGGACCACGTTCAGGGTTTTGCCCCTGCGACAGGGTGACGCAGGCGCCTCACGTCGCGTACTGGGCAACGCCATGCCCGAACGACCAGTTCTCCTTCTTCACTTCCACCAGATTGATGAACACGTCCTCGCGGCGGATGCCCACTGCCGAATGCAGGCCGTCAGCAATGCCCGCGTACAGCGCCTTCTTCTGCTCCAGGGTGCGGCCCTCGTTCCAGGTGATCTGGATGCAGATGAAATCGTCGGAGCGCTGCACACCCAGGTAACTGGGGTCGTAGACCAGGGTGGCGGCGTCGTGCTCCTGGAAAATCTGGAAGCGGTCGTTCTCGGGCACGCCGACCGCGCGCATGGCCTGGTAGATGGCCTCGCCGACACGCTGCAGGTAGTCGGCGGATTTGCCTTTGCGGAGATCGATGCGGGCGAGCGGCATGGTGGGGCTCCCGGGTGGAGGGTTGGGAGACGATGCGCCGGGCTGCTGGATTTCTGTGTGAAATGTCGCGCGAACGCGCGTCCCGTTTAGGGCCCTGCAATTTCCTCCCCCAGGAGGGCGCACTTCTCAGCTTCCCTGCCGCTCCGCGTTCGTTCTCTGAGTACGAGGGTGCATGTCGCTTCTCGCAGGTTTCTGAACTCATCAACGCAGCGTCCCGCAGACCACGCCCCTGCCCTCATTGACTGAATCCCGCGGCCCCAAATTTCTGGAAAGCTCTTGTTTCTCCAGCAAAAACGGGACAAGCGATCACAATCAGCAGCTGCATGGAGTGCCATAAGTGACAGCATGATGGCTGCAACTGCTTGATGGATCTTGTTGCCGGGTTGCACGCTGGGCACCGACCAACAGGTTCGATATCTCAACGTGAGACGACACTGGATTGTCGTTGGTGACACGACCAGCAGTAGCGGACGCGTCATCAACGGCTCACCCTGCACAGACATCGAGGGCCGCGCCGTCGCACGTGAAGGCGACAGCGCCACCTGCCCGCTGCATCAGGGGGTCTTCCCGATCATCGAAGGCGAGCCCACCCTTATCATCGACGGTCACCCCGTCGCGCTCCACGGGCACCGTCTCGCATGCGGCTGCCAGCGTGTTTCCACCCAACAGCGCCTGGTGTACGTCAGCGAAGCGCCTTGTACTGCCGCACCCTCAACGATTGATGTCTCGACAGGCTCCTCTCCCGGAGCGGCCATCTGCCTGGAGTGCCTGCTCACTGCAGGCACCAGCGGCGCTCCGCTTCTGGTGCGCTCGTGATGGCGTGGACAGCATTCGCTTTGGTGGACTGCGCCGCCGCCCCTGAACGAGAGGGCGAACTCCGCCATTACACTCAGCAGGACACACTGCTCCACCGCTCGCTGTTCACAGGACAGCCCGAGAGCGATCTCGTCCAAGCTTCTCCCTGGCTGATCGAGTTACCTTGGGGAGCGATCCAGAGACCTGTACATCGCTGGCTGACCTGCCTCGGTCGTCAGTCTTCGGGCGTCACGATACTGGCTTCAGCGACAGCCTTCAATCCATTGTTTCAACATCTGCAGACGAAACTGGACATCTCGCTGCCGGACGGGTCGTTGGCATTGATGCGCTACTACGACCCCAGAGCCTTCCTCCGATACTGCGATGTCCTCACTCCCCGACAACAGCTGGACCTGCTCGGTCCGGTACTGGAGTGGCAGGTCACGTTGAACAGTCAGGACTGGACTCTGGTCCGAGCCGATCTCGAAAGGCCAGGTGCACGCGATGCTGACACTCAGCGCTGAACAGTATGCGAGGCTTTGCCTCCCGGATCCAGCAACGTTCGTCGTCCCGCTTTCGCGCGAAACCAGAAGACACTTTCCTGTCGAGACCGCCCAACGAAGCGACGAGGAACTCGTCGAGGATGTCCGTGCAAGTTACCGGCACGCTATGACATCCCTGCACATCACGCATCTACCGACGCTGGTGCGCTGGGTGAAAGCCGATGTGGCCTGGGCCCGCGGGTTGCGCGACCAGGCAGTCACCCGGGTCTGGTTCAACGAGACCGCCCATCCCAATGCCACGGCAGCGGACCTTCTAGCACTGCTGGCCTCTTCCCGCATCACAGACTGAACTGAAAGGACCAGAAAATGGGTGCTGTGCCATTCCCTATTCCCCCTCCCCCAGTGACGTCGCCAGGGGCATGGGATCCGGTTCGCGATGCTCCCGTTCCGTTCCCAGACCAGATGCCAGGAACCACGGCAGGCGGCCCGACGCTCGGCCAGATATGGCAGAAGATCAAGGAAGCGACGGGTGTCGAAACTGGAGTGAAGACCGAACCCAGGGTACAGACGAGCGAGACAGATTGCTCGCAGACGAGCAACCAGAATGACTGCAACGCCTGCAAGCTGGCACAAGGCTACCTCGTGCCCGCGAACTACACGATTCCACTGACTCAGTACCGGAACTACGACTACCAGCTGCGAATCGCCAATCGCCTGGCCGGACCGGAGAGCTTCGATTACACGTATGGGGGCACCGCACTGGACAGATCTCGCGCAGCTATCCTCCGCGAGAAGAATCAGATCACCATAACCGAGTGGCAGTGCGCAGGTATCCGGTTTGATGGCTTCTGGCGAAGAACATGTACCGCCGTTGAAGCGAAAGGCCACTACTCCCAGTTCTTTGACGAGAAGGGAACATTACGCTTGTGGGCTGCGCTGAAGTCTGGAAAGAGAAGGGAGAATATTGAGGAATCCTGGATAAGACAGTTAAGTACGCAGCATGGAGTCATCAGCGGCTTCGGACGACCCTCAAAACTGGAGTGGCACTTCCTCGAACGAGTGTGCTACATGGCCGCACTACGCCTCTTTGGCCCACTTGCCTCAGTCTGCAGATACTCACCATGACCGAGATATACAACGCATTCATAGATACAACTGTGCCGGTGGAGGTGCTGAGTGCTGAAGCGGCCTATCGACAACTGTTGCAACTTACCGAAGAGCTTGGCGAGATACATCACCTTTTCCAGAACTGGGCGCTTCGTGATTCCTCTGGCAGACCGGTACCTCTAAGCGACAAGGCAAGGTTCATCGATGCAGTCGCCGAGAACGCCGCCTACTACCATAGAAAGTACCCAACTGCGGCCAATTCAGGCGGTGCCGGCGCTTCCATTACTCCCGCCTTGAGCCAGAAAGCTCATGATCAACCTGGCTGTCCTACGCTGGATTACAGGCCGTGGTTCGGCAGGGTCACCCTGAGCATCAACGCCCCCGTCGACGCGTTTGGTCCAGATGGCACATCCGGCATCATTCGATCCTGCATCCGAAGCATAGCAACCCGTTTGGATGCCGTGTTCGTTGCGACAGACGTTACGTCCCCACTCCCGGACGGAGAGGGATATGAAACCTACGCACACTTCCATCAACTGTTTCCCCATCGACGCTGGCTGGGCTGGATGGGATTTGTACCCCACCTCGTGCCGAAGAAATTCATTCCTGAAGCGGCGTCCATGGAGGTCGTGAAAGGCAAGGGAACGATGATCGTAGCGCTGGACGAACCCTTCGATCTGCGCAACCCGGAACATCTGAGGCGCGTGCATCAGGTTGAACTGCGGATGGCGAATGCCGGGCTGCTGGACATCACCGACCCGACGCTGCTCGAGTGATCCGGGCATCGTGCGCAGCGTGACGCAAACAACCCGCGGCGCGTACCGCGTTGTCGCGACGTGCACCGACAGCACGTGCAGCGCGCGGCATCGGAAGTGACGTTGCTCGCAGCGCGCCCGTGCACTGTCGCACAGATCGAGATCTCCCTCCTCCGCATTGGCATGAAAGAGAATTTTCCTTACAGACCGATGTGATTGCGCAGCCGGATGATCGCCGCGCCGAGGCAGATTGCCTTGGCCGGGATTGGCGTCTCGAATAAACGAACGAACTTCCACCGCTGCGGTTCACGCCTCAGCAGAGAGAATGCACCGATTGCCTTCAATGGCGGCCGGTGCGTGGGGATCGACAGATCCGCCAGGCCTTCCTCTCGGTGGAAGTTCGTTTGCCTTGGTACGCCAACCCGCACCGTCCGCCACCTTCACTCGGAAGGTGGCCCCACGCCAGTGAGGGTTTCGCCATGACCAACCGCACCGCTGTCCATCCCCGCCTGCACGCCCTGATCGGCGACATCGCCGCCGACGTGCCCGAGGACCTCGCACGCGAGATCGAGTGCGCCTTGCACGAACAGAGTCTGCCCGTGCAGTCGCCTGCCTTCTTCACGTACCTCAATGCCATCAGCTGCGCCGACGGCGATGACGGGCAACCGTGCAGCAGCCTCACTCTGGGCGCCAGCAATCACGCGTCGCTGCGCCGCTCGCTGTCCGGACTCAGTGCATTGCTCGATCTGCTGCAGGCGGGCGATCGAGCGCGCGCCGAGGGTGGCCCGGACCAGCAGTTGGGTGCCTTCCACACTGATGGACTTATCGTGGCCGCACGACAGCTGGTGCGCGAGGCGAATCATTGCCTCTCCGGCGCTGACTGACCGGCCCGGATGCCCTCCCGCTACAATCGCACAGGGAACGCAGGAGGCCGTAATGGACGCCGAACATCTGGACTACTTCAAGGCCGCACTGGAAGGCCGCGCAACCGTGGGTTGGAACGTATGGTTTGCCGCCAACCAGCACGCGCTGGCCCAACAGCTGAGCCGCCCTGCACTGCTGCGGTTGAAGTTCAGAAAACTGGATGAAGCCGAGTGCCTGCTCGCCGACGCCGGCATCGTACCTCGCAGTACGGCGGGCAAACGCTACGAAATGTACTGCGCCCAGTTCTCGGAGGACGTGGTGGACGCAAACGGTCGCCCGCTGCCGGCCATCTGGCGCGCGGCGCACGACGGTGCGATCGGCCTGCTGGCCGAGGGCGAACACGAGGCCGGCCAGGCGAAGCTGTTCGCGGAGTTCCGCCGCGTCCGCAAGCGTGGGTTGCAGCAGGCCCACGAATGGTTGGCCGATCTGTGCTTTGAAGGCGAGATGGAACTGACCAGCGGCAATGCCGAGGTGGGCCGTGGTCTGTTGGCGGTGGTGGTGCAGGCCGGCAGCAGCCACGACCTGTTGGATGCGACGGCGATGATCGCGCGGGATCTGCTGGACCAGCACGGCTGATGGCAGCCGCAGCAGCGACGCTGGCACGCATCATCAGATAACAAAAAAGCCCCCATTTCTGGAGGCTTTTTTCGTTCTGCAACATGGTGGGCGGTACAGGGATCGAACCTGTGACCCTTGCCGTGTGAAGGCAATGCTCTACCGCTGAGCTAACCGCCCGGTGTGTTGCTGAGCCGCTCATTATAGGAACTTTTCAGAGGCCGTCAACAGTTTTCACATTCGTCTTCACTGGTGTTTTCAGGGCGTGCCGCCGGGCGTGGCCCGGCCCTACCTCACATCGTGTGGGTGGGCTTGTCCGAGCTGGTCAGGCCGGCCAGCTGGGTCTCGATCTTATGGCGCACGCCCTCGCCTTCGGCGCCGTCGGCCAGCTGCACGCCGATGCCCGCGGTACGGTTGCCCTGCGCCCCTGCCGGGGTCACCCAGATCACCTTGCCGGCCACCGGCAGGCGCTCGCTGGAATCGGGCAGGGTCAGCAGCAGGAACACCTCGTCGCCGAGGAAGTAGCGCTTGGGCGTGGGCACGAAGATGCCGCCATTCTTCACGAACGGCATGTACGCGCTGTACAGCGCGGCTTTGTCCTTCACGGCCAGGGACAGGATGCCCTGGCGGGCGTTGCTGGCACTCATCGATTTCCCCTTGCGGCAGGCCGCTCGTTCACCTTGTTCCAGGCCAGCAGCAACTCGACCACCGCAAGGTCTGCACGCACCGTGGTGCGCAACAGGTCGCGGGTGCGGTTGGCAGCGTCGAACCAGGCTGCCAGCTTGTGCAATCGCTCCGGCGCGGTCAAGGCGTCCGTGCTGGCCTGGGCCAGCGCTAGGTCGGCGGCGAAGCGCAGGCGCAGCGCCGCGTTGTCATCACCGCACCACTTCTGCGCCAGCTCCACCGCGCCGGTCCTGCCGGTGGCCAGCTGCTCCAGGTCGCGGGCCACCTCACGGCGCAGGCTCAGCCCGTCCTCGCGCAGCCAGTTGTCGGCCTGGCCGGGATGGCCGCGCGCGGCGTCCAGCGCTTCGCGTGCGGAGGCGTCGCTGTGGCCCTGCTGCTGCAACCAGGCCAGCGCTTCCTCGTGCGGCGGCAGCTTGAACTCCAGGCGCTGGCACCGGCTGCGGATGGTCTGCGGCAGGCGTGCAGGGTCGCTGCTGATCAGCCACAGGTAGCGGCCGGGCTGCGGCTCTTCCAGCGTCTTGAGCAATGCATTGGCCGCGGAGCGGTTGATCGCATCGGCCGGATCGACGATCACCACCTGGGCCACACCGTACTGCGGGGTCAATGCCAGTTTGTCGGTGATCTCGCGCACCTGCTCGATGACGATCTCGGTACGCAGCTTGTCGCCGCTCTTGTTCGGAATGAAGCTCACCAGCTGCAGGTCCGGGTGGGTACCGGCAGCGATCAGGTGGCGGGTGCGCGCGGCGTGCGCGGCATCGCCCTGCGCCAGCACGTGGTCGGCCAGCGCCAGCGCAACCTCGCGCTTGCCCAGCCCGGCCGGGCCGCAGATCAACAGGCCATGCCCCAGCCGGCCCGCGTCGAGCGCGGCCACGGTCTGATCGAATGCGCGCTGCTGCCAGGGCGAGAACGTGCTCATGCGCCCTTTCCTTCCTGCAGCCAGCGCTCGACCTGCGCGATCACGTCGGCGGCCACGCGTTCCTGCACCTGGCCCGCGTCGATCACGGCGAAGCGCTGTGGGTCCTGCTGGGCGCGGCTGCGGAACACTTCACGCACGCGCTGGAAGAAATCGTCCTGCTCGCTCTCGATGCGGTCCGGCCACAGGTCGCGTCCATTGGCGCGCGCACGACCGACCGCCACGTCCACATCCAGCAGCAGGGTCAGGCCCGGCAACAGGCCAACGGCACGGCGCTCCAGCTCGGCAATCCACTGCGGGTCCAGGCCACGGCCCCCTCCCTGATAGGCGTAGCTGGAATCGGTGAAGCGATCACTCAGCACGTAGGCACCGCGCTGCAGGGCCGGCTGGATCACCTCCCGCACGTGCTGCGCGCGGGCGGCGAACACCAGCAGCAGTTCGGCCTCGGCACTGAGCGGCTCGGCGGCGATCTCGGCATCGGGCTTCAGTATCAGGCTGCGGATGCGCTCGGCCAGCGGCGTGCCGCCCGGTTCACGCGTCAGCACGACCTCATGGCCATGCTTGCGCAGGCACGCGCGGATGGCATTGATCGCAGTGGTCTTGCCGGCGCCTTCGCCGCCTTCCAGGCTGACGAAACGTGGGTGGCGTAGCAGCGCGGGACTCATTGCGCCGGGGTCTCCTGGGTGCGTTGCTGGCGCAGCTGCTGCAGGTAGCGCGCTACCGCAGCGTTGTGCTGGTCCAGGCTGGACGAGAACACGTGCGCGCCACTGCCATCGCCAACGGCGACGAAATACAGTGCATCCCCCGCTGCCGGCTGTGCCGCGGCCATCAGGGCGTCGCGGCTGGGCATGGCGATGGGGGTCGGGGTCAGGCCCGCACGGGTATAGGTGTTGTAAGGCGTATCGGTGGTCAGGTCGCGGCGGCGGATGTTGCCGTCATAGGCCGCGCCGATGCCATAGATCACGGTGGGATCGGTCTGCAGGCGCATGCCGATCTGCAGGCGGCGCATGAACACGCCGGCAATCTGCGGGCGCTCGCTGGCCAGCGCGGTTTCCTTCTCGATGATCGATGCCAGCGTCAGCAGCTCGTACGGCGTGTTGATCGGCAGGTCCGGTGCACGGCTCTGCCAGGCCTCGTCCAGCGCCTTTTCCATTGCCGCATGCGCACGCTTGAGCACATCCACGTCGCTGTCACCGCGCTGGTAGATGTAGGTCTCCGGCAGGAACCGGCCTTCCGGATGCTGGCCGCCGAAGCCCAGGCGCTGCATCAGTGCCGCATCATCAAGATCATCGGTGGTGTGCAGCAGTGGATCGGCACGCTTCAGCGCCGCGCGTAGCTGGCGGATGTTCCAGCCTTCGATGATGGTGACGCGGTGCTGCAGGACCTTGCCGGCGCGCATGCGCAGCAGCAGCTCGCGCGGGGTCAGCTGGTTGTCCAGCGCGTACTCACCCACCTTCAGCTTGCCGGCGGCGTCGAGCTGGCGTGCCAGCAGCTGCCACTGTGCGTCCTGGCCTTCGTCCACGCCCGCCTCGCGCAGCTTGCGCAGCGCAGTGTTCAGGCCATCGCCGCTGGCGATCACCACGGTCTCTGCGGACGGGGAGATCCGGGCATCGGCGAACTGGGTCTGCTTGTAGAAGAACCACGCACCCGCGCCGGCCACGACCGCGACCAGCACCACCAGCAGCGTTACCACGAACAGACACCCGCGCTTGGCTCCCGCCATGGATTACCTCAGAACTCGATTCCGTCGTGCAGGATACCGTGCCGGTGGTGTGGGGTCATGGCTGGGGTGGCACCCAACCCCGCTTCGCTCGCCGGGCATGGCCGGCGCTACCGGGAGGGTGATGCGTCGGTAGCGCCGGGCCATGCCCGGCGGGAGTCGATCGCCTACCCTTGCTGGCCCAGCGCGCGCAGCAGGCCACGCGCTTTGGCGCGGGTCTCGTCCAGCTCCTTGTCCGGGTCCGAATCGACCACGATGCCGGCGCCGGTGCGGAAACTGACCTCGTGGCCGTCCACCTCGGCGGTACGGATCAGGATGTTCAGGTCCAGGTCGCCATCGCGGTTCAGCCAGCCGAACGCCCCGGTATAGGCACCGCGCGGCACCTGCTCCAGCTCGCTGATGATCTGCATGCAGCGCACCTTCGGGCAGCCGGTGATGGTGCCGCCGGGGAACGTTGCGGCGATCACTTCGCCGGGGGTGACCTCCGGGCGCAGATGGCCGCTGACGTTGCTGACGATGTGGTGCACATGGGCGTAGCTCTCCACCGTCATCAGTTCATCAACCACCACGGTGCCGGGCAGGCAGATGCGGCCCAGATCGTTGCGCTCGAGGTCAATCAGCATCACGTGCTCGGCGCGCTCCTTCGGGTGCCCGACCAGCTCCTGGATGCGCGCGGCATCATCGTCACCCTCGAAACGCGGGCGCGTGCCCGCGATCGGCCGGGTCTGCGCGTGGCCGGCATGCACCGATACCAGCCGCTCCGGCGAGGAGCTGACCACGTGCCGCCCAAACGCACTGAACAGGCCGGCAAACGGTGCGGGGTTGGCGCGGCGCAGCTGTGCGTACAGGGCCTGCGGGCTGACCGGCGTGGCGAACTGCGCGCTCCAGCGCCGCGACAGGTTCACCTGGAACACATCGCCGGCGCGCAGGTAGTCGATCACCCGGCGCACGCCGTCGGTGAAGCGCTGCGGCGCGTCTTCGCCGACCGACTGCGGCGGCTGCCAGCCCTGCCCCGCCTCCGGCAGCGCCTGCGCGGCCAGCGCCACCAGCGAGTCCAGCAGCGCCTGCTCGCCCGCTTCGGCGATGACGAAGCTGGCGTGGTTCTGGTGATCGTGCAGCACGGCCGCCGGGCAGCGCAGCGCCAGTGCCGTCGGCCGGCCATCATCGCGCGCACGCGCCTGCAACACCGGCTCGATCTGGCTGGCCACTTCGTAGTCGAGCATCAAGGCCCAGCCGCCGCGGAACGGCAGGCTGTGACTGCCATCGTGCGGCAGCCGTGCCTGCTGCCAGGCGCGGTCCAGCGCCTGCAGGAAGCTGCCGGGCTGCACCGTATCCTGCTGGTCGCGCACGCAACCATCGGCATCCAGGCGCAGCGTGTCGCCCTGTGCGGCCAACAGCAGGCTCCAGCGCCCCTGCGCGGTGCCGGAAGCGGTGGACTCCATCAGCAGCGGGAAACGTTCCGGCGCTTGCTGCTGCAGGGCCAGCAGATCGATCGGATGCGGCAGCGGGTGGATCAGCGGGGCGTGGGTCATGGTGGCCTGCAGGGGAATTCAGATACACGGAAGCCGCCTTGCGGCGGCTTCCTCGTGCGTGGAGCACGTCCGGTCGAGCATGGCCCGACGCTACAACCCGGTCAGACGCGCTTGAAGATCAGCGTGCCGTTGGTGCCGCCGAAGCCGAAGCCATTGGACATCACCACGTCGACCTTGGCCTGGCGCGCTTCATTGGGGACGTAGTCCAGGTCACAGCCTTCGCCCGGCTCCTGCAGGTTGATGGTCGGCGGGATGACGTTGTCCTGCAGCGCCATCACCGAGAAGATCGCCTCCACACCGCCGGCAGCGCCGAGCAGGTGGCCGGTCATCGACTTGGTGGAGCTGACCATCATCTTGTAGGCGTGGTCGCCGAAGGCCGTCTTCATCGCCATGGTTTCGCCCAGGTCGCCCAGCGGCGTGGAGGTGCCATGTGCGTTGAGGTAACCCACCTGTTCCGGATTCAGGCCAGCGTCCTTCAACGCCATGGTCATGCAGCGGGCAGCGCCTTCGCCGTTCTCGCTCGGCGCGGTCATGTGGTACGCGTCGGAGCTGGCGCCGAAGCCGGCCAGCTCGCAATAGATCTTCGCGCCACGGGCCTTGGCGTGCTCGTACTCTTCCAGGATCAGGATGCCGGCACCGTCGCCCAGCACGAAGCCGTCGCGATCCTTGTCCCAGGGGCGCGAGGCCTGTTCCGGTGCGTCGTTGCGGGTGGACATGGCCTTCATCGCGCAGAAGCCGCCCACGGCGGTCGGCGAGGAGCCGCGCTCGGCGCCGCCCACCACCATCACGTCCGCATCGCCGTACTGGATCATGCGCATGGCGGTGCCGATCGAGTGGTTCGAGGTGGCGCAGGCCGAAACCGCCGAGAACGACGGGCCCTTCAGGCCGGTGATGATGCTCAGCTGGCCCGGCAGCATGTTGATGATGGTCTTGGGCACGTAGAAGGGCGAGATCTTCTTGCCCTCGTGGAATTCGATGGTCTGCTCTTCGATGCCGAGCAGGCCGCCGATGCCGGCGCCGACGATGGCGCCGATGCGCTCGGCATTGGCGTCGGTGATCTCCAGGCCCGAATCATGCAGGGCCATGAACGAGGCACCGAGGCCGTAATGGATGAACGGGTCCATCTTCTTGGCATCCTTGCCGCTGACCCGGTACTTGCCGAACAGTGCATTGTCGGCGGTGATGTCGAAGCCCTTGACCTCACCTGCAATCTTGGTGGTGAACCGTTCCAGGTAGGAATCGGCGACGTTGGTCAGCGGACCGATGCCCGAACGACCATGGGTGATGCCTTCCCAGCTGCTGGCCAGATCATTGCCCAACGGCGAGACGATACCCAGGCCGGTTACGACGACGCGACGCTTCATTGCTGATTCTCCTGACCCGAAGATGCTTTCGGGCAACGCGGTTTGCTTCGGTGTGATGCGCAAACACACGGGGCCGCAACAGCGGCCCCATGGGGTGCGGTGCGCGCCGGGCGGATGCCCGCACGCGCACTGCCGTCTGACATCAGGCCTTGACGTGGGCCTTGATGTAGTCGATGGCGGCCTGCACGGTGCTGATCTTCTCGGCTTCTTCGTCCGGGATTTCGCACTCGAATTCTTCTTCCAGCGCCATCACCAGCTCGACGGTGTCCAGCGAGTCAGCGCCCAGGTCATCGACGAACGATGCGCTGGTGGTGACTTCTTCTTCCTTGACGCCAAGCTGTTCGACGACGATTTTCTTGACGCGTTCTTCGATGGTGCTCATGGGATCTCGCTCCAGATGGAGTTGTGGTTCAAAAGTGGTCGCCATCAAGGGCGATGGCCGTGGGATAGTGTAGTGGAAACCGGCGCGCCCTTGCATTGCAGCAAAAATCCACGCAGATCAACCACTTGCGGCGCAATCCGTGCGCCCCTTGCTTACGGCATGTACATGCCGCCGTTCACATGGAGGGTTTCGCCGGTGATGTAGCCGGCAGCCGGGCTGGCCAGGAAGGCCACCGCATGGGCGATGTCTTCCGGCGAACCCAGGCGTTCGAGGGCGATGTCGTTGATCAGCGCGGTGCGCGCTTCTTCCGGCAGTGCCTTGGTCATGTCGGTGTCGATGAAGCCCGGCGCGACCACGTTGACGGTGACGCCACGCGAGCCGATCTCCTTGGCCAGCGACTTGCTGAAGCCGATGATGCCGGCCTTGGCGGCCGCGTAGTTGGCCTGGCCGGCATTGCCGGTCACGCCCACCACCGAGGCGATGTTGATGATGCGGCCCTTGCGTGCCTTCATCATGCCGCGCATGACCGCCTTGCTGGTGCGGAACACGCTGGTCAGGTTGGTGTCGATGATCGAGGCCCAGTCATCGTCCTTCATGCGCATCAGCAGATTGTCGCGGGTGATGCCGGCGTTGTTGACCAGGATCGAGATCGGGCCGAATTCCTTGGCGATGCCATCCAGCACGCTGTCCAGTGCGGCGGCATCGGTGACGTTCAGCGCGCGGCCGTGACCACCGTGGGCCGCCAGGCGCTCGCCGATCGCAGCAGCGCCGGACTCGGTGGTGGCGGTGCCGATGACGGTGGCGCCCTGGGCGGCCAGCAGATCGGCAATGGCGGCACCGATGCCACGGCTGGCGCCGGTGACCAGTGCGATTTCACCCTGCAGGGGCTTGCTCATGATGGTTTCCTCAGACGGGGGCAGCCGCCCCACCCGCGCCGCGTGCAGCGGCCACTGGCAGGGTCGGCAGGAACAGGGGCGATCAGGCCGACCATGCCTCGCGGGCGCTTTCAAAGTCGCCCGGGGTGGCCAGCGAACGGCCGTCGATGGCCTTGTCGATGCGCTTGACCAGGCCGGTCAGCACCTTGCCCGGGCCACATTCGGCAACGTGGGTGATGCCACGGGCGGCCAGGGCCTGCACGCAACCGGTCCACTGCACCGGCTGGTACAGCTGCTGGACCAGCGCGGTGCGGATGGCATCCACGCCGTCGTGCACCTGGGCATCGACGTTCTGTACCACCGGCAGCTGCGGAGCCTGCCAGGACAGCCCGGCCATCACTTCGGCCAGACGGTTGGCGGCCTCGCGCATCAACGGGGTATGCGAGGGCACGCTGACGGCCAGCTTCACTGCCTTGCGCACGCCCTTTTCGGCCAGTAACGCCAGCGCGCGGTCGACTGCTGCCGCATCGCCACCGATCACGATCTGGCCGGGCGAGTTGAAGTTGGCCGGTACCACCACCTGGCTGCCCGCTGCTTCGGCGCAGACGTCCAGCACCAGTTGGTCTTCGGCGCCGAGCACGGCGGCCATGGCGCCCACGCCGGCCGGAGCCGCGTCCTGCATCAGCTGGCCGCGCAGGCGCACCAGGTGCGCACCGTCATGCAGGCTCAGCGCGCCAGCGGCGACCAGCGCCGTGTACTCGCCCAGGCTGTGGCCGGCCAGCACCGACGGGCGCGGACCACCCACGGCGTTCCAGGCGCGCCACACGCCGATACTCGCCGCCAGCAGGGCCGGCTGCGTGTATTCGGTACGGTTGAGCATTTCCTCCGGGCCACCCTGGGACAGCGCCCACAGGTCGACGCCGGCACCATCGGATGCCTCGGTGAAGGCCTCACGCACCTGCGGGTGCAGCTCGGCCAGCTCGGCCACCATGCCCACAGACTGCGAGCCCTGGCCGGGGAAGACAAAAGCGAGGGTGGATACGGTCACGCGGTCATCCGCTTGTTGCAATCGAAGCGGGCCATGATAAGGGCGAATCCGCCGTGTCGTCTGTACGTGCGCGTATGCAGGGCGTATGGAGCGCGCCGGCAATGCCGGGCCGGCGAACGGTTGCGGCAGCACCAAGCCATGCCCGGTGAACGGCTCCGGTAGCGCCGGGCCATGCCCGGCGGATGCAATCAGCAGAACAACTGCAGAATGTCCAGTTCGCCATCGGCAAAGAAGTCCATGCACAGCCCGACCACCATCAGCACCCCCATGGTGGTGGCGCCGTGCGCGATGAAGATCGAATGGGCCAGCGTGCGCGCCGAGCGTCCGAGCTTCATGCAGACCCGGGCCAGGCGCTGCAGGCGGCCGCTCACAGCGTGCACGTGCTCGCGTACCGGCGCCTGCACGGTGCCGATCGCCTCGGCCATCATCGCCTGCAGGCAGTCAGGCCGGTCGGCGTAGTACTTGGCCACGCCATAGCCGAACATCAGCCAGTCGCGCGCCTGGGCTTCGGCCAGATCCATCACTTCCAGCGGATCTTCCTCGAAGTCGATGAAACCGACCCGCTCGCCATCCCAGGTGAGGTTGCGCGGCAGCGGCTGGCCGAAATAGGCGCCACGGCTGTGTGCTTCGGCAAGTGCCCGCATTGCGGCCATCACCAGCCGGTCCCGCCCGGCGTCGTCGGCCTCGCGCAGGCAGGTGTTGAACGAGCTGCCGTTGTCCCCGATCACCAGCGCGGCATGGCCGCTGCCGATCACGTCGGGCACGTTCACCCCTTGTGCCTGCAGTTCGCCCAGGCGGCGGGCCTCGACCTCGCGTGCGGCGTCTCCGCCCCGGTGCGGCGGCGGGCGCAGCGCGTCCAGCTGGAACCGGCGGGCGACGAAATTGAGCAGGCCCAGGGCCATGGCTCGGCTTCCCTTGCCGTACTGCTTCAGCCAGGCGCGCTGCCCGTCGATGACGATGGGCTCAACCATGACAGGACCTCCTTAAACGCGTTACGGCCCCGGAGGGCCGCAACGACAGACTTCACGTTGTCGTAACTTGCACTATCAATAGCGCAACAGGGCCGAACCCCACGTGAAGCCCCCACCAAAGGCTTCCAGCAGCAGCAGCTGACCGCGCTCGACGCGGCCCGAGCGGACCGCAGCGTCCAGCGCCAGCGGCACCGAGCCGGACGAGGTGTTGCCATGCTGATCGACGGTGACCACGACCTGGTCCATCGACATTTCCAGCCGCTTGGCGGTGGCTTCGATGATGCGCAGGTTGGCCTGGTGCGGGATCAGCCAGTCCAGGTCCGACTTGTCCAGGCCATTGGCAGCCAGGGTCTCGTCCACGACCGAGTCCAGCGCCTTGACGGCGTACTTGAACACGTCGTTGCCCTTCATGTTGATGGTGCCGCCGCCATTGGCGCCGTCCTTGAAACCGGCCGAAACGCCGACCGGATTCCACAGCAGTTCCTTCTTGCTGCCATCAGAGTGCAGATGCGTGCTGAGGATGCCGGTTTCCTCGTCGGCCTTGAGCACGACGGCGCCAGCACCATCACCAAACAGCACGCAGGTGGTGCGGTCGTTCCAGTCGACGATGCGGGTCAGGGTTTCCGCGCCGATCACCAGCACGTGCCTGCAGTCGCCGGAACGGATGAACTTGTCGGCCACGCTCAGCGCGAACACGAAGCCCGAGCAGGCCGCGTTGACGTCGAAGGCGGGGCAACCGGCCACACCGAGCTTGGCCTGGATGAGGCACGCGGTGGACGGGAAAATCAGATCAGGCGTGGTCGTGCCGACCACGATCATGTCGAGCTGGGAAGCGTCGATGCCCGCCGCTTCAAGCGCACGCAGCGCAGCCTGGTAGCCGAGATCGCTGGTGGTCTCGCCTTCGGCCGCAATGTGCCGCTCACGAATACCGGTGCGCGTCTGGATCCACTCGTCCGAGGTTTCGACCATTTTTTCCAGGTCGGCGTTGGTCAGGACTTTTTCCGGCAAATAGCTGCCGGTGCCCGCGATCCTCGAGTAGATCCGCTTGCTCATCATGTTTCCTGTTGCGCGGGCCGCCGATCACCGGCACGCCCGGGGAAAGAAGGCAAAGGCCGCTGCCCGTCGGGCAGCGGCCTTCCCGGCACATCAATCTTCTTCGACGGCCGAGGTCTTGGTCTGGATGACCTTCTTGCCACGGTAGAAACCGTCGGCAGTGATGTGGTGACGCAGATGCACTTCACCGGTGGTCGGGTCGGTCGACAGCTGCTTGGCGCTCAGGGCGTCATGCGAACGACGCTGGCCGCGACGGGACGGGGTAACACGGGATTTCTGGACAGCCATGGGATTGCTCCAAACTCGGTTCGTTTTGCTTCGTCGTTTCGTCGCACAGGACGCCAGCGCCCAGCACACTTTTCGCTTTCGCCGCAGCCGCCGACGACAACCGGCTGCTATTGTTTCTTCAACGCCGCCAACGCCGCGAACGGGTTGGCCTTCTTCGTTTCTTCTTCGCTCGGTGCCCAGTCCTTGTCGACTGCTTCACCGTCGGGTGACAGCGGTACCACCGGCACCGCCAGCACCAGTTCGTCCTCGACCAGGTCCAGCGGACGCAGCTGGCCATCTTCCGGCACCAGCAACGCCTCGTATTCCTCCGGCAGGGACGATTCCTCGTCCTCGTCGCGGATCAGGCCAAGCCTCTGGGTCACCTTCACCGGCAACAGGAATCGCTGCATGCTGCGCTGACAGGTCAGCGGCAGCGCGGTGTCGATGGTCAGTTCCACATAGGATACCCGCAAGACGTCGTCGCGACCGAACTCAAGCGAGTACACGCACTCGCCGTCGGTATCTGCGACCAACCCCTGCAGGCGGGTCAATTCAGCCAGGGACACCTGACCGTCGAAGCGCCTTCGCGCTACAACCATCCGCCAGGCATCCAGCGTTTCGGGCACGTTCGCGGACATAAGCCGCTGAATACTAAGGATCCGGGCGGCGGCTGTCAAATGCCCGCCACATGAGGCTTGCCGCTGGCAGTCAGGCCGGGCCAGACTGCCGCACCCTGCCCCGGTATTGTTGCATGACCCTGGTCCTGGCCTCCACCTCCCGTTACCGCCGCGAACTGCTGCAGCGGCTGGCCCTGCCGTTCGAGTGCGCGCGCCCGGAGGTGGATGAAACGCCGTTGAGCGGTGAAGCCCCGCTGGATCTGGCGGTACGCCTGGCCGCGGCCAAGGCGGCCGATGTGGCCGCCCGCCACCCGGGCGCCTGGGTGATCGGCTCGGACCAGGTCGCCGATCTGGAAGGCCGGCCGCTGGGCAAGCCAGGCACGGTCGATGCCGCCTGTGCGCAGTTGGCGGCCATGGCCGGACGCACCGTACGCTTCCACACCGCCCTCAATCTCACACGGGACGGAGAATCTTTCGCAGCGCTGGATCTGACGGAAGTGCGCTTCCGTCATCTTGATGCCGCGGAAATCGCCCGTTATGTCGCTGCCGAGCAGCCCCTTGACTGTGCCGGCAGCTTCAAATGCGAAGGACTGGGCATCAGCCTGTTCGAAGCCATCGACAGCCGCGATCCCACTGCGCTGGTCGGCCTGCCCCTGATCGCCCTGTGCGGCGTGCTGCGCAGGGCCGGATTCCGGGTGCCCTGAGCCCCGGGGTAGCGCCTTCAGCGCTTCTCCACCACGAACGGCTGCTCCTGCCATGCTTCCACGCTGCCGTCGTGGCCGTACAGGCGCAGGCCCAGCCAGTGCTTGCCCGGTGCCAGCACGGAGGTATCGAGGCTGGCATCGAAGCCCACGGCCGGATGCTGCGGATCGGTGCTGTCCGGCCAGGCCGGGCGCAGGTCGAACTCGCGACCGTAGCGTGCATCGCCGATCGAACGGCCATCGACCAGCACCTCCACGCGCGCCAGGCCGACGCCGTCCTTGAAGGCCCAGCCCCGGATCGCCAGCGTGCCGGACACCTTCTCGCCATTGGACGGCGCATCCAGCCACGCCATCGCCGGCGTCACGCAGGGCCCCGGCGCGCGCTGCGCCGGCAGGCGGAACAGCAGGAAGCGCTGGAAGCCGTGGTCACTGCTGACAATCCGTGGTGCCGGCAGCGGCCCCACCTGTTCGCAGACCGCGTGATAGCGGTCCAGCAGCTCGCGGTACCGCTGGTCGCTGGGTGACAGCACCAGCAGCATGGGCGCGGTGCGCTCACCGGCATGCACCAGGTTCCACTGCGCCAGCTGCGCCGTGCGGCCATGCTTGTCGTTGAGCGGGTGCGGCAACACTTCGATATCGCCATCGCCCAGCTGGAAGCCCAGCTCGGCCCCCACCTTGAAGTTGCCGGCCAGGACACGCGTGCCTTCCGGCATCTGCTGCAGTTCCTCGCGGACCGCCGTGGCCAACGGCTCCCAGCCGGCGAAATTGCGCGGGTAGTACTTGCTGCCGGCCATCTGCTCGCGCAGTGCCGGCGTGGATGCCATCAGGTAGTAGCCGAACGCCAGCACCATGCCCAGCCCTGCCAGCCACCACCCTGTCCTGCGCAGCCAGCGCGGCCATCCATTGAGCACCACCGGTACCGCGACCAGCAGCGCCAGGTAGCCCGGCAGCGGCCAGTGGAAACTGATGCGCTCGACATCGGTGAAGAACCCCAGCAGGAAGATGCCCAGCGTCGATACGCCGCCCACCAGCCCGAAGTAGCGCCACTGCACGCGCGCACCACCACCGCTGCGCGTGCCGGCCAGCGCCACCTTCCACATCGCGATGCACAGGATGGGGGTGACCAGCATCGGCTGGATCACCAGGAACCACAGCCCACCCCACTCGAACGCCCAGGGATGGCGCTCGACCACCTGGAACTTCAGCCCGGCATCGTGGTTGTCCGCATTCCACGCCAGCAACGGCAACCAGGCCAGTACACCGATGGCCAGCGCGACCCAGACCCGCGGATCGGCCAGCATGCGCCGGCCCTGCGGCAACGCCAGCAACGCGATGAAGCCGACGCCGATCACACCGATGAAGCGATAGTGGCTGAGCGCACCGATCAGCAGGCCCAATGCCAGCTTCATCGCCGATGATGCGTCCACGTTGTGCAGCAGGCGCGCACCCGCGTGCAGGCACAGCACGGCCGCCAGCGCCATGGGTACGTCCGGCACCGCCAGCAGCCCCAGCGTGGCCGACAGTGGCATCAGCAGAGTAAGGCTGCCTGCCTGCCAACCGGCCACGGCACCGAACCAGCGCGTGGCGATGCGCGAAACCAGCCAGGGCAGCAACGCACCTATCGCCAGGAACGGCAGGCGCAGGGCCAGCACGTGATGACCGCCGATCTCCACGCCCAGCCGCGCCATCCACGCGGTCAGGCCCGGCAGATCGGAATAGGCCGCCGCCAGGTGCTGGCCTTCCTGCCAGTAGAACGCTTCATCGACGAACAGTGGCAGGCGCGCGGCCACCACCAGCTTGGCCGCTGTGACCAGCGTCCATAACCAGAGAAAAATCGTCCGTGCGCGCTGTTCGCCCTGCATTGCTCTATGGATAATCGAGGAGATTCCAGATCAGAGACGATCATGCCAGCTTCGTCCCCCAGTCCCAGCATGCTAACCGATCAACTGCGCCAGTCCCTGCGGGAGGCCCAGGATCAGGTCAACGCGCTGGTGCTGGGCAAGGTTCCGGAAGTGCGGCTCGCCTTCGTCGCTCTGCTGTCCGGTGGACATCTGCTGATCGAGGACCTGCCCGGCCTCGGCAAGACCACGCTGGCCCACGCGCTGGCCAGCAGTCTGGGCCTGGGCTTCCAGCGCGTGCAGTTCACCTCGGATCTGTTGCCGGCCGATGTGCTTGGCGTATCGGTGTATGAGGCAGGCAGTCGCCAGTTCCAGTTCCATCCCGGCCCGGTGTTCACCCATGTGCTGCTGGCCGATGAAATCAACCGCGCGCCACCACGCACGCAGAGCGCGCTGCTGGAGGCCATGGCCGAACAGCAGGTGACACTGGATGGACAGACGCATGCGCTGCCGGACCCCTTCTTCGTGATCGCCACCCAGAATCCGGTGGACCTGTCGGGCACGTTCCCCTTGCCCGACTCGCAGCTGGACCGTTTCCTGCTGCGGCTGGCGATGGGCTATCCCAGCCCGCAGGCCGAGCGCGAGCTGCTGCGCGGCACCGATCGCCGCGACCTGATCGCACGTGCGATGCCGAAACTGGACGAAGTGCAGGTGCGGGCATTGCGTGAGGCCGTAGGCCAGGTCCACGCCAGCGACGCGCTGGTCGACTACGTGCAGGCCCTGCTGACACGCAGCCGCCAGCATGCAGGCGTGCGCGTTGGGCTGTCGCCTCGTGCCGGACTGGCGCTGCTGCGTGCAGCCCGGGCGCATGCGCTGCTGCTCGGCCGCAGCCATGTCATTCCCGAAGACGTGCAGACGCTGTTCGTGGCGGTGGCGGGGCATCGACTGGTGGCCGAAGCCGAGTCCAGCTCCGGGCCTGCGCTGGCACGCGCGATCCTGCAGACCGTCACGGTGGACTGAGCGTGGCCTCGCGCTGGGCGCGGCTGCAGCTGCTGGCACGCCCGCGTGCGCCGGAAGCACTGCCGCAGCGGTTGAACCGCCACCGCATCTACGTGCTGCCGACGCGCTTCGGCCTGTTCGTCGCCACGCTGCTGTCGGCGATGCTGCTGGGTGCGCTGAATTACAACAACAACCCCGCGTTGCTGCTGGCGTTGCTGCTGGCGGCGGCGGCAATCGCCAGCGCCATTGCCGCGCACCTGCAGTTGTCGGGCGTGCAGATCGATGCGATCTCCGCCGAGCCGGTGCCTGCCGGCCAGCCGCTGCGGCTGCGCGTGGACCTGTCGCTGCGTGATCCGCGGCCACGACAGGGGCTGCACCTGCAACTGGGCGACAGCCAGGCCTGGACCTCGCTGCCGGCACAGGGGCGTGGCGAAGTGGAGCTGGACGTCCCCAGCGAACGTCGCGGCTGGCGGGAGCTGTCGCGCATCCGCCTGTCCACCACGCAACCGCTGGGCCTGGTCCGTGCGTGGTCATGGGTGTGGCCGGAACAGCCATTGCTGGTGTATCCCCTGGCCGAAGCGTTGGCCCCCGCGCTGCCGGAGCGCGGCAACGATCCATTGCACACCCGCGCCCACGCCAGCGGCGAAGAGCTGCACCAGCTGCGCCCCTACCGCGCCGGAGACGCGCCACGCAGCATTGCCTGGAAGCACTCCGCGCGCCGCGACAGCCTGCTGGTCCGTGAGTACGAAAAGCCGGTCGGCATCGAGGTCGTGCTGGACTGGCACACGCTGGCGCCACTGCCGACCGAAGCGCGCATCGCACGCTTGGCGCGCTGGATCGACATGGCCGAACGCGGAGGTCGCCGCTACACCCTGCTGCTGCCCTCGCATCCGCCACTGGGGCCGGGACAGGGCGCCAGCCATCACCATCTCTGCCTGCGCGCGTTGGCGCTGATGCCGCATGACTGACGCCGCGCCCACGCTCGACCGCAACGCCCGCACCTGGACCCTGGCCAGCGCTGCGCTTGCGCTGCTGCCGTTGCTGCTGCAGTTGCCGCCGATGCTGGCCACGGTGATCGCGCTGGCTGCGCTGCTGACGGCCGCGCTGTCGTGGCGACGCGTGTTGCCGATGCCGGTGCGCCTGCTGCTCGTGCTGGGCATGCTGGCCGCCATCGTCTGGCAGATGGGCCTGGTCCGCCCCGGACGCGATACCGGCTGCGCACTGCTCGCCGCGATGCTTGCAATCAAGTCCAGCGAGCTGCGCAGCCTGCGCGATGCACGCAGCCTGCTGGGCTTCGCGCTGTTCTCGCCATTCGCCGCTTTCCTGCTGGACCAGGGCCCGCTGACCACGCTGCTGGCGGCGCTGGCCGGCCTTTGTGCACTGCTGGCCCTGCAGCGCCTGGCACAGGGCGAGGGCCACGCCGACGCCTTGCCGTTGCGCGGCCAGCTGAAGGGCGTAGGCCGGCTGCTGGCGCTGGGCCTGCCACTGGCGCTGGCGTCGTTCTGGCTGTTTCCGCGTCTGTCCACGCCGCTGTGGGGCGTACCCGAACGCGCGGTCAGCACGCCGGGCCTGTCCGACAGCATGGAGCCGGGGCAGTGGCTGGACCTGATGGCCGACGACACACCTGCGCTGCGGGTGCAGTTCTTCGGCGCCGTACCCGAGCCGGACCAGCGCTACTGGCGAGGACCGGTGTTGACCGACTTCGATGGCCGACGCTGGACCCGTGACCCTGCCCGCACGCAGCGCCCACCCGCGATCGTCGATGCCGGTGCGCGCGGCTGGGACTACCAGATCGACTACGAACCGACCGACCGCCGCCAGCTGGTGGCACTGGATCTGCCCACCCGTGCGCCGGAAGGCAGCACGCTGGATGCGGACATGAGCCTGCTCAGCGACCGCACGCTGTCGGCGCTGAGCCGGTGGCGCCTGCACTCGGCGCCGCCGCAGCACTTCGACAGCGCGCTCCCCCCCTACCTGCGACGCGCAGCGCTGCAGTTGCCGGCCGGCTTCAATCCACGCACCGCCACCCTCGCCCGGCAGTGGCGGCAGGAGGCGGGCAGCAACGATGAGGCCGTGGTACGTCGCGCACTGCAGTGGATCACCACCGATTTCTCCTACACGCTGGACACGCCCGTGGCCGGCCGCGACCCCATCGATGAATTCCTGTTCGGCTACAAGGCAGGCTTCTGCGAGCACTTCAGCTCGGCCTTCGTGGTGCTGATGCGCAACGCAGGCATTCCGGCCCGTGTGGTGACCGGCTTCGCCGGCGGCACGCGCAACCGGGTGGGCGATTACTGGGTCGTGCGGCGGATGGATGCCCACGCCTGGGCCGAGGTCTGGCTGCCGCAACGGGGCTGGGTGCGGGTCGATCCCACGGCGGCCGTCGCCCCCGAACGCATCCTGGACACCCTCGACGATCGCCTGCTGGCTGAGGCCGGCAATCCGCTGCAACAGCGCTGGCTGCAGCTGGGGCAGATGGGCGACTGGCTGCGCCGTGGCTGGAACGACCTGGTGCTGTCCTTCGATGCGCGCCGCCAGCAGCAGCTGTTCAAGCCCCTGGGCCTGGACGACATCAGTCCGGGACAGTTGCTGTCAGGCTTCGTGATGGCCGCGTTGGCAGCCGTGCTGTGGATGGCATGGCTGCTGGCCCGGGGCGAGCGCGAACGCGACCCGCTGCTGCGCGCCTGGCACCGCCTGGGCCGGCGCTACGCCCGGCTCGGCCTGGCCCGGGAACCGCACGAGCCGGCACTGCTCTGGGCCCATCGCGTCCATGCGTGCCGGCCCGATCCGGCCCTGCTGGCACTCAGCCAGCGTTTCGCCGACGCGCGCTACGCTGGAACTTGCACCGACCTCGCTTCATTATTGCGGGACCTGCGCAGGCATCGCCCGACTTCCGGAGCCTCCCCATGAACACCAAGTTCCTTCTCACCGCTGTGGCCACGCTGGCCCTGTCGGCCTGCGCCACGGCCCCAAAGCCGCTGCAGGGACAGTTCAGCATGGTCTCCCCGCGCGATTCAGTCGCCACCCAGCAGGTCGGCACGCCCGTGCGCTGGGGTGGCCGCATCATCGAAACCAAGCCCGGCCAGGGCGAGACCTGCTTCCAGATGATCTCGCGCCCGCTCAACGCCTCCGGCCGGCCGAACACCACCTCGTCCGATGCCAGCGACGGCCGCTTCATCGCCTGCCGCTCCGGCTTCTACGATCCGGCGGTGTTTGAGCCCGGCCGTGACGTGACCTTCATCGGCAAGATCGATGGCTACCAGAACACCCGCATCGGCGAGTACGACTATCGCCTGCCGAAGCTGTCGGCCGATGTGATCTACCTGTGGCCGGAGCAGCGACAGGTCGACGTCGTGCCCTACCCCTATGGCCCCTGGGGCCCGGGCCCGTATGGCCCGTACTGGGGCTACGGCCGCTGGGGCTGGTGGTAACCCCCCTCCGGTACGCATGACGCAGAAGGCCGCCCACCGGGCGGCCTTCTGCTTGCACGGCATCGCGCCGGCGGGCGCTTACTTCCCCGGCGCGCCGAAATGGCCCAGCGGCGCGCCGGCCAGCAGATGCATGTGGATGTGGAACACGGTCTGCCCTGCATCCTCGCGGCAGTTCATCACGATGCGGTAGCCCTGCTCGGCAAAGCCCTCGCGGCGCGCATAGTCGGCCGCCGCCAGGGCCAGCTTGCCGATCAGGTGCGCCTGCGAAGGCTGCAGGTCGTCCAGGGTCGGAATGATTTCATTCTTCGGAATGAACAGCACGTGCACCGGCGCCTGCGGCGCGATGTCCTTGAAGCCCAGCACGTCTTCGTCTTCATAGACGATGCTGGCCGGAATCTCGCGACGGATGATCCTGCTGAAAAGGGTTTCGTTGCTCATGGTCGGCCTCGGTGAAATGTCGCCTGCATTGTAGGCAACCCCCGCCCTTCAAAGGGCCAGGCCGTCAATCGCGGAATTCGCTGCGGGTGCCGAACGCGTGCGACAGCGTGCCGCGATCCACGTATTCCAGTTCGCCCCCCAGCGGCAGCCCCTGCGCCAACCGGCTCGGCCGGACCTGGCGGGCCCGCGCCAGCTGCGCCAGATAATGCGCGGTGGCCTCTCCCTCGACGGTGGCGCTGGTGGCGATGATCAGCTCCTGCACTTCGCCTTCGCCAAGGCGCTGCTCCAGCTGCTCCAGGCCCAGGTCGCGCGGACCGATGCCGTCGAGCGGCGACAGACGCCCCTGCAGCACGAAGTAGACACCCCGGAAGCCGGTGGCATTCTCGATGGCAAGGCGGTCGGCGGGCGATTCCACCACGCACAGCTGGCTGCGCTCGCGGCTGCCGTTGGCGCAGGTCGGGCACAGTTCGGTTTCACTGAAATCGCGGCACTGCGCGCAGTGGCCGATGCGCTCTACGGCCAGCGCCAACACCTCGGCCAGGCGCTGGCCGCCGTCGCGTTCGCGTTCCAGCAGGTGGTAGGCCATGCGCTGCGCGGTCTTCTGGCCCACGCCAGGCAGCACCCGCAGCGCATCGATCAATTGTTCAAGCAGGGGTGCGGACACGGCAGCTTCTGGCTTTATGGGTGTGCGCGGCACCCGGCAACGCGGGCACCGCGCCGACGATCAGAACGGCAGCTTCATGCCCGGCGGAAGCTGCATGCCGGCGGTAGCCGAGCCCATCTTCGACTTCGATTCGGCATCGATCTTGTTGGAGGCATCGTTGAACGCCGCGGCGATCAGGTCTTCCAGCATCTCCGGGTCACTGGCCAGCGACGGGTCGATGCGCACCTTGCGGCACTCCTTGGCACCGGTCAGCGTCACGCTGACCATGCCACCGCCGGCACTGCCGGTCACTTCGATCCTGGCGATTTCTTCCTGGGCCTTCTGCAGGTTCTCCTGCATCTTCTGGGCCTGCTGCATCAGTTGGGCGATGTTGCCGCGCATAGTGTCTTACTCGTCAAAAGAACGGATGGAATCGGAAACGACCCGGGCGCCGTGTTGCTGGATCAGCACCTGCACTTCCGGATCGTCCATGAAAACAGCCTCTGCCACCTGTTGCCGCTCGCCGCGCTGGCGATCGGCGCGCTGGTGCAGGGTCTCGGCCGGAACGTGTTCGGTTTCCACGGTCTCGACCACGATCTTCAGCGCGTGCCCCAAGGCCTTTTCCAGCATTTCGCCAAGAGCGGCCAGCGCGCGTTCCGAGCGCAGGTACTCAAATCCGGGCGAAAGCCCCAGTTTCAAGGTCCCCTGCCGGCAGGAGATGAAGGCGGCATTGGCCGCAAGCTGCCGTGAAGGCCCGCTCAGGCCGCTGTTGGCGACCAGGTCCAGCCAGTCTTCCGCTGTCGCCAGCTCGCCGATGTCAGCCCGCGCGCCCGGCTCCGCCGACGCGACGGGCGCAGGTGGAGCGATGACGATGCCCTCGGAACGGAACGGACGCTCGGGCGCGGCTGATGCAGCGACCGGAGGCGACGGCTCATGCCAGGGCGCGACCATGGCCGCGTCCGGCGTGGCGACATCCGCAGCCAGTGCCTGGTCGCGGGCCTCGGCCTCGTCCGTGGCCCACGGCGGAAGATCATCGACGGCCACCGGCACCGGGATGCCGTCGGCCTTGACCGGCGGCGGCGACACCGGTTCTTCGACCGGAACCGGCTTCGGCTCAGGCGCCGGATCAGGTTCGGGTTCGGGCGCCGGCTCTGGCTCCGGGTCGGGTTCGCGTGGGGCGGCCTGCGCAGGCACGCGGGCCGGGATCGCGGCAGCGGCGGCCACCGGGGCCGTTTCCTGGCTGCCAGCACCCGCCCCACCACCGGGCATCGCCCCCCCGGCGGCATCCACCGAACGCGGCACCGGCGGCACCGACGCTGCCGGGCGGAACGCCAGCATGCGCAGCACGGCCATTTCAAAGCCCGCGCGCGGGCTCGGCGCCAGCGACAGGTCGCGACGGCCGTTCAGGGCCATCTGATACCAGAGCTGCACCACCTCCGGACGCAGCCGCCCGGCGAACGCTGCCGCGTCCAGGCCTTCAGCCGCGGCGGCAACACCCGGTACCAGCTGCTGCACCTGGATGCGATGCAGGCCTTCGGCCAAGGCCTCCAGCACGCCACTCCAGTCGGGCGAGAATTCCGCCAGTGCCGCCACCACCTGCAACAGGCGCGACCCGTCACCTTCGGCGAGGGCATCGAGCATCGCTGCCACCTGGGTGCGATCGACGGTCCCCAGCATGGTGCGCACCACATCGTCGCGCAGCGCACCACCGGCGTAGGCGATGGCCTGGTCCAGCAGCGACAGACCGTCGCGCAAACTGCCGTCGGCGGCCTTGGCCAGCTGCACGATGGCACTGCCGTCGGCTTCGATTTCCTCGGCCGCCAGGATGCGGGTCATCTGGCCCTGGATCTGGTCCTCATCCAGGCGCTTGAGGTTGAACTGCAGGCAGCGGCTGAGCACGGTGACCGGCAGCTTCTGCGGATCGGTGGTGGCCAGCAGGAACTTGACGTGCTCCGGCGGCTCTTCCAGCGTCTTCAGCAGCGCGTTGAACGCCGCCTTCGAGAGCATGTGCACTTCGTCGATCAGGTAGACCTTGTACTTGCCGCGCGAGGGCATGTACTGCGCGTTCTCGATCACCTCGCGGACGTCATCCACGCCGGTGTTGGACGCGGCGTCGATCTCCAGCAGGTCGATGTAGCGACCGGCATCGATGTCCAGGCAGGCCGGGCACTGGCCGCACGGATCGGCACTGGTGCCCTGCTCGCAGTTCAGCGACTTGGCGAAGATGCGCGCGATGGTGGTCTTGCCCACACCGCGGGTACCGGTGAACAGGAACGCGTGGTGGACCCGGCCACTGTCCAGCGCATTGCTGAGCGCACGGACCACGTGTTCCTGGCCCACCAGCTCGGCAAAACGCTTCGGACGCCACTTGCGGGCAAGGACGAGATAGGACATCAGGCCACCGTCTTCCATCGGATGCTCCATTGTGCCACGCCTGTCCATCCCCCTCCGCCTGCGACGCGCCCTGAATGGGTGCTTGTGTCCTGCCGCGCCGCCCGCTAGAATCTGCGCCCCTGCTGAGGCGTTTGCCGATGGCAGGGATCCGGAGAGGTGTCCGAGTGGTTGAAGGAGCACGCCTGGAAAGTGTGTAAGCGTCTAAACCGCGCTTCGGGGGTTCGAATCCCCCTCTCTCCGCCAGATTACGCAAACCCCTGAGAAATCAGGGGTTTTTGCTTTTCTGGGGCGACCCTCGACGGGACACAAATCGGGACACATCTCTCGATGCGCATTCCCCATCACCTCACCCGCTCTCCCACCGGCCTTTGGGCTTTCCGGCAACGCGTCCCTACCGACCTTCAAGGCGTGGTTGGCCGACGCGTCTTCAAGCGCACGCTACGCACCCGCGACCTGCCCACGGCCAGGCTGCGCGCACTGGCCCTGGCTGCGGGCTATGCTCAGGCCTTCGGTGTGTTGAGGGACCAACGCGTGGACAAGCTGAGCAAGCGCGAGGCCGATGAACTGATCGCCCGCCTGACCCAATCCGACAACCTGAAGGAATTGATCCTTCACCGGTCCCGCGCCGCCGATGGCACGGTCACCGAGCGCTGGCAGATCGACAACGAGGAAGACCTGCGGCTTTTCCAGAAAATGCAACGCCAGGGCGCAGACCCGTTGCTGGACGCCGTCAACGGCGCCCCCTCCCCCGCCCCGGCACCAGTCCCGAAGTCCAAACTGACCCCCATCACCCTCGAAGACGCCTGCGACGCTTGGCTGGCCACGCTCAAGGGCAACACGCTGCCCAAGACCTGGACGATCAAGCGCACGGCCATCGTTTCACTGGTCGGCTTCCTCGGGAGCAAGACCAAGCTCCACACGCTGACGCGCACGGACTTGGCCCGCTGGTATCAGCACATGCGCGAAGAGGGCGCCTCAACCCCCACCCTGACCAACAAGCAGTCTTACATTGGAGGCAAGGGCGGCTTCTTCGAGTGGGCCATGGCCTCGGGCTACTACCCGAGGGGCGACAATGTAGCCGCTGGGCATGTCAGCTACTCCATCCGAGAGAAGCGAGCTCGGCGAAAGTTCGGCTTCAAGCCTTACGACACCCACCAAGTCCAAGCCCTCTTTGCGCCAGCCGCCTTCGAGCGACTGGCGCTTTCAGCCCGCTGGGCGGCGGTCATCGGTCTTTACACCGGCGCTCGCGCCGCAGAAGTGGGCCAACTGCTTCCCAGCGATGTCACCGAGCAGGCGGGATTGCTCTGCATCCACATGTCCGATGAAGGGGAACATCAGAAGCTCAAATCCGATGCCAGCATCCGAACCGTCCCGGTTCACCCCGATCTGCTGGCGCTTGGATTTAAGGAATGGGTTGAGGGATTACGGGCGGCAGATGCAAAACGGTTGTTCCCGGCCGCCAAACCGGATGCCAAGAACGGCGCCGGCAATTGGATCACCAAGGCGTTCGGCCGCCACTTGGAAGCCGTGGGCAAGAACTGGACGCCTGGCAAGCGCGGCTTCCATTCGCTCCGGAAAACCGTCATTCAGTCGCTTCAAGGAGCGGGCGTACCGTCCGAGCTCCGAGCCCAGGTGGTGGGACACGAGTTGGACGACGAGCACCACGCGACGTATAGCCGCGAATTCACCGCCCACGAGAAGCTGCATGGGCCTGGAAAGAACACCCCGGGATTGGCGGTGCTGGATTTTGGCTTGAACCTGCCTGCGCTGCGCGCCCTTTTGAACGACCAAACGCCCAGAAAGCGCGTTAGAAGGACGTCGACAGGTTAGTCTTTAGATATTCGACATCAGGGGGATGTATGGGACGACGGAGCGGCCTAGAAGGGTTTCTGCGGGCAGCCGGCCGGGCAGCGGCGGCAGCGCAGCGCGAAAACAAGCGCCAGCAGCGAATGCAAGCGACGCAACTGAGGCAGTTGGAGCGCCATGAGCGTATGGCTGCTGCGCAACAGATGCGGGAGCTGCGCGCCCTGGAGAAGCAGGAGAAGGAAGCTGCGCGCTTGGCCAAAGCCGAATATCTCCAAGACCGACAGGCGGAAGCAGACGACCTCAACGCCGAGCTCAAAGACCGGCTGGAGGAACTGGAGGGCCTGCTTCTTCACACCCTGTCGGTGAACGACACCATCAGCTTCGACAGCCTGCGTCACACCGATCCCTATCCCGGCTTCAAGGTGCCCAAGGACTTGGTTCCGGGGTTGGCGCCGGTCGAGGTCGAGGTTCCGGGTCCCACCGGCTTCACGCGCTTTTGGCCCGGGGCTGCAAAGCGGCACTTGGCAGCCCAGGCGGCGGCCCATCAAGCCCACCAGCAGGTTCTCGAACAGTTCCATCGAGCGGAAGCGCAAAAGAAGCAACGGCTGGCCGATCTACGGGCCCAACACGAGACCGAACGCACGCTCTATGAGGCTGACGTTGGTCGCCGAAACGCTGAAGTGGATGAGTTTCAGAGCGCCTACCTGGCTCACGAGCCTGATGCCGTCGTGGCCTACAACGACATGGTGCTCACGCGCTCCGAATACCCCTCCGAGGGCTTCCCTCAGGCGTTCAAGCTGGCCTATGCCGAGGCATCCAAAGAACTGGTCATTGAGTATGACCTCCCCGAGGTGGGCGTCGTTCCCACCGAAGCCGATTATCGCTACGTCAAAACACGCGATGCGATCGACTCCAAGGCGCGCAAGGCCAGCGACATCAAATCGCTCTACCAAGACATCATTGCCTCAATCGCGCTGAGGACCTTGCACGAAGCCTTTGAGGCCGATCAAGCAAACGCATTGGCGCTGGTCACCTTCAATGGCGTGGTGGACACCCACGATCCCACCACCGGCCAAGAGGTTCGGGTGCCGGTGGTGTCCGTCCGCGCAACGAAGGCCGCCTTCCTTCAGCTGCGGCTCGAACGCGTGGAGAAAGTCGCATGCCTGCGCAGCCTGGGTGCTCAAGTGTCAAACAGGCCCGATGAATTGCAGGCCATCAAACCAATCGTCGAATTCAACATGGTCGACAAGCGCTTCATCGCGCAATCGGACGTGCTCTCAGGACTTGAATCGCGCCCCAACCTTCTGGATCTGACCCCCAGCGAGTTCGAATCACTCGTCTCCAACCTGTTCAGTCGGATGGGGCTGGACACGAAACTGACCCGGAGCTCCCGCGATGGCGGAGTGGATGCGGTGGCCTTTGACACCCGGCCCGTCTTGGGCGGGAAGGTCGTCATACAGGCCAAGCGCTATCGGGACACCGTAGGGGTCAGCGCGGTTCGCGATCTTTACGGGACCATGCTCAACGAAGGCGCCAGCAAGGGCATCTTGGTTTGCACCAGCGGCTACGGCACCGAAGCCTTCAACTTTGCCAAAGACAAGCCCATTGAGCTGATCGACGGGGGTGGTCTGCTCTACTTGCTGAGGGAACACGCCGGCTTGGATGCACGCATCGCAGCTTAAGGACAAGAACATGGCTAACGGATCAGTCCCTCACGACACCAAAGTGGCCGTTTTGGTCGATTGCGACAACGTCAGTCCCGAGATCGTGGAGCACGCCCTGCTGATGGTGGCCCAGTTCGGGCGCGTGGTGCTGCGCCGCGGGTATGGAAACCACGCCACGTTGGCGAACCGCTGGCAGGAAGTGCTCGTCCAACAGGCGTTTACACCTTGCCTCCAATACCAATACGCCTCTGGAAAAAACACTTCCGACATTGCCCTGGCTCTCGATGCTCAAGAGGCGTTGTTCGATCATCGTGCCGACACCTTCTGCCTGGTGACCAGTGACTCCGACTTCGCTTACCTATGCCGAAAGCTGCGGGAGCGCGGAGCGACTGTCTGTATCGTCGGCGAGCCCAAGACGCCAGCGGCCCTGCGAAACGCTTGCGATCAGTTCTTCGAATGGGAGCGCAAAGCAGTCGCCGAGCCCTGCGAAGACCGACCCAATGCATCACCGGCCAAAGCAGAGGGCAACAAAGTTGAGCCCGCGGCAGTCGACACCAAGCCGCTTCCCAAGCGCCGTCCCAAGTTCGTGGTGGAAGCGGTCACGCTGCTGGCTGGAGACACCTCAGAAGGCGAGGTAGGACTGGGGCCGTTGGGCCAATACCTCAAACGAACAGACCCGTCCTTCTCTCCCAATGCCTATGGGCATTCGGGCCTACTCAGCATGCTGAAGACCTATGACCTGCTGACCCTACGCCGGCAGGAAGGAGGCCAGTGGACCGTCAGTCTCGCGCCGGAAAGCAGCCCAGCAAGACAAGACTGAAACGCAGCAACTCTCGACGCTTAAGGCAAGGCATACAAACAGCAAATGTGTGACGCGGTGCGTCATCATCCGCTTGCGCATTTCCGTCTGGGTGGTTCGATGTGAAGAACCTTCACCAGATGAATTACAAATGCCAGCAAACGTCGAACTTCGTATCGCCAGCCAGGTTCTTCAAGCCTTGTTGCCTGAAAACAACACCCGCAACGCTGCTGAGCGTGAGTTGGATGTTCAACATGCGCTGGATGTCGCAAGATTACTGTTGCGTCGATTCGCCGAATCGCAGGGAGGCCATGGAGGTCAGCCCCTTGCCTACGCTCCTACGAGTAGCACTGTATCGCAAGCGGCGAGCGTGGACCGCAGCCAAGTGCCGATGAGCTTCCCTTCACCCGATGCTTGGCGTGCGTCTCGCGGCCTTCCGCCAGCGAAACCACTGCCGGCTCGAAAACCATCGGTGGGCACCGGCCCCCATTGAACAATAGCCCCGCATTCGCGGGGCTTGCTTTTTACAGGGTCAGTGGAACGTTGGCCCTCGGGGGACCGACGGGACGGAACCCAAGACGCTCGAGGCCACCTGCTTCGGCTCAGCGAGCGTAGGAGCGACAGCCTGTGAGGGATGGGGCAACGCTGCAAGCAGTTCAGCCTTGGTAAGGATCTCAGCATCGATGGCATTCAGCTCTCCCTCCGATGCCCGCTCCTGAGCCGCCTTCAGCTCGGCTGTATGTTTCTCGAGAACCGAAAGCCGCCGCCCTCGGCGCAGGGTCCACTCCGACCTCGAGTATCTGGTCGACCCCGGCGGACAATCGGCGTTGAACCGTTCCCACTCCTGCTCGGCCATGTGACGCAGCCTGGTTGCACTCTTCACGTTAAGCAGCCTGCGAGCCCGGCTGATGATGAGGGACTTAAGGGCACGAACCTGGAGCGAAGCTCTGGTGACCCACTGCCGAAGCTCGCTGGTTTCTCCTTGAGAGGAAAGCTGCCGCTGAGCCCACCTCAAGGCATCGCGAACCTTCTCCATGGCCAAGTCTGCCCTAGCCCGGGAAATCTCGTCCACGTCGCGCAGTGCATCGAGAATCTTTTCGGCAAGGCTGATGGGCGTCGGTTCCGGCGTATGCCCGTGAGACGAAAGGAGCAGGTTCTGCAGCCGGATCCCGGATACGCCTCGCATCTCCAGCCCCCCAGGTAGCCCCGCGGTTTCTGCATTGAGCACTCGCCCACTTTGCTTCGCGGCCTCTTGGCCAGGCACTGGGGCGGGCTTTCCTTCCAGCCCGGCTTTGCGCACCAAGTATTCGAAGTGCTCCTGGTTGTCCTGAGCAATTTCTTCGTTTGTGCTCACCCTGTCGGTGGCTACGCCCTTCCCGGCCAACGCGGCTGCCCGCTTGCCCAGGTGCTGGGTCGGTTCGCGAGAAAGCGCCGCAGCTGCCAGATCATCCCCCCGCTCTATCGCCGACCGAGCTTGTTCGGCCAGGCTGCGATGGTCGATCGTGTCGGTAAGCCCAGCCGCCTCCAAGTGCGCGTTGGTTGCCGCTGCGACCATTTCCCGAATCCATTGCACTTGCACCTTACCTGAGGGCCCCACGTCCAGCTCCCTGGTCTTCTCACCGAATCCCTCAGGTCCGAGGCGGCGCGTGGTGGCCAGGATATGGACATGGTGATTGAGCCCATCAGGCGTCCCAGGCGAATGGATGCTGGCCTGGACAGCGAACCCATAACGATCGACCAGCGCGTCGGCGATGACAAACGCCAAGTGCGCCCGCTGCTCTTCGGATAGCTCATGGGGTAAGGAGACTTCAAACTCCCTCGCCACAGTCGAGTCTTTCCGCCGCTCTGCAGCCTCTGCGACTGCCCAGAGCTCTCTGGGGTCCACGGCCCACGCGGGAGCGTCAGGCGGGGCGAGGCAGAAGCTCTCAACGACGCCGCTGCGGCGGCGGTAGTCGTGCTGCTGCCCGGTGAGCAAGTCCATGAGAAGCAGCCCGCCCCGGTAGGCCGCCGCAGCGACGGCCGACTGCCCGCGGCCGCGGCTGAAGGTTTTGATTGAGGTGTGGAAGATAGCCATAAAAACTCCTGAAAACAGGAGTCTTTATGGATCAGCTTTTGCTTTTGGCAAGCCTCGCAGAGGCTTGGGGTCCTAGGGGCGAAGCCCTTGGCGCACGCGTTCCGCAGGAACGCCTAAGTGCGCTCTTGCTCCGAAAAAAAGATGTACCAAAATATTGAATCGACTTGAAAATTCAGTAAATTCATAGGCTTCTACAACAAGAGCAAGGACAGATAACGTGGCCAGCAACAAAAGTGCCGATGAAAGGACACGCCAGGATCACATTGAAACGCTTGACCGAGCGGTTGAGGCAGCCGCGGAAAAGGATCTCAGGAAGCTCCCTCCCCTCGACGACATTCACGAAGCATGCGAATCGCTTAGGGAGCCGGGCACCCCCAATCCTGTTGACAAGGTCAAGATCTCAGGGAATGTCAAAGAGATGACCGATCCTGTCCTCAAGGAATTGGGGAAGGATTGCGAAGTAATCCGCGATGCTGCCAAACAGCAAGACGCGAACGACGCACAAAACGAGACGATTGGCGCTGAAGTTTCCGAGGAGAGTGCACACTCTAAGGAGGGAAAGCGCCGCGTAATCTGAAGTCTACGCTCCGAGGAAAGGCGGCGGCTTTGGCCGCCGCTTCACGTATCTGCCATTATTTAAGCAACAGATCTCAGCCAGAGCTTTGGATCGACGAGGAGCCCGATCTCGATGTTGTAGATCTCGTGACCAGCCCGAATGACGTAATTCTGGTGCACAGCCTCGCCAGCTTTATAGTAACGCGCCCCGTCTAAAAACCCGTTGCGATCAATCCCACCCAACAGCCACATCTTCCTTGCGGCAATCTCATAGCTCATGAAGAAGAACTGATCGACAGGTTCGTCAGCGTGCTTGGCGCTGATCTGCGCGGTGTAGGTGAGCCTAGGCGGCCCTTTCCTCTTAACAGTCTTCACGCCAATGCTAGTGCCGCGACTGGAAATGAAATCTGCCTTGCCCGCTGCGTCGTCTCGAATCCACTCCAGCTGACCCTCAACTAGATCGCGACTCCAACCGTCAAAGACAATCTCCCCTAGGTCACCGACCCATCGTTCGTCGCTAGCTTCCTCGCGATAGAGATTCACATAGCGACGATCACGGTCGTGGCGGATGCGCTTCGCTTGAGCCTCTTGCGCTTCAGTTACGCCGATCCACTTTAGATGCCTTAAACCCTGCATTCGAGATCATCCTTCCCTGTCAGCCAGCTTCCACGGTTCACCATCGCGGAACTCGATCAGGTTGTTTGGCTCAGACGCGCACCAGGCATATGACCCCCAGGCAAGCTGCGATACGCCTTTCCTGAACACAGAAGTTCCTCGATCATGGTAGGCGGTGAGGAACGCCAGACCCTTCTCGCTAAACCCAGCTTCCAACGCCAGCGACTTTAGCGCGACTTTGCGCTCGTGGGTGATAGGACCATCCGTTGCAACAACCTCAACGAAGACAACCAGCAGGTCCACCGAGTCGGAAGAACTAGGGGCCATGTCCACCAAGATGATGTCGGGAAGCATCTTCGAGGGGTCAATCTTTAGCCCAAGCGCCTTCATTAACGCATCGTCCCGAGCAACGACCTTGTTGCCCGACTCACTGATCCATAACACTGCCGGCTGCTTCAGGAACTTAGGGGCAAATACCTCGATCACGGCTTTGGAGATGATGCTGGAAGGCCCAGGCTTAAGCGACCTGACTTCCTTCTGCCCAGGGAAGGTGACGGACACAGCATCTGCAGCCGCCGCAACGCCATGCCTCACCAAATGAACGCGTGCGAGGGCGGCCTTCGAAAGATGTTTAGCCTGCCAAGACTTGATCCTCTCAGCCAGCTCGTCTTCCTTCAGTTCAACGGAAAAGAGCTCCGCAAAGTCAGCGGCAAGCGCATACCGCGGCTTAGGCGACGTGGGAGCCAGCCCTGCCCGCTCGACCACAGCCCCCATGGGAACGAAGGCTGCGCGAATGGTTTCGTCGCGGACTTGCTCACGAGAATTGTTGGCGTACCAAGGCTGTGGGTCTCGCTCCTTCTGGCTCGACAGCGATTTCTTAGTCCATTCGACGCGACTCTCGTCATCCAGTAAGTCTGCCTGCGTCACCGACATGTCCGTAACTTGGCTGGGACGTAACCACGCATCCGCACCCTCCACAGCCGCGACATAGAACATGGTGTAGACAACCCTTGCCGCGACTTCACGGGTCGCGTAGCTACGATGTTCTATGCCCTCTGGAAAGATGAGCGGCAATCGGTCTCGGATGAGATCCAAAGAGGGAACCTGGGGCAAGCTCACTTCATTCGACTCCATAGCATTTGGAAATTTCCCTATCAATCGTGGCCTTGCTTGCACCGTTGCCCACCAAGAATTCGATACGCCGCATGTTCGTCAGACTAGGCATCGGCACCGCATTGAGCTCATAGGCAGACACGGCAACGCTACCGCTGATGCAGCGGAAAGCCCGGTCGACCACCGCGCTGTTGAGCAATGCAGCGATGGCAGCAGTTGAGATCGGTTCCACGGACTCTTCCAGGCACTGAACTACGTTCAGATGATTTTCCACCACCACGCCTTGGGATCTGTCCAGGAACTCCTGAGGCAGAACTGCCGCCAGCAGACGGCGCTCCTGCTCCTTGGATGTGGTTCGCTGAAGCAACACGCAAGGCCTATTGGTTACAAGATGCCGCTGCTCTCGGCCAACCTCAATGAAAGGCACATGGTTTCGTCGCTCTGCGCTAAAGCTGAAGCCTTGACTGGTTACAGACTCTGCCCAGATCAGCGGCAAAATACCCTTGCCTGCACGAGCACGAAGTTGATCCTTGTGGCGATTCCACACAAGAGGACCCGTAGCTACGGAATAGCCGAGATCCCTCAAGCGATTCGGCATCGCAGCCAAGGCAGCCAAGAGCGACGCATCCTGGGCATTCCTCGGCAAAATCCAAGGAGCTCCTGACGGGCTCACATCCACCTTGCCAAGGCGCTCCACCTTGGCAGCATTAAGACCTTGGGGAATGAGCACCGAGACGGACGCAGTTCCAAGGGTCTTAGTCCGGCTATACGTGGTCAACAGCGTCTCCTGCAAGACATCGTCGAAGACGCCCTCTCTGTCCGCTACGAAGTCAAAGGCAACCGGCCGCGCCTCCTGAGTCATGAGACTACGAAGGGCTTTGAAGTATTGCCCCCCCAGGAAAGACGTTGGAGTCAAATAAGCGATAACTCCCCCCGGCTTCACCAGCCTCAATGCCAGATCAGTAAACAATCCATAGAGGTTGGCATGCCCATAGAGGGAGCGTGCGTAATGCTCACGCATCTCCTCCGAGAGCTTCAGTCGCCCATACGGAGGATTACCAATGACGAGATCAAACCCCCCAAGGTCGCGGGGCCGCAACGCATCCCCCACGAGCACAACATCCGCAAGCCTGCGCTTTGCAGACACGCACAGCGGCATGACAGCTGCCTCAAGAAGAACACGGGTCATCCAAGCAGCAAATGGGTCTAGTTCCACACCCTGGAGGCGATTGCCCAAGCTCTTGACAAGCCAGTCCGCCGAAGCGCCCTGCGAACGGGCGATCATCCGAAGTGCCACGGGGGCGAGGAAGGCACCACCTCCGCATGCGGGGTCGATTACACGTCCATGCGCGAAGTCGAACCCAGCTTCTTCTGCCAAATCCAGCAGGCGGGCAACGAGCGGAGGAGGCGTGTAGAAGGCCCCCATCTCTGACCGCAAGGCTGGAGGCAGTGTCACCGTATAGATGGACCCAATCAGGTAACCAGCGTCTTCCGGTGGGAACTCCACAATCAATCGCCCGATGGATTCCGCCACGCGCTCCACGTCGACTGGCAGCTTAGGCAAGGCAATCGGGCAGGCCCTTGGCTTGATGGCTGTCTTTTGGCGAGAAGCCAACTCTGCCCAGTAGGCCTCGATCACCGCAGCACAGAAGGCTCGCCCATGGGACAAGCGGGTCTTGTCGGTCTTCTTGGACTCGGCGAACCCCCGAGCCATGGCCTTGCAAGCGTAGTAGCGCTGCAGCAACGGCTGGCCGGCATCGGAGATCGAGACAATGTTCTGTAGATTCATATAGATAGCTGAAACATGGCGATGAAGATCCAGGCGTAGATGCACCTTGGTCTTGGGCATGGAGAAGGTTAGCACCCAGCAGCCAATACGACAGCTGTGAGGTGCCTTGGATTGTGTAGTGGGGAGCTCTCACAGCCTGAGATCACACACTGCGAGCGCCCCCCCCTTGCCGCAACTCTAGACGCGCTACTCCTTCAGCCCCTCCTCCACATCTCTCCAGGAGCCGTAGCTACGCCACGCAACACCAGCTAGGCGCCTTTCACAAAGCTGCTGCAAATCGTAGACTCAGACCTTGAAGCAAAAGCTCAGCAGGGATTGCTATGAAGCCTTTTTCTGAACGTTTTGGCTACACCGCGCCAGAGCCGGACATTACCATCCGTGAAGATGCACCGGATGTGCTTAGGGGATCGGTGAGCGTGGCTGCTGGTAGGGCCGGACTCAAGCCTAAAGAAATGCGCCAGATTGTCTGCGAGGCGCTTTCAGAGCCAACTGACCCAAACAACTGGAGCGATCCCAACGTCATCGATGAAACAAACCGGCTGCTAGAGAACTGCCACTGGTTTGAGGTCTATGAGGTGATCGAGCATCTTGCCCAGGCACTCCAGCGGCGACCCGGACGATTCGGAGACCGGTCTCCGCTCGACGTGTTCGCCGACTCTGTGAACAAGGTCTTCCGAAAGGCAGGTATTGGCTGGCAGCTGATTGGCGTTGAGATCACTATGCGCGGCTCTGAGGTGTTCGAGCAGGCGGTCCGAGAAGGCAGGGACAAGCTCTGGAGCGCCGGCAAGCAGACCACCGCCAAACAGCTCCATGAAGCCTTGCAAGACCTTTCCAGACGCCCAAACCCAGACATCACCGGTGCCATACAGCACGCACTGGCGGCTTTGGAGTGCATCTCCAGGGACTGTGCAATGACAGAGGACACATTGGGCGATGTGGTGAAGAGGAACCGAGACTTGTTCCCCGCCCCGCTGGGCGATGTTGTCGCCAAGATGTGGGGCTACTCCTCCAACACGGGCCGGCACCTGCTGGAAGGCAAAGAGCCCACATTTGAGGAAGCCGAGCTAATGGTCGGCCTTTCTGGCGTCCTATGCCGGTATCTAGCCCGGAAGCATGGGGCTATACAGCTGTAATCCCGTCCACCCTGTCTCAACACTCGGATAAGCAATGAACTTTGACGTCGCGGGACCTTTCGAAATCGCTCGGCATGGCAGCAAGAAGATCATCACCAAGGAGTCGGCAAAGATCCTTAAGGCAGAAATCGAGGAGTGGGAGGAAGGCCTTTCAGGGGCCTGCGGCTGTTATGTCTTCGGCAAGCGGGCGGGCGGAGGAATCACGCCTTGGTATGTGGGCCAAGCCTGCAAAACGACACTGCTCGGGGAAGCATTGAACCCAAGCAACATCACAAACTACAACCACATCCTTGGAGAGGAAGGCGCAGGTGTTCCAGTCCTCTTCCTAATCCCAGCACGGACGCCCAGCGGAAAGTTCCGGAAGCGCCCTTCCCGAAAGCTTAAGTCACTGTCCTTTCTAGAACGTTGGCTGATCTCGGCAGCGATAGAGAAGAACCCTGATCTGATCAACACCAAGGAGACGCGCTTCCTGCGGGACCTGCATGTCAAAGGTGTTTTCAACTCTCAGCAGGGCGAATCCACCAAGTCCTCATCGTCGCTCAACCGGACCCTGGGACTGCGCTGAGTCGTCGGCAACAGCGTCGCACCGCTAACACACACCGATCCTTTCAACCTAGATTACCGATCGTCCAACGAAATCGCCAACCCAAGCAGGAGAACCATCGTATGAGTGACCGAGCCTGCGATTGTTTAAAGCGCGTCATTGCAATGATTCCCATGCCCATTTCGCATGTTGCATATGGATACGCAAAGAGGTATTGCGAATGGGGACTGCCGGCTGATGCCATCGCCATTGGCATCCTTGAGTTTTTGATCGGCCCAGGCCTAGATGACTGGGATAATGACAAGATTAGGGAAGAGCATCTCGCGATTGCAAAAGCGCTCATGGAAGGTCGAGATGGTGTCGAACTCCTCAAAGAAACGGCCAAGTCAAGGTATTTTTCCGAAAAGATTGAACTATGGAAAGATATCTGCAAAAAACTTGGTATGAGTCCAAATCTGACCTCAAACGAATGCCGAGTGATCTACTCCGGCGTTCTCTTGGGAAAAATCCTAAGTGTATCGGACGCACTCCTCCGCCTCCAAAGCTTAAGGCCACTCCCGAAGGAGTCTACACCGGAGCGCGACAGAAACCTGCCTAATCCCCATCCATAATGCTGAGCTCTGTTCCGATCCTAGCCGCCACGCCTCGGGCCCTCATCTCTCCAAGTCGAGCACCGGGGTTCCACTCTACCCAGCTCAGCAGACCGTTGACCGCTGCTCTATTTAATGGACTCAATCGCGCAAGCTCAGCGACGTCCACAGGGAACTGAACGCTGTATCCACATACCGACAGAAGAATTCGTGCCATCAACTTCTTTTGGTTTTCAGCGTTTTCTATGAACCGGATGAACTCAGTGGGAGACATCATTCACCTCTAAGCAAACGAGACATTCCCGGACGTCGATCAGCGAATAGCTGAAACGGAGAGAAGGGTGTATCGCGCAATACTCGATGAACGATCGCGCACGCATACGCTGCTCGAAAGGTAGCGACATGACTTCCTTAAGGCGAACACGGTATCGATCAGCGTCGAATAGCTGATTCAATGCCAGCCTCGCCAATACTTCTCGGTGTGTCTGATCAATTTCAGTCCGGCAGACATACGCCATGTAGTCTTCGGGAACCATAAGCCCTCCTATTTTCCGAGAAGCTATCGCCAATACCGGCTTTGTCAAGCGATGAATGGACCGGCTTCGCATGTCCCGAGGCGCGCGGATCTAAGGCAGACAACTACCAATCGCGCAAATAAGGAGAGCAGCATCGTGAATACAGACGCGCCACTTGAAGACATGGACGAATGGCCCGAACTTCCTTCATCGGCCTACACCGATGCCGGGACCAGCGAGATCAACAATGAGTGGCTCGAAGGTGCAACACCAGCAGAGCAGGCGGCAGCGCTACTAGAGTGGTTCCAAGCAAGATTCCAAGATCCAGCGCATGAAACGCCATACATGAGCTCGGAAGGTGGCTATATCTGGGTCCACGGTGGCCCCTACGATGCCAAGGAAGAGCTTGAAGAGCGCTTCTCCGGGCTCGTTCCCGACGAAGTGATCACGTTCGTCGCTGAGCATGTAGAGGAAGTCGACGGGGTCTGGGAATGGGCCCCAACCGACGTCATCTATTACGACGAGGAGCAAGACCTCATCGTGCACGACAAGGATGTCCCGCTCCAGAGGCTCGAGGAACGCCTGGAGGCATTAATGGCTGTGCTCTCCCTTCAGGGCGCCAGCCATGCCGTGGACATGGCGCGCAGCCTCGCCTACGCCGGCGTCGTATCGGCCCTTGAAACGTTCTTGTGGGAGACGATGGCGTATTGGATTCAGAACGACCAAGAAACCGTTCGTAGCCTCATCGAGACTCATCCTGACTTTAGAGAACGAAAGATCAGGCTGGGAGACATCTTTGGCCAATTCACCAGCCTTGAAAAGCAAGTCAGGGCTCATATGCAACACATGACATGGCACCGCTGGGATGACGCGGAGAGATTCTTGGAACTTGGACTGGGAATCAAAGCCCCCAGTTTCCAGATATTCGAGGAACCGACGAAGATCCGCCATGACGTGATCCACCGATCTGGACACACTGTCGATGGAGAACCTATCCCTATCAGCAATGGTCAGGTCCACGATTTGGCTGAACAGGTTCGTAGGTTTGCGAGCGAGGTTCATGCGCTAATCGATCAGGCCAAGATACAGCCTAACGAGACCTTTGACTGAGTTGATTTCTGACGCCCACCTCACTTGTCCGCTAAAAGCGCGATCTAATCATATTTTAGCCAGCCAGCCACAACATACGGAGCTACAACGCATGATCTCAGCAACCAAATGGATTTCAGGCCAGACGCTTAAGGACGTTCTCGAAGAGCAGGTGGACCTAGGCACCCGGGACACGATCGACAAGCTCACGCATCTACATGGGCCTACCACGCTAGCTTCTCTTCAGCACATCAAGCGCGGCATCGAGGAGCTGATCAACATAGAACTGGCGGCACAACGTGAGCCGGACCTAGAAGCAGCGCTAGAGCAAAGCATCGGCCAGAATCACCACGCACTATTGAAGACACTGGATGAGAATTTTGCGCCAGGCGTTTCTAGTCGTGTCGCCGAACTACTCGCGCACACCACCACCCTCAGGGGCTTCCTAACGTCTTACCACACCGATTGCGACGGAAAATTCTCCAACCTGGAGACTTATGCTGACCTGGCCAACTTCCTCAAATCCAGACGACACCACCTCAATACCCTGGTGTACGCCATTGCCGACCTCGCACGTGGCGAGACAAAGTTGTCCCTTAATGACCTCTACTATCTAACCTTCCATACGATCGAACGATCGTTTGTTGCCGGCCTGACGAGCTTGCACCAGAAGCTCACGATGCTCGCGGTGTTCCCGGACTATCGCTGCCAGACAGATGGACATGGCCTCTTGGATACAGATCCACGGTCAGAAACACTTTTGGACGACCAATACCTCGACGCGGAACGCATGGCCATCACCGCCATCGAACCCGCATTGGCTGCAGAAAGCACGTATGATCGGCGCAAGATTACTTCCGTGCCAGAACTGCGCCACCAACTGCTAACGATTGAGACCAGCTACGCGCCCTATGATTTAGCCAGGCAGGGATTTTCAGATCTGCGTCGCTTTGCCGAAGAGGTGATGGCTTACGCCAAGGATGATTACTACTTGCGGATCCCTGACGATGCGTTCAACGCAATACTGATCCGCTATAAGCACGCCCCTTGGCAGCGAAGAGTGGTATACAGCCCGGCAGCAGGGCACCCCCTTCATGGATCTTATGCCGCATTTTCCCAGCACGGAAATGTCTTCTACTCCGACCTAATGATGCTGCTTCGATTTGGGTATCGGGTCCGTGACCACCTATTGGAGCGCAACCGCCGCTACCAGATCAAGTCAGGATTCATCTTCGAAGACTCACTTAAGAGCGAGCTGCCAGCTCTTGGGTTTGAGGTGCTGGACATCAAGCGCATTGATCGCAAGGAATTCGATGTCGTGGCAAAGCGGGCCGGAACGGTCTACAACTTCCAATGCAAAAATGCGCTTCTGGATAGAAACCTTATGGAGACCAACCTTCGCCAGTTCGTCCGTAATAATCGTCGAATCGTAAGTTACTTCAAGAAGGCTTTGGTAAAAGAGGAAGGCCGCGAGGAACTACTTCGGAGAGCCACTGGCGCTCAGACCGTCAAGCACTTCGTGGTCTCTCAGTTCCCTGTGTTCACTGATGATGAACGCATCATCCCCATGCGAAAGCTTGCCCAAGCCCTTCGCTGACCCCCGTTAAGCCTGCCTTGCCGCGAATGCTCTCTAGTTCGCGGCAAGGCTTTCCCATCGAGGCGCTTGTTGGCGAGTTGAGTCAGCTGCGGAGAAAACTTCAGCCAAGTACGCCTTGATATTCGTATCTACGGGCATCGCTTCAGCACCAACAGTGCATCAACCATCTGTTGCTCTACCGGATTGTTTGGATCAGTAAGGAGACTCCAATATTCGTCCCGCTTCTGACCCTCGCTTCCAGGAAAAAGCATGGCGGCGTCTAGAAGCTTGGAGTAAGCACTTTGAATCGCCTTTATGGCCACCACGATCTCCCGCCCGGCCGTTGACCACTGAAAAGCCCCATTGCCTGTAGCGCTCGCCCAGGGAACGTTGCTCCGCAACTGGTTTTCACAGGCGTATAGCATCATGTAGGCACTTCTGACGCTCCGCATTTCATCGAACGCCGCCTCCGCCACTTGGCCTTCAAACACCTCGGAAACAACATTTGAAGGCGTATTCTGAAGTTTCAGATGAGCCTCACCCCTTACCTTGTGTGCAGCCTGATAGAGATCATCGGCAGCACAACGATAAACGTGTTCCACCGAAACTTGGCGAAAGTCAACTTTTCTGTAGTCCATCAACTCGTTCCGTGATTTTCAGCGCGGACCCGCCCGCGCGGAAGAACCTTAACAAGATCCTCAGACCCTGCCAACAATGGATGCATACAATAATGGTCGATATGAACTTTGAGAGTGCTGACCTGGCGATCAAGCTGCTCACAGGGTTGGGCCAACTGGCCGTGGCGTGCGCGGTTGTCTACATTGCATACCGCCAATGGCGCACCGCACAGCAACAGGCGGAAACGGCGAGGAACAAGCTCAAGCACGAACTCTTTGATCGTCGACTGAAGGCATACGAAGCCCTGCGCGAGAGTGCTCAATACGCCTTCAATGCTCGTCCGAAGGAGAACGCTGAACAAAGGGTTGCCGACAGTCTCAAGGAGCTAAGGTGGCTATTTGGCAAACCCGTCCACGATTTCGTGTGGGATCATATCTACGTGCCGCTGGTGGATTTATGGGAAGCTAACAATGTCATTCATGACTCGCCGCACCCCACTACGGACATCGAACGGGAGGAGCGCCGTGCAGCAGGTGCCGATGCCTCCCGCATCCGCAAGGAGCTACATCGCGACATCGCAAAACTTGAAGAGATGATGGCCGACTTCCTGACGCTTAATCACTAGATTCTTTCGGATTGAGCAGCCCTCTCATCATTAAAACTAACAAGAAAAAGCATACATTTATCTTCCGTTCATCTTTACAGCAAGACTTTGTTAGCTTAATCCCATTAAACAGTACCAAAATGACTCTTGAGTTTTCGGATGGACCAATCGCCAACTCATTGTTTTTACTAATTATGGTAGCGCAAACCAGCCCGGTACAAATGTGACACTTCCTTGAGCTGGTCGTGGCGTTGCGCAACACTTACGGCGTTCAGATTGATCCCGATTTTGTATTGACCATTTTGGGACCTGTTCTATTGGTACTTCCATCGTTCCGATGGAAGCCAAGCAATGCCCTCCCCCGCTTTAGAACACCTCCACCAATACCTACTCCACCCCATGGGCACTCTCCAGCTCAGGGGCATCCAGGTAGGCAATCTTCGCATCGAGGAATTGAACATCACCGGCCGAGAGGCTGCCATCCACGCTCAAGAAATGCTTGACCGGGCCGACGACCGCCAACGTCGCAGCCGCCGGGCCAATGGCTGCACCCAATACCCTGTCCCGCTGCCTGTCGCATCCGCCCCTCGTCTTCTTTCAGTGGAGATAGCGGATTACGTTAGGTCCCGCGATGACCGAGGCTTGGCGAAGGACACGACAGGCTCCACCTTCCGCACGCTCACCTTGCTCAAGATGGCGTGTGGCGACATCCCCGTCTCCCGCATCGACCATGCCCATATCTATCGCCTCTGGGAATTGCTGCGGTGGGCTCCGCCGCTGCTTCTCTCTGACCCCAAGTATCGCGGCTACACGTATGACCAGGCAGTCGCGCTGGGCAAGGAACTGGCCGTTCCTCCGCTGGCGCCCAAGACGCTTGAGAAGCATCGCCGCTTCCTTTCCACCTTTTTCAAAGGCCTAGTCGAGGCCAACGCGATTCCGGCCTCCCCCATGGCGCCCTTCAAGAAGTTCAAGGAAGACTTGGCCGAAGACGCAGACAAGGCGGAGCGCCTGTTCGACGAGTCAGACCTGCAGAAAATCTTCGCACCGGAGACCTTTGTTCCGTGGGCAAAGAGCCATCCGCATCGATGGTGGATGCCCATGATCGGCCTCTACACGGGAGCACGCATCAACGAAGTCGCGCAATTGAAGGTTGCGGACATCGTTCAGGAGGCGGGCATGTGGTGGCTCCGCATTCGAGTCACGATCGATCCAGACCTAGCGCATAAGAACCGAGGCAGAAGCCGACAACGCTTGAAAGGCAGGTCCGCCATTCGGGACGTGCCCATCGCACAGCAGCTCATCGACGCTGGTTTCTTGGACTTCGTGGAGGACATTCGGGAGTGCGGCCATCCCAGGCTTTTCCCTCACCTCTCGGCGGGCGTCAACCGCAAAACGGGCGACTCAAACGCTCGCTACAGCCAAGCGGCACTCAACCAGTTCAGCACCTACATGAAGCGTCTGGGCTTCAGAAAGGGTGTTGGGTTTCATGCATTCCGCCACACCATCGCCACAGAACTTCATCACCAGGACATCCCGGAAGAGGTCATCGCACTGATCACCGGGCATTCACCCAACAAGCGTGTCGCCGTCTTGCACGAGGCCTACTTCCACAAAAAACCGGCGTTGGCTCAAAAAAAGAAGGTTCGCACCATCAAGCGTTACCAGCCTAGCGTTGAACTGCCTAAGTATGAGCGAGGTCAGTTCGCAGCACAGCTTTCCGACCCCAGCAAGTTCTACCCATAATGGCCACCCGGCCACCGCGCGTGTGGCAATCAAGCTCGTTCCACACTAGGCTAACGGCTGTCCATTTTGAGGAAATCTCTAATGCCTATCGATTTGACGGGATTGTCGGTCAAAGAGTTGCGCTCTTTGATCAGCACCGCAGAGAAGCAGCAGACCAAGATCCTGACACGCCCGAAGGCTGCTGCCATGCGTGCCAAGATCAACAAATACGTCAAGGATCATGGCTACACAATCAAGGAACTCTACGGAGTTCCTGATGCGGCGGCGCCCAGCAAGTCCAAGAAGACAAACGTCCGGAGAAGCCCTTCGGCCCGCAAACTGGGCAAGGTGGCTCCGAAGTATCGCAACCCGGCCAATCCGAACGAGACTTGGACTGGGCGCGGCAGACAGCCCAAGTGGATGGCGGCGCTGGTCCAAGCCGGGAAGTCACCCACCGATTTTCTGATCTAGCTAACAATAGGGATCGTGAACCATGCCAGCGCTCTTCGGGCGCTGACGGTGCGCTGGGCTAACACTTGCCTAATGGCCGCGGGTCAATGGTTCGTGGTGGACTTTGGCCGCTACTTTAAGAGCAGCATTCGCCAAAGAAATGGGGCTCCATGCCTTCCGCCACACCCTGGCGACCGAGCTCGATGTGAACGATGTCCCGGAGAGGGAGATAGCGCTGGTCACCGGCCACAGCACCGATCCCCGGGATCGGGTCCAGGTGTTGCGCAAGCACTACCTCCACAAGAAACCACAGGTCACCCGGAGCAAGCAGATCAGCGCCCTGGAGCTCTATCGGCCCAACGTGGAGTTGCCGCGATACCAGAGGGGGCAGTTTGCGGAACAATTGGGTGATCCGAGCAAGTTGCATCCTTGAGGCCAGCCACGGCTTGGGGGATTGATTGGAACGCCATCCCCATCCTCATTGCTAGCGAAAGATTGATACGCCAGACGTGGCCGAGCGCCAGAAAAAGTACAAGGGCGGCACATGGCCGCCCTTGGGGATCATTTCGGTCCAGGCCTGAAATTGCTCATTGGAGCGACCGTGGACGGGTTAAGTTGGCGGCACTATAGACACGAAAAGTGCTAAAGTCAACCCCACATACCTGAACAGGGAAGTAACGTGAGAATTGCGGTGTTCATCGATTACTGGAACTTCGTCCTGACCTTCGAAAAGAAGATGGCTGAGGAGAAGAAGCTTGCCGCCCGCTACAAGAGTGATATCGACTGGCAAGTTGTGGGCCCGTTGCTCGCCAATCACGCCTGCCCTGTTCTGAGCGTCGACCCCAAGCTGCTGTCCTATCAAGGCGTTTATGTTTACACGTCCTACGACCCGGCGAACCCTTCCGGTGAGAAGTTTGCCAAGTGGGCTAATACGTGGCTTAACCGGCAACCCGGCGTGAACGTGGCCATCCGCGAGCGCAAGCGCAAGTCCGTGCAAAAGTGCACTACCTGCCACGAAGACATCACTCATTGCCCTCACGATGGGTGCGGCCAGGAACTTCGGGGCACCACCGAGAAAGGGATCGACACCCTCTTGGTCACTGACGTGATACGACTTGCAGTGACCGACTCCTATGACTCTGCGGTAATTGTCACCTCTGACGCGGATATGGTGCCCGCCGTCCAGTTTGTCCAGCAGAGAGGAAAGAAGGTGATCCAAGCAGGATTTCCCCCTGGCGGTCAGGCCCTCGCTACGGCCTGCTGGGGCTCATATGACATCAAGCCGCTTGCCGGTCAGCTTGAGCGACAGAGAGCTTGAAGAAGCCGGAATTGACGATGGGAGGCGGGCATGGATCGAAGGCATTAGACAGGCCTTGCCATCCCTCTCAGCCCAGATGCACGCCCCAGCCGCGCTTTTTCAAGCTTCTTCGAAGAATGCGTCTAGGCATCTAAGAACTAAACGGCAGCCCCAAGCGAAACGGATGACCACTAAGGATGCTCTGCACCGTCAGGTGTTCAGAGCATCCCTAACGAGATCTCCCTAATCAGCGCTCCGGCCAACTTCTGTCGACCGGAGCCAATTTTCCTCGCCTATCAAATGTCAGCGTCTTCGAGCTTACGGAAAACTTGCTCAAACAGACGAACGGCCAGCTCGGAATCTTGATCCAAATTCCCCCGTGGCCCGTATGAATCCGAATGCAGCAGCGCTGCTGTGAGTTTAACCGCAACTTCCAACGCTTCTTCTCGCTTCATTGCACAGCTTCTGGCGCCTCCATGGCGCTCCCTGAGCATAGCTCAAGCGTTGCATAGTAGTGAGTGAAAGCATTGGGCATCATTGGGTTCTTCCAGCGTCATCGTCCAGTTTCCGACTTGCTAAAGATCCTCATCAGCCGGATCAATTCTTCCTGTCTGTCTGCTGAGAGCTGAGACATCAACAAGATCGCCTCTGCCATAGGCTCGCTGACAGCGTGGAAGTAGGCGACGGGCAGCTCCAAGGCCTCCGCCAGCTTTGCCATGCTCTCGTTGTCCGGCATCCGATCGCCTCTCTCGTAGCGAGAAATTCTAGGGGCGGCAGTGTTTTCCTCCTCCAACCCCAGCGCCGCTCCCAACGCAGCTTGGGTCAGTCCCTTGCTCAGCCTCGCCTCGCGTAAGCGGCGACCAAAGGTAGAGGCGGGGGGGAGTGCTGCGGGCATGGAGAAAACCAACGAATGCTGAATTGACCCGTTAGTCTGCCGCTTCCAATCTTGTCCTGCATTTGCCATATTTGCAAATACCGTCAAACAGGCGGTTTTGCAGGGGATTTGGATGAAGCATCGTGAACAAGGGGCGCTCGTCGCGCTCTTGGCTTTGGGCCTTTGCCCGCACTTCTCTGCCGACGCGCAGAGCCCTTCGAATTCGGATCAAACCGGTGAAAGGCCCGGCTTCTTCCATCAGCTCGGCAAGAGCCTGAAAGACGCCGGCCAGCAAGCGCTTGGGGCCAAGCCGGCCCTCCGGACCGCGTCGGTCGCTGGCCCCCTCTACACCCCGATCAGTGGTGCGGGCCGCATCAACGGGCTGTTCAAGAACGAGGACCACCAGAGCGCGCAGCAGGGCCGGCTGGATTGGCCCCGGGTCGCACTGACCTACAAGGAATGGGGCGCAAGCCTGCCCTGTTGGACCGTGGAAGCCCGGATCTGGACCAGCGCTACCGCCTCCACGACCGAGACGTTCCGAGCCTGCGCGGACGCCCCGTTGACCATCCAGGACGACTTGGGCGAAGAAGCGGAGCTCAACAGCAACGCTCGAGCCAAGGCCACCACCGACCTGATGGTGGGCCTGAGGGTTCGCGCCGGGAAGCCGAACACCGGCGACGACCGGACCACCGGCCCCACGCCGCCCCGCGAGCCGTTCAACGTGCGTACGACCCGCGACGGTGTGGCGTGGCAGGCCCGGAAAGTGGCTTTGAGCGCCGCTTGGGTCTCCGGTTTCCTGCGAGCTGATGACCTCTATCCCGGTCCTTCCGGAATCTTGACGCCGTTCCGCGACACCCGCGTGTGGATCGCCGGCTTTGATCCGGCCGGCAACCGCGACAAGTAAGACCCCACGTCGACCAGGAAGAGACCTTCATGAACACGATCAGGACCATCGCTCTCAGTTTGACCATTGCCTCCGCGCTGACGGCCTGCGGCAGCAAACCCTCCGACGATCAGGCCAAGAAAGCCATTACCGCTGAGTTTGAGCGCGTGCTGGGAAGCCAAGTCTGGGTGAAGGAATACCGAGACTTCAGCCTGAGCGGCTGCAAGAAATCGGAAACGGCCGAGGGAGTGATTTGCGACGTGGGAGGATCGGTCGTCTTGGACATCGGCGGCGTCGCCCAGGCCCGGCCGTTCGTTCAGCCGGTCCGCTTTTCGAAAGCGTCCGGCGAGTGGACCGCCCACAAGCTTTGAGGCCGCCATGACCACGCGTTCTTACGCCCATATCGGTTGCGCGACGGTCCTGCTGGGAGGCGCCGGCCTGCTCTTTGTAGCCGGCGGCCTTGAGGCCCTGCAGCAGGGCGCCCCGCTGGGCTGGCTCGCTATCGCGGGCGGCTTGGCCACCTGGGCCGTGTTGGGGTTTCTCTACTGGATCAACGCCCGGGCCTACCGGCGTCAGGAGGAGGCCCAGCGGCAACCGTACGCCCCGCCCTCGCCCAAGCGAAGCGGGTTCTGGAAAGGGTTCTTCGTGACCTGGGCCATCGTGGTGGCTGCCCATCTGGCCTCTTTTCTGGGCATGGGCTTCGCTGACCTGCTGCCACATCCTCAGCAAGCCCGGGCGATCTTCAGCCTGCTCGTCCTGGCGTTGGTGCCGACGCACGTGGTGGTGCCTGTCTTGGGCGGGGCCGTCTATGGCCTGGTCCGGTCAACGGCATTGAGGTAGACCCTCGTCAACCTGCGCCAGCCCTTCCCAGGACGTTTCGGATTCGTCGTCGGGCCGCTCATGGCCCGACGCGCAAGCCGGAAGGCGGCACTGCGGCATCCGGCCGAGGCCCGTGTGGCTCAGGCGAGAGACAAGGGATTTGCGTGGTAGCAGTGTTGGGCTCTGACGGTGCGCAGCCTGATGGGTGCGCCGGGGGCATTTGCCATAAAGCCGATGATTACCAACCTTGGTTGATACGCCTTACTAGGCACACATGGCCGTCCGAGAATCTGCGTTGGACCAAGCAACCAACCAGCCACAAATTTGCCTCGCACCGGGCTGGATCCCCCAGTAGGATTAGGTGAAGGCCGACTAAGCCGTCGCTCTCACCACACATCCAAGGAAAGGGATTTCTATGACGTTCTGGCGCATGCAGTTGCACCCTTCGGACAGCACCCGAGCAGTCGCTCATACCACCCGGTCACTCGGCTTGGGATACGTGGGATTGGACTTTGCAAGTCCCCCAGGCGATCTGACGGATGTGAAGCAACAAGACATCGACCAGAGCCAGCGAGACTACTGGGATTTCGCGCACTGCATGGAGGTAGGCGACATCATCTTAGTCGTCGCCCACCATTATCCGTGCGCATTGGCCCGGGTCACCGGGCCATACAACTACATCAGAGCTCCGGAAGCAGAATTGGGTGTGTGGTTCCGCCACTTCCGAAAGGTCGAAGTGCTGGGCTACTACGCGGATTTCGTCACCCATCCGGCAAAGTGGGAGAAGACCACCATGACCGACACCATCTCCATTCTGAGGGATCCGGGCAGTGCCTCTCACCAACTCATTTCCAAATGGCTCGCTAAGTTAGGCGAGTAACACCGTGTAGGCATCACCGGGCAGCTTTGGAGCCGCGGCTCTTCGCTTGCCATCCAGTGCTCGTGGAATTGCGCTCTGGAGCTGGCTATACGAAATGCACTTCATCCGTTTCCAGGTGAGTGGAATTCACGTCCGCTCCAGGCTTCACCTGCCGTCGTCGTAGCTTCTCAGCTGCTAGGCAGGACAAACCTGCCACAATGACCATGCTCAGTCCACCAATGGTGGACTTCAATCCGACGTAAGGCGACAAAAGCAGGAGAATGGGCAGTCCCAGATAGAAGGCGTGCCGGGTATTGTCCACAACCAGGGAAGATCGCTGAGGAGCAAGCTCTTTCCTGTCCGCCACGGCTTGAGTATGCGCCTCAGGCTGCTGAAACTGTTTGTAGAGCTCCAGATCGAAGGCCTGCGCGGAGATGATTTGCTTCATCGAGACTATGACCTGAAATATCTCCATGGTCGCGTCATCCGGCAGCTTGATGTCGTAGTAGGTCGTGAAGACCAGCTTACCTTTGTCATCCCTGTAGCCTGACGCAACAGGGGTCATGCCCACCCACTCCTTACCCACTCTCGGGCCCGTGAACTCGTCCAACAGGCCGACGTAAACCTTGCTGTTGTCTAGGGTCAACGCAACCAGCGTGCCATCCTCTTCGCACTTGATAGCAAGGCTCTCGATGGCGTCAATCGCGCCGTGACGCGAGGCGATCAACTGGGCAAGTGATCGGGTTCGGACCAACGGAACATTGAGCAGGATTGGAAGCGCGGCCCCAAGGAGTAGACACCACAGAGTGATCGCGAGATGCAGAGTCAGCCCTTCAGCCGACTGCTTATCACTTATCTGAAGGGGCAACATCCCCTGGAGCTTGCCTAGATACAAGCTGTAGGTGGAATGCCGCAACGCCAACGCATGCAGCCCGGCGCTGATGCCGAACAAGTAAACCGAGCACAGAGCAGCGCCGAAATACTGAGGGTGCCCCGGATGGTGGAGTGCCTCAAATCGCGTGTATCGCCACTGGCGATAAAAATACCAGCCCGCCGCCAAGAGGACGGCCAGCAGGGCCAAGCTCGTCATTTGGGCGACGAACCCTTTTCCTTGGCAACCTTGAGGTCGCGAAGATCACGTGCGGCGTCCAGCTGACGCTTCATGCGGCCAGACTTAAGAAGCCCATCACGGTTAAGCACAAGGGCACCGTCACGGTTGACCTCGTAGAAGGTGTCCTTCTGCCCTCGCTTGGCGATGGTGAACTGGCTAAAGAATTGCTTCATGTCGCTGATCATATGACCTCCAACGCCCAATGCAAGAGGGACCCATTCAGCTTTCCAGTCTCTTCACGGTCTGAGCATCGCAACCAAAGTCCTTACGGCAGCGCCTCCGCTGTCTTGGTAGACGGCTATCACCCTTGCACAATGCCGGCCAGTGGACGGCTATGATGGGCAGGACACAACACAGGACACATGTCCGGTTTGCGATCTGTTGCAGGGTCAAGGGGTTAGGTTCAAGTCGATCCGATCCCCCTCTCTCCGCCAGATGAATGAAAAAGCCGCCCATCGGGCGGCTTTTTTATTTGTCTGGCAGCCAGAGTCGGTTGTCCAGCAAACTCCGCCCAGCCTCAACTGCTGGACAGCTTCATCAGCACCAGCCCCGACACGATCAACACCGCCGCGCCGATCCGCATCGGGCTGACCTGTTCACCCAGGAACACGATGCCGACCACGAAGGCGCCGACCGCGCCGATGCCGGTCCAGATCGTGTAAGCCGTTCCCAGCGGCAGGCTGCGCATGGCCACGGCCAGCAGCCAGAAACTGGCGATCATGCCGGCGAGGGTGACCAGGGTGGGAGTGAGCCTGGTGAAGCCTTCCGATTGCTTCATCGACACGGCCCAGACGATTTCCAGCAGGCCAGCGAACAACAGATAGATCCAGGCCATGACGGCCCTCCTCTTGGCAGGGCCAGGCCGTCCTGGTCATTGATTCCCGATGCGGGGGAGGTCGTTCCTCCTGGCCCGGGATTCTAGCAACGCCCGCGCCGCCCGGCCGCGAACACGCGCCGCGGGTTACAGCAGATTCAGCGCATGGCGCTGGCGTCGATACGCCTGCCTGCGCTAGAATGCGCGCCTGCCATCGGCCAGCCGATGCGCAGTCCGGCTGTGGTCTCCGGCGCACCCCGCGCTGCTTCCCCTGATCCGTGAACAGGCCGCCTCCGGGCGGCCAACGTCTCTATGGTGGCCCCGTCGGCCCCTCGCGACGCTAGGTCGAAAACCCCGCCAGGGCCGGAAGGCAGCAACGGTATCGATCGACGCGGGCGCCGAGGTCAGCCGGCGGGGCCATCGCCTTTCTGGCAGTGCCGCGCTCTGGTAAGAGGTCAACCCTGGTTGGCCCCCTCGCCGGCGCTACCGTGCTTCGGGCGTCCCTTGATGGAATACCACCCGCCATCCCTGCCCATGCCTGCGCCACAACGAACTGCGCAGCACCCAGCGCTGCGGCTGGCCATCCAGGTGGTAGCGGCTGCGATAACGCACCTGGGCCAGGTCTGGTGCCAGCAACGAGACCGCGTACTGCTCCGATTCGATCTGCACCTGCGCCCGCTCCAGCGGAATCTCCGCCAGCGCAGCCGCACGGCCATAGCACTGGCCGGAGCTGCCGATCTCGCTGAAATCCTCATCCAGCAGTTCCGACAGCCGCGCGCGATCACCGCGCACCTGCGGGGTGTGCAGCGCGCGTTCCAGATGTTCCAGCTCGGCCGCCAGCGCCGCGTCGGCAGGCTGGCCAGAGGTATTCACGGCGGATCCTGCGCCAGCACGTGCGGCGCGGTCGGGGTCGCCAGCGGCACGCACTGGCCCGGCTGTGCCACGCGGTGTCCGCGCGCGGCCAGCGCAGCACCATCGGCCACGCTGGCGTAGTGGTACAGCATCATCCGCGCCTGCAGCTCAGCGCTGTACTCGCGCTCCAGATCATCGACCCCGGTATGCGATGGATTGCCGTGCAGGCCGCAGTCGTGGGCGATCAGCTCGTTGTCACTGGCGTACCGCGCCAGCATCTCCGGGATCGGCCGGGTATCACCGCTCCAGGTCAGCGCGCCCTGCAGGCGCAACCCATAGGCGGTCTCCGGCCAGTGGTGGCGTGCCGGGAATACTTCCAGGCGCACGCCTTCATGCCAGAACGCGTCGCCGACCACGACCAGCTGGAACGCATCCCAGAAATTGGCACCGCCCTCGGCCAGCACATTGGGGTAATCGCCGATGCGCCTGTGCAGCAGCGGCACCACGGTGGCCGGCACATACAGGCGCACCCTCCCACGCCGCTGCGCGTTGAAGTAGGTATCCACGAACAGCCGCTCGAAACCGGCCACATGGTCCAGGTGGACATGCGTGATGAACAGCGCCTGCGGCATGTGGCCGTAGTGCGCCCTGAAGGCGGTCAGGCCTTCCCCGCCACAGTCGATCGTCAACCACGGCCGACCTTCGCGCTCGATCACCGACATCGGTGATCCCAACTCGACCGCCGACGCATTGCCGACGCCGAGGAAACGCAACGACCAGTCCATCAGGTGCCCCGGTTCCAGGCCATGTCATAGGCGCGGCGCAGCCGCGCGTAGTCCTTCTGCACGTCCTCTACGCTGCGCTCGCCGCGCAGCTTGATCAACGAGCGCAGCAGGCGCTTGAGGTTGCGCTCCCGCCAGGCGGTGGCCGGAATGCGGATGACGCCACGATCGAAGTCGATCAGCCAGCCATGGCCGTTGCTGTCGAACAGGATGTTGTGCGCGTTGAGGTCGGCATGGTCCAGGCCGGCACGGTGGAAGCGGGCGATCAGCCGACCGGTCTCTTCCCACGGCGCGCCACGTCCGGCAACCAGCGCGCGGTCGGCCAGCGAACGCACCCCTTCGATCCGTTCCATCAGGATCGCCGCCCGGTAGCGCATGCCCTGCCGCATGTAGAAAGCCGCCACCGGCCGGGGAACCGGCAGCTTCAGCGCGCGCAGGGCCCGCATCAGCCGGAACTCGGCAAAACTGCGGGTCCGGTCGGCGCCCCGCCACAGGTACTGGTCGTGGCTGATCCTGGCCACCAGGCCACCGCGCAGGTAGTGGCGCAGCACGCTGGGGCCGAACGGCGCGTCGACGAACCAGGCGCTGCCACGCCCCCCTTCGCCCACCGGCCGGGCCCGGCTGCCCCAGTGCTGGGGAGAGAACAGGCCGATGTCGGCTTGCCGCAGGCGCTCGCGGTCGAACAGAATGGCCCCGATGCCGCGACCCTCGCGGCATGGCGTCAGCGCTTCATTGGCGTCGAATGCGACCATTTCTTTGAGTCTAACAACACATGGCATCAGCGTCCTCATCCTTGTGCCTTCTGCGCCTGTCCGCACTTGGCGATGTCACCCACGTGGTGCCCCTGGTGCGTACGCTGCAGGCCGCACGCCCGGACACGCCGATCCACTGGATCATCGACAAGGCCGGGCAGAAGCTGCTCGAGGGTCTGCCGGGCGTGACCTTCCACGCCTACGACAAGAAGAGCGGCATGGCCGGCGTCAAGGAGCTGCGCAAGCAGCTGCCACCGGGGCGCTTCGAGGCGCTGCTGCAGATGCAGGTGGCCTTCCGCGCGAACCTGCTGTCGGCGTTCATCCCGGCCGAACGCCGCATCGGATACGACCGCAGCCGCTCGAAGGATCTGCATGGGTTGTTCATCAACGAACGCATTCCGGACCGCCCCGGCATCCATGTGCTGGATGCGATCGGCAGCTTCTGCGAGCCGCTGGGCCTGCGCCAGACCGACGTGAGCTGGGACCTGGCCGTGCCGCAGTCCGCGTTCGAGTGGGCCGCGGCGCAGTGGCAGGATGATGGCCGGCCGGTACTGATGATTTCGCCCTGCTCCAGCCACGTCCGCCGCAACTGGTACGCCGACCGCTATGCGGCCGTCGCCAACCATGCCACGCAGCGCGGCTGGCAGGTGGTGCTGTGCGGTGGCCGCAGTGAACTGGAACGCAGCATGGCCGACGCGATCCAGGCCCAGCTGCACACGCCGGCACTGGACCTGGTCGGCAAGGACACGCTCAAGCAGCTGCCTGCGCTGCTGGCACGCGCCAATCTGGTGATGACACCCGATTCGGGACCGATGCATATCGCCAATGCCATGGGAGCGAAGGTGCTGGGCCTGCACGCGGCCAGCAACCCGCACCGCAGCGGCCCGTATTCGGATCGCCGCTACTGCGTGGACCGCTATGACGACGCCGCACGCAAGTATCTCGGCAAGCAGGCCGCCGACCTCAAGTGGGGCACCAAGATCGAGTTCGATGATGTGATGGAACTGATCACGGTCGAGGACGGCATCGCCGCCTTCGAACGTTACGTGACCGACCACCTCACCTGAGTCGATGGATCATCGGTAGCGCCGGGCGACGCCCGGCGGATCCATCTCACCCGCGCTGTGCGTAATCCTGGTACGACTTCTCTTCCACGTAGGCAGAGCCCAGTGCCAGGTTGATCGCCTTCTTGATGCGCGCACGCTCGTCGTTGCGCAGATACACACTGCGTGCAAGGTCGATGAAGCCCTGGTCGAACGCCTGCGCCTTCTCCTTCAGGCGGATGTCGTCCTCGATGTCCCACAACTGCTCGTTGACGGCCTTGAGTTCACCGCGCAGCTTGGCGATGTCCTTGACCGCGGCCGGGTGCGCCATCCAGGTCTGCTCCAGCGCCGACAGCTCCTTGCGCACGTTGGCCAGCTTGCCCTCGTCGCTGATCCGCTCGGACTTGATCTGCAGGATCGAAATCTTGTCGAGCAGTTCGCCAAAGGACACGGGAACGAGGATTTCAGCAGTCATGGGGGAGCTCCAGCAGGTGATGCGTACATGTTAACCCGCAGCACCCCGAGGGGAGATCCATTGCCGCCCCGCAACGCGCGCGGCCAGCGGGACAACGAAAAAAGCCGCCCGGGGGGCGGCTTTCTTCTTCATCTGGCGGAGAGGGGGGGATTCGAACCCCCGAGGCGCTATAAACGCCTGCCTGATTTCGAGTCAGGTACATTCAACCACTCTGCCACCTCTCCGGGTGGTCCCCGGCGAACCGGGGACGCGCATCATACGAGGAAGTGAGGCTGCCGACAAGTCTCCTGGGGCCTGCGGCGCAATTTTCCTGCCGCCATGCCTTGCCGGATGCCGGTCACGCCGTGATGATGCCCTCTCCCCCGCGCTACTCCGCCCCGCACACCATGATCGAATTCGGACATCTCACCCATCCCGGCCTGCGCCGCGAGCTCAACGAGGACACCTATTACGGTGACAGCGAGCTGGGCGTGTGGCTGGTGGCCGATGGCATGGGCGGGCACGCCTGCGGCGAGGTCGCCAGCGCGCTGGCGCGCGAAGCCATCGTCCGCGAGATCCGCCGCGGCGCGTCGCTGGAGCAGGCCATCCGCACGGCCGACGAAGAGATCATCCGCGCTTCGCGGCGACGCAACGATACGCTGCCGATGGGCACCACCGTGGTCGCCGCGCGCGTGCAGGGCAATCGCTACGAAGTGGCCTGGGTCGGTGACAGCCGGGCCTACCTGTGGCGCGACGGCCAGCTGGCCCAGCTCAGCCAGGATCACAGCGTGGTGCAGGAACTGGTCACGCAGGGCAACCTGACCGCGGAGCAGGCGCGCGCGCATCCGCACCGCAATGTGGTCACCCAGGCGCTGGGCGTGACCGATCCGGCGCACCTGAACGTGGCCACCACCCGTGGCGAACTTCGTCCCGGCATGCAGCTGCTGCTGTGCAGCGATGGCCTGACCGAGGAGGTCGATGATCGCGGTATAGCCCGCACGCTGGCCTTCGACGACGCCAGCGCACAGGAATGCGTGGATACGCTCGTCGCCGCCGCGCTTGATGGCGGCGGCCGCGACAACATCAGCGTGATCCTGGTCCGCTGCCACTGAGCCAGCGGACCGCACGTGCACCCTGCGCCGAGGGTCTACGCGCTGGCGGGCTCTTCCACTTTCGGGCCGTCCCACAGCGCGTGACCGGCCTTCTTGCGCAGGCGCTCCAGTCGCGCGGCGTGCGCTTCACGTTCCGATGCGGTGGCGACCACGCGCGGACGGGGCAGCAGCTTGGCAGCATCGAACGCCTGCAGCACCGCGCCACCCGCGCCGGCCTCGTCCTCGCCCAGACCGAAGCCGATCTCTTCCTGCCCTGACGTCAGCGCGATGTAGACATCGCCCAGGATCTGCGCATCGAGCAGGCCGCCGTGCAGTGCACGGTGCGAATTGTCCACGCCCAGCCGCTTGCACAGCGCATCCAGCGAGTTGCGCTGGCCAGGGAAACGCTCGCGCGCCATCGCCAGGGTATCGATCACGGTGCAGCGATCGGTGATCTTCCCGTACTGCGGCCCCAGCAGGGACAGCTCGTTGTCGAGGAAACCCAGGTCGAATGCCGCGTTGTGGATGATCAGCTCGGCGCCGTCGATGAACGCCAGGAACTCGTCGGCGATCTGCGCGAACTCGGGCTTGTCGGCCAGGAAGTCCAGGGTCAGGCCGGTGACTTCCTGCGCGCCCTGTTCGAACTCACAGTCCGGCTTGATGTACTGGTGATAGTTGTTGCCGGTGGGGCGACGCTTGAACAGCTCCACGCAGCCGATTTCGACGATGCGGTTGCCCTTCTTCCACTCCAGGCCGGTGGTTTCGGTATCGAGGATGATCTGACGCATGGGCTCAGTTTACCGGGCTGGCATCGCGGATCTGGATGGCGGCATTGCGCGCCAGCGTATCGACGCGTTCATTGTCCGGATCGCCGGAATGCCCCTTCACCCAGCGCCAGTCGATCTGGTGCCGCAGCGTCGCCGCATGCAGCCGCTCCCACAGCTCGCGGTTCTTCACCGGATCACCGCCGGCGGTCTTCCAGTTCTTGCGGATCCAGCCCGGCATCCATTGGGTCAGGCCCTGCCGCACATACTGGGAGTCGGTGAACAGCACGATGTTGCAGGGCTCGGTCAGCGCCTCCAGGCCGGAAATGGCCGCCATCAGTTCCATCCGGTTGTTGGTGGTATGCGCTTCGCCGCCGCTCAGTTCACGCTCGTGGTCCTTGTAGCGCAGCAACGCGGCCCAGCCGCCGGGACCGGGATTGCCGAGGCAGGATCCGTCGGTATGGATTTCGATGGTTTTCAATACAGCTCCAGAATCAGGTAGCAACGGTGCCATGCCAGCGCACCGGCAGCGGTGTCGGCCCGGGCAGGGCCAACGTACGTTTTTCGGCATGGAACAGGCAGGCCGCGCGCAGCGGGGCCCAACCCCCGCGGCCACGACTGCCGGCGCCCTGCCAGAGCGGGCCCAGGTAGCGCATGTCGTCGCAGTCCAGCCCGTGACGACCCAGCAGCTGGCGGATCCGCTGCGGCGTACGCACCGTCAGGCCATGCTGGCGCCAGTGGGTGCGGAACGGACTGAACGGATTAAGGCTGCTCAACCACAGATGGCCGCCGGGCATCAGCACCCGCTCGCACTCGTCAAGCAGCTGGTCGGCATCAGCGGCCGTCACGTGCTGCAGCACGATGGCATTGACGCTTTCGGTGGCCAGCGGCAGCGGCAGACCGCAGCACGCATCGCCGGCATAGCGGCCGCCATTGCGGTACAGGCGCAGGCCGCGCCCGCCCGGCTGCGCATCTTCCAGCCAGGCAGCGCTCGGCGCGATCCACATCCAGGGCTGTGCGGGCAGCACCGACAGCTGTGGCAACAGCAGTTGCCGCTCCAGCACGCGCAGGGCCGCCGCCGGCTCGCTGTCGAACCACGGGGCCAGGCTCGCTTGACGGGTGCTCTGCAGCGCGGGCATGGTCCAATTCTATGCGACTGACTGCCCTGCCCGCATTTGCGGACAACTACATCTGGGTGCTGATCGATGATGAAGGCGCTGCCATCGTCGTCGATCCCGGTGATGCCGCGCCGGTGCTCGCGCTGGCCGAACAGGGCCTGCGCGTGGATACCATCCTGCTGACCCACCATCACGACGACCACATCGGTGGCGTGCCGGCCCTGCGTGCCCGTTTTCCCGGCGCGCGGGTGGTCGCACCGGTGGAGGAACGCATCACCACCGCCACCGAACGCGTCGGCGAAGGTGAACGCGTTCAGGCACTGGGCCGGACGTTCCACGTACTATCCGTGCCCGGGCATACCCGCAGCCACATCGCGTTTCACACTGCTGAACATCTTTTCAGCGGAGATTCGTTGTTCAGCCTGGGCTGTGGACGCCTGTTCGAAGGTACGCCGTCCCAGCTGCTGGCATCGATGCGCACGCTGGGTACCTTGCCTGCACGACTGCTGCTTTGTTGTGCCCATGAGTACACCGTGTCAAATGCCGTCTTCGCGCGGCATGTCGACCCCGCCAACGCTGCCCTGCGGCAGCGCCAAGAGGAGGCTTTGGCCATGCGCCGCGATGACCGTTCCACCCTGCCGGTAACCCTGGCCAACGAACTGGACTGCAATCCGTTCCTGCGTGTGCACACCGCGCCGATCCGCGCGGCGGTGTCGGCGCACCTGGGGCGCGACGTCGTTGACGATGTCGATGTCATGGCCGGTCTCCGGCATTGGAAAGACGGCTTCCGCGCATGATGCGCCGAAGTCTGCCGCTGGCCCTGGGCATCGCTCTGGGGCTGGCTGGAACCGCAGGCGCGCAGTCGCTGGGCGCTGGCATCGGCCAGAATCTCACCGCCGCTGCTGCGTTGCCCTTGGACGCCTCTTCGCTGCCACCTGCATCGGTGCGCAATGGCCAGGAGATCTTCTCCAGCTTCCGCGATGGCCTGGCTGAACCCACCTGCGACGCCGAGGCCACCAGCCCGCGCTGGCAGAAACAGTTCGCGCACGCCCCGTCGCGCCTGGCCAACCAGGATGACGATGCACTGGTCCTGTTCGGCTATGTGGTCGAAGAACTGCGCAAGGCCAACCTGCCGACCGAATTCGCGCTGATTCCCTTCGTGGAAAGCGGCTACCGGCCCAATGCCCGCAATGGCAGCGGACCGACCGGGTTGTGGCAGTTCATCGCCACCACCGCCCGCAACCATCGCGTGCCGATGGCCAACGGCTACGACGGCCGCCTGTCGGCGGTGGATTCGACCCAGGCCGCGGTGCGCTACCTGAAAACCCTGCACGGCATGTTCGGCGGCGACTGGCGGCTGGCCACCATGGCCTACAACGCTGGCGAATATCGCGTGCTGCAGGCACTGCGCAAGGCGGGCATGAATGCGCAGAACGCCACGCCCTCGGCCCTGCCCGGCCTGTCGCCGGTCACCTATGCCTACGTCGAGAAGCTTCACGCCCTGGCCTGTGTGCTGGAAGACGTGGAAGAACAGCCGGGCGTCATGGCCTCGCTGGACCGCACCGTGCCGGTGCTGAAGGATCATGCCCTGCCGGCCGGCACCAGCGTCCAGCAGTGGGCCGCCCAGCGCTCACTGGACCCGGCACGCATCGCCCGCCTGAATCCCGCCCTGGCCGCCGGTGGCCGCCCCACGGGCACCACCCGGGTGCTGGCCCCTGTCGCAGCGGCGACCGCCGACGTGGTGGACAGCACGACGGCGCTGGCGGCCTCGGTTTCGCCCGCCTCTGCCCCCGCTGCCTCGCCAGCGCCGCAGGTTGCCCGCACCGTCGCCGCCGCCGTCGACCGTCCGCGCAGCCGTCGGCATACGGTGCGCAACGGCGAGTCGGCCTGGACCATTGCCCGTCGCTACGGCATGCCGGTCAAGGCGCTGCTGTCGCTGAATGGCCTGAGTGGCAGCAGCGTGCTCAAGCCGGGCGCGGTGCTTCGCCTGGAAGACTGACCGGCGCACAGCAGCGCCGCGCGATCCTCCTGCTACCGGGCACCCGCCCACGAAAAAGGCCCGGCAATGCCGGGCCTTTCCGTTCTGCCCGCCGTGGGCTTACAGATTCGCTTCGGTGGTCTGCACCACGAACTTCTTGCGCATCGCGTCGATGTAGGCCTTGGCTGCGGCCATGCCGTCGATCTGGCTCAACTGTTCCTTCAGCTGCTTCTGCTGCTCGGCGGTCACGTCCTTGATGTCGCCCGGATTGACCTTGTTCACCGCGAACACCAGCGCACGGCCGTTGACGTCGACCTTGCCGTAGGTCGGCTTGCCTGCGGTGGGTACCGGCGCGCTGAAGATCGCGCTGTTGATTTCCGGGGTCGGCACCGGCTGGCCACGCGGCAGGCCCGGCATCGGGCTCAGCTGCAGCTTTTCGCTGGCAGCCAGCGACTGCAGGGTGGCACCGCCCTTCAACTTGGCCAGCAGCGCTTCGGCCGCCTTGTCGCTGGCCTGGCGCTGGCGGTCGGCACGGATCGCGGCGATCACCTGCTCGCGGGCCTTCTCCAGCGGCAGCGCCTGCTCCGGCGTGTGGGCCGCGACGCGGATCACGACGCTGTGGTTGGTGGCGCCTCCCAGGGCGATCGGATCGCTGGCGGTCCCGTCCTGCACCAGCACGTCCGAGAACGCGGCGCGCAGCACAGCCGGGTCGCTGGCGATGCCGCTGGCGGTAGCGCGGGTGATCGGTCCCAGGGTCTGCAGCGGCAGCCCCACTTCCTTGGCTGCGGCAGCCAGGTCGCTCGGGCTCTTGTTGATGGCATCGACCAGACGGCCGGCCAGCTCGTTGAAACCGCGCTCACCGTCGGCCTTGAGCTGTTCGGCGGCCAGCGTATCGCGCACGTCCTCGAACGACTTGCCTTCGCCGCCGCGTACCGCGGCGACCTTGATGATGTGGTATCCGTATTCGGTCTTGACCGGACCGATCACGTCGCCGGCCTTGGCCGCGAACAGGGCGTCTTCAAACGGCTTGACCATCGCGCCACGCTCCACCCAGCCCAGGTCACCGCCCTGGTCCTTGGAGCCCGGATCCTCGGAGTTGGCCTTGGCCAGGGCTGCGAAGTCGGCACCGGCCGCCTTTGCCTCGGCCGCCAGCTTGTTCGCCTTGGCCTCAGCACCGTCGCCGGTAATCAGGATGTGGGCGGCCTGGCGCTGCTCCGGAGAGGTGAACTTGGCCTTTTCTTCCTCGTAGCGCTTGCGCAGGGTGGCTTCGTCGGCCGGCGTCGGCGCCGGCAGGTTGGCACCGTTGACCTCGACATACTCCAGCGAAACGGTTTCGGCCTGGCGGAAATCCTTGCCATGGCTGTCGTACCACTGCTTGATCTGCGCATCGGTCACCGGGGCCGTGTCAGCCGGCACCGGCGGCAGCGCAGCCAGCTCGACATCACGGGTTTCGCCCAGCAGCTTCAACAGGCGTTCGGTCTCGGCCTGGGTGACAAAACCGGAGTTCTGCAGTCCGGCCGGAATCACCGACTGCTGCAGGCTCTCGCGCACCAGTTCCTGGAACTGGGTCGGGGTACGCGGAGGATTGCCGCCGGCCAGCGCCAGGCGGTAGCTGTTCTCGTTGAACTTGCCATCCGGCCCCTGGAACGCCGGCATGGACATGATGTACTCGCGCACGGCGCCATCGCCAATCACCACACCCGCCTGCTCGCCGACCAGGCGCACGACCTGCTCGTCGATCAGCTGATCCAGGACCGCCAGCTTGTTCTCGGTGCTTTCGAACGCGCGCGGGTCGAAGTTCTCGCCCTGCTGCTGGCGCTCACGCATGCGCTCCTGCTCGAAACGGGTGCGGAAATCCTGCGCGCTGATCTCATGGTGCTGCCACAGCATGCGTACCGGCCACCACGACGGCGCGGAAGGCCACCAGGTCGGCGGTGCGGAAACCTTGGCCACGTTCTGTGCGCCAACGCCACCCAGGTAGCTGTTGTCGATCACGAACAGGAACGGAATCATCAGCAGCCCCAGGATCACGGTGACGATCCAGCCTGAGGTCTTGTCGCGGAGTTTCTGCAGCATGGTGAGGAATCACAAGGCCTGATTGGCGAGCCCGGCAGTGTAACCCGCTTCGTCGCAGGGACCAAAAACGCCAAGGGCGACATGCGCGCAAAGAAAAAGCCCCCGGCATTCGCCGAGGGCTTTTGAAAGTTGGCGGAGCGGACGGGACTCGAACCCGCGACCTCCGGCGTGACAGGCCAGCATTCTAACCAGCTGAACTACCGCTCCGCGCTTGAAACTTTGCAGGCGCCCAGTATATCCGAAGACACCCTGGAAACCCAGCCCGATGAACACTTTTTTCAAAGTTTTTTCACAGGGACTTAAGAACTTCGCAATGGCGGAGCGGACGGGACTCGAACCCGCGACCTCCGGCGTGACAGGCCAGCATTCTAACCAGCTGAACTACCGCTCCGTGCTTGCGACAACCCTTCTGCCTTCGTCCCGGACAGGCCGGGGAGAAGACAAGGCCCCCAGCTTTGGACCGGGGGCCTCGATGTAATGGCGGAGCGGACGGGACTCGAACCCGCGACCTCCGGCGTGACAGGCCAGCATTCTAACCAGCTGAACTACCGCTCCACGTTGTACTGCTTGTGTTCTCTTCCCGATCAGGATCAGGGAGAAAACAAAGCCTCCAGCTTTTGGCCGGAGGCCTCGTTGAAGTGGCGGAGCGGACGGGACTCGAACCCGCGACCTCCGGCGTGACAGGCCAGCATTCTAACCAGCTGAACTACCGCTCCACACTCAAACTTTTACCGCGGTGCTGTGGTGGGTGCTGAGGGTTTCGAACCCCCGACCCTCTCCGTGTAAAGGAGACGCTCTACCGCTGAGCTAAGCACCCCAGCGAGCCGCTTAGTTTACAGCATCCTTAAGGGCCTTGCCAGCCTTGAAGGACGGATTCTTCGAAGCAGCGATCTTGATGGTGTCGCCGGTCTTCGGGTTGCGGCCGGTGCGGGCTGCACGGTCGCGGACCTGGAAGGTACCGAAGCCGACCAGGGTGACCGCATCGCCGTCCTTCAGCGCCTTGGTGATGGCAGCAACGACGGCATCGACAGCGCGGCTGGACTCGGCCTTGGTCAGGTCGGCAGCTTCAGCAACGGCGTCGATCAATTCGGTCTTGTTCATTCTCTACAACTCCTTTGGCGGTGGGTTCCGCGGATTCGACAGGGAAGCAACCGCACGCCATCTGCGTGCGATCGCCATGTGGAAACGGTTCGCCGATTCAGAGATCGCCAACAGCGATCACTCATTTGCGAGTGCTGCTTTTATACCAGTGGCCCTACCCCCACGCAAGCTGGAAAGCCAGTAACGACGCGGGTTTCAGGCCATTCGGCAACGCGCGTCAGTGCTTGACGCGCGCGTTTCCACTCGGTTTCGCCTTGCTACGTACCGTGACGCGCTGCGCACTCTTGCGCGCCTTCTTCGGTGCCAGCGGACGCTCCAACGCCAGATCAAGCACTTCTTCGATGTACTTCACCGGCACGATCTTCAGATCACGGGTGACGTTGGCCGGGATGTCGGCCAGATCCTTGCGGTTCTCTTCGGGAATGATGACCGTGCGGATACCGCCACGCAGGGCAGCCAGCAGCTTCTCCTTCAGTCCACCGATGGCGGTGACCCGCCCACGCAGCGTGATTTCGCCGGTCATCGCCACATCGGCACGCACCGGCACCCTGGTCAGCATCGAGACCAGGGACGTCACCATCGCCGCGCCGGCGCTCGGGCCGTCCTTCGGCGTGGCGCCGTCCGGAACGTGCAGGTGCACGTCGTGCTTCTGCAGGAAGTCGCTGTCGATGCCGAAACGATCGGCGCGCGAACGCACGACCGACAGCGCCGCCGAAGCCGATTCCTTCATCACGTTGCCAAGCTGGCCGGTCAGGATCAACTGGCCCTTGCCCGGTACCAGCGTCGATTCGATCTGCAGCAGGTCGCCACCGACTTCGGTCCAGGCCAGGCCGGTGACCAGGCCGATCTCGTTTTCTTCCTCGGCGCGACCAAAATCGAAGCGGCGCACGCCCAGGTACTTGTCCAGGTTCTTGCCGGTCACCGTGACCAGCGCCTTGGCCTTCTTCGCGCCCTTTCTGGCCTTCACCGGCTGCGGGCCTGCCAGCGCGATCTCCTTCACCACCTTGCGGCAGATCTTGGCGATCTCGCGTTCCAGATTGCGCACGCCCGACTCGCGGGTGTAGTAGCGCACGATGTCCTGGATCGCATCGCTGCCGATTTCCAGTTCCTCCGGCTTCAGGCCATTGGCCTTGATCTGCTTGGGCACCAGGTAGCGGGTCGCGATGTTGAGCTTCTCATCCTCGGTGTAACCGGGGATGCGGATCACTTCCATGCGGTCCAGCAGCGGGCCCGGAATGTTGAGCGAGTTCGAGGTGGCCACGAACATCACTTCCGACAGATCCAGGTCCACTTCCAGGTAGTGATCGTTGAATGCGTTGTTCTGCTCCGGATCGAGCACTTCCAGCAGCGCCGAGGAGGGATCACCACGGAAGTCCATCGACATCTTGTCGATCTCGTCGAGCACGAACAGCGGGTTCTTGCTGCCGACCTTGTTGAGGTTCTGCACGATGCGGCCCGGCATGGAGCCGACGTAGGTGCGACGGTGGCCACGGATCTCGGCCTCATCACGCACGCCGCCCAGCGACATGCGCACGAACTTGCGGTTGGTGGCCTTGGCGATGGACTGGCCGAGCGAGGTCTTGCCCACGCCCGGCGGCCCGACCAGGCACAGGATCGGGCCCTTCATCTGCTTCACCCGCGACTGCACCGCCAGGTATTCAAGGATGCGCTCCTTGACCTTCTCCAGGCCGTAATGGTCGGCATCGAGCGTATCCTGCGCGGCCTTCAGGTCCTTGCGCACCTTGGTGCGCTTCTTCCACGGCACGCCCAGCAGCCACTCCAGGTAATTGCGCACGACCGCCGCCTCAGCGGACATCGGCGACATCTGCTTGAGCTTGTTCAGTTCGTTGCGCGCCTTGGCTTCCACGGCCTTCGGCATGCCCGCTTCGGCGATCTTGCGGGCCAGCTCTTCCAGCTCGCCCGGCGCGTCGTCGAGGTCACCCAGTTCCTTCTGGATGGCCTTCATCTGTTCATTGAGGTAGTACTCGCGCTGGCTCTTCTCCATCTGCGACTTCACGCGGCCGCGGATGCGCTTTTCCATCTGCTGCACGTCGATCTCGCCGTCGACCAGGCCGACCAGCATCTCCAGGCGCTCGCCGACAGCCAGCGTTTCCAGCAGGCGCTGCTTGTCGGCCAGGCGCACGCTGATGTGGGCGGCGATGGTGTCGGCCAGGCGCGCAGGCTCGTCGATCCCGGCCAGGGTCTGCAGCAGCTCCGGCGGAAGCTTGCGGTTGGTTTTCACGTACTGCTCGAACAGCGACATCAGCGAGCGGGCGATCGCCTCGATCTCGCGCGGCTCGCGCTCGTCCGCAGCGTCGATCTCCACGGCCTGGCCGTGCAGCGAACCGTTGCGTTCGTCGACATGGGTCACCTGCACGCGCGAGAGGCCTTCGACCAGCACCTTGATCGTGCCATCGGGCAGCTTCAGCAGCTGCAGCACCTGCGCCAGCGTACCGACCTGGTAGAGATCGGCCGCATGCGGGTCGTCGGTCTCGGCGGACTTCTGCGCGAGCAGCAGGATGCGCTTGTCTGCCTCCATTGCCTGTTCGAGCGCGTGCATGGACTTGTCACGGCCGACGAACAGCGGGATGACCATGTGCGGGAACACCACTACGTCGCGCAGCGGCAGGACCGGCAGGTCGAGGGTTTCACTTGGGGAACGGGCCATGGGGGCTCCAGGGAAGGGGAAAACCGCCTCCGGGAGGACATCTTCCGGAGACAAAAAAAGCCGATGGCCCCGTTATGGGGCCATCGGCTTTCAGATGCAAGGCATTCCTTTAAAATTCTTTCCAATCAACAACTTGGAAGAATCACTCGGCGCCTGCGGCCTTCTGTTCAGGGGCCGCCGGGGTCTGGTAGATCAGGTACGGCTCGGACTTGTGCTCGATCACCGATTCGTCCACCACCACCTTGCTGACGTTTTCCTGCGAAGGCAGGTCGTACATGGTGTCCAGCAGCACCGATTCGACGATGGTGCGCAGGCCACGGGCGCCGGTCTTGCGCTTGAGCGCCTTGCGGGCGATGGCCGACAGGGCGTCCGGACGGAACTCCAGTTCGACGTTCTCCATCTCGAACAGCTTCTTGAACTGCTTGGTGATGGCGTTCTTCGGTTCGGTCAGGATCTTGATCAGGGCCGGCTCGTCCAGCTCCTCCAGGGTCGCCACCACCGGCAGGCGGCCGACGAACTCGGGAATCAGGCCGAACTTGATCAGATCTTCCGGCTCGACTTCCGCCAGCAGCTTGCCCACTTCCTGCTTGCGCTCGGCGCTCTTCACCTTGGCGCCGAAGCCGATGCTGCCCACGTCGGTGGAACGGGCCTGGATCACCTTGTCCAGGCCGGCGAACGCGCCGCCGCAGATGAACAGGATGTTCTTGGTGTCCACCTGCAGGAACTCCTGCTGCGGATGCTTGCGACCGCCCTGCGGCGGCACGCTGGCCACGGTACCTTCGATCAGCTTCAGCAGGGCCTGCTGTACGCCTTCGCCGGACACGTCGCGGGTGATCGACGGGTTCTCGCTCTTGCGCGAGATCTTGTCGATCTCATCGATGTAGACGATGCCCTGCTGCGCCTTCTCGACGTCGTAGTCGCACTTCTGCAGCAGCTTCTGGATGATGTTCTCCACGTCCTCGCCCACGTAACCGGCTTCGGTCAGCGTGGTGGCGTCGGCCATGGTGAACGGCACGTTGAGCAGGCGGGCCAGGGTTTCGGCCAGCAGGGTCTTGCCCGAACCGGTCGGACCGACCAGCAGGATGTTCGACTTCGCCAGCTCGACGTCGTCGTTCTTCTGCCGGCTCTCGATGCGCTTGTAATGGTTGTATACGGCCACGGCCAAGGTGCGCTTGGCACGGTTCTGGCCGATCACGTACTGGTCGAGGACCTCGAGGATCTCGCGCGGCTTCGGCAGCGAGCTGCGCGCCGACTGCGCCTTTTCCTCAAGTTCTTCGCGGATGATGTCGTTGCACAGCTCCACGCATTCATCGCAGATGAACACGCTCGGACCCGCAATCAGCTTGCGCACTTCATGCTGGCTCTTGCCGCAGAAAGAGCAGTAGAGGATCTTGCCGGTGTCCGTGGAACGACCTTGGCGGTCTTCGCTCATGCTTCGCTTACCCAGTTACCCCACCCGCTGAACGGGGGTTCGATTCGAGAATAGCACAGGGCCGGAGGGACACCAGTCCCGCCCGACCCTGCAGGAACGAGGCCTGCCTGGCCCCGTGAAGGCGGCTCAACCCGCCTGGACCGACTCATCCGGGCGACGCTCCAGGACCTGGTCGACCAGGCCGTAGGCCTGCGCTTCGACCGCACTCTTGAAGTTGTCGCGCTCGGTATCGCGAGCGATCGTTTCCAGCGACTGGCCGGTGTGGCGGGCCAGGATCTCATTCAGGCGCGAACGCAGCGTCAGGATCTCGCGCGCGTGGATGTCGATGTCCGTCGCCTGGCCCTGGTAACCCCCCAGCGGCTGGTGGATCATCACGCGCGAATTGGGCAGCGCATAGCGCTTGCCGGCTTCACCTGCGGCCAGCAGGAGGGCACCCATCGAGGCCGCCTGGCCGATGCAGGTGGTGCTCACATTCGGCTTGATGTACTGCATGGTGTCGTAGATCGCCATACCGGCGGTGACCACGCCACCCGGCGAGTTGATGTAGATGTTGATGTCCTTCTCCGGGTTCTCCGATTCCAGGAACAGCAACTGCGCCACCACCACGTTGGCCATGTGATCGTCGATCGGGCCCACGAGGAAGATCAGGCGCTCCTTCAACAGGCGCGAATAGATGTCGTAGGCACGCTCGCCGCGGCTGGTCTGCTCGACCACCATCGGAACCAGGTTCAGGGCTTTGGTTCGGTTGTCCATTACGTGAGGTACCTATCTTGGGGGGAAACAACCCCGCGCCGGCAGGGGCGCGGGGCATACGGTGATCCGCCCGGACTTACTGGCGGATCGCGTCCTGGAACGACAGCTTCTCTTCGGTGTGCTGGGCGCGCTCGGCGATCCAGTCGATCACCTGCTCTTCCATCACACGGTTCTGCAGACCAGACATCAGCTGGGGGTCGTTGCGGTACATCTCAATGACCTGCTCCGGCTCTTCGTAGGTCGAGGCGATCAGACGCAGCGTTTCGTTCAGGCGCTTGGGCTCCAGGCGCAGATCGTTGGTGCGCGCCACTTCGCCGACCAGCAGGCCGACCAGCACGCGCTTGGCGGCGGCGTCCTTGAAACCTTCGTGGGCATCGGCCGGGATCTCGCCCGGGTTGCGGCCGCTGCGGCGGATCTGCTCGACCTGCTGGGCCAGCATCGCGCGGGCTTCGTTCTCGACCAGGCGCGGCGGCATTTCCACCGAGGAATAGGCGGCGATCAGCTGCTCGCCCACTTCACGGCGCAGGCGGTTCATCAGCGCGCCCTTGAGCTCGCGCTCCAGGTTGGCGCGGATGTCGCTGCGGAACTGCTCGACATCACCGCCCTTCACGCCGAAGCTCTTGATGAAGGCCTCATCGACCGTCGGCACCACCGGCTCGGACACTTCGGCAACCTTGACGGTGACCTGCACGGTCTTGCCGGCCAGCACCGGCACGCGCCAGTCGGCCGGGAAATCGACGTCCAGCGTCTTTTCCTCGCCCTTGGCCAGGCCGACCAGGCCCTTTTCGATGGTCTCGAACATCATGCCCTGGCCGAGCACGATCGAACCCTTCTCGGTGCCTTCGGCCGGCAGGCGCTCTTCGCCGGCCTGCGACCAGGTTTCGACCGCGACCAGGTCGCCATCCTGCGCGCCACGCGCAACCGGTGCCCAGGTGCGGCGCTGGTTCTGCAGGTTCTCGATCATCTGGTCGATGTCGGCGTCGGTGATCTCGGCGGTGTGGCGCACCACGGTCAGCTTGCTGACGTCGATGTCACCGAAGTCCGGCACCACTTCCACGGTGGCCACGAAGGAGAACTCACCCTCGTCGCCCTTGTCGATGCGCGGGCTCCCGACGATGCGCAGATCGTGCTCACGCACGGCCGCGTCGAAGGTTTCGCGCAGCAGGCCGTCCAGCGCCTCGCCACGGACCTGCGCGCCGAAGCGCTGCTCGATCACCTTGGCCGGCACCTTGCCCGGGCGGAAACCCTTGATGCGGGTGGTACGGGCGATTTCGCCGAGGCGGCCGTTGATGTGGCTCTGCAGACGGTCTTCCGGCAGCGAGAAGCTCAGGCGGCGTTCCAGGTTGCCGATGGATTCGATCGAAGCTTGCATGTTGACTCCTGCCACCGGTGGCGCTCTGGCCTCCGGCTCGATGATGGATGAAACGGTTGTAAGGTGACGGCGTCCGGGACGCGCCTGCTTGCCGCAGCCCTTTAGTTTCGCCCAATTCGGCGTGCACTGCCAGCGCAGGCCGGGCAAGCGCCTCGGGAACGCCCGGCGGGGGGCGGAGGCAGGCCGGCACTGGTGCGAAAGGGGGGACTCGAACCCCCACGCCTTGCGGCACTGGAACCTAAATCCAGGGCGTCTACCAATTCCGCCACTTTCGCGTGGCCGGCACAGGCGGTCATTGTCGCAGGCGGGTGCACAAAGCGGAAGGCATGACAAACCTGAATACGTAGCCCGGACGCCCACGCGCAGGCGCCAGCACGTGCGCGTAGACTCGTGCCGTTGCCGCCACCCGGTCTGCCCCGATGGAACGCACCCCACTCCGCACGCCCCTGCAGGCCCGGATGCCCGGCTGGTCCACACTCGTCTGGCTGCTCGGTCTTGCAGTCGCGCTGCACTTCCTGTGGGTCACCGCACAGCGCTACGGGCAGGTCAGCGCCGAGGCCTATGGCATGTTCTGGGAGCGTCGCAACTGGCTGTGGCTGCATGTCGCCGGCGGCAGCCTGGCCATGCTGGCCGGCGCCACGCAGTTCATCGGTCCCCTGCGGCGACACCGTCCCCGGCTGCATCGCTGGCTGGGACGGATCTACCTGGCCGGCATCCTGCTGGGGAGTGCCGCTGTCGCCGGCCTGATCGCCACCACCCAGGGCTGGCTGGCACTGAAAATGGCGTTCGCTGCGACCGGCCTGGCGTGGTTGGTCACATCATTCTGCGGCTATCGCAGCATCCGGCGTGGCGACGTCGAGCAGCACCGGCGATGGATGCTGCGCAGCTACCTGGTGACGCTGTCACCCGCGGTGTTCCGCCTGTCGCTGCTGGTGCCTGCGCTCATGCAGCTGGCATCGCCCCTGGTGATGGTGCCGAGCCTGCTGGTGCTGAGCTGGGCCCTGCCGTTGATGGTGCATGAAGCAGGAAGGCGCCTGGTGTCCATCGGCACACTCGCAGAGCCGTCCGGCAGCCGCTGAACACCCAAGAAAAAAGCCACCTGGAGGACCAAGTGGCTTTCGTCTGGTGGGCTGTCAAGGATTCGAACCTTGGACCTATTGATTAAGAGTCAACTGCTCTACCAACTGAGCTAACAGCCCGAAATCGGGGCGCGAATTATGACCTGATGCGCACACGGGGTGCAAGCTTTTTTCAACATCGTTGATCGATGCATGCGTGCCACGACCCAAGGTGCTTCGCATGCCCTTTGCGCGGCCTGCAGGCAAGAAAAAAGCCACCTGGGGTACCAGGTGGCTTCTGTCTTGGTGGGCCGTCAAGGATTCGAACCTTGGACCTATTGATTAAGAGTCAACTGCTCTACCAACTGAGCTAACGGCCCGTGAAACTCAGACGCACATTATAGCGTGCATTCTGTTTATTGCAACACCGTGTCGGCTGTGCCGATGCGGTTGAATCAGTGGGGTGGCTGAGGGGATTCGAACCCCCGACCACCGGAATCACAATCCGGTACTCTAACCAACTGAGCTACAGCCACCACTGAAACATTCGCTTCATCGCCAATGCTGCTGGCGCTGGAGCTTTGAAGCCTTGCCTGGAGACCGTCACCGAAGTTCGGGCCGCCGAAGCGAGTCCGATATTCTGGTGGAGTCCTCACGCTTTTGCAAGCCTTTCTTCACATCCGCCGATGCGGTCCCGGTGCTTCGCCAATGGCGCGCCCGACAGGAATCGAACCTGTAACCGCCGGCTTAGAAGGCCGGTGCTCTATCCAGTTGAGCTACGGGCGCCCGAACCGGAACGGCGTCCAATCCGACGTGGCGTGGGATTGGTCGGGGTAGAGGGATTCGAACCCCCGACATCCTGCTCCCAAAGCAGGCGCGCTACCAGACTGCGCTATACCCCGGTCTTGCAATCCCCTCGAGCCAGGCCCGGGGAGTTGGCCATTGTCGCCAAGCACGCGGCGAACTGTCAACGCAGCGATCTGTCCCGGGCGCGCGGTCACGGCAGTGCCAGTGGCCATCGGCTATGCTCGACATCGTCGGCCGGATGGCCTTCCTGATCCCTCATTCGCACGGAGAACGCGCATGCGCAGCGGCAACCCGGCTCTTTCCGAGTCGACTTTCCTCGACCTCGCCAACGGCTCGGTGGTGACCCGCCCCGACCAGGCGATGACCCTCAACGGCACCGTCAACAAGACCGGCATCCTGTTGCTGCTGACCGTGCTGACCGCAGCCTTCGCCTGGAACCAGACCGTGGCCTTCGGCCAGGTGCTGCCGGCCGCCAAGCTGTATGCCATGGGCGGCGCGATCGGCGGCCTGGTGCTGGCGCTGGTCACCGTGTTCAAGAAGCAATGGTCGCCGGTCACCGCACCGCTGTACGCGCTGGTGGAAGGCCTGTTCCTCGGCGCCATTTCCGCCGTGTTCGAGCTGCGGTTCCCGGGCATCGTATTCCAGGCCGTGCTGCTGACCTTCGGCACGCTGGCTGCCCTGCTGGTGGCCTACCGCACCGGCGTCATCAAGGCCACCGAGAATTTCAAGCTCGGCGTGGTCGCCGCCACCGGTGGCATCGCCCTGCTCTACCTGGCGTCGTTCGTGCTGTCGTTCTTCAACATCGAAGTCCCGCTGATCCACTCCTCCAGCGGCTGGGGCATCGCCTTCAGCCTGTTCGTGGTCGTGGTCGCCGCGCTGAACCTGGTGCTGGATTTCGATTTCATTGAGAGCGGTGTGGCCCAGCGCGCGCCCAAGTACATGGAGTGGTATGGCGCATTCGGCCTGATGGTGACCCTGGTCTGGCTGTACGTCGAGTTCCTCCGCCTGCTGTCAAAGATCCAGCAGCGCTGATTCCGGTCAAGCTGAAAACGACAAAGGGCGCCTCCGTGGCGCCCTTTCTGTTCCCCTCCCCCTTTCGACCTCGCCATGCCTGCCCTCTTCCACAGCTATCGCCCCGCTGACGGCCATCGCCTGCCGCATGACCCGTTCAACGCCATCATCGGCCCCCGCCCGATCGGCTGGATTTCCAGCTGCGCTGCCGACGGCGCGTTGAACCTGGCGCCCTACAGCTTCTTCAACGCCTTCAACTACACGCCGCCGATCATTGGTTTCTCCAGCCAGGGCCGCAAGGACTCGCTGCACAACATCGAAGCGACGGGCGAGTTCGTCTGGAACCTGGCCACTTTCGACCTGGCCGAAGCCATGAACGAGAGCTGCCGGGCGGTCGCGCCGGACGTCGACGAGTTCACGCTGGCCGGCTTGACGCCGTTGGCGTCCGGGCAGGTCAAGCCGCCGCGTGTTGCAGAAAGCCCGGTCAGCATGGAATGCCGCTGCACCCAGATCGTCCGCCTGCGCGACGCCGCCGGACAGGACACCAACGGCTGGCTGGTGCTCGGCGAGGTGGTCGCCGTCCATATCGAGGCACGACTGCTGGTCGATGGCATCTACGACACTGCAGCCGCCGACCCGATCCTGCGCGGCGGTGGACCGGCCGACTATTTCCGCGTCAGTGCCGAGCAGCGTTTCCGCATGTTCCGGCCGGCCTGAATCTCAGCCGGCAACCGGGCGCGCCAACAGGGCCGGCAGCGACGAGGCGAGCAGCGCGATGCCCGACAGCGTCAGCAGGCTCAATACGATCTGGCGGAACCGCGCCTCGCTGATGCCGATGTAGACCCGGGCCCCCAGCAGCGCCGGAACCAGCATGGCCGGGGCGACGACAGCGAAGTACGGCAGCATCTGCCGGGTGACCAGGCCACTGCCGACGTAGGTGGCCATGGTGACCGACAGCATCGCCAGGTTGAAGTTCTGGATGACCGCGCGCTGCTCCTCCTTGCCGAAACCACGCAGCGTGCTCCACAACGTGGGCACGGGACCTGCGAAGCCGCCGATGCCGCTGAGCACGCCACCGGCCATGCCCGCCACGGTGTCGCCGATGCGCCCGCCCGTGGTGATCGGCGGCAGCGAACGGGCCATCAGCATCACCGGGCACCACAGTGCCAGGAAGCCTCCCAGCAGGGCCTTGAACCAGTCCATGTCCAGCTGCGGCAATACCATCACGCCCAGCGGAATGCCCGCCAGGCCACCGAAGACGAAGGGCAGCAGCAGACGCAGATTGAATCCGCGCCGCACGGTGAACACCGCCACCAGCTGACCCACCAGCGCGCCGAACACCGACAGTGTAGCCGCCAGGCGTGGCTCCAGCCCCCACGCCCAGAACGACATGGCGACCATTCCGAACGCAAAGCCGGACAGTCCCTGCACGAATCCCGCCACGATCGCTCCAAGCGCGACCAGCAGATACACCGAATCCATCATCACCTCGCTGCGACCCCGTGGCTACGCTGCCACGCCGGCCTGGGCAGCGTAGTGCGTGGCAAGGTACCCGACCAGCGCGCGCACTTTCGGTGCCGCCACACCACATGAGCTGCGCAGAGCATGCGCAGGCACCCAAACGCAACGGGGCGCCCGAAGGCGCCCCGCTGGAAATCCAGGCAAGGTCCAGCCACCGCTTACAGGCGCGTGGCGATGGCCTTGGCGAAGCTCATGGTGGTGCCGGTGCCGCCCAGGTCGCCGGTCAGCGAGTCCTTGGCTTCCATGGTCGCCACGATGGCCTTGCGCAGGCGCTCGGCATTCTGAGGCTGGCCGATGTGATCCAGCATCTGTGCCGCCGCCAGCAGCAGCGCGCAGGGATTGGCTTTGCCCTGGCCCGCGATGTCCGGCGCGGTGCCGTGCACGGCTTCGAAGATCGCCGCGTCCTTGCCGATGTTGGCACCCGGGGCCAGGCCAAGGCCGCCGACCAGGCCGGCGCAGAGATCGGAAATGATGTCGCCGAACAGGTTGGTGGTGACGATCACATCGAACTGTTCCGGGCGCATCACCAGCTGCATGCAGGTGTTGTCGACGATCATTTCCTGGAATTCGATGTCCGGATACTGCGCGGCCACTTCACGGGCAACGTTCAGGAACAGGCCCGAGGTCGACTTGATGATGTTGGCCTTGTGCACGGCGGTGACCTTCTTGCGGCCGACGCTGCGGGCCAGTTCGAAGGCGTAGCGCACGATGCGCTCCGAGCCCTTGCGGGTAATGCGGGTGCCGGAGAAGGCAGTCTCGCCGTCGGCCGACACTTCCTGGCCTTCGGCCAGGTAGGCGCCTTCGGTGTTCTCACGCACGGTGATCAGGTCGACGTTGTCGAAACGCGACTTGGTGTTCGGGAAGGTGTGGGCCGGACGCACGTTGGCGTACAGGTCGAAATGGCGGCGCAGGCTGACATTGATCGAGGTGAAGCCACCACCGACCGGCGTGGTCAGCGGGCTCTTCAGGGCAACCTTGTTGCGCGCGATCGAGTCCAGGGTGACCGCCGGCATCAGGTCGCCGTGCTTCTCCAGCGCCGCCAGGCCGGCGTCGGCCTCTTCATACTCCAGGCCGGCATTGAGCTGGTCGAGCACGTACAGGGTGGCGTCCATGATCTCCGGGCCGATGCCGTCGCCGCGGATGACCGTAATTTTCTGCGTCATTGATCGATGTTCCGAACAGGGGGAAAAAACGCCGTCCGGACGTGCCCGGAAACGCCGGCGCAAAGGAAGTTTCACCGGCAATTATGCCTGAGCCGGGGCCGAGGTCCCAAATAGACCATGGTCCCAGTCCCCGGCTCAGGCAGAATTGCCCGCGTATTCCGGTGGCGCCGGGCCATGCCCGGCGGGTGGGCGTCCGGTCATTCGCCGGGCATGGCCCGGCGTTACCCTCAGTGCTCGTGGGCTTCCGGGGCGGCGGCACCGCCTTCGAGCTGGTCGAGGAAATCGACTGCGCGGCGCAGGTGCGGGATCACGATCGAGCCGCCGACCACCAGGCCGACCGAGAAGGTCTCGAAGAACTCCTCGCGGGTCACCCCGGCCTCCTTGCACTGGGCCACGTGGTAGCTGATGCAGTCGTCGCAGCGCAGCACCATCGAGGCCACCAGCCCCAGCAGCTCCTTGGTCTTCACATCCAGCGCACCGGCCTGGTAGGTCTGCGTATCCAGCGCGAAGAACCGGCGCACCACCTGGTTCGGCTCGCCCAGGATGCGCTCGTTCATGCGCTTGCGGAACGCGGTGAACTCGGCGATGCGGTCCTTGCTGCCGTCGTCGGCCGCGCTCATGCCTGGCCCTGCCCGGCCAGCAGCGGCTCAAGCTTGCCTTCACGGTGCAGCGCCATCATGTCGTCATAGCCACCGACATGGACGTCGCCGACGAAGATCTGCGGCACGCTGGTGCGGCGGGTCAGCGCCATCATCTTCTCGCGTTCGGCCGGGTCCAGGTCGATGCGGACCTCGGTCCACTGCTGGCCCTTGCTCTTGAGGAAGTTCTTGGCGGCCACGCAGTACGGGCAGACGGCAGTGGAATAGATGGTGATGGCGGGGGCACCGCCGGCGGTCTGGGCTGTCACGGGAAACTCCACGATGGATCGACGGTCTACATATGGTACCGGTGCGCTGGAATTTCCACGCTACCACCGCAACACTGTGGATTAACGAATGGTTGCCCCCTGCCCTGCCACGCTTGGCGCGCCCCGCCCGAGGACCTCCCGCTTGCGAGCCCTGCTGCTTTCGACCGCCGTCACCTTCGCCCTGGCCATGCCGCTGGCCCAGGCCCAGGAGAAGCTGCCCGACATCGGCTCCTCGGCCGGCGAGCTGCTGACCCCGGCCCGCCAGGCCGAGTACGGCGCGATGATGCTGCGCGAGCTGCGCAACTATGGCTACCTGCTGGACGATCCGCTGGTCAATGACTGGCTGCAGACCATGGGCACCCGCCTGGGGTCCAACAGCGACCAGCCGCGCCAGCCCTACACCTTCTTCGTGATGAAGGACCGCCAGATCAACGCCTTCGCGACCCTGGGCGGCTACATCGGGGTCAACGCCGGGCTGGTGCTGACGGCCGAACGCGAAGACGAGGTTGCCGCGGTGCTGTCACACGAAATCGCCCACGTCACCCAGCAGCACGTGCTGCGCGGGGTCGAGCGCGCCCAGCGCGACCAGATCCCGATCCTGCTGGGCATGCTGGCGGCGGTGGTGGCGGCACAGGCCAGCAACAGCACCTCTTCAGGCAATGCGACCATGGCCGCGATCAGCTCGGGCATGGGCCTGATGCAGCAGCGGCAGATCAACTACACCCGCTCCAACGAATCGGAAGCCGATCGGCTGGGCATACGCACCCTGTCACGCAGCGGTTACGACGTGGACGCGATGGCCGGCTTCTTCGAGCGGATGTCGACGGCCATGCGCGGCAACGAGGGCGGCTACAGCGTGCCGGAGTTCCTGCGCACGCACCCGGTCAACATCACCCGCATCAGCGAAGCGAAGGCCCGCGCCGAGCAGATGAAGAAGGACACGGTGCTGCTGACCACCACCACGCCCAGCGGCGAGCGCAGGGAACGGGTGGACCCGGCCGACCCGACCCTGTCCGAACCGCTGCTGCGCGGCAGCAACCCGCTGCTGCCAAGCAGTGTGCTGCGGGTGCCGGTTGGCCAGCTCAGCCGGGGCCCCAGCGGCGACTTCGACTGGGCACGTGAACGGTTGCGGGTGCTCAGTGCCGACTCCACCGGCGAGGTGGAGCGCGAGTACGCCGACCTGGGCAAACGCCAGAAGAGCGGATTGAACGATGCCCAGCGCTACGGCCAGGCCCTGGCGGTGATGCGGGGGGGACGCAGCGGTGCCGGCGAGGCGCGGCAGACCCTGAACGGCCTGCTGCAGGCCCATCCGGACAGCCTGTGGGTAGCCCTGGCCCTGGCCGAGGCCGAATCGCGCTCGGGCCAGGCCACGCAGGCCAATGCCCGTTTCGAGCAGCTGCTGCGTGAGCATCCCAACAGTCGGCCCGTCGCGCTGACCTACGCCGAGATCCTCAACGAACAGGGCAACCGCGAGGCGGGGCAGCGCGCGCAGGCCATGCTGCGGCCGCTGCTGTCGCAAAGTGGTAACGATCCGGTGTTCCAGCAGCGCTACGCCCGTGCCAGCGAGCTGGCCGGGGACAGCGTCCGTGCCAGCGAGGCCTACGCCGAGGCCGCCTTCCTCAGCGGCCGGCCGGAGCAGGCGCTGATGCAGCTGCAGGCGCTCAAGCGCAATCCTGCACTGGACTACGTAGGACGGGCCCGGGTCGACGCGCGCATCGAATCGATCACCCCGACCGTGCTGGAGCTGCGCCGGCAGGGCGTGCAGGACCCCGATCTGGACCGCCGCTGAGCGCTGCATGACCGGTCCGTGGCAATCGGGAGCGGTTCCGGCCCGATGGTCACAAACATGTCATCAAACCGTAGTCTACTGGCACCCGTCCAGTAACCGAGCCCTACGGTGCCCTCGTGCAGAAACGTATCCTGATCGTCGATGACGAGCCCGCGATCCGCGAAATGGTCGCCTTCGCCCTGCGCAAGGGTGACTACGAGCCGGTTCATGCCGGTGATGCCCGCGAAGCCCAGACCGCGATCGCCGACCGTGTTCCCGACCTGATCCTGCTGGACTGGATGCTGCCCGGCACCAGCGGCCTGGACCTGGCGCGCCGCTGGCGCAAGGAGACGCTGACCCGCGAGGTGCCCATCATCATGCTGACCGCGCGTGGCGAGGAGAACGACCGTGTCGGCGGCCTGGAAGCCGGCGTCGACGATTACGTGGTCAAGCCGTTCTCGGCCCGGGAGCTGCTGGCCCGCATCCGTGCGGTCATGCGCCGCGCCCGCGAAGACGACGAGGACGGCAGCGTGGCGGTCGGTCCGATCCGCATCGACGGTGCCGCGCATCGCGTGTTCGCCAACGAACAGCCGGTGCCGATCGGCCCGACCGAGTACCGCCTGCTGCACTTTTTCATGACCCACCCCGAGCGCGTGTACACCCGCGCCCAGCTGCTGGACCACGTGTGGGGCGGCAGCGTGTACGTGGAGGAGCGCACCATCGACGTGCACATCCGCCGCCTGCGCAAGACGCTGGAACCGTTCAATGCCGAGAACATGGTGCAGACCGTGCGCGGCGCGGGTTACCGCTTCTCGACCGCCACCTAAGTCCCGTCGTGCCGGCATCGCGCACCACGGGTGCCGGTGCCGGCAACTCTGCTATAACCCTTGGTTCATTCCAGTGAACCACCGCACCTCATCGACGAGACCGCAATGCCCCGCCACATCCGCTCTGCCTGGTTGAAGACGCTGGCTACCGTCGCCGCGGTACTGCTGTTCGCCGGACTGGTGGGATGGTTCACGGGCCATCTGTGGTTGTGCGTCGCACTGGGCGCGCTGGCGACGCTGGCCTGGCATTACTGGCGCTTGCGCAGCGTGCTGCGCCGGCTGACCGCGCGCCAGCGCTGGGATACCGCCGAAGGCACGGGTGTGTGGAATGAACTGGATCGCCTGCTGTACCGCAACCAGGTCGAAATGCGCGTGCGCAAGCGGCGCCTGCTGGACATGCTGCGCAGCTACCGCGCCGCGGCCGCCGCGCTGCCCGACGCAGTGGTGGTGCTCGACCGCAACAGCCAGCGCGTGCAGTGGTTCAACGAAGCGGCCACCGCCCTGCTTGGCCTGCACCACCCGGGCGACCTGGGCGAGGCCCTTGTCGAGCGGTTGCAGCCGATGCCGCTGGCCCACTGGCTGGCCGGTGGTCGCAACGCCGAGCCGATCCTGGACGTGCCCTCGCCGGTCGATCCAGCGATCCGCCTGAACCTCCGCCTGATTCCGTATTCGTCGGACTACTGGCTGCTGATCGCCCGTGATGTCAGCAAGCTGCTGCGCCTGGAGCAGGTCCGCCGCGATTTCGTCGCCAATGTTTCACATGAGCTGCGCACCCCTCTCACCGTGGTGCACGGCTACCTGGACATGATGGATCCGGAGGATTTCCCCGGCACCGGCCCGATGCTTGAAGAGATGCGCAAGCAGAGCCAGCGCATGGCCCAGCTGGTGGAAGACCTGCTGACCCTGTCGCGGCTGGAGTCGCAGGAGCACACCGAGGAGGAAGTCGTGGCCATGCAGCCGATGCTGGCCACGCTGCGTCGCGAAGCCGAGGCCCACAGCCAGGGTCGCCACCAGATCAGCATTGAGGACCTTGCCGGCGTCGACCTGCAGGGCTCGACCAAGGAGCTGCACAGCGCCTTCTCCAATCTGGTCACCAATGCAGTGCGCTACACGCCGGCCGACGGCCGCATCACCGTAGAGTTCCGTCGCGAAGGCGACGGCGCGGTGCTGGCCGTGCGCGATACCGGCTATGGCATCCCGGCAACCCACCTGCCGCGGCTGACCGAGCGCTTCTACCGCGTTTCCAGCAGCCGCTCGCGCGAGAGCGGCGGCACCGGCCTCGGCCTTTCCATCGTCAAGCACATCCTCGGCCTGCACCATGCGCGGCTGGAGATCGAAAGCGAGGTCGGCAAAGGATCGGTGTTCTCCTGTCATTTCGATGCCGACCACGTGCGCCCGCGCGAGTCCGCCCCCCTGACCTCCGTCGAAGAATGAAGCCATGAGCAGCCTCGGATCCCTCCCTCTCCCCGTGAGCCCGGACAACGATCCGCTGCGCGATCCGGCGCTGTACATCAACCGCGAACTGTCGCAGCTGGATTTCAACTTCCGCGTGCTGGCCCAGGCCATGGACCCGCAGGTGCCCCTGCTGGAGCGCCTGCGCTTCATGTGCATCTCCTGCACCAACCTCGACGAGTTCTTCGAGATCCGGGCCGCCGCTGTCCGCCACGCGCAGGAATACGGCCTGCCGCCGGCTCCGGACGGGATGAGCCCGCAGGCCATCCTCAACGCCATCCATGAACGCGCCGCCGAACTGGTGGACCAGCAGTACCGCTGCTGGAATGAGACACTGCGCCCGGCCCTGATGGATGCCGGCATCGGCGTGCTCGGCCGCCATTCGTGGAACCACCGGCAGAAGCGCTGGCTGCGGGCCTACTTCCGCAACGAGATCATGCCGGTGCTGTCGCCGCTGGGCCTGGATCCGGTGCATCCGTTCCCGAAGATCCTCAACAAGTCGCTGAACATCGTCGTCGTGCTGAAGGGCACCGATGCATTCGGCCGCGCCGGCCACCTGGCCATCGTGCGAGCACCGCGCTCGCTGCCGCGCATCATCCAGCTGCCGGAAAAACTCGGTGGCTCGCAGAACTTCGTGTTCCTGTCCTCGGTGCTGTCCACCTTCGTGGATGAACTGTTCCCGGGCATGGAAGTCCAGGGCGCCTACCAGTTCCGCGTGACCCGCAATTCCGAGCTGGTGGTGGACGAGGAGGAAGTGGAGAACCTGGCGCTGGCACTGCGCGATGAACTGGTCGACCGCGGCTACCGGCCGGCGGTGCGGCTGGAAATCGCCCATGACATGCCGCGCGAGATCGTGCGTACCCTGCTGCAGAACTTCGGCCTGACCGAGAACGCGGTGTATCGCATCGACGGCCCGGTCAACCTCAACCGCATCATCCAGCTGTACGACCTCATCGCGCAGCCGGACCTGAAATATCCGCCGATGACGCCGCGCACGCTGCGCGACACCGATGGCATCTTCGAGACCGTGGCGCGCCAGGACCTGCTGCTGCACCATCCCTTCGATGCGTTCGCCGCCGTACTCGACCTGATCCGCCAGGCGGCGCTAGATCCGAACGTGCTGGCGATCAAGCAGACCCTGTACCGCACGGGCAAGGATTCGCTGATCGTCGATGCGCTGATCCAGGCTGCACGTGCCGGCAAGGATGTGACCGTGGTGGTCGAGCTGCGCGCACGCTTCGATGAAGAGGCCAACCTCGGGCTGGCCGATCGCCTGCAGGAAGCCGGCGTACAGGTGGTGTATGGCGTGGTCGGCTACAAGACCCATGCCAAGATGCTGCTGATCGTGCGTCGCGAAGGCCGCAAGCTGCGCCGTTACGTGCACCTGGGCACCGGCAACTACCACAGCGGTACGGCGCGCGCGTACACCGACATCAGCCTGATCACCGCTGATGCGGACATCGGCAATGATGTGCACCTGCTGTTCCAGCAGCTGTCCGGGCTGGCCTCGAAGATGAAGCTCAAGCGCCTGCTGCAGTCGCCCTTCACCCTGCATACCGGCATCCTGGCGCGGATCGAGCGCGAGACGCGCATCGCGGCCGCGGGCCGCCCGGCACGCATCATCGCCAAGATGAACGCCCTCAACGAGGCCCAGGTAATCCGCGCGCTGTACGCCGCCTCGCAGGCCGGAGTGCAGATCGACCTGATCATCCGTGGCGCCTGCACCCTGCGTCCCGGCGTCCCGGGCGTGTCCGACAACATCCGTGTCCGCTCCATCGTCGGCCGCTTCCTGGAACACAGCCGGGTCTACTGGTTCGGCAACGATGGTGCACCCGAACTGTACTGCGCGAGCGCCGACTGGCTGGAGCGCAACCTGCTGCGGCGGGTCGAGACCTGCTTCCCGATCCTGGATCCGACGCTGGCCAAGCGGGTCTACCGCGAAGTCCTGCAGAACTACCTGGACGACAACCTCAACGCCTGGGAACTGGATGCCGATGGCATCTATCACAAGCGTGCCCCGGCCCACGACGAGGCCCCGCATTCGGCGCAGATGGCATTGATGCAGGGTCTCTGACCCGGTAGGTGCCGGCCTTGGTCGGCACAATGCGTCCAATGTAGAACACCGGGGGCAGAGCCCGTTGCGCAGCAACGGGATCCGACCCCGTGTCGTTCCGGCAGACCGCGGCCAACTGTCGAAGGCGGGGTGGGTCCGGTTGAGGGGGTGTGAGCGGCATGGATGCCGCGACCAAGCCCCCAGGGATGGGTTGACGGCGTCCCCCTCATCCGGACCCACCCCGCCATCCCTCAGAAAACCCGCTTTTGACGTTGACGTTGACGTTGACCTTGCCGGCCAGCGGCCGGCACTACCGAACGCCCCCCGACAAAATGTGAAGGCCATGCGGTGACGAGCACACCGCCCCTTCGGCTAACATTCGCCCATGCCGCATACCACCACGACTCCGCCCGCATTGCAGGATGGCGACCTGCTGGCCGCCATCGACCTTGGCTCCAACAGTTTCCACATGGTCATCGCGCGCTACACGCTCGGCCAGCTGCGGGTGATCGACCGCCTGCGCGAAACCGTGCGCATGGCCGACGGTCTGGATGGCAAGGGGGGCCTGTCGGCTGCGGCACGGCAACGCGCACTGGAATGCCTGGCCCGCTTCGGCCAGCGCATCCGCAATGTCCCGTCGCACCGCGTGCGTGCACTGGCCACCAATACCGTGCGGCAGCTGCGTTCACCGCAGTCGTTCCTGGTTCCCGCCGAAACCGCGCTTGGACATGCCATTGAAGTGGTGAGCGGCCGCGAGGAGGCGCGCCTTATCTACCTGGGCGTCGCCCATGCCCAGCCGCCCAAACCGGGCGAGCGCCGGCTGGTGATCGACATCGGCGGTGGCTCGACCGAGTTCATCATCGGCATGGGCATGCAGACCCTCGAGCGCGAGAGCCTGCAGGCCGGCTGCATTGCCAGCACCCGCCGCTTCTTTCCGGGCGGCAAGCTCAGCAAGAAGCGCTGGAAGGATGCACTGGCCGAGATCGGTCGCGAGTTCCAGCCCTTCGCCAGCAAGTACCGTGCGCTGGGCTGGCAGGAGGCACTGGGTTCTTCGGGCACCCACAAGGCGATCAGCGAGATCTGCGCGACGATGAAGCTGAGCAAGGGGGCGATCACCGCCGAAGCCCTGCCACAGCTGCGCGACGAGCTGCTCAAGGCCAAGAAGATCGACGACATCGTGTTGCCGGGCCTGTCCAGCGATCGCCGCCCGATCATCGCGGGCGGCATCCTGGTGCTGGAGGCGGCCTTCCAGGCATTGGGCCTGCAGAAGCTGCTGGTCAGCAAGGCCGCGATGCGCGAAGGCATCCTTTACGACATTGTCGGCCGTGCCGGCGAGAACGACCTGCGCGACGAATCGGTCGCTGCGCTCACCCACCGTTACGGCATCGACACCGTCCAGGCCGACCGCGTGCAGGACACCGCCCTGTCGCTGCTGGAGCAGGTACAGGAACGCTGGAAGCTCGACGCTGACGATGCCCGCATGCTCGGCTGGGCGGCACGCCTGCATGAGCTGGGGCTGATGATCGCCCACAGCGGCTATCACGTGCATGGCAGCTACGTGCTGGAACACTCGGACATCGCCGGCTTCTCGCGGCAGGAGCAGCAGATGCTGGCGGCCCTGGTCCGCAGCCATCGCCGCAGCGTGGGCAAGACCGCGTTCGACGCCCTGCCCGAGCGCCTGCTGCTGACCGCGCGGCGGCTGGCCGCGCTGCTGCGCCTGGCGGTGCTGCTCAACCGTGCCCATGAGGACGCTCCGCTGCCGCCGCTGGAACTGACCGCCGATGACAACCGGTTGTCGCTGATCGTGCCGCAGGCGTTCATCGACGCCCGGCCGCTGCTGCGCGCCGACCTGATCGGCGAGACCGACGGCATCGCCGGCCTCGGCATCCAATTCCGTCCCTTCGTTGCCTGAATACGCGCGCCTCGGCGTTACATTCGGTGACACTTTGCGCAATCTGGCGGCTTTTCCTGCTGCATCGCGTCAGCCGGTCGTTGGCGGTCCATTCGCGACGGCACCGTAAGCGATTGCTTTTGTTCATTTTTTGTGAGGATTTGTGACAAGGCGTTAATTTGTTCGACACACCCTCTTTACACAGCATTAACCAACGAGACTACTATCGGGTTGCTGGTCCGGTCGCACGACCTTCCGGCTTCTTCGACGCCCTTTTTGGCGTCCGTTGCACGACCTGAGAGAGAGAGCTCGTATGACTTCACGCACCACCGCCCTGGGGCAGGCGATCCGCTATGCCCTGGCTACCACTGCAACGCTGGCGGCACTGCCCGCGTTCGCCCAGAGCGAAAGCACTGCTTCGCCGACCAACCTGGACCGTATCGAGATCACCGGTTCGCGTATCCGTCAGGTCGACGTGGAAACCGCCCAGCCGGTGTTCGCGATCAGCCGCAACGATATCGAGCGCCAGGGCTTCAGCTCGGTTGCCGACATCCTGCAGAACGTCACCGCGATGGGCAGCCCGGCAATCAGCCGCGCCAACGCGCTGACCGCAGGCGAGAACGCGGGCGGCACCTACATCGACATGCGCAACCTGGGCACGCAGCGCACGCTGGTGCTGGTCAACGGCAAGCGCCTGGGCATCAGCACGTCCGGCTACCAGGACGTTTCCTCCCTGCCGGTGTCGGCAGTGGAGCGCATCGAGGTGCTGAAGGACGGCGCTTCTGCGATCTATGGTTCGGATGCCATGGCTGGCGTGGTCAACATCATCACCCGCTCCAACGTCACCGGCGTGACCGCCAACGTCTACCACGGCCAGTACAGCGAGGGCGACGGCGCGCGCGACCGCTTCGACGTGGTCGCCGGCTGGAACAACGACCGCATCTCGCTGACCCTGTCGGCCGAGCATGCAGAAGAGAAGGGCGTGTGGGCACGTGACCGCGGCTTCAGCCAGTACGGCATGACCGATCGCCACCCGAACGACAGCAGCAACTGGACCACCATCAGCCAGTACGGCCAGTTCACCGGCGTGCGCGGTCCCGGCTGCAATGCGACGCCTCCGGCAGGCTGTGGCTACTCGCTCAACCGTGGCACGGACCCGACCAATCCGGCCAATTACCACCTCACCAACTCCACGCCCTTCACCGGTGACGTGAGCAACGCCAACGACCAGATGCACGTGATGTACCCGGTCAAGCGCGACTCGATCTACTTCGACGGCCGGTTCAAGATCACCGACAACGTCAACTTCCGCACCGAGCTGGGCTACAACCAGCGCGAGTCCACCCGCCAGATCGCGGGCTATCCGCTGCAGTCGAGCACCGCCGGTGTCGGCTCCATGTCGATCGACAGCTACTTCAACCCGTTCGGCAACCAGCACGGCTTCGCCACCCCGACTGCGGTGGCCTGGAACCGCCGCACCTGGGAAGTGCCGCGCGTGACCACCAGCGAGCTGAAGACCTACCGCGCGGTGGCGTCGTTCGACGGCTCATTCGATATCGGCGAGCGTTACTTCGACTGGGAAGTGGGCTACCAGTACAACCGCAACGAGCTGGAATCGGTGGCGACCGGCAACCTGCACAAGGGTCGCGTAGCGGCCGGCGTAGGTCCGTCCTTCTTCAACGCCGCCACCGGCAAGGTGCAGTGCGGCACGGCCGCTGCTCCGATCTCCTACGACGTCTGCAAGCCGTGGAACCCGCTGGTTCCGTACGGCACCACCGCTGCCGATGGCATCTATGGCAACGAAGAACTGCAGGCGTGGCTGTTCCCGGATGAGATCACCAAGGGCCGCACCACCTCCAAGAACTTCTTCGCCAGCATCGCGGGCAGCATCGTGACCCTGCCGGCCGGTGACCTCGGCTTAGCCTTCGGCGTGGAAAGCCGCAAGGAAGAAGGCAAGTACACCCCGGATGCCCTGGCCCAGACCGGCGCCACCACCAACCTCGCGGCTGGCCCGACCGGTGGCGACTACACCGTCAATGAAGCCTACCTGGAAGTGAACGTTCCGGTGCTGGCCGATCTGCCGGGCGCGAAGGAACTGAGCTTCAACGGTGCTACCCGTTTCTCGGACTACAACACCTTCGGCAACACCCTCAACAGCAAGTTCGGCTTCAAGTGGAAGCCGATCGACTCGCTGATGGTGCGTGGCACCTGGGCGGAGGGCTTCCGCGCCCCGACCATCAACGATCTGTTCGGTGGTGGCTCCGAGACCTTCGCGCAGTTCAGCGATCCGTGCGACACCCGCTTCGGTTCCTCGGCCTCCAGCGCCGAAGTCCGTTCGCGTTGCGCCCGCGACATCGCCAATGCCGATACCTTCCGCCAGCTGCGCCAGGGCGGCACTCCGGTGAACACCTCCACCGATGCCACGCCGGTGCCGTTCACCTCCGGCTCGAATCCGCTGCTGACTCCGGAAACCTCGACCAGCAAGACGCTGGGCCTGGTCTGGAGCCCGAGCTTCATCCAGGGCTTCAACGCCTCGCTGGACTGGTGGAAGATCCGCATCGACAACACGATCATTGCCGATACGCCGACCCAGATCCTGCAGGACTGCTACGAAGCAGGCATCGATTCGCGCTGCACGCGCTTCCAGCGTGACCCGGTGACGGGCATCGTGACCAACCTGAAGTTCGGCAACCGCAATGCGGGCTTCATGGAAACCGAAGGTTACGACCTGGATGTGAGCTACCGTCTGGACACCCGGTTCGGCAAGTTCAACGTGAATTCGGCCACCACCTACGTGTCCAGTGCGACCTACCGCACCTCGAACGACAGCTCGATCGTTCCGATCGTCACCAATGGCATCGGCAGCGCCTTCCGCGTCCGCTCCAACCTGGCGCTGGGCTACGATCTGGGTGACTTCGGCGTGACCTGGACCGCGCGCTACTACTCGGGCGTGAAGGAGACCTGCTCCAACATCGGTCTGTATCCGGACGAGTGCTCCGATCCGGGCGTGTATGCACCGTGGTACAAGGGCTCGCGCAACTACAACGAGCGTGGTTCGGTGACCTTCCACGACGTGCAGTTCCGCTACAACCTGCCGTGGGATGCGACCGTCGCCGTCGGCGCCAACAACGTGTTCGAGAAGTCCGGCCCGATCATGTACAGCAAGCCGAACTCCGCGTTCTCGTACTACGGTGGCTACGACATCGGTCGTTTCATCTACATGAAGTACCAGCAGCGCTTCTGATCGATCGCACTGCGACGCTCCACGACCACGGCCCTTCGGGGCCGTGGTTTTTTCTGGCCCCGGCCCCGCAGCCGGCACTCCTGCGCGTCTGTCATGCCTGTGTCGCCAAGCCGTCATGTCGGCTACATCGCCAGGCCCGAGCATGCCGGGAAACCGGAGGCCCGCCATGCGCTATGCCATCGTCACCGAGACGTATCCGCCGGAAGTCAACGGCGTCGCACTGACCGTGCAGGGACTGGAACAGGGCCTGCGGACGGCCGGGCACGAGATCGACCTGATCCGGCCACGCCAGGCCAGTGAAGCGCTGGATTCCGCTCCCGGTACCCTGCTGGTGCCCGGCGCCGCCCTGCCCCGCTATCCCGGCTTGCGGTTCGGCCTGCCGGCCCCGATCCGGCTCGGTCGCCACTGGCAGCAGCAGCGCCCGGATGCGATCTATGTCGCTACCGAAGGCCCGCTGGGCTGGTCGGCGCTGCGTACCGCGCGGCGCCTCGGCATCCCGGTAGCCAGTGGCTTTCACACCCGCTTCGACGAGTATCTGCCCGACTACGGGGTCGCCTGGCTGCAGGCCGCTGCGATGCGCTGGATGCGCCGCTTCCACAACCAGGCCGACGCCACCCTCGTGCCCACCCGCGAGCTCCAACAGTTCCTTGCCGAACAGGGCTTCGAGCGCGTCCGGCTGCTGGCCCGCGCGGTCGACAGCCAGCAGTTCGACCCGGGCCGGCGTGACCCCACCCTGCGCGAGGAATGGGGCATCGACGGCAACGGCCTGGCAGCGATCTACGTTGGCCGCATCGCCGCCGAGAAGAACCTCGGACTGGCCGTGAAGGCGTTCCGCCGCCTGCAGCAGATACGGCCGAAGGCACGCTTCGTCTGGGTCGGCGACGGGCCCGCACGGGAGAAGCTGGCGCATGAGAACCCCGACTTCATCTTCTGCGGCATCCAGCGCGGCGAAGCGCTGGCCCGCCATTTCGCCAGCGGCGATCTGTTCCTGTTCCCCAGCCGCAGCGAGACCTTCGGCAACGTGACCCTGGAAAGCATGGCCAGCGGCCTGGCCACGGTGGCCTTTGATTACGGCGCGGCGCGTGAGTACCTGCGCAACGGCGAGAACGGTGCCGCCGTGGACAACGACGAGCAGTTCGTCGAAGCGGCCGTGCAGCTGGCCAGCGATGACACGCTGCGCCGCGAACTGGGCAGCCAGGCCGCACGGGCGATGAAGCGGCTGCATCCGCAGCAGGTGGTGGCCGAGTTCGATGCGCTGCTGGCCGAGCTGGCGAACACCCGGAGGATTGGCCATGCGCACCACGCCGCTTGAACTGCTGCGCGGCAGCGAAACACGCCTGTGCCGGCGGGCGAACCACTATTGCCGGCGCCGCCGCGTGCGCCGTCTGTTCTCGATCATCAGCCGGCTTGGCGACGGCGTGTTCTGGTACGTGCTGATGGGTGTACTGGTGGCGATCGATGGCTTTGACGGGCTGCGCGCATCGGTGCACATGGCCGCCACCGGCCTGGCCGCGCTGCTGCTGTACAAGGGCCTCAAGCGCTGGACCCGGCGCCCCCGCCCGTATGCCGCGGATCTGCGCATCCGGGCCTGGGTGGCCCCGCTGGACGAGTTCAGTTTCCCGTCCGGGCATACCCTGCACGCGGTGTCGTTCACCATCGTGGCGTTGGCCTATTACCCCTGGCTGGCGCCGCTGCTGGTGCCGTTCACCCTCGGCGTGGGCCTGTCGCGGGTCGTGCTGGGCCTGCATTACCCCAGCGATGTGCTGGCCGCCACCGGCATCGCCGCACTGCTGGCGTCGGCCAGCCTGGCCTGGCTGCCGCTGCCGGTGTGAGGGCCACCGCCGCCGCGCTGGCGGGCCACGGCCCGGCGCTACCGGTATCCGGGATGACCTAGAATGCAGGCATGACCACGCTGTTCATTTCCGACCTGCACCTGGACCCGAGCCGTCCGGAAATCACCGACCTGTTCCTGCGTTTCCTGCGCGAACAGGCGCCCGGCGCGGACGCGCTGTACATCCTGGGCGATCTGTTCGAGGCCTGGATCGGCGACGACACGCCCTCACCCGCCGCCGATGCGGTGGCGGACGCGTTGAGGACGCTCGCCGACAGCGGCGTGCCGGTGTACTTCATCCGCGGCAACCGCGATTTCCTGCTTGGCGAAGACTACGCACGCCGTGCCGGTCTGCGCATCCTGCCCGACCCGTGCGTGATCGAGCTGTACGGCCGTGCGGTGCTGCTGCAGCACGGCGATCTGCTGTGCACCGACGACATTCCCTACCAGCAGTTCCGCGCGCAGACGCGCGATCCGGCATTCCAGGCGCAGTTCCTCTCGCAACCGCTGGCCGCACGCATTGCCTTCGCACAGAAGGCCCGTGAAGCGAGCCAGGCACGGCAGTCGGAAATGAAACAGGGCGATCGCGCGCAGTTCGAGACAGTGACCGACGTGGCCCCGGCCGAAGTGGAGGCCACCTTCATCCGTCACGGCGTGGACACCATGATCCACGGCCACACTCACCGCCCTGCAATCCATGCGCTGCAGGCCGGCGGACGCAGCTGCACCCGCATCGTTCTGGGTGACTGGTACGAGCAGGGCTCGGTACTGCGCGTGACCCCACAGGGCTGGACGCTGGATTCGCTGACCTGAGGCCCGTCCATCCACGGCAGCGCACGACCCCGGGTCGTGCGCCCCGAGTACCGGTTACCGGAAGCCGGCGATGGTGTGCTTGGTATTGACCAGCACGCGCTGGTTGTCGGCGGTGCTGGCAGTGCCCATCGGGATGCCGTTGTAGCTTATGTTCGGATTGGACCAGTAATTCAGGCGCGGGCAGCTGCGGGTGCAGTTGTACGCCATGATGGTGCGCCAGCCGGTACCACTGGACGGCTCATAGCGATAGCCATGGCCATAGGCGTACGGCGACGTGCTCGGATCGTTGGCGAGATCGTGCCGCGCGCTCTGCAGGTGGCCGATCTCGTGGGCGAACGAGTAGTAGCCGGTCGCGCAATCCCAGTACACCGCCGCGAACGCGGTGGATGCGCTTGAGCCGATGCCCGAGGCCAGGCCGCAGTACGACGCGTTGTTGATCAGCAGCACGCCGACATCGGCCGTGTAGGTATTGCGGCTGCTGTGGATGCTGTCCATGTAGCCGTCGCTGGTGCCGCGGAAACGTGCCAGATCGGTATTGAAGTCGCCGGATTCGCTGTAACTGGTGGTCTCGTAGCGGGCCAGCTGCAGCGTCAGGCCGACATTGCTGTTGGTGTAGCCCTGGTTCGACTCGGCGACCGCCAGCTGCACCAGCGACTGCATGTTGCCGCCATAGGCGGCGACGGCGGCATTGGTGGCCACCACCAGTACGCGGATGGTCGCCGGCGTTCCCGAAGACGCCTGGGCAATGCCGATGCGGTCATCGGCCGGCAGCGGAATCTTCGGCAACTGGTTGTAGTCGGCCGGGTGGTCGGCCGGCATCCGCGATTCATCCACTTCCACCAGGACGTGGCGGTTGCCGAGCGGACGCAACCGGTAGAGTTTGCCGTCCTTGCGGATCGAGCCGGTCAGCGTGTCGCCGGAGCGGACCAGGATCACCGAATTGCCAGGGTCATCCTGTCCATTGGAGGTGGCCGCCTGCAGCCTGCCCGACGCGGAGCGGAGCTGGCCGTACCAGACAGAGCCGCCGTCGGGCAGCGTTTCGACCTTGCTGCGTACCGCCTGCACCCGCTGGCCAAGCAGCTCGAACTCCAGCTGCGGCTGCGCGGTGGCAGCGGCATCGACCCGCACCTCCTGCACGGCGGCCGTGGACGGCGTCGCCAGCAACCGGCCCAGCGCAGGTTCACTGCTTGCCGATGCACGACTGAGTACCGTCACCGGCTCGAACAACGGTGCAGCACCGGCGGCCGCAACCACCGACATTCCCAGCAACAGGCCACCCGCCGTCTTGCCAATCGATCTGGACATCATTTCGTCGCTCCTTGAATGAAGTGAACAGCAGTGATGCAGCACGACCCGTTGTGTCGGGTCCGGCCATCTGGCCTGCGCAGGTCGTGTGAATTCAATAGGCGGTGGGAATGAGAATCTGGATCTGTGATCGACCGCATCTGTGTTCAGTCAGGTCAACAGCGTCGCTACACTTCGCCAACACACCGCTTTCGCGCTACCGTGACGTAGCCACGACGGGGAATGCACATGGCACCAGCGCAGGACACCCATGACGATGCCGCCGTGCTGCGGATTGGTCTGTTCTTCGATGGCACCCGCAACAACGCGCACAACCTGGCGCGCGGACACGTCCAGGTACCGCAACCCCGCCCTGCCGTGCTGCGCGCCGACGATGATTCGACCTATCAGAGCCGGTTGACCAGCAGCTACGACAATGGCCTGACCAACGTCGCACGGCTGCACCGGTTGTATCCGGACAGCCGCCAGGAGACGCTGCCGTTCCCCTCGCTGGCCATCTACGTGGAAGGGGTGGGCACCCGCGATGATGCCGAAGACGATCTGCTGGGACTGGCCTTCGGCATCGGCGCCAGCGGTGTGCGTGCCAAGGTCGAGCGCGCGCTCAACGAGCTGTTGCCGGCAGCATTGACCAGCGTGTCCGCGCGCTGGCACAAGCCCGTGCAGGGCGTGCAGCTGGATCTGTTCGGATACTCGCGCGGGGCGGCGGCGGCGCGCGATGCCGCCAACCGCTTGCAGGCCTGGGATACGGCCCGCTGGCAGCAACTGCTGCAGGACGCGGGGCTGGTGTGCGCCGCCGGCTTCGCGCCGGCACGGCCGCTGCTGCGCTTCATCGGCCTGTTCGACACGGTCGTCGCCGTAAGCGGGGGAAGAGCCGATGAGCGACCACGCGTCGCCCTCGCCGCCGACATCGCCGGACGTGTCGTGCAGCTGGTCGCGCGCGACGAACATCGCCAGCACTACCCGCTCACGCGGGTGGCCGCAGCGCACATGGAGATCGCACTGCCCGGCGTGCACGCCAACATCGGCGGTGGCTACAACCAGACAGAGGAAGGACCGAAGCTGCTCAGTCGCCCACGCCGGCAGCAGCTGCGCCGGCCAGGCTTGGCCGACTACCAGGTCCCCCCGCTGGCACAGCTTCAGGCCACGACGGTGTACGCCGAGGCGCAGGCGGATGCCGAACGCTGGCGGCAGCAGCTCGGGCTGGGCGAAAAGGATGTGTGGGTCGATGTCTGGCACCAGTGGCAGCAGCAACGCCGCGCCGGCAGCCGCAGCGTGCTGCTGTCGCCGGTGTTGTACGTCACCGCGGCAGTGGTGCTGCGTCGGCGCATCGACTGGCGTTACCAGCTGGTGGCCCTGCAGGTGATGCAGCAGCAGGCCATCGCCGCCGGCGTACGCTGGCGCGCAGATGCCAACGCGGTTGCCGGCTGGGAACTGCCCGAAGCACTGCTGCCGATCGCGCGCCGGCTGATGGCCGGCCAGGCCCTCACCCCGGCCCAGGAAGCACTGCTGCGCAGGCGCTACCTGATGCAGTCGGCACACTGGAATTTCGACGCTCTGGGCGATACCGCGCTGACCTATGCGGCCGATGCCGGCGTGAGCGAGCTGCCGTATCGACCCGGTCCCGGCCTGTTCTACATCAACCGCCCCACCGTGGATGGCAAGCGGGTGGTGCTGCCGAACACATGAGACGCGCCCGCGCAGGGCGGGACTGGGCTCCCGCGTTGCCGGTCAGCCGGCCTGTTCGACCAGGTTGGCCAGTTCGTCGGCATCGAAGCCCGCCAGCAGGCGGGCTTCCAGGTTGAACGGACCATGCAGGTAACCGCCTGCGAACTCGACCAGCAGTGCCTTGAAGCGTGCGCGCGGTTCAACGCCGGCACGTTCGCAGTACCAGCGGTACCAGCGCGAACCTGCGGCGACGTGCGCCACTTCCTCGCGCAGGATGATCTCCAGCACATCCGCGGTCTCGCCATCGCCGACGTTGCGCAGCTTGTCGATCATGCCCGGTGTCACGTCCAGGCCACGCGCTTCCAGTACGCGGGGCACCAGCGCCATGCGTGCCAGGCCGTCATGTGCGGTCTTCTCGCACATCTCCCACAGGCCGTTATGCGCAGGGAAGTCGGCGTAGTCGTGGCCATGTGCCAGCAGGCGCTCACGCAACAGCATGAAATGCCGCGACTCGTCATCGGCACAACTGACCCAGTCGGCATGGAAGGCTGCGGGCAGGCCGCGGAAGCGATACACGGCATCCCAGGCCAGATCGATCGCATTGAGTTCGATGTGGGCGATGGCATGGATGAACGCGGCGCGCCCTTCCACGCCACCGAGGCCACGCCGCGGCACCTCGCGCGGATGGACCAGTACCAGGCGGTCCGGCCTGCCCGGCATCCGGATCGGCTCCGGTGGCGGCGCATCCACCGCCACCTTCAGCCGCCCCGCACGGAATGCCGCGGCATGGGCCTGGGTCAAGGCCACCTTGCGCAGCGGATCGGCTTCTGCAAGGCACTGCTGCGCGGCACGCAGCAGGTCGCCACCGACGTCGGCCACCTCGACCACGCCCTTGGCCTCAGGCGCGGCGCTTGTGCTTGGCGTCGTCCGAACGCAGCTGCTGGATGCGCTCGAAGTAGCCCGGTTCGATGCCGGTGGGATAGTGGCCGTTGAAGCAGGACGAGTCGAAGTTGCGCAGTGCGGGGTTGCCCTCGCTCACGGCCGCTTCCATGTCTTCCAGATCCTGGTAGATCAGCCAGTCGCAGCCCAGGTGGGCCTCGATTTCTTCAACGCTGCGGTTGTGCGCGACCAGTTCTTCGGCGGCCGGCATGTCGATGCCGTAGATGTTCGGGAAGCGCACCGGCGGCGCGGCACTGGCCAGGTAGACCTTGCGTGCGCCCGCATCACGGGCCATCTGCACGATCTGCTGGCTGGTGGTGCCACGCACGATCGAGTCGTCCACCAGCAGCACCACCCGGTTGCGGAACTCCAGGTGGATCGGGTTGAGCTTGCGCCGCACCGACTTCACCCGCTCACCCTGCCCCGGCATGATGAAGGTGCGGCCGATATAGCGGTTCTTGATGAAGCCTTCGCGGTACTTCACCCCGAGCACATTGGAGATTTCCAGCGCCGCATCGCGCGAGGTGTCCGGAATCGGGATGATGGTGTCGATGTCGTGGTCCGGGCGCAGGCGCAGGATCTTCTCGCCCAGCTTGATGCCCATGCGCATGCGCGCCTTGTGCACCGAGACATTGTCGATCATCGAATCCGGGCGGGCGAAGTACACGTACTCGAAGATGCACGGCGTATGCTCGGCCGGTTCGGCGCAGATTTCCGAGAACAGCTCGCCACGCGCGGTGATGACCAGCGCTTCGCCCGGCTGCACGTCGCGTACGCGCTGGAAGCCGAGCACGTCCAGTGCGGCCGATTCGGAAGCGACGATGTACTCGTCGCCCTCGGCATGGCTGCGCTTGCCCAGCACCAGCGGACGGATGCCATGCGGATCGCGGAAGGCAACCAGTCCCAGGCCCAGCACCACGCTGACCACCGCGTAGCCGCCCTTGCAGCGACGATGCACCCCGGCCACCGCGCGGATGGCGGCTTCCGGACTGAGCTGGCGCTGCTGTTCCAGTTCGTAGGCGAACACGTTCAGCAGCACTTCGCTGTCCGAATCGGTGTTGACGTTGCGGCGGTCCTGCTCGAACACCTGCTGGCGCAGAGCCTCGGTGTTGATGAGGTTGCCGTTGTGCGCCAGGGCGATGCCATACGGCGAATTGACGTAGAACGGTTGGGCCTCGTCCATGCCTTCCGAACCGGCCGTGGGATACCGCACGTGGGCGATACCGACGCTGCCCTCCAGGGTGGACATGGTGCGTGCGTCGAACACGTCGCGGACCAGGCCGTTGGCCTTCTGCACCCGCAGGCGGCTGCCGTTGGCGGTGGCGATGCCTGCCGCGTCCTGGCCGCGATGCTGGAGGACGGTCAAGCCGTCATACAACTGCCCGGCGACGTTCTGGTTGCCGACGATTCCGACGATGCCACACATGGTGCGAGGTCTCCGCTGGGCTGTGCCCAGTTACAAGGAAGGTGGCCGTGCCTGGCCTGGGGTCCCGCCCGCGGCAGGCGCGGGCCGGGCCGGACGCGCGGGCGCCGGCTCGATGTTGCTGGGCAGTGTGGGGGCCGGCCGGGGCTCCCGCTCCACGTCCACGGGCCGCGGCCATCCGCCGCCCGCCACTACCTCGTTGAGAACGCCATTATCGCCTGTCGGCGCCGGCTTGCCCAATACCTGCGAGGAGGTGGGGGCATTCTCGAGCAGGGGCAAGGGCAGTGCCCCCGGCAGCAGGCCGTCCAGCGGCAGCGCCTGTGGCAGCATGCCGTCCAGCTGCGGCAGCTGGGCCTGCATCCAGGCCACCGCCGGCTGCAGCAACGGCCGCACCTGCGACTGCTGCCATGCCGGCTCAGCCGGCAACGCGGTGAAACCGGCCAGCAGCAACAGCACGCTGGCGAAGAACAGGCCGCGGACCAGGCCCAGGGCACCGCCCAGCAGGCGATCCACGCCGCCCAGCAGGGTCAGTTTGATCGCTGCCTTCAGCAACAGCCCGACCAGCCCGACCGCCACCACGGTGAGCACGAACACCCCCAGATAGCCGGCCAGATAGTGACCCGTGCCGGGTGGCTGCGGCGCCGCCCACCAGTGCGATGCCTCGTTGCCGAAGGTGAACGCCATCCAGCCGGCCAGCAGCCAGGACACCAGCGCGACCACCGTGCCGACGAAACCGCGGATGAAGCCGAACAGCACCGACGCACCGATCAGCACGCCCAGCACGATGTCGATCACGCTGCCCGCTCCTGCCGACGACAGCGGCGGACAGCGCGCGTGATCACGGGTGCGGTCGGACCATGCCGGCCACGCCGACCTTGGCCGCCACCTGGGCCTTCAGCTGCTCGGCATCGGCGCGGTTGGCCACCGGCCCGACGCGCACGCGATGCAGGGTGCCCTTTTCGGTGCGGACCTGCTCGACGAAGGCACTGAATCCGGCAGCGCGCACCTTGTCGCGCAGCGCGTTGGCGTCGTTGGCCTGGCCGAACGCCCCCAGCTGGACCGCGAAACCAACACCGCCCGCCGCCGGCGCGGCCGGGGTTTGCGGTTGCGGCTTTGGCTCGGGCTTGGCGACCGGCTTCGTCGCCTCCGGCGTCGCCGTTGCCTTCGGTGCTTCAGGCTTGGCGACCGGCGTGCTGGGCGGCAGGCTCTCGCTGCGCACCGGGTTGCCCGTGGCCGACGGCGTGGACGCCGCCGCCGGGGTGCTGGCCGACGGTGCCGCCGGCGCCGGAGCAGCGGCGGCCGGTGCAGCCGCAGCTGCGGGCGCATCCAGCGTGATCACCTCGGCATGGACGTCGGAGCGGATCTTCACCGCCTGCAGGCGGGCCGCCTCGGCCTGGGCGCGATCGGCATACGGTCCGACGCGCACGCGCCACGCCTGCCGGCCGTTGATGGTCGCCGCCTCGGCAAAGCCCGGCAGCTGCGAACGCTTCAGATAGGCGATCACCGCATCGGCGTCGGCCTTGCTGCCATAGGCGCCGAATGTCACCGCATAGTTGCCGGCAGCCACCGCCGGCGAGGTGTCCACGGTCGGCGGCGTGGCGGGCGTGGCTGCGTCCTGCAGCGGTGCGGCCTGCCCACTCTGCAGGCCGGTGGCACCCCCGGCCGGGGCGACCAGCGGCAGCTCACGCGTCTCGAACTGGCCGTCGGCGGGCGCATTGGGCGCTGCGATCGGCACACTGGCGACGCCACTGTCCGGCGCCGGCCCCTTCACCAGCATCGGCAGGAAGATCACGGCGAGTGCCACCAGCACGATGGCACCAATCAATCGCTGTTTCAGAGGCGTATCCACGTGAGGCAGGCAACTGTCCGGGGGTTGCGGTCGATTATACGGGTGCCGGACCGGACGGCGTCGGCGTTGGCTGAACGTGGATCAGGGCGCGGGCTGCAACCACTGCAGGGCCGCAGCGGCCGTGTGGAACGAACCGAATACCAGCACGCGGTCGCCTGGCTGGGCCTGTGCCAGCACCTGCGTCAGTGCCTGCTCGACAGTGCCGGCCACCCGTGCGGTGACCGCAGCGGTGCCGTGCAGACGTGCCTGCAGCTGCTGCGCACTCTGTCCGCGCGGACCTTCCAGGCCGGCCAGCGTCCACTCGTCCACCACATCCTGCAGCGCCTGCACCACGCCTTCCGCATCCTTGTCCTGCAACGCGGCATAGACCGCCAGGGTCCGGCCCGGGACAGCTTCGGCCTTCAGCGCGCGTGCCAGCTGGCCAGCCGCCTGCGGGTTGTGACCCACATCGACCCGCACCTGCACGCCATCACGATCGAATGCCTGCAGGCGGCCGTTGATGCGGGCGGCGGCGATGCCAGCCGCCCACGCCGCGCGTGGCAGCGGCCGGTCCAGCGCGCGCAGCGCGGCAATGGCCGCACCCGCATTGGCCAGCTGGATCGGACCGGCCAGCGCGGGGGTCGGCAGTTCCATGCGCAGGCCGACATCGCGCCAGCGCCAGCGCTGGGCATCGATCGGCTCGTAGAAGTAGTCGCTGCCGCCGCGGATGGCGTTCGCGCCCAGCAGATAGGCCCGTGCCAGCACACTCGACGGCGGGTCGGTCTCGCCCAGGATCACCGGTTTCCAGCCGCGGATGATGCCGGCCTTTTCCGCACCGATCGCTTCACGGTCCTCGCCCAGCCACTCGGCATGGTCGATGTCCACCGTGGTGATCACGGCCACGTCGGCGTCGACGATGTTGACCGCATCCAGGCGCCCTCCCAGCCCGACTTCCAGTACCGCCAGGTCCAGCGCTGCCCCCGCGAACAGCTGCAGGGCGGCCAGCGTGCCGTACTCGAAGTAGGTCAGGGTGATGTCGCCACGCGCAGCTTCGACGGCGTTGAATGCCGCCACAAGAGCGGCATCCTCCGCATCCTGCCCATCGATGCGCACGCGTTCGTTGTAGCGCAGCAGGTGCGGCGACGTGTAGGCCCCCACCTTCCAGCCTGCAGCGCGGCCGATGGCCTCGATGAAGGCGACCGTGGAGCCCTTGCCGTTGGTCCCACCGACCACGATGGTGCGCTTGGCCGGCGCGCCCAGTCCCATCCTCGTGGCCACGGCGCGGACGCGCTCCAGGCCCATGTCGATCATCGCCGGGTGCTGGCGTTCAATGTAATCCAGCCATTCGGCCAGGGTGGTCGGCAGGTTCGTCACGGCAGCGGTTCCAGCAGAAGCAGGGTGGTTCGATGTGGACAGGGATCAGAGGGCGCGGTGCTTGGCTTCGCCGAAGAACGGGGTGTGGTGGGCGCAGTCGTTGAGGCGCACGACCTCCAGGCTCTCCAGGTCCGGACCTTCAAGCAGGTTCAACGTGGTCGGTGCCTGGCGGAAGGTCCACAGCCGCGACAGCGGCAGGCCCAGCACCCTGCACAGGATCACCCGGTTGACGGCATCGTGTGCGACCACCAGCAGCGTGTCGTGCTCCCCGAGGCCCTCGCTGGCGCGTGCCAGGCCGCGCCAGCTGCGCTCGAGCACCAGACGCAGCGACTCGCCGCCCGGCATCAGCACGGTATCGGGTTCCTCACGCCACGCCTTCAACCGCGACGGGTCCTTCTCGTTGATCTCGCTGGCCAGCAGGCCTTCCCACTCGCCATGGGCGATTTCCTGCAGATCCGGTTCGGTCTGCAGCGTGCCGGCACGGTCGGCGCCGAGGGCCAGCTGGGCGGTGCGCTGGGCGCGCGACAGCGGCGAGGCCACCGCACGGGTGATGTCCACGGATGCCAGGCGGGCGCCCAGCGCCTGGGCCTGGGCTTCGCCGATGGGCGAAAGCGGGATGTCGATCTGGCCCTGGTAGCGGCCTTCGGCGTTCCACGGGGTTTCGCCGTGGCGGGCAAGCAGGATGCGCATGCGTGCAAGGAGTCCTGGGGGGAGGAGAGGGCCGCGTTTCGTTCACATCCTGTGAAGTACGCGGAACAGGGATGATACCTGTTCGGCGCATCGCACCGGTCGGGACATGAAAAAACCCCGCGACGGGGATCGCGGGGTTTCGGGATTGCAGACGGATTCCGCCGGGCATGGCCCGGCGGCGCCAGCATGAACCTTACTGCGCCAGGTTCAATTCCTTCAGCAGCTGCGGCGCGGGGGCCACTTCCTGCATGATCCACTGCATGTAGCGGCTGTCCACCGCGATCATGCGGGTCATCACCGGGTCGAATACCCAGTTGGAGCTGACCGATTCCCAGTTGCCGTCGAAGGCCAGGCCGACCAGCTTGCCGTGCGCATCGAGCACCGGCGAACCGGAGTTGCCACCGGTGATGTCCAGGTTGGACAGGAAGTTCACCGGCACCGAGCCGATCCGCTTGTCCTCCAGGCCGCCATACCGCTTGGCCTTGACCGCATCCAGCAGTGCCTTCGGCGAGTCGAACGGATCGACGCCGGTTTCCTTCGCCGCAACGCCTTCCAGCGTGGTGAACGGGGTGTACTGGACACCGTCCTTGGCATAGCCCATGACATTGCCGAAGGTGATGCGCAGCGACAGGTTGGCATCGGGGTAGACGAACTCGCCCTTGCTCTTCTTGTAGTCCGCCACCGCCTGCAGGTACAGCGGACGGGCCGTCAGCGATTCACCTTCGCGGATCTTCCTCTGTTCTTCCTGCTTCAGCAGGGCCGGCATCACGGCCACGGCGTACTGGATGGCCGGATCGGTGCTAGCCTCGAAGGCAGCACGGTCGGCCTTGAACCACTTCAGGCGTGCATTGAGGCTGCCCAGCCCGGTGCCGGCCAGCTTCTTCACCAGGCCGTTGACGGCCCCGGCATCGCTGCCGCCCAGCCACTGGTTGAGAACCTCGTTGTTGCGCTGTGCCGCCGGCAGCGCGACGTACTGGTCCAGCCAGTACTGCTGCAGCTGCTGATCCATGCTGGCGACGTAGCGACGGTCCATCTGGCGCAGATTGCCTTCCAGGGTCGGCAGATCGCGCTCCTGGTAACCGGCTTCACGCTCGGCGTCCGGCTTGGCGCGTTCGATCGACAGGCGGTACAGCGACAGCGCGGCGCCCACGGCCGAGGTGTTGTTGAACTGGCCGACGAACAGATCGCGCTCGCGGGTACTCTTGCTGGTATCCAGGTGCTTGAGCAGCTGGGCGTGTGCGGCCAGGGCCGGCTTGCCGGCTGCGCCCTGCTGCTTCAGCCAGGCCAGCACGGCGGCCTCTTCGGCCCGCTTCTGCCCGGCCGCGTCGATGCGCTTGAAGCCTTCCAGCTGGCCGACGTAGTTCTTGGCCACGTTGTTCATGCTGGCCGCCGTGTTGGCGTACTTGACCTTGACGTCGGCGTCGGCCTTGCCGGCCTTGTCGATCAGCGCCAGCACTTCGTTGTAATGGCGGGCGATGGTCGGGTAGGTGAACTCGGCGGTTTCATTGAATTCGCCGGCCAGCGCATAGCGGTTGGTGCGGCCCGGGTAGCCGGCCACCATCACGAAGTCGTCCGCGCCCAGCGGCTGGTCGGCGAACTTCAGGAAGTGCTTCGGCTGGTACGGCACATTGTCGGCCGAGAACGCGGCCGGCTTGCCATCCTTGCCCACGTAGGCGCGATAGAACGAGAAGTCGCCGGTGTGGCGCGGCCACATCCAGTTGTCGACGTCGCCGCCGAACTTGCCGACGCTGCCCGGGGGCGCATAGACCAGGCGCACGTCCTTGATTTCCATGTTGCGGAACAGGCGGTAGGTATTGCCGCCGGAGAAGCTGTACAGACGGCAGCGGAAACCGGCGTCGGCTTCACAGGCGGCGGTCTGGGCCTTGTCGAACGCTTCCAGCGCACGGGTGCGGGCCAGCGGGTCCTTGCCGGCGGCGGCAATGGCGGCCTTGGCCTGGTCGGTGACGTCGGTGATCCGGTCCAGCACGAACACGCGGGCGTTGGGACCGGCGCTGAGTTCGTCCTTCAGGGTCGGCGCGTTGAAACCGTCCTTGATCAGGTTCTTCTCGGCGGTGGAGTTGAGCTGGATCGCGCCGTAGGCACAATGGTGGTTGGTGACCACCAGGCCCTGCGGGGAAACGAAGCTGGCGGTGCAGCCGCCCAGCGCCACCACCGCGCCCATCGGGTCGCCGGTCAGGTCGGACAGCTGTTCCGGCGACAGTTTCAGGCCGGCCTTCTGCAGCGGGCCGGCGATCTCCGGCAGCTGCTGCGGTACCCACATGCCTTCGGCGGCATGGGCGACCTGGACCAGCCCAAGGCTGGCGACGACGGAGAATGCAAGCAGGTTCGAGCGCATGGAGCGGCCCTTGGTAGTGGAACCTTCGATTGTAGCCCGCCCCCCTGCCCTGTCCCGAACCCCGGAAGTCATGGCCCCTGGCCCGCCGGGCATGGCCCAGCGCTACCCGCACGATTTCCCGATGGCGCGGGACCATGCCCCGCGAGCGCGAGCCGCCCGATTTCCCGGCAGCGCCGGGCCATGCCCGGCGAGCACGCCGGTCGCGTTCGAAACGCCCGCCGGCGCACGCCTTTCGTTCCGCCAGCGCGCCCGCAGCGCAACATTGGAATTCCGCGCAGACCTCTATAATCCGCGCTTTCCCCCTGATGAGTTCCACCCCGATGGCGCAGCAAACGATGAAGGCCCTGGTCAAGCGCGAAGCGGCCAAGGGCATCTGGCTCGAAGAGGTCCCGGTGCCGACCCCGGGCCCGAACGAGGTCCTGATCAAGCTGGAAAAGACCGCCATCTGCGGTACCGACCTGCACATCTACCTGTGGGACGAGTGGAGCCAGCGCACCATCAAGCCGGGCCTGACCATCGGCCACGAATTCGTCGGTCGCATCGCCGCGCTTGGCTCGGCGGTGACCGGCTATGAGGTTGGCCAGCGCGTCTCGGCCGAAGGCCACATCGTCTGCGGCCACTGCCGCAACTGCCGTGGCGGCCGCCCGCACCTGTGCCCGAACACCGTCGGCATCGGCGTGAACGTCAATGGCGCCTTCGCCGAGTACATGGTGATGCCCGCCAGCAACCTGTGGCCGATCCCCGACCAGATTCCGTCCGAACTGGCGGCCTTCTTCGACCCGTACGGCAACGCCGCGCACTGCGCGCTGGAGTTCGACGTGATCGGCGAGGACGTGCTGATCACCGGCGCCGGCCCGATCGGCATCATCGCTGCGGGCATCTGCAAGCACATCGGTGCGCGCAACGTGGTGGTGACCGACGTCAACGACTTCCGCCTGAAGCTGGCCGCCGACATGGGCGCGACGCGCGTGGTCAATGTCACCAACACCTCGCTGAAGGACGTGATGAAGGAACTGCACATGGAGGGCTTCGACGTGGGCCTGGAAATGAGCGGCAATCCGCGCGCCTTCAACGACATGCTCGACTGCATGTACCACGGCGGCAAGATCGCCATGCTCGGCATCATGCCCAAGGGTGCCGGCTGCGACTGGGACAAGATCATCTTCAAGGGCCTGACCGTGCAGGGCATCTACGGCCGCAAGATGTACGAGACCTGGTACAAGATGACGCAGCTGGTGCTGTCCGGTTTCCCGCTCGGCAAGGTGATGACTCACCAGCTGCCGATCGACGACTTCCAGAAGGGCTTCGACCTGATGGAAGAAGGCAAGGCCGGCAAGGTGGTACTGAGCTGGAATTGATCACTCGTGCCTCCGGCGCGACTGCCTGATTCCCCCGCATCTCACTTTGTCCCCGGCCGTTGGCCGGCCCACAGAGTGCCCGACGCCAGACACGAAAAAGGCACCTCCAGGGGTGCCTTTTTCGTGTGATGTCATGCGCCGCTTACTGGCCTACCGCCACCGTGAACACCACCCGGTTGTCGGCCAGCTTGCCGCTGTTGTCGCGGCCGTTGCCGTCGGTGCCGTAGTAGCCCAGGCCGAGGGTGAACAGACCCCAGGTACGGGCCACGCCAACGTTCCAGTCGGTGTAATCCTTGGCAATACCCTTTTCGAAGGTGCTGCGGCCGACGCTGGCGCTCAGCGTGAAATCCTGCGGCAGGCCCCACTCGCCGCCCAGCGCGTAATACCAGCCATCGGTGCTGCTGTTCCACACGTCGTTGCTGTAGGCCACCGTCAGCTTGTAGGTGTCATCCAGCGTGGTGGTGGTGATCAGCTCGTTGTAGTTCAGCTCGCTGGCGCCGGGGTAGGTGTAGCGGTTCAGCAGCACATCGAAGTTCACGCGCTCGGTGGCGTCGACGCCGTAGCCGATCTGGTAATCCACTTCGACGCTCGGGTCGCCCGGGCCGAAGTCCACGCCCGATCCCCAGACACCGGCATACAGACCAACCGGGCTGGTATAGGTGAAACCGGCCTGCAGGGTGGGATCCTCATCGGTCTGCGACACACCACGGAACAGGTAATCCGACACGGCGGTAACGTTCCAGCTGTACGGCGATTCGCTTTCCTGGGCGCTGGCGGCAAACGGGGCCAGGGTCAGGGCGGCGGCAAGGGCGAGGCAGGCACGAGCGTGCTTCATGGTCGTCTCCGGTGGGGGGCGGTGGCGTGCAGGGCAGTTGCGGGAACCGGAGCCAGAACGGGCCGGTTCACGATTTTTTAACCCGTTTGCTATTGCATTGCAACATGTGCCGGCCATGGCGGTGCCTGCCTGCCGCCGGTCGCCAGCCATCGATGCCCGGTAGAATCGTCGGTTTCCCGTGCTGAGCCGTGCCCACGCCATGACCGACGCCTCCTCCGCCCTGACCCGCCACTATGCCGAGGAACTGGACGCCATCCGCGCCCAGGGCCTGTTCAAGTCCGAGCGGATCATCACCAGTCCGCAATCGGCCGAGATCACGCTGGCCGATGGCCGCAAGGTGCTGAACTTCTGCGCCAACAACTACCTGGGCCTGGCCGATCATCCCGACCTGATCCAGGCCGCCAAGGATGCTCTGGATACCCACGGCTTCGGCATGGCCTCGGTGCGCTTCATCTGCGGCACCCAGGACCTGCACAAGCAGCTTGAGAAACAGATCGCCGATTTCTTCGGCAAGCAGGACACCATCCTGTATGCGGCCTGTTTCGATGCGAACGGCGGCCTGTTCGAGCCGCTGCTCGGCGAGAACGATGCGATCATCTCGGACGCACTGAACCACGCATCGATCATCGACGGGGTGCGCCTGTGCAAGGCCAAGCGCTTCCGCTACGCCAACTGCGACATGGCCGACCTGGAAGCGCAGCTGCAGGCCGCCGACGCCGCCGGCTGCAGGACCAAGCTGATCACCACCGACGGCGTGTTCTCGATGGACGGCTTCATTGCCCCGCTGGACGAGATCACCGCGCTCGCGAAGAAGTACAACGCGCTGGTGCACATCGACGAATGCCATGCCACGGGTTTCCTTGGCGCCACCGGTCGTGGCTCGGCCGAGGTGAAGGGTGTGCTGGAAAAGATCGACATCATCACCGGCACTCTGGGCAAGGCCATGGGGGGCGCACTGGGCGGCTTCACCTGCGCCAGCGCCGAAGTGATCGAACTGCTGCGCCAGCGCTCGCGCCCGTACCTGTTCTCCAACTCGCTGCCGCCGCATGTGGTCGCCGCCGGCATCAAGGCCTTCGAGATGCTGGCTGCCGCCGACGACCTGCGCGATCGGCTGGCCGAGAACACCGCGTACTTCCGCGGGAAGATGACCGCCGCCGGCTTCGACGTGAAGCCGGGCGTGCATCCGATCAGCCCGGTGATGCTGTACGACGCACCGTTGGCGCAGAAGTTCGCCGAGCGCCTGCTCGAGGAAGGCATCTATGCGATCGGCTTCTTCTTCCCGGTGGTGCCCAAGGGACAGGCACGTATCCGCACCCAGATCAGCGCCGCGCACAGCCGCGAGCAGCTGGACCGCGCGATCGACGCCTTCTCCCGCATCGGCGTCGAGCTGGGCGTGATCAAGGGTTGATCGCCCCGAGGGGCAGCGCCGGGCCATGCCCGGCGGTTTCCCGACAGCCGCGCCATGCGCTCGCCGGGCACAGCCCGGCGCTACCGGAATGACGCGCAATGCGCGTCATTTCTTTTTCTTCTTGTCCTTCGGCTCATCCTTGCTGGCCACCACGACCGGCTTGGCGGCAGCGTCCTGGGCATTGCCACGGGCGACGCGGATGCCATTGGCCTTCATCCATGCATCGAACTCGTCGGCGGTCATCTTCCTGTCGCCGTCGCTCATCAGGAAGCGGTAACTGCCGCGACCATCCAGTTCCGGGGTTTTCACTTCCACCACCGGGGTTTCGGCAGGCGTTTCCGTCTTGGCCATTTTCTTGTGGCCACCGCAGGCGGCCAGCAGCACGATCGGCAGCAGCAAGCCGGCACAGCGCAGGGTTCGGTTGAGGGACGAGTGGTACATGGGCAGGCTCCGTTCGGGATTTCGACGACCAGGCGCCCCCTACGCCTGGAACGGTGACCGGCATCCGCCGGCCGCGGGCATGACGCTCAGCCCGGTGCAGCGGCCCCCAGCCGCTGCTGGTCATTGACCTCCAGCATCCGCCACTGGCCCTTGCCGAGATCGTCGAGCGCCAGGTCGCCGATCGCGACCCGGACCAGGCGCAGCACCTGCAGGTCGAAGGCCGCCAGCAGGCGGCGGATGTGGCGGTTGCGGCCCTCGTCGAGGACCACCTCCAGCCACGCGGTCTTGTCGCCGCTGCGCAGCACGCGCACGGCCCGGGCGGCCAGGAATTCACCCTCGTCGTCCACCCCGGCCTGCAGCGCCGCCAGCGTGGCCGCATCGGGCAGGCGATCGATCTGCACGTGGTAGGTCTTGTCCGGCCCGGTCTGCGGATCGGACAGGCGCGCCGCCCACTGCGGATCGTTGCTGAACAGCAACAGGCCCTCACTGGCCTTGTCCAGCCGGCCGACCGGCGCGATCCAGGGCAGGCCGGCGCCGTCGAAGCAGCGGTATACGGTGTCACGGCCGCGCTCGTCCTGCGCGGTGGTCACCACCCCGCGCGGCTTGTTGAGCATCAGGTAAAGCCGCTGCGGCGGCGCCAGCGGCAGGCCATCGACCTCGATGGGAGGTGCCGGGCTGCCGATCGGAAACTCCGGGTCACGGACGATACGGCCGGAGACGCGCACGCGGCCCTCGGCGATCCAGCGCGCGGCTTCGCTGCGCGAGCACACGCCGGCCTTGGAGAGCACACGCGCCAGGCCATGGCGCACACCCTTGGATGCATCCGGATCCGCGCGCCCACGCAGGACGTGGGAGCGGGCGGCGGGGGCGGCAGGTGGGCGGCGCGTACGCAAGCCTCTGCTCCCCGCGACGGTTACTTCTTATCGACCGGCTTGGTCTCAGCCGGTGCTTCGGCCGCGGCCGGGGTGGCCACCGGTGCCGGGCGCGCCTTGACCACGCGGACGCCACGCGCCTTCATCCAGGCATCGAATTCCTCGGCGGTCATGCGCTTGCCGTTCTGGCTCATGTCGAAGCGCCACGGCGTATTGTCGAATTCGGTCTGCGGCTTGTACGCCGCCGGATCGTTCGGCTTCACCGCCGGCGCGCTCGGAATCGCCTTGGCGATGTTCTGGCAGCCGTCGATGCGCAGGCGTTGCAGCACCTGGTCCAGCGACTGCGAAGGATCGTAGCTGCTGCTCAGCACACCGGCCGGCATGCCCAGCTGGTTGCCACGGATGTACAGCTCGTCGGCCACCGGCGCGATGGTCGTGGCCGGCAGCGGCAGCGGCGAAGCGCTGGTATTGACCGAGCAATCGACCGCAGCGTGAGCGGCAGGAACCAGGGCCAGCGCCAGGACGGCGGCCGATGCAGAGCGCAGCATGAGAGGCATCCACGGAAGGAAGGTGACGCGGCGAGTGTAGCAATGCGGCGACAGCTTTCAAGCGCCACTTTCAATGAATGCGCCAACTCATTGGTTTTTTGGACAAAAAGCCGACAAACGGTTGGTCCATCAAGGCCCGTTCCGGCTTTTCCCGCCGCAGATACAACAAGACCCGGCCGAAGCCGGGTCCTGCTGTGTCTTGCGGGCGAAACGTCAGAACTTAGTTCTGGACGTTCAGCTCGGTACGACGGTTCTTGGCGCGACCTTCCGGATTGTCCGAACCATCCGGGTTGGTGTTCGGAGCAATCGGACGGCTCTCGCCGTAGCCGATCGGGCCGACCAGACGCGAAGCGTCCACGCCGTTCTTGGTCAGGTAGTTGTACACCGCGGTGGCGCGGCGCTCCGACAGCTTCTGGTTGTAAGCGTCGGTACCCTTCGAGTCGGTGTGACCGGCGACTTCAACGCGCAGATCCGGGTAACGCTTCAGGATCTCGGTGGCTTCGCTCAGGATGGCCACGGCGTCCGGACGCAGGTTCGACTTGTCGAAGTCGAAGTTCACGCCCTTCAGGTCGATCGAGACCGGCACCGGGCAACCGTCCGGACCGATGGTCTGACCCGGCTGCGAGTTCGGGCACTTGTCATCGCAGTTGTTGACGCCGTCACCGTCGTCATCCAGGTCGGCGCAGCTCGGGGCAACCGGAGCCGGAGCCGGAGCAGCCGCGACCGGAGCCGGGCCCAGCGGGATCACGACACCGACCGAAGCCAGCACGTCGCCGAACCAGTCTTCGCTGGCAGCGTGGTAGCTCTTGTCGTCGAAGTCAGCGCGGTATGCCACTTCGGCGCGGACAGCAACGCGCTTGTCGAAGGTGGTCTGCAGGCCGACGCCGAGCTTGGCGGCAACGTTGCCGTCCTTGCGCTCACGCGGACCATTCAGGCTGTTGGCCGGGTACTCTTCTTCCGACTTCTGGTAGCCCAGGCCACCGACGATGTACGGGTTCCAGCCGCGGCCTTCCTTGATGAAGTGGCGACGCAGGTCCAGCGAGATGCCGTACTGCGACCAGTTCAGGTCCTGATTGCTGTCGAAGTTCGGGTTCTGGTAGTTCAGCTCACCGTCCAGCGACCAGTTCGGGCTGATGAACTTACCCAGGCCCAGGGTCACGAACGGAGCGTCGTTGGTCAGACGGTCGCTGTCCTGGAAGTTGAAGCCGGCCGAACCGGTCAGGTACCAGCGGTCATCGAACTCCTGCGCAGAAGCAGCCTGGGCGAAAGCCAGACCACCCAGCAGCGCGGCAGTAAGGATCTTCTTGTTCATTGAGTACAGCTCCTATTTCGGGGGTATGAAACCGGTAGAGGCATGGGCCAGCACTACTGCGTCGATGTTCAGACAGCCGATTCAGCACGCCACCGCCGCGAACATTATGCTCAGGCGGGTGAAGGCCATGTTAACAGTCCCGTAACATGTGAAGTGTTGCGCCCGACCGGCCACCGGTCCGACGTTGAAACCCTATACAGGATGATGAAAATCCGCAAGACCCTCGCCCCATAAGGGTTTGACGGTGTTTAGGCAACGCAGGCGACATTCTGCGGAACGCGCGGCGAAGGAGATTCAGCGCGCCCCCGGAAACGTGAGGAACCTTATGATGAAAAGGGAAACCGAGCCGGAGCCGAGATGAAAGCCGTCGCCCTGAGTCGTGAATCCGCCCCCGCCCTGCAGGATCTCCGGCTGCCGCCGCCGCTGCCGCCAGCCGGCCGCGATCTGCTGGTCCGCGTGCAGGCGGTTTCGATCAATCCGGTCGACGGCAAGCAGCGTGCCGCCACCGATCCGGCCACGCTGGACACGCCGCGGGTGCTCGGCTGGGATGCGGCGGGCGTGGTCGAGGCCATCGGCGAGGACGCCCGCCTGTTCGCCTCCGGCGACGAGGTCTACTACGCCGGCGATGTCACCCGCTCCGGCTGCAATGCCCAGTATCAGCTGGTGGATGAGCGGCTGGTCGCACGCAAGCCCACCACGCTGGATTTCGCCGAGGCAGCGGCGCTGCCGCTGACCACGCTGACCGCATGGGAGCTGCTGTTCGAGCGCATGCCGCTGCATCTGGATGACCGCCGCCACGCCGGGCAGCACCTGTTGGTGATCGGCGGCGCCGGCGGCGTCGGTTCGATGGCCATCCAGCTGGCCCACCATGCCGGCTTCACGGTCGTTGCCACCGCCTCCCGCGAGCGGTCGGCCGACTGGTGCCGGCAGATGGGCGCCCATCACGTGATCGACCATCGCCAGCCGCTGCAGCCGCAGCTGCAGGCGTTGGGCATCAGCGCCGTGCAGATCGCGCTCAACCTGGCCGACACCGATCACTACTGGGATGAACTGGGCCAGCTGCTGGCGCCGCAGGGGCACGTCGGGCTGATCGTCGAACCCCGTGGCGCGCTGCGCATCGGCGACCCGTACAAGGCCAAATGCATCGGCATCCACTGGGAATTCATGTTCGCGCGATCGCGCTTCGATACCGCCGACCGCATCGAGCAGCACCGCATCCTGAGCCGCGCCGCGAGCATGATCGATGCAGGCCAGCTGCGTGGCACGCTCAGCGAGACACTCGGCACGATCAATGCCGCCAACCTGCAGGCGGCGCATGAGCGGCTGGCCAGCGGCCGCACGCTGGGCAAGCTGGCACTGGCAGGCTGGGACGACTGACGCGCGCGCTGTGGCGCGGGATTCACCCGGATCTGTATCTATGGGAGCTGGCGATTCGGGATTACGGTGGAGACAGATTCCCTCCCCCCGAGCGCTCCCATGCCCACTGCCCTGCCCCTGCGCCTGCTGCAACTGATCGTCGGCCTGTTCCTGTACGGCTTCGGCGCCTCGCTGATGATCCGTGCCGCGATCGGTGTCGCGCCCTGGGACGTGCTGTCACAGGGCGTCGCGGCGCAGACCCCGCTGTCCTTCGGCCTGGCCACGAACGTGATCGGCGCGCTGGTCCTGCTGCTGTGGTGGCCCCTGCGGCAGAAGCCGGGCGTCGGCACCGTGCTCAACGTGCTGCTGATCGGTCCGTCCGCGCAGTTCGGCCTGTGGCTGTTGCCGCCGGCTGTCGGCCTGGTCTGGCAGGTGGCGATGTTCGGTGCCGGCATGCTGCTGGTGGCACTGGCCACCGGCCTGTACATCGGCGCGCGGCTCGGCCCCGGCCCGCGCGACGGGCTGATGACCGGCCTGCATGCCCGCACCGGCTGGCCGATCTGGAAGGTGCGCAGCCTGATCGAAGGCAGCGTCCTGCTGCTGGGCTGGTGGCTGGGAGGCAACGTGGGCGTCGGCACCCTGGCCTTTGCGCTGCTGATCGGCCCGCTGTGCGGGGTGACGCTGGGCTGGTTCGGCATCGGCCGGCCCCTGCCGGCGGGTGGCGCCGGGGCACGCCCGGCGAGCGCGCAGCGCGGCCACGGGTAGCCGCATCGCCGGGCATGGCCCGGCGCTACCGATTCGCCCGCCCCTTGCCCCGACCGCCGTTTCGCGGCACGCTTCGCGCTTCCGTACGCAAGCGTATCGACCATGTCGCCAGCCAACGAAAGCGCCTATCCCCACCTGTTCGCCCCGCTCGATCTGGGCTTCACCCAGCTGCGCAACCGGGTGCTGATGGGTTCGATGCACACCGGGCTGGAAGATCGCGCGCGCGATTTCCCGCGCCTGGCCGCCTACTTCGCCGAGCGCGCCGAAGGCGGCGTCGGCCTGATCGTCACCGGCGGCTTCGCCCCCAACGTGGTCGGCTGGCTCAAACCCTTCGGCGGCAAGCTGTCCTGGCCCTGGGAAGTGCGTCCGCACCGGCAACTGACGGCCGCCGCCCACCAGCATGGCGCGAAGATCTGTCTGCAGCTGCTGCACGCCGGCCGCTATGCCTACCACCCCCTGTCGGTGGCGCCCTCCAAGCTCAAGGCGCCGATCAATCCGTTCACCCCGCGCGCACTGTCGGCCAGCGGCGTCGAACGGCACATCGCCGATTACGCACGCAGCGCCAGGCTGGCACGCGAAGCCGGCTACGACGGTGTCGAAGTGATGGGCTCGGAGGGATACCTCATCAACGAGTTCATCGCCCCGCGCACCAACACGCGCACGGACCGCTGGGGCGGCGATGCCTCCCAGCGCATGCGCTTCGCAGTGGAGATCGTGCGCCGCATCCGCGAAGCCTGCGGCCCGGATTTCATCATCATCTACCGGCTGTCACTGGTGGATCTGGTTGAGGACGGCAGCAACTGGGAGGAAATCGTGCAGCAGGCGCAGGCCATCGAGGCCGCGGGCGCGACGATCATCAATTCCGGCATCGGCTGGCACGAGGCGCGCATTCCCACCATCGCCACCTCGGTGCCCCGCGCCGCCTTCGCCGGGGTCACCGCCAAGCTGAAGCCGCATGTGGCGGTGCCGCTGGTGGCGACCAACCGCATCAACATGCCCGAGGTTGCCGAGCGCATTCTCGCCGACGGCGGTGCGGACATGGTGTCGCTTGCGCGCCCGCTGCTGGCCGACCCGCAATGGCCGAACAAGGCGCGCGCCGGCCGGGCCGACACGATCAACACGTGCATCGCCTGCAACCAGGCATGCCTGGACCACGTCTTCGAGAACAAGCTGGCCAGTTGCCTGGTCAATCCGCGGGCCGCGCACGAAACCGAACTGGTCTACCGCCCGACGTCCACACCGAAGCGGGTGGCGGTGGTGGGCGCGGGCCCGGCCGGCCTGGCCTGCGCCACGGTGGCCGCCGAGCGCGGTCACCAGGTCACCCTGTTCGACGCCAGCGACGAGATCGGCGGCCAGTTCAATGTGGCCAAGCGCATCCCGGGCAAGGAAGAGTTCCACGAGACGCTGCGCTATTTCCGCCACAAGCTGCAGGACACGGGCGTGCAGCTGCGCCTGGGTACCCGGGCAGACGCGACCTGTCTGGCCGGCTTCGACGAGGTCGTGCTGGCGACCGGCATCACGCCGCGCCGGGTCGACTTCCCCGGCGCGGACCACGCCAAGGTCGTCAGCTACCTGGACGTGCTGCAGGGCCGGGTCGAGGTGGGCGCCAGCGCGGCCATCATCGGTGCCGGCGGCATCGGCTTCGATGTCGGGGAATTCCTCAGCCACGAGGGCCCATCGCCGTCGCTGGACCCGCAGCGCTGGATGGCCGAATGGGGGGTGGACGCCACCTTCGAGGCCCGCGGCTCGCTGGCCCGCCCGCAGGTGGACGCTTCGCCACGCCGGCTGTGGCTGCTGCAGCGCAGCCCCGGCAAGCCGGGTGCGCGCCTGGGCAAGACCACCGGTTGGATCCATCGCGCCACGCTGAAGGCCAAGGGCGTGCGGATGCTGGGCGGCGTCGAGTATCTCGGCGTGGACGACCAGGGGCTGCGCATCCGCGTGGAAGGCAGCGAACAGCTGCTGCCGGTGGATCATGTGGTGATCTGTGCAGGGCAGGAACCGAACCGCGCGCTGCAGGCCGAACTGCAGGCGGCGGGCATCAGCGCACAGCTGATCGGCGGTGCCGATGTGGCCGCCGAACTGGACGCCAAACGCGCCATCGATCAGGGCAGCCGGGTGGCGGCCGCCCTTTGATCCAGACCTGAATGGGCGGCGGGACTGTGATTTCCGTCACCCACCTCAAAGCTGAATGTCAAGCCGGGCGATTCATGATGCGTTCGGCCAGCCCCCCCTACCTTGCGCCAACTTTCCGCTCACCACCCAGTTTCCGGTGAGCCGGTGCGGCCCTCCCGGATCGTTCATCGATCCTCTTTTCCCGGGCCGCCCACGGGGCGGCCCCGATGGCCGCCTCCCCATGACGCCAAGTCGTACCCCGCCTCCTGCCCTCTCTTCGGCCGGAACCCCGTGGTGCGGCCCATACGGAGCAAGGAGTTATATGAAACTGGCCTGGATTCTCTGGCTGTCGCAGTTGCTGCCCCAGCCGGCGGCTGATTCATTGTGTTTGAGCACCACCGTGTACCTGGAAGCCCGCGACCAGACCCTGCGCGGCCAGCAGGCCGTGGCCGAAGTGGCACTGCGCCGCCTCGACAGCGGCCTGTGGGGAGACTCGATGTGCCAGGTGGTGACCGCACGCAAGCAGTTCGCCCCGACCATCGTCTCCCCCGGCACCCAGCTGGGCAACGACGCGGCCTGGAGCGAGGCCATGAGCGTGGCCTTCGATGCGGAGCGCAACTGGGCGCTGCCGGCCGGCGAGCGCCGCGAGATCGTTCCCGGTGCCAGCCATTTCGCCGCCCTGGCCATCGCCAGCCCGAACTGGCGCAATGCCTACCAGGTGGCCACCATCGGTGATCACACCTTCTATAAGGTGCAGAACCTCAAGCCCCGGCAGTCGTAACGAACTGTTGCCGGCGGCAGCGTTGCCGCGCGCCGGCAGGCTCTGGGATAGTGGGCGATTCCCGCACACCCCGCCTGGAGTTCCCATGAAGCTGTACAGCAAGCCCGGTGCCTGCTCCACCGCCGACCACATCGCCCTGCAGTGGACCGGCCAGCCGTTCGAGGTCGAACTGCTCGACAAGGACACCCTGAAGGGGCCGGAATTCCTCAAGATCAACCCGGCCGGCTCGGTTCCGGCGCTGGTCGATGGCGACTTCATCCTGCTGCAGAACGCGGCCATCATGGGCTACATCGCCGACCGCTTCCCGCAGGCCGGCCTGGCCGGCGACGGCAGCCCGCGCCAGCGTGCCGAGGCCACCCGCTGGCTGGCCTTCGTCAACTCCGATGTGCACCCGGCGTTCTCGCCGCTGTTCGCACCGGGCAAGTTCATCGGCGATGAGAGCCAGTACGACGCGATCCGCGCGGCCGCCCGCAAGCGCCTGCGCGGCCTGTTCGAGACGGCCGACCGGCAGCTGGCGGACAAGCCCTGGCTGGCCGGTTTCCGCAGCTTCGCCGATCCGTACTTCTACATCACCCTGCGCTGGGCAGCCGGCGCCAAGGTCGACCTGTCGGGGCTGGATCATCTGGCCGCCTACAAGGCGCGCATGGACGCCGATGCCGGCGTGCAGGCCGCACTGAAGGCCGAAGGCCTGGCCTGACCGCACACGGAGCCGCCGGCAGCGCAGGCGGCTCCGATCCGGCGTCCCGGCCCCGCACCGGGCATCGCCGGCGCCCCGTGTCCACCGTTCAACCGATCTCGCGGATCACGGCACCCTTGGCGTCACGCAGCAGCGTCGGCACCACCTCGACCTGCAGCTGGCCGCCCAGCGGGTAGATCCCGCGCTCGGCACGCACGTCCTGCCACGCCTGGACCCCCTGTGCATCCAATGCCCAGCGCGCGCTGTCGGCATCGACGTCGTTGGCGCCGCCGCCCGCAGCGGGGGTGAACTCCCATTGGCGCTCACGGCTGACCAGCACCAGCGATGCGCCATGGTGCAGGCGCAGCGGCAGCAGCTCGCGCACGCTCGGCACCTGGCCGGCGCCAAGCACCAGCGTGGTCACGCCCGAGACCTGTCGCCAGTCCAGCGTTTCAATGAACAACATGCCGGTGCTGGAGCCCTCCCGCGCACTGCCCGCCTGCACCTGCGCCGCCAGTGCCGGATCATCCAGCAGGTCGCCCCGATGCAGGTCGGTGATCCACAGGGGCATCGCCGGCTCCAGCACGTGCAGCACCCCGCGGGTCGACCAGCGTTTCACTGCAGCCATTTCCCCATCCGTCAGCCCGACCAGCTGCAGGAACTGCAGGCGGCCGTTGGCCGTCTCGCGCGCCGGCAACTGCGGGTCGGCGATGAAAGCCAGATGGCGCAGGCGGGTGTCGGACTCGAGGGCAATCGGGCCGTTCGCGTCAAGGTGGTGGCCGTCCTCGAACACGTTGCCGCTGCCGAACACGTAGCGCGCCAGGTTCTGCAGCAGGTTCATCGGCCATGTCGGCGGTGCCTGTTCGGCGTGCACGCCCTCGCCTGCTGCCAGACGGAAGGTCAGCTCGAATCCGTAGCCGCTTGCTTCGGCGTCACTGCTCTCCTTGGCGTACAGCTCGGACAGGCCATAGGTGATGTAGTGCCAGTGCGGTACCGGCGCCTCCGCACGGTAGACACTGATGCCATCGAGGGGATCCTGGCCGCCCAGCGTGTACGGCAATGCCGTTCCGAAATGCAGGGGCTCCTGGCCCGCGTACAGCGGCGCCAACGCCGCATTGATCGCGTCCCAGCCCGGGGTGTCGGTGTCGTCGTGGTCGTCCTGCACGAGAGGCTCCTGATGGGAATGAAACCATCCACTCTACGCGCTGCGTCAGGCCTGCACGACTCCGCGATCGCCGGCTGCCAGCGATGCCTGCGTTTCCTGCCACCAGCGCTGTGCCAGTGCCGGGCTGCGTGCCTTGCCTACCGCCGCCAGCAGTTCCGGGCACAGGCGCTCCAGGGCCGAGGCATCGGTGCAGCGCTCGATCTTCAACTGCATGAAGTAGCCCTTCAGCCCGAGGTGGCGCCGCACGGCTTCGCTCATCGCCTCGTACAGCTGCTGATACAGCGCCGGGTCCTGTTCGCGGCCATTGCTGAGGCCAGCGACCGGCACCGCATCGGCGCTGCCCCCCACCACTTCGATCAGCTCCATCGCGGCCAGCTGTTCCAGCGCATCGGGTGGCGCCCGCAGTCCTTCGAGCAGACTGCGCAGTTCGGTGTCATCGCGGCGACCATCGACCATCAGCAGGATCGAGCGCAGCGCGGCCGGCAGGCGCCGCGCACGATCCTCGATTTCCTGGCGGCCAGCGGCCGTCTTGGCGTGCAGCAGTGCCATAGCTCCCCCGTTCCATGATGCGCATGCCTGCGCGCCCTGACGGACGCGCTCCCCGGCATCGAGCTTAACGCACCGCTGGTACGGTGAACGCTGCGGTGCAGCACCGCTGCATCCCTTGCCTCGGCCCGCTGCACGCGGCCCCGGCAATACAGGACCGGTCTAGCGTCCCAGCGCGCGGCGGATCTCCTCCAGGGCGGCCGGGTCATCCAGGGTCGACAGATCGCCGGGATCGCGCTGCTCGGCCAGCGCCTGCAGCGAGCGCCGCAGCAGTTTGCCCGAGCGCGTCTTCGGCAATGCGTTGACCACGTGCACGTGCGCCGGCCGTGCAACCGCCCCCAGCGACGTGGTCACCGTTGCCATCATCTCCGCCACCACCGGTGCAGGGTCTTCGCCCCCCAGCCCCTGCTTGAGGGTGACGAAGACCAGCGGCACCTGTCCCTTCAGTTCATCCTTGACGCCGATCACCGCGGCCTCCGCCACACGCGGGTGGCTGGAGATGGCTTCCTCGATCTCACGTGTCCCCAGGCGATGCCCGGCGACGTTGATGACATCGTCGGTACGGCCGAGGATGAAGGTGTAGCCGTCATCGTCGCGGATCGCCCAGTCCAGCGAGCTGTACAGCAGCTCCTTGAAATGGCTGAAGTAGCTCTGCAGGAAGCGGCTGTCGTCGTTCCACACCGTGCTCATGCAGCCCGGCGGCAATGGCGGGGTGACCACCAGGACTCCCTTCTGCCCGGGTGCGACTTCTTCGCCGGTGTTCTCGTCGATCACCTTCATGCGGTAACCGAGGTTGGGGAAACCCGGCGAACCAAAGCGCACCGGCTTCATCTCCAGGCCCGGCAACAGGGTCAAGGCCGGCCAGCCGGTTTCGGTCTGCCAGTAGTTGTCGATGATCGGTTTGCCCAGCGCTTCATTGATCCAGTGCGCGGTCGGCTCATCCAGCGGTTCGCCGGCCAGGAACAGGTACTTCAACGCGCGCAGGTCGTGGCGATGGATGAAATCCGCGTCGTGCTTCTTCAGCACGCGGATCGCGGTGGGAGAGGAGAACATCGTGCGCACGTTGTACTGCTCGCACAGGGCCCACCAGATGCCCGGATCCGGATGGGTCGGCAGGCCTTCGTACAACAGCGATGTGCAACCGCCGATCAGCGGTCCATACACGTTGTAGGAATGTCCTACGGCCCAGCCGACATCGGAGGTGGAGAACATCACCTGCCCCGGCTTGCAGTCGAAGACGGTCTCCATCGACTGTGCCATCGCCACCGCGTATCCGCCCACATCACGCTGCACGCCCTTGGGCTTGCCGGTGGTGCCGGAGGTATACAGCAGATAGCTCGGCTCGCTCGCTTCCAGCCACTGCACCGGAACATCGACGGCACCGACTTCCGCGCGCAGCGTCGCGTACTCGACGTCTCGGCCCTCGATGCGCGGCTCGGCCGGATCCAGCCCGCGCGAAACGATCAGCACGTGCGGCGGTGGATGCCCGGCTTCCGCACAGGCGGCGTCCACCATCGGCTTGTAGGGAATGAGCTTGCCTCCGCGCATGCCGGCATCGGCCGCGATCAGCAGCTTGGGTCTGGCATCGTCGATGCGCAGGGCAAGGTTGTGCGCGGCGAAACCACCGAACACCACCGAGTGCACGGCCCCGATGCGCGCGCAGGCCAGCATCGCGAACACGGCTTCGGCCATGTTCGGCATGTAGATGACCACGCGGTCGCCATGGCCGACGCCCAGGCGCAGGAGCACAGCAGCGAAGTCGTTCACTTCTCGGTACAGCTGCCGGTAGGTGATCTCGCGGGTGCTGTTGGTTTCGGTGGAAATGGCCACCAGCGCGAGCTGGTCGGGCCGAGTGTCCAGATGGCGATCGACCGCGTTGTAACAGAGGTTGGTTTCGCCGCCCACATACCAGCGCCGGAACGGCGGGTTGCTGTAGTCGAGCACCTGTTGCGGCGGCTTGTGCCAATGGATGCGCTTGGCTTCCTCGCCCCAGAACGCCTCCGGCTCGTCGATCGAGCGGCGGTAGGTTTCCTCGTAGTTCATGACGCAGCCCTCCCAGACGAAGTCATGGGTTCGAGCATAGTGCCGCGTTGCCGCGCGTTCCGCCCTACCTTGGTAGGGGGTGGGTTTTCCATGCAGGGCTGCCGCCCTGCACCTGCAGAGGCAACGTCAACGTCAAGAGCTGGACTACCGAGGGATGGCGGGGGGGTCCGGTGGCGGGAGACGCCGTAAACCCGTCCATGGGGGCTTGGCCGCGGCATCCATGCCGCGGACACTCCCGCCACCGGACCCACCCCGCCTTCGACAGTTTCCTGCGATCTGTCGGAACGATCCGACCCACCATCTATTCCGATATCTGACAGATTTCATCCACGCTCGGCGTGGATCCATCAGATCGCGGCATTCTGTCGAAGGTGGGGCGGTGTCGGAGTGCGGGGTGTCCGCGGCATGGATGCCGCGGCCAAGCCTACAGGGACGTACTTGCGGCGTCCCCGCACTCCGACACCGCCCCGCCAACCCACAGATTGCCCGCTTTTGACGTTGAAGTTGCTCTGGCTCGTAGCAGGTGCAGGGCGCAGCCCTGCCGCCCCCTTGCCCTGCTTAGAACGGAGTGGCGGACTCGAACGCCAGCGCGTCGCCCGTCACCGGGTGGGTGAAGTGCAGGCTGCGCGCATGCAGATGCACGCGCTGCGCCGGTGCGGCGCCATACAGCACATCGCCGACGATCGGATGACCCAGGCTGGCCATGTGCAGGCGCAACTGATGGCTGCGCCCGGTCACCGGCTCCAGCGCCACGCGCGTGCGCTGCGCTTCAACATCGCGGGCCAGCACGCGCCAGCGCGTCAGCGCCGGCTTGCCGTGTTCATGGTCGACCTTCTGTTTCGGCCGGTTCGGCCAGTCCACGATCAGCGGCAGATCCACCTCACCGGCATCACCTTCGATCACACCCTGCACGACGGCTTCGTAACACTTGCCCACCCTGCGCTGCTCGAACTGCATCGACAACGCGGCCTGCGTCGTCTTGCCCCGTGCATGCAGCAGCAGACCGGAGGTGACCTGGTCCAGCCGATGCACGGTCAGCGCGTCCGGGTACAGCACCTGCAGGCGGGCCACCACGCAGTCCTGGTTCTCCGCGCTACGGCCAGGCACGGACAGCAGGCCAGCGGGCTTTTCCACCACCAGCAGCGCGTCATCGATGTAATGCAGGTGGATCATGCGGTTCTGCGAAACTCCATATGAAAACGGGGAAGCCGAAGCTTCCCCGTTTCTGTCAGCTGCGTGCCGGCCAGACCGGCACCCGCGGCATCAGCCCAGCAGGTGGGCAACGCCGGCGCGTTCTTCTTCCAGCTCGGCCAGGGTCTTGTCGATGTACTTCTGGCTGAAGTCGTCGATCGGCAGATCCTTGACCAGGGTGTACTTGCCGTTCTCGGTGGTCACGGCGAAGCCGAAGATCACGCCTTCCGGGATGCCGTAGGAACCATCGGACGGCACGCCCATGGTGACCCACTTGCCGTTGCTGCCCAGCACCCAGTCACGCACGTGGTCGATCGCGGCATTGGCCGCCGAAGCCGCCGAGGACGAGCCACGGGCTTCGATGATCGCCGCGCCGCGCTTGCCGACGGTCGGAATGAAGGTGTTGGCATTCCACTCCTGGTCGTTGATCGCATCGGCGATCGAAGCACCATCGGCGGTGGCGAAACGGTAGTCCGGGTACATGGTCGGGCTGTGGTTGCCCCACACCACCAGCTTTTCCATGCCACCGACCGGCTTGCCGAGCTTGGCCGACAGCTGGCTCAGGGCACGGTTGTGGTCCAGGCGCAGCATGGCGGTGAAGTTTTCCGGCTTCAGGTCCGGTGCCGACTTCATGGCGATGTAGGCGTTGGTGTTGGCCGGGTTGCCGACCACCAGCACCTTCACGTCACGGCTGGCGACCTTGTTCAGCGCCGCGCCCTGCGCGGTGAAGATCTTGGCGTTTTCCAGCAGCAGGTCCTTGCGCTCCATGCCCGGGCCGCGCGGACGCGCGCCGACCAGCAGGGCGATGTCGGCATCCTTGAACGCCACTTCAGCGTCGTCGGTGCCGACCATGCCGGCCAGCAGCGGGAAGGCGCAGTCTTCCAGTTCCATCATCACGCCCTTCAGGGCGGCCTGGGCCTTGTCCACCGGCAGCTCCAGCAGCTGCAGGATGACCGGCTGGTCCTTGCCCAGCATTTCGCCGGAGGCGATGCGGAACAGCAGGGCATAACCGATCTGGCCGGCGGCGCCGGTCACGGCAACACGAACGGGTGCTTTCATGGGGGTTTCCTCTTGCTTGCAAGCGTTTGATGGGACGCCGCGGGCGTGGCCCGGCGGGCCTGGCAGGCGGCGGAGAACAGGGAAACGGCCACCCGTGGGTGGCCGTCTCGGAAGGGGGTCAGGCGGCGAGGATCTTGTTCCACTCGGCCACACGGTCGGCCTGTGCGGCCAGCGCGGCGTCGACGTCGCCTTCCAGGGTGATCGAATGGATCACGTCGCCCTGCTTGACCGAATCGACGATGGCCTGGCCTTCCAGAACCTTGCCGAACACGGTGTGGCGGCCGTCCAGCCAATCGGTCTTGATGTGGGTGATGAAGAACTGGCTGCCATTGGTGTTCGGGCCGGCATTGGCCATCGACAGCGAGCCGACCTCATGCTTCACGCCGTTCTTCTCGTCTTCGAACTTGTAGCCCGGGCCACCGGTACCACGGCCCTGCGGGCAACCGCCCTGGATCATGAAGTCGGCGATCACGCGGTGGAAGATCAGGCCGTCATAGAAGCCGTGCTTGACCAGGTTCACGAAGTTGGCAACGGTCAGCGGCGCCTTGTCAGCGAACAGCTCGACCTTGATCGGGCCCTGGGTGGTGTCGAAAGTGGCGATGAGGGACATGAAGATCCTTGTTGCAAAGGGAAAGGCGTCTAGCCACCTAGTTTACACCCGGCTCGTGGCGGCGGCGGCTTCGACCATCGGCGCAGGGCGACGCTTCAGGCTCTGGAGGGGCGCCGCCGGCGGGGCCCCGACGGCCAGCTGAATGGGGCTCCCGGGCGAGCCGGAATCCAGCTTTTCGCGAATCGTCAAGTTCGACGTATAATGTTGGACTTCTTTTTCCAAATCCGGCGCCGACTGGCCCCCTTTCGTATGTCCATCGAAAATCTTCGCAACATCGCCATCGTCGCCCACGTCGACCATGGCAAGACCACCCTGGTCGACCAGCTGCTGAAGCAGTCCGGCACCCTGTCCGAGCGTACCGTCCTCGCCGAGCGCGTGATGGACAGCAACGACCAGGAAAAGGAACGCGGCATCACCATCCTGGCCAAGAACACGGCCATCACCTGGGAAGACAAGAAGACCGGCATCAAGAACCGGATCAACATCGTCGACACCCCCGGCCACGCCGACTTCGGCGGTGAGGTCGAGCGCGTGCTGTCGATGGTCGACACCGTGCTGATCCTGGTCGACGCGATGGACGGCCCGATGCCGCAGACCCGCTTCGTCACCCAGAAGGCCTTCGCGATGGGCTTCAAGCCGATCGTGGTGGTCAACAAGATCGACCGTCCGGGCGCGCGTCCGGACTGGGTGATCGACCAGGTGTTCGATCTGTTCGACAAGCTCGGCGCGACCAACGAGCAGCTGGACTTCCCGATCGTCTACGCGTCGGCCCTGAACGGCTATGCCGGCCTGGAAGACACCGTCCGCGATGGCGACATGACCCCGCTCTACGAAGCGATCATGAAGCACGCGCCGAAGCCCGAAGTGGATCCGGAAGGTGCCTTCCAGATGCGCATCAGCCAGCTGGACTACAACAACTTCGTGGGCGTGATCGGCATCGGCCGCATCCAGCGTGGCACCCTGAAGAAGAACATGCAGGTCACGGTGATCGATCGTGAAGGCAAGAAGCGCAACGGCAAGGTCGCGCAGGTGCTGGGCTTCCTGGGCCTGGAGCGCATCGAGCAGGACACCGCTGAAGCCGGCGACATCGTGGCGATCTCGGGCATTCCGGAGCTGACCATCTCCGACACCCTCTGCCACCCGGACACCCCGGAAGCGCTGCCGGCGCTGACCGTGGACGAGCCGACCATCTCGATGACCTTCCAGGTCAACAACTCGCCGTTCGCGGGCAACAAGGACCTGTCCGGTGGCAAGTTCCTGACCAGCCGCCAGATCAAGGACCGCCTGGACCGTGAAAAGGTCCACAACGTGGCGCTGAAGGTCGAACAGCTGGAGGACGCCGACAAGTTCCTGGTCTCCGGCCGTGGCGAACTGCACCTGTCGGTGCTGATCGAGAACATGCGTCGTGAAGGCTACGAACTGGCCGTGTCGCGTCCGGAAGTGATCATCAAGGAAATCGACGGCCAGCAGATGGAGCCGATCGAACAGCTGGTGGTGGACGTGGAAGAAGTGCACCAGGGCGGCGTGATGGAAAAGCTGGGCACCCGCAAGGGCCAGCTGAAGAACATGGAACCGGACGGCAAGGGCCGCGTGCGCCTGGAATACTCGATCCCGGCCCGTGGCCTGATCGGCTTCCAGAACGAATTCAAGACCCTGACCCAGGGTTCGGGCCTGCTGTTCCACGTGTTCGACCATTACGGTCCGAAGGAACAGGGCGCAATCGCCAAGCGCATCAACGGCGTCATGATCGCCAACGCCCCGGGCGTGACTCCGGCCTACTCCCTGGGCCCGCTGCAGGAACGCGGCAAGCTGTTCGCTGCTGAAGGCGACAATGTGTATGAAGGCCAGCTGGTCGGCATCCACTCCAAGGACAACGACCTGACCGTCAACGCCATCAAGACCAAGCCGCTGACCAACATGCGCGCTTCGGGCAAGGACGATGCGATCCAGCTGACCCCGGCGATCAAGTACTCGCTGGAACAGGCGCTGGACTTCATCGAGGACGACGAGCTGGTCGAGATCACTCCGAAGGAAATCCGGCTGCGCAAGAAGTTCCTGACCGAAAGCGACCGCAAGAAGGCTTCGCGCGGCGGCTGAGCCGGACCGTGAGCCAGAGCGGCTACAACCCGGATCCACACCGGCATCCGGGCCTCCACGTCATCGCCCTGCTCGAAGCGAGCAAGGCGGTGCTGGCGTTGCTGGCTGCGACCGGGCTTGAAGTGCTCGGTCCGCAGCCGCTCCGCGATGGGGTCAATGCCCTGATCCGGCGTTTCAGCCTGGACCCGGATCACGGTACCCTGCCCTCCCTCCTGAACATGATCAATCCCGACGCCGTGCACCTGGCGGCGGCGGCGATGATCGGCTACGGCCTGCTGCACCTGGTGGAAGCCTGGGGCCTCTGGCGGGCCAGGGCCTGGGCCTCCTGGCTGGGCTGCCTGACCGCCGCGCTGTATCTGCCCTTCGATGTCTTCGCCATCGTCCGCCACCCCGGCTGGCCCTCCTGGACGATCCTGGCGATAAACCTGCTCGTGGTCTACGTCCTGGCCCGCGACCTGCGCAAGCGCCACCACTGAGCAGCAGCTACACTGGGCATTGGAGCCGACCAAGCCGCCCCATGCGCCCGTCCTTGCCGCCTCTGCTGACCTGCCTGCTCATCGCGCTGCCCGCGTTGTTCATTGTTGGCTGCAGCCCGGCCACGACCAGCGCCCACGCCGCCGAACCCGCGAGCCGCAACGTGCCCTTCCCCTACGCCGAGACCGACCTGGCCGACCTGCAGGCGCGCATGGTGGCCGGCGAACTGGACAGCACCACGCTGACCCACGCCTACCTGCAGCGCATCGCTGCGCTGGATCGCGCCGGGCCGCGCCTGCGTGCCGTCATCGAACTCAACCCGGATGCCCTGCGGGAAGCCGGTGAACGCGATCGCGAGCGCCGGGACGGCCATCTGCGCGGGCCGCTGCATGGCATTCCGGTCCTGCTGAAGGACAACATCAACGCCGCGCCCATGACCACCAGCGCCGGATCGCTCGCGCTGCAGGGTTTCCGCCCCGCCGATGCCTACCTGGTAAGACGCCTGCGCGAGGCCGGCGCGGTCGTGCTGGGCAAGACCAATCTCAGCGAGTGGGCCAACTTCCGCGGCAACGATTCGGTGTCGGGCTGGAGCGCGCGCGGTGGCCAGACCCGCAATCCGTACCGTCTCAGCCATTCGCCCTGTGGCTCCAGCAGCGGCAGCGCGGTGGCGGTGGCCGCCAATCTGGCCAGTGTGGCGATCGGCACCGAGACCGACGGCAGCATCGTCTGCCCGGCCGCGATCAACGGCATCGTCGGCCTGAAACCGACGGTCGGCCTGGTCAGCCGCGAAGGCATCATCCCGATCTCCTTCAGCCAGGACACCGCCGGGCCGATGACGCGCAGCGTCGCCGACGCCGCGGCCGTACTGACGGCGATCGCGGGCCGGGACGATGCCGACCCCGCCACGGCCACCATGCCCGGCCGCGCGGTCTACGACTACACCGCGCGCCTGGACCCCGAAGGCCTGCGCGGCAAGCGCATCGGCCTGCTGCAGACCTCCCTGCTGACATACCGTGGCATGGCACCGCTGATCGATCAGGCCGCCGCCGAACTGCGCCGTGCGGGCGCGGTGGTGGTGCCGGTGGAACTGCCCGACCCGGGCGCCTGGGCCGAAGCCGAGCGGGTCGTGCTGCTGCATGAGTTCAAGGCTGGGCTGGAGCGCTACTTCAAGACCTACCGCGCGCCCCTGCGCAGTCTTGGCGAACTCATCGCCTTCAACCAGGCCCAGGCGCCGCAGGAACTGGGCCTGTTCGGCCAGGAACTGCTGCTGGAGGCCAACACCACTGCCGGACTGGCCGACCCTGCCTACATCCGTGCGCGCAGCGATGCGCGGCGCCTGGCCGGGCCGGAAGGCATCGACGCCGTCCTGGCTGCCTACCAGCTGGATGCGCTGGTTGCACCGACCACCGGCACAGCCTGGCCCATCCGCCGCGAAGGCGACGATTTCCCGGGTGAGAGCTACAGCGTGGCAGCGGTCGCGGGTTACCCCAGCCTGAGCGTGCCGATGGGACAGATCAACGGCCTGCCGGTCGGCCTGCTGTTCATGGGCACGGCCTGGAGCGAGCCGAAGCTGATCGAAATGGCCTACGCCTACGAGCAACGCACGCGTGCGCGCCGTCCACCTCATTTCGAAACCGACACCCTGATCGACACTGGCGAGCCTTGATCTGCCCGGGCTGCCCGGGCTGCCCGGCGGACCGGGCGGTACCGCTGCGCTCGCCGGGCACGTCCCGGCGCTAGCGGTCGGGGTCCGGTTCCACCGGTGCGATCGCGGCCTCGCCGTCCTCCGCCCCGGGTGAACGCACATCTGCCGTACGTGCACGCGGTGCGCGCGGCATGTCCAGCTCATCCTCGCGCTGCAACCGCGCGCGCAGCTGCGGCAGTGATTGCGGATGCTCGCGCGCCAGGAAATCCAGCATGCGCTCGCGCACCAGGCAGCGAAGATCGAAGGCATCGCCGGAGCTGCGTGCACTGACCAGCAGGCGCACCTGGATTGCCCGCTCGCTGGTTTCGGTCACCTGGGTCACGCAGACCCGTCCATCCCACAGCGCCTCGCCGCGGCAGATGCGCTCCAGTTCGCTGCGGATCGCCGCGATCGGCGCGCGGTAGTCCAGCCACAGGAACGCCGTGCCGAGCAGATCGGCGCTGCGCCGGGTCCAGTTCTGGAAGGGGTTCTCGATGAACCAGGTCAGCGGCACCACCATCCGCCGCTCGTCCCAGATGCGTACCACCACATAGCTGCTGCCGATCTCCTCCACGCGCCCCCACTCGCCTTCAACGATCACCACATCATCCAGCCGGATCGGCTGGGTCACTGCGATCTGCAGGCCGGCGATGAGGTTGCCGAACACCGGCTTGGCCGCGATGCCCGCGACCAGCCCGATCAGACCGGCCGAGGCCAGCAGGGCGGCGCCGATCTTCTGCACCATCGGGAATGTCAGCAGCACCAGCGATGCACCGAGCACGATGATGCCGCCCATCAGCACGCGGCTCAGCACCCGCGTCTGGGTCTGGATGCGTCGGGCTTCCAGATTGTCCGAGACGTCGATGGGATGACTGCGCAGGATCGCACGCTCGCCGGCGGCCACCGCGCGCACCAGCAGCCAGATGAAACAGGCCGTCAGCGCGATGTGCAGCCCGTGCTGCAGATGCCCCAGCAGAGGCTCCTGCAGTGGCGTGGCCTGCAGCGCCGGGATCAGCAGCAGCAAGGGCCATGCGGTCGCCATTGGCAGACCAAGCACACGACCGATGCGCGCGCGCCGGCGATCACGCCCTTTCAGCCGGTGATAGATCCACAGGATCAGCCAGGCGCCGATGCCGCCTACCAGCGCCGCCAGACCCAGCGGCCATGCATATGCCTGTGCGCTTTGCCAGTGCACGGTTGCCACCTCCACTCGAACAGCAGCGGACAGCCTCGCGCATGGCGCATGAGCGTCACGTCAGTCGTTCGTAAGGAGGGTGTTGGTCTGCAGGGCTTGCAGCCTGCATCTGCTGCGGGCTGGAGCAACAGCGACAGCGACAGCGACAGCGACAGCAACTGCAACTGCAACTGCAACAGCCGAAGCAGAAGCGGATTTCCTGCGGGATGGCGGGGTGGGTCCGGTTGCGGGAGACGCCGTAAACCCATCCATGGGGGCTTGGCCGCGGCATCCATGCCGCGGACACTCCCGCAACCGGCCCCACCCCGCCTTCGACAGATTTTCGGGATCTGTCGGAATGGCTCGTGGGGTCAGATCCGCTTTTTCTGCGGAAAACGGATCTGACCCCAGATTGATTTCGATATCGGACAGAGATTCATCCACGCATGGCGTGGATCTGACAGACACCGGGAATCCGCCATCCCACGGAATGCCCGCATTTGACGTCGACGTTGACTCCGCAGGTGCAGGGCTGCAAGCCCTGCCGAAAACCCTTAGCGAACCTGTTCCTGCTTGCGCACGATCGCCATCGCGATCTCCAGCGACTGCTCGTAGTTCAGCCGCGGATCGACCGTGGAACGATACGCGCGCTCAAGATCACGCTCGGTGAGCTCGCGCGCGCCACCGGTGCATTCGGTCACGTCCTCGCCGGTCAGCTCCAGGTGCACGCCGCCCAAGCGCGTACCTGCCGCGGCGTGCAGATCGAACGACAACTCCACCTCGCGGCGCACGTTGTCAAAGCGGCGCGTCTTGAACCCATTGGCGGTGCTCTCGGTGTTGCCGTGCATGGCATCGCACACCCACAGCACGCGGCGGCCGTCGCGCTTGACCGCTTCCAGCAGCGACGGCAGCTTTTCGGCTATCTGCGTCGCGCCCATGCGGTGAATGAAGGTCAGGCGCCCCGGCTCGTCGTCCGGATTGAGTACATCGATCAGGCGCAGCAGCTGGTCCGGCGAAACCGACGGCCCAACCTTGATCGCGATCGGATTGCGCACGCCCCGCAGGTACTCCACGTGCGCGCCGTCGAGCGCAGCCGTGCGCATGCCGATCCAGGGATAGTGCGTGCTCAGGTTCAACCAGCCCTGCTGGCGCGGCACCTGCCGGGTCAGCGCCTGCTCGTAGGGCAGCAGCAGGGCTTCGTGCGATGTGTAGAAGTCGATGCGGTTGAGGTTGTGCACCCGGGCACCGGCCAGGGTTTCCATGAAGTGCACGGCATCGCCGATCGATGCCACCATCTTCTGGTACTCGGCGGCGAGCGGCGAATGCCGCACCCAGTCCAGGTTCCAGTACTCGGGGTGGTGCAGGTCGGCGAAGCCGCCATCGATCAGCGCCCGCACGAAATTCATCGTCATCGCCGAATGCGCGTGGGCCTGCAGCATCCGCTTCGGGTCGGGCAGGCGCGCGGCTTCGGTGAAGGCCGGCGCATTGATCACATCGCCCCGGTAGCTGGGCAGCGTCACCCCATCACGGGTCTCGGTATCAGCCGAGCGTGGCTTGGCGTACTGGCCGGCGAAGCGGCCGACGCGGATCACCGGCTGGCGCAGGCCATGCACCAGTACCAGGCTCATCTGCAGCAGCACCTTCAGCCGATTGGAGATGGTGCCGGACTCACAGTCGCTGAAGTTCTCGGCGCAATCGCCGCCCTGCAGCAGGAAGCGCTTGCCCTCCTGCGCCTCCGCCAGCTGCTGCTTCAGCGCCAGGATCTCCCACGAGGTCACCAGAGGGGGGAGCCGCTTCAGCTCATGCAGGGCAGCATCCAGCGCCACCGGGTCGGGATAGGTCGGCATCTGCAGTGCGGTCTTGCCGCGCCAGCTCTCCGGCGACCAGGCAGCACCCGCAGCGGTTGCGGCAGGATCGGGAACCGGTGAAACGGCGGACAGGCTCATTGCAGACTTCCGGGGTGGGGGACGGTCATGGTCGCAGAGCCGGCCGCCGCCGCAAAGGGCCAGCCCTTCCGGCCCGATGCCTGAACGCCAGGGAAAGCACGCGCCGAGCAGCCACAGACCGCATGGTCGGCGGCGCCGGCAGAGGCGCATGATCTGTTACGGAGTAACACTCACCCTCATGGACCGGCCCCCTCCACGCCCCAGGCCCTGCTCTCTCCCATGAAGCCCTCACGCCTCGCTACCAGCATCACCTTCGCCCTGGCCCTGGCCAGCACGCCCCCCCTTGCCGCAGCCGCGGATGACGCCGGGCCCGCAGTGAAAAACCTGGATGCGGTCACCGTCAGCGCCCACCTCGATCAGGCCCGCAACGCGCTGTCGCCGGACATCGGCAGCAGCCAGTACCAGATCACCGCCGAGGACATCCAGAAGCAGCCGCTCGGCGCCTCCGCCGCACTCAGCCAGGTGCTGCTGCAGGCCCCGGGCGTGGTCCAGGACTCCTACGGCGGTGTCCATGTGCGTGGTGATCACGCCAACCTGCAGTACCGCATCAACGGCGTGCTGCTGCCCGAATCGATCTCCGGCTTCGGCCAGACCCTGGATACGCGAACCATCAGGAGCATCCGGCTGATGGATGGCGCACTGCCGGCGCAGTTCGGCGAACGCACCGCCGCAGTGGTGGACATCACCACCCGCAGTGGCGCCGAACTGGGCAACGGCGGCAGCGCCGGACTGACTGCCGGGTCGTTCGGCAAGGTCAATCCCAACGCCTCCTGGTGGGGCAACCAGGGACGCTGGAGCTGGTTCCTGACCGGCAACTACGACCAGAACGAGGTCGGCCTGGAGAACCCGACGAACTCGCGCCGGCCGCTGCACGACGACACCCACCAGGGCAAGGCGTTCGCCGACCTCACCTATCTGCTGGACGAGAACACGCGCGTGAGCGTGTTCGCCGGCATTGCCAACAACCGCTTCCAGATTCCGGTGAACCCGGGCCAGACACCGCAGTTCGGCTACCTCGATAACTCCACGTTCGACTCCAGCCAGCTGGATGAGACCCAGCGCGAGACCACGCGCTTCGGCATGCTGGTGCTGCAGGGGACGCTGGGCGCCAGCGCGTACCAGCTGTCGGCCGGCCAACGCTACAGCGATGTCGGGTTCAATCCCGATGTGGCGGGCGATCTGGTGTTCAGCGGTGTTGCTTCACAGGTCCAGCGCAGCAACCGCGCCAACACCGTGCAGGCCGACGTTTCCACCCCGCTGGGCAGCGATCACACGCTGCGCTATGGCCTGTACGGCAATCATGAGACCGCGCGGGCCCACAGCAGCAGTTGGGTGTTCCCGGTTGACGACGCCGGCCAGCAGGCCAGCACCACGCCCCTGCTGATTCCCGACCGCAGTGCTTTCCACGCCAGCACGCTGGCGCTCTACGTGCAGGACGAGTGGAAGATCGGAGACAACTGGACGGTCAACTATGGTCTGCGCGGCGACCGCTACACGGCCTTCGGGCGGACCGAAGGCCAGATCAGCCCGCGCCTGGGCGTGGTCTGGAATGCCGGCGACAGCACCACCCTGCACGCAGGCTATGCGCGCTACTTCACACCACCGGCCAGCGAGCTGATCGCCTCCGACGACATCGCGCTGTACGACGGCACCAGCAACCAGCAGCCCAGTGATGGCAACGCCACGCCACTGGCCGAGCGCAGTGACTACTACGACCTCGGCATCTCGCAGCAGATCGGCGAGCACCTGACACTCGGCGTGGATGCGTATGACCGGCGTGTCGCCCGCCTGCAGGATGAAGGCCAGTTCGGCGCCGCCTACCTCTATTCAACGTTCAACTATCGTCGCGGCCACATCCGCGGCCTGGAGTTCAGCGCCGACTACAGCGACGGACCGTTCAGCGCTTACTTCAACGCTGCATACAACAAGGCGATCGGCACCCAGGTGATCACCGGCCAGTACAACCTCGACCCGGACGCCCTGGCCTACGTGGCCGACCATTGGATCCACCTGGACCACGACCAGAAGCTGACCTCGTCGGGCGGTGTCAGCTATGCCTTCGCCGGACACAACCGGATCGGTGCCAACTACGTGTTCGGCAGTGGCCTGCGCTCGGACACCGAAGGTGTACCCAATGGGGGCGAGCTGCCGTCCTACCTGCAGGTGAACCTCAGTGCTGGCCACGATTTCAACGCCGACAGCGGCCATCCGCTGCATGCACAGCTGGCGTTGATCAACGCGCTGGATCGCAGCTATCAGCTGCGCGATGGCGGCGGCGTAGGCGTGTTCGCCCCCCAGTGGGGGCCGCGACGCGGCGCCTATCTCAGCCTGCAACAGGATTTCTGATCGATGTCGCTGCCCCCGGCAGAGCCGAGCCCATGCCCGGCTCTGCTGGGGCGCGTCAGTTACTCAGCGCCTGACCCTGCGCAACGGCACCAGCAGTGCCCACAGCCCCAGCAGCACGAACCACACGCCCGACCACATCGGCATGGTCAGTCCGAGGAAGGTCCAGTCGATGTTGCCGCAGTTGCCGGTACCGGTCAGCACCGTGCGGAACACCTCGAACGGGCCCATGGTCTCGCGCAGGAAGCTCAGCGGCGGACCACAGGTGGCACCCATTTCCGGCGGCAGCATCTGCACGTAGACATGGCGCGCGGCGATGCCGACGCCGACGGCTGCCGCAATGAAGGCAAGGATGCCGTACGTCACCCGTCCCGGCCGGTTCGACGGGCCGTGCAGTGCGCCCAGCAGGAACAGCAGGCCGAGCGCGGCAAAGGCCAGCCGCTGGAAGATGCACAGCGGGCACGGCTCCAGCCCCATCTTCAGCTGCAGGAAAATCGCATAGCCCAGCAGGCCCACGCAGATCAGGAAGCCCAGCAGGAACTGGGCGCGGAAGGGCCAGCGCAGAGGATTCATCGTGAATGCTCGAATGGATCAGGCGCCAAGCGTAACCGACCGCGCCTGCCATTCGAACCGCTGCCGGTGACGCTCGTCGGAACGGTGCGGGCCACTTCCCTTCGCAGGTAGCGCCGGGCCATGCCCGGCGAGTGCAGCGGAAACGTAAACGCCGGGCATCGCCCGGCGCTACCAGAACGCAAAAGCCCGGCAGATGCCGGGCTTTCACTGTGTCGCGTTGGAGCGGTCCGATTACTCGGCCACTTCCTCGGCCACGGCCGGACGGTCGACCAGCTCGACGTAGGCCATCGGAGCATTGTCGCCGGCGCGGAAGCCGCACTTCAGCAGACGCAGGTAGCCGCCCGGACGGTTCGCGTAGCGCGGGCCCAGGATGGTGAACAGGTTGCCCACGGCTTCGTTGTCACGCAGGCGGGCAAAGGCCAGACGGCGGTTGGCAACGGAATCGACCTTGGCCAGGGTGATCAGCGGCTCGGCGACGCGGCGCAGTTCCTTGGCCTTCGGCAGGGTGGTCTTGATCAGCTCGTGCTTGAACAGCGAGGCGGCCATGTTCTTGAACATCGCTTCGCGATGGGCGCTGGTACGGCTGAACTTACGGCCAGACTTCTGGTGACGCATGGTGATGTTCCTTGGTTAATGATGTGGCTGTGTGGATCGTTGTCGCCATCCTGGCGTTGCTGCACGGACTGCGGATGGTCCTGGCCGCCCGTCCTGGACGACCTGCCCGCGAACCTGCGGTTCGTCATGGCATCTTGCGGTGAAGGCTCCACCGCTGACGGTGGAGCCTTCGGGTACAGCAGGAGGCTTTATCAGCCCAGCATGCCGTGGCTGGCGACGCCGGCCGGCGGCCAGTTCTCCAGCTTCATGCCAAGCGACAGGCCACGCTGGGCCAGCACTTCCTTGATCTCGGTGAGCGACTTCTTGCCCAGGTTCGGGGTCTTCAGCAGCTCCACTTCGGTCTTCTGGATCAGATCGCCGATGTAGTAGATGCTTTCAGCCTTCAGGCAGTTGGCCGAACGCACGGTCAGCTCCAGATCGTCGATCGGGCGCAGCAGCACCGGATCCACGCCGTTGTTGGCCGGCTTGGCCGCACCGCGGTCGCGGTGGGTGAAGTCACCGAACACCGACAGCTGATCGCTGAGGATGTCGGCGGCGGTGCGCACGGCTTCCTCGGCATCGATGGTGCCGTTGGTCTCGATATCGATGACCAGCTTGTCCAGGTCGGTACGCTGTTCGACGCGGGCCGCTTCCACGGCATAGGCGACGCGGCGGACCGGCGAGAACGAGGCATCCAGGACCAGGCGGCCGATGGCACGGGTTTCTTCGTCCGGACGACGACGCGCAGCAGCCGGCTGGTAGCCGAAACCACGCTCGATCTTCAGACGCATGTTCACTGCCGTATCCTTGGTCAGGTGGCAGATCACATGGTCGCCGTTCAGGATCTCCACATTGTGGTCGACCTTGATATCGGCAGCGGTGACAACGCCCGGGCCCTGCTTGGACAGGGACAGGGTGGCGCTGTCGCCGGAGTGCATACGGATGGCCACGTCCTTCAGGTTCAGCAGGACTTCGAGCACGTCCTCCTGCAGACCTTCGACCGTGGTGTACTCATGCAACACGCCGTCGATTTCGACTTCCGTGATGGCGAAGCCCGGGATGGACGACAGCAGCACGCGACGCAGGGCGTTGCCCAGCGTATGCCCGTAACCCCGCTCCAAAGGTTCGATAACGACCTTTGCACGGGTGTCGGTAAGGCGTTCGATCTGCGGACCGCGAGGACGCAGAACCTGGTTGGCGGTAACCGTCATGTTGCGGGTTCTCCTAGTGAACCCCCGGCCGTCGCCGGGGGCTCTCCAATGTGAATTACTTCGAATACAGCTCGACGATCAGCGCTTCGTTGATGTCCGCAGGCAGATCCGAACGATCCGGAACCGCCTTGAAGATGCCGGTGAACTTGCCGGAATCCACTTCAACCCACGACGGGCTCAGGTCATGCTGTGCGGCGACGGTCAGGGCTTCCTGGACGCGCAGCTGCTTGGCAGCCTTCTCGGACAGCGCGATGGCATCGCCAGCCTTGACCTGGTACGAAGCCAGGTTGACCGACTTGCCATTCACGGTGACGCCGCGGTGCGACACCAGCTGGCGGGCAGCCGGACGGGTCACGGCGAAGCCCATGCGGTAGACGACGTTGTCCAGGCGGGTTTCCAGCAGCTGCAGCAGGTTCTCGCCGGTGTTGCCCTTCTTGGTCGAGGCCTTCTTGTAGTAGTTGCGGAACTGACGCTCCAGCAGGCCGTAGATACGCTTGACCTTCTGCTTTTCACGCAGCTGGGTGGCGTAGTCGGACAGCTTGCCCTTGCGGGCAGTGGCGCCATGCTGGCCGGGCTTCTGCTCCAGCTTGCACTTGGAGTCCAGCGCACGCGCCGGGCTCTTCAGGGACAGGTCGGCGCCTTCGCGGCGGGCGAGCTTACAGGTAGGACCGATATAACGAGCCATTTCTTATCGCTCCCTTTAGACGCGACGCTTCTTCGGCGGACGGCACCCGTTGTGCGGGATGGGCGTCACGTCGATGATGTTGGTGATCTTGTAGCCGACGTTGTTCAACGAACGCACGGCCGACTCACGGCCCGGACCCGGGCCCTTGATGCGGACTTCCAGCGACTTCACGCCGTAGTCCAGCGCAGCACGACCGGCCTTCTCGGCAGCCACCTGGGCAGCGAACGGGGTCGACTTGCGCGAACCGCGGAAGCCAGCGCCACCGGAGGTCGCCCACGACAGAGCATTGCCCTGGCGGTCGGTGATGGTGACGATGGTGTTGTTGAACGAAGCGTGGACGTGGGCAACGCCGTCAGTGACGACGCGCTTGATCTTCTTCTTGGTCTTAGCAGCGGGCTTAGCCATTTCTCAGTCCCTTACTTCTTGATCGCCTTGCGCGGACCCTTGCGGGTGCGGGCGTTGGTACGGGTGCGCTGGCCACGCAGCGGGAGGCCACGACGGTGACGCAGGCCGCGGTAGCAGCCCAGGTCCATCAGGCGCTTGATCGCGATGCCGATCTCACGGCGCAGATCGCCTTCCACGATGTACTTGCCGACTTCGGCGCGCAGGCGCTCGATTTCCGGCTCCGACAGATCGCGGATCTTGGTGGTCGAAGCGACGCCTGCGACTTCGCAGACCTTCTTCGAACGGGTACGGCCGATGCCGTAAATGCTTTGCAACCCGACCCAGACATGCTTCTGGGCTGGCAGGTTGACGCCTGCAATACGCGCCATGACGCGGTTCTCCAGCTGAGTGATGGCCGACAGCGCGCCTCGGGCACGCCAATCCGGCAGGATGGATCAAAAAAGTGAACTAGCGATACTAACAAGGTTCCGGTTTACATGGAAGCCCGTGAAACCAGAGGTTTCATGAACCCGGCCTGGGGAGTGTGCCCAGGCTCCGGCGCCGGATGGGGTTGATCCCGGGAGGTCTCCCGGGGCCGCCCGCGCTACTCCTGCGCGGGACCACCTCATCACACCCCCACCCGGAACCGCTGCGGGGGCCGCCCTTCGTTTGTGTGGCCGGAGTCCGCGAAGCGGAGGGACCATCACGTCAGGAAGACGAAAGTATAACAGGCGAATCAGCCGCGGGCAAAACCGCCGCGGTTGCCACCCTTCAGGTTGGCCTTCTTCAGCAGGCTCTCGTACTGGTGGGACATCAGGTGCGCCTGCACCTGGGCGATGAAGTCCATCACCACCACCACCACGATCAGCAGCGAGGTACCGCCGAAGTAGAACGAGGCGTTCAGCTGCGTGCGCATCAGTTCCGGCAGCAGGCAGACGATCACCAGGTAGGCCGAGCCGGCTGCGGTCAGGCGGGTCAGCACGCCGTCGATGTAGTCGGCAGTGGCCTTGCCCGGACGGATGCCCGGAATCAGCGCGCCCGACTTCTTCAGGTTGTCGGCGGTTTCCTGCGAGTTGAACACCAGCGCGGTATAGAAGAACGCGAAACCGGTGATCAGCGCAGCGAACACGATCATGTGCAGCGGCTCGCCCGGACCCAGCGCGTTGGCGACCTTCTGCAGGACCTGGCCGAAGCTGCTCTGGTTGGCCGCCTGGCCGGACCACATGGCCAGAGTGGCCGGGAAGGCCAGCAGGCTCGAGGCGAAGATCGCCGGGATGACGCCGGCCATGTTGAGCTTCAGCGGCAGGAACGAGGTCTGGTTCATGTACGCATTGCGACCGCCCTGGCGGCGCGCGTAATTGACCGTGATCCGGCGCTGGCCGCGCTCGACGAACACCACGAAGAAGGTGAAGGCGAGAACGACGATGGCGATCAGCAGCAGCTGGATGAACTGGATGTTGCCGTCGCGGTAGGCATCGAAGGTATGGATGACCGCGCCCGGCAGGCCCGCCACGATACCGGCGAAGATGATCAGCGACACGCCGTTGCCGATGCCGCGCTCGGTGACCTGCTCACCGACCCACATCAGGAACATGGTGCCGGCGGTCAGCGCGACCACGGCGGTGAGCACGAAGCCCATGCCCGGCGCGTACACGACCGGAGCGCCCGACGGCGAGACCTGGCCCTGCAGGGCCAGAGCGATCGAACCGCCCTGCACCACTGCCAGCAGCACGGCGCCGATGCGCGAATACTGGGTGATCTTGCGGCGACCGGACTCACCTTCCTTCTGCATCGCCTTCAGGGCGGGGAAGATGTGCACGGCCAGCTGCATCACGATCGATGCCGAGATGTACGGCATCACGTTCAGCGCGAAGATGCTGAAACGGTGCAGCGCGCCGCCCGAGAACATGTTGAACATGTCCACGATGCCGCCGCCCTGCTGTTGCATCATGGCAAGCATGGCATCGGGATTGACGCCCGGCACCGGCACGTAGCAGCCGATGCGATAGACGATCAAAGCCCCGACGACGAACAGCAAACGTTGGCGAAGTTCAGTGAACTTGCCCATTCCGCCCGCGAGGTTACCGATGCCAGCTTGCGCCATGATTTTCTTACTCCGTTACGCTGCCGCCGGCAGCTTCGATCGCAGCCTTGGCACCGGCCGTGGCAGCAACACCCTTCAGGGTGAACGCCTTGGTCACTTCGCCCTTGACGACGACCTTGGCCTTCTTGGCAGTGCTCGGGACCAGCTTGGCGGCACGCAGGGCGGCGAAGTCGATCTCGCCGGCCGGCAGCTTGTCCAGCTGGTACAGCAGCACTTCAGCGGTGTCCTTGGCGATCGGCGAACGGAAGCCGATCTTCGGCAGACGACGCTGCATGGGGGTCTGGCCGCCTTCGAAGCCGGCCTTGATCTTGCCGCCACCCTTGCGGGCGAACGAACCCTTGTGGCCGCGGCCGGCAGTCTTGCCCAGGCCCGAGCCGATACCGCGACCGACGCGGGTGCGCTCGGTACGGGCGCCCGGTGCCGGGCTCAGTTCATTGAGACGCAGAGTCATGATCGATTACTCCTCAACCTTGACGAGGTAGTGAACGGTATTGATCAGGCCGCGAACCTGCGGGCTGTCCTTCAGTTCACGCACATCGTTGAGCTTGTTCAGACCCAGGGCACGCACCGACAGGCGGTGACGCGACTGAGCACCACGCAGGCCGCGCACCAGGCGCACCTTCACAGTCTTGTTGGACTCATTAGCCATGGTTGAGTTCCTCCACCTTCTTGCCGCGCTTGGCCGCGATGCGGGCCGGCGACTGCGCTGCAGACAGGCCCTTCACGGTGGCGCGCACCAGGTTGATCGGGTTGCGCGAACCGGTGGCCTTGGCCAGCACGTTCTTCACGCCAACCGCTTCCAGGACGGCGCGCATGGCACCGCCGGCGATGACGCCGGTACCTTCCGAAGCCGGCTGCATGAACACGCGGGCTGCGCCATGACCATCCTTGATGGTGTGCCACAGGGTGCCGTTGTTCAGGTCAACGCTGACCAGGTTCTTGCGGGCCTGTTCCATCGACTTCTGGATGGCGACCGGCACTTCGCGGGCCTTGCCATAACCGAAACCGACCTTGCCTTCGCCGTCGCCGACCACGGTCAGGGCGGTGAAGGTGAACTGGCGACCACCCTTGACGGTCTTGCTGACGCGGTTGACCGCGACCAGCTTTTCGATCATGCCGTCGTCGATCTTCTCTTCGCGGTTACGGTCGCGATCGCGACCCCGCTGCTGACGCTCTTCTGCCATGTTGATTCCTTGGTTGTTGGGTATGTACGGCTCAGGGCCGCTTATGGTTGTGGAATGACGCGTCGTTCCGGTGGGCCACTACAGAAGAATGGCGCCGTCCAGCCTCGCTCAGGCTGGCGAGCAGGCGGACAGGGGGCCATCGGCCCCCTGCCCCGATCCCTTAGAACTGCAGGCCGGCTTCGCGGGCAGCCTCTGCCAGGGCCTTGATACGGCCGTGGTAACGGTAACCCGAACGATCGAAGGCAACCTTCTCGACGCCGGCGGCCTTGGCACGCTCAGCGACGATGCGGCCAACCTTGGCGGCGGCATCGACATTCTTGCCGCTCTTCAGGCCTTCCTTGACGTCGGTCTGGGTGGTGTTGGCGGCAGCCAGCACCTTGGAACCGTCGGCGGTGAAGACCTGGGCATACAGGTGCTGGCCGGTGCGCAGCACCGACAGGCGGGCGACGCCGAGCTCACGGATGTGGGCGCGGGTCGACTTGGCGCGACGCAGGCGGGCGATGTTCTTGTTCATGATGTTTTTCCTATGAAAGCGGAAGCGCCTATTAGGCCTTCTTGGCTTCCTTACGGATGATGACTTCGTCGGAGTACTTCACGCCCTTGCCCTTGTACGGCTCCGGCTTGCGGAACGCACGGATCTTGGCGGCAACTTCACCGACGGCCTGCTTGTCCGCGCCCTGGACCAGGATCTCGGTCTGGGTCGGGGTGGACAGCGTGATGCCTTCCGGCGCCACGAACACGACCGGGTGCGAGAAGCCCAGCGACAGGCTCAGGTCCTTGCCCTGCATGGCAGCGCGGTAACCCACGCCGACCAGCTCCAGCTTGCGCTCGAAGCCTTCGGACACGCCCTTGACCATGTTGGCCAGGATCGCACGCACGGTACCGGTCAGTGCGACCAGTTCGACGTTCTCGGTGCTCAGGGTGGCAACGCCGTTATCGACGTTGATGGCAATACCGGCCGGCTTGGCCAGCGACAGGGTGCCCTTCGGGCCCTTGGCGGTGACGCTTTCCGACTGGACGTTCAGTTCAACCTTACCCAGGTCGATCGGCTTCTTGGCTACGCGGGACATAGTTCTACTCCTTTCGCCTTAGGCCACGAAGCACAGGACTTCGCCGCCGACGCCCAGCTGGCGCGCCTGCGCATCAGTCATGATGCCCTTGGAGGTGGAAATGATGGAGATGCCCAGGCCGTTCATGACCTTCGGCAGCTCGCTCTTGCCGCGGTACTGGCGCAGGCCCGAACGCGAGAAGCGCTTCAGGGTCGCGATGACCGGCTTGCCTTCGAAATACTTCAGCACGATTTCCAGCTCGGCCTTGTTGTTCTCCAGCTGGGTAACGCGCAGGTCGGTGATGTAACCCTCGTCCTTCAGGACCTGGGCGATCGCAACCTTGATCTTGGACGACGGGGCTTTCACCGTCTGCTTGCCAACCGCGGCCGCATTCTTGATGCGGACCAGCAGGTCGGCGATGGGATCAGTCATGCTCATATGAGTACCTTTGAGTGCACCGATATCCGCTTTCGCGAAAATCTGTTGTCTCCTGGAAACGGGCCAGGTCCCTTGATGCAGCGGACCTGTGGCCCGCCCTACAACCCCGTCTGCACAGGGCAAGACGCGGGAGTATACGCCAAAAGAGCCCGACTTGCGTCGGGCTCTTCGGGTTTTTTGCGAAAGGGAGGCTGAATGCCTCCCCTCCCCGGTTCAGGAACCCCGGAGGGGCGCCTGATCGCAGGACCGGCTGGGATTACCAGCTGGCCTTGCGCAGACCCGGGACGTCGCCACGCATGGTGGCTTCACGCAGCTTGTTGCGGCCCAGGCCGAACTTGCTGTAGACGCCACGCGGACGGCCGGACAGTTCGCAGCGGTTGCGCTGGCGGCTCGGCGACGAATCGCGCGGCAGCTTGGCCAGCTTGGCAGCAGCTTCGATCTTCTCGTCGTAGCTCGCGTCCACCGAGGACACGATCTTCTTCAGAGCAGCACGCTTCTCAGCGTACTTCTTGGCCAGCTTTTCCCGCTTGATGTCGCGGTTGACCATGGAGGTCTTTGCCATTTCGGTTTCCTCGACGGATCAGTTACGGAACGGGAACTTGAACGCTGCCAGCAGCGCCTTCGCTTCCGCGTCGGTCTTCGCAGTGGTGGTGATGGCGATATCCATACCGCGGATCGCGTCGACAGCGTCGAAGTCGATTTCCGGGAAGATGATCTGTTCCTTCACACCCATGTTGAAGTTGCCGCGACCGTCGAAGGAACGACCAGAGACACCACGGAAGTCGCGCACGCGCGGCAGCGAGATGTTGATCAGGCGATCCAGGAACTCGTACATCTTGTGGCGACGCAGCGTGGTCTTGCAGCCGATCGGCCAACCATCACGGATCTTGAACGACGCAACCGAAATACGCGACTTGGTGACAACCGGCTTCTGGCCGGAAATCTTGGTCATGTCGCCGACGGCGTTTTCCAGGATCTTCTTGTTGGTGGCCGCTTCGCCGACACCCATGTTCAGGGTGACCTTGACGAGCTTCGGCACTTCCATCGGATTGGTGTAGCCGAACTGCTTCATCAGCGCCGGCACCACTTCGTCCTTGTAGAACTTTTCGAGACGGGAAGTCATCTTCTCATTCCTCAGGCGTCGAGCGCCTCACCGCTGGAGCGGAACACACGCAGTTTGCGTCCATCCTCCAGCACCTTGAAGCCAACGCGTTCGCCCTTGCCCGAAGCCGGGTTCAGCACATTCACGTTGGAGATATGGATCGAAGCTTCACGCTCGACCACGCCGCCGGCAACGCCTGCCTGCGGGTTCGGCTTGGTGTGGCGCTTGACGATGTTCACGTTGGCGACGACCACACGGTCGCCGTCGACGCGGACGACTTCGCCCTGCTTGCCCTTGTCCTTGCCGGTGTTGACGACGACCTGGTCGCCCTTCTTGATACGGTTAGCCATGATTATCTCCTGTCGCTCACAGCACTTCGGGAGCGAGCGAGACGATCTTCATGAACTTCTCCGAACGAAGTTCACGGGTCACCGGCCCGAAGATACGGGTACCGATCGGCTCCTGCTTGTTGTTCAGCAGGACGGCAGCGTTGCCGTCGAAGCGGATCAGCGAGCCGTCGGCGCGACGCACACCCTTGCGGGTACGCACCACGACGGCGTCATACACTTCACCCTTCTTGACCTTGCCGCGCGGAATCGCATCCTTCACGGTGACCTTGATGATGTCGCCGATGCCGGCGTAACGGCGCTTGGAACCACCCAGCACCTTGAAGCACATCACCTGCTTGGCACCCGAATTGTCCGCGACGTCAAGGTAGCTCTGCATCTGGATCATGATTCAGACTCCTTATTCAGCCGCACGCGTGATGACTTCCACCACGCGCCAGTTCTTGGTCTTGGACATCGGAGCAATCTCGGTCACGCGGACGACATCGCCTTCCTTGCAGGCGTTGTCGGCATCGTGGGCGTGCAGCTTCGTCGAGCGCTTGATGTACTTGCCGTACAGTGCGTGCTTGACCTGACGCTCAACCAGGACGGTAACCGTCTTGTCCATCTTGTTGCTGACGACACGGCCTTCGACCGTGCGCAGCGTCTTGTTTTCAGTATTGTCGCTCATAGCGGCCATCCTTACTTCGTGCTGCCGAGCAGGGTCTTGACGCGAGCAATCTCGCGACGGACCCGGCGGATGTCGTGGGTCTTCGGCAGCTGGCCGGTGACCTGCTGCATACGGACAGAGAACTGTTCCTTACGCAGGTCGATCAGGTGGGCCTTGAGTTCGTCAGCCGACTTTTCACGGAGAGTTTTGATATCCATCAGCGCACCGTACGGGTCACGAAAGTGGTGGTGACCGAGAGCTTGGCGGCGGCCAGGCGGAACGCCTCGCGAGCCACTTCCTCGGAAACACCCTCGATTTCATAGATCATGCGGCCGGGCTGGATCTGGGCCACCCAGTATTCCACGTTACCCTTACCCGAACCCATTCGAACTTCGATGGGCTTCTTGGTGATGGGCTTGTCGGGGAACACGCGGATCCACATCTTGCCGCCGCGCTTGACGTAGCGGCTGATCGAGCGGCGAGCCGCTTCGATCTGACGCGCGGTCAGCTGACCGTGTGCGGTTGCCTTCAGGCCGTATTCGCCGAAGCTGACAGCGTTGGCGCTCCAGCTCAGGCCTTCGTTACGGCCCTTGTGTACCTTGCGGTACTTGGTTCGCTTGGGTTGCAACATTGTCGTTACCTCGCTTCACGGGCCGGGCGCTGACGGTCACCACGGTCGCCGCGATCGTGACGATCGTTGCGCGACGGGGTGTCGTCCTGCTTTTCCTGGCCAACCTGGGAGAAATCGAAGACCTCGCCCTTGTAGATCCAGACCTTGATGCCGATGATGCCGTAGGTCGTCTTGGCTTCAGCGAAGCCATAGTCGATGTCGGCACGCAGGGTGTGCAGCGGCACGCGGCCTTCGCGGTACCACTCCGAACGGGCGATTTCAGCACCGTTGAGGCGGCCACCCACGTTGACCTTGATGCCCAGGGCACCCAGGCGCATCGCGTTGCCCACCGAGCGCTTCATTGCGCGGCGGAACATGATGCGACGCTCCAGCTGCTGGGCGATCGACTCGGCAACGAGCTGCGCGTCCAGTTCCGGCTTGCGCACTTCGGTGACGTTGATGTGCGCCGGAACGCCCATCATCTCGCTCACTTCCTTGCGCAGCTTCTCGATGTCCTCACCACGCTTGCCGATCACCACGCCCGGACGGGCGGTGTGGATCGTCACGCGCGCGGTCTTGGCCGGACGCTCGATCAGGATCTTGCTGATGCCGGCCTGAGCCAGCTTCTTGCGCAGCATTTCGCGAACTTTCAGGTCGGCTGCCAGGTAACCAGCGAACTCGGCCTTGTTGGCGTACCACTTGGAGTTCCAGTCCTTGGAAATACCGAGACGGATACCAATCGGATGAACTTTATGACCCATGGTCTTTTCCTTATCCGCTTACTTGCCGGCGCCCACAACCACAGTGATGTGGCTGGTGCGCTTGAGGATGCGGGTACCGCGGCCTTTCGCCCGCGCCATGAAACGCTTCAGGGTCGGACCTTCATCAACCATGATGGTCTGAACCTTCAGCTCGTCGACGTCGGCGCCCTGGTTGTTCTCAGCGTTGGCAATAGCCGACTCCACCACCTTCTTGATCAGGTGGGCAGCCTTCTTGTCCGAGAACTTCAGCAGATTGACCGCACGTTCGGCCGGCAGACCGCGCACCTGGTCAGCGACCAGGCGAGCCTTCTGCGGGGAGATGCGCGCAGTGCGCAGGATGGCTTTCGCTTCCATTGTCATCTCTCCTTACTTGCCCGACTTCTTGTCACCACCGTGACCCTTGAAGGTCCGGGTGATGGCAAATTCGCCGAGCTTGTGGCCGACCATGTTCTCGTTGACGAGAACCGGGATGTGGTTCTTGCCGTTATGCACGGCAATGGTGATGCCTACCATGTCAGGCAGGATCATCGAACGGCGCGACCAGGTCTTGATCGGCTTCTTGCTGCCCGCAGCGGCCTCCACCTTCTTGACGAGGTGGTGATCGACGAACGGGCCCTTCTTGAGTGAACGTGCCATGGTCGATTAGCCCCTACGATCGCGGACGATGAACTGCTGAGTGCGCTTGTTATGGCGCGTCTTGTAACCCTTGGTCGGGACACCCCACGGGGTGACCGGATGCGGGTTACCCTGGCCGGCCTTGGCCTCACCACCACCGTGCGGGTGGTCAACCGGGTTCATGGCAGCACCACGAACGGTCGGGCGGACGCCGCGCCAGCGCTTGGCACCGGCCTTGCCCAGCTTTTCCAGGCTGTGCTCGTCGTTGCCGACTTCGCCGATGGTGGCGCAGCACTCGACCGGAACCTTACGCATTTCACCCGAGCGCAGGCGCAGGGTGGCGTAGATGCCTTCGCGGGCGACCAGCTGCACGGCAGCACCTGCAGCGCGGGCGATCTGAGCGCCCTTGCCCGGCTTCAGCTCGATGCAGTGGATGGTGGTACCGACCGGGATGTTGCGCAGCGGCAGGGTGTTGCCCGCCTTGATCGGGGCATCCGAACCAGCGATCACCTGATCACCGGCCTTCAGGCCCTTCGGGGCGATGATGTAGCGACGCTCGCCGTCGACGTAGCACAGCAGGGCGATATGGGCGGTGCGGTTCGGATCGTATTCGATGCGTTCCACGCGCGCCGGGATGCCCAGCTTGTTGCGCTTGAAGTCGATGATGCGGTAGTGCTGCTTGTGGCCACCACCGACGTGACGGGTGGTGATGCGGCCGTGGTGGTTACGACCACCCGAGCGGCTCTGCGACTCGACCAGCGCAGCGTGCGGAGCACCCTTGTGCAGGTCGGGCGTAACCACGCGCACGGCCGAACGGCGGCCGGGGGAAGTGGGCTTGAATTTCATCAATGGCATGGGATGTACCTCAGGCCTTGGCCGTTACATCGATCGACTGGCCATCGGCCAGGCGAACGTACGCCTTGCGCCAATCGCCGCGGCGGCCAGCACGGTTACGGAAGGACTTGTTCTTGCCCTTGACGTTGACCACGTTGACGGCTTCGACCTTGACGTCGAACAGCTGCTCAACCGCGGCCTTTACATCGGCCTTGGTGGCTTCGTTCGAAACTTCGAAGACATACTGGTTGGAGAGTTCCTGCAGGCGCGCGGTCTTTTCGGAGACACGCGGGGCACGCAGCACGCTGAAGATTTTTTCGTTGCTGTTCATGCCAGCCACTCCTCGACCTTCTTGACCGCGTCAGCGGTGATGACGACCGTGTCGGCACCGACCAGCGACACCGGGTCCAGGCCCTGCACGTCACGCACCTGCACGTACGGCAGATTGCGGGCGGACAGGTACAGGTGCTCGGAGGCTTCCTCGGTGACGATCAGCGGGCGCTTGCCCACTTCCAGGCCGGCCAGCTTGGCGATCAGACCCTTCGTGCTGGTCGCTTCGACATCGAAGGCCTCCACGATGGTCAGACGGCCCTGACGGTTCAGCTCGGACAGGATCGCGCACATGGCGGCACGGTACTGCTTACGATTGACCTTCTGCTCGAAGCTGCGCGGCTTGGCCGCGAAGGTGACACCGCCGCCGACGAAGATCGGAGCCGTCAGTGCGCCATGACGCGCGCCGCCGCCCTTCTGCTTCTTCGACTTCTTGGTGGTACCAGCCACTTCGGAGCGAGTCTTCTGTGCCTTGGTGCCGGCGCGACCGGCGTTGCGGTAAGCAACGACGACCTGGTGGACCAGATCTTCGCTGAAATCGCGACCGAACACGGCGTCGGAGACCGAGACCTTGTTGTTGCTACCCGTGATAACGAGTTCCATCGTCATCTCTCCTTATGCCTTGCTCGCCGGACGGACGATCACATCGCCACCCGCCGCGCCAGGAACGGCGCCGCGAACCGCAATCAGACCGCGCTCGACGTCGACCTTGACCACTTCCAGGTTCTGGGTGCTCTGCTGCACCGCGCCCATGTGGCCCGACATCTTCTTGCCCGGGAAAACGCGACCCGGGGTCTGGCGCTGACCCAGCGAACCCGGCGCGCGATGCGACAGCGAGTTACCGTGGGTTGCATCGCCCATACGGAAGTTGTGGCGCTTGATGGTGCCCTGGAAACCCTTACCCTTGGTGACACCCTGGACGTCGACGATCTGGCCGACTTCGAAGATGTCCGCCTTGACTTCGCCGCCGACGGCGAAGTCGCCGAGCTGCGCGTCTTCAACGCGGAATTCCCACAGGCCACGACCCGCTTCCACCTTCGCCTTGGCGAAGTGGCCGGCTTCCGGCTTGTTGACCAGGGCAGCGCGACGCGCGCCGACGGTCACCTGCACGGCGCTGTAGCCGTCGGTTTCGACGGTCTTGATCTGCGCGATGCGGTTCGGGGTGGCTTCGATCAGGGTCACCGGGATGGAACGACCATCTTCGGTGAACACGCGGCTCATGCCGGCCTTGCGGCCCACGAAGCCCAACGAATACTTCTTCGTCATGGTCGTAGTCCTCAGGTCAGCTTGATCTGAACGTCGACGCCGGCAGCCAGTTCGAGCTTCATCAGCGCGTCCACGGTCTTGTCATTCGGGTCAACGATATCGAGCACGCGCTTGTGCGTGCGGGTCTCGTACTGGTCACGCGCGTCCTTGTCGACGTGCGGGGAAACGAGAACGGTGTAACGCTCGATCTTGGTCGGCAGCGGGATCGGGCCACGCACTTGCGCGCCGGTCCGCTTTGCCGTTTCAACGATCTCGCTGGCCGAACGGTCGATCAGACGATGATCGAACGCTTTCAGCCGGATCCGGATCTTTTGGTCCGCCATGGCGGTAGGTTCCTTCGTTAAAAGAGCGACAGACAAAGCCTCTGGGTTGCTTTGCCCCATGAAATTCCTGCATACGGACGGCCCGCACTCCTGCAGGCCGACAAGGTCAATCCGTAGACCTCAAAAACGTAGGCAGACCAGTTTCCCAGCCTGCCCAGACATAGAAGCATAATGGCACGCCAGGCAGCTGTCAACAGTCTCCTGTTGACGCCGCCTGAATGGCCTTGACCCTTCCTGGTCCGGGGAACACAAGGCACATCCTGTGCCTGCTTTCCCATTTTGATACGCCCCGATGCCCTACCCAGGCAACATCGGGGCGCAGAGTCTAACAGATTACTTGATGATCTTCGAGACCACGCCGGCGCCGACGGTGCGGCCACCTTCGCGGATGGCGAAGCGCAGGCCTTCGTCCATCGCGACCGGGTTGATCAGGGTCACGGTCATCTTGACGTTGTCACCCGGCATCACCATTTC
>NZ_JCAFRQ010000005.1:0-316980 GCF_059368375.1 Stenotrophomonas sp. YJH_SMC_106-19
AGAGAACAAGTGGCAAGTGAAAATGGACAGACAGCAGACCGACTACCGCCTGATGGTGTTCTGCGATGGCCGCTTGGCACGCTCGGTGGAGCTGACCGTCAGGGGGCGGATCGTCAAGCTGTATGGCGGGATCTACTGGGAATCGAACAGGAACAGCGACATGTATTGCTCGACGGCTCTCCAGTTGGCGGGGGGATCAATACGTATGCCTATGTCGAGGGGAACCCGGTCAGCATGATCGATCCACTTGGCTTGATCGGGTACCTGTGTCAAAAGGGAAACAATGTTGGTATCTCGATTCCAATCAACTTCCAGGGTGCAAACTCCGCACAGATATCGCAGGCAACGAGGGCGATCGAAAGCGCCTGGAGTGGCAAGATCGGGGCCTACAACGTAAAGACAACAGTGAAGTCCATTCCGGTTTGGCACACCGCCACGACTAACGGAATCGCCATCCGATCCGGAACACGCGAGTCGTATGTGCAGATGCCTTGGGCCAACGAGGGAGTCTGGTATATGCCCGGCCAGTGGGGCGACGCGACATTGGCTCACGAGTCAGGTCACTTGTTGGGTTTGGCTGACTATGGGACCGGAATCATGGGCAGAGATCTCAGTGTCCCGTGTCCGAGCAGAACATACAGGATCTCCTCGACCCTTCAAATGAGGCCATAATCCGTGTCTGTCAATGTAGTAACTAGAATTTCATTCTCCATGGTTCTGCTGGCGATGCTCGGCTGTCAGGCGACCGAAGGTAACACCACACTCAGCCATCGATATGGGATATGCGCCAACCTCCCAGTTGGTGTTGAGTTTCGAAAGGTCGCACCCGGACCTGACTTTGATCTTGGGGTTCTGGAGTCTGAGGGGCATTACGCGGAAGTCTTCATCGGACGTCACCCAAAGTTCTCTCATCGCGTCATCAAGAGGGGCGTAACCGCTACAGATGGATTCGAGCTTTTGGGCCAGGAGTCCGGCGATGGCGTGAAAAGAATGCTGTACGCATATAATCGCGGTGACCTTGAAGGTCCGAGTTACGTCATGTTCATGGCCGTCGATATCCGGCCGATGAAGAAAATTCTGAATGCAAAGAATTTTCTCGTGAGTTGCAGATAAACAGAATTTCGCAGGCCTTGCCGCTACTGTACTCTTTGCCCGAGTTTCAAACCTTTCAGTTCGATCGAGAAAAAGATAACGGCCGAATGCAGAAAATACGGCACCGAAATCGGCGGTCTCAACTTGTAAGTGCGACACGTGATCTGAATGTCTGCAGTTCGGTATTAATGGCCTCTGCAGGTGTCTTCCAGCCCAGCGTCTGACGCGGTCGGGTATTCATCAACCACGCTACATGGTTGAGATACTCCTGGCTGGCCATGGAGAGATCCGCGCCCTTGGGCAGAGACTGGCGCAGCAAGCCATTGATGTTCTCGTTGCTTCCACGCTGCCATGGCGGCTGCAGTTGCGAGCAAGTACCCGTTACAGCTAGCTTCTCGGCACACCTCGCTAACCGCCATGCTCAGCTCGACCTGCTTGAGCGCGTACGCAATCTGCTCCTCGGTGAAACGGGACTTCTTCATCGCCTGATTCCTCGTGATCCACGGGGCCCATGCGGGGCGAAGTCTCTACTTTACGGTGGCCCTGTTTTCTGGGGGTGGGTCAAACTTCAACTCAGTCACAGGTCTGACTAAAGGAATCCGGAACATGCTACGAGGAAATGCTAAGTTGTCGGACGCGAACGAAGTCGCAAAAGGGATAAAAGATAACGTAACGGACCCTGCATCGCCCTGCGATTGTGGAGAGTAAAAATTATGAAAACACTTTTCTGGCTTGGCATGGCATTTCTATTGATGCTTCCGGTGAACTTCCTCGTGGTGACTATTGGCAGAATTCTGTCAGGCGAGGCCTGGGGAGAGAAGGACATGGTAGGTCTTGGCATGGCGATATTCGGAGTAGCGGCGGCCGTCATTCTGTATAGACGGCGCTCGCTCGGAAGCTCTCGACGACAAGGCAATCGTTGACGCTGATGTCAGTCGTCCGCTGTGTCGCCTTTTCCTTACGCCGCGTACCGGATGTATTGCTCGACGGCTCTCCAGCAGGCGCTGGCAGGGCCACCGACCTGCGAGAACCTATCCGGCGATGTCCGTGATGCCTCAACCACCCCCAAACAACTTCTGCGCACTCTGGAACAGGATCCAGCTCGTCGCGATGAACTTGTCGCCGCCCTGCGGCCGATTGCCGCGATGGGTGTGGGTGAAGGCGGTCGGGGCGATCAGCAGGCTGCCGGTACGCGGTGCGATCTTGCGGCCCTGGAACAGGAACTCGGTTTCGCCTTCGTCGAATCCATCGTTGAGGTACAGCGTCCACAGTACATGCCGGTGCAGCGTTTCGGCCTGCGCATCCTTCGGGTACAGCTCGCAGTGCCAGTACGGGTAACCGCCCTCGCCTGCGGCATACCACTGCAGGTTGATCGCGCCCGGGCGCAGGCAGGTGCGCGCCAGGTCGGCCAGCTGCTGCTCCGGCATGTCGGGGAAGTCCTCGGCCGACAAGCGTCGCGGCTGACCGTCGCTGTCCTGGATCTGCAACATCAACGGTGCGATCAGCGCCTGTGGATAACGGCGTAGATAAGTCAGCAGGCCCTTGAACACGGCCTGCTGCAGCTGTACGTCGACGTCCTGCCAGCCCTCCAGGCCACTGATGCGCAGGTCCTTGCTGTGCTTGAGTTCCGGGAACACGCCGCTGCCGACGGCACCTGGCATCAGGCCGCGGGTGGCACGCAGGCGCTCGACGATGGCAGCACAGACCTCCGTGGGCACCGCGTTGTGGATGACTTCGATGAAATCGACCGGGCCCTGCTCGTGCATGCGTGCATTCCTTCGGCGGCAAGGGCTTGATGGTGCCGTTTGCCGCCGTCGGTGTCACCCCACGGTCATGTCATCGAACTGCCATGAGCGTGGCCGCAGTGCGCCGCTCAGGCCTGTGCGGCGTCGTGCTGGTGGTGGTAGCGCACCGCCTCGGCCACTTCCTCGCGCGAGCCGAGAAACACCGGCACGCGCTGGTGCAGCTGGTCGGGCTGGATGTCGAGGATACGCTCGCGGCCGGTCCAGGCGGCACCGCCGGCCTGCTCGACCAGCAGGCCCATCGGGTTGGCTTCGTACATCAGGCGCAGCTTGCCGGCCTTGGACGGATCCTTCCGGTCCCACGGATAGATGAAGATGCCACCGCGCGTCAGGATGCGATGCACATCGGCCACCATGCTGGCGATCCAGCGCATGTTGAAGTTCTTGCCACGCGCACCTTCCTTGCCGGCCAGCAGATCGCCGACATAGGCCTGCATCGGTGCTTCCCAGTGGCGCTGGTTGGACATGTTGATGGCGAATTCCTGGGTGGCCGCCGGAATCTGCATGTTCTCGGTGGTCAGCACGAACTCGCCCTTCTCGCGATCCAGGGTGAAGGCATGCGTTCCGTGGCCCACGGTGAGCACCAGCTGGGTGCTCGGCCCGTAGATGCAGTAGCCGGCCGCGATCTGCTTGCTGCCCGGCTGCAGGAACGCGTCATCGCCCGGCAGTTCGACGTTGGTCGGGCAGCGCAGCACCGAGAAGATGGTGCCGACGGAGACGTTGACGTCGATGTTGGAGCTGCCATCGAGGGGATCGAACAGCAGCAGGAAATCGCCGCGCGGGTAGATGTCCGGCACCGGCTGGCTGTGGTCCATTTCCTCCGAGGCGCAGGCGGCGAGGTGGCCACCCCAGGCGTTGGCTTCGAGCAGGATCTCGTTGCTGATGACATCCAGCTTCTTCTGCGCCTCGCCCTGCACGTTGCCGGTACCGGCGTCGCCGAGCACGCCGCCGAGGGCGCCCTTGCTGACGGCGATGGAGATGCTGGTGCAGGCGCGGGCGACGACCGCGATCAGCTGACGCAGGTCGGCATTGATGCGGCCGGCGTGCTGTTCCTGGATCAGGAAGCGGGTCAACGAGGTACGGGACATGGGCGGACAGGTCTCGGCAGCGGGAAAACGCCTATTGTCGCCCGTCTGGCCGCTGCGTGCGTGAGCGCGGGAAGGCGTAATCGTTTCCAGATGCGCTCGTAGCGCCTTCCTTTTGTCGAGGCTCGTGGGAAGGGGAGGCGATGCAGGACACGCTGCAAAAACAAAGGCGCCTTCCGGCGCCTTTGTCTTCAAGCCACTGGAGCGTGGGTTCAGCCCTTGGCCACGGTGGCCACGGCCTTGGCGACATACTCCAGGTTGTTCTGGTTCAGCGCAGCCACGCAGATGCGGCCAGTGCCGACGGCGTAGATGCCGAACTCGTCGCGCAGGCGCTCGACCTGCTCGCGGCTCAGGCCGGAGTAGGAGAACATGCCCGCCTGCTCGTTGATGAAACCGAACTGCGGGGCGCCGGCGGCCGCCAGCTTCTCGACCAGGCCCTGACGCAGCGCGTGGATGCGTTCGCGCATCTCGGTCAGCTCCTGCTCCCACATCGCACGCAGTTCCGGGTTGGTCAGTACACCGGCCACCAGCGCTGCACCGTGGGTGGAGGGGCTGGAGTAGATGGTGCGGATCACGCGCTTGACCTGCGACTGCACGGCCTTGGCGTCGGCGGCGGTCGGCGCCACCATCGACAGTGCACCCACGCGCTCGCCGTACAGCGAGAACGACTTGGAGTACGAGTTGGCGACGATGAAGCTGTCGATGCCGGCTTCGGCGATGATGCGCACGGCGGCGCCATCCTGCTCGATGCCCTTGTCGAAGCCCTGGTAGGCCATGTCGATGAAGGGGAACAGCTGGCGGTCCTTGAGCAGCTGCGCGACCTGCGTCCACTGCGTGACCGTGAGGTCGGCACCGGTCGGGTTGTGGCAGCAGGCGTGCAGCAGCACCACGCTGCCCGGCTGCAGCTTCTGCAGGTCGGCCAGCATGCCGTCGAAGTCGACACCGTGGGTCGCGGGATCGAAATAGGTGTAATCCACTACCTCGAAGCCGGCGGCACTGAACACCGCGCGGTGGTTTTCCCAGCTCGGGTTGCTCAGCGCGACGGTGGCGTGCGGCAGCAGCTTCTTGAGCACGTCGGCGCCGACGCGCAGCGCACCGCTGCCACCGACGGTCTGTGCGGTGGTGACGCGACCTGCGGCCAGCAGCGGCGAATCCTTGCCGAACACCAGCTCACGCGTCGCCTGCGTGTACGCCGGAAGGCCGTCGATCGGCAGGTAGCCGCGCGGTTTGGCTTCGGCGGCGAGCTGCTGCTCGATCTGCTTGACGGCGCGCAGCAGCGGAATGCGGCCGCTCTCGTCGTAGTAGATGCCCACACCCAGGTTGACCTTGGTCGGGCGGCTGTCGGCGTTGTATGCCTCGGTCAGGCCCAGGATCGGGTCGCCTGGGACCAGTTCCACGTTTGCAAAGAAGGACACGGCGGTACTCGTTCGGTAGACGGAAAGGGGGAGGAATTGCGCCACGCGGCTTGCGGCATTTCGGCCGAAAACGGCCCATCGTAACAAAGCCTGCCGGGGCTGGCCGCCACCATCGTCATCCGCGGCCCCGTACCATGGCGTGCGTTGCCGACCGATCCATCAAGCTGAATCATGAATCCTCCCGCACGCCGCAATCGCCTGCCCCTGTCTGCCCTGCTGCTGTCGCCGCTGGTCGCGATGGCGGAGCCGTCCACGACCGCCCTGCCCCCGGTGCAGGTGCAGGCAGCCCGTGTGCAGGGGATCGATCCGTTCGCCCTGGCCGCCAGCCAGGACACGGTCTGGATCGATGCTGACCGCGCCGGCACCGGGGCGCAGCTGTCCGAAGCATTGGGCGGGGTGCCGGGCCTGCTGGCCCGCGACCGGCAGAACTTCGCGCAGGACACCCAGCTGTCGATCCGGGGCTTTGGCGCCCGCTCGACGTTCGGCGTACGCGGGGTACGCGTGCTGATCGACGGTGTGCCGGCAACCATGCCCGATGGGCAGGGCCAGCTGTCGCACGCCAGCCTGCTGGGTGCCGAACGCGTGGAGGTGCTGCGTGGACCGTTCTCGGCGCTGTACGGCAATTCCTCCGGTGGCGTGCTGCAGGTGTGGAGCGCGCAGGGCCGGGCGGGCGACCCGTGGCGGCTGCGGCTCAGCGCGGGCGCGGACACGACCCTGAGCGTGGGTGCGCAGCTGCGCGGCGCGGGTCAGGTGCTGGACTACAACATCGCGGCCAACCACTTCTGTACCGATGGCTGGCGCGACCACAGCCGTGCCCGGCGCGAATCGCTCAACGCCCGCGTCGGCGGCGAACTGGCAGGCGGGCGGCTGGAGCTGCTGCTCAACGCGCTGGATGCGCCCGATGCGCAGGATCCGCTGGGTCTGACCCGCGCGCAGGTCGCGGCCGACCCGCGCCAGGCCACCGCCGTCGCTCATCAGTACAACACCCGCAAATCAGTGCGCCAGCAGCAGGCCGGCCTGCGCTGGAGCCGCGAGGCCGGCGCGCAGCGGTGGCAGCTGATGGGCTATGCCGGCCAGCGCTCGGTCACCCAGTATCTGGCGATCCCGCCGACGGCCCAGGCCAACCCGTTGCATGCCGGCGGTGTGATCGACCTGGACAGTGGTTATGGCGGCCTGGACGCGCGCTGGAGCTGGCAGGGCGAGGTGGCCGGCCGACCGCTGGACCTGGTCGCCGGGCTCAGTGCGGACCGCCAGCGCCAGCAGCGCACCGGCTACGAGAACTTCGTCGGCAGCACGCTGGGCGTGCGCGGGCGCCTGCGCCGCGACCAGATCGACATCGTGCAGAACGTAGACCAGTTCGCCCAGGCCTGGTGGCAGTGGAGCCCGCGCTGGTCGCTGCTGGCCGGCGTGCGGCACAGTGCCGTGCGCTTCGAATCGGACGACCGCTACATCACCGACCGCAACCCGGACGACAGCGGCCACCGCCGCTACCGGGCCACCACACCCGTGGCCGGGATCAGCTTTGAAGCCCACCCGCAGTGGCGCCTGCATGCCGCCGTGGGCCGTGGCTTCGAGACACCGACCTTCAATGAACTGGGCTATCGCGCCGACGGCCAGGCCGGGCTGGCGCTGGATCTGGCGGCGGCGCGCAGCCGCACGCTGGAGATCGGCAGCAAATGGCATGCACAGGATGGAATGCAGCTGGATGCAAGCCTGTTCCGTGCAGATACCGACGACGAGCTGGCCGTCGCCAGCAATATCGGTGGCCGCAGCACCTACCGCAACATCGGCCGTACGCGGCGCCAGGGCATCGAACTGCAGTACCGGCAGCCGCTGGCCGAGCAGCTGGAACTGCAGCTGGCCTGGACCTGGCTGCAGGCACAGGTGCGGTCGCCCTATCTGACCTGTGCCGGCAGCGGCTGCCGTGTGCCCGATACCCGCGTGGATGCCGGTAGCCGCCTGCCGGGTGTTCCACGCCAGCAGGCCTTCGCCCGCCTGCAGTGGACGCCTGCGGACTGGCAGTGGGCGGTGGAGGCCACCGCGAGCAGCGATACCGTGGTGAATGACCTCGCCGACGAACGCGCGCCGGGTTACGCCCTGCTGCATCTGGAAGGGGGCCGCCAGTGGCGGCTGCCCGGAGGCGAGCTGCGTGCCTTCGCCCGGCTGGAGAACGTGCTTGACCAGGCCTACATCGGCTCGGTCATCGTCAACGATGGCAATGGCCGCTACTACGAGCCCGGCCCGGGCCGCCGTGCCAGTGTCGGCCTGCAGTGGTCATGGCGCTGACCTGACCGGCGGCGCCTGCGGGACGTCAGTCGGGCGCCTTGGCCGGCACGAACGGTGAGGTCGGGTCGCTGGCCGGGAACGTTTCCTCCAGCGCCTCGTCCTGGTTGTCGCTGGCGTGCTGCTTGCGTTCGCGTCGCTTGAGCGGGCTCTCCTGCCCTCCCCGATGGCGGTCGCCGCCGTCCTTGCGGTCCAGCGCGGCCTGTTCAGCCTCGCGCTTCACCGGCAGATGCTCGCCGGACTGTGCGGCGTCGAAGAAGGGCGCGCCCGTGCCACGGAAGTCGGCATCATCGTTGTCGTGCTTGCCGCGCTGCTCGCCGGGAATTGGCGCACGGTTCTCGCGGAGCGGGTCTCGGGAGGTCTCTCGGCTCATGATCAGGTACCTGCGCATGGGGAGGACCACTACACCGCCACCGAGGTAAAGGCACCGCGAACCCTGCGTCATGAACATCTCTGTCACGGCTGGATAACGCTGCCGCCGGTATTCCTGCCCACCCGACCCGCTGCAGGAGCCGGTCATGCCCCGCCTGGAACGCCCCGCCCCGTCCGTGTTCAACGCCCTGCTCGATCCGCTCGGCCAGCGCACCGCGCAGCGCCGGACGCGTCGCCACGAAGATCCGCAGGCCGTGGCCCAGGATTACCTCCAGTACATGCTCAGCGATTACGAGGAACGCCGTGGTCACGGTCATCGCAACTGGCGTGACCTGTGCCCGGTGTATGCCTTCGCACTGACCACACATGCGGCGGACTGGCCGCGTGGGGATGCGGCCGATACCTGCGAGGAGCTGGCCGAGCATTGGGAACAGATGCGAGGGCAGTCGCGACTGGGCTGGTCGCAGGCGCGGCCGGTGGTGGAAGACGCATGGCGCGCGCTGGATCATATTCCGGCAGCGGCGGTAAGACCCCTGCTGCAGTGACCTGGCCGGGATGCTGCGCGCCGACCCGGCGTGCACGGCATCGACACGGGTGGTTTACACCCGGCACCGGAAGCTGACGGTCCTGCTCAAGCACAGGTGCGCGCATGGCCCGCCCGATCTGGACCGGAACACTCTCCTTCGGCCTGCTCAACGTGCCGGTGTCGCTGATGTCCGGCGAACGCAAGGTCGATCTGCAGTTCCGCATGCTCGATTCGCGCGACCGCAAACCGATCCGCTTCGAACGGGTCAACGCCGATACCGGTGAGGAAGTTCCGTGGAAGGACATCGTCAAGGCCTACGAGTACGACAAGGGCAGTTACGTCGTGCTGGAGGAAGGCGACATCCGTTCGGCGGCGCCCGAAAGCCATGAGACCGTGGAGGTGGAGACCTTCGTGGACGCGGCGCAGATCGATCCGCGCTACTACGAAAAGCCCTATCTGCTGGTGCCGGGCAAGAAGGCCGAGAAGGGCTATGTACTGCTGCGCGAGACGCTGCGCAGCACCGGCAAGGTCGGCATTGCACGGGTGGTCGTGCGTACCCGCGAGTATCTTTGCGCGGTGATGCCGCACGAGCACGCCCTGGTGCTGATGATCCTCCGCTATCCGCAGGAGCTTGTCGATCCGGAGGACCTCAAGCTGCCCACCGGCACCCTGTCCGAGTACCGCATCACCGGCAAGGAAACGGCGATGGCCGAGCAGCTGATCGAGTCGATGGCTGGCGACTGGGATCCGTCGCAGTATCACGACGAGTTCCGCGAGCGCCTGCAGCAGGTGCTCAACAAACGGATCAAGGCCAAGGGGGGCACCACCCGGGTGGACGAAGAGCCTGCACCGCGCGAGGACGCCACCACCAACGTGGTCGATTTCATGGCCCTGTTGCAGAAGAGCCTGGATGCGAACAAGCGAACCCCCGCGAGCAAGACGACCGCGCGCAAGGCGCCGGCGAAGAAGGCGGCCGGCAAGACAGGCAGGAAGACCGCGAAGAAGGCAGCGAAGAAGGCCGCGCCACGGCGCAAGGCAGGGTGATCCATGTCGCTGCATCAGTACCGGCGCAAGCGTCGGCTCGGCGGCGGCAACGGGCAGACGCCGGAACCGGACGACCAGCCGGCGCCGGGTGATCCGAAGCGGCGGCCGATCTTCGTCATCCAGCTGCACCACGCCAGTTCGCGCCATTTCGATTTCCGCCTCGAAATGGACGGCGTGCTCAAGAGCTGGGCGGTGCCCAAAGGGCCATCGCTGCGCGTTGGCGAGAAGCGGCTGGCGGTGGAAGTGGAAGATCATCCCCTGTCCTATGCCGGCTTCCAGGGCGATATTCCCGAGGGCCACTACGGTGCCGGTCACGTGGAGGTCTTCGACCACGGCACCTGGGCATGCGCGGGTGATCCACTGCAGGCGCTGGCAGCGGGCAAGATCGATTTCGTCCTGCATGGCCAGCGGCTGGCCGGGGGATGGAAACTGGTGCGGACCGCGATGAAGGGACGCCAGGTGCAGTGGCTGCTGATCAAGCGCGAAGACAGCGAGGCCCGCGACGCAGAGGCCGACGACCTGCTGCACGCGCCATTGCGTGAACACCCCGGGAGCGCGAAGAAGATGACGGACAGGAAGACACGCAAGGCGGAGTCGCGCTGGCACGCGCGCGCGCTGAAACTGCAGGGCGCCCGCGACCGCCCGTATCCGCGTGCATTCAAACCACAACTGACCGACCACCGCGATGCCGCGCCCGATGGCGATCGCTGGCTGCACGAGATCAAGTGGGATGGCTATCGCCTGCTGGCCGATCTGCACGACGGTGAAGTGACGCTCCGCTCGCGAAACGGGCTGGACTGGACCGGGGACTTCCCTGAAGTCGTGCGGGCCGTGCAGGCGCTGCCGGTTGGTGACGCGCGCCTGGACGGTGAACTGGTAGTGCTCGACGAGAAGGGGCGCAGCGATTTCGCCGCCCTGCAGCGGGTCATCGATGGCAGCTCGAAGGCGCCGCTACGCTACCTTCTCTTCGACCTGCCCGGTGTGGCGGGAGTGGACATCAGCGCGGCACCGCTGATTGAGCGCAAGACGCTGCTCAAGGCGTTGATCGGCGATACGCTCGGAACGCTGGCGTTCAGCGATCACGTGCTCGGCCATGGGCCGCAGGTCTTCGCTGCCAGTGGTAAGGCCGGGTATGAGGGCATCGTCAGCAAGCAGGTGGACGCGCCCTACGTCAACGTGCGTGCGCGCAGCTGGGTAAAGGTCAAGCATGAGGACACCGATGAGTTCCTGATCGTCGGCCATACCGCGCCGAAGGGCTCGCGCGTGGGGTTTGGATCGTTGCTGCTGGCAACTCCCGACAAGGACGGCCTGCGCTACGTGGGTCGCGTCGGCACCGGCTTCGACGATGACAGCCTGCGCGCGCTGGCGCGGACGCTGAAGCCGTTGGCGGTGGAGGACGCTGCGGTGGCGCTGCCCGCGCACGTCCCGTTCCGCGCCGCCAGCGTGCACTGGGTGAAGCCAGTGAGGGTGGCCGAAGTGGCCTTCCGTGGCTGGGGCAAGGAGGGGCTGCTGCGCCAGGCCAGCTTCAAACGGCTGCGCAGCGACAAGAGCGGCGAGGATCTGGCCATGCCTGCAAAGACCACGAGCAGCAATGACGCGGTTGCCATCAGCCACCCTGAGCGTGTGGTCTTCGCGAAGAAGAAGATCCGCAAGGGCGACGTGGCCGACTACTACCGGCAGATGGCGCGCTGGATCCTGCCCGGGATCGTGGGCAGGCCCCTTTCGCTGCTGCGCTGCCCTGATGGCGCGGGCAAGGCCTGCTTCTTCCAGAAGCACCACGGCCCGGGCCTGGGCGACGCCGTGCATGCGGTCCCCCTGCAGCAGAAGAGCGGTCGCGAGGACTACGTCTACATCGACGATGTACGCGGCCTGCTGCAGCTGGTGCAGATGAACACGCTCGAGCTGCATCCCTGGGGCGCCACGGTTGCCGATCCCGAACATCCAGACCGGCTGGTATTCGATCTGGACCCCGGTGAGGGCGTCGGCTGGAACGAGGTCAAGGCCGGCGCGCGCGACGTGCGCGACCGGTTGCAGGAGATCGGCCTGCGCAGTTTCGTGCGGCTGTCCGGCGGCAAGGGCGTGCATGTGGTGGTCCCCCTGCAGCCCGCCGCCGACTGGGAACAGGCCAAGGCATTCTGCGAGGCCTTCGCGCAGGCGATGGCACAGCAGGCGCCCGAACGCTATGTGGCAACGATGAGCAAGGCCAAGCGCGGCGGTGTGATCTTCATCGATTGGTTGCGCAATACGCGTGGCGCGACCAGCGTCTGCTCCTGGTCGCTGCGCGCCCGCGAAAGTGCGGGCGTGGCGGTGCCGCTGCGCTGGGAAGAGCTTGCGCGGATCAAGGCGGCCGACGCCTTCCCGCTCGACAAGGCGCTGGCGCGGGCCAAGCGCCTGAAGGCCGATCCGTGGCAGGGCATCGATGCGGTGAAGCAGACCCTGCCGCCGCTCGATCTGTAGGGCCGGGGCATTGGCCACGGCCCTGCAGCGGCGGGCTCAGAAGTCCGCGCGGATGCCGAAGGTGATGCGACGGCCGGAGAACTCGTACTGGGTCGGGAAGGCCTTGTCGATGGTGTAGCCGGTGGTCTTCTCGTCGAGCAGATTGATCGCCTCCAGGTTCAGCTTCCAGGTGTCGGTGAGGCGGAACCCGATAGAGGCATCGAGCTGGCCATAGGCATCGCGGTAAACCGGATACATGTTCAGATGGATGTACTCGACGTATTTGTCCTTGTAGTTGTACGAGGCGCGCGCGCTGAAGCGATCGTTCTCGTAGTACAGGGTGAAGTTGTACGCCTTCTCGGCCAAGCCTTCCGGCGGCGTCGGGATATCCAGGTCGGATGCACCGGTCAGCGAATTGTCGAGCTGGGTGTAGTTGGCATTGATGCCCCAGCCTTCCAGCGCCGGGTGCAGCATCGACAGCGGCAGCTGCGCGACCAGCTCCACGCCGGTGACCTTGTACGAGCCATCGGCGTTGACCGGCTGGTAGACCTCGAAGTCGTAGTAGCCGTCCAGCGAACCGTTGGCGTTGAGTTTCTCCACGTTCGGCACGATGCCGGTCAACGACTGCCGCACTACGCCGTCGATCTTCTTGGAGAAGTACGACGCGGCCAGCAGGCCACCGTTCTGCAGGTACTTTTCCAGGCCCACTTCCCACTGCCTGGCGGTGGTCGGCTTCAGTGCCGGGTTGCCGTCCATGAAGCGGAAGCTGCTCCAGCTGACGGTGCGGCGGTAGGCAATGTCGGTCAGCGACGGACGCATCAGCGTTTCCGAGGCAGCACCGCGCAGCACCAGGCCGTCGGCGATCTCGGCGGTCATGTTGAAGCTGGGCAGGATCCTGCTGTAGTCGCCGCTGCTCGAAATCGGCGTCGGCGTGTAGCCGTTGCTGCCATCGGCGTTCTGCACCGGATGGAAGCCTGACGAATCGACGTCGGTGTCGATCGAACGCACGCCGAGGTTGGCGTACACCGGTACCTGTCCGATATCGAAGTAGAGATCGGCCATGGCGTACAGCGCCAGGGTCTTCTCCTTCACCTCGTAGTACTGGCCCGGATCGATCGGGGTTTCATAGCCGGGGTAGCGGAACGTAGCGCGCGCATAGGCGTTGGAAACCTGCTGCCAGTCCAGGTCGCTCGGGCGATACGCACCACCCGGTGCCAGCTGGCTGATCCACACCGGGTTGCTGTCGGCCAGCGTGCGCGTATTGACCCACGCGGCGCTGCCGGCGGCCGGGCCCTGGATCTTGCCGCTGCCGAACGCGCGTTCCTTGGTCTTGTCGGTGTAGCGCGCGCCGAACTGCACGCCGCTCAGTGCCGGGAAGAAGGCCAGGTTCATCTGCCGCCTCAGGTCGAGCTGCGCGGCGTACTTGTCATCCTTCACCTTCTCCAGCTCGGTTTCGTACGCTTCGAACAGGTACTTGTCCGCGGCGTTGTACATGTCGAAACCGCCGGTTGTGCTCGGCACGGTCTCGCCGCCGTTGCGGGTCCAGCGCGTGCGCGACGGCGCGTAGGCCACGTGCTTGAGGTTGGCGTAGTCCGAGTCCTTGCGCGCGCCGGAGTAGCCGACCAGCGCGTCGATGTCCCAGTTGCCCACCTTCCAGTCCAGTGTGCTGCTGAACTGACGGTAGTCGGTATCGGCGTTGCGTTCCTTGCTCAGGATTTCGTGCTGGGTGGCGGTGTAGGACACGTCCTTCAGCACGGTGATGCCGTAGGCCGACAGCGTGTCACGGTCGTAATCGTGGATGGTGTCCAGCGTGCTGCGGCTGGAGGCCGAGTACGCTGCGGCATCGTACTCGTCCTCGTGCGTGTCGTAGCCGCCGAGCATGGCGTCGAAGCTGAGCGAGAACGTGTCGCTGGGCTTGAACTGCAGCGAGGCGGTGGCGCCCCACTGGTCCTGCTCGTTGAGGTAGACGCGGTCGCCGACCTTGTCCTGGAAGACAATCCGGCTGGTTTCATCCTTGTCCATCCGGTTGCTGACGACGATGCCGGCATCGCGCGCCAGCACCGCGGCGGCCTGCGAACCGCGCGTACCCGACGCCTCCAAGAAGCGGCCCATGGGACGGAAGTTGATGCCTGAGTTGGAGTCGGTGCGGTTGCTGCGCTTGGCCTTGGAGAACGACACCAGGCCGCCCCAGTCGCCCCAGGTGTCACTGGCAAGGAAGGAGATCTTCGGATCGATCTTGCCGTTGATCGAGTTGTGCGAAGCTTCGGCCGACGCACTGAACTTCGGCTCGGGGAAGTCGAATGGCTTGGCCGTTTCGATGTAGACCGAGCCGGCGATGCCGCCTTCCTCATCGGCGGCGGTCGGCGACTTCTGCACGGTCACCGTCTGCACGACGTCCGAGGCGAAGATGTCGAACTGCACGTCGCGTCCGCCACTGCCGGAGGCCGTCGCCAGGTTGTTGATCGAGACCAGGGTGAACTCGCTGGGCAGGCCGCGCACGCTGACCCTGCCGCCCAGGCCCTTCTTGCGTTCGATGGTGACGCCCGGCATGCGCTGCAGCGCTTCGGCGAGATTCTGATCGGGAAAATCGGCCACGTCGGTGGCGACGATCGAGTCGGAGAAGCCGATGTTGGCGCGCTTCAGGTCGACGGCGCGCTCCAGGCTCCGTGCATAGCTGCCGGTCACGGTGACCGTGTCCAGCTGCTGCAGCTGTTGGCGGGTATCGCCTTCGATCGCCTCCTCGGCCATCGCTTCGACGGGCAGCACGGCCAGGCCGCCGATCAGCACCGCATGCACGGCGCGGGACAACAGCTTCGCTTGGGAGGCCGCGGCGGCGGCCTCCCGGGTCTGGTAACGCATCGGATGATTCCCCGGTTCCCTGTGGTGTCTTACGCCGCGCCTGTTCCCGGGGTTCCGTGGGTACAGGCCCCTGCGCCGCGTTGCCGACGTTCGGCGGGCACCGAGCCTAGGGGGAGATTGTTAAGCCCGTGTTGCGCTGCGTGAGGGCCGGCGTCCGAACCCCCATCCCAGCAGCAGCTGCACCGGCAGTGATACCAGCAGGCCGATGACGAACCAGCGTGGGAAATCCGCGCCGAGCGTCCACAGGCCGTAGCCTGCGCCCAGCACCAGCAGCGACCAGATCGAGGTGCCGTGCGCGCGCGTCCAGCAGGGCGCGTAGTAGGTGGCGAAGGCGATCGCGGCGATGCCGCCGAGCACGGTGAACGCCAGGTCCCAGCCCAGCTGCGCTTCGCTGCCGGGATGCAGGCCGAGCAGTGCAGGCAGCCAGCCACCGGCACTGGTGACCAGGGCAAGCGCGAGCAGCGCGCCAGCCAGGGCGACGACGGAAAGAAAGACAGTCTTGAGCATGCCGGGCATGGCCGCATTGTACGGCCGGACCGGCAGGGTGATGGCTTACAGCAGCTGCCTCAGCATCGCCTTCAGGCGTCGCCCTTCCTGCTGGAAGTAGTCGCGCTGCTCACGCCAGGCCGGGAACCGTTGCTCGACCTCCTGCCAGAACGCCGGCGAGTGGTTGGGCTGGATGAGGTGGCAGAGCTCATGCACCAGCACATACTCGAATGCCTGCGGACGCCCCAGGACCAGCGCAAGATCCAATGCCATGCTGCCATCGGGAGCCAGCGAACCCCACTGCGAGGACATCACCTTCAAGCGCAGGCGGCTGGGTGCCCGTGGCAGGCCGGGCAGGTAGCGCGGCAGCCAGCGGCCCACGTCGGCGCGGGTCTGCGCCTCGAAGAACTCGCGCAGCAGACGGCGCAGGGTCGCGTCACCGGCACGGGTCGGCCACTGCAGGCAGGCGCCGTGCTCGTCGATGTCCAGGCGTGCGTAGCGGCCTTCCTGCCAGCGCAGCGGCAGCAGCTCCCCGCGCAGGGGCAGCACTCCGTCCACGCCGGGCTGCAGCGGTGCGGGCAGGCCCTGGCCCTGGTACTGGCGCAGCTGCAGTGCCAACCAGTCGCGATGCTGCTCCAGGAAACGTTCGCCCATCACCAAGCTGGCGCGCGGCGGCAGGGTCAGGCGCGCGCCGCGTTCGTCGACGCTGAGCTTGATGCGGCGCGCGCGCGGATCGCGTACGCGCAGCACGTCGATCTCGGCATCCTCCAGGCGCAGGCGAACGGTATCGCGCTGCACGGTGGCGGGCGGTGTGGGCGAGATCAGGCGGCGCAGCAGGCGGCTCATGCAGCCAGCATAGCGCCGCTTCGGGCCGCTGGATGACCGGCGGCCCACGCGGTGCCTGTTCAGTCAGCCTTGCTGAGCTTGAACGCCTCTTCCAGCAGCAGGAACAAGCGGCGGATCTCGGCGCTCTGCAGGGCGAACCGTGCGTCGAACTCGGCGCGCCGGCCCTCCTCGTCGGCATGCTCGAGCTGGTCCAGGGCGCCGTCGAGGAACTTCAGCTTGCGCACGATCAGGTCGTCGCCGATGACGAAGGACAGGTTGTCTTCGAAGATCAGCGCCAGCTTGGTCACCTGCTTGCCGGCGTCCAGGTGCTTGTCGATCTCGTCGCAGCGCAGCTCCTGGTGCTGGCACTTGACCACCGCACCGCCCTCCACCGGATCCTTCATCTCGCACTCCTCGCCCAGGCTGAGCCCGGTCGGCAGCGGTTCGCCGGCGATCCAGCCGGTCAGGATCGAACGCGGCGCGACTTCGGCGTTCAGCGGCATTGCCGGGAAGCTGCCGAGCAGGCCACGGATGTCGGACATGAAGTACTCGCCGGTCTTGCGGCTGGACGTATCCACCGCGACGTAGCCGTGCTGCAGGTCGATGAAGGCGTCGTTGCGCGAGGACTTCACGAAGGCGCGCGGCAGCAGTTCATGCAGCAGGTCGTCCTTCATGCGCTTGCGTTCGCGGCCGCCGGGGCGCCGGCCTTCCTTCTCCTCGATCTCCTCCAGCTTGCGCTCGAGCAGGTCGTTGACCACGGCTGCCGGCAGGATCTTGTCCTCGCCGCCAACCGTCAGCCACAGGTGCTCGGCGATGCGGTGCGAGAGCAGTTCCTTCTCCTCGCGGCCGAACGGTGAAATGAAGCCGCGCGAATTCATCTCCAGCGCGCCGACCGGCTTGAGCACGGCGTGCGGCAGCAGCGTATCGATTTCAGAAAAATCAGTGGCGGTCGGGAAACGGAAGAACGTCAGGTTGCGAAAGAACATGGATTTCCGGATGGCAAAGAGAAAGGGCGACCGACCTTATGCGGTGGGCGTCTCGGGATCTGCGTCGGCGTCGACCGGGGTACCGGCCAGCCAGGCATGGGCATCGGGCAGCGGTGCGTCATCGCGACGGCCCAGCGCCATGAAGTCGAACAGGGACGTGTCGGCCAGCTGCGAGGGCCGGACCTGGCCCATGGCGCGCGCGATCTGCTCGATGCGGCCGGGGTGGTCCCTGTCCCATTGCTTGAGCATCAGGCCGACCTGGCGGCGCTGCAGGTTTTCCTGGCTGCCGCACAGGTTGCAGGGAATGATCGGGAACCGGCGTGCCTGCGCGTACGCGACGATGTCGCTTTCGCGCACGTAGGCCAGCGGCCGGATCACCACGTGCCGGCCGTCATCGCTGCGCAGCTTCGGCGGCATGCCCGACAGCTTGGCGTGGTGGAACAGGTTCATGAAGAACGTGGCCACCATGTCGTCGCGGTGGTGGCCGAGCGCGATCTTGGTGAAGCCATGGGTCTCGGCATGGTGGTACAGCGCGCCGCGGCGCAGGCGCGAGCACAGCGAACACATCGTCTTGCCTTCCGGAATCACCCGGCTGACCACCGAATAGGTGTCCTGCTCGATGATGTGGTACGGCACGCCGAGCCCGGCCAGGTACTCCGGCAGCACATGCTCGGGGAAGCCCGGCTGCTTCTGGTCCAGGTTCACCGCCACCAGTTCGAACGGCACCGGTGCCTTCTTCTGCAGCTGCACCAGCATGTCCAGCAGGGTATAGCTGTCCTTGCCGCCGGACAGGCAGACCATGATCCTGTCGCCGGCCTCGATCATGCCGAAGTCGGCGATCGCCTCGCCCACCTGGCGGCGCAGGCGCTTGGCCAGCTTGTGCTGCTCGCGCTCGGCCACGCGCGGATCGCGGGGCGCGCGCGGCAGGGGATCGGGAAGGGAGATCACGGCACTCATGCCTGCCATTCTACCGGCTTGGAGCGGCCCCGGCCGGGGAACGGTCCGGCCCTCTCCCGGTGGTCATCATCGCTGTGTATGCTCGGAGGCCGTGGACACCTACAGCCCCGCCGAGATCGCCGAACGCCTCGCCGCCCTGCGCGCCGAGCACCGCCTGCTGGATGAACAGATCACCCGCATGGCGGCCAATGGCGAGGACGAGCTCGAGTCCAAACGCCTGAAGCGGCGCAAGCTGCAGCTGAAGGACTGCATCACCCGGCTGGAAAGCCTGCAGATTCCCGACGAGCCGGCGTGAGCCGGGTTCAGGTGGGTGCCCACCTTGGTTGGCCTCTGCCCTGGTAGGTGCCAACCTGGGTTGGCACGACTGGAAGGTGTGTGGACCAAGGTCCACACCCACCGTAGGACCCGGCGCGACCTTCAATCCTGCGGCGCTGGCTCGTCCGGGCGTGCGGCTTCCGGGCTGACCCGCTCGATGGTGTGGCGCAGTTCGCGACCGAGGATGAACTTGGCGTCCTTGGCCCAGGCATCCAGGCGCTGGTCGAACAGCAGCTTGCTGTTCTCGTCGGGCCATACCAGGCGCAGTTCGCGCAGCTTCTGGATGAAGCTGCGGAACAGGGCCTTGTCGAAGAACTCCGGTGCCGCCGGCGCGTAGAGCAGGCTCAGGCGCTGTGCGGCCTGCTGGCACAGGCTTTCCAGTTCGGCGGCGCCGAGCGTGCCCGGCCCGTTCTTCACCAGCACCGAAATGGCGATGTAGTAGCGCTCGAAGGCCTGCTGCAGCGAGTGGCCGATCGCACGCAGGCGGAACACTTCGTCGGTCTGCCCGGTGTTGCGGGCAAGAATGCCGCCATCGTCCTCGTTGACGTTCTGCAGCAGTCCCTCACGCACGAACACGTCGATGGTCTGGTCGATGCGCTGGGCGAACTCGTCCTCGGTCCACGGCAGGAACAGCTCGGCCTGCAGGAACGGGTAGACGGTGCGGCCCAGCTGGACCAGGCCGGTGCGGCTCATGCGGCGGTTGTTCTGGAAACAGCACGCCACCCACGAGGAGGCGGTGAACAGGTGCAGCACGTTGTTGCGGAAGTAGCTCAGCAGCACCGCGGTGTCGCCGCTCACACTGAGCACGTCGCCCAGCGGGTGCTTGATGCGGGTGAGGACGTTGATCTCCTCGGCGTGGGCGATGATCCGCTCCGGCGAATGCGGAGTCACCGTCACCCGGTCCGAATACGGCATCTCGACCAGCAGGGTCTTGCACAGTTCGATCTGCGCGATCAGGTCCGCCTCGCCCATTGCATGCTTGGGCGTGGACAGCAGGGCCAATGCCAGCAGATTGATCGGGTTGACGTCCGCCGCACCATTGATGCGTTCCTGGATGCGCTCGGCCAGTGTATCGACAGTGGTCGACAGCCATGCCGGCTTCTCGTCTTCCGGCACCGCCTCACCCTTCCACTCCGGCGCCTTCTCGGCCAGCACGTCGTTCAGCGCGATCGGCTCGCCGAAGTTGACCACCACCTGCCCGTAGTTCTGCTTGAGCACCTTGGGGATGCCCCACAGCAGCTGCCAGATCGATTCCTTTTCCTTCGGTCGGCCGGAGAGTTCGTCCAGGTAGCTGCCGCCTTCCATCAGCTTCTCGTAGCCGATGTAGACAGGCTGGAACAGCACCGGCTTGCGCGGCTGGCGCAGGAAGGCACGCAGGGTCATCGAGATCATGCCGCCCTTGGGCTGCAGCAGGCGGCCGGTACGCGAACGGCCGCCCTCGACGAAGTACTCGATGGAATAGCCACCGGCCACCAGCTGCGCGACGTACTCGCTGAGCACCGCCGAGTACAGCGCGTTGCCGCGGATCGAGCGGCGGATGAAGAACGCGCCGCCCTTGCGCAGCAGCGTGCCGACCACCGGCAGGTTGAGGTTGATGCCGGCCACGATGTGCGGCGGCACGATGCCGCGGTCGTACAGCAGGTAGGACAGCAGCAGATAGTCCATGTGGCTGCGGTGGCTGGGCACGTACACCACTTCATGGCCCGGCGCGGCCGCCTTGAACTTGTCCAGATGGTGAACCAGCACACCGGCATAGATCCGGTTCCAGACATGGCTGAGCATGAAGCTGGCCGAGCGCACCACCGGGCTGGAATAGTCCGCAGCGATTTCCCAGGCGTAGGCATGCGCCTTCTTCCAGGCATCGGCCGGCTTGGAATTGTCGCGCTTGGCCTGCGCGGCGATCGCTTCGCGTACCGGCTCGGCGGCCAGCACCTGGTCCACCAGCAGGCGGCGGGTGGAAAGGTCCGGGCCGATCACCGATTCGCGGATACGGCGGAAATGGGTGCGCAGCACGCGTTGCAGCTTGCGCACCGTACGTTCGGGCTCCAGGCCCTCGTCGACGGTGGAGCGCAGCGAAATCGGCGGAGCGAAGCGGACGATGGTGCTGCGGCCGTTGAGCAGGACCGCCAGCAGGCGGCGGAAACGGCCGACCAGCGCCCAGTTCTCCGAGAACAGTACGGCAAACCACCCGCTCTGCTTGTCCGGCGCGCGGCCGACGAAGATCGACACGGGCACCAGGTGCACGTCCAGATCCTCATGCACGCGATGCGCCTGCAGGACCTTGGCCAGCGAATCGGAATGGGTCTTGGCGCCACGCTGTTCCGGAATCAGCGAGTTGCTGGAACTGCGCCGCGACAGCGCCAGGTAGGCGCGTTTGCGACCGGTCGGGTCGCCGGCCAGCGGCACCAGCGGTGACGGCAGGCCCGCCTGGCGGCACGCCTTGTCCAGGATCAGCGCATTGGACAGCCCGTAGTCTTCCAGCACGTACATCACCGGACGGCCATCGTTGTACTGGCCCGGATCCTCAGGTTCGATCTTCAGCGACAGCCACGGCTCGACCAGGCGGCCGAGCAGCCGTGCCCACAGCGGGCGGCGGCCGGGAGGACGGGCGTGCAAGGGCGGCGGCACCGGATTCGGGCCGGTACTGGTCGAGGGGGACGCCAGCGCCGTTTCGGCGGGCGTCGACTGGGATTCTTCGCCGGGGAACGGCAGCGGGTTCTGTTTCGACATCGGCGCCATTATGGCTTAGGCGGCGGCATTGCCGCTTCTTCGCCTGCATCGGCGGGTTCGGCCGGGGCGGGCGCGGCTGCCGCACCGGCCGCGTCGGCCTGGCGCAGTATCGCGTCGGTATCGGCCAGAGTGCGGGTCAGGTACCAGTGACCTTCGCGCCGGCTCAGCGGCAGCTGCAGGGCCAGCTCGCGCCCGGCCAGGTCGTATTGCAGGCGGACCAGCGCGTTGTCGCCCTCCAGTGACAGCACTTCGCCGCGGATGCTGCGCAGGGCTTCGTCCACCCCCAGCCCGTAGCTGGCCAGCACGGCCTTGAGCGTGTGGATGAACGGCGCCAGCTGCTGCAGGCTGCCCTCCATCCCCGCGGCCTGCAGGCCGGCATCATCCTCGAAGCCGACCTGGGTGGCGGCGCCGACGAGCGCGGCGATGCTGCTGCGCGCCCGTGCGCGATCGCTGATCGGTGCGCCCTGCGCCCAGCCGGACAGGGCCTCCACCAGGGCGATGTAGTGGGCCTGCTGGCTGGGCGTGTATCCCTTCTGATGGCGCAGGTACTGCACCCCGAAGTTGCCCATCGACTGCGCGGCCTGGCGCACCGCGCCGGACTGCCCGGCCAGCTGGCGGTCGAAACTGCGCTGCAGTTCGGCGCTGGCGCCGGGCCTGCGCAGGGCGGCCAGCATCGGCAGCAGCTGGTCACCCAGCGGCAGTTCGGTCAGCGGCCATTGGCTGTGTCCGTCCGCCCAGGCCTGCTGCAGCCGCTGGTACTGGCTGGGGGGCACCGACAGCTTCGCGTAGCCGAGCAGATCGTCCTCGGCCAGACGCTGCGCCATCGCCTGCACGGCGGCCACCGGTTCGGCTGCCGGTCGGGCCGGATCACTGCCTGGCTCGCGGCACGCGGCCACGGCCAGCAGCACCATGGCCGCCAGCCCCCACCCTCGTGCAGACTTCGTTCGCACTACCGTGCTCATGCCTTCGGACTCCCCGGACCGGTCCGCATCTTGCGGCCTGCAAGGTGACAGCGGCAAGCCGGGACGTCACGGTTTCCAGCCAAGGGGGTCAGATCCCCTCTGCTGCGGCAGAAGGGATCTGACCCCAGCGCCGCCACCGGGATAAAAAAAGAGCCCGGATCACGGGGATCACAGGCTCCTCAAGCCGGCTCGAGGCCGGAGGACAGTGTTGTGGCGCAGGCCCGGTCCGAAGACCGGATGGCGCGATCCTACGCCGCCGCACAACTTAAGGCAACACATGATGTAATGTTATTCAACTTATTGATTTTATTGAATCAATCGCGTTGCCACACGGATTCGATGAAATCCACGGCATGTTTTTCGGCGATTCGGGCATAAACCCCCGGGTAGCCGGCCAGGGCACAGCCTTCGCCCCAGCTGACGATGCCGAACTGGGTCCAGCCCTCCCGCAGGCGCAACAGCAGGGGCCCGCCCGAATCGCCCTGGCAGCTGTCGATGCCCTCGCGACCGGCACAGATCACCTTGCCGCGGGCCAGCTCACCGGCGTACGCCTGCTGGCATTGCGTGAAGGGCACGAAGGGCGTCCGCACCGCCTGCAGCTCGGTCGGGTAGATCACGTCGTCATCGATGCCGGTGTCACCCCAGCCGATCACGGTGAAATCACGACCCGGCTTGAGATAGCTGGCGTCCGGACGCAGGCGCAGGGCAACCGGCTGCACGTCGGCCAGCGGCGCGCTGAGGTGGATCAGGGCCACGTCGTGCTCCAGGGTGTTGCCGCTGTTGAAGGCCGGGTGCACGTGGATCGCCCTGATGTTGGACGCTCGAGGCGATGGCGCGGTGGCCAGCGTGGTGCTGCCGGCCAGCACCGCCAGCCGCGCGGGCGAGTTGCCCTGTACGCAGTGCGCGGCGGTCAGGATCCAGGACGGCGAGATCACCGTGCCGCCGCAGACGTGGCGGTCGAAGTCACTGTCCCCCAGCTCCAGGCCCTGCAGGCTGACCATGAACGGATACTCGCCGGGCACGGCCGGGGCGCCGCCGATGATGTGGGGCGACCCGGTCGCCGGTGCTGCTGCGGTGGCAGGAAAGATGGCAGCGGCCAGCAGGCCACCGAACAGCAAAGAGGTGCTGCGATACATATCCTTGTACTCCCTCTATCGATGATTGGAACCGGCGAAGCCGCGGTCCACGCCGGTGCATCGATTGGAAGGGCGACCACCCCCGCGCACTGCGAGCGGGCTCACAGTTCATCGGTGTGGGGACGGTCGCGTCATTACGGGAGCCACAATTGCGAACGCCATCCCGCATGCAGCGCGATGGCGTTCATGATGTCACCGTGATCGCTGTTGGTGCGGGACTCAGCGTGCAGCCAAAGCCGACGCGATTTCCTGCTGGATCGACCGCGCCGCTGCCTGCGGATCGGCCGCCAGGCGGATCGGTCGACCGACCACGATGGCGTCGGCGCCATCGGCAAACGCCTGGGCGACGCCGACGGTACGCTTCTGGTCGTCGCCGACCGGACCCCCGGGGCGGATGCCCGGGCAGACGATCGAGAAGCCGGCACCGGTCGCGGCACGGATCGGCGCGGCTTCCTGGCCTGATGCGATCACTCCGTCGATACCGGCGGCCTGCGCGGCCAGCGCGCGCTCGACCACCACGTCCACCGGCTCGCGGTCGATCCCCATCTGCGCCAGGTCCGGACGCCCCATCGAGGTCAGCACGGTGACCGCCAGCAGGCGCATGTCGCCGGTGCTGGCCGCGGCGCAGGCTTCCATCATTGCCGGATGCCAGCCGTGGATGGTGGCGTAACTGACCGGCCACTGCGACAGCCGCCGGATCACCGCCGCCGCGGTAGCGGGGATGTCGAAGAACTTCAGATCGACGAACACGCGCTTGTCGCGGCGCGCCAGCTCATCCAGCACCTGGAAGTAGTCACCGGACGCCAGCAGTTCCATGCCGATCTTGTAGAAAGCCACGCTCTCGCCGAGGCGGTCGACCCACTCCAGTGCCTGTACGCGGTCAGGGACATCCAGCGCGAAGATCAGGCGCTCATCGTCGCGCAGCGGCAGCGGTGCGCGGCTCACGGCGCGTAGTCCAGGGCAGCGCGCTTGGCATCATGGCGTGCCTGGCGCGACTGGCTGTAGTCATTGTTGAACTGCGCCGGCTCGAAGCCGCCGTAGGTCGGGTTCGGCAGCATCCACCAGCGCTCGCCGAACCAGTCGTGGTATTGCTGCAGCAGTGCGTCACGCCCTTCATTGGTGTTGGCGGTCACTTCCACGAAGTCGCCCAGCTGGTCGCCGAACTGCATCAGCACGCGGTACTTCTGCCCGGCCAGGCGCCGGCGGCAGTTCTTCTCGCTGCCGGCCTGCTCGCAGCCTTCGACCACGGTGCCCAGGCCCAGGAACACGCTGTCATCGGCGACCGGCAGGCCCTGCTCGCGCAGGTTGGCCAGGGTCGCTTCCTTCAGGTGCACGGCGCGGTTGGAGATGTACAGAAGGGTCACGCCGCGGGCATTGGCCGCCTTGGCGAAATCGACTACGCCGGGAATCGCCTTGGCCTTCTTCTCCGCGACCCACTGGTCCCAGCTCAGCTCGTCGTATTCCTTGCCATCGCGCACCAGGCGCGCCTGGTAGGGCGAGTTGTCCAGCACGGTTTCGTCCACGTCCAGCACCACCGCGGGCTTCAGGCCCTTGGCTTCGTTGCCGCGCTCTTCCGGCACCAGCGCGTCCCAGTGGGCTTCCTTCAGCGCGCCGTCCAGGCGGTCGGCGGCGGCACGGTAGGTCTGCTCGGTGATCGCGCGGTACTCCTGCGCGCGCTGCATCCACAGCACCGCGTTGAGGTTGTCGTTGGCGGTCGCTTCGCCGGCCGCCCCGGTCTTGGCAGCCGGGGCCACCGGAGCGGCCGCGTCGGTGGCCGGGGTCTCGACGCGCTTGCAGGCGGACAGACCCAGCAGCGCCGTGGCGAGCAGGGTGAGGGACAGGGAAACAGGACGACGCATGGCATTCACCGGCAACAGATATCGGCTCATTTTACCGGCAAAGGCGCCATCGGGACGGCTATGCTTGGCGGTTGACCCGATGCCTTCCCGGAGGCCGCCATGACCGATGCCATCCAGACCCCCGACCGTCCCCTGCTCGATCCCGTGCAGGCCCGCCTGCTGGGCTGCCTGGTGGAGAAGGAGGCGACCACGCCGGACACCTACCCGCTGACGGTCAACGCCGCCCAGTCGGCCGCCAACCAGAAGACCGCGCGCGAGCCGGTGATGAACGTCGACGCCGGCAGTGTCCAGCACGCGCTGCGCCAGCTGGAGTCGATGGGCCTGGCGCGCCAGCACTTCTCCTCGCGTGCAGACCGCTACGAGCATCGCCTGCAGGCCGCGCTGGACCTGACCCGGCAGCAGACCGTGCTGCTGGCGATGCTGCTGCTGCGCGGGCCGCAGACACTGGGCGAGCTGGTCACGCGCAGCGAGCGCCTGTACCGCTTCGCCGACACCGACGAAGCCCGCCACGCCATCGAGCGCCTGCAGCAGCGCGCGCTGCTCATCGTGCTGCCGCGCGCCCGCGGCCAGCGCGAGGACCGCTATATGCACCTGCTGTGCGGCGAGGTGGACGCGGCGGCACTGGCGGCACGGTACGCAGGCGGTGCCGGTGGCAGCGAGCCGGCCGACCCGGGCCTGGCTGAACGGGTGGCCCAGCTGGAAGCGGCAGTGGCCGAACTGCAGGCGCAGCTGGCGGACCTGCGCGGCTGAGGCGGCCCGCCGGGCCTGGCCCAACGCTGTCGATGCGGTACAGGCGGACTAGCCGACCGGCGCCGCTCCCGGCGTGGCATACAGACGGCTGGGCGTGGCGATGCCCGGCAGCTGGATGACCCCCTGTTCGCACATGCCCAGGCCCAGCAGGATTTTCCCGGACACGACGTTGTCCAGGTCGGTGATGCCATAGAGGTCCTGCAAGCCAAGGGCGCCGCGCGCGTGGGTGAAGACCGCCCGCGCTGCTTCCCCCGCGTAGCCGTGCCCCGTGTACTCCGACAATAAGGCATAGCCGATGTCCGGTCCCGGCAGGCCGTCGCGCCGGACCAGCCCGGCATTGCCCAGCCAGGCACCATCGGACAGACGCTCGATGGCATACATGCCGAACCCGTTCAACGCATAGCTGTGCAGCACGCGCAGGGCGATGTACTCGCGGGCCTGCGCTTCGCTGTGCACGTTGCGGTCACCAATGAAGCGCACGAAACCAGGATCGTTGAGCAGCGCCAGCATCGGCGCCGCATCACGATCAGGCTCGATGCGGCGGAGCCGCAGGCGTTCGCTTTCGATGGGATGCATGCGCAGACCTGTGGGTGGAGAGGCCCGATTGTAGGGCGATGTGCTGGGGTCAGAGCCCTTCCCTGCGGGAAGGGATCCGACCCCGGTCAGTCGAACAGGGCCTCGATCGCCGCCAGTCCCGCCGTTGCCCGCTCCTTCTTGCGCGCGGCATCGGCCACCGGATCGGCGCCGTCGCGCTGGATCTCCTCGGCCGGGATCTCGTCGAAGAAGCGGCTGGGCTTGAGCCGCACATGCTCGCCGAACTTGCGGGTGAGCTTGCTGTAGCTCATCCACAGCTGGATCTTGGCGCGGGTGATACCCACGTACAGCAGCCGCCGCTCCTCCTGCAGGTTGCCTTCGTCGAGGCTGACCTGGTGCGGCAGCACGCCGTCCTCGCAGCCGACGATGAAGACATACGGGAACTCCAGGCCCTTGGAGGCATGCAGGGTCATCATCCGCACCTGGTTGCCGCCCTCATCCTTGTCGCTGCGCGACAACAGTGCCAGCTGGCCGGCCAGATCGGCGGCGGTGGCACCGCGCGGACCGCCTTCAAACCACTGCGCAAGTTCCTCGATGTTGTTGGCGCGGCGCTGGTAGCTGGCCTCTTCCTTGGCCTGCTGGCGCAGCTCGCTGAGCAGGCCCGATTCCTTGGCGACCTTGCGGATCATGTCACCGGAGCTGACCTGCCGCATCTGTGCGCGCAGGTCGCGCAGGATGTCGGTGAAACGCGCCAGGCTGTTGGCAGCGCGCGGCGGCAGCTGTGACAGCGCGCCGATCGCCTCGGCCGCCTGGGCCATCGGCATGTCTTTTTCCGATGCCAGTTCGGCCAGCCTGGCCAGCGTTCCGGCACCCACGTCACGCTTGGGCGCCTGCACGGCACGCATGAATGCGGTGTCGTCGTCCGGGTTCACCAGCAGCCGCAGCCAGGCCAGCGTGTCCTTCACTTCCTGGCGCTCCAGGAACATGGTGCCGCCGGTCAGGTGATAGGGAATACGCAGCAGCTGCATCGCCTTCTCCAGCGGCCGCGACTGGAAGTTGCCGCGGAACAGGATGCAGAAGTCACTCCACGGCACGTTGCGCGACTGCGCCACGAAGGCGATCTCGGCGGCCACCTTCTCTGCCTCGTGCTCGCTGTTGCGGCATTCCCATACGCGGATGCGCTCACCGTCGGCCTGATCGCTCCACAGCTTCTTCAGGTGCTCGTGCGGGTTGTTGGCGATCAACGCATTGGCCGCGCGCAGCACGCGGTTGGAGCAGCGGTAGTTCTGCTCCAGCTTGATGATCTCCAGCGTGGGGTAGTCGCGCCCCATCTGCTGCAGGTTCTCGGGGTTGGCGCCACGCCAGGCGTAGATGGACTGGTCATCGTCACCCACGCAGGTGAAGTTGCCCTTGTCCCCGGCCAGCTGCTTGAGCAGGCGGTACTGCGCGTCGTTGGTGTCCTGGCATTCGTCCACCAGCAGGTAGCCGATGCGTTCGCGCCAGGCCAGGGCGATCTCCGGGTTCTCCTCCAGGATCTGCACCGGCAGGCGGATCAGGTCGTCGAAGTCGACCGCGTTGAACGCGGTCAGGCGCAGCTGGTAGCGCTCGTAGACGCTGGCTGCTTCCTTCTCGCGGTTGCTGCGCGCGGCAGCCATCGCCTGCTCGGGCGAGAGACCGGCATTCTTCGCCCGCGACACCAGGTTCTTCATGTCCTCGATATCGTCGGGCTTGGCGCCATGCATCAGGTCCTTGATCTGCGCGGCGGCGTCGTCGGCATCGAAGATCGAGAAGCCGCGCTTCAGGCCCACCGCCGCATGCTCGATCTGCAGGAACTTCAGGCCCAGGGCGTGGAAGGTGCAGATGGTCACCTCGTCGGCGTCCTGCTCGCGCAGACGCTTGGCCACACGTTCGCGCATCTCCTTGGCCGACTTGTTGGTGAAGGTGATCGCGGCGATGCGGCGGGCCGGGTAGCGGCCGCAGCCGATCAGGTGGGCGATCTTCTCCACGATCACGCGCGTCTTGCCGCTGCCGGCACCGGCCAGCACCAGCAACGGGCCTTCGATGTGCAGGACGGCGGCGGCTTGGGGAGGATTGAGACCGTGCATGATGGGCGGATTGTACCGGGCGGCCGGGCACCACCACAGAGTCGCCATCGCCCGGCCCGGCTTGCGATGGGCGCCGTCCGGTGCTATCAGTGGGCAGACGCATCAATGGAGTGATGTCATGAACACGCACACGCGCTTGTTCTGCCTGGTCATACTCGCGATGGCTGCGCCAGGCTTGGCGGTGGCCGCCGCGCCGGCGCTGGAGTGCAGGTTGCAACCGGCCAAGCCCATTCCCCGCGATGTACTCACCAACGGCTTCTTTGAGGCCCATCCTGACCTGCGATGGCGGGGTCATGCCCTGGGGCTGTATCGCGAGGGCAAGTACGCGCAGGCGCTGCGCAGCTTCCGCACTGCCGCGCTGTATGCCGACAAGTTCTCGCAGTCGATGGTGGCGCGGATGTACTGGCAGGGCGTCGGGACCGCCGTCGACCGGCCGTTGGCCTATGCCTGGATGGATCTGGCCGCCGAGCGGATGTACCACGATTTCCTGCGCCAGCGCGAACTCTACTGGGAGCAGCTGGACGAGACCGAACGCGCACAGGCCGTGCACCGGGGCCAGGCCGTGTATGCACGCTTCGGCGATGCCCAGGCCAAGCCGCGCATGGAGAGGAAGCTGCGCCAGGGCCTTGGCCAGATCACCGGCTCGCGTACGGGCCATATCTCGCCCGGGCTGATGGTGGCGTCGCGTTCGGGGCCCGACGCTATGCCCGGCCTGGTTACCCCTCAGGTGCCGGCGCAGCTGGTCTACGACAAGGCCTGGTGGGATCCCCAGCGGTACTGGTGCAACCAGGATGCGTTCTGGGCCCGCCCACTGGATGCCTCCGTCGAAGTGGGCGAACTGGAGCAGCTGCCGAACGTGCCACCGGCAGCGAAGTAGCCTGCGGCCGGCTGCGCAGCGGATGCGTACAATTGGCCGATGGCCAAGCTCTACTTCTACTACTCGGCGATGAACGCCGGCAAGACCACCACCCTGCTGCAGAGCGCGCACAATTACCGCGAGCGCGGCATGCGGGTGGCGATCCTGACCCCGCGCCTGGATGATCGCGCGGGCGCAGGCGTAGTGGCCTCGCGCATCGGGCTGCGCGCCGAAGGCATGGCGTTCGACCGCGACACCGACCTGCAGCGCTGGGCCGAACAGGACCTGGCATCGAACGGGCCGATGGGCTGCCTGCTGGTGGACGAAGCACAGTTCCTGACCCGCGCGCAGGTCTGGCAGCTCAGCGAAGTGGTCGACCAACTGCGCATCCCGGTGCTGTGCTACGGGTTGCGCACCGATTTCCGCGGTGAACTGTTCGAAGGCAGCCAGTACCTGCTGGCATGGGCCGACGAGATGCAGGAGATCAAGACCATCTGCCACAGCGCCAAGAAGGCGATCATGACCGTCCGCGTGGATGAGCATGGGCATGCCGTGCAGGACGGCCCGCAGGTGGAGATCGGCGGCAACGACCGCTATGTGTCGGTGAGCCGGGCCGAGTTCAAGAAGATCACCCGCGGTGAAGGCCGCATCGAGCCGATGCAGGCACCCTTGCCGCTGTAGGCGGTGTTTGGCAGGGCTGCGCTCACCTGCGGAAGCTTCAAGCAACGTCAACGTCGAGTGAAACTGTGGGGTCAGATCCGTTCTCCTTCGGGAAAACGGATCTGACCCCATCGGCATGTCCAACTCATCCCGGGAAATTGCCTATCCACAGGGAGCCAGCTTCTGATGTTGCTCCGGCGTCTGCGGATGGGGGGCTGCAAGCCCTGCAAACCGACACCCACTCAGTACAGCGTCCGCTCCGGTGCACCGGCCGGCGGCGGCGTGTACTGGTACAGCCAGGTTTCGGTCAGCGGCTTGCCACCGCTGCGCAGGTACAGGCGGATGTCGATCTGTTCGGTGCTGCCCTCCGGCGGCACCAGGTCGAACATCGCGCGGTAACCGTCGATCTCGCGCAGCGGACGCGCCGATACGATCTCGACACGGCCCCGGCTGGTTTCCACCACTGCCTCGACCTCGGCCTTGTCGATCAGCTTTGCCAGTTCGCCGCCTTCGAAGTCCACGGCGAAGCGCCACGAGAAGTACTCGCGCTTCTTGCCGACCACACCGCCCAGCCCCGTGCGGCTGGCCACGCAATGCGCCAGCGGTGGCCGTGCCGGCGGCTCGGCGCCCCAGTACAGGCGGTAGCCGACCAGCAGCTCCTGTCCCGGCTGCGGCTTCTCCTTCGGATTCCAGAAGGCGACGATGTTGTCGAAGGTCTCATCGACCGTGGGGATCTCCACCAGCTGCACCGAGCCCTCGCCCCATTCGCCCTTCGGCTCGATCCACAGGCAGGGCCGCTTCTCATAGAAGACGCCGTCGTCCTGGTAGTGATCGAAGTTGCGGTCGCGCTGCAGAAGGCCGAAGCCACGCGGATTGCGGTCGACAAACATGTTGAAGCGCAGGTTGCGCGGGTTGCACAGCGGCCGCCAGATCCACTCACCGGCCCCGGTCCACATCGACAGGCCATCGGTATCGTGGATCTCCGGGCGCCAGTCCCAGTCCATGCGGCGGTCGTTCTCACCCACCTGGTACATGCTGGTGCACGGCGCGATGCCCAGGCGCTCGATCGCCTTGCGCGGATAGAGCGCACTGTCGATGTCCATCAGCAGCACATCGCCGTTGGTGATGGCGAAGCGGTAGGCGCCGGCTACGCTGGGCGAGTCCAGCAATGCATAGACGATGATGGTGTCCGAATCGGCGGCAGGCTGTTCGAGGTAATAGGCGATGAAGTCGGGAAACTCCTCCGGCCTGCCCATGCCGGTATCGATCGCCAGGCCGCGTGCGGACTGCCCGTACTGGCCTTCCTTGCCGACCGCGCGGAAATAGCTGGCGCCAAGGAACGCGGCGAAATCGCGGTCGGTATCCTTGCGGGTGTTCAGGCGGAAGCCGGCGAAGCCCAGGTCCGCCGGCAGTTCGCCGTTGCGGATCCCGCTCTTGCCGTAGTTGAACGCTGCACCGTCATACGCCAGTTCCTGCGCCTGGCCGTCGACCACGTCGAACATGCGCACCGGCGAATGGAAGTACAGGCCCAGGTGGAAGAACTTGGCCTGGAACTTGCCCGGCTGGTCGGCCCACAGCGCGTGGTCCTGGCGATAGCTGATGGACTGGTACTGGTCCCAGTCCAGCGCTTCAAGCCGGCCCGGCAGCACCCGCTTGTGGCTCTGGTAGGGGGCCTGTGCCAGTGCGCGTGCCTGCCCCTTCAGGGTGGCGAAGCTGAACGGCTGCGGCTGGCCGAGGCGGCGCAGGCCGACCTGGCCGTTCCTGCTGGCGGCGCAGGCGGGCAGGGACGGCAGGCCGAAGGCTGCCAGGGCCAGGGAGGCGTTGCGGATGAAGTCGCGTCGTTGCATGCAGGCGCGTCAGGCACAGGGAAGGGTCGGCCATCATAGGCAGACAAACGTTAACGGGCAGCGGAGAGCGCAACCTCCCATTCAGCTGCCGCTGGCTGGACCGCCTCAGCGCTGGCAGTGGCTGCACCACACGCTGGCACGCTGGCCGATCATGGCGTGCTTGAGCGGGCGTCCGCAGGTCGGGCAGGGCAGCCCGTCGCGGCCATAGACCAGCAGTTCCTGCTCGAAGTAGCCCGGTGCGCCATCGGGGCTGATGAAATCACGCAGTGTGGTGCCACCGCGGGTGATCGCGTAGCCCAGCGTTTCCTTCACCGCGGTGGCCAGCCGCTGGTAGCGCTCGCGTGAGACCTTGCCGGCCTCGCGCAGCGGGCTGATGCCGGCCTTGAACAGGCTCTCGGCGGCATAGATGTTACCGACGCCCACGACCACCGCCTGGTCCATGAGGAAGGTCTTGACCGGGGCGCTGCGGCCGCGGCTGCGGGCGAACAGGTAATCGCCATGGAAGGCCTCGTCCAGCGGTTCAGGCCCCAGCCCCTGCAGCAGCGGATGGACCTGCCCGGCCGGTTGCCAGAGCAGGCTGCCGAAGCGGCGCGGATCGTTGAAGCGCAGCAGGCGCCCGTTGTCCAGGCTGATATCCACGTGGTCATGTGGCCGCAGTGGGGTATCTCCGGGCAGTACACGCAGGCTGCCGGACATGCCCAGATGCAGTACGGCGCTGCCGATGGCCGTGTCCAGCAGCAGGTACTTCGCGCGCCGGCGGATGCCTTCGATGCGCTGTCCCGGCAGCAGCTGCGCAATCTCCGGCGGAATCGGCCAGCGCAGGTCGGCGCGGCGCAGGATCACGCCGTGGACGCGGCGGTCCTGCAGATGCGGGGCCAGGCCGCGGCGGGTGGTTTCGACTTCGGGCAGTTCAGGCATGCCCCGATTCTACGCCCGCTCAACGCGGGGGCGCGGACAGCTCACGGGCGTCGAGAAACCCGTCACCGTTGGCATCCTGCTTGTGGAAGCGCTGCACGATGACCTGCCGCTGCTGCTCGCGGGTGATCGCCCTGCCCTTGCCCCCGGGCAGTTCATCGGTAGTCAGCACGCCATCGCCATTGCGGTCCATGCGGTCGAAGGCATACAGCATCCACTGCACGTACTCGGTCTCGCTGACCCGGCCGTCGCCGTCGCTGTCCATCTTCTGCAGGTAGCTGCGGGTGTCGCTGACCTGGGCCGGGGCGGCGGCCGGCAGCAGCGCGGCCAGCAGCAGCGCCCCTGCCCTCATGCGCCCACCAGCGTGTAGCCCTTCAGCCGTTCGGCATAGGCCTGCAGCGCGGCGATTCCGCTCCCCTCGGCCTCGCGGCACCACGCCTGCAGGTGTCGCAGGCGCTCGGCGGCATCGTGCCCGCGCGCCTCCAGCAGCGCAGCCAGCCGCGCGCGGTATTCGACCAGCACACGGATGCGCGGGCGTTGCGCCACCCATTCGCTGAGCTGGGCACGGTTGTCCGGCTTCAGCCAGCGCCCATCGTTGACCAGGCCGCGGCGCAGCCGCCGCGGCAGCAGCCGGCGCAGCTTGGCGCCCGCCTGGGCGGCTTCCTCGCGCAGGGCCGGCATGAAGACGTTGCGCTGGTAATCGGTCATCGCCTGGAAGCGATGCGACAGCAGTGCCTTCAGGGTCTCGGCGTCGGGCACGGCGATGTTCGGGCGCACATCCATCGCCGGTGCGACGCGCAGCACCCTGGCCAGGCGCAGGGCCTGCAGCAGGCGGATCGCGCACCAGCCGATGTCGACTTCCCAGCGCCGCATGGCAAAGCGTGCCGAACTGGGGAAGGCATGGTGGTTGTTGTGCAGTTCCTCGCCACCGATCCAGACGCCCCACGGTGTCAGGTTGGTGGAGGTGTCGGCCGATTCGTAGTTGCGGTAACCCCACCAGTGCCCCAGGCCATTGACCACGCCGGCCGCCCAGAACGGAATCCACGCCATCTGGATCGCCCACAGTGCTACGCCCGGCAGGCCGAACAGTACGCTGTTGATGGCCAGCAGCAGCACCGGGCCGAGGGTCGCATGCGGGGTATACAGGTGGCGCTCGATGGCATCGTCGGGCGTGCCGCGTCCGTACTGCTCGATATCCGCGCGCATGCCGCGTGCTTCCCGATACAGCTCCACTCCCCGCCAGAACACCGTGCCGATGCCGCGCGTGACCGGGCTGTGCGGGTCGTCCTCGGTCTCCACCTTGGCGTGGTGCTTGCGATGGATGGCCACCCACTCGCGGGTGATCATCGAGGTGGTCAGCCACAGCCAGAAGCGGAACACGTGGGCCAGTGCCGGATGGAAATCGACGCCGCGATGGGCCTGGCTGCGATGCAGGTAGAGCGTCACCGAGAAGATGGTGATCTGGGTGAAGACCAGCAGCACCGCCAGCATGGCCCACCCTCCCAGGCCGAGCACGCCACCGGTCAACAGGGATATCAGGGCATCGGACATGGAGGCTCTCCGGATCGCACGGGGATGGCAGACATCATGGCCGCTTGCGTTGCAAACTGCACCTCTGACCGCGGTGCGCCAGCACCGCTTCCGTGGCACCGTTCACAGTTGGGGACCTGAGTTGTCGAGCCTGGATCCGCGCGCCCGCGCCGTTGTCGCCGTCCCGTCCGCCGGGGAGCGGCCGCCGTTGATCGAACTGGACCGCGCCAGCGTGATGCGCGGCCAGGTGAAGGTCCTGCATGGGCTGAGCCTGCGCATCGCGCAGGGCCAGCACACCGCCCTGCTCGGCCCGAATGGCTGCGGCAAATCGACCTTCATCAAGCTGATCACCCGCGAGCTCTACCCGCTGGCGCAGGGCGACGGCGCGGTCGCGGTGAAGGTACTGGGCCAGAACCGCTGGCAGGTGGACCGGCTGCGCTCGCAGCTGGGCATCGTCACCGGTGACCTCAGCAGCACGCTGTCCGAGATGCCGGGGCTCACCGTCGAGCAGGCCGTGCTGTCCGGTTTCTTCGCCAGCTGCGTGGTGCCGGCTTTCCGTGAGGTGACCGCCGAGATGCGTGCCCGCGCCGGCGAGACACTGGCGATGACCGGTGCGCTGGCCCTGCGCGAGCGCGCCTATGCAGAGCTCTCTGCCGGCGAGACGCGCCGGGTGCTGATCGCGCGCGCGCTGGTGAACCGGCCGCAGGCGCTGCTGCTGGACGAACCCTCCACCGGCCTGGATCTGGTCGCCCGCCAGCAGCTGATCGCGACCATGCGGGCACTGGCGCAGCAGGGCATCACCCTGGTGCTGGTGACCCATCACATTGAAGAGGTCATTCCCGAGATCGAGCGGGTGGTGCTGCTGCGCGACGGCCGCGTGCTGGCCGACGGCAGTCGGGCAGCGCTGCTGTGCGACGGGCCTCTGTCGGCGGTGTTCGGCGGGCCGATCCGGGTGGTCGAACAGGACGGCCGGCTGACGGCGTACGCGGGGTGAGCAGTACGCCTGCGCAGTGCCGGCGTCGGCTTGGCGCCGCAGGCGGCGCAGGGTAGCGGGCCGGCATTCCGGCCCGCCACGTCACGCCTCAGAACCGCAACGCGACTGCGCGTGACTCGATCGGTGCCATCCGGCTCTGGTCATGCAACTGCAGCTCGCGCAGTTCGAAGGGGGCACCGAAGCCGGCCGGCAGCGCTGCCTGGTCGAACGGCAGCACCAGTTGGCCGCGACCGGGACCGTCGAACCACGCGGCGGCGTGCGCCTGCGCGACCGGACGCAGTTGGCCATCCGGGCCCGTGGCGTGCAGGGTGCCGCGCGCTTCGTAGCGCCCGGCGGCGGCGACCTGCAACGGTAGCGCCACGCGCCGGCTGGCCTGGTCCGGTGTGGCCTGCCCGACGAAGCGGGCGGTCGGCCGGGCTACGGCGAAGGCGACCTTGCCGTCGCGCAGTACGCCATCGGCCTGGGCGAACACCTGCAGCTCCCACAGGCCCTGCGTGTTGCTGGCCTCGGCGGGAATCCGTACCTGCGCGTGCAGGCTGCCGTCGGTCGTACGCAGCAACCGCTGCGGCCAGCTGCGGCCATCGGGTGCGACCAGCAAGGCTTCGCCGCCCAGTCCCCCGCGACGCGCCTGCAGCTGGGCGGGACTGGCTCCGTCTTCAAGCAGGCGTGCCCGCAGCTGTACGCTGCCGCCGGCCAGGACCTGCGCCTGGCTGGCCTGCACCTCCAGCCGCAACGGGCTGTTGGGTTCAAGCACCTGTACGACGTAGCGGCCCTGCGCCTGCGCGCTCTGCAGGCGGTAATTTCCCGCAGCACTGCCCGTGCCGGTACGCAGCATGCTGCTGCCATCGCCCACGGGCATGCCGGCGTCCTGCAGCTGGCGCGCGTCGACGGCGCGGGCGACGCTGCTGCGGCCGGCCGGATCCCGGACCTGCAGTGACTGCGCCGGAACCGCGCGCGCACCGGCTGCCGGGCTCAGCTGGATCACCGCATCGGGGGCGGTCAGCGGCAGCTCCAGGCCACGTTGCAGCTGCGCGCCATCGACCTGCTGCCAGTAGCTGCGGCTGACCGAGGCGTAGGGCGTGGAGGCCTGCAGGGCCTGCGCCGGGTCCAGTGCCCAGGCAAACGCCAGGGGCGCGTGTTCGCTGTCGTCAGGCGGCAGCGGTGCGGCCACCAGCGTGGCCACCACCTGGTCGCCGGGGAGGGCGCGCAGTGGCTGCGCAGCGTGCACCGTGGCGGAGGCCGTGGCCAGGGCTGCCAGCACGGCGATGGTCAGCGGAAGGGAATTCATCGTCATCGTCGTCGTCCTCACTGGGCCAGGTCGTTGCGCAGGATGGCGCCCAGGCCGAAGCACTCGCGGCGGCTCTGGTTGTGGCTCAACGGCTCGGCGCCCTGCGTGCGCGCGGTGTCGGTGAACCAGGTACTGCCCGCCGCCTTCTGGCTGCTGCACTCCAGGAAACCGTCCGAGCACGAGGACAGCCAGTTCTGGGTGAACTCCAGGCCGACGTTGGCCGCGTAGCCGCCGCAGTAGCTGTTGCTGTCCCACACGGCCGATTCGACATCGCTGCCGACCACCGCGCGGAACGGCTTGGGCAGTGCCGGCCGACCGGCCGTCCCGTACAGGTTCTGCGCGTTGTAGGTGGCCATGCTGGCGACCTGCTGCATACGCACGGCATCGTTCTTGTAACCGAGCAGCCAGCCCAGGGAGGTTTCGAAGGTGTTGCCGTTGAGCACGGCATCGGCCAGCGGCGTACCCGCCGATGAGGGTGCCAGCGCGTTGACCTTGCGCACCGTGCGGATGATGTTCGGGTAGCGGCTGTCGTAGGTCGGGTTGGAGAGGATCCAGCGCATCACGTTGCCGCCGTTGGAATGGGTGATGACCACCAGCTGGGTGATGCCGCGGCTGTTGATGAATCCGGTGAGCTGGTCGGCCAGGCAGCCGGCGGCTTCCGGCTTCCACATGTACTGGGTGAAATCGCAGTTGATGACCACATAGTTGCTGCTGTTCGGCAGCCCCTGGCGGACGGTGTCGATGATCGCCGGTTGCCAGTAGTCCTGGGTGGCGTTGGTCTGCGCGCCGGTGCCGTGCACGAAGGCCACGCCGACCACATCGGCGGCGGTGGCCGGCGTGACGGCCATGGTGGCGAGCAGGACCAGGACGGTACTTCCTGTTGCGGTGCTGCGCATCGCTTCTCTCCCTCTGTCAGCGGATCCCCCCGACCCGGCTGGAATGGAATGGCATGCATGCCATCGTTGCGCCGATGCTCAATGCCCCGGCGCGTGAAAGTCCGTGCGCTGCGCCCGGATTCGGGAGAATGGCGGAGCGCGATGACGCATTTGCCCCGTTTTGATGACCATGCCGGGTCTGGCCGTATGACCGACGGCCACTGCGACGCCGGCTGCGGGCTGCGATCATGGCGTGGTGTTTCCTCTGCTGAGCCTGACCATGTCTGTGATCTTCCGCCCTGCCCGTCCCCTGCTTGGCCTGGCCATCGTGCTGGCGCTGGCCGGCTGTGCCGCGTCTGCTGCCCGGCCGACCGCCGTCGAAGCCAACGTCACCACCAAGGCCGTGGGCTATCTGGACGCGCGCGCCGTACCGGCCAGCCTGGCCCTGGTTCCGGCGCCACCCGCCGCGGGCTCGGCGGGCTTCGCCCTGGATGAACAGGTCAGCCGCGAAGCGCGTGCACTGCGCGGCAGCCCACGCTTCGCCCAGGCCACACTGGATGCCGAACTGGGCTTTCCGGAAGGTGCCAACCAGTTTTCCTGCGCGGTCGACATCGATGTGGACGCGGTGAAGACGCCCGCGCTGTACCGCCTGCTGGAGCGCAGCCGGATCGACGCCAGCGCTGCCACCAAGGTCGCCAAGAACCACTACCAGCGCCCGCGCCCGTTCATGGTCAACGGCGAGCCGACCTGCACGCCGGATGATGAAGCGGGCCTGCGCAGCAACGGGTCCTATCCGTCCGGCCACACCTCGATCGGCTGGGCATGGGCCCTGATCCTGTCGGAGATCGCGCCGGATCGTGCCGATGCCATCCAGGCCCGTGGCCGCAACTATGGCGAGAGCCGCCTGGTGTGCAACGTGCACTGGCAGAGCGACATCCTCGAAGGCCGTTTCATGGGGGCTGCCGCCGTTGCCCGGCTGCATGACAATGCCGCGTTCCAGCGCGACCTGCTGGCGGCACGCAGCGAGATCGCCGCCGCGCGCAAGGCCGGCCTGCACTCCAGCCGCAACTGCACCGCCGAAGAGGCAGTGTTGAAGGTACGCCCGCAGAGCGCGCTGTAAGCGCTCGCGGCGCACAGGTGGCACCGGGCCACGCCCGGCGGACACCGAACGCGGAAGGGCCGGCATTGCGCCGGCCCTTCTGCATTGCCTCGCTACAGCGACCGCATCAGAACTTCGCGGTGAACTCCACGCCCCAGGTCCGCGGCTCGTTGAGGAAGCCGGTCAGGTTGTTGAAGTCGATCGCACCGACCACGCGGGTCTGGTTGGTGAGGTTGCGGCCGAACACCGCCACGTCGTACTGGCCGTACTCCCAGTTGTAGCCCAGGCGCAGGCCGCCTTCCAGCGAACTGCGGCTGTGGAACTCCGGCGACTCGTAGATGAAGAAGTTCACCGGGCTGCGGTAGGCCCAGTCGGTGTAGGCGTACAGCTCGCTTCCATCGGTGAGCGGGAAGCCCACGCGCAGGGTCATGTTGTGGATCCACTTCGGCGCCTGCGGCAGCGGATTGCCGTTGACCAGGGCGTAGGTGCCGCCGTTGATCACCGTGGTCGGATCGGTGATGGTGCAGCCACCGCCGCAGATCGCCACGGCCAGGTTTTCGTCCTTGATCTCGGTGTCGTTGTAGCTGCTGCCCAGGGTCAGCAGGACGTTGTCGGCCAGGTAGGCTTCCAGGTCCAGCTCCACACCCTGGCCGATGGTCTTGTCGGCGTTGAGCAGGGTGGCGGTATTGTTGCTGCCGCCGACCGCGATCAGCTGCTGGCCGTCGACGTCGTAGCGGAACACGCTGAAGCCCAGGCGGGCGCGGCGATCGAACAGGTCGGCCTTGATGCCGGCTTCGTACGAGATCACCTTCTCGGAATCGGCCTGCGACACGCCACCGAAGGCCAGACGGCCCTGGATCGACGGCGCGCGGAAGCCCTTGGCCACGCGCGCATACGCATTGACGTTGTCGGTCAGCTTGTACACACCGCTGACATCCCAGCTGACGTCATCGACGTCGGTGTTGGCCAGGTACGGCCCGCTCACCGGGGTGCCGCCCTGCACGGCCTGCAGCACGCGCGCGGTGAAGTCCTTCTTGTCCTGCGTGTAGCGCACGCCGGCGCGCAGCTTGAAGCGGTCGGTGACATCGAAGTCGCCCGATGCGAACACCGCCCACGCCTTGTTGCGCTGGCTCTGCACGGCATGGCCGGTCTGCGGATTGCCCGGCGTCAGCGAGTCGTAGTTGAAGCTGTCGATGGTGACGTCTTCATCGAAGTAGAAGACACCGGCCTGCCAGTCGAAGCGGCCCCACTCATTGGATTCCACGCGGAATTCCTGGGTCCACTGGCGGTGGTGCGGCAGGCCATCGGCCGATTCGGACGGGAACGGAATGAAGCCCGGGCCATAATTGCCGGCGCCGAGGAACGAAGCACCGTAGCCACCGTCGATATCGCCGCGGTTGAGCGATTCGGCAGTCTCGTAGCCGGTGATGGAGTGCAAGGTCACCGAGCCGAGGTTCCACTGCAGGCGCGCGCTGCCGCCCCAGGTTTCCAGGTCGGAGAAGTTCACGCCGTCGTTGGCCACCTTGTCGCGGTCGAAGTTCTCGACCAGCGCGTTGCTGCCCTTCTGGATGATGTTGGCGCGGAACAGGCGGGCGGTGCCGTTGAGCTTGCGCTTGTGCAGGTTGAACAGGGCCTCGAAATCGTCGCCCTCGTACAGGAACTGCACGCGGCCGGCAGCCTCATCATAGCCTTCAAAACCACTGTTGGGCGCGCCGACGCGGGTGTTGTCGACCCAGTCGTCGCGGCGCTGGTAGATCGCCGAAACGCGTGCCGACCAGCGGTCGGTCAGCGGGCCGCCGTAGGCGCCCTGCACGTTCCAGCTGTTGTAGCTGCCGTAGCCGACGCGGACGTAGCCATCGGCATCCTGCGACGGACGCGCCGAATCGAACTTGACCACGCCGGCCGGCGTGTTGCGGCCGAACAGGGTGCCCTGCGGCCCACGCAGCACTTCCACGTTGGCCAGGTCGAACAACGGGAAGCCCTTCAGCAGCGGGCTTTCCTGCACCACGTCGTCGTACACCAGCGAGACCGGCTGCGAGGCATTGAGGTCGAAGTCGGTGTTGCCGAGGCCGCGCATGTAGAAGCGCGGGAAGGCACGGCCATAGGACGATTCGATGTTGAGGCTGGGTACGCGCGCGGCCAGGAAGCGGATGTCGTCGCCGGCCGAGCCGAGCACATCAAGTTTCTCGCCCTGGATCGCGGTGATCGCGACCGGCACGTCCTTGGCATTCTCGACGCGGCGCTGGGCCGTCACCTGCAGGGTATCGAGCGCGACCGGATCCTTGGCGGCGGGGGTTTCCTGGGCGGCTGCAACCAGCGGCAGCAGGGCGGAGAGAGCGGCAACGAGGGGGCGCGCGACCGGAATACGGCCGCGGGAAGTGCGGGTCGGGGACATGGCGGTAGGCTGTGTTTGGAGGGGTGGTAAAACGGCGCTACCAGATAATTGTTGCAATACAGCACCTGCGCCGCAAATGGCCGCTGTTCATGGCGCGGTCGCGGGCCACCGGGGAGGGTCGCTAGACTCGGGCTTTCCCACCCCGACCCGGCGCACCGCCATGACCCAGTGGTACTTCCATTCCTCCGCCCAGGCCGACCGCATCGGGCCGCTTGATGACGAAGCCGCGCGCCGCTACGCGCAGGCCAACCCCCGCGCGCTGGCCTGGTGCCAGGGTATGAGCGGCTGGACCGCGATCGCCGAGGTGCCCGAGCTGCAGGCGCCGGCCCCGGGCATGCCCAACACGCCGCCACCCGTGCCGGGCGGGCCTGTGCGGGGCCGGGCCGACGACATCGACTTCCGCATCGTCGGCCATGAGATGCAGTTCGTGGAGATCGAGCTGGATCCCGGCGAGAGCGCCATCGCCGAAGCCGGCGCGCTGATGTTCAAGGACGCCTCGGTGCAGATGGATACGGTGTTCGGCGACGGCACGCACAGCGGCCAGGGCGGCGGCATCATGGACAAGCTGATGTCGGCCGGCAAACGCGTGCTGACCGGCGAGAGCCTGTTCGCCACGCTCTATACGCATACCGGGCAGGGCAAGGCCAAGGTCGCGTTCGCCGCGCCCTACCCCGGCACCGTGCTGGCCATGAAGCTGGACCAGCACGGCGGCCGCCTGGTCTGCCAGAAGGACAGCTTCCTGGCCGGGGCGCGCGGCGTGCAGATCGGCGTGCAGTTCCAGCGCAAGATCATGACCGGCCTGTTCGGCGGCGAAGGCTTCATCATGCAGAAGCTGGAAGGCGATGGCTGGGTGTTCATCCACGCCGGAGGCTGTGTGGTCGAGCGCGAGCTGGCCGCCGGCGAGCGCCTGGACGTCGATACCGGCTGCGTGGTCGCCTACCACCCGACGGTGGACATGGACGTGCGCCGGGTCAGTGGCATCAAGAGCATGGTGTTCGGTGGCGAGGGCGTGTTCCTGGCAACCCTGACCGGACCGGGCAAGGTCTGGCTGCAATCGCTGCCGTTCTCGCGCCTGGCCGGCCGGATGTGGATGGCCGCGCCGCAGGGAGGTGGGCAGAACCGCGGCGAAGGCTCGGTGCTGGGCGGCATCGGCCGCATCCTCGACGGCGACAGCCGGTTCTGATCGCCCACGGGTAGCGCCGGGCCATGCCCGGCGAGCGCAGCGGCCCCGAACTGCCCGCCAGGCCATGCCCGGCGCTACCCATGGCGGTCCATGAATAGGGCGTCGTCCTGCCCTGCCCGGCCCGCCGTGGCTTCGGTATGCTGGCGCCCTTCCCTGAATCCGGCGCCGCGAGCGCATTGCCGATGAGCCTGTTCCGTCCCCGCGTGCTGCTGTCCGTTGCCCTGCTTGGCCTGCTGGCCGGTTGCGGTGGCGATCCGGTGCGTCCGGCGCCGCCGCCGGCGCCGACCGTGGTGCCGCAGGCCAAGCCGGTGAAGATCGGCATCGCGCTGGGCGGCGGCGCGGCCAAGGGCTTTGCCCACATCGGCGTGATCAAGATGCTCGAGGCTAATGGCTTCGAGCCGGTGGTGGTGTCCGGCACCAGCGCCGGCAGTGTGGTCGGCGCGTTGTACGCCAGCGGCATGGATGCGTTCCAGATGCAGAGCCGGGCCGTCGCGCTGGATGAAGCCAGCATCCGCGACGTGCGCCTGTTCTCCGGCGGGCTGGTGCAGGGCCAGAAGCTGCAGGACTACGTCAACGAGCAGGTCGCCAACCGTCCGGCAGAGCGCCTGAAGAAACCGTTCGCCGCCGTCGCCACCCAGCTCGAAACCGGCGAACGCGCGATCTTCGTGCGCGGCAACGTGGGCCAGGCCGTCCGTGCGTCCAGCAGCATCCCCGGCGTGTTCGAGCCGGTGAAGATCGGCGGACGCAACTACGTCGATGGCGGCGTGGTGAGCCCGGTGCCGGTCGATGCCGCGCGCCAGCTCGGTGCCGACTTCGTGATCGCCGTGGACATCTCCAGCAAGGCCAGTGGCAAGGCACCGACTGACATGCTCGGCATCGTCAACCAGTCGATCGCGATCATGGGCCAGCGCCTGGGCGAGCAGGAACTGGCCCGCGCCGACATCGTGATCCGCCCGCGCGTGCTGGATATCGGTGCGGCTGATTTCAGCCAGCGCGGGACCGCGATCCTGGAGGGAGAAAAGGCGGCGATGGCCGCGATGCCGCAGATCCGCGCGAAGATCCAGCAGCTGCAGAAGGCGCGCGCCGCCGCGCTGGCACCGCCGCCGGTAGCCGCGCCGAAGTGCGAGGAGACCTCGCGGCTGGGCAGGCTGATGGGGCGCAAGGACAAGTGCTGAGCCCTCGCCCGCGCTGAGCGGTGCTCAGGGTTCCAGCTGCGACAGTGGCAACGCCTGGAAGCCCTTCACCGTGCGCAGCACGAAGCTGGAATTGGCATCGGCCACGCCACCGGCATTGAGCAGGCGGTCCAGCAGGAAGCGCGAGAAGTGCTCGAGGTCGCGCACGTAGACGTGCAACAGGTAATCCATGTCGCCGGTGAGCGCATGGCAGGCCACCACTTCATCCCAGCCCTGCACGCTGTCCACGAAATGCGCGATGGCCGCCTGGTCGTGCTTTTCCAGTTGCACCCGCACGAACGCCTGCAGGCCCAGCCGCAGCTGCCGGGGTTCCAGGCGCGCGCCATAGCCGACGATCACACCCTCGCTCTCCAGCCGCTGCAGGCGGCGCAGGCAGGCGGAGGGGGAGAGGTTCACCCGGGCCGCGAGCTCGGCATTGGTGGCGCGACCATCCCGCTGGATTTCGGCCAGCAGGCGTATATCCGTGCGATCGAACTGGACTTCTCCGGCCATTGTTGCCCCGCAACATGGTGAGTACGCAAGGATATTGCGCCAGCAAGGTTATTCCGCGCAACTTTTGCAACCCTGTTGCGCCCGCCCTGCCCTAGCATCGTGGACATCCCTTCAAGGAGCGTCCCATGGATCCCGCCCAGCCCCGCCGCGTCGAACACCAGCAGACCGACAAGGGCTACGTGCCGGTGTACACCACCGCGCTCGTCGAGCAGCCGTGGGATACCTACAGCGCCGATGACCATGCGACGTGGAGCACGCTGTACCAGCGCCAGCGCGAACTGCTGGTCGGCCGTGCGTGCCGGGAGTTCCTGGACGCGCAGGACGAGATGGGCATGAGCGCGCACATGATTCCGCGCTTCGACCAGCTGAATGAAGTACTCGGCGCAGCCACCGGCTGGACGCTGGTGGGCGTGGAGGGGCTGCTGCCGGAGCTGGACTTCTTCGACCACCTGGCCAACCGCCGCTTCCCGGTCACGTGGTGGATCCGTCGCCCCGACCAGATCGACTACATCGCCGAGCCGGACCTGTTCCACGATCTGTTCGGCCATGTGCCGCTGCTGATGAATCCGGTGTTTGCCGATTACATGGAGGCCTACGGCCGTGGCGGTGTCAAAGCCCACGCCATCGGCCCGGAGGCGCTGCAGAACCTCACGCGCCTGTACTGGTACACGGTGGAGTTCGGCCTGATCGATACCCCGGATGGCCTGCGCATCTACGGCGCCGGTATCGTCTCGTCAAAGGGCGAATCGCTGTACTCGCTGGAATCGGCCGCGCCCAACCGCATCGGCTTCGACCTGCAGCGCATCATGCGCACGCGCTACCGCATCGATACCTTCCAGAAGACCTACTTCGTCATCGACAGCTTCGAGCAGCTGATGCAGGCGACGTCGCCGGACTTCACCCCGATCTATGCCTCGCTGGCCGAGCAGCAGCACCTGCCGGCCGGTGACGTGCAGGCCGACGACCGTGTGTTCCAGAAGGGAACCGGCGAAGGCTGGGCCGACGGCGGCGACGTGTGATGCGGCAGGGGCATCCGTAAGGCCGGCTCCACGCCCGGCTCCACGGGTCAGCGCGGGTATGCCAGCAGCAGCACCAGATCCTCGTCACCCACCTGCTGCAGTGCATGCGAACTGCCTTTGCGCGTCAGCAGGGCATCGCCTGCGCTGACGTCGTACTGCGTTCCGTCCAGCACGTAGCTGCCCTTCCCGCTGACGATGTAGTAGATCTCGTCCTTGTGCTGCGGATGCAGGCCGATGCCTGCACCCTTGTGCAGCACGCGCTTGCGCAGCACGAACGGCAGGTCCTTCTCTCCGGCGAAGAACGGATAGGCCGTGGTCGGCCCGGCGCCACCATGCGGGCCGGGCTGGAGGATGGCGATGTCATGCTCATGGACCACGCGCGATGCCTGCGCCGGTTGCCCGCCCTGCTCCGCCGCCGCGCCCACGTCACAGTCGATGTCGCGCACGAGTGCATCTTCCAGCCCCGGCTGCAGCACCCTCCACTCGCGCAGCACCAGGCAGGCAACGGCGTTGGCGCCGGCCACGCTGAAGTGGGTGCCGTCGGCCTTGCCCTGCTCGGGCACGAACAGGAAGTAGGGTCGTGCACCCTGCTCGCCCAGCGCGCGTATCCAGCGCGTGCTGCGGTCGTTGAGTTCGATCAGGGCAACGCGCTCGCGCGCGGCCAGCTGCTGCATCGCCCGCGTGTAACGCGCATGTGTGTCCAGCAGCGAACCGAAGTCATACAGCAGCCGCGCCACCGGCGTGACCAGCACCGGCGTGGCGCCCTTGTCACGCGCCACCTGCACGTAACGCATCAGCAGGCGCGGATAGTCGCTGTCCGGATCGGTATAGCGCGTGGGATCTTCGAACTTGGCGTCGTTATGGCCGAACTGGATCAGCAGCACGTCGCCACGGCGCAGCTCGGTGGCGATCGCATCCAGGCGGCCTTCATCGATGAAGCTGCGCGTGCTGCGGCCTCCCCGGGCGTGGTTGCGCACTTCGAACCGCGCCGGATCGAGGTAGCTCTGCAGGGCCTGGCCCCAGCCCGCCTGCGGCGCGCGCTCGGGGCCGTACTCGGCCGCGGTGGAGTCACCTGCGATGAACACCCGCACCGGCGCCGCCTGCGCGGTGGTGCACGACAGCAGCAACAACAGCAACAGCCTTCGCATCGCGGCACTCCTGTAGAGCCGAGCCATGCTCGGCTGTTTTTCGATCAGAGCGCGACAGCCGAGCATGGGCTCGGCTCTACAGACCGGTGTGCCTCAGCGCGCCAACCAGCCACCATCGACCGGCAGCACGGCGCCGTTGATGTAATCCGATGCGCTGGATGCCAGGAATACCGCCGCGCCGGCCAGATCCTCCGGCGTGCCCCAACGGCCGGCCGGAATGCGATCCAGGATCGCCTTGTTGCGGTCGGCATCGGCACGTAGGGCCGCCGTGTTGTCCGTGGCCATGTAGCCCGGCGCGATCGCGTTGATGTTGACGCCCTTGCCGGCCCATTCGTTGGCCAGCAGGCGGGTGATGCCGGCGATGCCGCTCTTGCTGGCGGTGTACGACGGCACCCGGATGCCGCCCTGGAACGACAGCATCGAGGCGATGTTGATGATCTTGCCGCTGCCCTGGGCGATGAAATGACGGCCCGCCGCCTGCGAGATGAAGAACGCCGACTTGAGGTTGACGTTCATCACGTCATCCCAGTCCTGTTCGCTGAACTCCACCGCGTCGGCGCGGCGGATCAGGCCGGCATTATTGACCAGGATATCCAGGCCACCCAGTCCCTCGATGGTTTCGCGCACCACGCGCTCGACCGGCTCGATGCTGATCAGGTTGGCTTCCACCGCCAGGCAGCGTCGGCCGAGCGCGGTGATCTTCTCGATGGTTTCGGTGGGCGGCGCGATGCCGGCCACGGCGACATCGGCGCCGGCGGTGGCCAGCGCAACCGCGATACCTTGGCCCAGACCGGTATTACCACCGGTTACCAGAGCGACTTTGCCTTCCAGGCTGAAGGGATTGGCCATTGCGTGTGCGTTCCTTGGTAGAGGTGTGCGTGATGCAGGCGAACGGCCACCGGCACGCGTGCGCGGCGGCCAGGCAGGACTTACTTGAGCTGGCAGATGTCCAGCACGTGCATGTCGGTGTAATCCAGGTTCTCGCCGCCCATCGCCCAGATGAAGGCGTAATTGCTGGTACCGGCACCCATGTGGATCGACCACGGCGGCGATACCACGGCTTCGTTGTTCTGGATGACGATGTGGCGCTGCGCGTCCGGTTCGCCCATGAAGTGGTACACGCGGTCGTTGTCGCCCAGGTCGAAGTAGAAATAGACCTCGCTGCGGCGGTCATGCAGGTGCGGCGGCATGGTGTTCCACACGCTGCCGGGCTTGAGCACGGTCAGGCCCAGCAGCAGCTGCGAGGACTGGCAGGTGGCCGGCACGATGTACTGGTAGATGGTGCGCTCGTTGCTGGTCTCCAGCGCGCCGCGGTCCAGCGCTACCGCGTCCTTGATCGACAGCTGCTTGGTTTCAAAGCGCGCATGGGCCGGGGTCGAGGCCAGGTAGAACTGAGCGGGGTTGGCGGCGTCCTGCGAGGCGAACACGACGTCCTTGCTGCCCATCGCCACGTACAGGCCATCCTTCGGGCCCAGCGTGTAGACGGTGCCGTCGACGGTGACCGTACCGGTACCGCTGCCGACGTTGATCACGCCCAGCTCGCGACGCTCCAGGAACGGATGGCCGGCGGCCGACGCCGGTTCGGTCTGCACCGGCAGCGCCAGCGGCGCATCCAGGGGCGCCGCGCCACCGAGTACGAAGCGCTCGTAGTGGGTGTACTTCAGCGTCACCTGGCCGGGGTTGAACAGGCCGTCGAGCAGGTACAGCTCGCGCAGCTGGTCGTTGCTGGCGCCCTTGATGGCGTCGGGATGGGTGGCGTAGTGGGTCTTGCAGTACATGGCATCTCCAGAGCAGGGGGCGGGCCGATCATTCGGCCCCGGCACGGTTCAGGGGGATTCTAGCTACGTTGGTAACCGGTGTCATTTTGCGCCGCACGATAGCGCTCAACGGTCGCGGCAAGGTGAGGCGGCTTCAACGGAGTCGCAGGCAGGCCTGCGGGCTACCGGACTGATCCCCGCCGGATCAGTCCTCCGGCGGCTGGCAGGAGTCGCGTACGATCAGGTGCGGGCGCACGCTGGCGATCTGCAGCGCTGGCTGGCCGTCGGGCTGGATCAGCATCGCCGCAGCGGTGCGGCCGGTATCGCGGGTATGGCGCCGTACCGAGGTCAGCGACGGCCACAGGCGCGAGGCCAGCGGGCTGTCGTCGTAGCCGATGATGGACAGCTGGCGCGGGATGTTGATGCCTGCACGCAGCGCCACCTTGTAGATGCCCGCCGCCATTTCATCGTTCCCGGTGAAGATCGCGGTCGGCCGGCGCTTGCCCAGCAGCAGCTTCTCGGCGGCGGCCACGCCCGATTCAAAGGTGTAGCCCGCCTCGATGATGCGGTCCTTGGGCAGCTCGATGCCACGCTGCGACAGCGCATCAATGAAGCCGGCGGTACGCTCGTGCGCCGAACGATAGGCGCTGGGCCCGGTCACCAGGGCGATGTCGCGGTGGCCCAGCGAGAGCAGGTAGTCGGCCGCTTCGGCGGCGCCGTCACGATCGTGGGTGACCACCATCTGCGAACTCTCGTCCAGCGGCAGCGCGGCCACGCGGGTGAAGCGGCAGCCGATCTCATCCAGCATGTCCGCCAGCGCCTGGTCCTCGGAGGCACGCGGCACCAGGATCACCCCATGCAGCTTCTGCTGCTGCACGAAGCGGCGCACGCCGTCGATGTAGCCCGGGCTGCGGCTGTCGCAGGGATGCACGACCAGCTCGAAGCTGGAACCGCGCAGCGCGTCGAGTGCACCGTACTGCATGTCCACGATGTACTGCGCGGTGGGGTTGTCGTAGACCATGCCGATCAGGAAGGATCGACGGAAGGCCAGGCCGCGCGCCAGCGGATCGGGCGTATAGCCCACCTCGCGCATCAGGGCCTCTACCTTGTCGCGCGTGTCCTTGCGCACCAGCGGTGAGTTGTTGATGATCCTTGAAACCGTTTTCTTGGACACTCCGGACAGTCGCGCGATGTCGTTGATCGTGGCTGCCTTGCCTTTGGCCAATGCCGGCGTGGCGGCATCATTCTTGTTGCGCACTGACATGTAATGGACCAGGTAAGTCGGGGGATTTCCGGCCGCGCACTCAGTCCAGCGCGCGGTAGCGGAAGCTGCGGAAGGTCACCGCACCGTCACCGGCAGCGTACAGCGCCGGCTTCAGGGCGAGAAACTTACCAGCCACATTGTGATGGTAACCCGAGGTTTCCATCTGAACCGGGTACTTCTGCCAGGTCCGGCCGTCGCTGCTGGTATGGAAGGTGACGATATGGCGGTTGTTGGTGACGCGCAGCCAGAGCCGCCCGCCGCGCTCGCTGGGCGCAAGCCGGGCAGGGCGTTCCTCGCCGTAACGGTGCATGATGAACTGCTCGCCGTTGCTGCCCACGCCCACATAAAGACGGTCGCTGTAGAACAGCAGCGCGCCCCCGACTGCGCCCGGCGCTACCTCCAGCTCCACCTCGAACTGGTAGGCCGGATCGCCGGCGATGGTGGTCAGCGGAGACGCATCGCGCGGCGCACTGCCCTTGCCCTGCATCACCAGCCCATCGCCGCTGAAGCGCAGGCGCTGGTATTCGTCACTGCCCGGGTTGAAGAACGCCCACTGTGGCCCGAGCCTGCCGCCGCGGAAATCATCCGAAAGCGCCATGCCGTGCGGTGCCAGGGCGCTTCCGGAAGGCTTGCGCAGCGGTTGGCCGAGGTCACCGCCCCTGGCAACGAACCAGCCATCGTCCGTCCACTCGATCGGGTCCAGCAGGGTCTGCCGGCCCAGGGTCCAGAAGCCGTTCTCATACCCGTGATACATCATCCACCAGCGACCGTCGGTGCCTTCGATCACTGTCGCGTGGCCTCGTGACCACCACGGCTCGGACGCCGACTGCGTGCGCGTGATCGGATTGTTCGGTGCGTTCTGCCAGGGCCCATGGATGGAACGCGAGCGCGCAGTGATCACCATGTGCCCGGTGGGTGGGCCGGCGGTGCCTCCCACGGCGGTGGTCATGTAGTACCAGCCCTCGCGGAAGTGGATCTTCGGTCCTTCCTGCGCATAGGCTTCCACATCCCAGCTCTGCGGATAGCGCCAGCCGTCGTAGACATGCTTCGGTGTGCCGACCACGCTCAGCCCGTCATCGGCCAGCTGCACATAGTCGCCTCCGCTGAGGAACAAGTAGCGCTTGCCGTCCTCGCCCACCGCATGGCCGGGGTCGATGTAGCCGCCCAGACCGATGTCGATCGGATCGCTCCACGGCCCGCGGATGTCATCGGCCCACACCACGAAGTTGCTGCGGTGTTCGCCGGTCCGGGCCGGGAAGTAGATGAAGTAGCGACCCTGGTGCTTGACGATGTCCGGTGCCCAGATCGCACCCACGTTGCGGGTGATGGCATGACCCAGCGGCTGCCAGTTGACCAGGTCCCGCGAATGCCAGATCGGCAGGCCGGGATAGGCGTCGAAGGAGGACAGGGTCAGGTAGTAGTCCTGTCCGTCCTTCAGTACCGACGGATCGGGGCGGTCGCCGGCCAGCACCGGGTTCAGGTAGGTGCCGTCGCCGAGATCGGCCTGGCGCTGGTTCTCCAGCCCACGTGCCCAGGTTGGTGAGGCCGGGCCGGAGGCCAGCGCCGGAAGCGCGGCCAGCAGCAGGCTGGCCAGGGCCACGGCAGGGATGCGGCGAAGCGGACGGTGCATGGCAGCGGTCTCCGGCTCAGCTGCGCAGCGTGGCCGGCAGCCACAGCGACAGGGCAGGGAAGAAGGTGACCACCAGCAGCACGCCCAGCGCAGCGAACCAGAACGGCCAGATGGTACGCATGCTCTGGCCCACGCTGATCTTGCCGATGGCGGTACCGATGAACAGCACCGAGCCCACCGGCGGTGTCACCAGGCCCAGGCCGCCGGTCAGCACCAGCACCAGCCCGAAGTGGATCGGATCGATGCCGTACGCGCGCGCCACCGGCAGGAAGATCGGCGTGCAGATCAGGATCATCGGTGCCAGGTCCATGAAGGTTCCCAGCAGCAACAGCATCACCACGATCATCAGCAGCACCATGAACTGGCTGTGCGCGAAGGACTGCAGGAAATCCACCGCCGCCGCCGGCACCTGCAGGTAGGCCAGCAGCCAGCCGAATACCGCAGCGGTGGCGATCACGAACAGGATCACGCCGGTGCTGCGTGCGGCGTGGACGACCGTGGCGAAGAACTCGCGCCAGCGCAGTTGCCGGTACAGCACCGTGGTCACCAGCAGTGCGTACACCACGGCGATCGCCGCGCTTTCCACCGCAGTGAAGATGCCAGCGCGGATGCCGACGAAGATCAGCGCGACCAGACCGAGGCCGGGCAGGGCGGAGATCATCCGCAGCATCACCGCGCGCCAGCCCGGGAACACCTCCACGCCATAGCCGCGGCGGCGCGCGACGACGTAGCCGGTGATCATCAATGCCAGCGTCATCAGCAATGCCGGAACGATGCCGGCCGCGAACAGATCGGCGATCGAGAGGCCGCCACCGGCTGCGGCCGAGAACAGGATCAGGTTGTGCGAGGGCGGAACCAGCAGCGCGACCAGGGCGGCGGTGATGCTGACATTGACGGCGAAATCGCGGTCATAGCCGCGCTTGACCATCTGCGGAATCATCGTGCCACCCACCGCCGAGACATCCGCGATGGCCGAGCCGGAGACGCCGCCGAAGAACAGCGAAGACAGGATCGAAACCTGGCCCAGGCCACCACGCAAGCGCCCCACCAGCGAGGACGCCAGCGCGATCAGGCGCTCGGAGATGCCGCCGCGCATCATGATCTCGCCAGCGAAGATGAACAGTGGAATGGCGATCAGCGATGCAGACCCGGTACCTGCCGAAATCTGCTGGACCAGAACGATGGACGGGATGTCCAGGTAGAGCAGGGTGGCAAGGGCGGCCGCAGCCAGCGCGTAGGCCACCGGCACGCCCAGCAGCAGGAACACTGCGAACACCGAGAACAGAATGGCGATACCCATGGATCAACGATCTCCTTCAGCGTCATCGGCGGCAGCGTCTGCCGGCGTGGACTGCGTGGCCTTCCACGCACGGTTCAGCGCGAACACCACCATCAGCACGCCGCCCAGCGCCAGCGGCAGGTAGTTGATGCTCTGCGGAAGCTCGGCACCGGCGGTCTTGATGTCCAGGCCGTCGAGAAGAAGCTCGGCCGACCACACTGCGATGAACGCGCCCAGCACGGCCACCACCAGTTGCACCAGCACGTCCACAGCGCGGCGCAGCGCCGGCGCCATGTAGGCATGCAGCAGGAAGAAGCCGAAGTGGCGGTTGGTGTGCACGCCACAGGCCGCGCCCAGGCTCATCGCGGTGCTGAGCAGCAGCAGGGTCACCGGTTCGGTCCAGCTCGGGGAATCGTTGATCACATAGCGCGCGAAGACCTGCCAGCCCTGCACCACCACCAGCCCCAGCAGGGCCGCCACGGCGGTGTAGATGGCAATGTCGGCGACGCGGTCCAGCAGGCGCTGCCCGGGGCCGGGTGGGGAAAATGTCGTCGTTTCGGTCATGGCTGTGTCCTCAGGCTGCACCGCGGATGCGATCGACCAGCGCGGCGATTTCCGCGTGCTGCAGGTACTGCTGCAGCAGGGGCTGCGCGGCGGCGCGGAACGCCGGCATGTCGACCTCGTTGGCCTTCACGCCGTACGCCAGCACCGCGCGTCGTGCCGCATCCTCGGAGGCATCCCACTGGTCGCGCATCACCTTCACCGACGCACGTGCGGTCTCCAGCAGCAGCTGGCGGTCATCCGGCTGCAGCCGCTCGAAACTGGCGCGTGACATCAGCAGCACGTCCGGTGCATAGGAGTGATCGCTCTGCGACCAGTAGTGCGCAGCCTCGAAGTGACGGCTGGAGTGGAAGCTGCGCATGTTGTTCTCGGCACCGTCGATCATGTGCGTCTCCATGCCGGAGAACGTATCGCCCAGCGACATCGGCGTCGGGTTGGCGCCGAGCAGCCGCATCAGCTGGATGAAGATGTCCGATGATGCGACGCGCAGCTTCAGCCCGTGCAGGTCACCGGGCTGCGTGATCGGATGCCGGGTGTTGTAGAAGCAGCGCGCACCGGAATCGTAGATGGCCAGGCCGACCAGGTCGCGGCGTTCGAAGCCGCGCAGCACGGCATCGGCCACGCCGCCATCAAGCGCTGCCCGCTGATGCGCCACCGATTCGAACACGTAGGGCAGGCACAGCGCCTGGGTCAGCGGAAACGCGTTGTTCAGCGCGCCCGCATAGACACGGGTGATGTCGATGGCGCCGAAGCGGGCCATGTCGATCGCTTCGGACTCGCGGCCGAGCTGGCCCGAGTGGTACTGGCGCAGACGCAGGCGTCCCTGGGTCTCACGCTGCAGGGTCTCCCCGATCCACTTCACCGCTGTCACGGTGGGGTAATCGGCCACGTGCACATCGGTCGCCGTCAGCAGTTGGCCGCCGGCTGCGTCAGGGCCCGGCCCGCGGCCACAGGCGGCGAGCAGGGGAGTGGCAAGTGCAGTGGCGCCACCGGCCAGGAAATGTCGTCGTGTGATCATCTGCGCCCTCCCGCGCGTGTTCACTGGATCGTGCCGCGGCTTACCCGGCCGGCACGGCCCTGCAGGCAATCTCGCCGAAGCCGGCGAAGCGCACCAGCGCCGTTTGTCCTGCCTGGATGTCGTGGATGCCGGTCGCATTGCCGGTGGCGATCAGGTCGCCACGCCGCAGGGGCCGGCCGCGAAGCGCGGAACGGGACAACGCGAACGCGTACGCCGCGCGCAGGCCACCGGGCAGGCGGCTCGCGCCGCCGACCCCGACCACCTCACCCTCGATCAGGGTCTCGGCGCGCAACGCCGACTCATCGAGGGACGTCCAGTTGCCGATCTCCGGCCCCAGCACGAGGCCGTTGTTGTTGCCGAAGTCGGATACCACCACGCGCGGGCCCAGCTCGTTGATCGTTGCCAGCGGGCTGCTGGCAACTTCGACACCCAGGTACAGGCGGGCCGGCAACGCTTCAGCCTGTTCCGGCGACCAGTGCAGCTGGTCGGCGGGGGCATCCTCCAGCAGTTCCAGCACGTACTCGGCCTCGATCGCGGCGAAACCACCGACGAACACCGGGACATCCGTTGTTCCACCGGTAGCATTTTTGAGCTGAGGCTTGAAGATCGGGCCCAGCAGCCGTTCGTCCCCGGACGCATCGCGGCGTTCGGCAGCGATGTAGCCGACCTTCCAGCCGACCACCGGCTGGTTCCAGCGGGCGATGGCCAGGTCCTGGACCAGGTAGGCCGCGACCAGGTCCGCCGGGATGTCGCCCGGGAACGCCTTCAGTGCCTGGCCCGCAAGGCGTGCGGTGGTGAAGGCCTGGGCAATCGCGGCCGCATCGGCCGGCGGCGTGTGCCCATGTGTGCCGTGTTCGTTGCTCAAGAACGTCTCCCTCTGGCGTTGTTGCGCTGCCTATCGACAGCGTCTGCAGGACGTGTATATGGTAAACCGGTGTCATCACGCAAGCGGCAGCGCATCACGCCGTCTTTGCCGACGCCGCCAGCGCCCTGTCCTGTCCTGTTGGAGCCCCGTCAGTCATGCGTCTGCCCATCGTGTTGCTGTGCCTGTCCCTGCTGCTGCCGGCGGCACCCGCTTGCGCGGTCGACACGTCGTTGCGCGAAGGCGAGCGTGTGGCCCAGGCGTTGCCCGGCGAGCAGCTGCCGTTGTGGCCGGCAGGCGCAGTGCCGGGCGAAACCGGCCCCGCACGTCCGACGCGGGTGGTCGAGCGCAGTGCGGACCCTGCACGCCCGGACCGCTACGCCGACCAGATCGACGCGCCCTCTCTGCAGGTGTACACACCCGCCCGGCCGAACGGCCGGGCCCTGCTGGTGATCCCCGGCGGCGGCTACCAGCGGGTGGTGATCGACAAGGAGGGCAGCGCGCTGGTTCCGTTCTGGGTGGACGGCGCCGGCTACACCCTGTTCGTCCTGCGCTACCGCCTGCCGCAGCCGGGGCGCGACCGACAGGCCGCGCTCGCCGACGCGCAGCGCGCGCTGCGGGTGGTGCGCGACCAGGCGCGACGGCGCGGGCTGGACGCGAACGACGTGGCGGTGATGGGCTTCTCGGCGGGCGGCCACGTCGCGGCGCGGCTGGCCACCGGCTTCGACATCGCCGTCCATCCCGCACGGGATGACCTCGACCGGCTGAGCGCCCGCCCGAGCCGTGCCGTGCTGGTCTACCCGGTGATCGACATGGGCGCGCATGCGCACAGCGGCTCGCGTGCCCGCCTGCTGGGCGAGCATCCGGGTACCTCGCTGCAGGCAGACTATTCGATGCAGCAGCGGGTACGCGGCGACATGCCGCCGACGCTGCTGGTCCACGCCGCCGACGACGCCGTGGTGTCGGTGCGCAACAGTGAACTCATGGCGCAGGCACTGGCGGGTGCGGGTGTCGAGCACGAACTGCACGTCTTCGCCCATGGCGGCCACGGCTTTGGCATGGACATCCCCGCGCGGTCGACGCTGGCACTCTGGCCGCTGCTCGCACAACGCTGGCTTGGCCCTGCGGAGGACGCGCGATGAACGATGCGCCGGCCGACCTGCAGCGCCGGCGGTTCCTGCGCGACAGCGCCCGCTGGGCGCTGGCCACCGCGTCCGCTACGGCTGCCTTCACCGCATTGCCAACGCTGGCCAGCGTGCCGGGTGTCCGCGACGACCGCCTGCCATTGGCCCGGGTCCGTGGCGGGCGTGTGCGTGGCCAGCGCGAGCACGGGGTACTGGTGTTCCGTGGGCTTCGCTATGGTGCCGACACCGCTCAACACCGCTTCCAGCCGCCGCGGCATGAAGCTGCCTGGCGCGGCATCGCCGATGCACTGGAGTACGGTCCGGCCGCACCGCAGGGCGGCAGCGAAGGGCCCGGCAGCGAGGACTGCCTGTTCCTCAATGTGTGGACACCCGCGCTCGGCGACGGTGGACGCAGGCCGGTGCTGGTGTACGTGCACGGCGGTGGATTCAACAACGGGTCCGGCAGTGATCCGCTGTACGACGGCGCTGCGCTGTGCCGCCGCGGCGATGTGGTGGTGGTCACCCTCAATCATCGCCTGAACACGTTCGGCTATCTCTACCTGGGGGCGTTGGGCGATCCGCGCTACGCCGCCTCGGGCAACGTCGGCCAGCTCGACCTGGTACAGGCGCTGCAGTGGGTGCGGCAGCACGCGGCGGTCTTCGGTGGCGACGCGGCGAACGTCACGGTATTCGGGCAGTCCGGCGGGGGCGCCAAGATCGCCACGCTGATGGCGATGCCTGCGGCCCGAGGGCTGTTCCACCGCGCGTGGACGATGAGTGGCCAGCAGGTCACCGCTGCCGGACCGCGCGCGGCCGCGCAGCGGGCTGCGATCGCGATGCAGGCCGTTGCTGCACGTGATGTGCAGGCCCTGCTGGATCTGCCGGTCGACATATTGCTGGAAGCCACCCGTGCGCGTGATCCCTCGCGCGTGGAAAGCACGTCGCTGTACTTCGGCCCGGTGCTGGACGATGTGGTGCTGCCAGTGCATCCGTTCTGGCCACAGGCGCCGCAGCAGTCGGCGGCGATTCCGATGGTGATCGGCAACACCCGCGACGAGACCCGCGCGTTCCTCGGCAACGATCCCGCCAACTTCGCCCTGACCTGGGAAACACTGCCGGCACAGCTCGAACGACAGCAGTTCGTCGATCTGCGGCCGGAGACCGTGATCGCCGAGTATCGCCGCCTGTATCCGCACTACACGCCGTCCGAAGTGTTTTTTGCTGCAACCACGGCTGGCCGCAGCTGGCGCGGAGCGGTGGAGGAACTGGAAGCGCGGGCGCGCCAGCCCGCGGGCGCAGCACCGACCTGGGCGTACCAGCTGGATTGGGGGTCGCCGGTGGAGGAGGGGCGCCTGCGTGCTTTCCATACGCTGGACATCCCGCTGGTCTTTGACAACGCAGGGCTGCCGGGCGCGCGCACCGGGGGGGGCGATGATGCGCGTGCGCTGGCGGCGACCATGAGCGAGGCCTTGATCGCCTTCGCCCGCAGCGGCGACCCCAATCACGCCGGATTGTCGCAATGGGCCCCTTATACGCTGCCGCAACGGCGGACAATGCTGTTCGATCGCACCAGTCGCGCGGTTGACGATCCGCGCGCAGGCGAGCGCGCGCTCTACGGAAAAGTGCCTTTCGTGCAGCGCGGCACGCAGTGATGACACCGCAGCACAAACATTCTGTTAACTCCGCTCGGCTAGAGTCGGGTCATGGGAGACACGTTCACGCCACTGCCGTTCGCCGGCCGGGAGCGCCTGCTTGCCGCCATTGATGGTGCGGTAGCACTGGCGGATCCGCACGCGATCACCGAGGGCCTGCAGCGCGTGCTGCGTGATGCCATCACCGATCCTTCGATACAGCTGCCGCCGTGTGTACGGCGACCGGTGCGTGGTCACTACGCACGTCGTGAACTGCACCGCAGCCGGACCCTGGGGTACAGCGTCATCGCCATGTGTTGGGGCCCGGGGCAGGGTACGCCGCTGCACGATCACGATGCGATGTGGTGCGTGGAAGGCGTCTGGCAGGGCGAACTGCTGGTCACGCCGTATGCGCTGCTGGAGCGGAAGGGCACTCGCCACCGCTTTGCCGCGCAGCCGACGCTGTACGGCCAGCGCGGCAGCGCCGGCAGCCTGATTCCCCCGCATGAATACCACACGCTGCGCAATGCCAGCGATGCCGACGTGGCCGTGTCGCTGCACGTCTACCAGGGCGTGATGGAGCGCAGCGCGGTGTTCGAGCCGCTGGGCGATGACTGGTACCAGCGACGGGTGAAGCGGATGGAGACCGACGCGGCATAGCCCGCGCCGGCCGCCGCGTTCAGCGCGGCACGTCCACGACGTTGTTGAGCAGGGTCACTTCCTCGCCACCGTCAGCGAGGGCCACGCGCACTCGCAGGCCACCCCGATGACCGGCGGGGATCATCAGTGTCACGTGGGCGGTCTTCGGTTCCAGGTCATCGGGTGCCGCCATCGCGGGCACATCGGCACGCGCGATCTCACGGCCCGTGGTGTCTTCCAGGATCGCCACGCCCGCGCCGGTGGCCACGTGGCCCAGGCTGTGCACGGTCACCCGCACACGCTGGCCGTCCACCTGCACATCACCGCGGCCGACGCCCAGGTCGGCGCGTGTTTCCACCGGGCTGCCGGCGACGACGCGCTCGAACTCGAACAGTTCCGTGCGCCCGGGACGGAACTGCATCGGCACCGCGCTGCTGGTTTCCAGCCGCACCGTGCGCTCCGTCGGCGTGCCATCGATGCGTCCATCTCCATCGGCATCCACGCCGGCACGGATGCGCCACGTGCCGCTGGCAACGTTCCAGCCGGTCATGTCGGCACTGATGGTGCGGTTACCCAGATTGTGGCTGGTGATGGTGAAGCGCTCGCGCGAGGGCGCATGCACCAGCAGTGCAACCTGTTCGGCGGCACCGTCGCGATCGAAGCGCCAGCTGACCGTATGCCCGGGCCAGCTCTGGTTGCGCTTGAGCGCGATGCCCCCCAGCCGGGCACGCTGCAGGAACTCGCTGGGTGCTTCCACGCGATCGGACCACCAGTGGCCCTCGGTGTTCATGTAGGCCCGCAGCACCTTCGCCTGCAGTCCTTCGGCATGCAGTGCATCGATGTACTTCAGGTCACCACTGGCCTGCCAGGCCATCAGGCTGGCGAAACCGGTCTTTCCGGCGTCGGCTTCGGCAGTCAGCTGCGGATACCAGTCCTGCTGGCGTCCCAGCACCTCGACGATGTTCTCGCCGAGATTGGCCAGCGCGCCCGGTCCCCCGCGTGCCACGCGATAGTCCAGCGCCTGCAGGTACTTCGTATCGCCGGTCCAGCGCCAGGCGGCCCAGAAGGTATGCAGCGTGTCGCCGCCGCCGGAACCGTCGTTGAGTTCACCGCCGCGGGTGGCGCCGGTGGCCCAGTGGATCTCGTTGGGCAGGGTGAAGCGTCCTTTCGCGTCCGTGCCGGCATGGGCGAGGTAGCTGTCGGCCAGGCCGGTCACCAGCCGGCGCCCGGTCGGATCGGCGTTGTACTGGCCCAGCAGGAACGCGGGGTGCAGCACCGGGAACGAATACGGCTTCTGCCATTGCCAGTTCGGTTCGCGGTAGATCCTGTTGCCGCCGAACCAGTTGCTGGAGAACAGCAGGTGTCCCTGCGGATTGGGCAGGATGATCCGCTCGTCGAATGCCTTGACCGTCTCCATCAGCCGTTCCAGCGTCAGCGGATCGCCCCAGTTGAGGTACAGCATCGCGCTGTTGGTGTTGATGCCCTCTTCGTAGGCATGCAGCTCATCGGTTTCGATGGTGCTCAGGCCGTTGCTGAACATGCCATTGCGATACACCGCATCGGACAGGGCGGTGAGCGAGGCATTGAGGCGGTCCGGCTGCACGCCCATCAGCGCCAGGCCCGGCCACTGCTGGGTGAGATCGGAATCATCGGAGATGCCGCCGCCGAAGTCGCCGTAGGGCACCTGGCGATGGTCGATCCACCAGTCGACGAAGCGACGCACCTGTGCGAGGTCCTGCACCTGGTGGAAGGCCCAGGCCGGCACACCGGCGGGCACCGCCGGTGCGGAGTAGGGCGGCCGGCCCTGGCTGTTGTAGCTGATGTAGTTCCAGTACTGCCGCCCCAGTGCGTGGTCCGGATCGACCCGCAGCAGGTCGCTCAGATCGGCGTAGACGCGCGCATACAGGCGCTGTCGTTTGGAGGTGGTGTGCTCCTCCACCAGGAATCCCCAGTTGTCGCGCACCTGGTTGAAGCGGTCGGCCACGTGCTCCTTCAGCGCTTCGGCGCGCGGCTTGAACACCAGCCGGATCTGCGCGCCATCGAGCGCCCGGGCATCGAAGCCGGGCGCGGCCGAGGCGATGCTCAACCACAGGCTGTCAGGGGTGAGGATGCGGTCGCGCAGATCCAGCCACAGGGTGCGCTTCTGTCCCGGCTGCACCGAGACCGACACGTCGATCATGTCGCGCGCCGGCCAGATCGGGTCCTTGATGCGGATGTTGAGCGGGATCAGGCCTTCATGCGTGGCCGCCAGATCCAGCGCGGGAAGATCGATGGCAACGCCGTCCAGGCCGTCGTGCATGTTCTCCCAGCTGTAGGCCCAGCTGCGGATCAGCGGCTGGTCGGGCGGCGCATCGCCTACCCCGGAAGGAATGAGCACGTGCACGATCGGGCGCGGCTGCGCGGGCAGGGTACCGGCATCGCGGCGGCGTGAGCCGGCCCCCTTGGGCAGCGCCATCACCGTGCTGCGTTCGGCCTCGGGATAGCGACCGTCGATGTAGCGGCGCAGGGCATCCAGATTGGTGTAGTCAGGCAGCGCCTGGCTGTCGATCGTGTAGGTCTGCTTGACCGTGCCGTCCGGCTCGCTGCCCTCGCTCACGGCGTAGGCCCAGATTTCCTGGATCGGCGTTTCCTGCTCGACGTTGCTGAAGCGCAGCACGCCGCCGCCGAGGGACGGGATCGGATCGACGCTGCGCACCACGCCGCGCGGGCGGGTGAACAGGGTGCGGGTGGCGTGCGCGGCGTCGCTGCCATGTGCCAGCGTGCCGAAGGCCGCGCCGCGGATCTCGATGCGGTTGACCGTCTCGCCGTCCGGCAGCGTCAGGTCCAGGTGCTTTCCACCCTCCACGTAGGTGTTCCAGTCCGGCAGCTGGAAGTAGTCGTTGCGTCCGGGCAGCCGCGAGCGGTTGTAGACGCCGGGCCATGTGGTCTCGGCGATGCCGTCGGTGGCCTTCCACATCCACGCCTTCAGGTCGCGGGTGTCGGCGAATTCGACCTTGCGGATGCGGGTGGTCGGCGCGGTCAGCGCCGGTGGTGCGGTGCCGTCCCAGCCGAAGCGATGGCGCCAGGCACGCAGGCCTGCCTCGGGAACCTCGGCGGTGGTGGGCGTAACGCCACGGGCCAGCGCCGCCACGGCCGGCGCATCGAGCATGCGGTCGTAGATGCGGATGTGCTGGAAATCGCTGCCGCGCAGGAAGTTGTAACGGCTCTGTACCTGGTACGGTGCCATCACCCGACCGGCCAGGCCAAGCTGGTCCAGCGCGGCATCGTAGTCGCCGGTGGTCTGCGCGCGGGCCACTTCGCGTCCATCGATGAACAGGCGTACACCCTGGTCCTCGTCCCAGGCGAAGGCCAGATGCAGCCACTGGTCCGCGCGTGGCGGCGTGTCCATGCGGAACGAGACGCGGGTGCGGGCAAGATTGGCATCGGTGACGAACGCATCGAAACCGTGGCCGTTCCAGTCGATGCGCAGCCACGCCATGTCCCAGCTGCTGTGATCGGCATAGCCGACGCGGAAGATCACGAACGGGGCTTCGCCCACCGCGTACCGCGCACGCCAATCGAAGGCCAGGGTGCCGCGCTGGGCCAGGATGTTGCCCGGCGCATCCCACGCCAGGACGCCATCGTCCTGCCATTGGATGGCCTTGCCGCGTACACCGTCATCGACCACCGCCACCCTGTCGCGGAAGTTCGGTATCGCCTCGCCGTGCGCCACGGTGGCCTGCAGGCCCTGGTTGGCGTCGACGTGGAACAGCAGGGTTGGGCCATCGGCAGCTGTCGCAGGGCCAGCAGCCAGGGCCACTGCCAGCAGCAGGCAGCGGGACAGGGTCGAGCGATGCGGCATCAGATGTTTCCTTTCAACGGGCGACAGCCGGCGTAGGGCCGCCGGACCGTAGCAAGGCCACGCCGCCACGGCACCTTGCGGCGCAGCAGCGGTCGTGGCGAACGGCGATGCACCGGTCGGCGCATCGCCGGCGCTGCTCAGAACTTGTAGCGCACGCCGAGCAGGAACTGACGGCCGGTCTCGGTGTACTGCAACGGCAGGCGGCCGGTCGCGGGCGAATACACCCACTCATCGGACGCTTCGTTGGTCAGGTTCACGCCTTCCAGGCTCAGTTCCAGCTGGTCACTGATCCGGTAACGGACCGACGCATCGATGACCGTGGTACCGGTCATGCCGTGGTAACCGTCCAGATTGAAGCCGGTTTCCTGGCCCGGCACCTGGGTCAGGTAGTCATCGCGGTTGGTGGCCGAGATGCGCCCGGAGAAGGTGGTGCCTTCGTAGAACAGGGTCGCATTCCACGAGGTGTTGGACAGGCCCAGCAGATCGTTCTTCATCACCGGCTGACCGGCCGAGTTGATGTACTGGATCTTCGAATCCACCCAGGTGTAGTTCAGCTGCAGACCGAGGTTGGCCCACTTGCCCGGCAGGAAGGTGAAGGGCTGGGTGTAGTTCGCTTCTGCGCCGAACAGCTCGCCACCCGGGGTGTTGACCGGACGGGTGAAGGTGAACTCATCGGTCGGCGATGCGCCGGTGCCGATCAGCAGTTCGGCAGGCAGGCCGCTGTCGGTGTACGGCCGATTCTCGCGCAGCGTCTGTACGGAGGTTTCGATGTCCTTGTAGAACAGGCCAAGGCCGGCCATGGCGCCTTCGGCGAAGTACCACTCGAAACTCAGATCGACATTGGTCGCGCGGGTCGGATCCAGGTTGGGGTTGCCGCTGGAGATGGTGCGTGCGCCACCAGCCACGGCCACAGTGGCACCCGGCGTCAGGCTGCCCAGGCCGGGTCGGGTCATCACCTTGGCCGCACCCAGGCGGATCAGGAAATCGGGGGTGACTTCGGCAACCAGGTTGAACGAGGGCAGGGTGTCGTCGTAGGTGCGGGTGGCGGTGGTGGACGTGGTGCCACTGGCCAGCGTCGACAGCCCGGTGGAGGACTGCTTGGTGCGCACATAGCGTACGCCGACGTTGCCGGACAGCGGCAGCGAGCCGATCTCGGTGGAGAACTCACCCATCAGGTAGGCACCGCGATCCTTCTCTTCCACGCTGCGCACGTTGTTGGCGCGCGGTGCGACGGCGTAGATGCCGCTGTTGCTGTAGATGTCGAACTGATCGGCGACGGCGTCCAGGTCCGGCACCACCCAGTTCGAGGGATTGCCGCTGATGCCCTTCAGGCCGGCCTGCGTGGTCATGTCCACCGGAACGATCCTGCTGCCATCGGCGAAGGTGGGCACGGCCAGCTCGCTGCCACGGCGCAGTTCGGTGGTCTTGAACGTGTAATCCTTGGCCAGCACGCCACCCTTGAGGCGGAAGCCGGGGCTGATGTTCCAGTTGAAGTCGATCTGGCCGGTATCGAAATCATTGTCCACGTACTGCGGTCGCAGGCGGATCTCCGCCAGTTCCCAGCCGTTGGGATCGGTGGGATCGATGCCGTAGTTGAGGATCGGCGAGCGGTTGTTGCCCCGGTAGTCGTAGCTGTAGCCGTCGACGTCGTACTTGTCCATGATGATGGTGGTCTGCACCGGGTTCTCATGCCGGGACCGCGAGACCCCCAGCTTGCCGGACAGGGTGAAGTCGTCGCTGAAGCGGTGCTGGCCGTTGAGGCTGATCTGCTTGAACTCGGTGCTCCACTCGTCGTGGCGGTTCTCGCTGCGGATGTCGACGTTGTCGAACTCGCCGTAGACCAGCGCGTTGTTCTCGATGACGCCGTTCCTGACGATCATCGACGGCTTGCCGGCCAGGCGTGGCTGGCTGGTGTTGGCACCGCGGCTGAAGGAAATCGCCTCGATGTAGTGCTCGTCGCGGGTGGCATCGATTTTCGAGTACAGCGCGTCCAGCGAGATCTCGGTCGCGTCGCTGGGCTTCCACTGCAGCGTACCGGTCACGCCCAGGCGCTTCTGCTCATGTTCCATCTGCACGTAGCGCGGGAAGCGCGGGTGGTAGACGTCGGCACTGCGCGCGGCGGTGAACGGGGACGAGGCACTGAAGTTGCCGTTGCTCGGGCCGTTGGCCCAGCGGCCCGTGTTGGAGCCCTCCTCCAGCGCCTGGCGCTCGGAGTAGGCCACCGACAGCAGGGCGCCGAACGTACCGTCGGCGAAGATGTTCGACACCAGCGCGGCCATGCGCGGGTCGGCCTTCTCCGCCATCGCGTTGTAGCCGGCCTGGCCGCTGGCGGCGAAGGTGAAGCCGTCATAGTCGAACGGCCTCGCCGTGCGCAGATCGACGGTGGCGCCCAGCGAGCCTTCTTCGACATCGGCCGAAGCGGTCTTGCGCACCACCAGCTGTGAGAACAGGTCGGAGGCGAAGACATTGAAGTCGAAGCCACGGCCGCGGTTGGTACCACCGCTCTGATCACCGGCGCCGACGGTGGTCAGCGCCTCCATGCCGTTGATGCGCACGCGGGTGAAATCCGGGCCGAGGCCGCGCACCGAGATGTTGCGGCCCTCGCCGGCCTCGCGGGTGATGACCACACCCGGGATGCGCTGCAACGACTCGGCCAGGTTCAGATCCGGGAACTTGCCGATGTCCTCGGCGACGATGGCGTCGACCACGCCGGCCTCGCCACGCTTGATGTCCAGCGCCTTCTCCACGCTGGCGCGGTAGCCGGTGACGGTGACCGTATCCAGGTCCGTGGCGCCGGCGGCGCTGCTCTGCTGCTGGGCGGTCGCATTGGCCGCCAGGGCCAGTCCGACGGCCATAGCGAGCAAGGTAACCGGTGTCTTTTTTTGGTGGTTCCGAGACTGCATGCCTTTCCCCTCTCCCAAAGGTCTGGTGCTGCGGCTGTTTCAGCGTGATGACACCGCTGGTCAGAGCGGACGTTAGCAGCACGTCCCGGATCCGGCATCTTGCACCGCAACAGATCTGAAATGTCTCCAAGAGGCTTGCAGGACAATGCTTCCGTCAGTTTCTACGGGTGCGTGGGGCGCATCGGAAGGCTAGAATGACACCGATGGCCAAACGCCGCGCCGACGCGTGGTACACATTCACGCCGTGCAGTTTCACATGCTGGCGGCAAGCGGGGAGGAGTGGAGATGGGGCGTATCGTATGTTTCGGGGAACTGCTGCTGCGGCTCGGCGCGCCCGGTCGCGAGCTGCTGCTGCAGTCGCCGCAGCTGCAGGTGCACGTGGGCGGGGCGGAAGCAAACGTGGGTGTCTCGCTGTCCCGATTCGGACATGACGTGGCCATGGTCAGCACGGTGCCCGGCAATGCCCTGGGGGCGCACGCACTGGGTGAACTGCGCCGCCATGGCGTCGATACGCGGGCGGTGCGCGAGGTGGCGGACGGTCGCATGGGCCTGTACTTCCTCACCACCGGCGCGGTGCAACGTGCCAGCGAGGTGGTGTACGACCGGGCCGATTCAGCCTTCGCGCGCAGCACTGCAGCCGATCATGACTGGCCGGCGCTGCTGCAGGGCGCGGACTGGCTGCACCTGTCCGGCGTCAGCCCTGCGCTGGGGCCGCAGGTGGCCGAGGCGACGCTGGCGGCGGCATGCGCCGCGCGTGCCAGTGGCGTGCGCGTTTCCTTCGACGGCAATTTCCGGCCCACGCTGTGGCAGCGCTGGGGCGGCGACGTGCAGGCGATCCTGCATGCCCTGTTCGACCAGGCTGACATCGTGTTCGCCGACTACCGCGATATCGAAGTGATCCTGGGCCAGCGCTTTACCCAGGCCGGCGCCGTGGAGCGCGTGGACGCTGCCGCAGCGGCGGCATTCGCCGCGTTCCCGCGGCTGCAATGGCTGGCATGCACGCAACGGCAGGCGCTGAGCGTGGACCATCATGCGCTGGGCGCCCTGCTGCTGGGCCGCGAGGGCGTGCGTGCGCAGGCGCCCGTGCGGCAGCTGACCGGCATCATCGATCGCATCGGCGGCGGCGATGCCTTCGCGGCAGGCATCCTGCATGGCATCCTGTCAGGCTTCGATGCCGACGCCACCGTGCGTTTCGGCCTGGCTGCCGGCGGACTGAAGCATTCCATCCCCGGCGATTTCAATCCTGTCAGCGAAGCTGACGTGCTGGCCCAGATGGGCGAGGAGCGATTCGATGTCCGGCGCTGATCCGCGCGTTCGCGCGGTACTGAAACTGGCACCGGTGATTCCGGTGTTCACCCCCGATGATGTCGACGATGCCGTGCAGGTGGCGCAGGCGCTGTTCCGGGGCGGTCTGCCGGTGATCGAGGTCACCCTGCGCACACCCCGTGCGATGGATGCCATCCGGGCAATGGTCGAGGCCGTACCCGACGCGGTGGTGGGGGCCGGAACGGTGCTGACGCCCGCGCAGATGGAGGCGGCCAGGGCCGCAGGTGCGCGCTTCGCGGTGTCGCCGGGCGCAACGCCGACGCTGTACGCGGCCGCGCGCGATGCCGACCTGCCGTATCTGCCGGGCGTGGCCACGGGGTCCGAGCTGATCCTTGGCCTCGAGCATGGCCTGGATACCTTCAAGTTCTTCCCCGCGGTGCAGGCCGGCGGCGCGGCACTGCTGGCGGCCTGGCACGGCCCCTTCGCCGACGTGCGCTTCTGCCCGACCGGTGGCATCAGTGCCCAGACCGCGGCGCAGTTCCTGCACCTGCCGAACGTGCTGTGCGTGGGCGGTTCATGGCTGACCACGGCGGCCTTGCTGCAGACCCGCGACTGGGGCGCGATCGAACGCCTGGCACGCGAGGCGTCCGTGCTGGCGGGCTGAACCGGCAGGCAATCTTCCAGGATTTGATCGGGATCAAAGCGCCGGCCTCGTGCCGGCGTCACTCTGTCTGCAAGCGCACGACGGAGGAAAACCCATGAACAGAACCATGAAGGCCGCTGTCGTTCGCGAGTTCGGCAGCCCACTGGTCATCGAGGAAGTTCCGGTACCACGCCCGGGGGCGGGCGAGGTGCTGGTCAGGATCGAAGCCTGCGGTGTCTGCCACACCGACCTGCACGCCGCCGAGGGCGACTGGCCGGTGAAACCGGACCCGCCGTTCATCCCCGGCCACGAGGGCGTGGGGCACATCGTGGCCGTGGGCGGCGGGGTCGGGCATGTCAAGGAAGGCGACAGGGTCGGCATCCCCTGGTTGTACTCGGCGTGTGGCCATTGCGAACACTGCCTGGGCGGCTGGGAAACGCTGTGCGAGACGCAGCGCAACACCGGCTACTCGGTCAACGGCGGCTTCGCCGAGTTCGCACTGGCCGATGCCAACTATGTCGGCCTGCTTCCGAAGGAGGTGGGCTTCGTCGAGATCGCGCCGGTGCTGTGCGCCGGCGTGACGGTCTACAAGGGCCTGAAGGTGACGGACACGAAGCCCGGTGACTGGGTGGCGATCTCCGGCATCGGTGGCCTGGGCCACATGGCGGTGCAGTACGCGCGTGCGATGGGCCTGAACGTGGCTGCCATCGACGTGGAGGACAGCAAGCTGGCACTCGCGCGGCGGCTGGGCGCGCAGGTCACGGTCAACGCGCGCACGACCGATCCGGCAGCATTCCTGAAGAAGGAGATCGGTGGCGCACACGGGGCGCTGGTCACCGCGGTATCGCCCAAGGCCTTCGAGCAGGCGCTGGGCATGGTCCGGCGGGGCGGCACGGTCTCGCTCAACGGACTGCCACCGGGCAACTTCCCGCTGGACATCTTCGGCATGGTCCTCAATGGTGTGACGGTGCGCGGTTCGATCGTCGGCACGCGGCTGGATCTGCAGGAGTCGCTGCAGTTCGCCGCCGAGGGCAAGGTGGCGGCCACGGTCAGCACCGACCGCCTGGAAAACATCAACGAGGTGTTCGCCCGCATGCGCGCGGGCACCATCGACGGGCGCGTGGTACTGAACATGGCCGCCTGACACCCGTGCATGGCCGCCGCGGCCCGGCACCCTCTCCCACGGGTGCGGCGGTCATGCCGATCGATGCGCGCCCGGCGTAGCTGCGCAGGTGGTCAGCGCTGTGACCCAGCGCGCCGGGCGGCAGCCGTCGCCCAGCGCGCTGCCACCACCGGAGCCGTGATGCACACCGCCTGGTCGGTCACCGTGGTCACCGCGCGTTCCAGCAGCTGGATGTCTGCCTCGTGCTGGCGTGCCACGTGCGGGTCCTCGAAGAAGATGGCGCGCTGGCAACGGCCCTCCAGCACGCGGTCGGCGATCTGCGCATCGCCGCCCATCGGTCCGCTCTGGTAGCGCGTCACCCAGGGCGTGTCGCTGGGCCAGCCGCGGCTCCATGCCAGCTCGTTGAGGCGCTGACCGGTGGTCCCGGTCGCCACCCGCTCGCCGAAGCGTGCCAGCACGTCGAAGTGCTCGTCGGCGAAGGCGAGCATCGCCGGCTTCATCGCATCATGCGCGATCAGTGCCAGGGTCTGGGTACCGAAGGCATGCAGATCGTCGGCACCGGCGTCGGCCTGCAGGCCGGCGTGCACGCGCTCCACCTCGATCCAGTCGCGTGCGGTGGCTACCGTGGAAATGAAAGGTTTGCCGTGGATCACGCACTGCCGCTTGAGCGCGGTCGCTTCGGGAAACACCGAGGACGGATCGACCGGATCGATCAGATAGATGGCACCGTCGAGCGTGCGCTGCGGGCCCATGCCGACCACCTCGGCGACCAGCTTCATCAGCCCGCCCTCGCGGCCGTAGGGATAGCGATGGAGGCCGGCATAGCCGTCGAGGAAGCCGTGGCGCCCGATCGCATCATGGGTGCGGCCGACAGCGTGCAGCGTTATGCCCAGTTCGCGCAGGCCCGGTTCGCAGGCACGCAGCCAGCGGAACAGGGCGGCGCGCGCATCCTGGTGGTGGAGCCGGTTGGCGGCCAGGCCGATACGCATCGAACGCTCCGTGGGCTGGTAGAAGCGGCAGTTTATGTCGCGAATGGCCAATTCTGCGCGCTTTGCAACTTTCCTCATTGTTGCTGTGCCGTGCGTCGCTAGCGTGGCAGGCAGAGCGGTACCGCTGCGCGGCCGTCGTCTCCGCCTGCGATTCGAGGATGCCCATCGTGAATGCCGCCGGCCCTGCGGCCGCATCCATTGCACGCTCCTGCCCGTGGCTGCGATCCCGCATCGTGCTGCCTGCCCTGTTGCTGTGGCCCATGATCACGCGTGCCGACGGGTGCGACATGCCCCTGGTCGTGGCCTGGCCCAGTGACCGCCCGCCACTGTCCTTCAGCGCGCAGGGCCAGCCCGGCGGCCTGGTTGCCGACTACCTGCGGCGGCTGGGCGAGCAGATCGCGCTGCGTCCACATCCGCTTCCCGCCGCGGCCGGCGCGGCCGGGGCGGCCGGGGCGCTGCCGGCCGGTACCCAGGCCGTGCTGGGATGGCCGCGCGAGCAGGTGCCCGACGGCTGGGTCGTGAGCAGGCCCTACCTGCAGCTGTCACAGGTGATCGTGCGCCGTCGCAACGACACGCCACTGCAGGGACTGGGCGGTCTGCGCGGCCGCCGCGTCGCCAGCCTCGACACGGTGCCACTGGCGGCCCACCTGCGTGAGCAGGCGCCGGGCGCATGGCTGCTGCAGGTCGACGCGCTCGATCATGCGCTGCAGCTGCTGGCCATCGGCCAGGTGGACGCGGTGGTTGCCACGTTGGGCGAAGTGGAAGCCGCATTGCGCAGGCCCGGCAGCGATGCCCTGGTGATCGCCGCGCCGGCCGGCTTCGATGATGCCTGGGTGCTGGCGGCTGCGCCGGCCTGTGCGGCCACCGTCGCCGCCTTCGACACCGTGCTGCAGGAACTGGACGACGCGCAGCGCGACGCGCTCCGTGCGACGTGGGCGCCCAGCGGAGCACGCGCGCCGCCCGCACGGTCGCCGTTGCGCTGGCTGGTGCCGGTGCTGCTGGTCGCGCTGGCGCTGATCCTGGTGTATGCCTTCGGCTACTGGAGGCTGCATCGCGAAAGCAGCCAGCGCCGCGCGCTGGAACAGCGGCTGCAGGAAGTGACCGCCAACCTGCCTGCGGTGGTCTACCGGGCGCGCCGCAGCGGCGAGGGCGACTACAGCCTGCCGCTGGTCGCCGGCGACGTGCAGTCGCTGTTCGGCATGAGCCTGGACAGTGTGCGGCTGGACCATCGCCGGCTCATGGCGGCGGTGCATGTCGACGATCGCAAGCCGGTGCTGGATCATCTGGAAGCCGCAGCGCGGGCCCGTGCGCCGATCGACATCACCTTCCGCACGCTGGGTCCCCATGGCTGGCGCTGGATCCGTTCGCATGGCAGGCCGTTGCCGGGCGAGAGCGACGACATCGAGTGGAGTGGCTACTGGATGGACGTCAGCCAGGCGCAGGCACGCACCCGTGCCCTGGCCGGGGCACGCCATCAGGCCGAAGAGACTGCAGCGGCGAAGACGCACTTCCTGGCCACCATGAGCCACCAGATCCGCACACCGATGAGCACGCTGCTGGGCATGCTCGAATGCCTGGCGGACAGCCCCCTGGACCCGTGCCAGCGGCAGGTCCTGTCCACCGTCGATGTGGCCGCGCAGATGCTGCGGCAGATTCTCGATGATGTGCTCGACAGTCATCGGTTGCAGGCGCTGCCGTTGCAGCTGCGTGCCACCGACATGGGTGCGCTGGCCACGGCCGTGCAGCAGCTGCTGGCACCGATGGCGGCCAGCCGTGCGTTGCACCTGCGGTGCGTGCTTGATCCTGCGCTGCAGCGGTGGCTGCTGGCCGATGGCCTGCGCGTGCGCCAGGTCCTGTTCAACCTGGTGGGCAACGCACTGAAGTTCACCCTGCACGGCGGTGTGGAACTGCGGCTGCGGGTGCTGCGGACGCAGGCGGCAGGACAATGCCTGCGCCTGCAGGTGAGCGACAGTGGCGTAGGCATCAGTCCCGAGCGGCAGCAGGCCGTGTTCGCCGATTACACCCAGGCCGAGCCGTCGACGGGGCGCCGGTTCGGCGGCAGCGGCCTGGGCCTGGCCATCTGCCGGGACCTGGTGGCCTCGATGGGCGGCGAGCTGCAGCTGCAAAGCTCGCCGGGCAAGGGCACGCGCATCTGGTTCGACCTGGAGTTCGCCAGCTGCCTGGCGCCACTGGAGGCGGTGCCGGCCATGGCCGAGGTGGTCGCGCGACTGCCTGCGGCACGGGTGCTGGTGGCCGAGGACCACCCGACCAACCTGCAACTGCTGGTGCAGCGGCTGCGCGAGCTGGGCCTGCAGGTGCACGCCACCGCCGATGGCCTGCAGGCGCTGGCGGCATGGCGGGCGCAGGGCTTCGATGTTGTCGTTACCGATTGCCACATGCCCGGCATGGACGGGTTCGCGCTGGCGCGTGCGATCCGCGAAGACCCCTGTCCTTCGCGTGCACGGGTGCCGATCATCGCGCTGACGGCCAGCGTGCTGGAGAGCACGCGCGAGGCCTGTCGTGCCGCCGGCATCGACCGGTTCCTGGCCAAGCCGGTCGACACCCAGGGGTTGCGCGCGACGCTGGCCGACGTACTGCCGGCAATGGAACCCGGCTCAGTTGGACAGTAGACGGACGATGCTGGCAGCGGCGTCGCGGCCTTCAGCCACAGCGGTTACCACCAGGTCGGCGCCGCGTACCGCATCACCGCCGGCGAACAGGCGCGGATGCGCGGTCTGGAAGGGCAGCCGGTCCTTGCCGCCGGCAACGATGCGACCGTTCGCCTGGCCCTGCACACCGTGTTCGGCCAGCCAGGCCGGAACGCTCGGCGCGAAACCAAAGGCGATGATGACCACGTCCGCCTCCAGCAGCGACTCGCTGCCCTCGATCGGCACCGCGTTGCGGCGTCCCTGGGCGTCGGCCTCACCCAACCGGGTTTCAACCACGGTCACGCCGATCGCTTCGTCGTCGGCGCCGGCCTCGATGGACAGCGGCTGCCGGTTGAACAGGAAGCGCACGCCTTCCTCGCGCGCATTGGCGACTTCACGCGCGCTGCCGGGCATGTTGGCCTCGTCGCGACGGTACGCGCAGGTGACCTTGGCCGCGCCGAGCCGCACCGCGCTGCGCACGCAGTCCATGCCGGTGTCGCCGCCGCCGAGCACGACCACGCGCTTGCCGTTGAGGTCGGGCAGGGCGATCTGGTCCTCCCAGCCGGCGATCGGTCGACCCTGCGGGTCATCGCCGCCGACGATGCGGCTGTTCTGCACCAGGAACGGCAGGGCCGGCAGCACCCCCTTCAGGTCCTGGCCCGGCAGGCCGCCGTCGGTGTAGCGGTAGGCCCCGGTGCCGACGAACACCGCGTCGTGGCTGTCCAGCAGCTGCTGCACGCTGATGTCGCGGCCGATCTCCACGCCCAGGCGGAACTGCACGCCCATCCCTTCGAGCACCTCGCGGCGACGATGGATGACGTCCTTGTCCAGCTTGAAGCTGGGGATGCCGAACTGCAGCAGGCCGCCGATCTGCTCGTAGCGGTCGTACACCACGGCGGTGATGCCGGCCCGGGCCAGGCGATCGGCACAGGCCAGACCCGCCGGACCGGCACCGATCACCGCCACGCTGTGGCCGGTGGGCTGCACGGCACCCAGGTCCGGACGCCAGCCGCTGGCGAGTGCTGTATCGACGATGTACTTCTCCACCGCACCGATGGTCACCGCACCGAATTCCTCCAGGGTGCAGCTGCCTTCGCACAGGCGATCCTGCGGGCAGACCCGGCCGCACACTTCCGGCAGCGGGTTGGTGCTGTGGCACAGCGTGGCGGCCTCGTGGATGCGGTTCTCCTGCACCAGCTGCAGCCACTGTGGAATGGCGTTGTGTACCGGGCATTTCCAGCTGCAGTAAGGGTTGCCGCAGTCCAGGCAGCGCCCGGCCTGGTACTGCGCATCCTCCTTGCCGAACTTTCCGTACAGCTCGCCCCAGTCGCCGGAGGTGCGCAGTTCAACCGGAATGCGCTGCGGCATGGTGCGGGGCAGATCGAGGAACTGGAAGGCGTGCTTGCGGCTCATGGCGGGCTCTGTGATTTCGATGGCCGGCCAGAGGCCGGCACTACTGCGGTGAGGGAGCAGGCGCGCGCCGGTTGCGGGCGACGCGCCGGAGGCGCTTACGCCGCGCGTCGAAGGGTCTCGGTCAGCGATTCGATGCTGGCGGCCTTCGGTTTGACCAGCCAGAACTTGCCGATGTAATCGCGGAACTCGTCCAGGATCTGCTGCGCCCAGATGCTGCCGGTCAGTTCGCGATGGCGGCCGATCAGGCGGTGCAGGTGCTGGCGGTAGTTCTCGAAGCCTTCGGCGGACACGCGATGGATGTCGATCAGCTCGTGGTTGTAACGGTCCACGAAGTCGCGGTCCACATCCAGCACGTAGGCCAGCCCCCCGGTGAAGCCGGCACCGAAGTTCAGGCCGACCTTGCCCAGCACCAGCACCACGCCGTCGGTCATGTACTCGCAGCAGTGATCGCCGGCGCCTTCCACGACCGCGAGCGCACCGGAATTGCGAACCGCGAAGCGCTCGCCGGCACGTCCGGCGGCGAACAGCTCGCCACCGGTGGCGCCATACAGGCAGGTGTTGCCGATGATCGCAGTGCTGCGCGCCTCGAACCGCGCGCCGCGCGGCGGACGTACCACCAGGCGGCCGCCGGCCATGCCTTTGCCGACGTAGTCGTTGGCTTCGCCCTCCACTTCCAGATGCAGGCCGCCGACATTGAAGGCGCCGAAGCTCTGCCCGGCGCTGCCACGGAAGCGCAGCTCCAGGGGGGCGTCGGCCATGCCCTGGTTGCCGTGCGCGCGCGCCACCGCGCCGGCCAGGCGGGTGCCGATGCTGCGGTCGGTGTTGTGGATCAGGAAGCGATGTTCGCCCCCCCTGCGCTGTTCGATCGCGTCCGCCAGCAGGCCATCCATCTGCGTGGCCAGGCTGTCCGGCGATTCGTACAGGCGCTGCGCCGCGCAGTGGCTGCCTTCGTAACGCGCATCTGCCAGCAGGCGCGACAGGTCCACGCGCACGCCGTCGCGCGGTGCGGCCTCGATCTGCCGCAGCAGGTCGGTGCGGCCGACGATCTCCTCCAGCGAACGCGCGCCCAGGTACGACAGCCAGCCACGCACTTCCTCGGCCAGCAGGCGGAAGAAATTCTCCACGCGCTCGGGCTGGCCGGTGAAGTGGTTCTCGCGCAGGCGTTCGTCCTGGGTGGCCACGCCGGTGGCACAGTTGTTGAGGTGGCAGATGCGCAGGTACTTGCAGCCCAGCACGATCATCGGCGCGGTGCCGAAGCCGAAGCTGTCCGCACCCAGCAGCGCAGCCTTGACCACGTCCAGGCCGGTCTTCAGGCCACCATCGGTCTGCAGCAGGGTGCGCCCGCGCAGGTCGTTGGCCAGCAGCGCCTGGTGCGCTTCGGCCACGCCCAGTTCCCACGGCACACCGGCGTAGCGGATCGAACTGACCGGCGAGGCACCGGTGCCGCCGTCGTGGCCGGAGATGGTGATCAGGTCCGCGCCGGCCTTGACCACGCCGGCGGCGATGGTGCCGACGCCGGCATGGCTGACCAGCTTCACCGATACCAGCGCGGTCGGGTTGACCTGCTTGAGATCGTAGATGAGCTGCGCCAGGTCCTCGATGGAATAGATGTCGTGGTGCGGTGGCGGCGAGATCAGGCCGATGCCCGGCCGCGCGTAGCGCAGGCGGGCGATCAGCTCGTTGACCTTGTGCCCCGGCAGCTGGCCGCCTTCGCCGGGCTTGGCGCCCTGCGCGACCTTGATCTGCAGCACCTCGGCATTGACCAGATACTCGGCGGTGACACCGAAGCGACCCGACGCCACCTGCTTGATCTTGCTGCGCCGTGGGGTGCCGTAGCGGGCCGGGTCTTCGCCACCTTCGCCGGAATTGCTGCGGCCGCCGAGGCGGTTCATCGCGATGGCCAGCGCCTCATGTGCTTCCGGCGACAGCGCGCCGAGGCTGATCGCAGCGGTATCGAAGCGCGGGAACAGTTCGCTGGCCGGCGCCACCTCGTCCAGCGGCGTGGGTGCCGGCGCCGGCACCAGCTGAAGCAGGTCACGCAACGCCGATGGCGGCCGGGCATGCACGGCATCGCAGTACTGCTGCCAGGCGCGGGCATCACCACTGCGCGCCGCGCGCTGCAGGGTGGTGACCACGTCGGGGTTGTACATGTGGTACTCGCCGCCGTGCACGTACTTCAGCAGGCCGCCGACATCGACATCCTGCTGTGCATCCCAGGCCTGCGCGCACAGTTCGCGCGCATCGGCATCCAGCCGCGCGAAGCCGGCGCCGCCGATGCGCGAGGCGGTGTCGGGGAAGCACAGCGCGACCACTTCCGGCTCCAGGCCGATGATCTCGAACAGCTGCGCGCCGCGGTAGCTGGCCACGGTACAGATGCCCATCTTCGAGATGATTTTCGACAGGCCCTTGTAGACGCCCTTGCGGTAGCGGCGGCCGATCTGCGACTGCTCACCGCCCTTGCTGAGCTTGAGGATGCCGCGCCGGCCGAGGTCGAACAGGGTCTGGTAGGCAAGATACGGGTACACCGCAGTGGCCCCGAAGCCGAGCAGGCAGGCCATATGGTGCGGGTCGCGCGCAGTGCCGGTCTCGACGATCAGGTTGACGTCGCAGCGCAGCCCCAGCCGCGAGAGGTGATGATGCACCGCACTGGTGGCCAGCAGGGCGTGCACCATCGGTCGCCCGGCCACCGGATAGCGGTCGGACAGCAGCAGCATCACCATGCCTTCGCGTGCGGCGCGTTCGGCCTCCGCACAGATGCGCTCGATGCCGTTGCGCAGCCCTTCTTCCTCGCTGTAGGACAGGTCGAGCAGGCGGTTGGCCTGCAGGTACTGGTCCATCTTCAGCAGCTGGCGCAGCTTGCGTTGGCTGAGTACCGGCGAGTTGAGGATGACGTGGTTCACCGTCTCCGGGCCGGCATGGAAGATGTTGGTCTCCTTGCCGAGCTGGGTGGACAGGGACATGGCGCAGTCTTCGCGCAGCGGATCGATCGGCGGATTGGTGACCTGCGCGAATGCCTGCCGGAAGTAGTCGTACAGCGGCCGGCTGCGCTGGCTCAGTACCGCCATCGGCGTGTCATCGCCCATCGAGCCGGTGGCTTCCTGCTCGGTCTCGGCCAGCGGCCGCAGCACCTGCTCCACCTCCTCGCTGCTGAGCTGGTACAGCTTGTGGTAACTGCGCAGGGTGCCCTCGTCGAAGGGCTCCTCCACCAGCGAAGGATCGATCAGTTCGGTCTGCAGGTAGGTCACGCCCTGCTGCAGCCACTGCTTGTACGGTGCGCGGCCGCGGTTGATGCGGTCCACCGCGTCCGAATCGAGCAGGTCGCCGCGCTTGAGATCGATGGCCACCATTTCACCGGGGCCGAGCTTGCCCTTGCGTACCACGCGCTCGGTCGGCACTTCCCACACGCCCGCTTCGGAGGCGACCAGGAAGTGGCGGTCGGCGGTCAGCATCCAGCGCGCCGGGCGCAGGCCGTTGCGGTCCAGCGTACACACCGCATAGCGGCTGTCGCAGGCGACGATGCCGGCCGGGCCGTCCCAGGGCTCGCTGTTGAGGCCATGGAACTCGTAGAACGCGGCCAGATCCGGATCCTTGAACTCCAGCGACTGCGTCGCCGGTGGCACCAGGATGCGCAGCGCCTGGATCAATTCCATGCCGCCGGCGACCATCAGTTCCAGCATGTTGTCCAGGCTCTGCGAGTCCGAGCCATGCATGGAGATCACCGGATCGAACTCGGCGATGTCGAAGCGCGGTGTCTTCCAGACCTTGCTGCGCGCCTGCGCCCAGCGACGGTTGCCCTCGATGGTGTTGATCTCGCCGTTGTGCGCGAGCAGGCGGAACGGATGTGCCAGCGGCCAGCGCGGCAGCGTGTTGGTGGAGAAGCGCTGGTGGAACACGATCGCGCTGGAGGCCAGCTCGCGCCGCTGCAGGTCCGGATAGAAGCGGCTGAGCTTGTCCGGCAGGACCATGCCCTTGTAGCTGATCGCATCCGGGGTGAGCGTGGTGACGTAGAAATCGCCATGGTCGCGCAGCTGCTGCTCGCTGCGACGGCGTGCGAGGTACAGCGCCAGGGCGAAGCCGGTGCCGTCCTGGCCGACACCGGCATCGACGAACACCTGCTCGATGCGCGGCAGCGTATCGCGCGCGAGCTGGCCGCAGACACTGTCGTCGATGGGAACCTCGCGCCAGCCCGCCACGCGGCAGCCTACCGCTTCAAGCTGCACCTGCAGCTGCGTCCGGCAGGCCTGCGCGGCGTCGGCGTCGTGCGGAAGGAACACCAGGCCCGCCGCGAAGCGGGTGGCCACGGTGATGCCCGCTTCGCTGGCCAGCAGTTTCAGGAATGCATCGGGGCGACGCAGCAGCAGCCCGCAGCCATCACCGGTGAGCCCGTCAGCGGCGACGCCGCCGCGATGGGTCATCCGCGAAAGCGCGGCGATGGCGGTATCCACCAGCAGGCGCGACGGCTGGTCGTCGAGCTGCGCGACCATGCCGAATCCACAGGCATCGCGCTCGGAGCGCGGGTCGTAAAGCCCTTGGCGGTTGCGGGGGGCCATCTCTACCTCGATGCGGAATGAAATGAGCGGGGACACTCAAGCCCGCCCAATCCCTGGAGCGCATCGTGAGGCCACCGGATGCCTCGAATAAAGCACAGGTTGCTGCAACGCCGCAATACACGGTTGCAGGTGCAACGGAAAGCGCCGGCGGTGATCCGCCGGCGCGGGCCGGGATCAGCCGCAGCGGACGCCGCTGACCACGTCCTTGGCGTCCACTTCGATGTTCAGGCGGTCGCCCAGGAACTCCATCGTGGTCGCGTCATTGGGGTGCAGCACGCGCACCTGCTGAGCACCGGCATCTTCCTGGGCCTGCTTGCCCAGCGCATCGGTGTAGGCCTGGCCGACCAGGCTCTGTACCTGGCTGGCGTCGCAGGTGCCCACCGGCGGTGCCTCGGTGGCCTTGCCGGCTTCATCGGCCGGTGCCTTGGCGGCTTCGGCGGCCTGCTGGGCGTGGGCCGTGGCCGAATCCTGTTCATCCAGCGCCGGCGCCTGGCAGGCGGACAAGGCCAGCACGGCCGGCAGCAGCAGGGCGGAGAGCGAACGGGCGCGAATCGGGAACGACATCATGACTCCGGAAGGGACTGTGAAAGCCGGAGCATAGCCGCGAACCCATCCTCACGTGTTTGTCTTGCGTTATTGACGCGGCCGCGTCATGTCGATCGCCACACTGCTGGCATGCCCACGTCCCCCACACCCGAGCGCGCGGCGGCGCGCGCGGCCGGCCTGCGCTACGTTGATGACACCCAACCGGGCTTCACCCGGCTGCGTGCAGGCAAAGGCTTCCGTTACCGTGATGCTGACGGCCACGCAGTGCGCGATGCGGCCACGCTGCAGCGTATCCGCGCACTGGCCATTCCCCCGGCTTACACCGCGGTATGGATCTGCGCGCATGCCAACGGCCACCTGCAGGCGACCGGCCGCGATGCGCGTGGCCGCAAGCAGTACCGCTATCACGCCGACTGGGCGAAGGTGCGCGATGCCGGCAAGTTCGATCGGATCATTGCGTTCGGCGAGGCACTGCCCACGCTGCGGCGGCGGCTGGCACGCGATCTCCGGCAGTCCGGATTTCCACGGACCAAGGTGCTGGCCGTGGTGGTGGCGCTGCTGGCCGATACGCTGGTACGGATCGGCAATGAGACCTACGCCCGCGAGAACCGCTCGTTCGGGCTGACCACCCTGCGCAACCGCCACCTCGAGCTGCTTCGCGGCGGGCGGGTACGCATGCGGTTCCGGGGCAAGTCCGGCCAATTGCAGGAGGTGACGGTGGGCGACCGCCGCCTGGGCCAGATGGCGCGACGGTTGCAGCAGCTGCCGGGGCAGTCGTTGTTCCAGTACCGCGACGATGATGGCCAGGTGCAGCCGGTCGATTCCGGCGCAGTGAACGAGTACCTGCGCGACGTGATGGGTGAGGACTTCACCGCCAAGGATTTCCGTACCTGGGGCGGCACGGTGGCGGCGGTGCAGGCACTGGCTGCCACCGCGCTGCCCGAGCCCGCCAGCCAGCGCGCACTGGCCGCAGCGCAGCGCGAGGTGGTCTGCCAGGTTGCCGCGCGTCTGGGCAACACCCCTGCGGTGTGCCGCAGGGCATACATCGATCCCTGCGTGTTCGCCGGCTGGGAGCGCGGCGAACTCACCGCGCTGGCGGGCCTGCGCGGCCCGCGGCAGTGGGAACAGGCCACGTTGCGCGTACTGCGGCGGGCACGCCGGCTCAGCCGCAGTAGATCGCGGTGATGTTGTTGGTGCGTCCCTTCTCGATGGTCAGGCGATCACCGCCTTCGCTGGCGGGCGGAACACGCGGACCGTCGTGGCGCAGCACCTGCACGTGCAGGCTGTCGCTGTCCACGCGTGCACGTTCAACGGTGGCCGCCGACGCTGCCAGACCGACGGCGCCGCGCACCATGTCGCTGTGGCACTGGCCGGAAATCACGCCGTCGATCGGTTGAACCTGTGCGATTGGCGTGCTGCTGCATGCGGCGACGGCAAAGGTCAGTGCGGCTACGCTGAATGCGCGGATCATGATCCTGCTCCATGGTGATGAGGATGCCAGCGTGCCGCGCGCGGCGTGGTGGCGGCATGAACGGCGTGCACATGCGGGACACGGTGCATTCACCGTCGCCGACAGCGGCGATGGCCACACTGCATGTACTGGCACGCCACGGAGGTATGACATGGCCACCTGTGATGTATGCGGCAACGACTACGACAAGAGTTTCACCCTGCAGCAGGGCGGGCGCAGCGGCACGTTCGACTCGTTCGAATGCGCGATCCACGCCTTCGCGCCACGCTGTGCGCACTGCAACTGCGCCGTGATCGGTCACGGCGTCGAAGGCAACGGGCAGATCTTCTGCTGTGCGCACTGCGCTGGCCATGCCGGCGTGCAGGGCGTGGCCGATCGCGCCTGAACCCACCCGATTCCCCACACCTGAAGGAGACCGCATGGCTACGAGCAAGAAGGTTCCCGCCCGCCGCAAGGCGTCGCCCAAAGTACGCAAGGGTACGAAGGCAGCTGCCGAGGGCAGCGCCGCAGCAGCGGCCGAACGCCCCCGCGTGGTGAAGACGGCAACCCGCAAGGCCGCCGCCGGTGATCCACGTGCCGCACGGGTTGCGGCCCGGCAGCGACGCCTGCAGGACCAGGAAAAGGCCAAGGATGCGCGTGCGGCGAAGAAGGCGACCAGGAAGAAGGCGACCCAGGCGGGCACGCGACGTCAGCCGGAGACCCTGCCCGCCCAGCACCTGGCCAAGCCGGGACATGAGCACGAACTGGACCTGGCCCCGCGCTTCCTGGCACCGGACTACGTCGGCAGTGGCAAGCTGCAGGGCATGCGCGCGATCGTCACCGGCGGCGATTCCGGGATCGGACGCGCCGTCGCTGTCCTGTTCGCGCGCGAGGGGGCGGACGTGGCGGTGCTGCACCTTGATGAGGCCGAGGATGCCGAGATCACCCGCCAGCATGTGGAGAGCGAGGGCGGACGCTGCGTGGTGATTGCGGGCGACGTGCGCGATCCGCGTTTCTGCAACAAGGCGGTGAAGCAGGTCGCCAAGGCCTTCGGGGGCGTCGACATCCTGGTCAACAACGCCGCGTTCCAGCTGCACTGCGAGCGCCTGGAGGACCTGGAGGACGAGCATCTGCAGGAGACGCTGCAGACCAATATCGGCGGCTACGTGCAGATGGCACGGGCCGTGCTGCCATACCTGGGCGAGGGCGCCAGCATCATCAACACGGGCTCGGAAACCGGCCTCTTCGGCAGCAAGGCGCTGATCGACTATTCGGCGACCAAGGGGGCGATCCACGCTTTCACCAAAGCCTTGGCCAGCCAGCTGCTGCCGCGTGGCATCCGGGTCAACTGCGTGGCCCCCGGCCCGGTGTGGACGCCGCTCAATCCTGCGGACAAGCAGGCCCCCGACGTGGCCGAGTTCGGCAAGGACAGTGACATGGGGCGCCCGGCACAGCCGGAGGAGCTGTCTCCGGCCTATGTGTTCCTGGCGTCACCGGCCTGTGCCAGCTACATCAGCGGGGTGATCCTGCCGGTGATGGGCGGCCCGCGGGGCTGACCGGGGGGGCATACAGATCGGCGATGCGCGGAATGAAGCGCTGCGGGTTGGAGCCGACCAGGTTGGTGAGCACCACCACGGCGATGCCGCGGTCAGGGTAGACGACGAAGGCCGAGCGCGCGCCACCGATGCCGGCGACCTGGCGGTCCGGCGCACCCTGCAGTACTGGCCAGCCGGCAGACCACGGGCCCGCCCTGCCATCGGCCAGCGGCTCGGCGGTCCACATCCGTGTGCGCCCGTCCTCGCGCAGCAGTCGCCCGTCCAGCAGTGCGACCAGCCAGCGCGCGGTGTCATCGGCGGTGGTAAGGATGCCGCCGCCGGACCACAGGCTGGGCGGCACGTCGTAGAACCAGTGCGACAGCCGTGGCGGAGTATCGGCGGCTTCGGTCGCGCGCGGGGCCAGGCTGTACATCGTGGCGGCGTCGGGGATCAGGTCGTAACTGTCGCCGAAGTTGGTGCGTTCCATGCCGGCGGCGCCGAACTGCCGGCTGGCCAGGAAGCGGTCGTAGGGCACGCCCGACTGCCGCGCGATGATCCGCGCCAGGAGCAGATAGTTGGTCTGGTTGTAGGCGAAACGCAGGCCAGGTGCTGCATCCATCGGCTGTGCGGTCACGGCCTGCCAGGCCTGTGCCTCGGTGCCTCCGCCCAGCAGCCCGCGCTCGTCAAGGATGTCCGGCAGGCCGGAGGTGTGGGCCAGCAGCTGACGTACGCGCACGGTCTGCCAGGCGGCCGGAAGTGCATCCAGATAGCGCGACAGCGGTGCATCCAGATCCAGCCGGCCCTGCTGTGCCAGCTGTGCGGCGGCGACGCCGGTAAAGGCCTTGGTGGCGGAGTTCAACGGGAATCGCGTGCTGCGTGTGGCGGGCACGCCGTTTTCCACGTTGGCCAGGCCGAACGCTTCGGACAGCACGATCTGGCCGTCCTTGACCACTGCGATCTGCAGGCCCGGAATGCGCTCGTCCTGCAATGTCTGGCGGATCAGGCGGCGAGCCTGTTCGTTCGCCGGCTCCGGGCTGGCTGACGCCGGCGAGAGGGGCAGAGCAGCAAGCAGCAGGAGCAGAAGGGGGAGCGATGGGCGGAACATGGGTTATTCCCGGCGGGATGTGCGGATGGGATGCAGCAGGCAGCAGGAGGGTTTAGATGCCGCCGTTGCGACTTTCCGGGAGGGAGGACATTCCAGCGGAGCCGGCAGTCCACCCTGATGGCAGTGATGCCGATACTGACAGCGAACGGAGGATGCCTGCTGCCGGACTTGCTACAGTCTGTCCGCTGCACGCAACGCAGACCCATGCCCAGGAGGAAGGGCGGCGATGTCCGAACCGTACTCGGCTTTTCTCAGATTGAGCATGTCACGCGCAGATCTTGCGCGGTGGCTTGCGGCAGCACCGCCGGACGTGTCCCGCTGGTCGGACTGGCGCTCCATCGGCGGGCAGTGGAGTCTTCCCGGAGGCGGGGATCTTTCCGACCCGGATGCTCCGGGTCTGCAGACACTCATTTCAGACTGCAACGCGATGTTGGCGCGCCATCGGGACAACCGCGCGGCACTGGAGTTCGTGCTGGGATCGGCAGAGGCGGAGAACATCAGGATTGCGGCCTATGACCATCAGGGAAGACACTTCGTTGCCGGGTCGTTGACCTATTCGGAGAGTCTCTACGACATCCTGTTCTTTCTGGCTATGGGGCGCAGTGCAGCCGAGTTCCTGACCACGGACGACGCCGGCCTGGTCGTTGTCCACGACTATCTGTGGGGCGAGGACGGCGGACGGAGAACGGTCGCCGCGCTTGGCCTCGCTGGAAACGGATACTCCGCATTCCTGGGGCCCGACGCCTCCGCTGCCGCCGCCCGCGAGTTCGACGAACGGGTCGAGGCGATGCTGGATGGACAGGACGATCCGGACTTCTTCCCGCGCGATCAGCTGCAGGATCTGCGGGACCGATCCCGCGCATCAGCTATTGTTGAAGGGCACATAGGGTGTAAACGGCCTGGAAGGATCGAAGTCCTTCTGGCCAGGGTACAGAAGGCAATAGAGCCTGCCTTCATGCACGACTGCCAACGGGTAACAGGCATCCTGCCTGCTCATTCCGCCTGCGCCGCATTCCTGGAGGCCTTCCAGCACCTCCATGGCGGTGCACTTTCCTGCCTTGCAGTCATGTTCCCGGATCGCGCTGAAGCCCTTTGAATAGAAGATCCGCGGTGCCCGATAGCCCTGCAGCGGTTGCAGGTGCTTGGCCAGGGCGGCGTAGGCCCTGTCCACTTCCTCCCGCTCACCCAGGTTGAACGTGGAAGGCGAGTCCGATGTGAACCTGAACTTCGCAGGATCCGTCTCGCACTCCCACGCATGTGAGGCGGGAATGTGCAGCACAAGCAATGCGAACGCACTGATCAAGGATCGGGGCATCATCACTCCTGGGCAGGTCTGCTGTTGCTCGATGGAGCCGCATGGGAACACGGGAAAGAGTGAACCAGCGCTTCCCGCGTCAGCGTCGATGCGTCTTCCTCGAGGCGGGCGCGCGGAAGCGCCTTCAGGTGGCTGTACACGCGATCCACAAGCTCATGGGGCAGGACCGTGGCTCGTCCACACCATTGCCCGGCGCTGCTGTCGGCGACTGCCGCGATGTAACCCTGGGCCCAGGACACCGCGCGAGCGCGGCACAGTGCGTCGCTGCACTCACGCCCCTCCTCGTTGCCTGTGATTCGCTCCAGCAGTGCGCGACCACTGGAAAGTGCATTGCCTGCGTCTGCCGCATGCGCGGGCAGAGCGGCGGACAGGCACGCCGCAAGGAAGGAGGCTGTTGAAGGCCGCCGCAGCCAGCGGCCAACCGGAGTACGCATGCATGCGATTCCTGAAGATGGAGAAGAGAAGGCTCGTCGCCAGGGCCAACTCTATCGGATCGGTAAGTGGAGGGGAGCGTTTCCGGGCGTACGATAAGTCATGCAGGTCACATGCGCCTGTCGTCCCGCTGGTTCGCAGCGGCATGCTTTAGCTGATTCTGGGGAGTGACAATGGATCTGGAAGTTCTGGAGAAGTGGTGTCAGGACGGGATTGCAATGTTGTCGTCTCCGGGTGATGTTCCTCATGTTGTTGAGTTGCGGAGGAAGACGGTTGCGCATTTTTCGCGCAGTCCGAAGCTTTACGAGTTGGCAAAGGATATTGCTGAGGGCCTGAACGATCTTCCTGAGAGTTCGAGGCGGGCTGCGAAGGACTACCTGATCTCCACTTATGGTTTCAGTTTTGAGTTTTTTGTGGATAGGAAGTTGGCCAAGGTTCGCGAAATTCTGAAGCGTGGAAGAATCAGAAGCGCGGCGGAGTTTCGTGCGTTGTCCGATTTTGCAGCGGATGTGGAGGTCGAGGAGAGGCTCGCTCGCGATGCAGAGTTACTTCTTGCGAGCTACTCCAAGGCCTGAAATATGCTGGGCCTGGGCCTTGATGCTCGGCACAAGTTGTGTTTGCAGGGTGGGATCGACCAAGGACTCAGTGCTGGCCTCGCCGGTTCCCAGCCCAGCAGCTGCCGCGTCGGCTGCATAGGCTGCGCTTGCCCCCTACCGTTCGTCGGCCCATGACTTCCGGGGGGTTGACTACAGGTGTCGTCACGCCGACAGTGACGACACGTGTAGTCAAGGGAGCCTGTCATGCGCGGCAAAACCATCGGGGACCAGGAGCTGGCCCTGCTGCAGTACATCGATGAACATGCGCCGGCCAGTGTCGGCGAGGTCGCCAGCGGCTATGGCGAGGCGCGCGGGCTGGCCCGTTCCACCGTGCTGACGATGATGGAGCGGCTGCGCACCAAGGGTTACCTGCAGCGCCGGCAGCACGAAGGCCTGTACCGCTACCAGGCCACGCGTGGCCCTGACAGCGTGCTGCAGGGCGCGGTGGCCCAGTTCGTCGACAACACCCTGCAGGGCTCGGTGTCGCCGTTCGTGGCCTATCTTTCGCAGCGCCAGCAGGTCAGCGACAACGAGCTGGCCGAGCTGGAAGCGCTGGTCGCCCAACTCCAATCGCGTCGCCACGAGGGCTGAGTCATGGACACCACGATGCTGATCCCGATGCTGGAACGGCTGGGCTGGACCAGCCTGCAGACCGTGCTGCTGGTGGCGCTGGTGTATGCCGTGTGCCGGCTGATGCCGTCGCTGTCGGCCGCCACGCGTTGCCGGTTGTGGTGGCTGGTTTCGTTGCAGGCCGTGCTCGGCCTGGTGTGGAGCCAGCCGGTGCAGCTGCCCTGGTTGCCCGCGTCGCCGTCGGTGGCGATGACCGCTACCGATATCGCCGCCGATGTGGTCTATCCGCTGTCTGCGGAAGGCTCCGCGCAGCTGCTGGCCACGATGCCGGTGGAGGTCGTGGCGACGCCCGCAACAGCGTGGTGGGCGCTTGCACTGGCCGCGCTGTGGGCCTCCGGTGTGCTGCTGATGGCCTGGCGCACCCTGGCGGAGTGGCGGCGTTGCCGCGCGCTGCTGGCCGCCGCGTATCCCTGCGAGGACGCGGCGCTGGTGCAGGCGCTGCACCTGGCCGCCGACGCGCATGGACTTCGCCGCCCGCCGCGCCTGTGGATGAGCGCACAGATCGATGCGCCGCAGCTGGTCGGGCCGCTGCGCCCGGTGCTGCTGCTGCCGGCCGGCGCCACTGCACTGCAGGGCGACGCGCTGGACCTGGCATTGACCCATGAACTGCAGCACCTGCAGCGCCGTGACCTGCAGTGGGGATTGTTGCCGGCACTGGCGCAGCACCTGTTCTTCTTCCACCCGCTGCTGCGGCTGTCGGTGCGTGAGTACGCCCAGGCCCGGGAAGAAGCGGTGGATGAGGCGGTGGTGGGCCAGCATGGGGCCAGTCGCCACGCGTACGGGCGTCTGCTGCTGCAGCTGGGCGTTGCACCGCAGCCGCACCTGGGCGTGGCCAGTGCCGCGCCGGACACGACCAGCCTCAAGCGCCGGCTGCTTTCGCTGCAGCCGCGCAAGGCCTGCCCGCGCGTGCTCGCGGTTGCCCTGACGGCCGTGGTGCTGGTGGTGGGTGTGGCACCCATGCGACTGGTCGCAGCGCCGGTGCCGCCGGCGCCTCCCGCGCCGCCGGCGGCCCCGAAGCCCCTGTCGCCGCCGCCGGCTCCGAAGGCACCGCCGGCGCCGGCAGCGTCGGCGCACCTGCCGGCCGTGCCGGTTCCCCCCGCGCCGCCGGCTGACGTGACCGGGCCGGACGATGTGACCGGACCCGATGATGCCGATGTGGGGGCCTTCGACGATGGGACCGACGTGGACGAGGACCATGACGGCATGACCTCTACCGGCACCTCCATCACTACCTACGGGACGTTGGATCTGGGCGAGTCGCCGCGCCAGGCCTACGTGCTGGTGGATGGGGATTCGACCTTCGCCAATGGCGGCATCGATGACGTGGCGCAGGCCCGCAGGCAGCTCGGCAAGGGACCTGCACTGTGGTTCCGCCAGGGTGACAAGCGCTACGTGGTGCGTGATCCGATGCTGGTGCAGTCACTGCAACGTGCCTATGCCGGCGCGGCGGAACTGGGCCGTCAGCAGGGCGAACTGGGACGCCAGCAGAGCGTGCTGGGTCGCCAGCAGGGCGAGCTCGGCCGTCGGCAGGGTGAACTGGGCCGGTTGCAGAGCGAACATGCACGCCAGATCGCGCAGGATGCGATGCGCACTGCGCGCAGTGCGATGGCTGCCCATGACATCAATCGTGAAGCGGCGGCCGAAGCGGCCAGGGCCGCGCGTGACTCGGTCGACGATGCAGCGCTCGCGCGGCAGGCCGCCGCTGAAGCGCGGCGCGCCCTTCAGGCTGCTCGTGATGACGAACGCCAGTCGGGGCGGAGCAGCGAGATGGGTCGGCTGGCCGGAGAGCAGGCCGCGCTGGCCAGCCGCCAGGCGGCGCTGGGCAGCCAGCAGGCCGCGCTCGGCGAACGCCAGGCACGCCTGCACGAGCAGGCCTCGCGACAGGCGCAGCAGGTGATCGCCCGTGCGCTGGCCAATGGCAAGGCCCAGCAGCTGTGAAGCGGCGGTAGCGCCGGGCCATGCCCGGCGTGCCCAGCGACGTGCATGCGGATGGAAACCGCCGGGCCCGGCCCGGCGTTAGCGGCTCAACCGCAGTTGGCGCGCACGATCCGGTTCTGCGCGTCGACCTCGATGGTGACCCGGTCCTCGCGGAAATCCATGGTCACGGCCATGCCGGGCTTCACCACCCGCGCCGTGCGTGCACCACTGGCTTCAACCACCTGCTTCACCGTGGCCTCGTCGGCGGTCCTGCCTGCCAGCCCCTCCAGCTTTTCCGGGTTGCATCGCTGCGGGCCTCCTGCGACATGCGGAGGCCGGGGTGCAGGATCGCTGCTGCTGCCACTGCCTGCACTGCCGCCCGCATGGCTGCAGGCGGCCAGCGGCAGGGTACAACCGAGCATCAACCAGAGACTGGAACGCATCGCGGATCCTCCACGCATCAGGAGCCGACAGTCTCATCGATCGGGGCTTCAGGGGGCGTCAATACCCGTTCGGCGAGCTGTTCGATGCGGCCCAGCAGCTGCGCCAGCACGGCGTCGTCGTAAGGCAGCCAGCGGCGTGGCCGCGCCGGCAGGTCCGGCAGGGCCAGCGTCTGCCCGGCAAGGCTGGCGCGGGCGGTGGCCAGGTGCAGCCTGTAGTGGCCGACCTGCACATGGCGGCGCTGGAAGGTCATCAGGTCACGCTGCGGATGAGCGGCCAGCAGATGCTCCAGGGTTCGCCCGCGCAAGCGGACCATGCGGGCCGGCGGCAGTGGCATGCCCTCGCCACCGCATGCGCAGGTACTGGCCAGCAGGTCGAGTTCGCGCAGCAGTTCGGACGCCACCACTGCGGGCAGCTCGCGCGCCTGCACCGGTTGCCACGCGTCGCGATGCTGCCGCTGGAACTGCACGCGGCCGCTGCGGATCTCGCCGGCAAGGCCATGCGACAGCGGTGCTGACAGCTGCCAGCCGATCCGCCACGGGCCTTTGGCCAACATCAGCTGGCCGCCGTCATCGCCGTGCCAGCCTTGCCGACGGGCCAGCCCGGCCAGGGTCGCCACCGACAGCGTCAGCCCATTGAATGCAGCGGTATCGGCGGGTTCGCCGCGGGCGTCCAGATAGTGTTCGCGGAACACCTGGCGAAGCGGTTGCCGGCAGCGCTGCTCGATCAGCCGCGCGCGCCAGGCGGCGCGCAGATGGGGTTGGCTGCGGGCGGGATGCCACAGGCGCAGACGGTTGCGGCCCTGCAACGCGACCACGATGCCATGCGCATCGGCGAACGCCTCTGCGCCGTCCACCGGCATCGCATCGATCCAGTGCCCGCGCGCATCGGCGAGCTGCCAGACCAGGCCCTGCAGCAGGGTGGCCAATGCCGGTTGCTGGCACGCGTCGCGCCAGTCCTGCAGTGCCCACTCGCCGCCCAGCACGAACGTGGCCTCCAAGGCACGGGCCAGGCTGGCCAGTGAGCGCCTGCCGGCGGCAATGACCGGCAGGCGCAGCAGCAGTTGCGGGCGCTGTGCGAGGCGGCGTTCGGCGGCGGCCAGATGGCGGTCCAGCTTCCGCGCGATGCCGGCATGGCGCACCTGCGACCGCGCCAGCGCCAGCGCGGCGATGGCCTCGGGGGTGGGCATCGCATTGACCGCCTTGGCCAACGCCACAGCCACCGATTGCGAGGGCAGGGTCCGGGCGGCGGTCGGGGCAACGCACACCGGTGGCAGCACCTGCGCCAGCAAGGGCCGCAGCCAGGGCGCATCGCATTCCAGTGCCGCGCGCGTGGCACGCCAGAGCACACCGGCTTCGGCGATGCTGAAGGCACGGTCAGCGATGTAGGGCGCCTGGCCACCGTGGATCGCCTGCAGGCGCTGCGCTGCCTGCTGCAATGCCTGCTCGGCGAACTGCAGGTAGGTATCGTGTTCGCTCAGCGGCTGCAGATCGGCGGGCGCCGGGTCGATGTCGGCCTCGGTGGGGTACAGCTCGGCGATGCGGGCATGGCGCAACAGGTCCTGCAACGGCCAGTGCGCCACCAGGCGCAGCTCATCACGCAGCAGTGGGTGCGCGCTGCAGCCGTCCAGCAGCGAGGCCAGCGTTCCGCTGCCGTCGGCACCGGCACAGCGCGCCAATGCCAGCAGCGACAGTGCATCGCTGCCGGCTTCGACGCTTGCCCCGGCGTGCAGGCCGCAGTGCTGCAGCAATGCCAGCGCGGGCGCCTGCAGCCGCTCGTGGCCGGGCTCGGTGCAGCGCGCAAGCAGGGCCACGCCGTCGACCGGACGAAGCGCGCCCGACCGTGTACCGGTGCTGCGCCGGGACAAGCGCAGCAGTGCAGCGGCGCAGATCGCAACGGTAAGACGGGGCTGCCGCTGCGCGTCGGCGTCGAGAATGCGGTGCGCCCACTGGCGCGCGCTATCCGTGAGCGGCAGGCCGTCGCATCCCAGGGCCATCGGCAGCAGGCTGGCCAGTTGCCCGTCATCCAGCCGGGCCAGCAGCGCCGCCTGGTCCTCGCCATGGAATGCGGCCAGCGTGCTGGACGCCTCCGTGCCGGCCAGCAGGGCAGCAAGGGAGCGCAGCTGGGAGCCCGGGACCTGGGTGCTCATGGAACCTCCGTGTCGTGAGCCGCGCCAGTCTCCGGCGGGGCCGCCTGGGGGTCCAGCGGCAGGGCATCATTCTGCCAACCCCATCGCATTCAGTCATAAAGTGACACCGTCCGCGAACGCGCAGGACCCGGCTCAGGCCATGCCGGGCGGCGCCTGCAGGGCGAGCAGTTCGCGCTCCTGTGCTTCCTCGCGGACCAGCCGCTGCAGCAGCAGGGCCAGGGTCACCACGTCCTGGTGATTGTGATCGGCCACCCGGCGCAGGTTCACCGCGTCGCCGCCGCGCAGGAACCGCAGCCACGCGCCCGGTGCCTCCGATCCCGGCAGATCGTCTTCGCGGATCACGCGCAGCAGCTGGCGCTCGATGGTGGACAGCCTGCAGTTCTCCCAGGTGCCGCGATAGCGGCGGCGGGTCGGATACAGCAGGTCGACATGATCCAGGGCACTGATCGGGTCGCGTTGGCGCGCCAGCCGGTAGCGCGCCTTCAGCAGGGGCGCATCGTAGCTGCGGCCGTTGTAGCTGCAGAACACCGTGGAGGGCTGCAGCCAGCCGGCGAAGGTGGCCAGCATCGCCTCTTCGGCAGCCATCGTCGATATCAGCAACTGGCGGATGCGCAGGCCTTCGCCGCGCTGCGGGCAGGTGTACCAGTCGGCAGCACCGATCATGAAGGCGCGGGTACCGGTGCCGCCGGCCAGCCCGGTGGTCTCGGTATCGAAGAACAGCAGGTCGCGCGCGGCCACGTGCTCGTTCTCGCGCCGGGCGAACGCCAGCGACAGGGGAACCTTCGGAACCGGCTGCGGCTGCAGGGATTCGATCAGGAACAGGCCTGGCGCGATCTCCTCGCCGGGCAGCCGCCGGTCCTGTGCGGTCGCGTGCAGGGGCGCTGCGCTGCCACGTGTGCGCAATCCCAGCAGGCGATGCAGGCTGCCGACGTGGGGCTGCCGCAACGGTGGCGTGGTGGGGGCGGGTGTCATGACGGCCGGGCCGGTCGGCTTGTGGCGGATCTCCTGTTCAACCCAGGCGAATACCGAGCGTTCGGCCGGTGGCTGCCGTGCATCATTGGCCGCTGCCGGGACGACCGCTGCGGGCGCCGCCGCCGTGACAGCCGGCGGCCCGGCCTTCGGGTCGCCCGCCTGCTTCCGCAGCAGACGCAGCTTGTCCAGGCTCAGGCTCACGGTGCCAGCAGCTCCACGGCGCCACGGGTGGCGGGCACCGCATCGGGCACGTGCTGGCAGGCGTCGGCATCGAACAGGTCCAGCACGCGCAATGCCAGTGCGCGCGGCGAGGTCTCGTCCTCCTCCTGCGCCGCCAGTACCGGGCCGACGCAGGCCGGACAGCCCGCCGTGCAGTCGCAGCGCTGCACGAGTTCGCGCGCGCGCTGCACCAGCTCCGCCTGGCGCTGCCACAGGGGTTCGCTAAGGCCGACGCCGCCCGGGAAGTTGTCGTACAGGTACACGGTCGGCACGAACACCTGCAGCAGCTCGACCGCGCCCGGATCGCCATCGCTGCCGCGCAGCTGGCCGCGGCCGCTCTGGTCGGCGACCGCGAACCATGCACCGTCGCCATTGCCGACCGACTTCTGCAGATCGCGTGCGTCGGCCATCACCGCCACCGTAGCGACGATGTGCAGCGCGTAGGCGGCACCCAGGAAGCCATCCAGCGCGTCCTGCCGGCTGGCGAACGCACGCAGCAGCAGCGCCTGCGGGAGCTGCCACCACACTGCGGTGGTGTGCAGTTCCTGGTCGGGCAGGTTGACCGGGCCGTAGCCGATGTTCTCGTGAGTGTAGTACCGGATCTTCTTGTAGCCGGCCACGCGGCGCACCACGTGCACTTCGCCGTGGTGCGAATCGCCGCGCCCGGCCACGCCGCCGTCGAAACGATCCAGCACCTTGAGCTTGGTGAAGTCGATGCTGTCGGTGTAGTAGTCCACGTGGGTGCGGGTGACGTAGGCCTTGCGCCCCTCCCAGTCCAGCGTCTCCACCTGGTACGGCGTGGACTGCACCATGTGGATGGCGCCCTCGTACAGGGTCAGCGCGGCGGCGGAGTAATCGACCTCGGCGATGATCTGCTGGCGGCCGTCGCTGCGGTCGACCACCACGAAGTTGCCGTCGGCCACCGCGCGCAGGCTCACCGCGTTGGCCGGATAGCTGTCGGCGATCCACTCCCAGCGCTCGCCTTCGCGATGGACCACGTCGGTCTCGGCCAGGGCTTGCAGGAACACCTCCGGATCGATCGGGCCGAAGCCATCGCCGACCCGGAACGGCAGCTCGAAGGCCGCGCAGCGGATGTGGTCGAACAGGATCAGTGGCTGGTCCGGGGCGATGCGCGCATGTTCGGGCGAGGCTTCGGCGAAGAAGTCCGGATGGCGTACCACGTACTGGTCCAGTGGCTGCGAACTGGCCACCATCACGCCCAGCGCTGGCTGCTGGCGGCGTCCGGCGCGGCCGAAACGCTGCCAGGTGGCAGCCACGCTGCCCGGATAGCCGTTGAGGATCACCACGTCCAGGCTGCCGATATCCACGCCCAGCTCCAGCGCCGAGGTGCTGACGATGCCATCGATGCTGCCCGCGCGCATGGCGCGTTCGGTCTCGCGACGCTCGGTGGGCAGGTAACCGCCGCGATAGGCGCGTATGCGCGGTGGCTTGCGCGGATCGTGGTCGAAGATGTCCTTCAGGTACTTGGTGAGCACTTCGACCATCAGCCGCGTCTGCGCGAACACCAGGGTCTTGAGGCCGGACTTGATCGCGATGCGGGCGATGCGGTTGCTCTGCGAACGCGCCGATGCACGCAGGCCCAGGTCCGGGTTGATGACCGGCGGGTTCCACAACAGCACCTGCTTCGGTCCGCTGGGCGCACCGGACTCGGTGATGGCGGTGACCGGTGCTTCGATCAGGGCCTCGGCATGTGCCTGCGGATTGCCGATGGTGGCCGAGCACAGGATGAACTGGGGTTGCACGCCATAGAACGCACAGATGCGCTTGAGCCGGCGCAGCACGTTGGTGACATGGCTGCCGAACACGCCGCGGTAGGTATGCACTTCGTCGATGACGATGTAGCGTAGGTTCTCGAAGAACTGCGCCCACTTGGTGTGATGCGGCAGGATCGCCTGGTGCAGCATGTCGGGATTGGATACCACGATGTCGCCATGCAGGCGGATCGCCTGCCGTGCGTCCCCGGGCGTGTCGCCATCGAAGGTGAACGCCTTCACCCCGAGATCGCCGGCGCGGTTGAGCTCCAGCAGTTCGGCCACCTGGTCCTGCGCCAGCGCCTTGGTGGGGAACAGGTACAGCGCCTTGGCGTTGTCCTGCATGGCCGCGCTGACCACCGGCAGGGTGTAGCACAGCGACTTGCCGCTGGCGGTCGGGGTGACGATGGCCACATGCTCGCCGCGCTGGCTGGCCTCCCAGGACTCGGCCTGGTGGCTGTACAGCTGTTCGATGCCACGTGCCTTCAATGCGGCGGCAAGGGCCGGCGGTACCGATTCCGGAATGGGCGCATAGCGGCCCTCGCGGCCGGGGATGGCAAAGCTGCCGGTGATGCGGTCGTGGTAGCGGCGCTGCAGGCGCGCGCTGAGCAGGGCACCGTCGCGGGCGGGCAGACCGTCGCGGGTCGCGAGTTGCTGCTCCGCGTCGGCGGTGCGCTTGGCGAGTTCGTAGGCCATGGGTGCACGGATTCCAGGGGGGCACATGGCACCACAGATGGGTCTCAGGATGTGAGACCCCGCAGCGGGACGGAGTGAACCGTTCAGTGCGCGGGCGGCAACCGGACGTCGAATCCAGTGAAACGCCTGCCGCGTGCGCCGGAACAACGGGCTGGCCCGCCTCGAACAAATGACACGTGCACCTCGCGGGCGCGGACGTGCAGTCCACTTCAGCGCGGGCTGAACAGCGCGCGCCGTTCCAACGAAATCTGAAGCCGCCATCCGTATCCTCAGGCGAAGGACGCAACCAACAGGGGCGGTAGGGGTGGCACGACGAGCAACGCAGGGAGCACTTCTGGCCGGCCTAGTGCTGGCCGGTACCGCGCAGGCGCAGCAGGCGCCATCACCCATATCGGCGGTGCCCGAACCCGGGCAGACCGTCGCCGCACCACCGGAGCCTGTCGCGACCACCGAGGGCACGCCCGCGCAGGGCAACGTCACCACCCTCGGTGAAGTGCGCGCGCTGAAGCCTGAAGACGATCAGCCACTGGATCTGTACCGCTTCAGGAACCCGGTGAAGATCGAGAACAACCGCTTCAGCCGCAACTGGAGTGAACCGCCGACGCCCGAGCAGGTGAGCATGGCCGGCGGCTACGTGATGATGGGCGTGGTCAAGGGCTTGCTGGCGGCGGGCAAGCGCTTGAACAAGATCACCGGGGGGCCGGATCAGATCCAGTCCGCCATCGCCCGGCCACCGCCGGAACTGAGCGCGGAACAGCAGCGTCGCGCGCTGCAGTTCTGTGCGCAGCAGGAGGGTTGCGGTGGTGCACCGCCGCTGAAGTGAGCGAAGGATGGGGGGAAGCTATGCCGTACGGGCAACGCCGGGCGGCCGCCGTTCCAGCCACCACAGCAGCGACGCACACAGCACGAAGGCCAGCCACCATGGCCAGCGTGATCCCGGCACGGGCTGTGTCGCCTGTGCCTTGACCGGTGCGGAGGTGGCCAGGGCCTGCGCCGTCGCATCGATCATTCCCTGCCGGTGCAGCGCCGCCGCATCCGTCCTGTCGAACACATAGCGCCAGTAGGAGCGCTCGCCCTGCTGCAGCCGGTGCCAACCGGCCTCGCGTGGCCACCAGCCGGCACAGCGTGCGCTGCCGGTGCCGCCGTCCACGATCAGCGCCACCGACGCGCCCCGTGTGTCGAACACCTGCAACGGCGCCTGCACATCGCACAGGGCCTGTCGTTCCCCGGCCCACGCGATCGGCTGCGGCGACCACGGCGCGGTGCTGCCGCCCTGCGCGCGCGCCAGGGTGCCGACCACATCGCTCCACAGCTCGCCATGGCGATCGTCGCGGCCGGCCAGCACCCAGCGCCACGTGTCGGTCAGCGGCAGCAGGCCGATGCGACCCTTGCCGGCATCGCGCCAGCCTCCGATGGCAGCGCCGCTGCGGTCGTGCAGCAGTGCGGTGGTGGCGGGCACCTGCAGCGCAAGCTGTTCCAGGGTGGGCAGCGCGGCGGCATGCGAATCGCGATCAGCCTCTTCGCCATCGCGGGTAGGCAGCGTGCCCGACGCCAGCGGACCGCGTCGGGCTGCCAGCATCGCGCTGTCACCATCGCCGGGCAGCGTGACGCTCCGGCTGGCGCCATCGCCCTGCACGGGCAGGCCGAGCTCGCGCAGGCGTTGCCGCGCTCCGGCCGATGGCACGCCGGCACTGCGGACCAGCACACCCAGGCCCTCGTGCATGGCCTGGCGCACCGCTGCGAGCTGGCCACTCCCCAGCGTGGCCAGGCTGCGCTCGTCCAGCAGCAGCAGGTCGGTGCGCGCCAATGATGCCGCGTCCAGACCGACCTGACCTTGGCTGATGCTGAGGCCGGCGCCGGTGTCGGCCTGCATCTGCACGTCGATGCCGGCATCGGTGGCCCAGCGTCGCAGGTATTTCAGTTCGGGTCCCGGCGTGCCGGCGCGGATCTGCAGGCGGACCCGCGTGGCCGGGAGGGTCTGCTGGGGTACCGGAACGGTATCGACGACATGGCCTTCGCCATCCAGCAGGCGCAGGCGGAACACGCTGCGGCCTTCGGCACGGGCCACGCCACTCAGTCGTACCCGTCCGTCCTCGGCCAGCGGGGCGCGGTCGATCACGGTGTCAGCCGGGTCCAGCAGCTCAGCCTGTGCGCGGGGGACGCCGCGGGCCTGCGCCTGCACGTCGAAGCGAGCGCCAGGGGCGACATCCGCGGGCAGCTGCAGCGCGGTCCAGCCGCGAGGGGCGGGCGGTGCCTGCCAATGGACCTGCGCGGGCAGCGTGGCGTCGCGGTCGCGTGCCTCCAGGCCGGCGCCGACCAGGGTCAGCCGCGTCGAGGGATGCTGGCGCAGCGCCGTCGCCAGGTCCGGCACACGCTTCGCACCCGGCACCTGGGCGGCTTCGGGCAACAGGAGGAGCGGTCCCTCGCTTGCCGGCTGCGCGCTGGCCCTTCCGGCATCGGCACCCAGCACCACCAGGCCCGCAGCGGGCTGCTGCCGTGCGGGCGGCAGCAGGCATGCGTACAGCAGTGCAGCGGCGATGACCTGCAGGCCGAGCACGGCCAACAGCGGGCCACGCGGTCGCACCGGTGCGCGCAGCTGGCGCGCGCTGGCGACGAGTACGATCAGCACCAGGACGAGCGCGACCCACAGAGCCGGTGCCGACAGATTCATGGCTGCGCCTCCAGTGCATCCAGGTATCGCTGCCCCATCGCATCGGCCGCGCTGCGGCGTGTGGCCTGCGGCACGGGGCGCTGCAGCGCCCTCCACAGCTGTGACCGCAGGCGCTGCCGGCAGTCGGCACAGCCTGGCTCGATGCGCAACTGTTCGATGGCGGCCGCCAGGTCGAGCGCGTCGGGCAGGTAGGTCGCATTGCGCTGCTGCCAGCCCGCCAGCGCGTCCAGATCCGGCGTGCCGTCGCCGTCGCCCAGTCGCTGCCAGGCCTCGACGATGGCCGGGTCCGGTGCCGTGCGTGCCGTCAGTGGCAGCTGTCGGCTGGCCAGCCCGGCGCGGTCACCGCCCAGGCGCCGGCCCTCATCGATGGGCGGCAGTTCCGGGCCGACGCGGGCCAGGTAGATGCGTTCGGCCTGCTGGACCTGCTTGATGAATCCCAGTGCCTTGTAGGCGTACGGCAGCGCCTGCTCCGGGCGTCCCTGGCGCAGCTCGCCTTCGGAGGCCCACATCTGGTCGAGTGCCGCTTTCAACGTCGCGCGGGTCTGCGGATCGAGCAGGGTCGCCGCCTCGGCGTGGTCGTGCGTGTGGCCATACTCGGTCAGCACGTCCGTGGCGCTGCCGAACACCGGTGGCGTCTCGGCGTTGCCTGCGTTGCCGCCGTGGTCGTGGCCATGCGCGTCGTGGTCGCCGGCCTGCGGCTGCGCCGCGTGGTCGTGATCATGGTCGTGATCGTCGTCGTGATCGTCTGCGGTGGGGGTGTCACTGGTCGGCAGGTCGCTGGTTGGCGGCGGCTTTGGTGCGCCTTCGCTCTCTTCGCCAAGGAACTGGCCGTAGCGCAGGCGCAGGATGCGCTGGTCGACGCCGATGGCGTCGCTGCGCTTGACGAAGTCATCGGCGGCCAGGCTGCGCCGCTGGCGGATCAGCGCCTCCGCATCGAGGATGATCTGCCGTTGGCTGCGGAAGTAGGCCGGCAGGGTCTTCTTGATGCGGCCTTCCAGCTCGGCGCCCAGTACCGCCTCGCTGCTGGGCAGGCGCAGGATCACGCTGCTGCTGCGGCCGGTCTGGGGTGTCGGGGCATGGTTGTCGCGCACTTCCAGCTGGGCGATCACATCGTTGCCGGGCTGCGCTCCCAGTGCGCCCAGATCCAGCGTGTGAGCGAACCGTCGCGCCGTTGCTTCGCCACTGCCGGTGAGCGTCACGCTGCGCTGGACGAAGGTGATGTTCTCGCCGCTGCCCTGGGTAAGGGTGATCGACAGGCGGGCCTGCGTGGCCACGCCGTGATCGTCGCTGGCCTCGAAGCGCAGTGCCCACTGGCGCTGCCCGGGCGTGCCCAGTACCAGGCTGGCAGCGGGCTCCAGCACGCGTACGGTCGGGGCACGGTCCGCCACCACGTCCAGGCGGTACAGGCGTGTCGTGGCCAGTGCCGGTTCGCTGACCACGCGGTACAGCACCGGTGCACGGGCCACATCCTGCGCCTGCCAGTGGCCGTCGCGCTCGCTCAGCGGCACGCGCCGGCCATCGTGGAACTGCAGCCATGCGCTGCGGGGCGCACGATCAAAGCGCAGCGACCAGGACAGGCGGCTGTCGGCGGCGACCTTGGCATCGAGTGCGTTCTGGTTACGGGGTGGTTGACCCGTATAGGCCGGAGCCTCGATGCGCAGGCGGGTGGACTGCAGCTGCAACGGGCCCGCAACTGCCGGGGCAGCGGGGCGCGACGAGGACACGCCCGGCATGGACGGACCGGACCGTGGCCAGCCCAACGCAAGCAGTGCGACGGCGATCCCCCCGACCCAGCACAGCAGCAACGCGCCGCGCGGCCAGTGCGGACGCAGTTCCGGCATGGCGCGTTCGAGCCTGGCCTGCACGTGTGCGCGCTGGCGCTGCTGCAGCGGATTGAGTGCGGCAGGATCGGCGAACAGCAGGTCGGCGCTGTCTTCGCTGGCCCCGCTGCCGTCAAGCCGGCGCTGCACCCAGCGGCGATCCAAGCGGCGGGCGCGGACCGTGGCCAGCACCGTGCAGGCGAGCAGAGTGGCCGTCGCAACGATGCAGGCGATATCGAAACCGCCCAGGCGCAGTGCAAGTGTGGTCGTGGCCAGCGCCCACGGCAGTCCCAGCAGCAGAGTGATGGCGCCGCTGCGGCGCCGTGCGCGCTGCCAGGCGCGTTGCAGCATCGTCATGCCGGTAGCCTCCGCCGCGCGTTGCTGGCCATCCAGCGCTCCAGCGCGAACAACAGCACGATGGCCAGCAGCAGCCAGGCGGTGGGCTCACGCACGGCAGGCGTGGCAGCCGGCAGGGCGACCTGGCGCGGTGCGTGATCCTGCGCATCGCCTGAGCGCGGAGGTGGCGCGGGTTGCAACGCCTGCAGCAGGGTGTGCGGCAGGCGGGCATCGCGCAGCGCGGCATTGCCTGCGGCGTTCCATTCGCCGGGCAGGAACAGCAGGCGGCCGTGGCCAACGCGCTGCTGCCACAGCAGCGTCGCGCCCTCGGCGTCGCGCAGCAGCGCGCGTGCATCCGCTGCCGGCCGGGCGGCGGTCAGCACGCTGCCACCGGCCTGCAGCCATGCCTGCCAGTGAGCGGGCAGCGCATCGGCGCGGCTCCAGACACCGACTTCGCCCGGAGCGGGCAGCGCATCCGCAGGCAGGACGGGCGCGGGTGATCGGGTGCCCCATGCGCGCTGCAGCGCAGCCAGCCAGCGCTGTGCCGCGGCCGGGGCATCAGCGTGCATGCGCAGTTGCGGCAGCGGGGTGGGCGCGGCCGTTGCGGCGGTCGCACGGGGATGTGTCTGCCATTGCACCGCCCGCGAGAGCTGCAGGCGCATGCCGTCGAGGCCGGGCAGCGGATCAGGCACGTGCACGGTCAGCGCGGTGCCGGTCGGCAGCTGCGCATCCAGTTCGCGCAGCAGGCTGGGCAGGGCCACATCCGTGGCTGGTGGTGGCTGGTCGATGGTGGGGAATCCGGGCGCAAGCCAGCGCCAGTTGTCGTCGTCGGCAGGAGCGCCGGCATGCAGCGCGGTCGCATCCAGACCGGGTGCGACGACCGTCCATGCGCCGGTAGCCGGCGCCGGTCCGGTCAATGCCGGCCGCGCCAGCAGCACGGCCAGCGCGGCAAGCAGCAGCAACCGCACCAGCAGCAGCGGCCAGTCATCGAAGCGGACGCGCTGGCGCGGGCGGATCCGTGCACGCAGCCAGCGCAGCGCGGCGAAGTCCAGCGGCGTGTAGGGATGGCGACGCGCGAGATGGATCAGCAGCGGCAGCAGCCACGCCGCCAGTGCGGCCAGCCCGAGCGGAAACAGCAGGCTCACGCGCCGCCCCCGCGGCCGAACAGCGCCTGCAGCGGCTGGTCCACCGGTTGATCGAGCCAGCCGGTGGCACTGGCGATGCCACTGGCCTGCAGCCGCAGGTGCAGTGCTGTGTGTGCAGCGGTGAAACGCTGCAGGTAGTCGGCGCGGATCGCCGCGCCATCGCCGAGCAGTTCCTCGCCGGTTTCAGGGTCGCGGAACCGATGGCCGGCATCGAACGGGAAGTCGCGCTCGTCGGCGGTCAGCACCTGCAGCAGCAGTACCTCGCGGCGTGCACTGGCCAGCTGCTCCAGCAGCACGATGCCGGCGTCATCAAAGCCATCGCCGATGGCCAGCAGCAGGTCGCCCGGGCGAACGCGCTCCCACAGCGGGCGCAGCGTGTCACGGGCGGGCCAGCCGCCTCGTGGCTGCAGGGCATGCAGTTGCAGGTGCACGCGGTCGCGCTGGCGTGCGCCCTGCGCTGCGGGTACCAGCTGCAGGCCGTCGCCGGTGACGGTCAGCAGGCCGAAATGATCGCCCTGCTGCAGTGCCAGCTCGCAGACACAGGCGGCCAGCATGCGCATGTGATCCAGGCGGCTGCGTGCCGGCGCGCCACGGTCGGACTGGCCGGCCGATGCGGTGGCATCGAGCAGCAGCCATACCGTGATCGGGCTTTCGCGCTCCGACTCGCGCACGAAGAAGCGGTCCGAGCGCGCGTACAGTTTCCAGTCGATCTGGCGCAGTTCATCGCCGGGTTCGTAGGCGCGGTACTGGGCGAATTCCAGGCCGGCGCCACGACTGCGGCTCGCGTGCTGGCCGATGCCGCTCGCGCCGCTGGCCAGACGTGGCCGCAACCGCAGCGCGCGCAGGCGCGCTCGCAGTTCGGGAGGCAGGACCAGCGTGCCAGCACTCACGCGTGGATCACCCGGGGAACGGCACGGCGTGCAGCAGAGCGGCGACCACGTCGTCGGCACGCTTCTGTTCGGCTTCGGCGGCGAACGACAGCAGCAGGCGGTGGCGCATCACCGGTGCAGCCAGGGCCTGCACGTCCTCGCGGGTGGCGGCGAAGCGGCCCTGCAGCAACGCGCGCGCCTTGGCCGCGAGCACCAGCGATTGCCCGGCGCGTGGTCCCGCACCCCACTTCACCCACTGGTTGATCGCCGCGGGCGCTTCCGGCCCGGGTCGGCTGGCACGCACCAGCCGCGTGATCCAGGCCAGCACATCGGGGCTGACGTGCACCTGGCGCACTGCCGCCTGCAGGGCGATGACCGCAGCGGCGTCCATCACCTTCGGTACCGCCTCGCCGGCACCGCCGGTGGTCTGTTCCAGGATCTGGCGCTCCTCGGCCTCGCTGGGGTAATCGACCAGGACGTGCAGCAGGAAGCGGTCCAGCTGGGCCTCCGGCAGCGGATAGGTACCGGCCTGTTCGATCGGATTCTGCGTGGCCAGCACGAAGAACGGCGCGGGCAGCGCATAGGTGGTGCCGGCATAGCTGACGGTGCGTTCCTGCATGGCTTCCAGCAGCGCGGCCTGGGTCTTGGGCGGCGTGCGGTTGAGCTCATCCGCCAGCAGCAGATTGGTGAAGACCGGCCCCTGCTGGAAGCGGAAATGACGATGGCCGGTGCCGTGGTCTTCCTCCAGCAGCTCGGTACCCAGAATGTCGCTGGGCATCAGGTCCGGCGTGAACTGCACGCGTCGGAACTGCAGCTCCAGCGCCTGCCCCAGCGAACGCACCAGCAGGGTCTTGCCCAGGCCGGGCGCGCCTTCCAGCAGGCAGTGGCCGCCGGCCAGCAGTCCGATCAGCAGCTGCTCGACCACCGTGTGCTGGCCGACCACGGCACGGGCCAGGGCGGCGCGCAGATCGTGCAGGCGCGGCAGCAGGGAATCGAGATCAGGGCGGGTCATGGGGGGCTCTCACTCAATTGTTCAATGCGTACATCACGATGTTGACGCCGAAGCGCGTGTTGTCCTCGGCCAGGAAGCGCTTGTTGCGCCAGTCGTAATCCCACTCGCAGCCATAATCCTTGTTGCTGTACAGCACGCCCAGGCGGCCATCGACCTCGATGCCCTTCAGATAGTCGTGCACCAGATCGTCGCCCCAGCCGTTCAACTCGAAGCTGGTGGCCGGTGGTCCATCGGGGAAGCGGAAGAAGCTGCGGTACAGCGCGTGGCTGTTGGGCAGCTTCTGCAGCGCCCTGGGCCCGAACAGGCGGCCCATCTGCGCCTCGAAGGAGGTTGCGAACAGGCCATCGATGTCATGGTTGCAGTCATCGACGAAGACGAAGCCTCCGTTGCGCACGTAGCGCACGAAGTTCTGCCGCTCGGCCGCGTTGAATTCCACCAGCGTGTGCCCGGCCAGGTAGCAGAAGGGCGCTTCCAGCATGCGTGGGTCGGCCAGTGCCACCACGTGTTCCTGCGGGTCCACGCGCAGCGAGGTGTAGTCGATCAGCGAAGTGATCAGGTTGGACGGCATGCGCGCGTCCACGTCCCAGTCGCCCGAGTCGTACTGCAGGCGGGTGAACCAGAAGTCGTAGCGCGAACTGCGCGGGCCTGCCTGTGCCCAGGCCGGAAGCGCGGCCGCCGAAGCGGCAGCAGCCAACCAGCGCAGGCAGGCCCGGCGATCCATCAGACGGCGTCGGACAACGAGGTGAAGGTGAAATCGCGCAGCTTCATCGGCGGGATCATCATCACGAAGCTCGACTCGTCGCCGGCCACGCGCACCGGCTTGCCCAGCTCTTCGATGTTGTTGAGCATGATCACCGGCGATTCGTTGAAGCGGAAGTTCTTCACCGGGTGCTTGATCTGGCCGTTCTCGATGTAGAAGGTGCCGTCACGGGTCAGGCCGGTCAGCAGCACGGTCTGCGGATCGACCATGCGGATGTACCAGGTGCGGGTGACCAGGATGCCCTTCTGGGTGCCACGCACCAGCTCGGCGGTGCTCTTCTCGCCACCGCTCATCAGCAGGTTGCCCGGCGTGGCCTTGGCGGTCTTGCCCTGCTTCTGCGCCCAGAAGCGCGAGTAGTCCAGGTTGGCCACCTTGCCGTTCTCGATGATGGCCAGGCGCTCGCGCGGCATGCCCTCGTTGTCCCACGGCAGCACCGGCGCTTCCGGGTGCCACGGATCGGCATACATGTTCACGCGTGGGTCGTAGACCTGCTCACCGAGCTTGTTGCCGCCGCCCTTCTTCGACAGGAAGCTGCGGCCTTCGTCGGCCGAGCGCGCACTGAAGAAATTCATCATGAAGCTGATCAGGCCTGCGGCCGCGGCCGGCTCCAGGATGACCGTGTACTTGCCCGGCTCCAGCGCCTTGGCTTCGGCCGATTCGGTGGCCTTGCGCATGGCGATGCGGACATCCTGGTCGGCCTTGAAGTCCGCCGCGTCCTTCAGGTTGCGGCCGACCCAGCCCGATCCGCGGCCGTCCTCGGTACGCACGGTGCAGGTGTAGTCGAAGTTGGTGGTGCGCTGGTAACCGAAGTTGCCGTTGCTGTTGGCAGTGGCGTAGAAGCCCTGGCCATCTTCAAGGAAGCCGGCGGCAATCAGTCCGTTGCCCCGGCAGGGCGCGATCGAATCGGCGGCCACCTTGGCGCGGAACGCCGGATCGATGGCGGCGGTGGACTCGCTGAAGGTCGGGCTCGGCCGGTAGGTCTGCTTGCCGATGGCGGGCATGAACTCCGGGTTCTCCGGTGCCAGGCGGGCCAGATCCTCGGCGCGGCGCACCACGCGTTCCAGTGCGGCGTCGTCGAACTCGTTGATCGAGGCGGTGCCTACGCGCTTGCCGAAGGCCACGGTAACGGCAAGCTCGGTGTTGTCCACGATGCCGCTGGTGGAAACGTTGTTCAGGGCGAAACGAATGTTGCCGGCGATCGATCCCGCCAGCACGGCGGTGCATTCATCGGCCTTGGACAGGGCGATGACCTTGTCGAGGATGGCCTTGGCCTGGGCTTCGGTGAAGATACTCATGGTGTAAGGGCTCCTGACCGGTCAGCCGAGGCTGCGTGCGGTGTTGATGACATTGATGCCGTTGAAGCGTGCGGTCGACGAGCCGTGCGAAACCGCCGAGACCTGGCCCGGCTGGCCCTTGCCGTCGAAGAACGAGCCGCCCAGGCGGTAATCGCGTTCGTCGGCCACGGCGGTGCAGGCGTTCCAGAACTCCGGCGTGCGGATCTGGTAGGCCACGTCCTCCAGCATGCGGGTGATCTGGCCGTTCTTGATCTCGTAGAACAGCTGGCCGCCGAACTGGGCGTTGTAGCGCTGCTGGTCGATCGAGAACGAGCCGTCGCCGATGATGTAGATGCCGTTCTCCACGTCTTTGATCAGGTCCGGCACGCTCAGCGGCGTCTTTCCCGGTGCCATCGACACGTTGGCCATGCGCTGGAACTGCACGCTGGACCACGAGTCGGCATAGCAGCAGCCATCGGATTCGGTCTTGCCGAGGATGTGGGCCTGGTCGCGGATGGTCTGGTAGTCGACCAGCTTGCCGTTGCTGATCAGGTCCCAGCGCTTGCACTTCACGCCTTCATCGTCGTACGCGACCGCGCCGAGGCTGCCCGGCTGGGTCTTGTCGGCGAACACGTTCACCAGCTCGCTGCCGTACTGGAAGCGCTGCTCGCGCTTGTCCAGGGTGGCGAAGCTGGTGCCGGCGTAGTTGGCCTCGTAGCCGAGCACGCGGTCCAGCTCCAGCGGATGGCCGATCGACTCGTGGATGGTCAGCCAGGTGTGCGACGGGTCCAGTACCAGGTCGTACTTGCCCGGCTTCACCGACGGCGCCTTCAGTTTCTCCTGCGCCTGCTTGGCGGCCGCGATGGCGTCCTCCTTCATGTCGTAGGAGGAACTGTAGTTGACCACGCCGTTGGGGCTGACGACCTTGCCGGCGGCGGCGCCGTCCAGATACTCGTAGCCCAGGCCCATCGGCGCAGACAGGCCTTCGCGGGTGCGGAACTTGCCACTGGTCTTGTCGATGGCGGTGACGGTCATCGGCGCCCAGATGCGGTGCACGTCCTGGTCGATGTAGGAGCCATCGGTGGATGCGAAGTACTTCTGTTCATTGACCAGGAACAGCATCGAATTGACGAAGCTGGCACCGGCGCCGATCGCTGCGGCATTGACGTCCAGCAGCAGGTCGACCTTCTCCTTGATCGGCACCTCCATCGCATTCTTGCGGATCGGCGTGCGCCAGCTGACCTCGCCCACGCCGGGCGTGCTGGCCAGCTGCACCGGCGCGCTCTGCACGCCTGCGTTGGCCTTGGCGATGGCCGCAGCCTGCTGGGCGGCCCTGGCCACGTCGGCAGTACCCAATGCGTTGGTGGCGGCGAAGCCCCAGGCACCGTTGACGATCACGCGGATGCCCACACCGGTGGACTCGGTGTTCACCACGTTCTGCACCTTGTCTTCGCGGGTGATCACGAACTGCCGCAGATAGCGGCCGATGCGCACGTCGCAGTAGGTGGCGCCGGCACTGCGGGCGGCCTGCAGGGCAGCGTCGGCCAGGCGCTTCTTCAGCGCGGGGTCAAGGCTGGACTGCAGCTGCTCGGCGGCGATCACTTTGCCGAAGAAGGACGGCACGATCAGGCCGCCCGCGGTAAGCCCGGTCAGGGCCAGGAAGTCACGTCTGTGCAAGGCTGCTCTCCATGAACGATGGGGTGGCTCAAGCGCCGAGACTGCGCGCGGTGTTGATGATGTTGATGCCGTTGAAGCGGGTGGTGGACGAACCGTGCGACACCGCCGAGACCTGGCCCGGCTGGCCCTTGCCGTCGAAGAACGAGCCGCCAAGGCGGAAGTCGCGTTCGTCGCAGATGGCCGTACAGGCGTTCCAGAACTCCGGCGTGCGGATCTGGTAGGCCGCGTCCTCGACCATGCCGGCGATCTTTCCGTCCTTGATCTGGTAGTACAGCTGGCCGCCGAACTGCGCGTTGTAGCGCTGCTGGTCGATGGAATAGGAACCACGGCCGTGGATGTAGATGCCGTTCTCCACGTCCTTGATCATGTCCTCCACGCTCAGTGGCTGCTTGCCCGGCGCCAGTGAGACATTGGCCATGCGCTGGAACTGCACGCTGGACCAGGAATCGGCGTAGCTGCAGCCATGCGACGCATCGCGGCCGAGGATGTGTGCCTCATCGCGCGTGGCCTGGTAATCGACCAGGATGCCGTCGCGGACCAGGTCCCAGCGCAGCGTCTTGACGCCCTCGTCGTCATAGCCGACGGCACCGAGGCTGCCCGGCTGGGTCTTGTCGGCAAAGAAGTTGACGATGTCGCTGCCCCAGCGGAAGCCAGCATCGCGCTTGTCCAGGGTGGCGAAGCTGGTGCCGGCGTAGTTGGCCTCGTAGCCCAGCACGCGGTCCAGCTCCAACGGATGGCCGACGTTCTCGTGGATGGTCAGGAACAGGTTGGAGGGATCCAGTACCAGATCGTACTTGCCGGGCTTCACCGACGGCGCCTTCAGCTTCTCGCGCGCATGCCGCGCCGCTGCGATCGCATCTTCAACCGGATCGTAGGAGTCGCGGTAGGCGGTGATGCCGCCGGGCAGCTGCACCTTGCCGCGCGCGTCGCCATCGAGGAACTCGTAGCCCATGCCCATCGGCGAGGACAGACCGGCGCGGGTGCGGAACTTGCCGGTGGCCTTGTCGATGGCGGTGGCCGTGAAGGGCAGCCAGATGCGATGGATGTCCTGATCGATGAACGAGCCGTCGCTGGAGGCGAAGTACTTCTGTTCGTTGACCAGGAACAGGGTGGAATTGATGTAGTCGGCACCGGCGTTCATCGCCGCCGCATTCAGGCTCAGCAGCAGGTCGACCTTGTCCTGGATCGGCACCGCCATCGCGTTCTTGCGGATCGGGGTCTTCCAGCTCACATCGCCGACGCCGGTGACCGGTGCCAGCTGCACCGGCCGGCTCTGCAGGGGGGCGTTGGCGCGTGCGATGGCGGCGGCCTGCCCGACGGCGGCCAGGACCGCGGCGGGGGTCTGCTCGCGGGTGGCGGCGAAGCCCCATGCACCGTTGACGATGACCCGGATGCCGATGCCGGACGACTCGCTGTTGGTGACGTTCTGCACCCGCGCCTCGCGGGTGATCACGGCCTGGTTGAGGTAGCGGCCGATGCGCACATCGCAGTAGGTCGCCCCGGCCCGCTTGGCAGCGGCCAGCGCGGCCTCGGCCAGCACCTTCCTGCGGGCCATGTCGCCCGGTTCGAGCAGCTGCTCGGCGGCGATCAACCGCGCGTGCGGCAGCAGCAGGCCGGCCATGCCCAGACCGGATAAAGCCAGGAACTCACGTCGTTGCACAGCGCTCTCTCTCACTCGCGTGCGGCCGGCAACGGGCCAAGCCGATCACGTCAACTGCTCGACTTTCGCCAGCGGAGGGCAATCAGCACAAGTGACTGCAGTCATGGGTGGGGCGCGGCAGGGCTTGCCGCCCTGCACCTGCTGGAATCAACGTCAACGTCAAAAGCGGGCATTCCGTGGGATGGCGGGGTGGGTCCGGTTGCGGGGGACGGCGTGAATACGTCCCTGTAGCCTCGGTCGCGCCATCCATGGCGCTCACGCCCCCGCAACCGGACCCACCCCGCCTTCGACAGTTGGCCGGTGGCCAGCAGATCCACGCCATGCGTGGATGAAAGCTGTTGGATATCGAATCAAATTCCGGGGTCAGATCCGTTCTCCTGCGGAAAACGGATCTGACCCCAAGAGTATTTCCGACAGATCGCGGCCAACTGTCGAAGGCGGGGCGCTGTGGGTTTGCGGGGTGTGAGCCGCATGGATGCGGCGACCAAGCCCCCATGGACGGGTTTACGGCGTCCCCGCAAACCCACAGTGCCCCGCCATCCCACGGAATGCCCGCTTTTGACGTTGATGTTGCTTCGGTGGGTGCAGGGCGCAGCCCTGCCGGACACCCTCCCTCGTGCACAATGGCCCGACCCCGTCCGGATGCCGTCCCGATGTCGAGCAAGCCGTATTCAGAAGCCTGCGAACGCAACCGCGAACCGATCGCTGCCGCGCTCGATCCGTGGATGGGCGACCGCCACCGGGTACTGGAGATCGGCAGCGGCACCGGCCAGCACGCCGTGTTCTTCGCCGAACGCTGGCCCTGGCTGCGCTGGCAGCCCAGCGACCACCCGGACCATCTGCCGGGTATCGAGGCGTGGCGCGCCGAGGCGGCACTGCTGAACCTGCTGCCGCCGGTGGCGCTGCAGGTGGAACTGCCACCGGCAGCAGGGCTGCCGGTGCCCGAGGGCAGTCTGTTCGACGCCGCATTCAGTGCCAATACGCTGCACATCATGAGCTGGGAGCACGTGCAGGCGCTGTTTGCCGCGTTGCCGTCGGTGCTGCGACATGGCGCACTGCTGGCGGTGTATGGCCCCTTCAACTACGGCGGCCGCTACACCAGTGACAGCAATGCGCGGTTCGATGAGTGGCTGAAGGCGCGGGATCCGCGCAGCGGCGTCCGCGATGCGGAGGCCGTGCAGGCGCTGGCCGCGGAAAGCGGCTTCACCCGCCTGCGCGATGTGGGGATGCCGGCCAACAACCGCCTGTTGGTGTGGCGGTTGGGCTAGGCAACCGCCGCGGCTGACGGTGGCCGGTGCTCCTCCGGCTCAAGCCACCTGCACGATATGCAGCGCCTTCGGGTTGCGCCACTGCGCCAGCAGCGCAGCTTCCCGCGCCTTGGCGCTCTCCACATGCGCTTCCTTGACGTGGCCGAAGCCGCGGATGTGCTCGGGGATGCTGGCGATCTCCACGGCCAACGCCAGGCGACCGTCATCCAGCCCGTCCAGCAGCAGCTGCACGGTGGCTTCGTAGTCGCCGATCAGCTTGCGCTCCATGCGGCGCTCGGCAGTGCGGCCGAACACATCGAAGGCACCGCCCCGCAGGAACTTCAGCTTCGCCAGCAGGCCGAACGCCTTGAACATCCACGGACCGTACTCCTTCTTCTGCAGCCGGCCCTGTTCATCCTTCTTCGCGAACAGCGGCGGCGCCAGATGGAAGCGCAGCTGGTAGTCACCCTCGAACTGCTGCTGCAGCCGGCGCTGGAAATCACCGCTGGTGTAAAGGCGGGCGACTTCGTATTCGTCCTTGTAGGCCATCAGCTTGAACAGATAGCGGGCCACGGTCTCGGTCAGCGCGGTCGAGCCGCCGATGCGCTCGCGTTCGGCGGCGCGCACGCGTTCGACCACGCTGCGGTAGCGATCGGCGTAGGCGGCGTCCTGGTAGTCGACCAGGAACGCGGCGCGGCGTTCGATCATTTCATCCAGCGAGCGCGACAGGCGCGCGTCGTCCAGCGGCAGGAAGGCAACCTCGCCGCCATGCGAGGGCAGGCCACGCAGTTCGCGTTCGTCGCCGGTGTTGCGTGGCGCAGCGGTGGCACCCCACTCGTTGCCTTCCCACTCGCCCGGTGGCAGCGGATGCAGCGGGCCGGGCGTGGATTCGGTATCGGTATGGCGGTTGCGCACCAGGCCGGCGGCCTCCTGCACGGCCTGCGGATCGATCGCCGCCAGCCGGCCCCAGGCGAAGGCCTGCTGGTTCATCGCCACCGCCGCGCCGTTGAGCTCGATGGCACGCATCAGCGATTCGAACGACAGCGGCACCAGGCCCTGCTGCCAGGCGTAGCCGAGGATGAACAGGTTCGCGGCGATCGCATCGCCCAGCAGCGCCGTGGCCAGCTGGGTGGCATCGAGCAGCAGCGGCTCATCGCCGCCCAGCGCCACGCGCACGCCGGCGATGATGTCGGCCGCCGGGAACTGCATGTCGGGACGGGTGGTGAACGTGCCCGGCATCGCTTCGTAGGTGTTGAGCACGACCTGCGAGCGGCCTGCGCGCACCTTCGACAGTGCCCAGTAATCGTTGACCACCACCATGTCGCAGCCCAGTACGAGGTCGGCCTCACCGGCGGCGATGCGCACGGCGTGGATGTCCTCCGGCCGGCGTGCGATGCGGATGTGGGTGGTCACCGCGCCGCCCTTCTGCGCCAGGCCGGTCTGGTCGAGCACCGTGGCGCCCTTGCCCTCCAGGTGGCCGGCCATGCCCAGCAACGCGCCGATGGTGACCACGCCGGTACCGCCCACGCCGGTGATGAGGATGTTCCAGGGCTGCTCCAGGCTGCCGCGCACCGTCGGCGCCGGCAGGTTGTCCAGCAGGGACGATGCATCGCGCCGGCTGCCCTTTCGCGGCTTCCCGCCATGCACCGTGACGAAACTCGGGCAGAAGCCATTCACGCACGAGTAGTCCTTGTTGCAGTTGGACTGGTCGATCTCGCGCTTGCGCCCGAACTCGGTTTCCTTCGGCAGCACCGATACGCAGAAGCTCTTCTTGCCACAGTCGCCGCAGCCCTCGCAGACCAGCGAGTTGATCATCACGCGCTTGGCCGGATCTTCCAGCTTGCCGCGCTTGCGGCGCCGCCGCTTCTCGGTGGCGCAGGTCTGTTCGTAGATCAGGATCGAGACCCCCTTCACCTCGCGCAGGCGCTTCTGCACCTCGTCCAGCGCGCTGCGGTCGTGGAACTCGACGTCACTGGGGAAATGCTCGCGCTGGCGGGTCCACTTGGCGATGTCGTCGGACAGCACCACGATGGTGTGGATGCCTTCGGCGCGCATCTGCCGGGCGATATCCGGCACGCTGAGCGGGCCATCCACCGGCTGGCCACCGGTCATCGCCACCGCATCGTTGTAGAGGATCTTGTAGGTGATGTTGACGCCGGCCGCGATCGCCTGGCGGATCGCCAGCGAGCCGCTGTGGAAATAGGTGCCGTCGCCCAGATTCTGGAACACGTGCGGGGTATCGGTGAACGGCGCCTGCCCTGCCCAGGTCACGCCTTCGCCACCCATGTGGGTGAACGTGTCGGTGCTGCGGTCCATCCAGGTCACCATGTAATGGCAACCGATGCCGGCCAACGCACGTGAACCGTCCGGCACCGTGGTGGAGGTGTTGTGCGGGCAGCCCGAGCAGTAGTGCGGTACGCGCGGGAAGCTGGCGCGCGGCAACGCGAGCTCGGCCTCCTTCTGCTGCATCCACTGCAGGCGCTGTTCGATCGACTCGTTGTTGAAGAACCGCTGGATGCGCCGGCCGATCACGCCGGCGATGGTGGCCGGGGTCAGCTCGCCGGTGGACGGCAGGATCCATTCACCGGCTTCGTCGTACTTGCCGACGATGGACGGGCGCGGGCCCCAGCCGGCCGGCCAGTTGAAGAACTGCTCCTTCATCTGCCGCTCGATGAAGGCGCGCTTCTCCTCCACCACGATGATGTCGTCCAGGCCCTGCGCGAAGCGGGCGATGCCTTCCGGCTCCAGCGGCCAGGTCATGCCGACCTTGTAGACGCGGATGCCGATGTCGGCGCAGGCGGCCTCGTCCAGGCCCAGGTACTCCAGTGCCTGCAGCACATCCAGGTAGCTCTTGCCGGTGGTGACGATGCCCAGCCGTGCACGCGGCGCGTCCATCACCACCCGGTCGATGCCGTTGGCGCGGGCGAAGGCCTGCGCGGCCTTCACGGCATAGCGGTGCAGGCGCATCTCCTGGTCCAGCGGCGGGTCCGGCCAACGGATGTTGAGGCCGCCGGCCGGCATCGGGAAGTCGTCCGGCAGCACGATGCGACGCGCCAGCGGATCCACGTCGACCGATGCCGACGATTCCACCGTCTCGGCGATGGTCTTGAAGCCGACCCAGCGCCCGGTATACCGGCTCATCGCCCAGCCGAGCAGGCCCATGTCGAGAATGTCCTGCACGCCCGCCGGATTCAGCACCGGCATCATCGCGCTGACGAATTCATCCTCGCTGCCGTGCGGCAGGGTGGAGCTGCGGCAGGCATGGTCATCGGCCGCCAGCGCCAGCACGCCGCCATGACGGGACGTGCCTGCCGCATTGGCGTGCTTGAAGACGTCGCCGCAGCGGTCCACGCCCGGGCCCTTGCCGTACCACATGCCGAACACGCCCTGTACGTTGGCGCCGGGGAACAGGTTGGTCTGCTGGGTGCCCCAGACCATGGTGGCGCCCAGGTCCTCGTTCAGGCCCGGGGTGAACTTCACCCGCGCGGCCTCCAGGTGCGTGCGGGCGCGCCACAGCTCCAGATCGAAGCCGCCCAGGGGGCTGCCGCGGTAGCCGCTGATGAACCCCGCGCTGTCGATGCCTTCGGCGGCATCCCGCAGCCGCTGCATCAGCGGCAGCCGCACCAGCGCCTGCACCCCGCTCAGGTAGATCCGTCCCTCGTTGCGGGTGTACTTGTGATCGAGCGTGTAATCACGGTCGATCAGGTCGGCGGAAGAGGGCGAGGTGAGTTGCGCGGTACTGGTCATGGCTGGCCCGGTCAGGATCGGCTGGCACCGGCCGCGTGCAGGCACGCGACGGGGAAGGCGCGAATTGTAGCAGTGAGGCCGCGCAGGCCCCGGCACTCGCGCCGGCGGCCATGCTGCGGTTAGGATCAGGAGGAGAGAGAGGGGCTGCGGTCGCAGCCCGGGGGAAGAAGGAATGTCAGTGGCAGTAAAGATCCTGACCGGCATCCTGCTGGTCTCGGGGGCGGCCTCCGCGTGGGCGGCGCCGGTATTGCCGGCGCCACAGGAGTTCTATTTCGACAACGATGCCGCGGCTGCGCCGATGGTGGTGGTGCAGCAGTCGCAGGGCGATGCTCTGGTGGCGCAGCTGCTCAAGCAGCGCGAGCGTGGCCGGCGCGTGGTGGAAGCGACCGTGCAGCTGGCCTCGGTGGCGATCGCGCAGGGCCGTACCGAACTTGGCGAGCAGCTGTACCGCGAAGCATTGAAGGATGCCCCGGTGCAGAGCAGCGTCGGTCGCGGCGTACGCTGGAACTATGGTTGGGACCTGCTGCGGCAGGGGCAGCCGGAGGCCGCGCTGGAGCAGTGGCAGGCCGCCGCCGGCAGTACGCTCAGCAAGCCGAGCTGGTTGCCGCCAAGCTACGCGTTGGCACTGTGGCGCCTGGGGCAGAAGGAGCAGGCAGTGCAGTGGTACGCCGCTGCCGTGCGCACCGAACCGTCGCAGTGGAGCGACAGCAGCCGCTACGCGCAGCTGCTGCCGCAGTGGCGCGAGGACGAGCGCGCGTCGCTGGCCGAAGTACAGCAGGCCTGGGCTGCCGCGCCGCCGGCCTGGCCCTGAGGGCAGGTGTGGTGCCGGGGTGCACCCGGCACCTGCAGAGGGCAACAACCTGCGCCGCGGGTGGCAGACCGCTCAGTCGTCCGCAGACACCGTGCGACCGGACGCCCACTCGCGCAACGCCGCCACCTGCTCGGCCATCAGCACCGACAAGGGCCTTGTCGCCCGGATCTCGCCCATCAGCGTTTCGGTATCCAGCGGCCGGTTCTCGGCATGGGCCGCATACAGCCCGGCCACGATGGCCTGCTCGATCTCCGCACCGGAGAACCCGTTGGACGCTGCGGCAAGCGCCGGCAGCGCGAAGTCGTCCGCAGTGAGCTGGCGTCGCCCCAGGTGCAGGCGCAGCAGTTCCACCCGCACCTCGGGCGAGGGCAGGTCGACGAAGAAGATCTCGTCGAAGCGTCCCTTGCGCAGCAGCTCCGCGGGCAGCTCATGCACCTGGTTGGCGGTAGCGACGATGAACACCGGCGCCTTGCGTTCGGCCATCCAGGTCAGCAGGTAGCCAAGCACGCGGCGCGATACCCCACCGTCGTCGCCACCACTGGCCAGGCCCTTCTCGATCTCGTCCATCCACAGCACGCAGGGCGCCAGCTGCTCGGCCGAGGCCAGGGCCTGGCGCAGGTTGGACTCGGTCTCGCCGTGGTACTTGTTGTACAGCGCGCCCACGTCCAGGCGAAGCAGCGGTACGCCGAACCCGGCGGCGGTGGCCTTGGCCAGCATCGACTTGCCGCAGCCCTGCACGCCCAGCAACAGCATGCCGCGCGGCGGATCCAGCCCTGCCGGTGCCGAGCCGGCGATGAAGGCGACACGGCGCTGGTTGATCCAGCGCTTGAGCCGGTTGGCTCCGGCCACGTCGCCGAAGCGCGCGCTGTCATGCTCGAAGAACAGGTGGCCGCTGCGGTTGAGCAGCTCGAACTTCAGCCGCGCCAGCTGCGGCAGGTCGTCGTCGCGCAGCGCACCGTCGGCGTAGATGAGCTGCCGGGCGATGCGCCGGGCGTCGACCAGGCTCAGGCCCTGCAGGTTCTTCAGGATCTTCTTCACCGCCTCGCTGTCGACCTCCACGCGGCGGCCACCGTGCTCGCGTGCATAGGCATCGGCCTCTTCGCGCAGCATCTTCAGCAGCGCATTGGCGTCGGGCAGGCGCGGGTTGAAGCGCACCGCCAGGGCTTCCAGTTCGGCCGGCAGCTCGACCTTGGCGCCGATCAGCACCAGCACATGGGGTTCGCTGTGGCGGCGCTGGATCAGGTCGCGCAGCGCGCGCTGGTGGCTGGCATAGCCCAGATAGGGATGGAAATCGAGCAGCAGGTACACCCCGCGCTGGTCGGCCTGGCGGATCATCTGCAGCGCCGCGCTGGCATCGGGCGGTCCGACCGGCGCATCCTCGCTGTCCAGATCGATGCGGCGCAGGCCCTCGGTGATCGACCAGCGGTGCAGGGCCCGCCATACATGCATCAGTGTCTGCCGGAACAACTCGACGATGCGGCCCTCGTCCTGGGTCTCCACCACGATCAGGGGGGTATTGGCGCGGATCAGCGCGCTCAGGTCCTGCAGTTCGCTCATGCGGGTTCGATCCTTCGGGGGCGTCACCATAGCAAAGCCGATGCCGACAGGTTCAGCGCGGCTCTACCTCCCGTCACCATCGCCGGTGTACGCTCGGGGCACGTACCCGGAAGCGAGGCTGGCATGAAGACGATCCTGGTGGCCGGTTCCAAGGGCGGGGTGGGCAAGACCACCGTCGCCACCCACCTGGCCGCGTACGCGGCATTGCAGGGCAAGGCCACGGTGATCGCCGATGCCGACCCGCAGGGCTCCAGCACCCGCTGGGCACAGCGCCGCGCCGGCCTGGAAAGCGCGGTGCTGCCGATCGACGTGTACCGGAAGAAGCAATGGGCCCAGAAGCTGCCCGATGGCACCGAGACCGTCATCATCGATGCGCCTGCCGGCGCGTTGGCCGACGATATCCCCCATTTCCTTGATGCCGCCGATGCGGTGGTGGTGCCGGTGCTGCCCTCGGCGCTGGACATCGAAGCCATCGTCGGCTTCCTCAACAGCCTGGCCCAGGTGCCGCGCGTGCACAGCCGCAAGCTGCCGGTGGGGCTGGTGCTCAACCGCACCAAGCCCTGGACCCAGACCTCGCAGCAGGCGCTGCAGATGCTGGCCGAATGGCCGTACCCGGTGGTCGCACAGCTGCGCGACAGCCAGAGCTACGTGGTCATGACCGGCCTGGGCCGCAGCCTGTTCGACTATCGCTCCGCCCAGGTGCGCGAGCACCAGGCCGACTGGGAACCTCTGCTGTCCTGGCTGAAGCTGTGACCGTTCACGCCTGGGCCCTTGCTCCACTCCCCGATTCCATGGATATCCGCGATGCGTGAACTGATCCTGCTGCGCCATGCCCACGCCGAACCGGCCACCCCGGGCCAGGCCGACCTCGACCGGCCCCTGTCGCCGGTCGGGCTTGCCGAAGCCGAAGCCGCCGGCCGCTGGCTGAAGGAGAACAAGCTGCTGCCGGATTGCGTGCTGTGCTCGCCTGCGCGGCGGACCCGCGAAACCCTGGAAGCGGTGATGGCGGCCATCGGCTATGTCGAAAAGCGCCTGGAAGACCGCATCTACGAAGCCACCCCGGGCACCCTGGCGGCACTGGTGGATGAACGCCGCGATCTCGACCGCGTGCTGGTCGTGGGCCACAACCCCGGCCTGGAACGGCTGGTGGCCCTGATGACTGAAGGCAGCAGCAGCGATTACCGCGGCATGCCGCCGGCCGGCATCGCGGTGCTCGGCTTCCCGCGCGAAGCGGCGATCGAGCCGGGCGTGGCCAGCCTGAACGCCTTCTGGTGGCCGTGAGCCGATGAGCCTGCGGTGGCCCGGCCGCTGCCTGTTGCCCCTGCTGCTGGCACTCGCCCCGGCCTGGGCGGGCGTGCCCCAGCCAACCACGTTGCCTCCGGTGCGCGCCGATGGCCCCCGCGTGCTGCTGCTCGACAGCCAGCATTCGCGCATCGGCTTCGAAGTACGCACCCGCTTCGGGCAGCGCATCGAGGGGGTGTTCCCGCAGTTCGAGGGGCGCATCGAGGTGCTCTCCGACGGCCGCCACCAGGTGCACCTGAAGATGTTCACCCGTTCGGTGGAGATTCCCGGCAAGGCCCGCTACACCGGCTGGATGCGGGGCGAGGAGTTCTTCGACGCCGGGCGGCACCCCATGGTGGAGTTCGATTCGCTGCCCTACTGGCCCGACACGGTGGCCGAAGGCGGCGACATCGAAGGCCGTCTGACCCTGCGCGGGGTCAGCCATCCTGAATCGCTGCGGGTCGAGAAGGCGCAGTGCGCCCGACCCGGCTATGATTGCGACGTCGTCAGCCGCGGTACCGTGCAACGAGGCCGGTATGGCATGGACAGCTGGCAGCTTGCCTTGAGTGACCGAGTGACCTTCGTATTGCGAGCGCGCCTGAGCGAGGCGCCGAAACCGTGAATCTGCTGCTGCGGGTGCTGGCGCTGGCAACGGTGTTGCTTGGCAGTGGCTGTGCGTCGCTGTCGCACGCCGAGCGCGACCGTGCCGAAGCGATTGCCGTGCAGGCGCGTTCCACCGAGGTCGACTGCCAGCGTGCCGACCGCTGCGCGCAGGAGTCGCCGCTGCGTGCGCTCGCCGGCCGCGCATTCAGCGAGTCCACCGAAACCCGTCCCCGTCATTACGCCACCCTGCTGGACGAGGGGGAGGGCGCACTGGTCGCGCGCCTGAACCTGTTGCGCAGTGCCACCCGCAGCATCGATCTGCAGACCTATATCTTCGACAAGGACGACAGTGCCCGGCTGGTCATCGATGAACTGCTCGCCGCCTCGAAGCGGGGAGTGAAGGTGCGGCTGCTGATCGACCAGCTCTCGGCCATCTCCGACCTGCAGATTCTCGGCGCCCTGTCCGGCGCCCACGAGAACTTCCAGCTGCGGGTGTACAACCCCACCTTCGGCAAGGCGCGGCTGAACTACTTCGACTATGCCGGCAGCGTGCTGTGCTGTTTCCGCCGCTTCAACCAGCGCATGCACAACAAGCTGCTGGTGATTGATGACGCAATCGGCGTGGTTGGCGGCCGCAACTACCAGGACGACTATTACGACTGGGACCGCGAGTACAACTTCCGCGATCGCGACGTATTGATCGCCGGCCCGGAAGTGCGCGAGATGGCGGCCAACTTCGATGCGTTCTGGCGCGCCCGCCGCAGCGTGCCGGCCGAACGCCTGAACGACGTCGGACGCACGCTGCTGCGCGAGGGCGTGCCGAACCTGCCGCCCGCCACCTTCCGCCGTCCCGAGCGGGTGCAGCGGGTCAGCGCGGAGGCCAACGACATGGACTTCGTCACCCGCTCCTTCGTCGACACCGCGTTGCCGGTGGCGTCGGTGCGCTACGTCGCCGACCTGCCGCGAAAGCATCGGCGCGAAAAGGTCGATGCGCCGCTGGCCAGCCAGCACGTCACCGAGCCACAGCTCGACGCACTGATCGCCAGCGCGCAGCACGAAGTGATCCTGCAGACGCCGTACCTGGTGCTGTCCAAACCCGCGCAGACGTTGTTCCGCGATCTGCGCAAGCGTCCGCAGCCGCCGCGCGTGCTGGTGTCCACCAACAGCCTGGCGGCCACCGACAACCCGATCGTCTACGCGCTGTCGTACAAGTACAAGCGGCGCAACATGCGTGAGCTGGGCTTCAACATCTTCGAATACAAGCCGTTCCCGCTCGATGCGCCGGTCGACTACCGCAACCTGCTGCCGGACCCGATCGAGGCGCCGCCGGGCCAGGACAGTGGCGGACGCAATCCGCTGATCGGCGGCAGCGCTGCTGGCAGCAATGCCCGCAGCGGCGGTACGTCCACCGCCACCGACGCCGCCGCCACCACCACGACTGGCGCCGACGAAGCGCCGGCGGTTTTCCGCCCCCGCACCGGCAGCGCCTACGAGAATGCGCGGGCGCGCCGCCGCGCCGCCGGCAGTGAAGTGGAAACGCGTCTGCTGCGCACCGAGACGCGGCCCTCGTTCCTGGGCAGCAAGGCGGTCAACAAGCCGCTGCCTGTGACCCGCAAGGGTGCGCGCATGGGGTTGCACGCGAAGTCGCTGGTGGTCGACCGCCGCATCGGCGTGGTCGGCACCCACAACTTCGATCCGCGCAGCGAGAACTACAACACCGAAGGTGCGGTGATCATCGACGATCCGGTGTTCGCCGAGCAGCTGGCGCAGAGCATCCTGCGCGACATCCACCCGCAGAACTCCTGGACGGTCGCGCCACGCGCCAAGCCGCCGGTGCTGTCCGGGCTCAACTACAGCGTCGGCAAGGCGTCCGAAGCGCTGCCGATCCTCGATTTCTGGCCGTGGCGCTACGCCACCGACTACGAGTTCAAGCCGGGTCCGGACTGCCCGCAGCCGCTGCCCCGGCAGAGCCCGGACTTCCACCAGTGCTACGTCGCCGTGGGTGACTTCCCTGAAGTCAACGTCGGACCGAAGTGGCTGCTGGTGCGCATGCTGACCGCGTTCGGCGCCGGCCTCGTCCCCATCCTCTGAAGGTGCCCGCATGACCCAGGTGTTCCGCGAAGCCGTATCCCTCGAGCAGCTCAACGCGCTCAGCCGCAACACGGCCATCGCGTCGCTGGGCATCGTCTTCAGCGCTGCCGGTGAAGACTGGCTGCAGGCCACCATGCCGGTGGACGAGCGCACCCGCCAGCCCTACGGAATCCTGCATGGCGGCGCATCGGTGGTGCTGGCCGAGACCCTGGGCAGCAGCGCGGGGAATCTGTGCGTGGAGGCCGGCAAGCAGATCTGCGTGGGCCTGGAGATCAACGCCAACCACGTGCGCGCGGTGCGTTCGGGCACCGTCACCGGTACCGCACGCGCGCTGCACGTGGGTCGCAGCACGCAGCTGTGGGAGATCCGCATCGAGGACGAGCAGGGCCGGCTGGTGTGCATCTCGCGGCTGACCCTGGCCGTGGTGGCTGCCGGCCACGGCTGAGCCCCCGGCCAGGCCCGCGACAGCGGCGGAACCCAGCGTTCCCCGCCGATTGCCCCGATCAAGCGGATTTATGGCCTGAACCAGCTGGCAGCGACGGCAGCCCTCCGGTATCGTGCGCGGATGACTTCCCCCACTCCGGCCCCCCGCGGCGGCGTGGCGCGTGTGTGCCGTTACCTGTACCGCGTACCGCTGCTGTTGGTCCACATCCTCGTGTTCCTGCCGCTCACCCTGCTGGGCATGCTCGCGCCGTGGGCGAACCTGCGCGTGGGCCAGGACCGTCTCGGTGCCAAAGTGGTGAACGCGTGGCAGGGCGGCCTGATGTGGATCTTCGGTTTCCGCCTGGTGCGCTTCGGCCAGCCGCTGCCCGGCGCGGTGCTGTTCGTCGCCAACCACGTCAGCTGGGTCGACATCAGCATCCTGCACAGCCAGCGCATGATGGGCTTCGTCGCCAAGCGCGAGATCGCCGGCTGGCCGGTGGTCGGCTGGCTGGCCGCGCGCGGCCAGACCATCTTCCACCAGCGTGGCAACACCGAGTCGCTCGGTGGGGTGATGCAGGTGATGGCCGATCGCCTGCGTGAAGGCAAGGCCGTGGGCGTGTTCCCGGAGGGGCGCACCCGCGGGGGCCACGAAGTGGGCCCGTTCCACGCCCGGATCTTCCAGGCGGCAGTCGAGACCGGTGTGCCGGTGCAGCCGGTGGCGCTGGTGTACGGAACGAAGGGCGACGCGCAGACGATCGTGGCCTTCGGCCCGGGCGAGAGTTTCTTCGCCAATTTCCTGCGCCTGCTCGGTGAGCCGGCGCGACGTGCGGAAGTGCACTTCCTGGCACCGATCGGTGCCCAGGACCTGGAAGGCCGTCGGCGCATCGCGGAAACCTCGCGCGCGCGCATCGTGGCGGCCATGAGCGGGGAGTGAGGCCGTGGTGGCCCTGGTCCCGCCACCGCCTGTCGACGCATCCGCGTCGATGCTGACTGCGGCCGATTACCAGCCGCCGCGCTGGCTGCGCAATCCCCACCTGCAGTCGATGCTCAGTTCCAGCCGCATGCGCCTGCAGCGCGGCCTGCTGCTGCTGGCCGCCACCGGCGCAGTCAGCGAGGAAATGATCCTCGATGGTGGCGAGGGCGTGCGCCTGCAGGGCTGGCACAGCCACGTCGAGGGGCGCGAGCCGCGTGGCATCGCACTGCTGCTGCATGGCTGGGAAGGCAGCGCCGAGTCCAGCTACATGCGCATGGCCGCCGCGCGCATGCTCGAGCAGGGCTTCGACGTGGTGCGGCTGAACTTCCGTGACCATGGCAACACCCATCACCTCAACCCCGGCATCTTCCACTCCAACCTGATCGACGAAGTGGTGCATGCCGCGGGCGACGTCGCCCAGCGCTGGCCGCACCTGCCGCTGGTCGCCGCTGGCTACTCGCTGGGTGGCAACTTCGTGCTGCGCCTGGCCCTGCGTGCGCCGGCAGCCGGCGTGCCGCTGCTGCGGGTGGCCTCGGTGTGCCCGGTGCTGGACCCGGCGTTGACCATGGAGAGCATCGAGAACGGCCCGGCGATGTACGACTGGTATTTCCGCCGCAAGTGGACCGTCTCGCTGCGCCGCAAGCGCGACCTGTTCCCCGAGTTGAGTGACTGCGACGATCGCGTGCTGAAGCTGGACATCCGCGCGCTGACCGCATGGCTGGTCGAGCGCCATACCACCTTCGGTTCGCTGCAGGCGTACTTCGACGGCTACTCGATTGCCGGTGATCGCCTGTCCGGGCTGCAGGTGCCGGCCGACATCCTGATGGCACAGGATGATCCGGTGATCCCGTATTCCACATTCCGCGACTGGCAGCTGCCACGCCAGGCGCATCTGGAAACGGCGTGCTGGGGCGGTCACTGCGGTTTCCTGGAAAACTGGCGTGGTGACGGCTTCTCCGAGCGCTGGGTGGCACAGCGCCTGCGGCGGGTTCTGCAGGCCTGAACCGGGACCGGCGCGCAGGCCGCTACAATGCGGGTTTGCCCTTGAACCGGACCGCCATGCAAGACCAGATCATCCAAGCGTTGCGCCAGAACGAGGCCGGCCAGGCCGTGCAGCTGGCCCAGGCGTGGACCCGTGACGAACCCGGCCTGGCCGCAGCCCACCGCTGGCTGGCGCTTGCGCTGCAGCAGCAGGGCAAGCCCGGCGACGCGATGGACGCCCTGCAGCAGGCGCTGCGGCTGGCCCCCGACGATGCCCAGCTGCATCTGCAGCATGCCGGCCTGCTGTTGGCGCTGCGCGAATACCAGGGCGCCGACGAGGCGCTGCTGCGTACCACCGATCTCAATCCGAACGCCTTTTCCGCCTACCTGATGCAGGCGCACCTGGCGATCGGCCGTAATGACTTCGACGAAGCCCAGCGCCTGTCGACCCTGGCCGCGCGCGTTGAACCGGATCACCCCGATCTGCTGCACATCGACGGCATGATCGCCCTGCGCCGTGACGATCCTGATCGCGCGCTGGTACTGCTGTCGCAGGCCAACCAGGCCCAGCCGAATGATCCGCGCGTGCTGTATGCACTGGGCTTTGCCTATCTGGGCAAGGACATGCTGGCATTCGCCGAGCAGGCCTTCCGCCGCGTGCTGGAGCTCAACCCGTCGCTGTCGTCCCTGCACGGGCTGGTCGTGCAGCTGGCGTTGCGGCAGGGCAATCTCGAGGCCGCCGCCGAGGCCATGCAGGTGGCGCTGCAGCAGCCAGGCATGGACCACGCATCGCTGCGGCGCCTGGCCGGTGAGCTGGCGCTGCGCAGCGGGCAGCCCTTGCAGGCGCTGGAACACCTGCTGCCGCTGCTGGAATCGCAGCCGGCAGACCGGCAGATGCTGCAGCTGCTGCTGATGTCGTGGCAGCGGCTGGGCCGCGAGGAAGAAGCGCGCGCACGCCTGGATGCGGCGCTGGAAAACAACCCGCAGCTGCATGACCTGTGGCTGGCACGCCTGTCGGTGGAAGAGGTGGGCAGCGATGCGGCGGTTGCCGTGGTCGAGCGCTGGATCGAAGCGATGCCTGGCCATGTGCCCGCCCTGGAGGCGCGTCTGCGGCTGCACGACATGGCGGGTGAGCACGCACAGGCTGAAGGCATCGCAGAACGCATCGTCAGCCTCGAGCCGGGCCGTGTCAGCGCCGAGTCCCGCCTTGTCGAGGGCCTGCTGCAGCGCGACCCCGCTGCTGCCGTTGCCCGCGTGCAGGCGCTGATCGAACAGGCCGCGGAGGGCCATCGCGCTGACCTGCGCACCTGGCTGGGCGAGATCCAGGATCGCGCCGGGCAACCGGATGCTGCCCTGGCAACCTGGCTGGCGCTGCAGGCCGACCAGGCGCCTCAGCGCCTGCCGCTGCCGCCGCAGGCGAAGGCACCGCCGAGCTGGCCGGACAAGGGCAGTGTCGACGAATCCAACACGTCGGCGCCGATTTTCCTGTGGGGCGCACCGGGTTCGGGTGTGGAGCGCGTGGCGACCGGCCTGGCCGCTGCCAGCCCGGTGCTGCGCAGTGATCGCTACACCAGCAACCCGCCGGATGACGCGTTCCAGAACTACCACACGCTGCAGGACCTGGCGTCCGGCGTGCTGACGCCGGAGCGGCTGGTGCAGCGCTGGCGCGAGCAGCTGCCGGCGCGCGGCGTGCAGGGCGACACGATCATCGACTGGCTGCTGTGGTGGGACAACGCGCTGCTGTGGGCCCTGCGCCCGCAGCTGCCGCAGGGCCGCCTGCTGATCGTGCTGCGTGATCCGCGCGACATGCTGCTGGACTGGGTGGCCTATGGCGCTGCCGCGCCGCTGGCGATGACCTCGCTGGCCGAGGCCGGCGAATGGCTGGCGCGTGCGCTGGCCCAGGTCGCGACCCTGAACGAGGAAGATCTGTACCCGCATGTGCTGCTGCGGATCGATCACATCGGCAATGATGCGCAGGCGATGGCCGAGCTGCTGGGACGCCTGTTCGAGCGCCCCATGCCCGTGGCAGCCCAGCTTGGCGTGCCGCGCTTCCCGCCGGGCCACTGGCGCCACTACCGCGACGTGATGAGCGCCGCTTTCGCCCAGCTGACACCGATCGCGGTGCGCCTGGGCTACCCGGAAGAGTGAGGACCGTCCGATGAAACTGAGCAGCCACAGCCTGACCAACGGCGCACCGATCGACCGCGAATTCGCCGCCGGCGACACCGCCGGTTTCGCGCCGGACCGCAATCCCCACCTGGCCTGGAGCGATGTGCCCGAGGGCACCCGCTCGTTCGTGCTGATCTGCGTGGACCCGGATGTGCCGACCGTGCCGGACACCGTCGGCCGCAGCGATATGACGGTGCCACGCGACCAGCCGCGCTGCGACTTCGTGCACTGGGTGATGGCCGACATCCCTGCCAGCGTGCACGAGATCGCCGCGGGCAGCTGCAGCGATGGCTTCGTGGTCAAGGGCAAGGCCGCACCGGCCGGTCCGGCCGGCAGCCGGCAGGGCCTGAACGACTTCACCGGCTGGTTCGCCGGCAATCCGGACATGGCCGGTGATTACCTGGGCTACGACGGCCCGTACCCGCCGTTCAACGACGAGCGGCTGCACCGCTACTTCTTCCGTGTGTTCGCGCTGGACGTGGCCGCGCTGGCGTTGCCGGAGCGCTTCACCGCCGCGGATGTCCATCGCGCCATGCATGGCCATGTGCTGGCCGAGGCGGCGCTGCATGGCACCTACACGTTGAATCCGGCGCTGGCCTGACCGCGCAGCGTGTTTCTGCAGCGCCGGGCAGTACGCCCGGCGGCAACGAAGAAGGGCGGCCCTGCGGCCGCCCTTCTGCATGCTTACTTCTTCTCGACGGCCGACTCGACCACCATGTCCAGCACATACGCCTGCGACGGCGCATCGGCCGGCGGGTTCTTCACCTCGTAGCGCTTCACCCGCACGACGTTGCGCACGCCGTCTTCGTGGGTGTAGCCCTCGATGTTGCCGTAGAAGTTCTCGAACTTGCCCGGCTCGCCCTGCTTGAGGCCCTTGTCGTCATACTTCACCTCGCGGACCTGCAGGCACTGGTAGTCCGGGATCAGCGGGTGCGAGCACTTCTCGGTCCGGGCGGCCACTTCCAGGAACACGGTTTCGCCGGCGCCGCCATAGCGGGTTTCAGCGGTGGGTTCCGGAGCGAAGACCAGCGTGTCGCCCTGTGCGCTGGTCAGGGTCAGCGTGCCGGCGGCATCCTGCTCCGCCTTCAGTTCGCCCTGCAGGCGGCTGGATACGGCCTCGTCCAGCGCCATCAGCGACTTGTCCGCGCAGGCCATCATCGTCGAGGCCATCGCGCTGACACTCAGCTTTCCGTCGGCCAGGGTGTAACCGCCACTCATGCGGTTGCAGGTATTGCTGACCGACAGGCGGCCATCGACGAAGTCCAGGGTGACCGGCTTGTCTTCACGGGCGAACAGCGCGTCGATGCGCTTGCCGTCGGCGGCCGTGGCCTTCTGCAGCCGCCAGTGCTGGCTCTGCAGGCGCTGCGCGTCCAGGTGCGCCAGCGTCTGCTGGTCTGCCGCCTTGGTCGCCGCCGGGGCCACGTCGTCGCCGCCGGTTCCGGCCGGGGCCGGGGTCTGGCTGCAGGCGGCCAGCAGGGCCAGCGGGAGGAGCAGGGTGAGCTTGCGGTTCATGGTGATTCTCCTTGGGGAACCGAGGGGGAAACGGGGCGGGGCCGGCAACGGGGTTGCCGTTCCCCGCCGCTGTTCAGGTGCCGGACGGCAACCACAGCAGCAGTGCGGCACCCAGCGCGATGCGGTACAGGGCGAACGCGGTGAAGCGGTGCGATTTGATGTAGCCCAGCAGCCACTTCACTACGATGAAGCCGGTGATGACGGCGGCAACGAACGCCACGCCGACATCGGCCCAGTTCTCGCTGGCCAGTTGTCCCTTCTTGGCCAGCTCGAGGAACGCATAGGCGCTGGCGGCGAACATGGTGGGAATGCCGACCAGGAACACGAACTCGGCGGCGGCTGCGCGACGGCTCAGGCCCAGCAGCATGGCCAGGAAGATGGCCGACGCCGAGCGCGAGGTGCCGGGGAACACGCCGGCCACCACCTGTGCCAGACCGACACCGATCGCCACCGTCCAGGTGACCTGGTCGCGGTCGGGCAGGCGCGCGGTATACAGCTCCACCAGCAGCATCCAGATGCCGCCGATGATCAGCGCCCAGGCGATCGGGCTGACCGTTTCCGGAAGTTCCCAGCCGAGCAGGCGCACCGGCAGCCCGACCACGGCGGTGACCAGGAATGCCGCGCCCAGCTTGAACACGTAGTCGCGGTTCTCGCGCTGCCCCAGGCCGGTGGCCAGACTCCACAGGCGCTGGCGGAACACCAGCACCACGGCCAGGATCGCGCCGGCCTGGATGATGATGTTGAAGAAATCCGAACGTGCGCCCAGCCAATGCTGGGCGATCAGCAGGTGGCCGGTACTGGAGATCGGCAGGAATTCGGTCAAGCCTTCGAGGATGCCCAGCAGCAGGGCGGAGAGCAGGTCGGACATGGACAGTGCGGGCGCGTGCGGCGGAAGAAGGTCGAGAGGATAGACCATCCATGCCGCACCAAAGGGGTGCATCCGCGTGCCTGCGCACCCCTTTGGTGCAGGCTGTGCCGCACTGACTCAGTGCACGTTGTGTGAAATCAAGGACTTGCAGGGCGCAAAAAGTTGGCACGGTCATTGCTGTACCTCAGCAGGCATTCATTCCCATCCGAGGTCGTACCGATGTCCGTGGAAAACGTTGAGAAGCTGATCAAGGACAACCAGATCGAGTTCGTCGATCTGCGCTTTGTCGACATGCGCGGTGTCGAACAGCATGTCACCTTCCCGGTCAGCATCGTCGAAGCGTCGCTGTTCGAAGAAGGCAAGATGTTCGATGGCAGCTCGATCGCCGGCTGGAAGGGCATCAACGAATCGGACATGGTCCTGCTGCCGGATCCGTCCAGCGCCTATGTCGATCCGTTCTACGCCGATCCCACTCTGGTCATCAGCTGCGACATCCTCGATCCGGCCACCATGCAGGCCTACGGCCGCTGCCCGCGCGGCATCGCCAAGCGTGCCGAGGCCTACCTGAAGTCCTCGGGCATCGCCGAATCGGCGTTCTTCGGCCCGGAGCCGGAATTCTTCATCTTCGACTCGGTCCGTTTCGCCAATGAAATGGGCAACACCTTCTTCAAGGTCGACTCGGAAGAAGCCGCCTGGAACAGCGGCGCGAAGTACGACGGCGCCAACAGCGGCTACCGCCCGGGCGTGAAGGGCGGCTACTTCCCGGTGCCGCCGACCGACACCCTGCACGACCTGCGTGCGGAAATGTGCAAGACGCTGGAACAGGTCGGCATCGAAGTGGAAGTGCAGCACCACGAGGTGGCCACCGCCGGCCAGTGCGAGATCGGCACCAAGTTCAGCACCCTGGTGCAGAAGGCCGATGAGCTGCTGCGCATGAAGTACGTCATCAAGAACGTCGCGCACCGCAACGGCAAGACCGTCACCTTCATGCCCAAGCCGATCGTCGGCGACAACGGCAGCGGCATGCACGTGCACCAGTCGCTGTCCAAGGGCGGCGCCAACCTGTTCTCCGGCGACGGTTACGGCGGCCTGAGCCAGCTGGCGCTGTGGTACATCGGCGGCATCTTCAAGCATGCCCGCGCCATCAATGCCTTCGCCAACTCGGGCACCAACAGCTACAAGCGCCTGGTGCCGGGCTTCGAAGCACCGGTGATGCTGGCCTATTCGGCGCGCAACCGTTCGGCGTCGTGCCGCATTCCGTGGGTCTCCAACCCGAAGGCACGCCGCATCGAAATGCGCTTCCCCGATCCGATCCAGTCCGGCTACCTGACCTTCACCGCGCTGATGATGGCCGGCCTGGACGGCATCAAGAACCAGATCGACCCGGGCGCACCGAGCGACAAGGACCTGTACGACCTGCCGCCGGAAGAAGAGAAGCTGATTCCGCAGGTCTGCTCCTCGCTGGACCAGGCGCTGGAAGCGCTGGACAAGGACCGTGAGTTCCTGAAGGCCGGCGGCGTGATGAGCGATGACTTCATCGACGGCTACATCGCCCTGAAGATGCAGGAAGTGACCAAGTTCCGCGCGGCGACCCACCCGCTGGAATACCAGCTGTACTACGCCAGTTGACCGGGCGGCGATGGCGGCGGGCTTCCCCCTCCCACCCGCCGCCATCGCCTCCGATCTTTGCGGCTGGGGAGCCGCAGGGTGGGCTCCGGCCCACCGTGGTAGAGCGGACCGTGGGTCCGTTGATCCAGGGGCAAGAGAGACCGGATACGCGACATGGGCCGCCCTCCCTCCCGCGTCGGTCGTGCAAGGAGAGAGGCACGACCGTCCCGGCCCCGTTCGTGTCCGGTGCAACAGCCACGGCCATCGATGTGATGGCCCGTGGTTGCCTGATGCCATCGCGCGTTGGCGCGCTGGCCCCATCCACCATCGGGACATGCGCATGAAACTGATCTCCGCCATCATCCGACCGTTCAAGCTCGACGAGGTCCGCGAGGCCCTCTCCGATGCTGGCGTGTCGGGCATCACCGTGACCGAAGTGAAAGGCTTCGGCCGCCAGAAGGGCCATACCGAGCTGTACCGCGGCGCAGAGTACGTCGTCGATTTCCTGCCCAAGATCAAGATCGAAACCGTGGTCACCGACGAGCGCGCCGATGCGGTGATCGAGGCGATCCAATCGTCGGCAGGTACCGGCAAGATCGGTGACGGCAAGATCTTCGTCACCGCCGTCGAACAGGTCATCCGCATCCGCACCGGCGAAATCGGTGCAGACGCGCTGTAACCCCCTTCCGGAGACTCCCCCAATGAAGATGCGCCTTCTTACCGGGTGGCAAGCCCGGTTCCATCTCGTGTGCCTGCTGATGCTGCTCAGCGCGCTGGCCGCGGGCGTCTGGCCGGGCAACGCCCACGCCCAGGCCCAGGTGACACCGTTGAGCAGTGAACCGGTAGCGGTCGAGCCGCTGCAGGCACCGGCCGCCGCCGCTCCCGCGGCTGCCGAGGCTGCGGCCCCGGCCTTCGATCACGGCGACGTCGCCTGGATGCTGACCTCCACCCTGCTGGTGCTGTTGATGGTGGTGCCGGGCCTGGCCCTGTTCTACGGCGGCCTGGTGCGTTCGAAGAACGTGCTGTCCGTGCTGAGCCAGATCCTGGTGGTGTTCTCGCTGGTGCTGCTGCTGTGGGTGTCCTACGGCTACAGCGCGGTGTTCAGCGCCGGCAATCCGTTCTTCGGTTCATTCACCGAGTTCGCGTTCCTGAAGGGCTTCACGCCCGACTCGGTGGGCAACACGCCGATCGCGGGCCTGCCGGATTATCTGTTCGTCGCCTTCCAGTCGACTTTCGCCGGCATCACCACCGCGCTGATCGTCGGTGCCTTCGCCGAGCGCATCAAGTTCCGTGCGGTGCTGCTGTTCTCGGCATTGTGGTTCACCTTCAGCTACATCCCGATGGCGCATATCGTCTGGGGCGGTGGCTACCTGGGTGAGCTGGGCGCGATCGACTTCGCTGGCGGTACCGTGGTGCACATCAACGCCGGCGTTGCCGGCCTGGTCGCCGCGTGGTTCGTCGGCAAGCGCCTCGGCTACGGCCAGACCGCGCTGAAGCCGCACAACGTACCGTTCACCTACATCGGCGCGATGCTGCTGTGGGTGGGCTGGTTCGGCTTCAACGCCGGCTCCGCCGCCGCGGCCGATACCGTGGCATCGCTGGCCTTCCTCAACACCGTGCTGGCCACCGCCGCCGCAGTGCTGGGCTGGACGCTGGTGGAAGCCATCGGCAAGGGCAAGCCGTCGGCGCTGGGTGCGGCCTCCGGCGCGGTGGCCGGCCTGGTCGGCATCACGCCCGCGTGCGGCACGGTCGGGCCGCTGGGTGCCATCGTCATTGGTTTCGTCGCCGGCACCGTCTGCGTGTGGGGCGTCACCGGTCTCAAGCGGCTGCTGAAGGTGGATGACACGGCCGACGTGTTCGGCGTGCACGGCGTCGGCGGCATCGTCGGCGCGATCCTCACCGGTGTGTTCAGTGCGCAGTCGCTGGGCGGCACCAAGGCCGATCTGGATATCGGCCACCAGGTGTGGGTGCAGGTGGTCAGCGTCGGCCTGACGGTGGTCTGGTCCGCCGTGGTGACCGCGGTCATCCTGCTGCTGGTGAAGGTGGTGGTCGGCCTGCGCGTGACCGAAGAGGCCGAACGTACCGGCCTGGACGTCACCTCGCACGGCGAATCCGCGTACGAGGCCTGATGCAGGGGCGGGCGGTCCGGAAGGGCCGCCCGCACGCTGTGCAGCCGGGCCATGCCCGGCTGCGTCCGTCAGGGCACCGGCCACGCGCCGCGTGCGCCTCCATGCACGATCCATCCCGATCGCGCACAATCAGGGGCATGCACCCGATCCGCACGTCCCTGCTGCTCTCGGCCTGCCTGCTGCTGGCCGCCTGTGCGTCCGCTCCGCCGGAGCCGCGCAATCCGCTCGCGACCTGGGTGCCCTCGCCGAACCACAACGCGCGGGGTCCGGTCATCATCGTCATCCACCACACCGAACAGGATTCGGTGCAGCAGAGCCTGCGCACGCTGCGCACCGCCAACAGTGGCGGCCGGGTCAGCGCGCATTACCTGATCGGCGCCGATGGCCATCGCTACCAGCTGGTGAGCGATCAACGTCGTGCCTGGCATGCCGGCACGGGCCGATGGGGCACCATCACCGACCTCAACTCGGCGTCCATCGGCATCGAGCTGGACAACAACGGCCGCACACCCTTCAGCGCGGCGCAGATCGAATCGTTGATCGTGCTGCTGCGCGACCTCACCGCGCGCCTGGACATTCCGCCGCGACAGGTCATCGGCCACGCCGACCTGGCGCCGACGCGCAAGCAGGATCCCAGCCGTTTCTTCCCGTGGCAGCAACTTGCAGAGGCCGGCTTCGGCGTGTGGCCGCGTGCCAGCGATGGTCCCGCACCGGAAGGCTTCGATGCCTGGAATGCGCTGGCCCGCTTCGGTTACCCGCTGGAGGATCGGGACGCGGCGGTAGCTGCGTTCCACCGTCGATTCCGTGGCAGCGATGATCTGCCGAAGACGCTGGATGCGGAAGACGCGCGCATCCTGTACTCGCTGCTGCTGCAGACGCCGTGACCGCCAGCGCCGGGTCGGAATGCCGGTAGCGCCGGGCCGTGCCCGGCGAGCGCACAGCGCGGGATCCGCTTTCCGCCGGCCATGGGCCCGCGCTTCACCCGCATGAGGTTGCCGGGCCAGCACCCGCCCCACTACATTGCGACCATGATCACTGTTAAGTCGTTGCCGCGCGCGCTGCTCCTCCTGCTCGGTGCAGCCCTGCTCGCCGCGTGTTCCACCACCGGCACCCGCCCAGGCACGCCTGCCGCTGCCACGCCCGCTGCGGCCACCTACGCCAGGGTTGAATGGAGTGCGCTGCCACCGGTCTCGGACAGCGACCTGCAGGCCGGCTTCGTCGCCTGGCGCAGCAGCTGCACCCGCCTGAAGAACGATGCGGTCTGGGCCAGACCCTGCGCCACAGCCGCTGCGGTTTCAGACAAGGACCCGGCCGCCATCCGCCAGTTTCTGCAGCGTGATCTGGACGTCTATGCGCTGCGTGCGGGTGGCCAGCAGGCCGAAGGCCTGATCACCGGCTACTACGAGCCGATCTACCCCGGCAGCCTCAGCCGCACGGACACGGCAACAGTGCCGGTCTATGGCACCCCCGATGATCTGATCGTGGTGCAGCTGGACAGCGTCTACCCCGAACTGAAGGGCAAGCGCCTGCGCGGCCGCCTGGACGGCAAGGTACTCAAGCCCTATGACGACGCAGGCACCATCGCCGGCAAGGGTGCCAAGGCGCCGGTACTGGCCTGGCTGACCGATCCGATGGATCTGCAGCTGCTGCAGATCCAGGGCTCGGGCCGGGTGCGCCTGGCCGATGGCACGCAGGTGCGGCTGGCCTACGCCGAGCAGAACGGCCATCCCTATCGCGCGATCGGCCGCTGGCTGGTGGAGCAGGGCGAGCTGCGCAAGGAAGACGTCACCATGGACGCCATCCGCACGTGGGCGAAGGCCAATCCCGCGCGTGTTCCGGAGCTGCTGCGCAGCAATCCCAGCTACGTGTTCTTCGTGCGCAGCGCGGACAGCCCGGAAGGCCCGCGCGGTTCGTTGAACGTACCGCTGACTGCCGGCTACAGCGTTGCCGTGGATCGCACCGTGGTACCGCTGGGCAGCCTGCTGTGGCTGTCGACCACCCGTCCGGACGGTACGCCGCTGGTACGCCCGGTGGCCGCGCAGGATACCGGTGGCGCCATTGCCGGCGAAGTCCGCGCCGACCTGTACTGGGGCACCGGTGATGCCGCCGGGAAGCTGGCCGGCGACATGAAGCAGCAGGGCAGCCTGTGGATGCTGTGGCCGAAGGGCGTGGCGCTGCCGGCCCGCTGACCGCTGACCGCAGACCGCTGACCGCAGACCGCTGACCGCAGACCGGGCCGCGGCGATGCCCGCGCGAGGTAGCGGTCGCGGGCCATGGGGATTGGCGGACGAATGGTCAAATTTTAAGGACTTTACGTAGCAAGCAGTCCCGGAAAGGGGCGCAAAGTGGACCTGTCGAAACCCACTCACTTCGCAGGAGATTCCACCATGAACACCGTCACCCGCACCTTGGCCGCCACTGCCCTGGCTCTGTCCCTGCAGGCCGGCCTGTCCGCCCAGGCTGCGCAAGCGGCGCCCTCCACCGCCGTCACCGCCGTCGCCCGTACCGCCAGCACCCTCACCACCGCCGATGGCGTGCAGCTCTACTACAAGGACTGGGGTCCGAAGGATGGCCCGGTGGTCACCTTCAGCCACGGCTGGCCGCTGGACTCGGACAGCTGGGAATCGCAGATGATCTTCCTGGCCGACCATGGCTACCGCGTGATCGCGCATGACCGCCGCGGTCATGGACGCTCCAGCCAGCCGTGGGAAGGCAACGACATGGACCACTATGCCGATGACCTGGCCACGGTGATCAACACGCTGGATCTGCATGACGTGACGCTGGTGGGCTTCTCCACCGGGGGGGGCGAAGTGGCGCGCTACATCGGCCGCCATGGTACCGGCCGGGTGAAGAAGGCCGTGCTGATCAGCTCGGTGCCGCCGCTCATGCTCAAGACCGCCGACAACCCCGGCGGCGTACCGATCGAAGTGTTCGATGGCCTGCGCAAGGCGCAGCTGGAAAACCGCTCGCAGCTGTACCGCGACATTCCCTCCGGCCCGTTCTATGGCTTCAACCGCCCCGGCGCGAAGGTTTCGCAGGCCATGATCGACGCCTGGTGGGCGCAGGGCATGCTGGGCGGGCACAAGAACACCTACGATTCGATCGCCGCATTCTCGGCAACCGATTTCCGCCAGGACCTGAAGAAGTTCGACGTGCCGACGCTGGTGATCCACGGTGATGACGATCAGATCGTGCCGATCGACGTTGCCGGCCGCATGTCGGCCAAGCTGATCAAGGGCGCCCGCCTGATCGTCTACCCGGGTGCGCCGCATGGCCTGACCGAAACCCACAAGGACAAGGTCAACCAGGACCTGCTGGCCTTCCTGCAGCAGAAGTGAGTGCAGGGCCCCGGCGGTGAGCCGGGGCCTTCTGCCGTGATCGACGGGCGAATGGCAGGTCATCGCCGGGCCTCTGCGGCGCCCGCTGGGCGATAATGCCGCCCTCTGAACTCTCCGGCTGCCTCCACAGCCAGGACTCCGGCAATGAAGAACGCAAAGAAGTACTACAAGCACTGGGCTGAATCGGGCCTCGGCAAGGGCAACGTGCTGATGGAAGCACGGGGCGACAGGATCGTCCGCCAGGTGGAGATCTACGGCTCCAAGATGGTATGGGCCGATGAAAACGGCCAGAGCGATGACCGTTTCATGCTGGCTGACCAGCCCGTCTCGTTCCTGGATTTCGATTCCGACGACGAGATCAGCGCGCGCGAATTTGAAATCGCGTGGAAGAAGGCCAGGGAAGCGACCGGTTATCCGTCTGCCTGATGCCCGGCAAACCGGCGTCCCTGATGGCTGCCAGAACTGAAATGTTATAAAGTTTCATGTTTGGCACTCCATCTCCTTCCCCATGAAGACCCCCACGCTGCTGGCCGCCCTGGCGGCGGCTCCCCTTGCCCCTGACGCATTGGCGCAGTCAGCCGACGCGGCGCTCACCCTGGGCAAGGTCGATGTCCACCAGCACCGGGAAGGCGCCCTCAGCGCGCACCAGGTACTCACCTCCGTTGACGTTCTGGGCGCAGACCAGATTGAAGACCGCACCGTGTCCCACAGCTGGGAACTGCTGGGGCAGATGCCCGGCATCCAGCTGACCGAAACACGCCAGGGCGCCGAGTCGGGCAAGGTCAGCTTCCGCGCCTTCAATGGCGAGGGTTACCTCAATGCCATCAAGACCCTGATCGATGGCATCCCGAGCAACGTCAACAGCGGTAACCAGCGCTTCATCGACATGCTGTTCCCGCTGGAAATCAGCTACATCGAGGTGGTGCGCGGGACCAACGATCCGCGTTATGGGCTGCACAACATCGGCGGCAACGTGAACTTCGGTACCCGCCAGGGCGGCAGTTACACCGATGCACGGCTGGCCTATGGCAGCTACAACACGCGCGATGCGCAGCTGGCGGTGGGCCGCGAATCCAACGGCTTCGCGCAGAACTACTTCATCGGCACCCAGGCCAGCGACGGTTATCGCGAGCACGACACCTCCAGGAAGTATTCGCTGGGTGGCAAGTGGTTCTACGGTTCACTGGACGATGGCCTGCGCGTGGGCCTGACCGCGCGCGCCTATCACCACGAGGCGGACGAGCCCGGCTTCATGACGGCCGAGGAACTGCGCACGCACCGCCGTGGCAGCGACCTGCGCAACGCCCATGACGGCGACGACCGCGACATGCGCCAGTTCGCCGCGCATCTGGACCTGAAGCTGTCCGACGCGCTCGTTCTCGGCACCCGGCTGTACTACAACCGTTACCAGGACGATCGGCGCGTGACCTTCAGCGACCTGCCCACCGGCAACCTGCCGCGCCAGAGGCGGCTGTGGGACGAGCGCCAGGCCGGCCTGCTCACCACGCTTACCTGGCAGCCCGCAGCCACGCTGACGGTGGAGGGCGGGTTGAACTACGAGCAGCAGGACAACGGTTACATCCGCGAGCGGTATGCCTACGCCGAACCCACCGATTTCACCCGCCCGCCGGCCCGCGTGCAGAACGACGACCGCCACAGCTTCGACAACCTGGGCGCTTATCTGCAGGCCATCTATCAGCCAGCCGCCGCCTGGAAGATCGTGCCGGCCTATCGCGTGGACCGCTTCAGTGGCCGCACGCGGTTGATGGATGGCACCCGCGGGCGGCTGCAGGACTACGGCACCATCGGCCAGCCCAAGCTGAGCGTCATCCACAGCCTGGGCGACACCACCCACGTCTACGCGAACTGGGGCCGCACGTTCCAGGTGCTGACCGGCGCCACCGCGCCGGCCTATCTCACGCCCGGGCAGACGCCGATGCGTCCTTCCACCAACACCGGCATGGAGCTGGGCCTGAAGTTCCAGCCCTTTGACGGCGCCCAGGCCCGCCTGGCGGCATGGCAGCAGGATGCGGAGAACGAGGTGTCCAACATGCCGGCCACCGGCACCACCGTCACCCTGGGCAAGACCCGGCGCCGTGGCGTGGACGCGCAGTTGAGCCTGCAGGTGGGCGACGACTGGACAGTGTGGGCCTCGCATGCGTACCAGGAAGCGAAGATCACCCGCGACAACCGCGCCCCCGGCGTGTCCCTGCAGGGTCGCGAAGTGGCCGCCACCCCGCGCCACATCAGCAACCTGGGCGTGGACTACCAGGCCAGCCAGGCACTGCGGCTGGGTCTGCAGGCGCGCGCGCAGGGCGACTACTACCTGGAAGAGCGCAACGTGGCCGGCAGGTTCGGCGGCTTCGCCGTGCTCGACCTTACTGCCGCGTACCGGATCAATCCGCGCTGGAGCGTGGACCTGCAGCTGAAGAACGTCACCGGACGCGAGTACGCCTACGCGTGGCACGACAGCTTCTTCTGGGACAGTGCCCGGCCGATGTTCTCGCCTGCCCCCGGCCGCACCGTCTTCGTCGGCCTCAGCATGAAGCTGTAGCCCGGCGGGGCGCTTCGGGCTGCGGAAGGAACGCATCTGCCACGCTTTTGCACTACATTGGTGCAATGTCCGACCCCGCGCCGCCACCGTCCCTTGATGCCCTGGGTACCCCCTTGGCCTGGGCCGCTGCCGACGGCCGCATCACCGGCTGCAATCCGGCCTTCGGCCGCTGGCTGGGCGTCAGCGGCCGTCGCCTGCTGGGCCAGCCCCTGGCGGCGCTGGAGGTGCAGGGCGAGGCGCTGGCCCACTTCCTGGCCCGCGACGAGCGTGACAGCCTGCGCCTGCACCGGTTGGCACTGGCGGTACCCGGAGAGGCACCCCGCTTCGCCGAAGGCTGGATGAGCCGCCGGGATGATGGCGGCTGGCTGCTGGAGGCGCATCCGGTCGATGAGTTCCCCGGGCTTGATCCCACCCAGGCCCTGCCCAGCGCACTCAGCGCGGCGCTGAAGGGCCTGGCCCACGAACTGCGCAACCCGCTGGCTGGCCTGAAAGGCGCGGCGCAGCTGCTGGCGCGCCGTGCCGCACAGCGCGATGCCAGCGAGCGCGAACTGATCGAACTGATCGGTTCGGAGATCGAACGCCTCAACGGGTTGCTTGACCAGCTGCTGTCGCCTGCGCCGGCCGCACCGCATGCCGCCTTGAACATCCATGCAGCGCTGGAGCGCGTGCTGCGCCTGGCCGAGAACGAAGCGGGCTGGGCGGTGCGCCTGCAACGCGACTACGACCCCAGCATTCCCGAGCTGGATGGCGACGCCGACCGCCTTACCCAGGCAGTGTGGAACCTGGTGCGCAATGCGATCCAGGCCGGCGCGGGCACCATCACCCTGCGCACGCGTGTGGAGCATGGTGCGCGGGTTGCCGAGCGGCTGCATACGCTGGCGCTGCGGCTGGAGATCGCCGACGACGGTCGCGGCGTACCCGAGGAGCTGGCCGAACACCTGTTCCTGCCTCTGGTCAGTGGTCGCGCCGAAGGCACCGGCCTGGGCCTGGCGTTGGCCCAGCAGGTCGCGCGCGAGCATCGCGGCACGCTGACCTACCGCTCGCGGCCCGGCCACACCGTATTCACCCTGCTGCTGCCGATCGGCAGCGGCACCGTTCCGGCCGAGGAGGCCCCGCGCGATGTCTGACGCGTCCCCTTCACCCCAGCGGATCTGGGTGGTCGACGATGACCGCGCCGTGCGCTTCGTGCTGTGCACCGCGCTGCGCGAGGCGGGCTACCGGGTCGATGATTTCGACAGCGCCGCCGCCGCCCTGCAGGCGCTGGCCGAGAGCTCTCCGCCGGCACTGTTGTTCACCGATGTGCGCATGCCCGGCGATGACGGCCTGGTGTTGCTCGACAAGCTCAAGGCTGCCTTGCCACAGCTGCCGGTGGTGGTGATGTCGGCCTACACCGATGTCGCCAGCACGGCGGGCGCCTTCCGCGGCGGCGCGCACGAATTCCTGTCCAAGCCGTTCGATCTGGATGATGCCGTGGCGCTGGCCCAGCGCGTGCTGCCGGCGGTCGCGCCGGCACTGGCCGCGCCGGTACCGGCCACGGAGGCCTCCGCCGACCCGTCGCCGCAGCTGGTTGGCGATACGCCGCCGATGCGCGCGCTGTTCCGCGCCATCGGCCGGCTCGCGCAGGCGCCGCTGGCGGTACTCATCACCGGTGAAACCGGCACCGGCAAGGAGCTGGTGGCCAACGCGCTGCACCGCGAATCGCCGCGTGCGCAGGGCCCGTTCGTGGCATTGAACACCGCCGCCATTCCCGCCGAGCTGCTGGAGAGTGAACTGTTCGGCCATGAAGCCGGCGCATTCACCGGCGCACAGCGCCGGCACATCGGCCGCTTCGAGCAGGCCGACGGTGGCACCCTGTTCCTCGATGAAATCGGCGACATGCCCCTGCCGCTGCAGACGCGCCTGCTGCGCGTGCTGGCGCAGGGCGAGTTCTTCCGTGTCGGCGGTCGCGAACTGATCCGTGTCGATGTGCGCGTGATCGCAGCGACCCACCAGGACCTGGAAGGACGGGTGGCGCAGGGGCTGTTCCGCGCCGACCTGCTGCATCGCCTGGACGTGGTGCGCCTGCAGCTGCCGCCGCTGCGTGAGCGCCGCGAGGACATCGCGCAGCTGGCCACCACCTTCCTGGCGGCGGCCGCACGCCGGCTGGATACGCCGACCAAGCGCTTGACCGCCGCTGCCTTGCAGGCGCTGCGCGAGCACGACTGGCCGGGCAATGTGCGCGAACTGGAGAACGTGTGCTGGCGGATGGCCGCACTGGCCGCCGCCGACACCATCGGCGTGGCCGACGTGGATACCGCGCTCAACCGGGCACGCACCCGGCGCAGCAGCACCGGCGGCACCGACCCGGGGCAGTGGGAGGCGCTGCTGTCGGAGTGGGCGCGGCGGCAACTGGCGGAGGGCGTGGAAGGGCTGCATGCGCAGGTGCGCGAGCGCGTCGATCACGCCCTGCTGGACGCTGCCCTGCAGATCACCCACGGTCGCCGCGCGGAAGCAGCGGCGCGGCTGGGCCTGGGCCGCAACACGCTGACCCGCAAGCTGGGCGCAGGCCGCCGCCGCGGCCCCCATTGAACGGTCCCTGCACGCGATCCTCGCATCCGCTTGCCGAACCGTTGATCCCTCATGGACGATGCCGTCCGTAGTGTCACCTGCAAGGAGTCTTCGATGCGCCTGTTACCTGCCCTTCTTCCGCTGTCCGCCGCCGCGCTGCTGTCCGCGTGTGGCAGTACGCCGAAGCCGCAGCCCACGCCACCGCCGCCGGTCGTGACCAGTACCGCACAGCAGGCCGAGGCGAATCTGGCCCCGGCGTCGGCCAGCATCGTCAGTGGCCGGCTGGTGCTGAAGGTCGAACCGGCAGGCGTACATATCACCGGCCTGGTCGGTGGCCTGCAGCCGATGCAGCAGGCAGGCTTCCATATCCACGAGCGTGGTGATTGCAGCGCTGTGGATGCCAGCAGTGCGGGCAATCACTTCAATCCCGGCGGCGTCGCGCACGGTCGCGCCGGTGCCGGCACGCATCACCTGGGCGACATCGACAACCTGCGTGCCGATGCCCAGGGCCGCGCCAACGTCGACATCCACCTCAAGGGCGTTACTCTGGGCGGAGGCGCCGCCACCGATATCGCAGGACGCGCATTGGTCGTGCATGCCAATGCCGATGACTATCGCAGCCAGCCTGCCGGCAATGCCGGCGTTCGCATCGCCTGCGGCGTGATCCGCGTGACGCGCTGATCGCCGCCGGCCATCTTCCAAGGAGAGCATCCATGCGTCTGATCCATACTTCGCTGTTCGCGGCCATCGCCGCCCTGGGCTTGGCGGCCTGCGGCAAGCCGGCCGACACCCCGCAGACCGAGACGCCGCCGGCCGCGCCGGCCGAGAGCGCAACCACCGAACCGGCGCCCGCTGCAGAACCGGCGTCCACCGCCGATGCCTCGGCCACGGCGGAGCTGGCACCCACCCAGGGCAACGAGACCAAGGGCAGCGTCACCTTCAAGCGGGTTGACGGCAAAGTGCACGTCACGGGCCAGATCAGTGGCCTGAAGCCCGGCAGCGAACACGGTTTCCACATCCACGAGAAGGGCGACTGCAGTGCGCCGGACGGCACCAGCGCCGGCGGTCATTTCAACCCGGGCAAGCAGGACCATGGCAGCGTGGCCAGTGATCCGCACCACGGTGGCGACATGCCCAACATCAAGGCCGACGACAAGGGCGTGGCCACCATCGATGGCCCGGTGTCGAGCAACGTGAACATCGGCAAGGGCGATGATTTCGACATCATCGGCCGTGGCCTGATCGTCCACGCCGATCCGGATGACTACACCAGCCAGCCGACCGGCAACGCCGGTGCGCGCCTGGCCTGCGCGGTGATCCAGAAGGCCCCGTAAGGCCGGGCCCGCTGGATTGGAAAACGCCGGCGCAGGCCGGCGTTTTTCTTTGCATCCCTTTCTGTAGAGCCGAGCCCAGGCTCGGCTGCTTTTCCGGCGGCCTGAGCCGAGCATGGGCTCGGCTCTACAACACGCGGCCGCCGTTTCCTTGTCAGCGCGCCAGCAACTCGCGCGCGTCCTGTCCCGCCTCGCAATGCACGAACAGCACCGGCACACCGTGTGCTTCCAGCACTGCCGCCATCTGCCGCTGGCGCATCAGGAACTGCTCATAGATGCCCTGCAGGCGATCGCAGTCGCCACTGTCATGATTGTAGTGGGCGCACCAGCCGGCCGGATCGAACAACGCCATGCGCGCCTCGCCATGGCTGTAGCGCAGCAACGGCTCCGGTGCGGCCTCAAGCCATTCATCCTCGCCCGGCGCCATGATCGCGGTCTCGATCAACGGCCACAGCGCGGCCAGGCCCTGGTTGTCGTACTGCATCGACATCATCGCGGCCAGGTCGTTCACGGTGAAATAGCGCGCATGCTCGATGCGGGCACCGAAACTGTTCTGCGCCATCAGCGCGGTATCGGCATGGGCCATGCCATTGGCCAGCAGCACCTCTTCCAACGCATCGGCCACCGCACGGGTGGTCGCCACATCACTGCCGGTCAGCAGGAACGGCAGCACACGCAGGCCGCCACCCACCAGCGTCGCATCGGCCTGGAACGGCAGCGGCACATCGCCATTGGCATCGGTACCGAAGGCCAGCAGCCGCGGGCCCTGGTTGCGGCCCGGCGCGCGCATCTGCAGTTCTTCCAGACGGCGATGGATCGGCCAGCCCGGGCGCAGCACTTCGGCCGGGTCGAAATGGGCGGCGGCCAGGACCAGGTCCAGCTCGGCCACGGCCGGTACCAGCTTGGACAGGTCGCGGCCGACGCGCTCGGCCAGTTCACCGGCCTGGTCTGCGCTGAGTACCGCCTGGCGGGGAATCTCGCCGCCGGCCAGTTCCAGGGCCAGCACGCCAAGGGCATTCATCGCGGGGTCGGGTTTGCTCATGGTTCCACGGTTGGCCCATCACAGGGCGGCAGCTACACTTGGCCCCATTATGCCTGCTCTGTCGTGCAGGCCATGTTGCAGACACCCTCATCCATGCCAGGTATCTCCATGCCCAACGCTCGTCCCGTCGCCATTCTCGGTGGCGTCCGCATTCCGTTCTGCCGCCAGAACACCGCGTATTCGGATGTCGGCAACCTCGGCATGTCGGTACGCACACTGGGTGCGCTGGTCGAACGCTTCGGCCTGCACGGCCAGCAGCTGGGTGAAGTGGCGATGGGTGCGGTGATCAAGCACTCCAGCGACTGGAACCTGGGCCGCGAAGCCACGCTGTCCTCCGGACTGTCGCCGCTCACCCCGGGCATCACCCTGCAGCGTGCCTGCGGCACGTCGCTGGACAGCATCATCACCGTCGCCAACAAGATTGCCCTGGGCCAGATCGAATCGGGCATCGGCGGCGGGTCGGACACCACTTCCGACGTGCCGATCGTGTACGGCAAGAAGCTGCGTGCACGCCTGCTGGCCGCCAACCGCGCCAAGAGCACCGGCGACAAGATCCGCGCGCTGACCTCCGGCTTCAAGTTCTCCGAACTCAAGCCCGAGTTCCCGGGCGTGGCCGAACCGCGCACCGGCAAGAGCATGGGCGATCATTGCGAGGACATGGCCAAGGAATGGAACATCTCGCGCGACTCGCAGGACGAGTGGGCGGTGTCCTCGCACAAGAAGCTGGCCGCCGCCTATGAGCGTGGCTTCTTCAACGACCTGATCGCGCCGTTCCGCGGCGTGGAGCGCGACAACATCCTGCGCCCGGATACCTCGCTGGAAAAGCTGGCCACGCTGAAGCCGGCGTTCGACAAGGTGTCCGGCCGCGGCACCCTGACCGCCGCCAACTCCACGCCGCTCACCGATGGTGCCGCGGCGGTGCTGCTGGCCAGCGAGGAATGGGCCCGCGCCCACGGGCACGAGCCGCAGGCCTACCTGCGCGATGCGCATGTCTCGGCCGTCGATTTCGTGCACGGCGAAGGCCTGCTGATGGCACCGACCGTGGCCGTGCCTGAGATGCTCAAGCGCAATGGCCTGACCCTGCAGGACTTCGACATCTACGAAATCCACGAAGCGTTTGCCGCACAGGTGCTGTGCACCCTGCGCGCGTGGGAGAGCGAGGATTACTGCCGCAACCGGCTGGGCCTGGAGGCACCGCTGGGCCGCATCGATCCGGACAAGATCAATCTGCTGGGCTCGTCGCTGGCTACCGGTCACCCGTTTGCCGCTACCGGTGCGCGTGTGATCGCCACGGCCGCAAAGCAGCTGGCCGAACGCGGCGGCGGCCGCGCGCTGGTGTCGATCTGCACGGCAGGCGGCATGGGCGTGGTGGCGATCGTCGAGCGCTGATCGCTGCAGAAGGCTGTACATGGAAAAGCCGCCCGGATGGGCGGCTTTTTCGTTGCGGACCCGGTGGGGTGCCGATCCTTCGCCGGCACTGCACCGATCAGGGAAGACGGGGGTTGCCGAACTCGTCGCGCTCTTCGTTGGCGTTGTACACCGGGGGTTGCGGCACCGTCGGCAGATCTTCCACGGTGGCGCGCGGCGGCACTTCATCGGCACCGGCCCCTGCCGTGCGCACCAGCGCCACACTGTCCTCGCCGCGCTGCAGGCGCAGCGCGTTGGCCAGGCACTGTGCAGCCAGGGCATGTTCACCCCGCTGGGCGAACAGCTCACCCAGCGCTTCCCAGGCCGGGGCACCGGCGCCGCTGGCGATCGCTTCGTGCAGGAACGTATCGGCAGCGTCCCATTGCTGCTGGGCCAGGGCGACGCGGCCCTGTGCCAGGCGCAGCGCCGCCGAATCGTCATGCACGTTGCGCCAGCGCTGCAGGTTGGCCTGGCGGGTGGCGAGGCGTTCGGCGGGCAGGCGGCCATACAGGGCCACCAGTTCGTCGTCCCACCGCTGGTCCAGGGCGTGCTCCAGCGCCAGCAGCGCCGGCTCGTCCCAGTTCAGCGCCACCGCGCGGCTGGCATAGGCGCCCACCACGTCGGGGGTCGGCCGCAGCGCTTTCGGCGTGGCTTCCCACTGCGCGGCCAACGCATTGACGTCGGCCGCTTCCAGCAGCGCCTGCGCGGCCAGGCGCGCTTCCAGTTCGCTGTTGGATTCGGCCGGCAGCACCTTGCTCTGACGCAGGGCGCCCAGCTGTCCATACGCTTCGTGCGCACGACCGGCGCGGGCCAGTGCCTCGGTGCGCAGCCACAGGCCACGCGGCGGAAGCGGCTGGATCGCGGCCACATCCAGCACGTTGATCGCGTCCACCGGCAGGTCGCGCGCCAGCAGCTGCTCGGCGCGCAGCAGCGCCTGCAGGGTGGCATCGGATTCACCCAGCCGCTGCAGCAGCGCCTCACCTGCGCTGGCGTCAGCACGTGCCTGTGCACTGCGCACGGCATTGGCCAGCGCCACCGCGCTCACTTCCGGATCCTTGGCGGCGCCGTCGAGCAGCTTTTCCGCACGCTGCCACTGGCCGTGCTCGTAAGCCTGCAGGCCATCGATCAGGCGCACCCGGCCCTGCTTGCGGCGGTAGCGGCCCCACGCACGGAACGGTGCGGCGATCAGGCTCCACAGCAGCCACAGCACCAGCACTGCAATCACCGTCAGCAGCGCCACCTTCGGCAGATTGCTGTGATAGTCGTAGCCGCCATAGCGCAGAATCACTTCGCCGTAGCGGTTGAGATCGTCGGTGCCGAGCCATTGCGCGGCGACCACACCAATGGCCACGGCCAGCAACAGCACGACCAGGGATTGCAGGGGTTTCATTCGGGTAGCCTCCGGTCGGTCTGGGTGCGCAGCTGTTGCAGGGTGCTGCCTAGGACGGTGTTGCTGGTCTGCAAGGGAAGCTCGCGCAAGGCCTGCAGTTCAGCACGCTGCGCGCGCAGGGCCGGTGAATCCGGCCAGCGCCGCTGTGCCCACTGCTCCACGCGCGACAGCGCGGCGTCACGGCCGGCACGGTCGCCGCGCTCGATCGCCGCCCGGGCCAGGGTCAGTTCCAGTTGCAGCGCATCGTCGGCGTTGCGCCGTTCGGCGGCGGTCAGCGGACCGTTCTGGCGGCTCGGGCTGATATCGACGAAGGGCGCCAAAGCGGCCTGCCACCACGGTCGCGTCTGGTCGCCGGCCGGCGTACTGGCCACCTGGGTCGGCAGCCCCTGCAGGGCGCCGGCCAACGCATCCAGTCGCTGCAGCGCCTGAACGCGGGGTCCGGCACCCAACGCATCGAGGGCATCGCGCTCCTGTACCAGCGCCTGGCGCAGGTTCAGGCCCTCGCTGTCGGGCAGCGCGGCCAGCGCGGTCGCGGCCTGTGCATAAAGACGGCGGGCACCTTCGACATCGTCGGCGTAGTTCAAGCGCTGTGCGGCCTGGGTCAGCAGCAGTTCGGCCTCGTCGCGCTGCACGGCCTGCCGGCCCTGGTTGGCGCTGTCGGCGAGCTTGGCGAGGTTTTCCTCCAGCAGCGCGCTGCGCTGCGACAGGCCCAGCATCTCGTCGCGCAGCACGCGGTTGGTTGCGGCCGCGTCCTGCAGGCGTTGGCTGGTTGCGCGCTGGTCGCGACGCAGCGCATCCAGCGTGGCCTCCAGGCCCTGCAACTGCACCGCCATCGTCCGCGACTGTGCTTCCTGCTCATGCTGTTGCTGCTGCCAGAAACGCCAACCGGCATAGCCTCCTGCCCCGAGCACGGCCACCACCGCCAGCGGCAGCAGCAGCCAGCGCAGGGAGCGACGGGGTGGGGAAACGGGGGCGGTGTCGTTCATCAGGCTTCCTTGTCGGCGGCGTCGCCGGAAGGGTTCCGGCAGGCAGCGTCAGGCACAGCATCCCTGTTGCCGACGACAGCGGCAAGCGTGACCCACGTCCCTGTTCAGGTCGCTGCCGGCCCGGTGAGCGTGGTGTGTGCAGCGGCGATCAACTGCGGGGTGGTCGGCCCCGTGCTGCGTACCACCCGCAGGCCCAGCGCCTGCGCCTGCACGCCCAGCCGTTCGCTGGCGACCAGCGCGGTGGCATGGGCCTGCAGCCGCTGCTGCCACTGCGGCGACAGCTGCTCCCACACACGTTGCAGGGCTTCACCGCTGCTGACCGCCATCAGCCAGGGCGCAGAACACTCTCCCAGCCGTGACAGGGCGCGAGGCGACAGGCGCAGTGGTTGGCGCCGATAGACATCGGCACGTTCGATGCTGGCACCCGCCGCCTGCAGCCGGGCGGCAATCAGGCCCCGGCCACCGGGCGCGGTGACCAGCCCGATCCGCAGGCCCTGTACCGCCGCCAGTACCGGCAGGGCCAGCAGCCCCTCGCTGTCCATCCGCTGCGGCGCGTGGACCTCGCTGATGCCGTGCGCCTGCAACGCGCGTGTGGTGCCCTCGCCGACCGTCAGCCACGGGCTGTGCTGCGCCGGGCGCAGCGGCAGCAGCGCGGCAGCCGCCGTGACGGCTGCGGGGCTGGTGAACACCACCCGATCGCAGTTCAGCGCGCGTTGCAGCTGGCGCACCACGGCAGGGCCCTGCAAGCGTTGCAGCCGCCACGGCGACAGCGCCACCAGCTGCCCGCCGAGCCCAGCAACGGCGCGGCGCAGCGCCGAATGCTGGCCCTGCGGACGCAGCGAGATCAGCGTCCAGCCCGCGCCGCGGCACGCGCTGCCAGTGGGTATCGTATGGTCATCCATTGCCTGCATTATGCGGGCCCGCCGTTGTCGTGGTTGCTGCTCCGATGTCCGTTGATGCCCTGAGCTCCTCGTTGGCCTCCCTGCAGGAGGTGCTGGACTGCATGCCTGCGGTCCGTGCCATGCAGATCCGCCTGGACGGCTATGCCGATGGCGTGCTGCGCATCACCGCGCCGCTGACGGCGAACGTCAACGACAAGGGCAACGCCTTCGGCGGCAGCCTGGCCTCGGTGCTGACCCTGTCCGGCTGGGCGCTGGTCAGCCTGCGCCTGCGCCTGGCCGGCCACGACGCCGAGGTCTACGTGGCCGACAGCAACCTGCGCTACCTGGCACCGGTCTACGAAGACCTGCACGCGCAGGCCGAGGCGGCCGAAAGCGGTGCCTGGGACACCTTCCTGGCCACCTTCCGCCAGCGTCGCAAGGCCCGCATCAGCATCATCGCTACCCAGCCGGCCGCCGACGGCCGGGCCGCTGCCGAGTTCAGCGGTCGCTTCGTTGCCTTCGCCAAAGGGTAGGATGGCAGGCTGACGCCCTGCGGAAACCCCTGATGCGCCGCCTCATCCAGATCCTGTTGTGTTCCCTGCTGCTGGTCAGCGCCATGGCCGGTGCCGACGAGCTGAGCCGCAAGCAGCGCAAGATGCTGGAAGAGACCCAGATCGCCTACGGAGCGACGATCCGCTGGGGCAGCATGGACGACGCCATCGGCTACCTGGATCCGGTGCTGCGCAAGGAAAAGCCGCCCACCGAGTTCGAGCTCAACCGTTATGCACAGCTGCGGGTGTCCTCCTACCGCGAGCGCAGCAGCGCCTCGCTGCCCGATGGCCAGGTCGAGCGCCGGGTGGAAATCGGCGTCATCAACCAGAACACCCAGGCCGAGCGCACCGTGGTGGTGACCGAGCGGTGGCGCTGGGATGCCGAGGCCAAGCGCTGGTGGCAGGCCGGTGGCCTGCCGGATCTGTGGCAGGGGCAGTGACGGGCCGCGTCCGGCTTGTGCGACAATCGGCGCCCGCTTATCGACCCGTGACCTGAGTGAATTACGAAGAGTTGCTGGCCTTTGCAGGCCGAAACCCGATGCTGTCCGCGGCCCTGGTCGGCCTGACCGTGGCCCTCATCGTCACCGAAATCCGCCGCCTGTTCCGGGGCTTCAAGGGCATCAAGCCCGCCGAACTGACCCAGCTGATGAATGCGGGCGGCACGGTGGTGGTGGACCTGTCCGCCAGCGGTGACTTCGAAAAGGGCCACATCGCCGGCAGCCGCAATGCGCAGGCCAGCGCGTTCGGCCCGGAGCACAAGCTCGTGGCCAGCGCCAAGCAGGCGCCGGTGGTTCTGGTGTGCCGAAACGGCAACGCATCGGAAACCGCCGCCAAGGCGCTGAAGAAGGCCGGTTTCGAAAAGGTCTTCGTGCTCGAGGGCGGCATTCCCGCCTGGCAGCAGGCCGAACTGCCGCTGGTCAAGGGCCGCAACTGATTGCCGCAGGTGGCGGATCCGGCCTTGTATGGGCCTGATGCCGCCCCCATCGCAGTAATTCGACCCTAGTTTTCATTGCATTCACCTGGAGTTACTGGAAATGTCCGAAGAGATCACCAACGGCGCCGCTGCGCCGGTCGATGCCGCTACCGGCCCCGCTTTCACCGTCGAGAAGATCTACGTCAAGGACGTCTCCTTCGAGTCGCCGAACGCACCGACCATCTTCAATGACCAGGTGCAGCCGGAGCTGCAGCTGAATCTGAACCAGCAGGTGCAGCGCCTGGGTGAGAACGCGTTCGAAGTCGTGCTGGCCGTCACCCTGACCTGCCAGGCCGGTGAGCGCACCGCCTACGTGGCCGAAGTGAAGCAGGCCGGCGTGTTCGGCCTGGTCGGCCTGGACCCGCAGTCGATCGACGTGCTGCTCGGCACCCAGTGCCCGAACATCCTGTTCCCGTACGTGCGCCAGCTGGTCAGCGATCTGATCCAGGCCGGCGGCTTCCCGCCGTTCTTCCTGCAGCCGATCAACTTCGAAGGCCTGTACGCAGAAACCCTGCGCCAGCGCCAGGAGCAGGGCGACGCACCGTCGCTGGCTGACTCCGAGCCGGCCGGCAACGCCTGAATCCGCCGCGACGTCACGGATGAGCACTACCGCTGACAAGATCGCCGTGCTGGGCGCCGGTTCCTGGGGAACCGCGCTGGCCAGCCTGCTCGCCCGGCACGGTCATCCGACCGTGCTGTGGGGGCGTGATGCCGCCGTGGTCGAGGCCATCGACCAGCGCCACGAGAATCCGCGCTACCTGCCGGGCATCCCGCTGCCGGACAGCCTGCATGCCACCACCGACCTGGCGTCGGCGGTGCACGGTGCCGCCTGGATCCTGGTGGTGACCCCGTCGCACGCGTTCAACGAGACCGTGCGCGCGCTGGCGCCGCTGCGTCCGGCCGGTGCCGGCGTGGCCTGGGCGACCAAGGGTTTCGAGCCCGGCTCCGGCCGTTTCCTGCATGAAGTCGCGCGCGAGATCCTCGGCGAGGACGTGCCGCTGGCTGTCGTCACCGGGCCGTCGTTCGCCAAGGAAGTCACCCAGGGCCTGCCCACCGCGATCACCGTGCACGGCGACGTGCCGGCGTTCGCGCAGACCGTGGCCGAAGCGATGCATGGCCCGGCGTTCCGTGCCTACACCGGCGACGACATGGTCGGTGCCGAGCTGGGGGGCGCGATGAAGAACGTTCTGGCCGTGGCCACCGGCGTTGCCGATGGCATGCAGCTGGGCCTCAACGCCCGTGCCGGCCTGATCACCCGCGGCCTCAACGAGATGCTGCGGCTGGCCGCGGCAATCGGTGCCAAGCCGGAAACCCTGATGGGTCTGGCGGGCCTGGGCGATCTGGTGCTGACCTGCACCGGCGACCTGTCGCGCAACCGCCGCCTGGGCCTGGCCCTGGGCCGCGGGCAGACGCTGCAGGATGCCGTGCGCGAGATCGGGCAGGTGGTTGAATCGGTGCAGACGGCCGATGAGGTGATGCGTCAGGCACGCCGACACGGCATCGACCTGCCGATCTCCGATGGCGTACGCGCCGTACTGCACGGCGAGCAGACCCCGGCAGAGGGCCTGCGCGCATTGCTGGCGCGCGAACAGAAACCGGAATATCCGGACACGCTGTTCAAGTAACCGAAAACCCCGGCCAAGCGCCGGGGTTTTTTCATCAGGGAGTACCCCATGCGGGTGCCGGACCGGACACAGGCTTTGGTGGGTGCCAAGCTTGCTTGGCATCACGCGTGCAGCATATCCACGCATGGCGTGGATCCACTGCAACGCCCGATCACCGCGCCCGTGGCGGCGCGTTGCCGTTGTCCATGTCCGAGAAGATCAGCCAGGGTCCATCGCCCGCGCGCGTCAGCGTCAGCGTGAACTTTCCGGTATCGCCGACGTTGCCGCCAAACGTGTAGGCACCAATGATGTAGGCCGTGCTCCTGTCCACCGCGTACGCCAGCGCACGCAGGCGCAGCGGGCTTCCACCCTGTCCGGCGTAGGCGGCCGCGATCGCGTCACGCCCGCGCACCGGCGGCTGGTGGCTTTGCAGGATGAATCCGTCTTCGGCGAACAGCGCCGCCAGTGCCTTGCCATCGCCGGCGCTCCACGCCCGCTCGTAGTCGCGCAGCACCCGATCCAGTGCCGCAGGCAGTGCCACGTCGGGCAGGCGTCCAGTGGGCGGCGGTGCGCTGCTGGCGTGCTGCGCGAGGGCAGGACCGGCCAGCAGCACGGTGGCAAGAAGGAGCACGGCATGGAAGGGTCGGCGCATGCGAAGAGTCCCGGGCAGTGGCAGAAGCCTGGCCTCAAGAATAACCACACGGGCCGGCCCCGGATCACGCGGCCGAGGGTGCGCGAAACGTCCCTGTCAGCCCGGACGCAGCAAGGTGCCGGCCTGCACTGACAGTGACAGGCAGGCCATCACCAGTCCTTCCATCACGCGATCGCCCACGTACTGCTCCTCCGGCCCGTTCTGCCGGACACGCTCGGCGGCCAGCAGCATCTCCAGCGCCACCCGCAGGCCGGCGTGCGCGCAGTCGGCATCGGCCAGCGCCAGCTGACGGCCAGGCAGCGGATGGCGTTCCGGCCAGGGCAGGCCATCGGCGGCTGCGCCGCTGCCGATCCGTTTCAGCGTGGCGATGAAGGTGTTGGGGTCGGACGGGGACTGTTGGGGGGTCGCATCGGCATCGTTGGCCGGCGCGCTGTCGGAATGCGGAGGGGGAAACTCGGGTGTGGTCATTGATGAGGCTCCGTGCAGGACAGACGGTAGCCGCCACGGATAAAGGTGGCGGGCGGAGACGTGGCTCGAAAACCGGGAGGTTGCTAGGCCGGCAGGCACAAGGCCTCCACGCTCCGCCCGCCATGGCCGGCGGACGCGTTGCCAGCCGGCACCACACGAGGTGACACCGGCTGGCAACCGTAATCAAGCAACTCCACGGGTTTTCGATGCCCGGCCACCTTTTGGGGTGGCACCGCATCTGTACCTGTGTCACTGCGCAACGCCAATGAGCCGAGTTGTATTCAACCCACGATGCTCGACGCTTTCAGCATCCTCGCACGCGGTTAAGTAGTCGCAGACGTTGATGGCGCAAGGGCCTCACGCATTCGGGGAATTTGCGACACGGGTCGTGATTGAGTGCTTCAGGGCGCCGCGAAACCTGGACGATTGCGACAGGATGGGCCAGAAGCAGGCATCGGCCCTCTACGACTGCCCGCGGTCACCCGCACCGCGCCTCTCGTACCAGCCTTCAGTGCGGTTCACGATACGAACGACCGACAACATCACCGGCACCTCGATCAGCACACCGACAACGGTGGCCAGCGCGGCGCCCGAATGCACACCGAAGAGCCCGACGGCGGTTGCGACCGCCAGCTCGAAGAAGTTGCTTGCGCCGATCAGCGCCGACGGGCCGGCCACGCAATGGGCGACGCCCAGACGACGGTTGAGCAGATAGGCCAGGCCCGAAGTGAAATACACCTGGATCAGGATGGGCACGGCGATCAGCGCGATGACCAGCGGCTGCTCGACGATCTGCTGACCTTGAAAGCCGAACAGCAGCACCAGTGTCAGTAGAAGGGCCGACAGCGAAACCGGGCCGAGTCGGGTCAGCGCCAGCTGCAGACCCGCCTCGCCGCTGCGCGAAAGCACCCAGCGCCGCAGCAGGGCGGCAACACCGACAGGTGCAACGATGTACAAACCCACTGACAGCAGCAGGGTGTCCCACGGAACAGTGATCGCGGACATGCCGAGCAGCAACGCGACCACCGGCGCATAGGCCACCACCATGATCGCGTCGTTCAGCGCGACCTGGCTCAACGTGAAGTTCGCATCGCCGCGGCACAGGTTGCTCCACACGAACACCATCGCGGTGCAGGGCGCGGCTGCCAGCAGGATCAGGCCGGCGATATAGCTGTCGATCTGGCCGGCTGGCAGCCATTCCGCGAAGAGGTGACGCAGGAATACCCAGCCCAGCAGTGCCATCGAAAAGGGCTTGACCGCCCAGTTGATGAACAACGTTACGCCGATGCCTTTCCAGTGCTGCTGCAACTGGCGCATTGCGCCGTAGTCGACCTTCAGCAGCATCGGGATGATCATCAGCCAGATCAGTGCCGCGACCGGCAGGTTGACCTTGGCCACTTCGGCGGACGCCAGTGCCGCAAAGGCGCCGGGCAGGAGGTGCCCCAGCAGGGTACCGGCCGCGATGCACAGCGCGACCCACAGGGTGAGGTAGCGCTCGAACAGGCGCATGCGCGCGGGCGCCGTCACGGTGTGCTGTCGGTCGGCTGCAACCGGCCGATCTGATCCAGAGCGTTCTGCATTGCCTCGCGGTCGGACCACAACGATCCGGGCAGATCGATCAACGCACGCAGCCGCGATCTCACGATGGCATGCGCGCGTGCAAACGCGGCTGCTTTCTCGGCATCGCTGCCTGCAACTGCGGCCGGATCCGGCTGGCCCCAGTGGCTGCGAATGAAGTCGCCAAACACCACCGGGCAGGCGTCTGCCGCGGCCGAATCGCACACGGTGATCACCAGGTCCATGGGCGCAGCATCCACGAACTCATCCCACGATTTGCTGCGCAGCCCATCGATGGTGATTCCTTCGGCCTGCAGCTGTGCGAGTGCGAATGGGTTGACCTGGCCGGTGGGGTGGCTGCCTGCACTGAATGCATTGAAACATTCAGCGCCCCAGGCTCGCAGCGTGGCCTCGGCAAGGACGCTGCGGGCGCTGTTGCCGGTACAGAGGAACAGGACGTTGCGTGTCATGGTGCAGTCGTTGTGATGGCAGGAGGTTGGATCGGACTTCAGCACTTGCATGCGGGCGCAGTGGGCCCGCACTCCTCGCTCGGCGAACCCGCGCAGCAGTTGTGCGTGAGGTACTCGATCAAGCCGGTCATGGCGGCGAAGTTGGCGCGGTAACAGACATTGCGGCCCTGGCTCTCGTTCTCCACCAGGCCGGCCTGTACCAGCTCCTTCAGGTGGAAGCTGAGCGTGGCCGGTGGCACCTGCAGGGCCGCCGCGATGTCACCGGCCACGCGCCCCGCTGGACCGGCTTCCACCAGCAGGCGGAAGGCCGCCAGGCGGGTGGCGTGGCCCAACGCGGTGAGCGCGACGATTGCATTTGACGTTTCCATATTTATAGAATAGTCGAATGAATAAGACGATCGCAAGTACCCAGCTGCCGAATCTGAGGGAAGCCTCGCTGCCCCAGCCCGACCCCAGCCTGCTCGCCGCGGGGAATCTGGGACCGCCCCGCATCCTGCTGCTCTACGGTTCGCTGAGGCCGCAGTCGTTCAGCCGCAAGCTGGCCCTGGAAGCCGAGCGGCTCCTGCAGCATCTGGGTTGCGAAACCCGGGTGTTCGATCCGCATGCGCTTCCGATGGTGGACAGCGTGGACAGGAGCCACCCCGAAGTGCAGCGACTGCGCGCGTGGTCGCAGTGGTCTGAGGGGCAGGTGTGGGTCAGCCCGGAACGGCACGGTACCGTCACCGGCGTGTTCAAGAACCAGATCGACTGGTTGCCGCTGGAGGACGGCAGCGTGCGGCCCACGCAGGGCAGAACGTTGGCCGTGATGCAGGTGAGTGGCGGCTCCCAATCGTTCAACACCGTCAACACCCTGAGGGTGTTGGGGCGCTGGATGCGCATGCTGACCATCCCCAACCAGTCTTCGGTGGCCAAGGCCTGGCAGGAGTTCGATGAGGACGGACGAATGAAGCCCTCGCCATACTACGACCGGGTGGTGGATGTCATGGAGGAACTGGTGAAGTTCACCCTGTTGACGCGGGGCCGGGCGGACTACCTGGTGGATCGCTACAGCGAGCGCAAGGGTGACGCTGCAGCGGCAGCGCTGGCGCAGGCCGCAGGGGCGACGACCGCAGCCGGCACCGGGTGACGGCACTGCGCGACGCCTCCCGGGTGCACCCGCCTCAGCTGGCAGCCCCCATCCGGCTGTGCCCCTCAAGGCGTGCCGCCGACAGATACCGGCAGTAGCGGCCGATGAAGATGCCGGTGAAACCACCGGACAGCAGCAGGTAGGCAGCGCTGAAACCTGAGTTCGCGCTCAGCGCGGGCGACACTGCGAGCGCCGTTTCGAAGCCATACTTCACCAGGAACGTGATGAGCAGCAGCGGCAGCAGGCTGTAATCCGCGCTGCGCCACAGCCGTCCCGTCGCACTGTTCATGGCCACACGCGCCCGGCGCAGCAACAGCCAACCCAGGCCCGTTCCTGCGCCGACGCCGACCAGCCACTCGCCCCAGGCCGACCACGATGCGCCGTAGCGGTGGCTGATGGACCACACCCCCCATGCCGCGAACACCGCCGGCACGATCGCCAGCGTAGGCAACGAGGTTTCGCCGGGCTTCATGGCCGCGATGCCCCGGGTGATGAGAAACACCATCAGCACCCAGACCCAGATCGGAGTATGCGAAAGGAGTTGCTGGAACAGGCTCATGACAGGTCCCCTTGGGTGAGTGCCGGCGCAGTGGCGCCGGGCGGTGACGCGTACTATTCGCGCCGGAGCCTTCCCAAACCAGTGACAGGTGTCAGCCGCTTGAAGGGACATGACGGGTAGGTGGCGCTGGCATGCAGCAGCATGCTGCTGTCGTAGCCATGTCCCCATAGTTTAGACGCCCATTTGTCCCATAGTTGAGTACGTTCCGGGGTGTTTACACACATACTATGGGGCAATCTGCCCCATAGTCTGTTGTAGCAAGTCGCAAGGTTATGATTTCACGGGGGATTTCCCCATAGTCTGTGCAATCGACGGAAGATGCACAAACTATGAGCACAACAGATTTGGCTATCTATCGGCGCTTAACAGCGGGAACAGTAGGGGGTTCATTGCGAAGTACACGCTGCAGTCGCGATGACCGACTGGGTGGGCTGTTACAAAGAGCAGAGTCCACGGCATACACTGACAATGATGTGATCGCGGTTGATCGGAGGTCATGCCGTTTCGATATCATCAGCCAGTCAAAAATTTTCCAGAAAACGGTGGCATGGGCATGAACGCAACTGATCGAGATATCCTGATCGTCGGCTTGTTTATAGCCTCTTTTGCCGTATCTTTTACCGGGTGGGCCTGCTGGCTTGCTGCGCGTCGAAGGCCTTATCGGTCTCCCAATCGAAAGGTCTGAGTGATCCTCTCGATCTGGCTTAAAGGCCATAGGCGTATCAATGGAACTTTTCTGGGGACTGGGGGCTTGTGCACAGTCGGCCCCCAGAGCGGCTGCCCAAGTTGCTCAATTGCCAACTCTGCGGCCACGTCGGCGATATCTAAGCCGCACATAGAGGACGTATCCAAGCCACCTGGCTAAGAAGTCGGACTGGCCCTACCGTTAGCGCACCTGCTCGCTTGCGCAGTTCAAGGAGCAAGCGATCTAAACGAACTTCCCGCGCTTCACGGTGAAGCGGCTAATGACTGCGCCAGACTTGCGCGAATCGTCGAAGCACTGACTGACGACGTCGACTGTGTGCTGCCTGCGATGCAAGTTATCTTACGCTGCGCCCGAATCAGGAAGGCCTACAAGAGCCGTATGCCGGGTCACTACTCCAGGTATGCAGTGCAGCTCCGAATTCAGCGCTCGCTCTTCCTGGCGATCTCACCTGGTCGGATCAACTTGGCCTTCCGTGCTCCTGTGAAGATGATTGAGGAGGGCATTGAGGAATTCGATCTAGTGAAGCGTGTTGCTAGACAGTTCCGCATCCCAATGGAGACCTCTGCGGGACTAGCTCGATCTGCCTCCACTGTATTGGGCGCTGATAGTCGTAGCAGTGATCAGGGCAGCCTCTAGGTTCCGATGCCCGTTCAGTCCGGAGCATCGGCACGAGTGGCACGCTCGTAGCCTTCGGTGTGCCGAAACAGCGCCAGCCCTACCGTGACTGGGGCCCGCTCATGTCCAAAAGAGACCAGTAGCCTTTGTGTCGTCGGCGATTCAAATCCGTTAAGCGGCATAGATGGTGTTACATGCATCGCTGCCTGTACTCCCTTGCATGTGATGCGCACGCTTCTCCCGAGTGCTCCGCAACTCGTGCGGAGGGCTTCGACCAACTCGGATGCAGCCGCGCTGGGGGCGGCGATGTTGGTAGCGGCAAGTAAGTTGCCGAGCGATACGCGGAATTTTGCAGCGGCCTCGGTTGCTTCTACCGCCAGCGCCTCAAATGGATTGATCGGCGCGTTGAGTTCGATTGCGCTGTCTGTCGACGCGGGAGGTGTCGACTGCGCTGCACGAGTATGGAGATGAAGGTGTTCCCATAGCGCACCTACATCCGTCACGATAGCAGCATTGCTGATCTGCGCCATGAACAGCGCAACCTCCAAATTCACGCAGCGAACCATGAAAGTCTGTGAGAGCGCTTTCGGGTCTTCCACGATTTGGAGCAGTGCCAGCGGATCGTCCTCTCCCTTGCGCCGCATCTGCGCCAGGATACCTAGGTAATGATCCTCTTCGCGATTCGGCGCAGCGGCCCTAATCAAGGGCAGCAGGGCGCGATCAGGTAGCTGCAGTAGCGAGCGTTCAAGGTCATCGCGCAGCATCCAGCTGAACTCTTCGAGTTGCTGCGGGTCCAAGCGCCACTTAGCGGTGCGCTCCGCTGCCATCGCCCGCATGGCGTACTGGAACTCAGGGTTAAGGTCGCCTGGGTCGGGGAACACCAGTACCTTACCGGCGAGGATCAATGGCTGGAGCATCAACCAGAACATGATGTTCTTGAGGAATTGTTGCTTGTGCTGCGCAGGCGAATTGATCGGGCTGTATTCAGGCCGCAGGTTCCGGGAGGCGAGAACGGGATCCATTACCAGCACCTGATCAAACATTGGCACCAGGCTTACTATGCTCTCGCCAGCGGTTCGGGGGTCAGATGGACCCATGTAGATCGCCCTTGGGCCGCCGCCGCTAGGTCGTGACAGCAGTGAAGCCAGGTCCGTACCCTCTGGCCAGAGGCTGCGGGAGATGCGATGTAGCGTCGAGACTTGATCGTCGGAGAGCGTACGTTGGACGTTATGCCATGACTCATCTTCCGTCAGCTTCAGCACACCGCCAATGGCCCGAAGAAAACTGAGATTTCGTTCGCGCAGACTCAACACATCCCACGGTGGGCGCTCCCAAGGATGAACTCTTGCGCAGCATTCGCCAAACATCGCTTCTGCGCCACACGGGCACCGGTCCGTGGGAGCCAGTACAGCGGCCGGTGGCGCTTTTGCGACAAACTCGTGGTCTCGTGACGTGCGGCCATAGGAGTCGCGATAGCCGAAGCTGCCATCCTTGTAGCCGATGTAGATCTCGCCGCCGTGGCGCCACAGCTCCTGCTTCGGCGGGAGTAGCAGCCGGGTGAGGGTTGCCATGTCCATCTGGGCGGACTGCTCCGGGTATAGCCAGTCTTGCTCTCCTGCCGCTATGTACTTATGTGCACGTGCCTTGAGCCAAGCATTCACCGCGATGACGGCATCGGTGTCGAAGCGTCGACCCCTTATCAGCGCATCGGTGCGTAGCATCGTGTGCCCGAAGTGACGGGCATTGACGCGCTTCGCGGTCAGCTCCACGCTGTCTGGATCTTTGGCGTAAGGAACGTGTGTCAGGATTAGAAGATGATTGGCATCCAGCGCAAACAGTGTCTGCGTCCCGTTCCACGTGACCGGGGCTTCATTCGACAGCTTGAGCGACGATGCGTCGAGCGGAAGACCGGCATTGAAGGTCGTGACTGGATGGTCGGTGACCAAGAACTTCACTTCAGAGTCCTCAGCCGATACAACCTCATGCATGCACTCGGCCCAAAGGGTGCCGAACATTTGGCGAAGGTGCTGCATCTCCCGCATTAGCTCGATCTGAGACAGCGCCGGGTATCGGCTGCGGATCCACTCCAAACCCTTTGGTGTGCGCAACTTCTGCGCTCCTAGGTATGCCAGCATCGGCTGGTACTGGTCGTGGACCTGCGCAGCGTCGCCGCCAGTAAATGCTCGAACTGCCTTCGCGCCACAGTCGTCGATACCCTGGAACAACACTGTTTCGATCTGGTCGTTGAGGTGCTCCCCAAAGCGTGTGATGTATAGGTCGTTCTGCCAGAAGCAGGCCTTGGGGGGGCGCTGTCGCGGTCTCGCCAGAATCGCGGTTCCATCGGGCCGCAGGTGCGGGGGGGCAATGTCTAGAAGCCAGTTATCGGCGTCAGCTATGCGGAACCCGCGCTGGTACCACTCGGGAACGTAGTGATTCTCTCGGGATGGCTTTTGTGGCTTGCTAGGACTTTGGAGGCTCGTCATGGGGTTGGGGTCGTCCTCGTACTGGCTGCATATGTGTCAAACAAAGAGGCCGACAAACCACTGCGTCGCTTCGGCGTCAATCGCGCCATCTATATACACATCAGCACGGTCCACGCGACTGGCAGGAATGTTGACCACCAAGTGCACTCCCATTGCGTAGGCATAACGGCCGGCCTGGTCAGTCAGCCCGCGCAGCTTCCAGATGTCCTTGGCGAAGTCACGGTTGATGTGGCGCTTGGCCTCAACGACCAAGAGGTTATGGGCCTGTGTGCCGACGTGATGGACGACAAGATCCGGCACGATATTGGCATCATGCATGTTGCCTGCGATATCGGGGTAGATCAGGTCCTTGACTACGCGGTCGCGGCGATCGTACTCGTTGTTGACTTGGTACTCCGGAAACCGTAGCCGGAGACGCACATACAGCTCCGCCACGACTGCGCGTTCTCCAGGGGCGGCATACCTCAGGTGCTCGTCTTGCAATAGATCGACGATCGCATCGGCCAGGCGCTCCAGAGTGTCAACGACTGTGAGCACCATGCCACCACGCTCCTGTACAAGTGCACTGCGACGATGTTGATCTTCAGGAGCGCGCGGCTCGTCCCAATCCTATAGCCAAGATCGCCGTAGGATCTGCCCTTTCAGCTAATCCCGAATGGGGCCCGCCCCTCGCGTTAACGCTCCCGCCTATGTTAGGGCTTGTCATGCGACGGGCATCGGAACTCGCTTCATTCCGACTAGCCATCGATTTCACCGAAGTCCCTGGTGAATGACTCCGACTTTTCCAACGTCGCCCACAAGCTGCCATGACATGGTCGAGTATCCCATATGCCATCGGCCCCTATTACATCGAAGGATTGGTCTGTATTCCTTAGCGACAACTTCGCCCACGCCGAGGACCGCTTCGTCGCGGCTTCGTTCATAAGTTGATACGAGGTCAACGAGGCGCTTAAGCCTTGGCTGTCTTCTTGCTGCGTTTGGCCTTAGGTGCCGTCCGCTCGACCTCGAGGCGTTTCGAGACCTCCGGTACCGGATCGAACCGGAATGAACTGGCTCGAAGGTACTCGGGAACTTGGTCAATTGCGATCCATCGCCTTCCTAGGCTCTCGGCAACTGCTCCCGTCGTGTTGGAACCGGCAAATGGATCCACAATCAAGTCGCCTGGTTCAGTCAAAAGCTTGATGAAAAATTCTGGCAGCTGGCTGGGGAAGCGCGCTGGATGGATCTTCAATCCTTCGGCTCTGCATCGCTCGGTGTAACGATCATTGGCGGAATTGTTGCCAAACTTCAGCAGATCGGTAGGGCTGTCGTCTTCGATCACGTTGGCCGGGATGGCACCTCCGGCGTCTGCGCTAGCAAACGATGCTTTGATCGCATGACCGGAAGGGCGCGTAGTGGAGCGGACTCCTCGTTTGGCGAGACGCAGCATATCGGGGCTGTAAGGCTTCAGAACGTTGCGATTGTTCGCCTTGGGCCACTCGGTCTTCGATAGCCACCAGACATACTCGACGGAGTCTTTGACCCGCATCCGGCGAACGTTTACCCACTCCGCGGGCGTAGGCATCTTCGCAGGGTTGTACCAAAAGCACTCCTGAGCTAGGTGGTAACCAAGCTCCTCTACCAGAGCGATCAACAGCTTGAAGTGGTAAAGCGAACGAGTTGGAGCGCCCTTGTTGTAGGAGCCTCCGATGTTTAGAACAAAGCTCCCCTCATCCTTGAGCACCCGACGAACTTCGCGCGCAAACGGCAACATCCAAGCCACATAGTCGCTCTTGTCGGCGTTGCCATACTCTTTTTTGAAATGCAGCGCGTACGGAGGCGAAGTGATGACTGCATCTACACTGCTGTCGGGCAACGCGCGGAGCACTTCCAGGGAATCCGCTAGATATGCAGCACCCGCTTCTGTCGTGTAGACAGCTTTGAAGCCATCGATTTGGGGCACTTTCCCGTCTCTGGACGGATCAGTGTCAATGCTCAGGGGGGCAGTGCCGGCGACGGCCATAGCAGATCCGCTTTAGAATAGGTCTCAATTGTAAACGGTACCCGAAATTGGTTGCTAATGTCAACACATTTCAAGCGGAGAGCATTGATGACTGGATCAGTCAGTCAGACGCTGCTCGTCTCCGAGGGACCTCCCGTCAGGCCATCGCCCGCCTAGTAGATCGCGGCCGCCTCTCAACGCTTGAGATTGCTGGTCGAAAACTGGTGCGGCGAAGCGAGGTCCTGACCTTCGATCCGTTGCCCGCTGGAAGGAAGCCGAAGAGATGAGTGTGAACGAGGTCCGAGCACTGCTCGCGCGTATGGATAGGGCTGACCTGCATTCCGTGCTTGACGTATTGCGCAAGGAGCACAAGCTTGTAATTCACCCGATTGAGGAGGCTTGGAGCACCACTGCGGAGGCGGTGCTGGAGGCGATCTACGCCGCTCCGGATCTCACGCAGCGTGGCGTGCGCGGTGTGCTTGCAGAGGCGATTTTCCGAACTACGGTTGTTCCCAGCATTGGCGGATGGAAGGCCATCGACTTTGAAGGAGATCTGCCTTACGACTTGCTGATGGATCCACAGGACGGGCGGGAACCGCTCAAGGTCCAAGTGAAGAACCAACGTCGCGAAAGAGGCATTCCGAAGGTTATTGCAAAGCTTGCAGCCAGCGACGCTTACCCAGTCTATGCGGTCGAGACACAGAGAACACGCACTGGGAAGCGAGCCGGCGACGATGGACAGCAGACGGCTACTCGGCCCTACCGGTTCGGAGAATTTGATCTTCTTGCGGTATGTCTCCACCCCTCCAGTGGCAGCTGGGAGGATTTCATATACTGTCCAGCCAACTTGCTACTCGCCCGACCCTCGGAACCAGATTTGCTTGCCGTGATGCAACCCATCTACACCGATGGTAGCAATGGATGGACGCGAGACTTCGAGCAAGCAGCCGCTGCTACCTATTCGGCAGCAAAGAATCAGGCTTGACCTTAGGTAAGTTAGTCATTAGCGATGAGCTAGTGATTGCGTGGCATAGAGAAACCCCGCGAATCAGTTCGGACACCGACCGCAAAAGGAGCTTACGTGGTGAAGGCACAGGAATTGCCGGTTGACAGCATTCGGCAGATGACCCAGCAGGAATTTCTGGATGAGTTCTGCTTAGAAGGCACTGATCTCGACGAGCGGTGGGCGTTTGCAGAGCCATTTGAACGCATATGTGCATGGGCGGAGGGCGCCGGTGCGACTTCAATCGTGATTGGCGGGTCCTTCGTCACTAAGAAGAAGGAGCCGAACGACATCGATCTCTTAGTCTTCTTCAAGGACTCGGCTAGCATTCGGAAGTGCTCAGAGTCGATGTTCATCAAGGAGGTCCGCCTCGACATCCAGCTCTTAGCGGAAGACCAGGTTGAGCTGACGCGAGCGTTCCTGTACCTGCTAGGAAGAACGAAGTCCGGCCAAGTGGCCAATCCCATCCAGATCAAGCTGCATCCTGATCAAACGTCTTTGCGGGTGCCCACTTCTGCTCCAATCCTTTACGAGCAGGTGCGCGACAGCTATGAAGGTAGGGTCCAGATCCATGTACACCGCAGCAAGGGGCTAATAATTCCGATTCACGGCATCAACACGCATGCCGAGTGGCTGCAGTACTTTTCGTTGATGGCGACCAGTTCCGGCTGGGGATTTGCGCCATTCGTGTATGGCCGGGAGTGGCTGACTACGCTGGTAAATCCGTTTCGTCGAAAAGCGTTGGTGCAAGAATTTAGGATCTGGCTGAATGAGGTGAGGGCCGTTCATGACGGCCCGATCTGTATCTTCGCACACTCGCTTGGGAGCTACTTGTTCGCGCGCTACCTGGCTTCGATGGGCGGCTTGAATGAGCGCTTCTGCGGCGTCATCTTTGCCGGCTCTATCGTGAGTACCGATTTCGATTGGAAAAGCTACATCGATGACGGAAAGGTGACGGCGGTACAAAATACTTACTCACCTAACGACTTCTGGGTGAGCAAGATGCCGAAGTTTGAGCTGTACGGAAGGGCAGGCGCCAACGGCTTTCAGCAGGAGCACGAACGGCTTCAGCAAGTGAAAGTCGATCTCCTGAGCCACACAAACATGTTCTATCGGGATCTGATCGAGCGCACATGGATGCCGTTCTTCGAGTACTCGCTCCGGGTCTACAAGAATGACCCGTCCGCGAAACGTAAGATCGGATGATCCCGACGGATAGTTGACGCGGATTTTTCCTAAGGATTCTCTGAGAAATCTCGCATCCGATCAGCGGTGACGTACGCTGGGTGCGTGAACGTCAGACCTCGCCAGTCAACCCATCAAGTTGTGCGAGCTGGGGACCGGTGAGCAAGCGGACTCTGATCCAAGCTCGCCTTTGTCCCCATAGTCTGTGTAGGCGATCGCTCCCATAGTTTGTGCAATCGGCACGAACTATGGGGGCGTGGCTAGTCGACCAGCCCCGGAGTTCCCTGAACAGCAACTTCATTCATGTACCGGTCAGTTCAATATTCAGGGCTGATTTCGCCAACAAACGGATAATTCACACCTGTCGACCGCCTCTCCTCTCTCCCCCTCCCGGGAGGCGGTCGACGAAACCAAAATAATTAAAGGTGTGTCCCGATGAACAAGAATTCGCTGCTTGCCCTGGGTCTGCTGGCTGCCCTGCCGTTCGCTGCATCGGCTGCCGATGGCCTGTCGTACAACTACGTTGAAGGCGGCTACGTGAACACCGATGCCAAGGGCGGCGACGCCGATGGCTGGGGCGTGAAGGGCTCGGTGGCCGTCCACCCGAACTTCCACATCTTCGGCGACTACAGCGCGCAGGAAACCGACCGCTTCAAGAATGACGTCGACCAGTGGCGCCTGGGTGTCGGCTACAACTACGGCATCGCACCGAACACCGACCTGGTGGCCCGCGTGGCCTATCAGAAGTACGACGAGAAGCGCGGCCTGGACTTCAATGGCTACTCCACTGAAGTGGGCGTGCGCACCGCGTTCAACCCGTACCTGGAAGGCTACGCGCTGGCCGGCTACGAAGATTTCAGCAAGAAGCACGGCTACAACCCGGACGGCGAGTTCTACGGCCGCGTCGGTGCCACCGCCAAGTTCAACCAGAACTGGGGCCTGAGTGGCGAAGTGAAGCTGGCCAAGGCGGGCGACCGCGAGTGGTTCGTCGGCCCGCGCTTCACCTGGTAAGAAACGCTCTGTCGTTAGTGCGTGTAACTGGCGTGTGACTCTCTCTCTCTCTCTCCCGCACGCCATCGAAGCCCGGCCTCGCGCCGGGCTTCACTTTTCTGCGCCCCAAGCGGCTGGCGCGCGACTGAGAACCGCTCCGTCGCAGCGGAAGCCGTTCCGCTATGATCGCGCGCACATCGCTGCACCATGCGCGATGCGCCCGCCTCAAGCCCGCAGGAACTGCCGTGAATTCCCAGCCCGAACCGATCACCGCCCTCAATCACACGCTCGACAACGAGCCGCAGCAGATCACTGCGCCGTTGACCCACTCGGCCGCCTTCCTGGTGCTGAAGGTGAAGGATGATGCGGACTCGATCGCGAAGGTGCGCGACGTGCTGGCCAGCACCGATGACCTGATCAAGAACACGGCCATCCGCGAGATCGAACGGACCTTCACCTGCAACGTGGCGATCGGCCACCGTGTGTGGCAGCCGCTGGTTGGCAGCACGCCGCCGCGCGAGCTGCATCCGTTCCGCGAGATCAAGGGCGCCACCCACACCGCGGTGTCGACCCCGGGCGATCTGCTGTACCACATCCGGGCACGCACGATGGACCTGATCGTGGCGTTCGAGCGCAACCTGCTGATGGCGTTCGGCGATGCGGTGGAGACGGTCGATGAGGTGGCCGGCTTCCGCTATTTCGACGGCCGCGACCTGCTCGATTTCGTTGACGGCACGGCCAATCCGGAAGGGTTGTCGCTGCCGGACGCCACGATCGTCGGCGACGAGGATCCCGCGCATGCCGGCGGCAGCTACGTGGTGGTACAGAAGTACCTGCACAACCTCGACGCATGGCGCGCGCAGAAGACCGAGGTGCAGGAGGCGATCATCGGCCGCACCAAGCACGACAACACCGAGCTGGACGATGCACCGGCCGACGCGCAGAAGTCGCACAAGACGCTGTGCACCATCGAGGACGCCGACGGCGAGCACGACATCCTGCGCGACAACATGCCCTTCGCCAATCCGGGGCGCGGTGAATACGGTACGTACTTCATCGGCTACACGCGCCGCCTGTGGGTGATCGAGAAGATGCTCGAGCGCATGTTCATCGGCAACCCTGCGCCGCTGCATGACCGCATCCTGGACTTCTCTACCGCGATGACCGGCGTGACCTTCTTCGCGCCTTCGCGCAAGGTGCTGGCCGACCTGGGCGGGTGATGCTTGCCCGCCATCTGCCTGTCATCCGCGCCGTCGACGATGGAGCGCTGGACGACTGCATGAGGGTGCTGCCATGGAATCCGTACTTCGCGCCGACCGTCGCCGCTGGTGGCGACCGCTGGCATTGCTGATCGGCCTTCTGGCGCTGGGCGGCGCCGGGGCCGTCTCGGCCGAGGAGGCTCCACCACACTGGATGGCCTACGCCGCCACGGCAGGCAGTGAGCTGCAGCAGCGCCTGCAGCAGGAGCAGGACCCGAAGGTGCAGCGCGTGCTGGCCTGGCTGCAGGAGCACCCACAGGTGCCCACGCCGCTGCCGGTCAGCCTCTGGATCGCAGCCGATGGCCGCATCGCGAAACTGGAATTCGACAGTCTCGGCGATGCGCAGGCGGACGCGGATCTGCGCGCGACGCTGCAGTCGGCGCCGCTGTCGTCGGCGCCACCGGGCGACATGCGCCAGCCGTTGCGGTTGGGGCTGGTGCTGCAGCCGAAGTGAGGTGTACCGAGCGGCACTACCGCGCCGGCAGCAGCTCGCGCTCCCGCGCCGCCGCACTCCAGGCGCGCAGGCCGAATACTGCCAGCCCCAGGAAGAACACATACAGCGCGGCCGTGACGTGCAGCGACTTGAACAGGTACGCGCCCATATAGACCACGTCCACCCCGATCCACACCCACCAGCACGCCACATGGCGGCGCGCCTGCCACCACTGGCCGACCAGGCTCAGGGCGGTCAGCATCGCGTCCAGCCATGGCAGCGCGGCATCGGTGAAGGTGTGCATGACCGTGCCCAGCGCCACGCCACCGCACAGGCCGATGATCAGGTCACGCAGCAGTTTTCCGCGTGCCAGCGGCACAATGCGGATGCTGCCCTCATCGGCGGCGTGCTGGCGCCAGTTGATCCAGCCATAGACCAGGAAGCCGGCGAAGGCGACCTGCAGCAGCGTGTCGGAGTACAGCCTGGCCTCGGCGAACACCAGGCCGTACAGCGCCACCGACAGCAGGCCGACCGGCCATGCTGCCAGCCGCCGGCGCGCCATCAGCCATACGCCCAGCACGCTGCACAGCGCGGCGGTCCACTCGAGCACGGCGCCGCTCACAGCGCGAACGTCACCGACAGGCGTGCCTGTCGCGGTGCGCCGGGGAACAGGTAGTAGTCACCGCCGCTGCTGCCGGTGTCGCGCCAGTAGAAGCGGTTGAACACGTTGTCCACCGACAGGTTCCAGGTCACGGCGCGCTCATGCACGCGGTGGCGGAAGCGCAGGCCGGCATCGAACACCGAATAGTCCGGCGCGCGTACGCCGCCGTCGGCACGGGCCACATTGGCGGCGGCATAGCGCCAGCCACCGGTGACATCCAGGCCCTGCACGAACGGCAGTGCGTAGGCCAGGTGCACACTGGCACGCACCTTCGGCACGTTCACCAGCTGATGGCCTTCCTGGCCCGGCGTGCCGGTATCGCGTGCACGCGCCTGCAGCACGCTGGCGCTGGCGACGATCTGCAGCGCATCGGTCAGCTGGCCGTTGGCGGTCAGCTCCAGGCCGGTATGGGTCTGCGTGCCGCGCTCGACGAAGGTGTAACCGGCATCGCTGTCATCCGGCATGGCGTACTGGTAGGGCTGCGAGATGCGGAACAGCGCGGCGCCCAGGGTGAGCGACGCAGCCGGCACGTACTTGACGCCGGCTTCCAGCTGCCGTGACTGCACCGCCGGCAGGAAGGCATCGGCGTTGGAGGTCCAGAACGGTGCCTCCTGGCCCAGCGCAATGCCGCGCACATAACTGGCGTACGCATTGAGCTGGTCGGTGGCCTTCCATACCAGCGCGGTCTGCGGCAGGAAGCGCGACAGCCGGCTGTGCCGCTGCGGCTTGCCGCGCTTGTCGTAGGCGCGCTCGTCCAGGCGGACGAAGCGGCCACCAGCCAGCCACTGCCAGTCATCGCCGAACTGCATGCGGTCCAGCGCGAACACGGCGGTCTGGCGGCTGTCCAGACGCCGTGCGGACGGGCCGGGCATCAGCGGCGAGGGCTCGTACACCGGCACCTGCGTGTCGTGGATGTTGCTGCTGCCTACGTACTCGTTGACGCTCGGTCGCCTGTCCACCGTGCGGCGGAACGTGTCGGCGCCGACCGTCAGCTGGTGGCCGACGCTGCCGGTGTCGAAGCGGCCACGCAGCTCGGCGCGCGCCTGCTGGTTGCGGCGGGTATCGTCCGGACTGCGGTAGTCGTAGATGTCGTAGTCGCCGTTGGGGGCGAAGTAGTTGCCGGGCACGCTGCCATCAGCGCACGCGTCGGCGTAGTAGCAGCCATAGGCGAAGGCGACGTTGTCGTCGATCACCGAGCGGCTGTGGCCCACCGACAGCCGCGACTGCCAGCGCTCGTTGAAGTCGTAGGTGTGTACGGCGGTGATGTTGGTGCTGGCGATCTCCACCGGGCGCTGCCACGGCTGATAGCCCAGCAGGTGCTCGCGGTCGACGCCACGGGGCAGCTCCCGTGCGCCCAGCAGCTGGTAACCAGACACCGATCGCTGCGAACTGGTCTGGTAGTTGGCGTCCACTTCCAGCTTGCCGCGCTCGCCGATCAGCCAGTCCGCTGCAAGCGAATAGAAGTTGCGGCGGCCGTCGGCATGCTCGACGTAGGACTCGCTGCCCTCCCAGGCGGCATTGAGGCGGATGCCGAAACGCGGCGTGATCCAGTGGCCGACATCGACGGCGGCATAGCGCGAGCCTTCCGAATCGGTGCCGAGGGTAGCCGTGCGCACTTCGGCCGGGCGCTTGCCGATGTAGTTGATGATGCCGCCGGGTGCCATCACCCCCGCGGCGAGGCCGGCCTCACCCTTCAGGATCTCCACCGCCTGCACGTTCTCCAGCGCCAACCGCTGCTCGCCGGCGATGGCCAGGCCATTGAAGCGGTAGCCGGTGGCGGCATCGAGCGCGAAGCCGCGGATGGCGACGTTCTGGTAGTAGCCCACCGGCGCGTAGGCATCACCGAGCGAGGCGTCATTGCTTGCCAGTTCGGACAATGAGCGCACCTGTCGACGGTCGAGGTAGTCGCGTTCGAGCACGTTCACCGAGGCCGGGGTGTCCTTCCAGGAGCCGGCGCCGAATGCACTGACCCGCGCGCTGTCGGCCGCCGGCCTACCGGCCTGCACGCGGACCGCTGCCAGCTCGGTGGGCGAACGTTCGCCGCTGTCGGCTGTCACGTCGGGGGAGGCTCCAGCCTCGCTGGCATGCAGCGGCAGCGCGGCACAGAGGGCGAGAGCGAGCAGGGTGGGACGCAGGCAGCGGTTCATTCGATTCGTCTTCGGACAACAGGGGAGACGAAGCGACGGCGCGCAGGTGCACCGGCCCGGAACGGGGGTGTGGCTGCGGCTCAAAGCTCCCTACGCCGGTGCAAACCGGATCAGGTTCCAAGGGACTCTCTCAGCCTGCAGATCCAGGCACCCCCGCTTCAGGCCGCTATTTCACTACAGATGGCAGGGATTTGCGAGCCGATGCCCTTCAGGCGGCGGCATGCAGCGCCTGCAGCAGGGCCTGGCCGGGTGCGCTGGCGAACCACGCGGCATGGCCCAGCATGAAGGGATACCAGGCGACATCGGCGTTCGCCGTCGAGCCGGTGATGCCTTCGAAGTACTCCACTTCGGACAGTGCGAAGTCGAAGTGGACCATCGGCAGCAGGTCCGCCAGCAGGTGCAGGCGGGTGGCCGACAACGGCAGCACTTCGCGGTAGCCGTCGAGCAGCGCCAGCGCGATGTCGATGCGCACCGCCTCATGGCCCCGCTCCAGCTCCAGCCAGGCCACGGCATTGCGCTCGATCGCGGTGGCCAGGTCGAACAGCGCGCTGGTGGGTGAGGCGAGGCCGAAATCCAGCATGGTGCTGACGTCGTCGCCGCGCCACAGCAGGTTGGACACATGCCAGTCGTTGTGCGCCCACAGCGGCGGCTCGGCGGACAGGCGCTCGGCCAAGCCGGCATGCCAGGGCAGGACGTCGCGGCGCAGCTGCGCCTGCCACGGAATCCGCGCCAGGTAGCGCGCCAGTCCCGGGCGGTCGGGAAGACCCGCTTCCAGCGCGCTGATGGGGTCGGCGGCGCGGATCAGCTCGTCTCGTGCCACCAGGACATGCGTGCTGCGCTGCGGGGCGTGGTAGCTGGCGGCGGCCTGATGCAGCCGGGCCAGCATGCGTCCGGCAGAACGCGCCCGTGCGGTGTCCGTCAGCAGCGTCCAGGAGGCGGCGTCGCGGTACAGATCGTCACCCACCCCCGGCGAATGCAGTTCATAGGTCCAAGGCCCATGCTCGATGGCGCTGTCGCCTCCGGCGGTGGGCAGAACCTTCACCACCGGCACGCCGGCAGCGTCCAGATGGGCGATGAAGCGGTGTTCCTCCTGCAGGCAGGCGGCACTGCGCACGCTGCGGTGGTGGCGCTTGATGAACACCCGGCCGCGGGCACCTTCGGCCAGCGCGGCGGCCGACAACGGCCGGGGGCTGTGCCAACGCAGGGCGCTGTCCGCGTCCAGCACCGGATAACGGCGGGCCAGCCAGGCAACCTCGGCTGCATCGATCGCGGGCCAGTCGGCAGCGACCTCATCGTTGTTGAGGCCCTGCACGCGGTGGGCGGTGGAGGTCATGCGGGGGCCGGGGGCAAAGGAGTCATCCAGGGCTGCGCATTCAACGCCATGGACGGTCCGGACGCAAACGGGCGGGTCATCGACCCGCCCGTTGCCGGTGATGCCGGGCAGTGCCGGCGAGGGTTACCAGCCGCGGTGGCGACCGCGGTCGTGGTAGTAGCGGCGGTCGCTGTCGCGCCAGCGGCGGTCATGACCGCGGTCCCGATAGCCATAGCCCCGGTCGTAGCCGCGCTGGTAGCCGCGGTCGTAGCGGCGGTCATAACGACGGTCGTGGCGGTCCGGGGTGGTCAGGTTGCCGATCGCGCCGCCGGCCACGGCACCGCCGACGGTGGCGGCCGGATCGCCATTGGAGATCAGGTGGCCGGCGACGCCGCCCACCACCGCACCGACGACGGTGCGCTTGTCCTTCCTCGACATGGCGCTGGCGTCGCTGACCACGGCGACACCGGCCAGCAGGGCCAGGGCCATCGCCACGCCACGGAAGCTGAGAGCGGAAGTACTGAGCATGTTCGGTTCTCCTGTAGGGGCATGACACGGTGGGCAGGGAGGGCGCGGGCGCCCTGGCTGCCGTAGTGACCACGCTGGCGCCCGGAGATTGCCGGAACATTGCGTGGGCCACTGGGCGGCGTGCGTATTCATCTAGCGTCAGGCGGCATGAAGCCTGCCTGAAAGTTCAACGGCTGGATGGACAGGATTCAGATTTTGCCGTCACGCAGATAGTCGAACAGCTCCGCATCGCCTTTCAGGCCCAGCTTCAGCATCGCATCGCCCTTCTGCCGGCTGATGGTGCTGACGCTCTTGTGCAGCTGCACCGAGATCTCCTTCACCGTCATGCCGGTGCCGAGCAACCGCAGCACTTCCAGTTCGCGCGGCGACAGCGGTTTGCCGTCGCCTTCGCGCATGCGCCAGCTGCCGGCGGCCTCGACCCGCTCGCGCAGGCTGCGGCTGATATAGAGCTGGCCGCGGTTCACCGCCTGGATCGCCTGCGGCAGCTCGTCCATCGACGAACTCTTGTCGACCAGGCCGAGCACGCCGCTGTCGAGCACCATGCGCAGGATCGCCAGGTTGCTGGAAACGCTGAGCATCAGCACCTTGAGGTCGGGATGGCGGCGCCGGATCATGCCGATCATGGCGAAGCCATCGGCCTGGGGACTGCCGGGCATCGAATAGTCGGTGACCAGCAGGTCGCATGGCTGGCTGGTCAGCAGCGCCATCAGCGCCTGGGCGCTGTCGGCTTCACCGACGACCTGGCCAACGCCGCTGGACTCGATGACGGCGCGGGTTCCGATACGGACCACGGGGTGGTCGTCTGCGATGATGATGCGCAAGCTCATGCTCTAGTATGACCACCGGGCACGCCGGGCCGCGACCATCGCGGCTCCTGGCAGGATTCTAGGAGATCAACGCCGATGCGTAGCTGGGCTGTTCGCGGGCGGGTCCTGCTGCTGGCCATGTTGGGTCCTGCCGTCGCTTGGGCGCAACTCGCGCCCGGCCCATTGCCGTTGAGTCCCCTGCAACGCGAATACCTGACCGCGCACCCTCGCATCGTCGTCGGGCAGTATGACAGCGGTTGGCCCCCTTTCGAGTCGATCCACGAAGGCCAGCAGGTCGGCCTGGGACCGGACTACTTGTCGCTTTTGGCTCGTCGTTTGGGCGTGAAAGTCGAGGCACGCCGCTATCCGGACTGGACATCCGTGCTGGACGCGGCATGCCGGGGCGAGATCGATGTGGTCATGAACATCGGCCTGAGTGCCGACCGAACCCGTTGCATGGTCTACACCTCGGCCTATGTCGAAGCGCCGCTGGCGGTGGTCGGACGACCTGGAGACCTGCGTGCTTCGGAGATGCCGGATCTTGACGGACTGCGCGTCGTGATCGAGCAGGATTTCCTGACCGCACCGCAGGTGCGTGCACGGTTTCCACGCGCTCGACAACTTGTCGCAAATGGCACTTTGGCGGCGTTGCAGATGGTCAGAGACGACAAGGCCGACGTCTATATCGGTAATGCCTATGTCGCCACCGAGCTGATCGCGGCCCATCAGCTGAAGGGAGTGGTGCTGCTGCGGCCCAGCGATCTGCCGCCGGAGCGGGCGCACTTCGGCGTCCCCAACAGCAAGCAACCGCTGGCCGAGGCATTGGATCTTGCGCTGGCTGCCACCAGCCAGGCGCAGCGGGACGCGCTGGCCCAGCGCTGGCTGCGGCCTCCGGAATGGTCCGCGTCGGCGCAGCTGGCCCTGAGCCAGGCCGAAAAGCGCGTGCTGCAGCAGCCGTTGAAGATCACCTTCGCGCCCAATGCCGCGCCGCTTTCGTTCACCGACGACGACGGCCAGCCCAGCGGCCTGACCAGCGAGTACCTGCGGCGGCTGATCCAGGTCGGCGCCAACCTGGAGGTGGAAACCAGCCACGACTGGTTCGAGGTGCGCGAGAAGGCGCTGCAGGGTGAGGTGCAGGCGGTGATGGGCATTCCCACCGATTCGCGCTACCTGGGGCCGGACTGGGTGTTCAGCCAGCCCTTCATCAGCGTGCCGAGCGTGATCGTCGGCACGCGCGACAGCCCGGCGATCCTGGGGCTGGCCGATCTGCAGGGCAAGCGCGTGCTGCTGTCCGACCCGGAACGCCTGCGCGGCTACGTGCTGCAGCAGGCGCCACGGGCAAAGATCATTCCCGCGCGCAGTGGCGAGCAGGCGTTGCAGCGATTGGCCAATGGCGAGGCCGATGCCTACGTGGGCAACCTGGTCCTGGTCGATCACCTGTTGCGCAACCGCTTCCCGGGCCGTCTGCAGATCCTTGCGCCGGCCGGATTCGGCGACCAGCTGGCGCTGGCTGTCGACCGTCGCCATGCCGCCCTGGCGACCACCTTCGACCGCCTGCTGCTGCAGATGTCACCGCGGGAGCATGAGGCGCTGCGGGGCGACTGGCTGGCCGTGGAATATCGCAGTGGCGTGGACTGGGACGCCGTGCTGCATTGGGGGCTTCCGCTGCTGCTGGTGCTGCTGACCGGGGCGGTGGTGCATGGCGTCGGTCACTGGCGGCTGCGCCGGGAGGTGGCCGGTCGCCGCCATCTGGAGCAGCGCCTGGCCGAGGTCACCGACAATCTGCCTGCGGTGGTCTACCAGGCACGTCGCGACGCGGACGGCAGCCTGGCCTTCCCCTTCATCGCAGGCGACCTGCAGGCACTGTTCGGCATTCCGCGGCAGCGTGCCGAGCAGGATGCGCAGGCGCTGCTGGCGCGGATCGAGGACACCGACCGCCAGGCCGTGCTGCAGGCCATCGACCAGGCGGCCCGCCAGTTCGCGCCGCTGGCCTTCGAGTTCCGCCTGCTGCCGGGTGATGACGGCACGCCCGCGCGCTGGGTACGCAGCCAGGCTCACCCTTACGCCACCGAGGCCGGCGCCGTCACCTGGAGCGGCTACTGGGTGGACGTGACCCAGGCACGCGTACAGGCCGATGCGCTGGCGGCGGCCAAGATCGAGGCGGAACAGGCGGCCGAGGCCAAATCACGCTTCCTGGCCACGATGAGTCATGAGATCCGCACGCCGATGAGCGGTGTACTGGGCATGCTGGAAGTGCTGGCGCACTCGCCGCTGGATGCAGAACAGCAGCGCATCCTTGCCGTGATCGAGGATTCTGCGCAGATGCTGCGGCAGATCCTCGATGACATCCTCGACTACTCGCGCATCGAAGCCGGTGCGCTGCGCCTGGAACCGGTGCCATTGTCACTGCGGACCCTGCTGGAAGGCGTGTGCCGGCTGATGTCGGCGCAGGCCAGCGCGCGTGGCCTGGCCCTGCACGTGCAGATCGATCCGCAGCTGGCTGCGGCGCATGAAGTGGATGGCGTGCGCCTGCGGCAGATCGTCTTCAACCTGCTCAGCAATGCCATCAAGTTCACCGCGCAGGGCGATGTGTGGCTGCGGCTGGAGGTGCTCGGGCCGACCACCGCCGATGGCAGTCAGCCGTTGTGCCTGAGCGTCATCGATACCGGCATGGGCATCGCGCCGGAACAGCTGCAGCACCTCTTCGCGCCGTTCACCCAGGCCGGTGCATACATCCAGCGCGACCATGGCGGAACCGGCCTGGGCCTGAGCATCTGCCAGCGGCTGGTGCAGATGATGGACGGCACGTTGACCCTGCAGAGCACGCTCGGCGAGGGCACCCGCGCGGAGGTCCGTCTGTCGCTGGTGGAAGCCGGCATCGAGGACGTCGCCGTGCTGGCGAGCGAGCACGAGCAGGCGGCGCTGCTGCCGACCGCGCTGCGCCAGAGCCGCGTGCTGGTGATCGAGGATCATCCGACCAACCAGGCGATGATGGCCTGGCGGCTGCAGCAGCTGGGCCTTCCGCACGTGCTGGTGAGTGATGGCCAGCAGGCGCTGGACCGGTTGGCGTCGGAACGCTTCGACCTGGTGATCACCGATTGCCGCATGCCGGTTCTCGATGGCTTTGCGTTCACCCGCCTGCTGCGCGAGCGCGAAGGCCGCCAGGGCCAGGCGCGCATGCCGGTACTGGCATTGACGGCCAGCGTGCTGGACGACGACGCGCGACGTTGCCGCGAGGCCGGCATGGATGAGGTGCTGGCCAAGCCGTTGTCGCTGGCTACGCTGCGCGCGGCGTTGATGCGATGGCTGCCGCAGGCGTCCGTGGCACCGGAGGCGACCGCCGAGTCGTCCGCAGCGGTGGAGGGCGACGCATCGCTGGACCTGGCGGGCCTGCAGCGGCGCTTCGGTTCGCATGCGGTCGCCGTGCAGCTGGCCGCCACCCTGCTGCAGGCCAGCGAGGTGGATATCGCGGCCGTGCAGCGTGCGGTGCAGGCCGGCGACCGCGAGGCCGCCGCCCTGCACCTGCATCGCCAGGCCGGGGGGCTCGGGGCGGTGGGTGCGCATGCGCTGGCAACGCAGGCCAATGCCCTGGTCGAACGCCTGGAAGACGCCGGAGAAGTGGACAGCGCGCCGTTGTTCGCCGAAGTCCAGGCGTTCCTGTCACGCCTGCAGCAGCAGCTGCAGGGGCTGTCTCACTGAGCAGACTGCTGCTGCAGGTAAGCGATCACCAGCGCACGTCGTTCGGCGCTGGGAAACGCGTTGTACATGCGCGTGCCGGGCACCTGCTGCGTTGGTGACTGCAGGAAGGCATCCAGGGTCTGCGCGGTCCAGACGATATCGGCCCGGCGCATGCCCTGCGAATAGCCATAGTCGGGCAGGCTGCCAGCGCGGCGTCCGATCACACCGTGCAGGTTGGGGCCGAACCGGTGGATGCCACCGGCCTGCACCGTGTGGCAGCCCGCACACAGTTCGAACGCGCGCTGCATCGCCTGTTGTCGCGCCTGCTCAGGTGTGGCCGGTGGCGTGTCCGTGCGCTGGCAGCCGCTGCACGCCAGCAGCAGGACGAGGGCAGGGAGCAGACGGAAGGCACGCATGGGCGGAGAGGATAGCCGTGGCCGCCGCGGGCCGGGCTGCGACACGCGGTCGCAGCCCCCTGCGGTCACATGCCCGAGTAGTTCGGGCCGCCGCCGCCCTGCGGGGTCACCCAGACGATGTTCTGGGTGGGATCCTTGATGTCGCAGGTCTTGCAGTGCACGCAGTTCTGCGCGTTGATCTGCAGGCGTGCGTTGTCGGCTTCGCCAACGAACTCGTACACGCCGGCCGGGCAGTAGCGCGCTTCCGGGCCGGCGTACTCGGCCAGGTTCACCTTCACCGGAATGCTCGGGTCCTTCAGGGTCAGGTGGCTGGGCTGGTTCTCGTCGTGGTTGGTGCTGCTCAGGAACACCGAGCTGAGACGGTCGAAGGTCAGCACCCCGTCCGGCTTCGGGTAGCTGATGCGGGTGTGCTGGGCCGCCGGCTCCAGGCAGGCGTGGTCCGGCTGCGTACGGTGCAGCGTCCACGGCGGGTTGCGCACGCCCAGCTTCGGCAGCAGCCACTGCTCCACGCCGGTCATCAGCGTGGCCACGGTCTGGCCCTTCTTGAACCACTGCTTGAAGTTCTTGGCCTGCTGCAGTTCGGTGAACAGCCAGCTGGCTTCGAAGGCCTGCGGATAGGCGCTCAGTTCATCGTGCTGGCGGTTGGCGGCCAGCGCGTCGAACGCGGCGTCGGCGCACAGCATGCCGGTCTTGATCGCGGCGTGGCTGCCCTTGATGCGGCTGGCGTTGAGATAACCGGCCTCGCAACCGACCAGCGCGCCACCGGGGAACACCGTCTTCGGCAGCGACAGCAGGCCGCCGGCGGTGATCGCACGCGCGCCGTAGCCGATGCGGGTACCGCCTTCCAGGTGCTTGCGGATCTGCGGATGGGTCTTGAATCGCTGGAATTCCTCGAACGGGCTCAGCCAGGGGTTCTTGTAGTCCAGGCCGACCACGTAGCCGATGGCGACCTTGCCGCCGTCGGCGTGGTAGAGGAACGCGCCGCCGTAGGTGTCGCTGTCCAGCGGCCAGCCGGCGGCGTGCACCACCAGGCCCGGCTCATGCCTGGCCGGGTCGATCTGCCACAGTTCCTTGATGCCGATGCCGTAGGCCTGCGGGTCCTTGCCTTCGTCCAGCCTGTAGCGGGCGATCAGCTGGCGGCCGAGGTGGCCGCGCGCGCCTCCGGCGAAGACCGTGTACTTCGCATGCAGCGCCATGCCGCGCTCGAAGGCCGGGCCGATGCTGCCGTCCTTCTCGATGCCCATGTCGCCGGTGGCCACGCCGATCACTTCGCCGTTGTCGCCGTACAGCACCTCGGCGGCGGCGAAGCCGGGGAAGATCGCAACCTCCAGCGCCTCGGCCTGCTGCGCCAGCCAGCGGGTCACTTCGCCCAGGCTGATGATGTAGTTGCCTTCGTTGTGGAAGCACTCCGGCAGCAGCGCATTGGGCGTGCTGCGCGACCCGGTCTCGCTGAGGAACAGGAACTCGTCGCGGGTGACCTTCTGCTTCAGCGGTGCGCCGCGTTCGGCCCAGTCCGGGAACAGTTCGGTCAGGGCGCGCGGGTCCATCACCGCACCGGACAGAACATGTGCACCGGGCTCGGAGCCCTTCTCCAGCACGCACACCGACAGTTCGCGGCCGGCTTCGATCGCACGCTGGCGCAGGCGGATCGCGGTGGCCAGCCCGGCTGGGCCGGCACCGACGATCACCACGTCGAACTCCATTACTTCACGCGGGGGCAGGGCGTTGGCTTCAGCGCTCATCGATTGCATGACTCGTGGGTAGTGCCGGTAGCAGGGCCACCGGCGGTTGCCTGGAAATCGCGCGTGCAGCCACGGCGAAACGGTTGTTTGAATGTGTCAGGGTACCGGGACGGGCGTGATCGAGCTAGATCGCCGATGTTCACGTCGTGATTGCTGCACTGCAGCGCACGCCCGCAGCCGGGTGGGTGCCGACCCTGGTCGGCACGCGCTTCCCGGATGACCGACAATGGCCCGGTCCCGACTGCGTGTGAGTGCCATGGCCCTGGATCCGTACGACCTGTTCGATGTCCGTTCCCTGCTCAGCGAGGAAGAGCGCGCCGTACAGGACAGCGTGGCCCGTTTCACCAACGAGCGCGTGCTGCCGATCATCGGCGATGCATTTGACCAGGCGCGCTTCCCGGCCGAACTGGTACCGGAGATCGCATCGCTGGGCCTGCTGGGCGCGACACTGCCGGCCGAATACGGTGGCGGTGGCCTCGGCGCGGTCAGCTATGGCCTGATCTGCCAGGAGCTGGAGCGCGGCGATTCGGGCCTGCGCAGCTTCGTTTCGGTGCAGAGCTCGCTGTGCATGTATCCCATCTACGCGTACGGCAGCGAGGAACAGCGCCAGCAGTGGTTGCCGGCGATGGCACGCGGCGAACTGATCGGCTGCTTCGGCCTGACCGAGGCGCACGGTGGGTCCGACCCGGCCAGCATGAAGACCCGAGCGGTACGCGACGGCAGCGACTGGCGCATCAGCGGCAGCAAGATGTGGATCACCAGCGGCCCGGTGGCCGACCTGGCCATCGTCTGGGCACAGACCGAGGACGGCATCCAGGGCTTCGTGCTGGAGAAGGGCATGGCCGGTTTCACCACGCAGGAAATCAAGCACAAGATGAGCCTGCGCGCCTCGTTGACCGGCGCGCTGTTCTTCGACGATGTGCGCGTGCCCGACAGCCACCGCCTGCCGAACGTGAAGGGCCTGAAGGGGCCGCTCGGGTGCCTGACCCAGGCGCGTTACGGGATCAGCTGGGGCCCGATCGGCGCGGCCATCGCCTGCCTGGATGAAGCGCTGGGCTACGCCAAGGAGCGCGTGCTGTTCGGCCGCCCGCTGGCCGCCACCCAGAGCGCGCAGATCAAGCTGGCGGAAATGGCCCGCCGCATCACCACCGCCCAGCTGCTGGCCCTGCAACTGGGCCGGCTGAAGGAAGCCAGCCAGCTGCAGCCACAGCAGGTCAGCCTGGCCAAGTGGAACAACTGCCGCATGGCCATCGACATCGCCCGCGAGTGTCGCGATCTGCTCGGTGGGGCTGGCATCACCACCGAACACGTGGCGATCCGGCACGCGCTGAACCTCGAATCGGTGATCACCTATGAAGGCACCGAGACCGTGCACCAGCTGGTGATTGGCCGCGAACTGACCGGCATCAACGCGTTCTGACAGCGGGTTCCGGTGGGTGCCAACCTTGGTCGGCACATTTCCTCGGCGCGCATCCGGGCATCGGTGCGGACCAAGGTCCGCACCCACCATAAGCAGGTCACACGTACGTGTAGAGCCGAGCCCATGCTCGGCTGCTTCCTCTCACGCGCCGCCGGCAAACCCGTGCTGCCGCCAGGCTTCATACATCACCACGGCAACGGTGTTGGAAAGATTGAGGCTGCGGTTGTCCGGCCGCATCGGCAGGCGCAGGCGGCGGCCATCCGGCAGTGCATCGAGCACGTCCTGCGGCAGGCCGCGGCTTTCCGGGCCGAACAGGAAGGCGTCGCCCTCTTCAAAGGCCACGCTGTCGTAGCGCACGCTGGCGCGGGTACTGAGTGCGAACAACCGATTCGGTGCAATCCGCGCCAGCGCGGTGTCCAGATCCGGATGCACCTGCAGGCGCGAGTACTCGTGGTAGTCCAGGCCGGCGCGCTTGAGCTGCTTGTCTTCCAGTGCGAAGCCGAGTGGCTCGACCAGGTGCAGCTGCGCGCCGGTGTTGGCGCAGAGCCGGATCACATTGCCCGTGTTGGGCGGGATTTCCGGTTGGAACAGGATCACGTGGAACTGGGGTGCGGCATTCATCGGCGCAGTGTACCTGCGACGGCGGCCTGCTTTACGGCGCGCGCCCTGCGCGGGGCAGGGCGGCACCGCTTACGGGCGCAGCAGGACCTGGGCGGTTTCGGTGGCCAGGGCCTGCAGGTCGGCCGCGCTCGGACGCACCTGCAGGGTCGGCAGGTTGACGATCACCTGGTTGGCGACGCTGGTGGCGGCGGCGGCCAGGGTGGCGGCGTAGCGCTGTGCTTCCAGTTCGGCGGCCAGGGCGACGCGCTGTTCCAGGCTCGGGCGCACTTCCACCGCGGCCAGGGTGGTGATCGGCAGGGCGGCGGCGACGGGGGCGGCGGTGAAGCCGTCGCGTTCGGCCAGCTGGTCGGCGCTGGGGCGCACTTCCACGGTGGCCAGGGTCGGAATGCCGCTGGCCTGTTCCCAAGCCTGCTGGGCCAGCTGGTCGGCGGCCGGGCGAACCTGCACGGTGGCCAGGGTCTTGATGGATTCGGAGGCCTGCACCGACGAAACAACCGCGGTGCCGGCGATCAGGGCGATGGCGATGGCAATGGTCTTGGCGTTCATGACGGGGCCTGTTTAGTGTTGTTGAGCGGTGGTGTGGTAGTAAGGTAGAACACCAATTCGGGGGATGCAAGGGAAATTTTCGATTTCTTGCATTTGTTCAGTCTTCAGTCAGCTTTTGTCTGAAGCCCTTCTTGGCGCAGGAAGTACCAAGCAAACCCCGTGCCAACTTTTAATCATTGATTTGAAAGGGTTTTTCTCCCGTCGGAAAGTGTCCGCGGGGCGGACACCTGTCCATCCGAGGGGGCGCGGACACTGTCCGGACGCAGGGGCGGGGGAGACGTGACTGCTGTCGGGGGCCGCCGACAAGGCCCTGAACGGCTACGGGGGCAAACACCCCCAGTGACTGCTGGCGGATTCCGGGCCCCGGATGGGCGCGCTAGGATCGGGCTTCACCAACGTGACCAAGGATCCGGAAATGTCTCTCGCCCTGCGCCCGCGTGCTGCACTGCTCGCTGTTGCCCTCAGCACTGCCCTGGGCACGCTCGCGCCCACTCCTGCACTGGCGGCCAAGACGGTCACGCCGGCCAAGGTCGATATTCCGTTCGAGCAGTTCACCCTGCCCAACGGGCTGCGCGTGATCGTGCATACCGATCGCAAGGCGCCGATCGTGGCGGTCAACGTCTGGTATCACGTCGGCAGCAAGGACGAGCCTGCGGGCCGCACCGGTTTCGCCCACCTGTTCGAACACCTGATGTTCCAGAGCAGCGAAAACCACGACGGCGAGTATTTCGAACCGTTCAAGCAGGTGGGTGCCACCGGCCAGAACGGCACCACCAATACCGATCGCACCAATTACTTCGAGAACGTGCCGACCACCGCGCTGGACATGGCGCTGTGGATGGAGTCGGACCGCATGGGCCATCTGCTCGGTGCGATCGACCAGGCGGCGCTGGACGAGCAGCGTGGCGTGGTGCAGAACGAGAAGCGCCAGGGCGAGAACCAGCCCTACGGCCAGGCCTGGGAGAAGCTCAACCGTGCGATGTACCCGGCCGGCCACCCGTATCACCACAGCGTGATCGGCTCGATGAACGACCTCAACGCGGCCTCGCTGGATGACGTCAAGACCTGGTTCCGCACCTGGTATGGCCCGAACAACGCGGTGCTGGTGCTGGCGGGCGATATCGACGTGGCCACCGCCAAGGAGAAGGTGGCCCGTTACTTCGGCAGCATCCCGGCCGGTCCGAGCATGGCGCAGCCGAAGGTCGACGTGGCCAAGCGCCCGGCCAACACCCGCGAGACGATGACCGACAAGGTGCCGCAGTCGCGCATCTACCGCGCCTGGAACGTGCCGCAGGTCGGCACCACCGACGTCGACCAGCTGCAGCTGCTGGCCTATGTGCTCGGCGGCGCCAAGTCCTCGCGCCTGAGCCAGCGACTGCAGCACCAGGACAAGCTGGTGGACAACATCAGCGCCGGCGCCTACGCCTCGCAGCTGGGTTCCAACTTCATCGTCATGGCCACGGTGAAGCAGGGCCAGGATCCGGCCAAGGTCGAGAAGATCATCGACGAAGAACTGGACCGGTTGATCAAGGAGGGCCCCACGGCCGACGAGCTGGCGCGTGCCAAGACCGGCTCGCGCGCAGCGTTCATCCGCGGCATCGAGCGCATCGGTGGTTTCGGTGGCAAGGCCGACGCACTGGCCGAATGCGCGGTCTACACCGGCGACCCGGGCTGCTTCCGCACGTCGCTGGCCAACATCGACAAGGCGACCGCGGCCGACCTGAAGCGCCTGGGCGCACAGTGGCTGGACGTCGGCAGCCACACGCTGGTGGTCGAACCGGGCGAGCGCGTGGCGCTGAAGGAAGATCCCTCACAGGCGCCGAAGCCGTTCAACGTGCCGGCGGTGGACCCGAAGTACAGCACTCTGCCGGAGCAGGTGGACCGCAAGGCCGGCGTGCCGCAGACCCGTGAATTCCCGCAGCTGAAGTTCCCCGCCCTGCAGCGCGCCACGCTGAAGAACGGCACCCAGGTGGTGCTGGCCGAGCGCCACGAGATTCCGGTGGTGCAGTTCAGCTACCAGTTCCCGGGTGGCTTCACCGCCGACCAGGGCCGCAAGCCGGGCACCGCCAACTTCACCATGAACCTGATGACCGAAGGCGCCGGCAAGCTCGGCTCGCTGGCCTTCGCCGATGCCGCCGATGCGCTGGGTGCCAGCCTGGACGCCGGTGCCGGCCTGGATTCGGTGACCGTGGACCTGTCGGCACTGAAGGAGAACCTGGTGCCATCGCTGGCCCTGTACCGCGATCTGCTGCGCGAGCCGCGCTTCGAACAGGCCGAGATCGACCGGGTCAAGGCCACCTGGATCGCCGGCATCCAGCAGGAGAAGGTCAACCCGAACGCGGTGGCCATGCGCGTGCTGCCGCCGCTGCTGTACGGCAAAGGCCATCCGTACGCCATTCCGTTCACTGGCAGCGGCGATGAAGCGGCCATCAGCAGCCTCACCCGCGAGGATCTGGTCGACTTCCACCGCGACTGGCTGCGCCCGCAGGATGGCACCCTGATCGTGGTTGGCGATACCACGCTGGCCGAGATCGTGCCCCTGCTGGACAAGCAGCTGGGCGACTGGAAGGCCACGGGCGATGCGCCGCAGGTGAAGGCGGCCACCGATGTGGCGCTGCCGAAGGGCCCGCGCGTGTTCCTGATCGATCAGCCGGGTGCGGTGCAGGCAAACCTGTTCGCCGGCCAGGTGGTGCCGCCGTCCAGTGACGCCAGCTCGACCCGCTTCGATATCGCCAACGGTGTGATCGGCGGTGACTTCACCTCGCGCCTGAACATGAACCTGCGCGAGGACAAGCACTGGTCCTATGGCGCGCGCAGCAGTGCGCCGAACTCGGTCGGACAGCGGCCGTGGGCGGCCAGTGCCCCCGTGCAGATCGACAAGACCGGCCCGGCGCTGGCCGAGATGCAGAAGGAAATCGTCGAGTTCAGCACGGGCAGCAAGCCGGCCACCGCTGCCGAGGTCAACCGCATCCGCAACATCCAGACGCTGAGCCTGCCGGGCGCCTATGAGACCGCCAGTGCGGTCGCCGCGACCATCAGCAGCATCGTGCAGTTCAAGCGGCCGGATGACTATGTGCTGCGTCGCAAGGCCGAGATCGAGGCGATGACGCCGGCCCAGGTGCAGCAGGCTGCGGCCGAGATCAAGCCGCAGGCGCTGACCTGGGTAGTGGTGGGCGACCTCAAGCAGACCGAGGCGGCCGTGCGCGCGCTGAACCTGGGCGAGGTGACCGTGCTGGATGCCGAAGGCAAGCCGGTCAAGAAGTAAGGGACAGGCCTGCCCGCCACGGCGGGCAGGCCTCCCGGCTACCCTCGATTCAGGCGGTTCAGGCAGAATCCCCCTCATACCCTTCCAGGATCTGCCCATGCGCGTTCTGCTGCTTTCCTCCCTGCTGCTCACCGTCACCGCCTGTACCTGGGTGCCGATCGAACCGGCCGGGAAGACCGTCCGCGTGCTGCCGGCCGGGCCGGCGCCGACCGGCTGCATCACCAAGGGCGAGGTGGTGGTCACCGTGAAGAGCAAGGTCGGCTTCTACAACCGCAACCCGCTGCGCGTGCAGGAAGAACTGGAAACGCTGGCCCGCAACGAGGCCCCCAGCGCCGGCGCCAATGCCGTACAGGCCGCCGCACCGCCGGCCGATGGCAGCCAGCGCTTTGCCGCCTTCCAGTGCCCGCCGCGCTGAATCCTTCACCATACGGGCAAGCCTGAATTCGTAAAGATGCGGTGAAGGCCCGGGGGGTTATAGAATAGCGCCCCCTTTTGCCTGAGCCTTGGCGCTAACCTCGATGCTCTTCAAGAATGTCTCGATCGCCGGCCTGGCACACGTCGATGCGCCTCATACGCTGACGACGAAGGAAATCAACGAACGCCTGCAGCCGACGCTGGACCGGCTGGGCATCCGCACCGACGTGCTCGGCGATATCGCCGGCATCCACGCCCGCCGCCTGTGGGACAACGGCGTGCTGGCCTCGGACGCGGCCACCATGGCCGGTCGCAAGGCACTGGAAGATGCCGGCATCGAAGCCACCCAGGTCGGCCTGCTGGTCAATACCTCGGTCAGCCGCGACTACCTGGAGCCGTCCACGGCCTCCATCGTCTCGGGCAATCTGGGTGTCAGCGACGAATGCATGACGTTCGATGTCGCAAATGCCTGCCTGGCCTTCATCAACGGCATGGACATCGCGGCGCGCATGATCGAGCGCGGTGACATCGACTATGCGCTGGTGGTGGATGGCGAAACCGCCAACCTGGTGTACGAGAAGACGCTGGAGCGCATGACCGCGCCGGACGTCACCGCCGACGATTTCCGCAACGAACTGGCGGCGCTGACCACCGGTTCGGGCGCTGCCGCCATGGTGATGGCGCGCTCGGAACTGGTGCCGGATGCCCCGCGCTACAAGGGCGGCGTCACCCGTTCGGCGACCGAATGGAACCAGCTGTGCCTGGGCAACCTGGACCGCATGGTGACCGACACCCGCCTGCTGCTGATCGAAGGCATCAAGCTGGCGCAGAAGACGTTCACTGCGGCCAAGATCGCGCTGGGCTGGGCGGTGGAAGAACTGGACCAGTTCGTCATCCACCAGGTCAGCCAGCCGCACACCGCAGCATTCATCAAGAACTTCGGCATCGACCCGAAGAAGGTCATGACCATCTTCGGCGAGCACGGCAACATCGGCCCGGCGTCGGTACCGATCGTGCTGAGCAAGCTCAAGCAGCTGGGCAAGCTGAAGAAGGGTGATCGCATCGCGCTTCTGGGCATCGGCTCGGGCCTGAACTGCTCGATGGCCGAAGTGGTCTGGTAAACAGACCCCTGCGTTGAATCCTGGGGCCGGTACTACCGGCCCTTTTTACAGGTGCGACCCGATGTCCAAGCTTCCCGGTTACCCCGCCCATCCCCAACGCTTCGAGGTTCGCCCCGGCCTGTCGATGAACTATCTCGACGAGGGCCCGCGCGACGGTGAGGTGGTGGTGATGGTGCACGGCAATCCGTCGTGGAGCTATTACTGGCGCACGCTGGTGGCCGGCCTGTCGGACAAGTACCGTTGCATCGTGCCCGACCACATCGGCATGGGCCTGTCGGACAAGCCCGATGACCGTGGCTATGCGTACACGCTGCAATCGCGCGTGGATGACCTGGATGCGCTGCTCAGGCACCTGGGCATCACCGGCCCGGTGACCCTGGCCGTGCACGACTGGGGCGGCATGATCGGCTTTGGCTGGGCGCTGTCGCACCACGCGCAGGTCAAGCGGCTGGTGGTGCTCAACACCGCCGCGTTCCCGATGCCGGCAGCGAAGAAGATGCCGTGGCAGATCGCGCTCGGACGGCACTGGAAGATCGGCGAGTGGATCATCCGCACCTTCAATGCCTTCTCCGCCGGCGCATCGTGGCTGGGCGTTGAGCGGAAGATGCCCGCCGACGTGCGCCGCGCGTATGTATCGCCGTACAACAGCTATGCCAACCGCATCAGCACCATCCGCTTCATGCAGGACATTCCGCTGGGCCCGGCCGACAAGGCGTGGTCGCTGCTGGAGCGTGCAGGCAAGGCGCTGCCGTCGTTTGCCGATCGCCCGGCCTTCATAGGCTGGGGCCTGCGCGACTTCGTGTTCGACCACCATTTCCTGCAGGGCTTCCAGGCGGCGCTGCCGCAGGCCCAGGTGCATGCCTTCAAGGACGCGGGCCACTACGTGCTGGAAGACAAGCACGAGGTGCTGGTGCCGGAGATCCGCGCCTTCCTGGACGCGAACCCGATCTGATCGGATCCCCTCGGTAGCGCCGGGCCATGCCCGGCGTTGTCGTACAGGGAGTCAGAGCCCTTCCGTGCCGGAAACGGGACCGACCCCGACCGTCACGCCGCGATCGGCGCCTGCGGCGGAGACGACGGGCTGCTGCCGTTGTCGTCCGGATGATCGTCGTCGTTGTCCGCCTCGTCGCGCCAGCGCCAGTCGGCCAGCGTCAGCGGGTCCAGGCCGTAGGCGATGCGGGCCTTGTCGCACTGCGGGCTGGCCTTGCCGTACTCCCATGAGGCATCCACTTCGCGGCACACGCTGGGCCGGTTGGGGTGGATCGTGCAGCGCGAATACACGCCGATCTGCGCATCCAGTGCCACGCAGCGCACCGGTTTGGAGTGGGTGCCGCGCATGCACAGGCGATGCGGGTCGAGCACTTCGGTCAGCTGGTGGGGCACGCCGCCCGGGGTGACCTCGTCCGATTCCATCCAGTGGAAGGCCACGCGGTACTGGGTGCAGCAGGCGCCGCAGGTCATGCAGGGGTGTTGCATGGGCAAGCCGCCTCGGGCGGCAGTCGGAATCGGGAACGAGGCTGCGGATTTTCCACGAAGTGAGCCGCCGCGCAAGAAATTCCGTAAGCGGCGACAATGAACGGATGAACCGACCCTGCAACATTGCTGCGCGGTTGCCTGAACTGGCCCGTGAACGCCCCGACCAGATCGCCATCCGCTGCCCCGGCCGCCGCGGCGCCGGCAACGGCATGGCGGCCTACGATGTGACCCTGGACTATCGGCAGCTGGATGCCCGCAGCGACGCCATGGCCGCCGGCCTGGCCGGCTACGGGATCGGGCGCGGCGTGCGCACGGTGGTGATGGTGCGGCCCTCGCCGGAGTTCTTCCTGCTGATGTTCGCCCTGTTCAAGCTGGGTGCGGTGCCGGTGCTGGTCGATCCCGGCATCGACCGGCGCGCGCTGAAGCAGTGCCTGGACGAAGCCCAGCCGGAGGCCTTCATCGGCATCCCGCTGGCCCACGTGGCACGGCTGGCGCTGCGCTGGGCGCCGTCGGCGACCCGCTTGGTCACGGTGGGACGGCGGCTGGCCTGGGGCGGGACCACCCTGGCCGCGCTGGAGCGCGCGGGCGCGCAGGCCGGGCCGATGCTGGCGGCCACCGACGGCGAGGACATGGCCGCGATCCTGTTCACCAGCGGCTCTACGGGCGTGCCCAAGGGCGTGGTCTACCGCCATCGCCATTTCCTGGGCCAGATCGAGCTGCTGGGCAGCGCCTTCGGCATGGAGGCCGGCGGGGTGGACCTGCCGACCTTCCCGCCCTTCGCCCTGTTCGATCCCGCATTGGGGTTGACCTCGGTGATCCCGGACATGGACCCCACGCGGCCCGCGCAGGCCGATCCGGCACGCCTGCATGATGCGATCCAACGCTTCGGCGTGACCCAGCTGTTCGGCTCGCCTGCGCTGATGCGGGTCCTGGCCCGCCATGGCCGGCCGCTGCCGTCGGTGACCCGGGTGACCTCGGCCGGTGCCCCGGTTCCGCCGGATGTGGTCGCCACCATCCGTGGCCTGCTGCCGGCCGGCGCGCAGTTCTGGACGCCGTACGGTGCCACCGAATGCCTGCCGGTGGCGGTGGTGGAAGGCCATGAACTGGAGCGCACCCGTGCGGCCACCGAGGGCGGTGCGGGTACCTGCGTGGGCAACGTGGTGGCCCCGAACGAAGTGCGCATCATCGCCATCGACGATGCACCGCTGGCCGACTGGTCGCAGGTGCGCGTGCTGGCCACCGGCGAGGTGGGCGAGATCACCGTGGCCGGCCCCACCGCCACCGACAGCTATTTCAATCGCCCGCAGGCCACCGCTGCGGCGAAGATTGCCGAAACGCTGGCCGATGGCAGTACCCGCATCGTGCATCGCATGGGCGATGTCGGCTATTTCGACGCGCAGGGCCGTTTGTGGTTCTGCGGACGCAAGACCCAGCGCGTGGAAACCCCGCACGGCCCGCTCTACACCGAACAGGTCGAGCCGGTGTTCAACACGGTGCAGGGCGTGGCACGCACCGCGCTGGTCGGCGTGGGTCCCGCGGGCGCGCAGGTGCCGGTCCTGTGCGTGGAGCTGCAGCGTGGACAGTCCGACAGCCCGGCGCTGCATGAAGTGCTGCGCGCCCTTGCCGGCGCACGCCTGCCCGAGGCCGGGCTGCAGCACTTCCTGGTGCATCCGGCGTTTCCCGTCGATATCCGTCACAACGCCAAGATCGGCCGCGAGAAGCTCGCCGTCTGGGCCAGCGCCGAACTGGAGAAGCGCGCATGAAGATCCTGGTCACCGGTGGTGGTGGTTTCCTTGGCCAGGCGCTGTGCCGCGGGCTGGTCGAGCGCGGCCACCAGGTGCTGGCATTCAACCGCAGCCACTACCCGGCGCTGCAGGCGCTGGGAGTGGGCCAGATCCGTGGCGACCTGGCGGACCCGCAGGCCGTGCTGCATGCGGTGGCCGGTGTCGATGCGGTATTCCACAACGGTGCCAAGGCCGGTGCCTGGGGAAGTTACGACAGCTACCACCAGGCCAATGTGGTCGGCACCGACAATGTCATCGCTGCCTGCCGTGCGCATGGCATCGGCAGGCTGGTCTATACCTCCACACCGAGCGTGACCCATCGTGCCACCCACCCGGTGGAAGGACTGGGCGCGGACGAGGTGCCCTACGGCGAGGATTTCCAGGCGCCGTACGCGGCGACCAAGGCGATCGCCGAACAACGGGTGCTGGCCGCCAACGACGCGACGCTGGCCACGGTGGCGCTGCGTCCGCGCCTGATCTGGGGGCCGGGCGACCAGCAGCTGGTGCCGCGTCTGGCCGAGCGCGCACGGCAGGGCCGGCTGCGCCTGGTCGGTGATGGCAGCAACAAGGTCGACACCACCTACATCGACAACGCCGCGCTGGCGCACTTCCTGGCATTCGAGGCGCTGGGCCCGGCGGCGGCCTGCGCCGGCAAGGCCTACTTCATCTCCAATGGCGAGCCACTGCCGATGCGCGAGCTGGTCAACAAGTTGCTGCAGGCCGTGGGCGCCCCCCCTGTGGAGAAGGCAATCAGCTTCAGGACCGCCTACCGGATCGGTGCGATCTGCGAGCGCCTGTGGCCGCTGCTGCGGTTGCGCGGCGAGCCGCCGTTGACGCGTTTCCTCGCCGAGCAGCTGTGCACGCCGCACTGGTACAGCATGGAGCCGGCGCGCCGTGATTTCGGCTATGTGCCGCAGGTCAGCATCGAGGAAGGGCTGCGTCGGCTGCAGGCCGCGTCGTCATGACGGCAGCCTCACGGCGCTGAAGACTTCATCGCGCGCAGAACCGGCCATCACCGGTTGCACACCGCCGGACCGGGAGGATGGACCCCACGCCACCCACGGCCGAATATCTGCGAGGAGCGCCATGCTGCATTACGCCGTCATTTTCTTCGTCATCGCCATCATCGCCGCCGTGCTCGGTTTCTCCGGCATCGCCGGCGCGGCCAGCAACATTGCCTGGATCCTGTTCGTGGTGTTCCTGGTCCTGGCGGTGATCTCGATGTTCCGCAAGCGCGGCTAGTGAGCCCCGGAGCAGTGCCGGTCGATGGCCGGCACTGCTCCGGCGGAAGCGGTTGTTTCCTGTAGTACCGGGTACTGCCTGGCCTACAGCAGCCTCTGATCGGCTTCGTGCCGTTCCAGCGCCAGTTCGATCAGGCGCGTGATCAGCGTGGTGTAATCCACGCCACTGGCGCCCCACAGCTTCGGGTACATGCTGATGCGGGTGAAGCCCGGCAGCGTGTTGACCTCGTTGATGACGACGCGGCCATCGCCGGTCAGGAACACATCCACTCTGGCCATGCCGGCGCACTCCAGCGCCTGATACGCCTGCAGGGCGATCTGCCTGATCCGCTGCTGGGTGGCATCATCGATGTCGGCCGGGACCACGACGTCGGCACCGTTCTCGTTGAGGTACTTGGTGTCGTAGGCATAGAACTCGTCGTGCACCACCACTTCGCCACACACGCTGGCCTGCGGCTGCTCGTTGCCGAGCACCGCACATTCGATCTCGCGGCCGGCCACGGCCGCTTCCACCAGAACCTTGTGGTCGTAGCGCAGCGCCCGTTCCAGCGCGGCCGCGAAGCCGGCAGCGTCCTTGACCTTGCTCACCCCCACCGACGAACCCTGGTTGGCCGGCTTCACGAACAGCGGCAGACCGAGCTGGGCGATGACGCCGTCGACATCGATGTTCGCAGCCTGGTGGCGACGGATGCACTGCCAGGGCGCCACCTGCAGGCCGGCATCGCGCAGCAGGCGCTTGGTCACGTCCTTGTCCATGGCCACGGCCGAGCCCAGCACCGGTGAACCGACGAAGGGCAGGTTGGCCATGCGCAGCAGGCCCTGCAGCGCGCCATCCTCACCCAGCGGACCATGCACGATCGGCAGGACAATGTCGATCTGGCCGAGCACGGCAGCCGGATCGGCGGGCTGCAGCTGCGCCTGTCCGGCGCCCGGGTGCACCGCCAGCGCGACGCCGGACCGGTGCAGCGCGATGCGCGCCGGATCATCGGCGTTGAGCAGGAAGCTCCCGGCCTGGCTCAGATGCCATCGGCCCTGCTTGTCGATGCCGATCAGCACCGGCTCGAAGCGCTCGTGGTCGAGTGCGTCGAGGATGTTCTTCGCCGACTGCAGCGAGACTTCGTGCTCGGAGGACGTACCACCGAAAATGATGCCGACCCGGGTCCTGCTCATGGGCAATGCGATGTCCTGGACGTTGCGTGGCCCCACAGCATGGACCTTCCTTCGCCCGGCAGGTGAGGCGGAGATGAACCCGCACCCATCCGCGCTGCCCGGCCCAAGCCCGGCACCCACGAAGGTAGAATGGGGCCATGGCTCTTTCCCTGCTCAAGTCCCTCAAGCCGGTCGCCGGCCGTGCCCTGCAGATCGCCCTGAACCGCGCCCTGGCGCTGGATCCGGATACCCGCCACGCGTTGGCCGGTCTGGATGGCCGCCATATCGATCTGACCCTGGAGGCTCCTGCGCTGGCCATGCGCATCAGCGTTGACGGTGACCAGCTGCGGGTGGGGCCGGTGGATGCGCAGGAAGCCGATCTGGCCGTACGCAGCAGCCTGTCGGGGGTGCTGGCCCAGCTGCCGCTGCTGGCCAATGCCCGGCGCGCCGACAGCACCGGCAAGGGACGCGTGCGCGTGGCCGGCGATGCCGAGTTGGCGCGCCGCCTGCAGCAGCTGGCCAAGGGCTTCGACCCGGACTGGCAGCAGCCGTTCGTCAGCGTGTTCGGCGAGGTGCTGGGCGTACAGGTGGCCAATACACTGCGCGGCGCGCTGCAGCACGCCCGCCAGGGCGTGATCGATCTGGCGCACAGTGCAGCCGAATTCATTACCGAGGAATCGCGCGACGTGGTGCCGCGCGCCGAGCTGGACGCGTTCCACGACGATGTGGATGTGCTGCGCGATGATGTCGAGCGCCTGGGTGCACGCGTGCAGCGCCTGCGGGGTGCGGCATGAAGGCGGTGCTGCGGGCCAGCCGCATCGGCCGGGTGATCCTGCGCTACCGCCTGGATGACCTGCTGCAGGACACGCCGGCCGAACGCTGGCTGCGCCTGGCCAAACCCTTCGTTCCGCGGGCCTCTGCCGACATCGCCGCGCAATCGCGTGGCGCACGCCTGCGCCTGGCGCTGCAGGACCTGGGTCCGATCTTCGTCAAGTTCGGGCAGATCCTGTCGACCCGTCGCGACCTGGTGCCGCCGGACGTGGCCAACGAACTGACCCTGCTGCAGGACCGGGTCAAGCCGTTCGACGGCGACACCGCGCGCCGCATCGTCGAGGACGCGCTGGGCCTGCCGGTCAGCGAAGCCTTTGCCAGCTTCGATACCGAACCGCTGGCGTCGGCCTCGATCGCGCAGGTCCATGCGGCCACGCTGGCCGATGGCCGCCAGGTGGTGGTCAAGGTGCTGCGCCCGGGCATCGAGAAGCAGATCGACGCCGATATCGCCCTGCTCAATTCACTGGCCGCGCTGGTTGAGCGCACCCACCCGCGTGCCGACAAGATCCGCCCGCGCGAAGTCGTGGCGGAAGTGGAGAACACCCTGGCCGCCGAGCTGGACCTGCAGCGCGAAGGCGCCAACGCCAGCGTGCTGCGCCGCTTCTGGGAGAACTCCGACGACCTGTACGTGCCGGAAGTGATCTGGAGCCACACGGCCGAGCGCGCGCTGACCCTGGAGCGCGTGTGGGGCATTCCCTCCGATGACATCGTGGCACTGGACGCCGCCGGGATCGATCGCAAGGCGCTGGCCGCCAAGGGCGTGCGGGTGTTCTACACCCAGGTGTTCCGCGACAACTTCTTCCACGCCGATGCGCATGCCGGCAACATCTGGGTCGACCCCGATCCGGCACGCCGCAGCGATCCGCGCTTCATCGCGCTGGACTTCGGCATCATGGGCCAGCTGTCGCAGGAAGATCAGTACTACCTGGCTGAGAACTTCATGGCCATTTTCAACCGCGACTACCGCCGCATCGCCGAGCTGCACGTGCAGGCGCGCTGGATGCCGGACCACGTGCGCATCGACGACCTGGAAGCGGCGGTGCGGTCGGTGTGCGAGCCGTACTTCACCCGCCCGCTGTCGCAGATCTCGCTGGCGGAAGTGCTGATGAAGCTGTTCCGCGTGGCGCAGCGCTACCAGCTGACGCTGCAGCCGCAGCTGATCCTGCTGCAGAAGACCCTGTTGAACATCGAAGGCGTCGGTCGCCAGCTCGACCCGCAGATCGATATCTGGGCGGTGGCCAAGCCGGTACTGGCGAAGATCCTGCGCGAGCGCTACAGCCCGCGCAGGGTGATGCGCGAGCTCGGCAAGCGCCTGCCGGAAATCATGACCCACGCACCGGACATGCCCCGCCTGGTGCATGCCTGGCTGACCCAGCAGGTGGAGGGACGTCACGAGCTGGCGATGCGCTCGCGCGATCTGGTATCGCTCGATGCCAGCGTGCAGCGCCTGCAGAAGCATGCGGTCGGTGCCATCACCGGCGTCGGCCTGCTTGCCATTGCCGCCTTGATGTACGTGTTGCAGCCGCCCGGCTGGTACTGGGGCGACCTGCCGATGTGGAGCTGGCTGTCGGGCGCGGTGGGTGTGGCCGCATTGGCCCGGGCGTGGTGGAAGTAGCCGGCGTGCTGCAGGCGCTCAAGGACGAATTGGTGCGCTTTGGCGCCGACAACGATGCGCGCGAAAGCGAGCGGGCCCGGCGCATGCTCAACATCACGCCGGATACCGGTGCGCTGCTGTCGCTGCTGGTACGTTTCGGACAGGCCCGGCGCGTGCTGGAGATCGGCACCTCCAACGGCTATTCCACCCTGTGGCTGGCCGAGGCTGCGGCTGCCATTGACGGCCATGTGACCACGCTCGAGTACGCTGCCGACAAGGTGGCCCTGGCCGGCGCGACCTTCGCCCGCAGCGGCCTGCAGGCGCATATCACCCTGGTCCACGCTGACGCTGGGGCGTGGCTGGCGCAGGCGGCCGATGCCAGCATCGACCTGCTGTTCCTCGATTCGGATCGCGAGCAGTACGCTGGCTGGTGGCCGCACCTGCGCCGCGTGCTGCGGCCCGGTGGCCTGCTGGTGGTGGACAACGCGATCTCCCACGCCGAACAGATGGAGCCGCTGCGTGCGGCACTGGTGGCCGATCCTGATGTCAGCGTCAGCCTGGTGCCGGTGGGCAACGGTGAACTGCTCGCACTGCGCAACGTTTGACTGCCTCGCGGCACAAACCCGGGGTGAGATCCCTTTTCCGCAGGAAAAGGGATCTGACCCCATACAGGCCGCCCGTATAATCGCGCGGTGAGCACCGAACCCGATACCCTCGCCGCGGTCGAGACCGACACCGCCCCCCTTCGGCTCCTGCACCTGGATGAACGCCTGGCGGTGGTCGACAAGCCGGCCGGGCTGATGGTCCATGACAGCAAGCTGGCCCGTGGCGAAGATGATTTCCTGGCCGATCGCCTGCGTGAGCAGCTCGGGCGCCCGATCTTTCTGGTGCATCGGCTGGATCGTGCCACCAGTGGCTGCCTGCTGCTGGCCTTCGACCGTGACACCGCCAGTGCGCTGGGCAAGGCCCTGATGGGCGGCGAGGTGGCCAAGGACTACCTGACGATCTGCCGCGGCTGGCCGGCCGAGGCGTCCTGGCGGGTCGACCACGACCTCGACGGCGGCCCCGGAAAACCGGTCAAGAAGCCTGCCATCACCGACTTCCAGTGCCTGGCTACCGGCGAGCTGCCGGTGCCGGTCGGCGAGTTCGCCCGTTCGCGCTATGCGCTGCTGCGCTGCCAGCCGCAGACCGGACGGTTCCGGCAGATCCGCCGGCATCTCAAGCATCTTTCGCACCACATGATCGGCGACACCAGCCACGGCGACGGCCGCCACAACCGCATCTTCCGCATGCAGGGGGTGCATCGCATGCTGCTGCACGCCGAGCGCCTGCGTTTTCCGCATCCCGAGGGCGGCACGGTGGATGTGCGGGCGCCGCTGGACCGGGAATTCCAGAAGGCGCTGGACCTGTTCGGCTGGCGGGTGGAGTGAAGGCAGCGCCGGACCCTGTCCGGCGCCTTCCGCCACGCAGCGGCCGCGCGTGGCACTCGCCGGGCATGGCCCGGCGCTACCGCCTCACTTCTTTTCCGGCTCGTTGACGATCGCTTCCAGATCCTTCTGCAGGTCGGCGAACAGCGGCTGCATGCGCGACTGGATGGCCACCATCACGTTCTGCATCAGCGCCGGGGTCTTGTCGAGCAGACTCTGGCCCGCCGGGCTCTCGTAGAACTCGGCCATCGCCAGCACGTCTTCCTTGCTGAAGGTCTTCTTGTAGAGATCCACGTACATCGGCCGCAGCTGCTGCCATGACAGGGCCTGGCGCAGGGTCTGGCTGGTCCGTGCCTGGATGCGCTTGAGCTGCTCCTGCTGCTGGGCATTGAGCTGGCGCTGCGACGCGACCTGCTGGAACTGCTGCTGCTGCATCGCCTCGATCTGCGGCAGCATGGTGTCGATCATGCTCTGCGCGCGGGAGGCCGACAGCAGGCGGTTGATGTCGCCGTCGGTCGGCGCGGCGGCCAGGACCGGGGCGCTGGCCACGGCAAGCGCCAGCAGAAGGGCAGCACGGCGCAGCAGGGCGGGCAGGGTGGATGCGGAGCGGATCATGCGAAGCTTCCTGCGGTACATGGGACGGCCAGCATACCCGCTGGCAAGGCGAAGGCGGCGTGTTCGGTGCCTGATCGGCGGCATACGGCGCGCGATGCCGCACTCCGCCACGTGGCTGCCGTTACAATGCGCGGATGGGCAGTGGACCGGTCACCATCAGCGCGCAGCTTGAAATCCCCGACGGCGAGATCGTCGAGCGTTTCGTGCGTGCCAGTGGTGCCGGTGGCCAGAACGTCAACAAGGTGTCCACCGCGGTGGAACTGCGTTTCGACGTGGCCAACTCGCCCTCGTTGCCCGAACCGTTGCGCGCGCGCCTGCTGGCGCGGCGTGACCGGCGGATGACCGGCGAAGGCGTGCTGGTCATCGACGCGCAACGCTTCCGGACCCAGGATCGCAATCGCGAGGATGCGCGCGAGCGGCTGGCGGCCTTCATCCAGGCCGGGTTGAGCGTGCCCAAACCGCGCAAGGCCACCAAGCCGACCCTCGGGTCGAAACTGCGTCGTCTGGACGCCAAACGCGGGCGCGCGCAGATCAAGCGCGGGCGCTCCTCACGTGACTGGGAGTGATTGCTTGAACAACCCGACTCCGTTGCTGCCGGCCATCCCGCCGAACATGCCGCAGGTCAGATCCAACCCGTTCCTGCGCTGGCTGGCGCGCTGCACCCTGCGCATGGGCGGCTGGAAGGTGGTCGGCACCCTGCCGGACATCCCGAAGCTGGTCTTCATCATCGCCCCGCACTCGTCCAACTGGGACGGGTTCTGGGGCATGGCGGCCAAGATCGCACTGGGCATGAAGGTCAAGGTGCTGGGCAAGGCGTCGCTGTTCTGGTGGCCGCTGGGCCCGCTGCTGCACCGGCTGGGCGTGATCCCGCTGGACCGCAGCTCGCCGCAGGGAACCGTCGGCCAGGCCGTGGACCTGATCCGCAACAACGACAGGATGTGGTTCGCGATCACCCCGGAAGGCACCCGCAAGGCGGTCAAGGAATGGAAGGCCGGATTCCTGAAGATCGCGCGGATGGCCGACGTGCCGATCCTGACCGCCTATTTCCATTATCCGGAGAAGGTCATCGGCGTCGGTCCGCTGTTCCATCCCACCGGCGATGACGTGGCCGACATGGCCGCCATCCGCGAGTTCTACCGGCCCTGGATCGGCAAGACCCGCGGCACGGTCTGAGCCGGCCGCCAGTGAAGGTCCAGAGGCCACGTCCGGCACATGCCGGGCGAGCACGACAGGAGTAGGGTGGACGGCCGGCATCCCATCCCGTCTGCCCAAGGAGCGTTTTACATGTCGCGTACCGTAGTCCTGGCCGCCGCCATCAGCCTGGCGCTGGCGGCCTGTTCCGGCAAGGAGTCCACCCCCGTGTCCGCAGCCCAGAATACCCCGGCCCAGCAGCCGGCCGATGCCTCCACCAACCCGCTGCTGAGCGCCAGCACGTTGCCGTTCCAGGCGCCGCCGTTCGACAAGATCAAGGACAGCGACTACCTGCCGGCGTTCGAGGAAGGCATGCGCCAGCACCTGGCCGACGTGCGCAAGATCGCCGACAACAGCGAGCCGGCCACCTTCGACAACACCATCGTGGCGATGGAGCGCAGCGGTGAGACCCTGACCCGCGTGTCGCGCATCTTCTTCGGCCTGGTGCAGGCCGATACCAACGATGCGCGCCAGAAGATCCAGGAAGAAGTCGCGCCGAAACTGGCCGCGCACCAGGACGAGATCAGCCTCGACCCGAAGCTGTTCGCACGCGTGAAGTCGCTGTACGACCAGCGTGACACGCTGGGCCTGGACCCGGTGCAGAAGCGCCTGGTCGAGCATTACTACGACGGCCTGGTGCGTGCCGGTGCGCAGCTGTCCGACGCCGACAAGGCCAGCCTGCGCAAGCTCAACGTGGAAGAGACCACGCTTTCCACCCAGTTCCATACCCGCCTGGTCGCCGCCACCGCTGCCGCTGCCGTCATCGTGGACGACAAGGCCAAGCTGGCCGGCCTGGATGAGAACGCGATCAACACCGCAGCTGCCGATGCGAAGGCGCGCAAGCTTGACGGCAAGTTCCTGCTGCCGCTGCAGAACACCACCCAGCAGCCGGTGCTTGGTTCGCTGAGCGACCGCGACCAGCGCGCCGCCGTGCTCAAGGCCTCGGAAACCCGCGCCGAGCGCGGTGATGCCAACGATACCCGCCAGACCGTGCAGCGCCTGGCCCAGCTGCGTGCGCAGAAGGCCAAGCTGCTGGGTTTCGACACCTTCGCCGACTACCAGCTGGGCGACCAGATGGCCAAGACCCCGGCCGCCGCGCTGAAGCTGCTGACCGACACCGTGCCGGCTGCCACCGCCAAGGCACGTGCCGAAGCCGGCGAGATCCAGAAGGTGATCGACGCGCAGAAGGGCGGTTTCCAGGTTGCGGCCTCGGACTGGGACTTCTACGCCGAGCAGGTGCGCAAGGCCAAGTACGATCTGGATGAGTCGCAGATCAAGCCCTATTTCGAGCTGGACAACGTGCTGCAGAACGGCGTCTTCTACGCCGCCACCCAGCTGTACGGCATCACCTTCAAGCCACGTACCGACATTCCGACCTACCACCCGGACATGAAGGTGTACGAAGTGTTCGACAAGGACGGCACCTCGCTGGCCCTGTTCTACACCGACTACTTCAAGCGTGACAGCAAGTCCGGCGGCGCGTGGATGGACGTGTTCGTCGAGCAGGATGGCCTGACCGGCGCCAAGCCGGTGGTCTACAACGTCTGCAACTTCACCAAGCCGGCCGAAGGCCAGCCGGCGCTGTTGAGCTTCGACGACGTCACCACCCTGTTCCACGAGTTCGGCCACGCCCTGCACGGCATGTTCTCGAACGTGAAGTACCCCTCGATCGCCGGCACGGCCACCTCGCGCGATTTCGTCGAGTTCCCGTCGCAGTTCAACGAGCACTGGGCGCTGGATCCGAAGGTGTTCGCCAACTACGCCAAGAACTACAAGACCGGCGAGCCGATGCCGCAGGAACTGGTCGACAAGATCCTCAAGGCGCGCAGCTTCAACCAGGGCTACGCCACCACCGAGTACCTGTCGGCTGCGCTGCTGGACCTGGCCTGGCACACGCAGAAGGCCGACGCGCCGCTGCAGGATGTCGGAGCCTTCGAAGCCAGCGCGCTGAAGAAGTTCAAGGTCGATCTGCCGCAGGTTCCGCCGCGCTACCGCACCACCTACTTCGACCACATCTGGGGCGGTGGTTACTCGGCCGGCTACTACGCCTACTTCTGGGCGGAAGTGCTCGACCATGACGCCTTCCAGTGGTTCACCGAGAACGGTGGCCTGACCGCGGCCAATGGCCAGCAATTCCGCGACAAGATCCTCTCGCGCGGCAACAGCGTGGAGCTGTCGACCCTGTACCGCGATTTCCGCGGCAAGGACCCGTCGGTGGAGCCGCTGCTGAAGTTCCGCGGGCTGAAGTAAGAAAGCGAAAACGGCGGGGGCGACCCCGCCGTTTTTCTTTCTGTAGCGTCGAGCCATGCTCGCCGTTCTTCTGTAGAGCCGAGCCCATGCTCGGCTGATTTTTCCTGGAAAGGCAGCCGAGCATGGGCTCGGCTCTACAAACAGCGTTACGTCCCCACGTGCACCCTGTTCGCCTGTTCGGCAAGGCCCAGGTGATCCAGCGCGATATCCAGCGCCAGCACGTAGCTCTGCGCGCCATAGCCGGCGGCGATGCCCAGGCGCTGGCCGATGCCGGCCGGCAGACAGGGCTCAGCCACCGCGCCGTCGTCATGCACCTCCACGTAGGCGTTGTGCAGATAGGGCAGCAGGCGCTGCAGACGCAGGCTGCCGGCACACGCGCCGGGATCGAGCAATGTCACTTCGCCGCGGCTGTGATCGGCCACGCGCAGGGCATCCAGCAGTTCCTGTTCCGAACCGCAGGCACGGATGGCCACGCTGGTGCCGGCATCGATCGCACGGTGTACCAGCGACTTCAGTACCGGTGCCGGCAGCGGCAGTGCGGTACGGATCAATGTGCCGGCCGCTTCCGGGCCGCGGATGATGAAGATCGACATGGCTCAGCCCTCCTGCGCCAGGCGGCGGCCGACGATGGCCAGCGACAGCGGATAACCGGCCTGCTGGCTGCGCTGGTCGACCACCACCGCGGCCGGCCCATGCTGCAGGCGCAGGCGCGCGTCCAGGCCGGGTTCGCGGGCGCTCTGCAGTTCGATGTACTGCGCCGGCAGCCGCTCCAGGGCGGCCTGCAGCGCGCTGCCCTCGGCCTGCCATTGCGCCTCGTCGGCCACGCCCACGTCCAGCAGTACCCAGTCGGCCGAGCGCGCCTGCGGCTGGCACAGGCACTGGCGCACTTCGGACAGGCTGGCGCAGTCGCTGCACAGCACGCGGTGGCCGGACAACTGCGCCGGCAGCTGCGGACGCGGTGCCGATGAAGAGGCGTGGCGGATCACCAGGAGGGTCATACAACACCTTGCGGAAAGCGCCGTTCGGCGCGGTGGGCAGACGATGCGCGCTGTGCCCGTAAAGGTGCGATGCCGGGCGCCGGGCCCGGGCGTAAAACCTGCGTAACCCTGCATCGGCAGCGCCGCGCCATGCCCGGCGAGCACATGGCGCGGCCGTTCCAACACTCCGCCGGGCATGGCCCGGCGCGACCGGGAACCTCTTGCACCCGGATGGGGTCTGAAGACCCTGCCACCCCATCGGAACCTGACATGGATGCTGTTGCCCGACCGCCGCTCCCGCAACGCGCTCTCGCCTGGCTGAAGAAGGAGGCGCTGCCGCTGCTGCTCATGCTGGGTCTGCTCGCCGCCGCCCGCGACACCCTCGCCAATCATTACGTGGTGCCCAGTGGCTCGATGCAGCCGACCCTGCAGCCCGGTGACCGGGTGGTGGTGGACATGCGTGCCTATGGCCTGCGCCTGCCGTTCACCAACACGTCCCTGCTGTCCACCGGCCAGCCGCAGCGCGGCGAGGTGGCGGTATTCGATTCGCCTGCCGACGGCACCCGCCTGATCAAGCGGGTCGCCGCCGTGGCCGGCGACCACGTGCAACTGCACGAGGGCCACCTGAGCATCAATGGCCACCCGCTGCAGATGGCCGAGCTGCAGGACGTGGAGGCCTTCGGCAGCCGCCGTGCGCGCCTGGACCTGGACATGGGCGGTGGTCCCGACATTGCGGATCTGGTGGTACCGGCCGGCAAGCTGCTGGTACTGGGGGATCATCGCGGCAACAGTTTCGATGGCCGCTTCTTCGGCTTCGTCGACGCCGACAAGGTCTACGGGCGCGCGGTGGCCGTCTACTACCGCCGTGGCGAGGGCTTCCAGTGGCAGCACCTGTGAGCTGAATCGATACGTCAGGGATATCAATCCTGACTTTTCAGGTTATGGATCGACTGGATGGACGGGCCTACTCTGGGGCCCGTTCCCTCCCACCCCGGCCGCCCCTACGGCCCTTCGATCCCATGACTGGCGAAACCGCCGCGGCCCCCGAACGTCGCTTCCCTCCTGCCGATTCCAGCCCCGAGACGCGCATCCAGCAGGGCACGCCAGCGTTCCGCCGCACGGCGGTCGCGCTGTTCCTGGCCGGCTTCTCCACCTTTGGCCTGCTGTACACGGTGCAGCCGTTGCTGCCCGAGTTCAGCCGCCACTTCGGCGTCTCCGCCGCCGGCAGCGCGATGTCGCTGTCACTGACCACCGGCACGCTGGCCGTGGCGATGCTGCTGGCCGGGCTGCTGTCCGACGCCGTGGGCCGCAGGCCGTTGATGATCGTCGCCCTGCTGGCCTCGGCCGTCCTCTCGCTGAGTACCGCCCTGGTCGATGACTGGACCACGCTGCTGGTGCTGCGCACCCTGCTGGGCCTGGCCCTGAGTGGCGTGCCGGCGGTGGCGATGACCTATCTGGTCGAAGAAATGGACAGCCGCGCACTGGGCCTGGCGATGGGCCTGTACATCGGCGGCAACGCGATCGGTGGCATGAGCGGGCGCCTGCTCGCCGGCATCATCGCCGACCATTGGGGGTGGCGCTGGGGCATCGGCGTGGTCTCGATCATCGCCGTGGCCAGCACCGTGTTGCTGTGGCTGCAGCTGCCGCCATCGCGGCATTTCCAGGCCCGTCGCGGCGGCCTGCGCCAGCTGCCGTCGCGCTGGCGCACGTTGTTCGCCGATCCCGGCCTGCCGTGGCTGTTCGCCACCTCCTTCGTGTTGATGGGCGTATTCGTCACCCTCTACAACTACCTCGGCTATCACCTGCTGGCGCCGCCGTACCACCTCAGCCAGACCGTGGTCGGGCTGATCTTCAGCGTCTACCTGGTCGGTACGTTCAGCTCGGCATGGATGGGCCAACAGGCCACGCGGTACGGCCGTGGGCGCGTCCTGTCGATCTCCTTCGTGCTTATCGGTGCCGGCATCGCGCTGCTGGCGATGCCGTGGCTGACCACGATGGCGCTGGGCATCGCGCTGGTGACCTTCGGCTTCTTCGGCGGTCATTCGGTCGCCAGCAGCTGGGTCGGCAGCCGGGCGGGCATGATGCGCGCGGAAGCCTCGGCACTGTATCTGTTCGCCTACTACCTGGGGTCGAGCGTGCTGGGCGGTGTGGGCGGGCTTGCCTACGCCGCGTGGGACTGGCTGGGGGTGTGCGCGTTCGCGGCAGTGCTGACCCTGCTTGGCGGTGGCATCGTCTGGGCGTTGCAGCAGCGCGCCCCGCAGCCGGTGACGGCCTGATGCTCGCCGGGCATGGCCCGGCGCTACCGTTTCGACCCTGACCGGGTAGCGCCGGGCCATGCCCGGCGAGCGCGCAGCGCGGCGCTTCACTCTTCGGCGAATGCGCCGCGCAGCAGGCCGGCGAAGTTGCGGATCAGCGGCGTCACTCCCTCACGGCGCCATGCCAGCTGCACTTCCGAGTGCGCGCCGGCATCGGCCAGCGCGACAAAGCGCGCGCCTTCCACCCGGATGTGGTCGCACGAGGACGGCAGGATCGCCGCACCCAGGCCAGCCGCCGCCAGGCTGATCAGCGTGGACGCCTCACCGGCTTCCTGCACGATGCGTGGAGTGAATCCGGCAGCCGCGCACAGCGCGATCATGTGGTCATGGATGCCGGCGCCGGCACTGCGTCGAAAGGCCACGAACGGTTCCTGCGCGAACGCACGCAGCGACAGCGTTCCCTGTTCCGGGAGCCGGCGCAGGGCAGGGTGGTCGGCATGCACGATCAACGCCAGCGGATCGACGAACAGGCTGTGCGCAACCAGTTCCGGCGGCAGCGCGCGCTTGCGGATGATGCCCACGTCCAGTGAACCGTCGAGCAGGGCGTCGATCTGCTGCAGCGTGTTCATCTCGCTCAGTTGCAGCCGCACCTGCGGATACTGCTGGCGGTAGCGCAGGATCGAGCGCGGAATCTGCGGCGACAGCGGTGTGGCCCGGGTCAGCCCGATATGCAGCTCACCCTGTTCGCCGCGCTGTGCGCGCTGCACCTCGTCCACTGCCGTCTCCACCTGCTGCACGATGGCCCGCGCGCGCTCCTGCAGCAGTTCACCGGCAGGCGTCAGCTGCACGCGGCGATGGCTGCGCACGAACAGGCGCGCCCCGATCAGGTCCTCCAGCTGGCGGATCTGCTGGCTGAGCGGCGGCTGCGACATGCCCAGCCGCTCGGCCGCCTGGCCGAAGTGCAGGGTCTCGGCAACGGCAAGGAAATAGCGCAGGTGGCGCAGTTCGATGGACATGCGCCTAGTCTATTCATCGCCGGCCGGAAATGAATCAGAGGTTGGATCCGACCCCGTGCCGACCAACGGTCGGCACCCGCCAACAGCAGCTGGCACTAAACAGCAGAGGGAAACTGTCGAAGGCGGGGTGGGTCCGGTTGCGGGGGTGTGAGCGGCATGGATGCCGCGACCAAGCCCCCATGGACGGGTTTACGGCGTCCCCCGCAACCGGACCCACCCCGCCGTCCCACACATAGCCAGCTGTTGCCGTTGCTTCGGCTTGAGGCTTCGGCAGATGCAGGGCGGCAGCCCTGCAAACCAGAACCCCCTCACCGCTCGGAATGCCCGCTCTGGTCGTAATCGCGCGGACTGAACAGTTCCGGCTGGATCAGCTCGATGAACGCTCGTGCCTGCGCCGACAGCGCCTTGCCGCGGCGCACGATCACGCCATAGCTGCGCTCCGGGAACCAGCGCTTCATCGACCGCGCCGCCAGCCGCTCGTGGTCGGCCTCGTTCAGGCACAGCGCCGGCACGATGGAAATACCCATGCCCATCGCCACGTACTGCTTGATTACTTCCCAGCCGCCCACCTCGAGGGCGACGGTGTACGCGATGCGATGGCGCTGGAACACCTGGTCGACCAGACGGTAGGTGATCTGCCGCTTCGGCGGCAGCACCAGCGGATAGCGGGCGATGTCGGCCAGCTCCAGCTCCGCGCCCCGGGCCAGCGGATGGTCATGCGGCGCGATCAGCACCTGCTCGAAACGATAGGCCGGGGCGTAGCTGAGGTCGGCGGGCACGTCGGTCATCGAGCCGATGGCAAGGTCAGCGGCGTCCTCGCGCAGCAGGTCGGTGCCGTCCGCGCTGATCGCGTTGTGCAGGGTCAGGCGCACGTCCGGGTGATGCATGCGGAAGCGCTCGACGATCTTCGGCAGCAGGTACAGGATGGTCGAACTGTTGGCCGCGATGTTCAGTTCGCCCGCATCCAGCCCGCGCACCTTGTCGCGGAAGCGCGCCTCCAGCCCGTCCAGGCTCTCCACCAGCGGTTGCGCCATTTCGTACAGCAGCTGGCCCTCGCGGCTGGGCACCAGGCGGCGGCCGCTGCGCTCGAACAGCGGTACGCCCAGCTCCCGCTCCAGCGCCTGCAATTGCAGGCTGATGGCCGGCTGGCTGACGAAAAGCGCCTCAGCCGCCCGTGAGACTGAACCCAGACGCACGGTCTGGCAGAACGCACGCAAGGGCTTCAGGCGGTCGGATTTGTAGGAAAAACGAGGACTTGGCGAGCTGCGCGTGGTCATGGCGTAACGAGTATTAGCACAATTTATGTAAAGCATTGCAAAAACTGTTTTGCCAAATACTGAGCGCCAGCGGCACGGTGGAGACGTTCCCCACTGCTGGAGTCGTCCCATGTCCGCCGTCGCTTCCGCTGTTCCCTCCCCCGCCACCAAGGCCACGCCCGGCATCGCCCTGGCGACCCGGGTGGCCGGCCAGGACACCCTGCTGCCGGCGCCGCTGCTGGCCCTGCTGGTGTCGCTGCACCGGGCGGTGGAGCCGGGTCGGCAGGCGCGGCTGCAGGCTCGCCGTGAGCGCCAGGCGTTCTTCGACCGCGGCGGCCTGCCGGACTTCCGTGAGGACACCGCCGCGATCCGCAGCGGCGACTGGACCGTCGCACCGCTGCCGGCCGCGCTGCAGGACCGCCGCGTCGAGATCACCGGCCCGACCGATCCGAAGATGGTCATCAACGCGCTGAACTCCGGCGCCAAGGTGTTCATGGCCGACTTCGAGGATTCGACCTCGCCGACCTGGCGCAACCTGCTGGCCGGGCAGCAGTCGCTGGCCGCTGCGGTGCGTGGTGACCTGGAGTTCACCGCGGCCAACGGCAAGCACTACACCCTGCGCCCGTACGACGAGCAGGCCGTGCTGATCGTGCGCCCGCGTGGCTGGCATCTGGACGAGAAGCACGTCCGCATCGATGGCCAGTTCCTGGCCGGTGGGCTGTTCGACGCGGCGGTGTTCGCCTTCCACAACGCCCGCACGCTGCAGCGCAAGGATCGTGGCCCGTACTTCTACCTGCCCAAGCTGCAGAGCATGGAAGAGGCGGCCCTGTGGGAGACCGCGCTGTCGCACATCGAAGGCATGCTGGGCCTGCCGCACGGGCAGATCAAGGTGACCGTGCTGATCGAAACGCTGCCGGCGGTGTTCGAGATGGACGAGATCCTGCACGCGCTGCGCGACCGCATCGTCGGCCTGAACTGCGGGCGCTGGGACTACATCTTCTCTTACCTGAAGACCTTCCGCCGCCACGCCGACCGCGTGCTGCCCGAGCGCGGCCAGGTGACCATGACCCAGCCGTTCCTGAAGGCGTATTCGGAACTGCTGATCCAGACGTGCCACCGCCGGGGGGCACATGCGATGGGCGGCATGGCGGCGCAGATTCCGATCAACAACGACGCCGCTGCCAACGAGCAGGCGATGGCGCGTGTGCGTGCCGACAAGCTGCGCGAGGTGAGTGCAGGCCATGACGGCACCTGGGTCGCGCATCCGGCGTTGATTCCGGTGGCGATGGCGATCTTCGACGAGCACATGCCTGCGCCCAACCAGCACCACGTCCTGCGTCAGGACGTGCGCGTGGGCCGCGACGAACTGATCGCGCGTCCGCCGGGCACCATCACCCGCGCCGGCTTCGAGGGCAATGTCGAAGTCTGCGTGCGCTACCTGGCCGCGTGGCTGGACGGCAACGGTTGCGTGCCCATCCATCACCTGATGGAAGACGCGGCCACCGCCGAGATCAGCCGCAGCCAGTTGTGGCAGTGGCTGCATACCCCGGGCCAGCAGCTGGACGACGGCACTGCCATCGACTTGGCACTGCTCGACACCACCCTGGCGCAGTTGCCCGCACGCCTGGGTGATACCACGGCGCTGCCCGGCGGCGCGCGCATCGGCGAAGCCATCGCCCTGCTTGGCGAACTGAGCCGCAACGATGAACTGACCGACTTCCTGACCCTGCCGGCCTACGCGCGCATCGACTGATCCCCGCGCCCGTTTCCACGCCGCTTCCCTTCCCGCTGCACGCACCACTGAACTGGAGATAGACATGAGCACCCTGCCCACTGCCGAACAGATCCAGCACGACTGGGATACCAACCCGCGCTGGGAAGGCATCCAGCGCAACTACAGCGCCGCCGACGTGGTGCGCCTGCGCGGCACTGTCCATATCGAGCATTCGCTGGCCCGGCTGGGCGCGGAGAAGCTGTGGAAGTCGCTGCACGAGCGCGAGTTCGTCAACGCGCTGGGCGCACTGACCGGCAACCAGGCCATGCAGCAGGTCAAGGCCGGCCTGAAGGCCATCTACCTGTCCGGCTGGCAGGTGGCGGCCGATGCCAACCTGGCCGGGCAGATGTATCCGGACCAGTCGCTGTATCCGGCCGATTCGGTGCCGGCGGTGGTCAAGCGCATCAACAACACGCTGCTGCGCGCCGACCAGCTGCATCACGCTGAAGGCAAGGACGACATCGATTTCCTGCAGCCGATCGTGGCTGATGCCGAGGCCGGCTTCGGTGGCGTGCTCAATGCCTTTGAACTGATGAAGGCGATGATCGAAGCCGGCGCCGCGGGCGTGCATTTCGAGGACCAGCTGGCATCGGTGAAGAAGTGCGGCCACATGGGCGGCAAGGTGCTGGTGCCGACCCGCGAGGCCATCGAGAAGCTCAACGCCGCGCGGCTGGCGGCCGATGTGCTGGGTGTGCCGACCCTGCTGGTGGCGCGCACCGACGCAGAAGCGGCCGACCTGCTGACCAGTGACATCGACGGCAACGATAAGCCGTTCACCACCGGCGAGCGCACCGTCGAAGGCTTCTACAAGACCCGCAACGGCCTGGAACAGGCCATCAGCCGCGGCCTGGCCTATGCACCGTATGCCGATCTGGTGTGGTGCGAGACCGGCAAGCCGGACCTGGAGTTCGCGCGCAGGTTCGCCGAAGCCATCCATGCGAAGTTCCCCGGCAAGCTGCTGGCCTACAACTGCTCGCCGAGCTTCAACTGGAAGAAGAACCTGGACGACGCCACCATCGCCAAGTTCCAGAAGGAGCTGGGCAGCTATGGCTACAAGTTCCAGTTCATCACCCTGGCCGGTTTCCACGCGCTGAACTACGGCATGTTCAACCTGGCCCACGGTTACGCGCGCCGGCAGATGAGCGCCTTCGTCGAGTTGCAGGAGGCGGAGTTCGAAGCGGCCGAGCGCGGCTTCACCGCGGTCAAGCACCAGCGCGAGGTCGGCACCGGTTACTTCGACGCGGTCACCCAGGCGATCCAGCAGGGACAGTCCTCCACCACCGCGCTGACCGGTTCGACCGAAGAAGAGCAGTTCCACAGCGAACGCGCGGCCTGATCCAACGGTGGCCGTGCGATCGGCTGCCGACACCGCTCAGGGTGGCCAGGGAAGGGCCAGACAACGCCGGCCGGTCGGGGGACCTGCCGGCGTTGTTGTATCCCCTCGGCCCGGTCCCGCATGGCATCCGCGTCAATCGGGCGCACGCCTCGCCACGCAACTTGGCCCAAACCCTGTGAAGACGGGCATCAGCTTGATCCGGCAGGAATTTTTACGGACAGTCGTGCTCCCAAGGTGCAGCCCCCGGTCTCCACGCACCTACCGGCTGTCGATTCGTAAAAATGAGATAGGGCGCACACTTTAAAGCGGTGCTATGCTCCGCGGCTCACCAGGGGACGCTGGCGGCGGGTGCAGGGAATGACCGGCAGGGGTGCGGCCGAGAACACTGATGCAACGACCGGTATCGCCCATGTGGCGATGGCCGAGATCGTGCATGCGCTGCTGTCCGATGCCGAGGTCGCATTGTTCGCCAGATTCGGCCGGCCGCGCCGGCTCGAAGCCGGGCAGTGGCTGTTCCAGCGCGGCCATCGTGGCGAGCGCATGTATGTGATCCTGGAAGGCCGGATCGAACTGGATTTCGGCGAGGATCTGGTGATCAAGGTCCTCGGCCACCAGGAGTTCTTCGGCGAGCTGGGCCTGCTGGTCGGCGATCACCTGCGCAGTGCCGGTGCACGTGCGCTGGTCGATTGCCAGGTGCTGGAACTGGGGCCGGCCGATTTCCAGCGTCTGGTCGATGCCGATCCAGGGCTGGTGGCCTACTTCCTGCGCCGTACGATCATGCGCGTGCTGACCAACGAGCAGGCCCTGATCAGCCAGCTGCGGCGCCGCAACCACGATCTGGAAACGGCGCTCGACAATCTGTACATCACCACCCACCAGCTCACGCACACCCGTGAGCTGGTGCGTACCGACGAACTGACCGGGCTGCACAACCGCCGCGGGCTGACCCTGTACCTGCAGGAGTGCCGGGCCGATGGGCAGGGCGCACCGCAGGGCCTGCTGCTGATCGATTGTGATCGCTTCAAGCAGATCAACGACCGGCACGGTCACCAGGCCGGCGACCGGGTGCTGCAGAGCATGGGCAACATCCTGCGCTCGATGGCCGGCGAACACGACCTGGCCTGCCGCCTGGGCGGCGATGAGTTCTGCCTCATCCTGCGGCGCGGCACCCACGAAATCGTGCAGCATGCCGCCGAGTTCATCCTCAGCGCGGTGCATGGTCTACTCGAACGCAGCCATGGCACGCCCCATGTGAGCCTGGTGAGCATCGGCGCCAGCCTGCTGGCGCCGGATGCGGACTGGAGCGAGTGGTATGCGCGTGCGGACCGAGCGCTGTACCAGGCCAAGCGCGATGGCGGCAACTGCCTGCGCTGGGTGGACGCGCCGGACGGGCACTAGAGCGGAGACACCGGTGATGAAGGGCGACAAAGGAACGTCGGCGCCACACAACCAGCAGCTGCGCGCGCTGCTGTTCACCGACCTGTGCGATTCGCTGCAGCTGGTTGAGCGGATCGGTGATGTGGCGGCGGCCGAGCTGTTCCAGCAGCATGACCGTCTGGTGCTGGGTCTGCAGCAGCGCTGGAACGGGCAGCTGATCGACCGTTCCGACGGCCTGTTCGTACTGTTCGAGCGCACCATCGATGGCGTCGGTTTTGCCCTGGCCTACCAGACTGCGGTGGAGGCGCTGGGGCGTGAGCGCGGCATCGTGCTGCGCGCGCGTGCGGGCCTGCATGTCGGTGACGTGCTGTTGTGGAACAACAGTGCCGAAGCAATGGCCCATGGCGCCAAGCCGGTGGAGGTGGAGGGCCTGGCCAAGCCGATGGCGGCGCGGCTGATGCAGCTGGCCTGGCCGGGCCAGGTGTTGCTGTCGGCCACCGCCGAGCACATGGCACGGCGCGCTACCTCCACGCTGCCCTGGGCCAGCGAGGCGCTGCGCTGGAAGCACCATGGGCGCTGGCGCTTCAAGGGCATCACCGAGCGCCAGGATGTGTTCGAGATCGGCCTGCGTGGCAGTGCGCCGCTGCGTCGACCGCGCTCGGGCGAGAAGGCATGGCGCGATCTACCCTTGTGGCGGCGTCCCGCGGCTGTGGTCACCGAGGCCGCGCTGGCGGTGACGCTGGGCGTGCTGCTGTGGATGCTGCTGCGCCCGGCGCCGGCCATCGCCTTCGCCGAACGGGACTGGGTGATCCTGGCCGCGGTGCAGAACACCACCGCCTATCCGCAGCTGGACAGCAGCCTGGAGCAGGCGCTGTACATCAGCCTGGGTCAGTCACGCTTCGTCAACATCCTCAGCGAGTTGAAGGTGCGCGACACCCTGCAGCTGATGCAGCGCTCGCCACAGGCACGGCTCGACCGAGGCCTGGCCATCGAGGTGGCCCTGCGCGACGGCGCACGCGCGGTGCTGGTACCGAGCGTGCTCGAGCTCAACGGCAAGGTGCGGGTCAGTGTCGAAGTGGTCGATCCGCACAGCGGCCAGACCGTCTATACGCGCTACGCCGATGGTCGAGGCCTGGAATCGATCCTGACCTCCACCGACCACGTGGTGGCAGCGCTGCGCGCCGACCTGGGCGAAGCGTTGCGTGATGTCGGTCGCGATCAGCGACCACTGCCCACCGTGGCGACGGCCAATCTCGATGCCCTGCATGCCTACGCCAAGGGCGTCGATGCCACGGCGGCCGCCCGCTACGACGACGCACTGATGTTCTACGAGCAGGCCACCCGGCTCGATCCCGCATTCGCCTTTGCCTATGTGGGGCAGATGACCATCCAGCACGCCAAGGGCAACCTGGAGCAGGCCGCCGTGCTGTACCGAAAGGCGGTCAGCCAGCGTGCCCACCTGACCGCACGCGACCAGCTGTACCTGGACGCGTGGGCAGCGGATTTCGCAGGTGCACCGCCCATGCGCATCGCCGACAAGTGGCGCCTGCTGACCGAGCTGTACCCGGACGACCCGGCCGGTTGGATGAACTACGCCAAGATCCTGTACACCCAGGGCGACTATGACGGCGCCCTGGCCGCAACACAGCCGCTGCTGGCCCGCCAGCATTCTCGGCGTGCGCTGGTGCTGGTGTTCGTGGCGCGGGTGCAGCTGGCCCGTGGCGAAGTCGCCGCAGCCGAAGCGGCGCTGCGTGGCGCACGCCTTCATCCGGGCTGGAATGGCGATGGCATGGAGCCGGTGATCGCCGCGCTGGCTGGTGATTTCGAGGCCGCCAATGCCGGTTTTGCGGCGATGCCCGTATCGGGGCCGGGGACGCGCATGCTGCGCGCGGCGGTGCTGGCCATGCAGGAGCGCGCGCACGAGGCAGCCACCGACATGCGGCAGGTGGCTGCCCAGTGCACGACGGTCGGTGGGCTGTGCGAGATCTACGCGCTGCAGGCACTGGCCTGGCGCGAACAGGAAGGCGACCACGTGACGGCGCAGGAATACCTGCGTGTGCTGGACCGGGCGCTGGCCGCGGTCGACCGTCGCCATCCTGCGCCAGCGCGCCGCAATGCATTCATCGCCCTGGCGGCGGCCTATCATGCCGCGCGCGCAGGCCACGCCTCGGTGGTGATGCAGCGCAGGGACCCGCTGCAGGCCCTGCCCGAGCGCGACGCGGATCCGCGTCTGCGCGAGCTCTGGAACCTGCTGCGTGCCCGCATGGCCTTCGACCAGGGTGACCTGGACCAGGCGCAGGACCTGCTGGCGCAGCAGCCGTCGGCGAACCTGTTCCAGTGGCGGGTGCTGCAGCTGGATCTGGTGACCGCGCGCGGCGACCAGGCCGCGGTCGCACGGCAGGCGGCGTGGCTGCAGCGCCACGCCGGCCTGGCATTTGCTGAAGACACCGGTGACTACGCTCTGTTGCCACTGAACGCGATGGATGTGCAGCGGCTGGCGGCAGGCCGCGCCGCCGCAGTGATGCCTGACAAGGGCACGGTGGCCGCGCCCTGAGGCCGGTCTATCGATCCAGGCCGGGCAGGCCATCCTCGAACAGGAACGGCACGGTGAACGAGGCACGCGCGTCCAGCAGCTCCCGCAGGCGCGGAGCGGCCTTGGCGAACTCGGCCTTGCTGCCCAGCGTGGCCAGCGGCGTATGGCAGGCGCGCACGCAGTCTTCATCGGCGCCCAGATCGAGCAGTGCCTGGCCCGGATCAGCGGCGAAAGCCTTGCGGAAGTCATCGTCGCTGGACAGGCGTTCCAGCAGCTGCTGGACGACGTGGGTGGGAAGCGGTGAAGAAGACATGGCGTGCAACCGACGGGCTGGGAAAATGGAAGTATCGGCGGCGATCGTGCGAAGTTGATGGCAGGCACGTGCATCGCGCTATGATCGGCGCCCCCGCAGGCCTTTCGATTGCACGCCGATGAGATTCCGCCGTTGCCGGACACTGTTCGTCGAGCCGGTCGAACGCCCGGCCTTTGCATTGGCCGACCTGATGGCCGGCGGCACCGGGGTGACCTTCGAGCAGCGGCTGCAGGTGCGTACCGCCCACCTGCCTTCGGCATGCGAGATCGATGCCGACAGCTGCGCCTGGCTGTTGGCCTGCAGCGCCGAGCATTGGCAGCCGATGCCGGAGGATGCGGCCTGCCGCCGCCGCGTACTGGCGCTGCTGCAGCAGGGACTGCTGGTGAGCGACGATCCGGCCCATGCCGAGGCCTGTGCGGCCGAGCAGCGCGTGCGCGACAGCCACTGGTGGCCGCTGTCGGCGCTGCACTACCAGCAATCCTGCTGGGATGGCGTGGACAGCAGCGCGGACATGCAGCGTCAGCAGCTGGTGACCGCGCGCGACCTGGTCCGCAGCTTCGGCAATCCGCCGCCGGAGGCGCCGCCACGCCAGCCCGGCGCGCTTGCGCTGCCCCGCTGCGATGATGATCCGATGCAGGAACTGCTGCAGGCGCGTGCCACCTGCCGGAATTTTGATGCAACCCGCGCGCTGCCGCGGCCGTTGCTGGCACGGCTGCTGCAGCAGGTGCTGATGGCGCAGGCACAGGTGGAAACCGATCCGGACGTGCGGTTCCTGAAGAAGAACGTGCCCTCGGCCGGCAGCCTGCATCCGCTGGAAGCCTATCTGATGGTGCGCGACGTGCAGGGCCTGGCGCCGGGGCTCTACCATTACCACGCAGTCGCGCATGAACTGGCCCCGCTGCCGGTGCAGCCCGACGATCCCGCAGGGTTCCGCCTGCGCCTGCTGGCGGGCCAGCACTGGTTCGCCGATGCCCACGTGCTGCTGGTACTGGTGTGCCGCTTCGAGCGCACCTTCTGGAAGTACCGCAACCACGCCAAGGCCTACCGTGCGGTCATGCTCGACGCCGGGCACATCTCGCAGGCGTTCTACAGCGCGGCCACCGCACAGGGCCTGGGCGCGTTCGTCACGGCGGCCATCAACGAGGCCGAGGCCGCGCGCGCGCTTGCCCTGCAGCCGATGGCGGAAGGCGCGCTGGCGGTATGCGGCTTCGGCTGGCGCGCGGCAACGATGCAGACCTCGGAGATGGACCCGGCGGGCCGTGTCTGGCCCGCCAGGATCACGCCGTAGCGTGGCTCAGGCCGCTTCGAAGTCGACCAGCACCGCGCCGTCCCCGACCTGGTCGCCGGCCTTCGCCCGGTAACCCTTCACTGTGCCGTCGGCCGGTGCCTGCAGGGTGTGCTCCATCTTCATCGCCTCGAGTACCACCAGCGGCGTGCCGCGCTTGACCTGGGCACCGGCCTCGACCAGCGTGGCCACGATCCTGCCGGGCATCGGCGCCAGCAGGCTGCCTGCATCGGCCACCGCATGCTCCGACTCGCCGACCGGGTCGTGCAGGGTGAAGCGGTGCTGGCCATCGGCGCCGAACAGATACAGCTGGTCACCCTCGCGCAGCAGCTGCAGTGACCAGCGACGGCCGTCCAGCTGCACCGTCAGGTGCTGGCTGTCGAGGCGACCGAGCACCGACTGCGGGGCCGCATCATCACATTGCACACGCCAGCCATCGGCCTGTGCCCACACCTTCAGCACGTGCCGGCGCTCTCCCTGCTGCAGCGGCAGCACGCGGGGCGCGGGCGCACCCAGGCGCCAGCCATCCTGTGCGCGCCAGGGCGAATGGGGGTCGCGCGGGTCGCTGCCGGCGTCGGCCGTGCTGGCAACCGCGGCGACCGCGGCCAGCTGCCACAGTGCATCGTCGCTGTCACCGACGGCACTCAGGGCGGCCTGCTCGCGTTCGATCAGTGCGGTATCCAGCCGGGCGTGCGCGAATGAATCGGTGTGGACCAGCCGGCGCAGGAAACCGGCATTGGTGGTCACGCCCACCACCTGGCAGTCAGCCAGCGCCTGGCTCATGCGGTGCAATGCGCTGTCGCGGTCCACATCCCAGACGATCAGCTTGGCGATCATCGGGTCGTAATACGGCGTGATGGCGTCGCCTTCCTCCACGCCGGTATCCACGCGCACGTTGGCCGAAGCAGCCGGCAGGCGCAGGCGGCGCAGGGTACCGGTGGACGGCAGGAAGCCGCGGTCGGCATCTTCGGCGTACAGCCGTGCTTCGATCGCGTGGCCTTGGATGGCCAGCTGGTCCTGGCGCAGCGGCAGTGGCTGGCCACAGGCCACGCGCAGCTGCCATTCCACCAGGTCGGTACCGGTGATGAACTCGGTGACCGGATGCTCGACCTGCAGGCGGGTGTTCATTTCCATGAAGTAGAAATCACCGTCCGGGCCGGCGATGAACTCCACCGTGCCCGCGCCGACGTAGCCCACGGCGCGTGCAGCGTCGACCGCCGCCTGGCCCATTGCCGCGCGGCGCTCGGCACTCATGCCCGGTGCCGGGGCTTCTTCCAGTACCTTCTGGTGCCGGCGTTGCACCGAGCAGTCACGCTCGAACAGGTAGACCGCATCACCGTGGCTGTCGCCGAACACCTGGATCTCGATATGGCGCGGGCGCTCGACATACTTCTCGACCAGCACGTGGCCGTTGCCGAACGCCGAGGCGGCTTCGCGCTGGCAGCTGGCCAGCGCATCGATGAAGTCCTCGCTGCGTTCGACCTTGCGCATGCCCTTGCCGCCACCGCCGGCGCTGGCCTTGATCAGCACCGGATAGCCGATCGTATCGGCCTGCGCGCGCAGGAAGTCCGGCGCCTGCTGGTCACCGTGATAACCCGGCGTCAGCGGCACGCCGGCTTTGGCCATCAAGGCCTTGGCCGCGCTCTTGTCACCCATCGCGCGGATCGCGCTGGCCGGCGGCCCGATGAAGGTGATGCCGGCGGCGGCGCAGGCATCGGCGAAGTCGGCGTTCTCGGACAGGAAGCCGTATCCGGGATGGATCGCCTGCGCGCCGCTCCGGCGTGCGGCGTCGAGCAGGGCCTCGCCGCGCAGATAGCTCTCGCGTGCGGCGGCCGGCCCGATGTGGATGGCCTCGTCGGCCAGGCGCACGTGGCGGGCATTGCGGTCCGCATCGGAATACACCGCCACGGTGGCGACGCCGAGGCGGCGGCAGGTGGTGATGACGCGGCAGGCGATTTCGCCACGGTTGGCGATCAGGACTTTGGTGAACATGGCGACAGGCTCGGTCATGGCGCGGGTTACATGCGGAACACGCCGAAGCGCGTCTGCTGCGGGGCGGCGTTGAGGCTGGCCGACAGCGCCAGGGCCAACACCCGGCGGGTATCGGCGGGATCGATCACGCCGTCGTCCCACAGGCGCGCGCTGGCGTAGTACGGGTGGCCCTGCTGCTCGAACTGCTCGCGGATCGGCGCCTTGAACGCGTCCTCTTCCGCAGCGGGCCATTGCCCGCCCTTGGCTTCGATGCCATCGCGACGCACCGTGGCCAGCACGCTGGCGGCCTGTTCGCCACCCATCACGCCGATGCGTGCGTTGGGCCACATCCACAGGAAATTCGGCGAATAGGCCCGCCCACACATGCCGTAGTTGCCGGCGCCGAACGAGCCGCCGATCACCACGGTGAACTTGGGCACCTTCGCGCAGGCGACCGCCATCACCAGCTTGGCACCGTCCTTGGCGATACCGCCCTGTTCGTACTTGCGCCCGACCATGAAGCCGGTGATGTTCTGCAGGAACAGCAGCGGGATGCCGCGCTGGGTGCACAGCTCGACGAAGTGCGCGCCCTTCAGCGCGGACTCGGAGAACAGGATGCCGTTGTTGGCGGTGATGCCGATCGGGTAGCCGTTCAGATGGGCGAAGCCGGTGACCAGGGTGGCGCCATAGCGCGGCTTGAACTCATCGAAGCGCGAGCCATCGACCAGGCGTGCGATCACCTCGCGCACGTCGTAGGGCTTGCGCGTATCGGCCGGGATCACGCCGTACAGTTCGTGCGCCGGCAGCAACGGTTCCTCCGGCGGCTGCATCGCCATCGCCGGTTCCGGCTTGCGCCAGTTCAGCTGGGCGATGATCGCGCGGACCCGTGCCAGCGCCTGCAGGTCGTTGTCGGCCATGTGGTCGGCCACGCCGGAAATGCGCGTGTGCACGTCCGCGCCGCCCAGTTCCTCGGCCGTTACCACTTCACCGGTGGCCGCCTTCACCAGCGGCGGGCCGCCGAGGAAGATGGTGCCCTGCTCGCGCACGATCACCGTTTCATCGCTCATCGCCGGCACGTAGGCGCCACCGGCGGTGCAGCTGCCCATGACGCAGGCGATCTGCGGGATGCCCTGCGCGGACAGGTTGGCCTGGTTGTAGAAGATGCGGCCGAAGTGGTCGCGATCGGGGAACACCTCGTCCTGCAGCGGCAGGAAGGCGCCACCGGAGTCGACCAGATAGATGCACGGCAGGTGGTTCTGCTCGGCGATCTCCTGTGCACGCAGGTGCTTCTTCACCGTCATCGGGTAATAGGTGCCGCCCTTGACCGTGGCATCGTTGGCCACGATCACGCACTCCACGCCGCTGACCCGGCCGATACCGGCGACCACGCCGGCTGCCGGCACAGCGTCGTCATACATGCCATGAGCAGCCAGCGGCGCGATTTCCAGGAAGGCACTGCCGGCATCGAGCAGGGCGTCGATGCGGTCGCGTACCAGCAGCTTGCCGCGCGCGGTGTGCTTGGCGCGCGCCGCCTCGCTGCCGCCCAGGGCAGTGCGGGCGAGGGTGGCGTGCAGATCGTCGACCACGGCCTGCATCGCCGCGCGGTTGCTTTCAAACGTGTCGCTGCCCGGTTGCAGCTGGCTGTTCAGGACGGTCATGGGGTGGCCTTACAGAGTGCGCTGGAACAATTCACGGCCGATCAGCATGCGGCGGATCTCCGACGTGCCCGCACCGATCTCGTACAGCTTGGCGTCGCGCCACAGGCGGCCGGTCGGGTACTCGTTGATGTAGCCGTTGCCACCGAGGATCTGGATCGCCTGCCCGGTCAGCCAGGTGGCCTTCTCGGCGGCGTACAGGATCGCACCGGCCGCGTCCTGGCGGGTGGTACGGCCCTGGTCGCAGGCGCGTGCCACGGCGTACACGTAGGCGCGGCAGGCGCCCAGGCCCACGTACATGTCGGCGATCTTGGCCTGGATCAGCTGGAAGCTGCCGATCGCTTCGCCGAACTGGTGGCGTTCGTGCACGTACGGCATCACCACGTCCATGGCCGCAGCCATCAGCCCCAGCGGGCCGCCGGACAGCACCACGCGCTCGTAGTCCAGGCCGGACATCAGCACGCGCACGCCACCGCCGACGCTGCCGAGCACGTTCTCTTCGGGAATCTCGCAGTCCTGGAACACCAGTTCGCAGGTCGGCGAGGAGCGCATGCCCAGCTTGTCCAGCTTCTGCGCGGTGGAGAAACCCGGCATGCCCTTTTCAACCAGGAAGGCGGTGATGCCCCTGGCGCCGGCGTCCATGTCGGTTTTGGCATAGACCACCAGCACATCGGCGTCCGGGCCGTTGGTGATCCACATCTTGTTGCCGTTGAGGACATAGCGATCGCCACGCTTGTCGGCGCGCAGCTTCATCGATACCACGTCCGAACCGGCGCCGGGTTCGCTCATCGCCAGTGCGCCCACCTTGGCGCCGCTGCACAGGTCGGGCAGGAAGCGCTGCTTCTGCGCCTCGCTGCCGTTCTTGCGCAGCTGGTTCACGCACAGGTTGGAGTGCGCGCCATAGGACAGGCCGATGCCGCCGGAGGCGCGCGAGACCTCTTCCATCGCCACCACGTGGGCCAGGTAGCCCATGCCGGTACCGCCGTATTCTTCCTCGACGGTAAGGCCGAGCAGGCCCTGTTCGCCCAGTTTCGGCCACAGTGCCTGCGGGAACTGGTTGGTCGCATCGGCCTCGGCCGCCAGCGACGCGATCTCGGCGGCGGCAAAATGGGCCACGCTCTGGCGCAGCAGGTCGATCTCTTCACCGAGATCGAAGTTCAGGGATGGCACGTGCATTACAGCGGCTCCACGGCGGCAAAGTGGGGGATGGACGCACCCAGGGCTTGCCGGCGATGGTTTCCAGGACCGCGCCGGCACGGGCGAGGCCCCAGCGTAACGGGGTTCGGGAAAGAAGTGAACACAAATTCAAAAATTGAAACCAAAATCAAAACATGGCCTACAAACGCTCTGCACTGATGGAAGAACGCCTGGCCGGGGCCCGCGAGCGGATCCTGCTGGCAACCCGTGAACGGGTCGCCACCGGCGGCTGGCGAAACGCCCCGGTGACCGCCGTGGCAACCCAGGCGGGGGTCTCCACCGGCCTGATCTACCGTCATTTCCCCTCCAAGGCCGACCTGTTCGTGGAGGTGCTCAACGCGGCGGTGGCCCATGAAGTGGCGATCATGGAACGCATCGCCAGCGGCCCGGAGGCCGCCAGCGAGCGCCTGCGGCTGGCCATCGCCGCCTTCGTGCGTCGCGCCCTGGCGGGTCCGGGGCTGGCCCACGCCTTCATCGTCGAACCGGTCGATCCGGACGTGGAAGCCGAGCGCATGCGCGGCCGCCGTGCCTTCGGTGATGTGTTCCTGCGCCTGGTGGAGGAAGGCGTGGCCGCCGGCGAACTGCCTGCGCAGGATGCGCATGTGGCGGCCGCGTGCCTGGTCGGCGCCTTCACCGAAGCGATGGTTGGCCCGACTGCGCCCAGCCGTGAAGCGCATCGCGACGAGGATGCGCTGGTCGACGCCATCTGCAGCTTCTGCCTGCGTGCCATCGGCGCACCGGTAAATCGGTAGCGCCGGGCCATGCCCGGTGGCTTGTGTTGCTGGGGTCAGATCCCTTTTGCGGCGCAAAGGGATCTGACCCCAGCCCCCGGCATGTTGCGCCGCACCAGCATTGACGCCTGTTGTCGCGCGCAGGGCGCGTTCTATACTCGGCCCATCACGCAGTCGCTCAGCCGTGGTCCAACGACTACCAGCCAGGGGTAACGAAGAGTGCGGAATTACGATCTGGAGTTCCTGAAACGCTTCTCCATGGTGATCGCGCTGTTGATGGCCATCACTCTGGGTCTGATCTTCCTTGCCGCCTTCCTGCACACCCGGATTCCGCCCGAGGTGTCGCCCACTGCGGCCAAACGCACCGAACAGCGCATCGCGCCGACCGGAGCGGTGTACGCCGGCAGTACCGGTGCAGCCGCGCAGGCGGCGGCCAAGGCGGCCGCGCTGGCCAAGGCCGCCTCGCAGGTGGCCTACGGCGGCACCACCGATGGCAAGGTCATCTTCGACAACCTGTGCACCGCCTGCCACACCACCGGGGTGGGCCAAGCGCCGACCCTGGACCGCGCGCACTGGGACCAGCGCATCACGCAGGGCAAGGACACGCTCTACAAGCACGCCATCGAGGGCTACACCGGCCCGGACGGCGGCATCATGCCTCCCAAGGGCGGCAACCCGGCGCTGACCGAGGAACAGATCCACGCCACCGTGGACTGGATGCTGGGCAACCTGAAGTAGGGCCTTTCCGCAGCGCCGGGCCTGCCCTCGGCAGCCTCTGCTCCACCTGCGCGGGCGGCTGCCGGACATGGGCCCGGCGCTGCCATCCCGTCGTCGACGGCCCCCGGGGCTTTGCCCACCCGGGCCGATCGCCGGGCTGCAGTCGGGCGTTCGTATTTCGGGGTTAGTCTGTGCCTCCCTTCCGTGGAGTCGCCCGTCGATGCGCCGCCGTTCCCTTGTTCTCGCCCTGTCCCTGCTGCTGCCGGCACCTGCCTTTGCCCAGGCCCAGCCGCAGGCCATGCCGGCCCCGGCGACGTCCACCCCACGCAACTCCACCGTTGTACTGGCCACCGCGCCGGCCGACTGGCGCGCGCTGGACGGCCAGCGTGTGCGCATCGCTGCGCCGCTGACCCTGGCCGGCACCGACGCTCTGGAACGCTCCGGCCAGCTGACGGTCGCCTTCGGCGGTCGCCTGTGGCAGCCGACCGAAGTGGCCGCGCCAGGCACCGCCGGCATCGAACAGGTGATGGCTGACAACCTGCGCCGCCGCCTGGTCCTGGACGATGGCAGCGACGTGCGTGATCCGGGCAGCGTGGCCTACCTGCCGGGCAACCCGGTGCTGCGCACCGGCATGCTGCTGCGCAATGTGGAAGGCACTGTCCGCGTGGACGCGCAGGGCCGCCCGCAGCTGCAGGTGGAAGGCACGCTGAGCCTGCCCGCACTGCAGCGGCCGGCGGTGCCGGACGTGCCTGGCAGCCTGCGTATCGCGGCGTTCAACCTGGAAAACTACTTCAATGGCGACGGCCAGGGCGGCGGCTTCCCGACGTTGCGCGGTGCCCGCACGCTGGAGGAGCACAAGGCCCAGGTGGCCAAGCTGGTCGCCACCATCAATGCGCTCGATACCCACATCGCCGCCCTGATGGAGCTGGAGAACGATGGCTACGGACCGCAGTCGGCCATTGCCGAGCTGCTGGCCGCGCTCAATGACCGGCCACACTCCGGGCCGGACGACGCATGGGTGGCGGTCGATCCGGGCGAAGGCCCCGGCACCAATCCCATCCGCGTCGGCATCATCTACAAGCGCGGTGCGTTCAAGACATTGGGCCCGCCGTTGACCAAGCTTGACGGCTCGTTTGCCGAGCACAGCCGCGCACCGCTGGCGCAGGCTTTCCAGGGCAAGGGCGCACCGTTCATGGTGGTCGCCAACCACTTCAAGTCCAAGGGGTGCCGCGACGCCAGCGGTGCCGACGCCGACCGCAACGATGGCCAGGGCTGCTGGAATGCGACGCGCGTCGAATCGGCCCGCCAGCTCAACCAGTGGGTGCAGGCCGAAGCCGCGCGCCTGAAGGTGAAGGATGTGGTGATGCTGGGCGATTTCAACGCCTATGCGATGGAGGATCCGATCCGCACGCTGCACACGCTGGGCTGGCAGGATGCCTTCAAGGTGGCCAAGGTCGAACATCCCTACAGCTACGTCTACAACGGCTACAGCGGCCGCCTCGACCACGCCCTGCTGAGTCCGTCCATGGCACGCCGCCTGGCGGGCGCCGCCGAATGGCACAGCAATGCCGACGAGCAGGACGCCAGCGGCTACCAGGGGCGCAATGTGCCCGGCCCATGGCGCAGCTCCGACCACGACCCGCTGCTGCTGGGCTTCGACAAGTAATGCCCAACGCCGGGGTCGGATCCCATTCCAACGGAATGGGCTCTGACCCCGATGCATCGCCGGGCCATGAACGCGTGGGCCGCACGTGGGGTCAGAGCCCATTCCGTTGGAATGGGATCCGACCCCCGGGCCGTACTCACCCCCAGGCGATCAATCCGATCGCCAGCACTGCCAGCGCCAGGCCGGCCCGGTTCCACTTCGTGGTCGGTTCGCCAAAGGCAAACACGCCCACCAGCGCGCCCAGTACCACCACACCGATGTTCATGCCGGCGAACACCGTGGCCGGGCTGTCCGGCATCGCCTGGTGCGCGTGCACATAGAACAGGATGTTGCCGCCGTTGAGCAGGCCCAGCAGCGCGCCCGCGCCGAGGTTGTGCCAGGCCAGCCGGCTGCGGCCGCTGAAGTGCCGCCACAGCTGCAATGCCAGCATCAGCACGAAGGCCACGCTGAAGCTGGCCAGCACCGCCGCCATCGACGGCGTGCCGGACAGCGCCACCTGCTTGAGCAGCACGTCCACCACCGCGAAGCCGCCCCATACACCCAGCAGCCAGCCCCAGCCACCGGGCGAGGACGCCACCGCCGGGCCGCGCGGGCGCAGGCTGATGGCCACCATCGCCAGCAGGCCCAGGCCGAGCCCGGCCAGCTTCCACGGCGTGGCGGTCTGGCCGAAGAACAGGAACGCCGCCGCCAGTGACAGCAGCAGCGACAGCCGCTGCGCCACGTCGCTGCGGACGATGCCGGCCACCGCCACCGCGCGGCCCAGCACCAGGAAGATCGAGGGCAGCACCACCGCCAGCGCCAGCAACGACGGCCACGGGGCATGCGGCGCGCGCAGCGCATCCAGCGGTGGCTGCAGCACCACGGCCGTCAGGGTCGCAGCCACCAGGTAGTTCCAGGTGACCATCTGCGCAACATCCAGTTGGCGGCGTCCGGCCACCTTCAACAACACCGAAACCAGCACGCTGCAGATCACGGCCAAAGACAGGTAGAGCATGGGGCGGGCACAGGGCAGGGGCGGGGGACGGTATCATGGTGCCATGCACAAGCCTTCGTTCCCCGTCGCCCCTGGCGAAACCACCTGCCTCGAACTGGACGGCCCGGCCGGCCCGCTGGAAGTGGTCGTCGACCTGCCCAAGGCCGATGTGCCGGTGCAGCCGATCGTGGCCATCGTCTGCCACCCGCTGTCCACCGAGGGCGGCACCCTGCACAACAAGGTGGTCACCATGACCGCCAGCACCCTGCGCGAGCTGGGCATCGCCACGGTGCGCTTCAACTTCCGCAGCGTCGGTGGTTCGGCGGGCACCTTCGATGGCGGCGTGGGCGAGCAGGATGACCTGAAGGCCGTGACCGCCTGGGTGCGCAGCCAGCGCCCCGACGACCGCCTGTGGCTGGCCGGCTTCAGCTTTGGTGCGTTCGTTTCGCTGAAGGCAGCCGCCACGCTGCAGCCGGAGGCGCTGATCTCGATCGCGCCGCCGGCCGGCCGCTGGGATTTCGACGGCGTGCAGCCACCGGCCCGCTGGCTGGTGATCCAGGGCGAGCAGGACGAGATCGTCGACCCGCAGGCGGTCTATCAGTGGCTGGACGCGCTGCAGGCTCCGCATGAGCTGGTGCGGATGCCCGACACCAGCCACTTCTTCCATCGCAAGCTGATCGACCTGCGGGGTGCGTTGACCCACGGCGTCAAGCACTGGCTGGGCGCAGCGGCATGAGTGCAGTCGAGTTGACCCCGTCGCAGCGGTATGCGGCCGGGGTTGCCCGGGGTGACTGGCAGGACGACCCCGCCCAGCACGCGGCGCTGGCCGAGCTGGACCGCATCCACGTGGGCCTGCTGGACAACGCCGACGACGGCTGGCTGGACCGGTTGTCCTCGTTCTGGAAGAAGCCCGAGCCGGTCAAGGGGCTGTATTTCTGGGGGGGAGTCGGCCGCGGCAAGACTTTCCTGGTGGATCTGTTCTACGACGGGCTGCCAATCAAGCAGAAGTACCGCACCCACTTCCATCGTTTCATGCGCAGCGTCCACGAGCGCCTGCGCGAGCACCAGGGCCAGAGCGACCCGTTGGCGAAGATCGCCCAGGAATGGCGCAGCAACCTGCGCGTGCTGGTGCTGGACGAATTCTTCGTCACCGACATCGGCGACGCCATGCTGCTGGCGCGCCTGCTCGAACGCCTGTTCGCCGAGGGCGTGACCCTGGTCACCACCTCCAATACGGCGGTGGAGAACCTGTATCTCAATGGTCTGCAGCGCGAGAGCTTCCTGCCCGCCATCAGCCTGCTGCAGCGCTTCTGCGTCGAGCTGTACGCCGAAGGCACGGAGGATTACCGGATGCGCGCGCTGACCCGCTCGCCGGTGTACCGCGCGCCGCTGGCCGCCGACAGCGACGACTGGCTCGCCACGCGCTGGAACGAACTGAGTGGTGGTCAGCCCGCCAAGGCCGGCAACATTGAGATCGAAGGCCGCAAGATTCCGGTCCGCGGCCGGGGCAAGAGCATCGCCTGGTTCGACTTCGCCGCCCTGTGCGAAGGCCCGCGCGGCCCATCGGACTACATCGAGATCGCGCACGAGTTCAATACGGTGCTGCTGGGCGGCATTCCCGCCTTCGATCGCCTGAACGAGGACGCCGCGCGCCGCTTCGTCAACCTGATCGACGAACTGTACGACCGCCACGTCAACCTGGTCTGCACCGCCAGCACCTCGCCGGTCGAGCTGTACACCGGCCAGCGCCTGCAGGGCGCGTTCGAGCGCACCGCCTCGCGCCTGATCGAGATGCAGAGCGCTGAATACCTGGGTACCCCGCACCGGGCGTGAGGGCCCGGGAGCTGCACGATCTGCCGGAAGGGCAGCCGCGCGCAGGCGCTGCAGCGGCAGCTCGACGTTACCGGCTGGGCGCCAGTGCGTTCCCCTGCGGCCGCTCCTCCGGCCCGGTCGACACCTGCAGGCCGTTGTCGCTGCGCTCCAGCAGCCGCAGCGGCTGGCCCTGGTAACGCACTTCCAGCGCATCGTGGGTATCGGCCAGCGCACGCACCAGCGGGCACAACGCCATGGCGCTGGCCTCCACACGCTGGGCACCGGCTTCCAGGCGCCGGTCCAGCTCGGCATCCAGGCGCTCGGCACGTTCCTCCATGGCGTCGCTGCGGCCGGTGAAGACCTGCCAGAGCACGCTGCGGGCGATCGAGCCGGACAGCGTCTCGGCCATGTCCTGCACCTTCGCCTCGAATCCGGGGCCGAAGGTCGCCTGTTCCCAGTAGCCCTTTCCGAGCGTCCCCTCGATCCAGTCATCCGCCTGCCGCCGCAGGCGCCTGACCTTGCGGCTGTTGGCGGTGCCGGTCAGGCTCTCGTAGACGCCATCGAGCGCGTCGAAGCTCAGCTGGCTGACATCGCGCGCCAATGCCGTGGCGGCGGGCATCAACCGGCGCGCGCCGGCCTCCAGCTGGCGCAGGCGGGCGGCATCGGCGTCGCTGACCGGCACGATCGTGTCATCCAGGCTCAGCACACCATCGTGGAACACCACCTCGTGCGGCGCCTGCGGGCCGTGTCGCAGCCAGATGCCGCCGCTGTCCACCAGCACGTCATAGTCCGTGCGGATGCCACACTGGTCCGCGTGCAGCTTCGGCGCGTCGGCCGCCTGCGCCGGCATGATGCACAGCGCCGACAGCACTGCCAGGGCAGGCAGTCGCAGGTCCATTGGACATTCCTTTTCCAGTCGCCAGAGCCCAGCGTCCGCCTCTCCGGCCTGTCCGTCATCGGCCGGAAGTCACGCCGTCCACCGGATTCCCACCGGCTGCCCACCTTCTATCCACAGGGTTGTCCCTTGGTCATTCCGTTACTGTCATGTGAAGCTGTCATTGTTCTGTTTCCGCACGCCGTTGTACCGCCGGAATGACGCGTTCCGGTCTTGACTGCGCGGCCCGTTCCGGCAGGTCCAAAGCGTCCGATCCGGGCGCCGATGGCACGATCCTTGCGGCGCAAGGGATTGCCGAATTTCACTACATTTGGCGTTGACGGACCCCACCACCCCCACTATCTTGTGGCCATCGGTCGCAGCGACCCCACGTCGCAAGGACAACGGGGAAGGCGCAGAGGCGGGAGCCACGCGGCACCCCCGTCCACAGCGATACCCGTCGGCGACCGTCACGGCAGCGGCAGGCGCAGGTCTCACCTCCTGCGACGCCCAGCTGCCATCCTGGGCCGTCATGTCCTGGGCCGCGCCACCGATGCACCTGCAACCACCCCATCACGCCAAGAGGACACACGCCGTGACCACCGAAACCAGCGCCACCATCGAAAAGGAAAGCGAGTTCCTGTTGACGTCGCCGCCGACGGCCAACGCGATGAGTGTGACCAAGCGCAATGGCACGACCGAACTGGTGGACCTGAACAAGATCGTGCGTGCGGTGCAGCGTTCCTCCGAAGGCCTGCACGCCGTCGATCCGATGCGCGTGGCCACCCGCACCATTTCCGGCCTGTACAACGGCGCCACCACCCGCGAGCTGGACGAGCTGTCCATCCGCACCGCCGCCCTGCTGATCGGTGAAGAACCCGAGTACGGCCGTCTGGCCGCGCGCCTGCTGGCCAACTACATCGCCAAGGAAGTGTCGGGCCAGGAAATCTATGCCTTCTCGCAGTCGGTCAGCCGTGGCCATGAAGTCGGCCTGATCAACGACCGCCTGCTGAACTTCGTGCAGACCAACGCGCGCAAGCTCAACGATGCGATCGACATCTCGCTGGACCTGAACTTCGATTACTTCGGCCTGCGTACCCTGTACGACCGCTACCTGCTGCGCCATCCGCACACCCGCAAGGTGATCGAGACCCCGCAGCAGTTCTTCCTGCGCATCGCCAGCGCGCTGAGCGAGGACGTGTCCGAGACCCTGGCGCTGTACAAGCGCATGGGCAACCTGGACTACCTGCCGTCCAGCCCGACCCTGTTCAACTCCGGCACCACCCACGAGCAGCTGTCCTCGTGCTTCCTGCTCGATTCGCCGCAGGACTCGCTGGAGTCGATCTACTCCAAGTACGGCGACATCGCCCAGCTGTCGAAGTTCTCCGGCGGCATCGGCGTCAGCTACACCCGCGTGCGTTCGCGTGGTTCGCTCATCAAGTCCACCAACGGCCATTCCAACGGCATCGTGCCGTGGCTGAAGACCATGGACTCGTCCGTGGCGGCGGTGAACCAGGGCGGCAAGCGCAAGGGCGCGGCCTGCGTGTATCTGGAAACCTGGCACGCCGACATCGAGGATTTCCTCGAGCTGCGTGACAACACCGGTGACGAAGCCCGCCGTACCCACAACCTGAACCTGGCCAACTGGGTGCCGGACCTGTTCATGAAGCGCGTCGAGGCCGACCAGGAATGGTCGCTGTTCGATCCGCGCGTCGTGCCGGAGTTCACCGATCTGTTCGGCGAAGCCTTCGAGCAGGCCTATCTGCAGGCCGAAGCCCAGGGCAAGGCCAACCGCACCATCTCCGCCCGCAAGCTGTACGCCCGCATGATGCGTACGCTGGCCGAGACCGGCAACGGCTGGATGACCTTCAAGGACAAGTGCAACCGCGCCAGCAACCAGACCCTGCGTCCGGGCAACGTGATCCACCTGTCCAACCTGTGCACGGAAATCCTGGAGGTCACCTCCAACGATGAAACCGCGGTGTGCAACCTGGGTTCGATCAACCTGGGCAACCACTTCGACGAGCACAACGAGTTCGACTTCGAGAAGCTGGCCGAGACCGTGCGCCTGGCCGTGCGCCAGCTCGACCGTGTCATCGACCTGAACTTCTACCCGATCGAAACCGCCCGCCGCGCCAACCTGCGCTGGCGCCCGGTCGGCCTGGGCTGCATGGGCCTGCAGGACGTGTTCTTCCGCAAGCGCCTGCCGTTCGACAGCGCCGAAGCCCGTGCCCTGTCGAAGAAGATCGCCGAGACGATCTACTTCCACGCGCTGGAAACCTCGACGGAGCTGGCCCAGGAACGCGGCAAGCACCCGTCGTTCAACGACACCCGTGCCGCCAGTGGCGAACTGCAGTTCGACGCCTGGAACGTGGTGCCGGAAGACACCGCGCGCTGGGATGCCCTGCGTGCCCGCATCAAGGAGCACGGCCTGCGCAACTCGCTGATGATCGCGATCGCCCCGACCGCGACCATCGCCTCCATCGCCGGCTGCTACGAGTGCGTCGAGCCGCAGGTGTCCAACCTGTTCAAGCGCGAAACCCTGTCCGGTGACTTCCTGCAGGTCAACCGCTACCTGGTGAACGAGCTGAAGAAGCTGGGCCTGTGGACCGCCGACATGCGCGATGCCATCAAGCTGGCCGAAGGTTCCATCGCCGGCCTGACGCAGATTCCGGAAACCCTGCGTGAGGTCTACCGCACCGCGTGGGAACTGCCGATGCGTTCGCTGATCGACATGGCCGCCGAGCGTGGCGCCTTCATCGACCAGTCGGCCTCGCTCAACCTGTTCATGGAAAGCCCGAACATCGGCGCGATGTCGTCCATGTACATGTACGCGTGGAAGCAGGGCATCAAGACCACCTACTACCTGCGCTCGCGTCCGGCCACCAAGATCGCCAAGACCACGGTCAGCAACGCGGCCCCGGCCAAGGTGTTCAGCCCGGACGAAGCCATCGCCTGCTCGCTGGAGAACCCGGAAGCCTGCGAGGCCTGCCAGTAATCGCGCGCTGTGCCGTAGATGGAGCCGGGCTCGGCCCGGCTGCGCAATGACAAGGTAGCGCCGGGCCATGCCCGGCGTTTTGACCCGAGAAGACAAGGAAACACCCATGGCCGACAAGCCCAAGCAGATGCTGCTCGATCCCGGTTTTGAACTGACGTTGCGCCCGATGCGCTACCCGCAGTTCTATGACATGTACCGGAATGCGATCAAGAACACCTGGACGGTGGAAGAGATCAATTTCCAGATCGACATCACCGACCTGCACAGCAAGATGTCGCCGGGTGAGCGCCACCTGATCCATCGCCTGGTCGCGTTCTTCGCCACCGGCGATTCGATCGTGTCCAACAATCTGGTGCTGAACCTGTACCAGCACCTCAATGCGCCGGAAGCGCGCATGTACCTGTCGCGCCAGCTGTATGAAGAAGCGCTGCACGTGCAGTTCTACCTGACCCTGCTCGACAACTACCTGCCGGACCCGGAAGAGCGCGCCAAGGCGTTCTCGGCGGTGGAGAACATCGACTCGATCAAGAAGAAGGCCGATTTCTGTTTCAAGTGGATCGACTCGATCCAGGACCTGACCCGCATCGAGACCCGCGAACAGCGCCGCCAGTTCCTGCTCAACCAGATCTGCTTCGCCGCCTGCATCGAAGGCCTGTTCTTCTTTGCTGCGTTCGCCTACGTGTACTACTTCCGTTCGCGCGGCCTGCTGCCGGGCCTGGCCTCGGGCACCAACTGGGTGTTCCGCGACGAAAGCGCCCACATGGAGTTCGCGTTCGAGTCGGTGCGCGTGGTCCGCGAGGAAGAGCCGGACCTGTTCGATGACGAGATGAAGCAGCAGGTGTACGACATGCTGGCCGAAGCGATCGAGTGCGAAGTGCAGTTCGCCGAGGACGTGCTGTCCGGCGGCGTGGCGGGCATCTCCACGCGCGACATGCGCCAGTACCTGCAGCACTGCGCCGACCAGCACTTCGCCAAGCTGGGCATGGAAAAGAAGTACAACGTGCGCAACCCGCTGCCGTTCATGGAACTGCAGGACGTGCAGGAGCTGACCAACTTCTTCGAACGCCGTGTTTCGGCCTACCAGGTCGGCGTGCAGGGCGAAGTTGCCTTCGACATGAACTTCTGACCCGTCCGGTCAGGCCTGTCGCAGCGAAAACCCCGGCCGATGCCGGGGTTTTTTGTGGGTAGCGCCGGGCCATGCCCGGCGGGTACCGCCCGGGGCTGCGCGCAGCGTCGATCGCGCCGCGCGCTCGCCGGGCATGGCCCGGCGCTACCGCCGCCCTTCCACCGCCATGCGCACCGCCAGCCCGGCCAGGACCGTGCCCATCAGCCAGCGCTGTGCCGCCTGCCAGCTCGGGCGCCCGGCGAGAAATGCCGCGATGCTGCCGGCCAGCACCACGATCACCGCGTTCACGCTCAGGCTCACCACGATCTGGGTAGCACCCAGGACCAGCGACTGCATCAGCACGCTGCCGTGTCCGTCCGGATGCAGGAACTGCGGCAGCAGGGACAGGTACATCACCGCGATCTTCGGGTTCAGCAGATTGGTCAGAAAGCCCATCGCAAACAATCTGCGTGGGCTGTCCGGCGGCAGGTCGCGCACCGCGAACGGCGAGCGGCCACCGGGTTTGAGCGCCTGCCAGGCCAGGTACAGCAGGTACAACGCCCCCCCGATGCGCAGCGCGTCGTAGGCGAACGGCACCGTCATCAGCAGGGCGGTGATGCCCAGCGCCGCGCACAGCATGTAGAACACGAAACCCAGCACCACCCCACCCAGCGAGACCAGGCCGGCGCGGCGGCCCTGGCAGATCGAGCGCGAGACCAGGTAGATCATGTTCGGCCCGGGCGTGAGCACCATGCCCAGCGAGATGAGGGCGAACGCCAGCAGATCGGAGGTCGCGGGCATGGGCAGTCCTGGCAGTGGGCGTGGCGCAGTGTAGCGCTGCCTGTACGGGGCCTGGCTTAACATTGCCGCACCCCACACCGAAGCCCTACCCATGACCCCGATCCCTGAAACCGTGCCACCGATCGAAGTGCGCATGGCCGAAATCGTCTTTCCCAACCATACCAACCACATGGGCACGCTGTTTGGTGGCCAGGCGCTGGCGTGGATGGACAAGGCCGCCTTCCTCGCCGCCGCCCGCTACTCGCGCCGCACCGTGGTGACCGCGCGCAGCGACCAGGTCGACTTCAAGCTGCCGATCCGCATCGGCCAGATGGTGGAAACGATCGGCCGCATCGTCGAGGTCGGCCGCAGCTCGATGAAGGTCGAGGTGGAACTGATTGCCGAAGACCTGCACAGCGGCGAGCGCAGGCTCTGCACCCGCGGCCACTTCGTGATGATCGCGCTGGACGAGGCGGGCCAGCCGATCGCGGTGCCGCCGCTGCCGGCGCCCTGAGCCGGCGCTTGTGGGGGCGCCGTGCTGCCCCCATCTGGTCGGCATGACCCCGCCGCTGACCGACTTCATCGACCGCGCCCAGCGCCTGTTCGTGCTGACCGGCGCTGGCTGCAGCACGGCCTCGGGAATCCCCGATTACCGGGATACCGATGGCCAATGGAAACGCACGCCGCCGGTCACCTACCAGGCATTCATGGGCGAGGCCGCCACCCGCCAGCGCTACTGGGCACGCAGCCTGCTGGGCTGGCCGCGCTTCGGCCTGGCCCAGCCCAACGGCACCCACCAGGCGCTGGCCGCGCTGGAGAAGCAAGGCAAGGTGCAGTTGCTGCTGACCCAGAACGTGGATGGCCTGCACCAGCGCGCCGGCAGCCGGAACGTGATCGACCTGCATGGGCGGCTGGACCTGGTGCGCTGCATGGGCTGCGAGCGCCGCAACGGTCGCCAAGCGTTCCAGCAGCGCCTGCTGGACGCCAATCCCGGCTGGGACACGCTCGAGGCCGGCATCGCCCCCGACGGCGACGCTGATCTGGAGACCGATTTTTCCTCCTTCGTGGTGCCCGACTGTCCGTCCTGTGGCGGCCTGCTGAAGCCGGACGTGGTGTTCTTCGGCGAGAACGTGCCGCGTGAACGCGTGGCGGCAGTGCATGAGCACCTGCAGCAGGCCGATGCCGTGCTGGTGGTGGGGTCCTCGCTGATGGTCTATTCCGGCTTCCGTTTCGTGCAGGCCGCAGCAAAGGCCGGATTGCCGGTGGCTGCCGTGAACCGTGGCCGCACCCGTGCCGACGACCTGCTGCAGTTCAAGGACGAGCGCGATTGCGCTGAAGCGCTGGCCGGATTCGTCATCGGGTAGCGCCAGGCCATGCCCGGCGAGCATGCAGCGCCACCGCGAAACAGCGATCCATCCACATGGTTGATTCGCCGCCCTTGCAGCGGTGCAATACGCACCCCCCTCTGCCCGTCCCTGCACCCCTCGTGAGCCAGCTGTTCTCGCCGATCACCTTCGGCCGCCTGACCCTGTCCAACCGCATCGTCATCGCGCCGATGTGCCAGTATTCCGCCGAAGACGGGCGCGCCAGCGATTGGCATGCCATGCATCTGGGCAACCTGGCGCAATCCGGTGCCGGCCTGCTGATCCTGGAAGCGACGGCGGTTGAGCCGCGTGGACGCATCAGCTGGGCCGACCTCGGCCTGTGGGATGACGGTACCGAAGCTGCGCTGGCACACGTGCTGGCCAGCGTGCGGCGCTGGTCGCCGATGCCGCTGGGCATCCAGCTGGGCCATGCCGGCCGCAAGGCCTCGGTACAGCGTCCCTGGGACGGCGGTGGCCAGCTGCCGGCCGATGATGCACGTGGCTGGACCACGGTGGCGCCGTCAGCGCTGCCGTTCCATGCTGCCGATCCCGCGCCGCAGGAACTGGATGAGGCGGGCATCGCGGGAATCGTTGCTGCCTTCGCCGCCAGCGCGGTGCGCGCCGAACGCCTGGGCTTCGAACTGATCGAAGTGCATGCCGCGCACGGCTATCTGCTGCACCAGTTCCTGTCACCGCTGAGCAACCGGCGCACCGATGGCTACGGGGGTTCGCTGCCCAATCGCCTGCGCCTGCTGGTAGAGGTATTCGATGCCGTGCGCGCGGCAGTGTCCGACAAGGTGGCCGTCGGCGTGCGCATCTCCGCCAGCGACTGGGTCGACGGTGGCTGGGATCTGCTGCAGAGCGAAGCGCTGTCCCAGGTGCTGGACGCGCGTGGCTGCGATTTCCTGCACGTCTCCAGCGGCGGCCTGGATGAGCGCCAGAAGATCAGCGTCGGGCCGGGCTACCAGGTGCCGTTCGCGGCCGCGATCAAGGCCAAGGTGCGCATGCCGGTCATCGCGGTGGGGATGATCACCGAACCGGAGCAGGCCGAATCGATCCTGCGTCATCGCCACGCCGATGCCATCGCCCTGGCCCGCGGCATCCTCTACGACCCGCGCTGGCCCTGGCACGCGGCAGCCGCGCTGGGCGACAGCGTGGTGCCGGCCGCGCAGTACCTGCGCTGCGAGCCGCGTGAGGCACGCGGCGTGTTCACCCCGCGCTGAAGGTCATACCCGCCAGGCCGGCGGCAGGCCGGCCTGCAGGTGATCGAACAGCGCACGGATCCTGGCGGTGAAGTCGCGGCGGTCGCTGACGCAGAAATAGACCTCCATCGGTTCCGGGCGCCATGCGCTGTCCGCGCCGAACACCGCCTGCAACCGGCCATCGCGCAGAAAGGGATCGGCCACGAAGGCCGCCAGCCGGGTGATGCCGGCACCGGCCGCGGCCAGTTCGGCCAGCGCGTCGATGTCATCGCACACCATGCCGGGCGGCAGCGGCGCATCCGCGCGCTGGTCGCCCTTGCGCAGGCCCCAGCGCAGAGGCCGCCCATCGGTGGGGAAACGATGCAGCACACCCCGATGGCCGCGCAGATCGGACGGCTCCTGTGGCCAGCCATGCGCCTGCAGGTAGGCAGGCGAGGCGCAGAAGACGAAGGGAATGCGTGCCAGCGGCCGCGCCACGACGCCGTCCTCCAGCTGCGCACCGATGCGGATGCTGGCATCGACCGCCTCCGGACCATGCTGCACGGCCCGGTCGGACAGCCGCAGTTCCAGCTGCAGCTGCGGATAGCGTTGCTGCAGTGAAGGCAGCAGGGGCGCCAGCACGTGGCGGCCGAACGCGCGGCTGCTGGCGATGCGCAATGGCCCGGCCGGCTCGATGTCACCGCTGGTGACCAGGGCCTGCGCCCGCGCCAGATCGGTTTCGATGTGGCGCACCTGCGCCAGGTACAGCGCACCGGCCTCGCTCAGCGCCAGCTGGCGCGTGCTGCGGTTCAGCAGGCGCACGCCCAGGTGTGCCTCCAGGCGATGGATGTTCTGGCCGACGGCGGTGGCGCTGATGCCAAGGCTGCGGGCCGCAGCGGCAATACTGCCGGTGTCTGCGGTGCGGGTGAAGCTGCGGATCAGCTGCAACAGGTTCATGACCCGCCAGCGTGCCACGAAAGCCCGCCACGATCACTTGGAACTGTCCGAAGTGGTTCGTTGCATCGGTGACAATGGATCACGCGGGCGGGGTGCTGCCCTACACTTGCAGGATGCGACCCGATTCCATCCTCACCCTGTCCTGCCCCGACCGTACCGGCATCGTCTACCGCGTGTCGGGCCTGTTGTTCGATCATGGCTGCAACATCCTCGACGCCCAGCAGTTCGGCGACGAGGAAAGCGGCCGCTTCTTCCTGCGCGTGCATTTCGACCGCGATGCCAGCCTGCCCCTGGACACGGTACATGCGTCCATGGCGGCACTGGCCCGCGAGTTCGGCATGGACTGGCAGCTGCAGGACGGTCGGCGTCGTGCGCGCCTGCTGGTGCTGGTCAGCAAGCAGGGCCACTGCCTGAATGACCTGCTGTTCCGTGCGCACAGCGGGCAGCTGAAAGTGGATATCGCGGCAGTGGTGTCCAACCATGCCGATTTCGCACCGCTGGCTGCGTCCTACGGCGTGCCGTTCCACCATCTGCCGGTGAACGCGGATACGCGTGCGGTGCAGGAGCAGCAGATCATCGATCTGGTCGAACACGAGCGTATCGACCTGGTGGTGCTGGCGCGCTACATGCAGATTCTTTCACCCACCCTGTGCCGCGCGCTGGCCGGCCGGGCGATCAACATCCATCACAGCTTCCTGCCCAGCTTCAAGGGCGCGCAGCCCTATCACCAGGCGCACGCGCGCGGGGTCAAGATCATCGGCGCCACCGCGCACTATGTCACCGAGGATCTGGACGAAGGTCCGATCATCGAACAGGACGTGGCCCGGGTCGATCATGCGATGACGCCGCGCGACCTGGTACGCCTGGGCAGCGATACCGAATCGCAGGTGCTGGCGCGTGCCGTGCGCCGCCATGTGGAGCACCGCATCCTGCTCAACGGGCACCGCACGGTGGTGTTCCGCTGATACCTGCCCGGCCGGACGTGCGTCAGAGGATCCCGATCCCCGCAGTGCCCAGTGCTTCGCGCACCATCCCGTCGTTGGCCTCGGTCACCGGCCGGGTCAGGTCCCAGAGGAATTTCACCCTGAAGCCGGACGTGGCTGCGTCCTGCGCGCTCCACAGCACGCAGTAGTCGCGGGCCAGGCCACAGACGTGCACCTCGTCGATGCCGCGCTCATGCAGCCAGCCGGCCAGGCCGGTGGCGGGGCGCCCGCCATCGGGACCGTGGTTCTCGCGGAAGGCGCTGTAGGAATCCACCTGCTGGCGGGTGCCCTTGCGCAGGATCAGGTCGGCCATGTTCCAGTCCACCTGCGGATGCAGGGCGGCACCGGCGCTGCCCTGCACGCAGTGGTCCGGCCACAGGGTCTGCGGTTGCGCATGCAGCAGGATCGTTTCGAACGGACGATGGCCGGGGTGCTGGCTGGCGAACGAAGCATGGTCCGCGGGATGCCAGTCCTGGGTGGCCACTACGGTGCGGTAGCGGCGCTGCGCCAGCAGCTGCGCGATCGGCGCGACCAGCGCATCGCCACGGTCGCAGGCCAGCGCGCCCCCGGGCATGAAGTCCGGCTGCAGATCGATCACCAGCAGGGCGACAGTGGCGGGCAGGGTGGGCATGGACGTTCCAGCGCGGCGGAAGAGGCGACCAGCGTGGCCGCCCCCTCGCCACACGTCAATCGCCCTGCGGCGTTTCGTTGTCCCGGCCGTAATACAGCAGCCCGATCCGGATCCGCTCGCGGCCGGTCTCCCGGCGGTGCCGGTTGGCATCGCGCAGCGAGTACACGCAGCCACAGTACTCCTGCTGGTAGAACCGCTCGCGCTTGCTGATCTCGATCATGCGGCTGGCACCACCGCCCTTGCGCCAGTTGTAATCCCAGTACTGCAGGCCCTCGTAGCGCGCCGCGGCGCGGATGCCGCAGTCATTGATCTGCGCCATGTTCTTCCAGCGCGAGATGCCCAGCGACGAGCTGATGGTGTCGTAGCCGTGCTCATGCGCGTACAGCGCCGTTCGCTCGAAGCGCATGTCGAAGCACATCGTGCAGCGGATGCCGCGCTCGGGTTCGTTCTCCATGCCGCGCGCGCGGCTGAACCAGTTGTCGGTGTCGTAGTCGCAGTCGATGAAGGGGACGCCATGCTGCTCGGCGAAGCGGATGTTCTCCTGCTTGCGGAGCTCGTATTCCTTCACCGGATGGATGTTGGGGTTGTAGAAGAAGATCGCGTAGTCGATCCCGGAGGCGGTGATCGCCTCCATCACTTCGCCGGAGCAGGGCGCACAGCACGAATGCAGCAGCAGGCGCTTGCCGTCGGCGGGCAGGGACAGGGTGGGGCGTTGGAGCTCGGTCATCATCAGGTACCGCACGGACCGCCGGCAACGGCGGCGGCCCGTGCATCGGGGTGGAGAGACAGGTCAGGCGACGCGGGCGTCGGTGTGCTCGGCACGCAGTTCCACTGCGGCGGCAACCAGTGCCTGCAGTGCAGCGCGGGTTTCCGGCCAGCCACGGGTCTTCAGCCCGCAGTCCGGGTTGACCCACAGCTGCTCCGGCTTCAGCACGGCCAGCGCCTTGCGCAGCAGGTCCACCATCTCCGCCTTGTCCGGCACGCGCGGGGAGTGGATGTCATACACGCCCGGGCCGATCTCATTGGGATAGTTGAACTTCACGAAGGCATCCAGCAGTTCCATGCGCGAGCGTGAGGTCTCGATCGAGATCACGTCCGCGTCCATCGCTGCGACCGAGTGGATGATGTCGTTGAACTCCGAATAGCACATGTGGGTGTGGATCTGGGTGGCATCGCGCACGCCGCTGGTACTGATGCGGAACGATTCCACCGCCCAGTCCAGGTAGGCGCGCCAGTGGGCGCGGCGCAACGGCAACCCCTCGCGGATGGCCGGCTCGTCCACCTGGATCACGCCGATGCCGGCTGCTTCCAGGTCCTGCACTTCGTCCCGCAGGGCCAGCGCGATCTGCCGGCAGGTCACATCGCGTTCCTGGTCGTCGCGCACGAACGACCACTGCAGTACCGTCACCGGACCGGTCAGCATGCCCTTCATCGGCTTGTCGGTGAGCGATTGCGCGTAACTGGACCAGCGCACCGTCATCGGCTGCGGGCGGCTGACGTCGCCGAAGATCACCGGCGGTTTGACGCAGCGCGAGCCATAGCTCTGCACCCAGCCGTTGCCGGTGAAGGCGAAGCCTTCCAGCTGCTCGCCGAAGTACTCGACCATGTCGTTGCGCTCGAATTCGCCGTGGACCAGCACGTCCAGGCCCAGCGCTTCCTGCACGCGTACCGCATGCGCGGTCTGCTGTTCCAGGAAGGCCTCGTACTCGGCCAGGCCCAGCTTGCCGGACTTGTGCCGGGCGCGTGCCTCGCGCACCTCCAGCGTCTGCGGGAAGGAACCGATCGTGGTGGTGGGCAGCAGCGGCAGCTGCAGCGCCGCATGCTGCGCGGCGCGGCGCTGTGGGTAGGCGGTGTGCCGCTGCGCATCGGCCACGGTCAGCGCGGCCAGGCGTGCGGCCACGGCCGGGTTGTGCACGCGTGGCGAGCGACGACGCCCCTCCAGCGCAGCGCGATTGGCAGCCAGGCCCGCTTCCGCATCCGCTGTGCCATCGAGCGCGTCGGCCAGCAGGCGCAGTTCCTGCAGCTTCTGCCGGGAGAACGCCAGCCAGCCCTTCAGTTCGTCATCAAGCTTCTTTTCCAGCGCAAGATCCACGGGCGTGTGCAGCAGGGAACAGGACGGTGCCAGCCAGAGCCGGTCGGCGCCGCGGTCCACCTGGGCAAACCGGGCCAGGATCAGTGCGTTGTCCAGATGGGTGCGCCAGATGTTGCGGCCGTTGACCAGGCCGGCCGACAGCACGCGCTCGGCCGGCAGCGCCTTCAACACGGCGTCCAGCTGCTCCGGCGCGCGCACCAAGTCCACGTGCAGTCCGTCCACCGGCAGGCCGGTGGCCAACGCCAGGTTGTCCTCGAGCGCACCGAAATAGGTCGCGACCAGCAGTTTCGGACGCCGTGCCGTGGCCAACCGGGCATAGGCGCGCTCATAGGCTGCCTGCGCATCGGCGTCGAGATCCTGCACCAGCAGCGGCTCATCCAGCTGCACCCAGTCGGCACCGGCGTCGGCCAGCTGGCCGAGCAGCTGCACATAGGCCGGCAGCAGCGCATCCAGCAGGTCCAGCGCGGCGCTGCCGTCGGTGGTCTTGGACAGCAGCAGGAAGCTCACCGGCCCCAGCAGCACCGGACGGGTGTGGATGCCCAGCGCCCTGGCCTCGTTGAACTCGGTCAGCGGCTTGTCACCGCGCAGGGCGAAGGCCTGGCCCGCGTGCAGTTCCGGCACCAGATAGTGATAGTTGGTGTCGAACCACTTGGTCATCTCCAGCGCGCGCAGGTCGATGCCATCGCGCTGCAGGCCACGGGCCGTGGCGAAGTAGGCGGCCAGTGGATCGTGCGCGGCCAGTTCGCGGTAGCGTTCGGGAATGGCATCGAACAGCCATGCGGTGTCGAGCACCTGGTCGTACAGGCTGAAGTCGTTGCTCGGCGGTACATCGACGCCGGCCTCGATCTGCAGCTGCCAGTGCCGGGCACGCAGCGCCGCGGCGGTGGCCTGCAGGGTGGCGGCGTCGTCCTCGCCGGCCCAGTGGCGTTCGAGCGCCCGCTTCAGTTCGCGCTTGGCGCCGATGCGGGGAAAGCCCAGGTTGGTAACAGTGGTCATTGCAGCGTGTCCTCATTGCATGTCGGCATTGAGGAACGAAGGAACCGCAGGACGACGCGTGCCGTTGCCGGCCCACGGGCGTCTTGCCAGCGACCTTCGCCCCCGCGGGCGAACCGGATGCCGTGAAAAGGACGCACGTGGCCGCGCACCCTGCAGGCGCAGGACGACGACGGCCCCGGCAACCTCCCCGCGGAGATTCCAGGTCGAGTCAGGGGACGGTCGTGTCCCCCGGCCGGGGCCGGTATTCGGGCTGTTGGACGCGGGCCGCAGCCCACCTACTACCTGCCGCTTCCCAGGCGCGAGCCCAGTGCTGTTGGCAGGATTCGTTTCCATTCACCGCTGCGGGGCAGCTCCGGAATGGGCGCGCGAAGCGCCTTCACCGGATTCCCGTTTAAATTCATCCCTTCATTCGTATGAAGAGATGAATACCTTCGGCGTGCACAAGGTAGGCCGGTTGGCAGCAATGGTCAAGGCCTGGCATCACACCACCGGGATGTGGCGCCTTTCTCAGGCAGTGAGAGGCCGGCTTGCGATACTGGCAACCGACGGACGGGAGGTGACGTGTGGCGGCGAAGTACTGCGATCTGGTCATGAAAGGTGGCATCACCAGCGGCATCGTGTACCCCAATGCGGTACTGGCGCTGGCGCGCGAGTATCGCTTCAAGAGCATCGGTGGCACCTCGGCAGGCGCCATCGCCGCCGCGGTGGCTGCGGCGGCGGCCTATGGTGATCGCCGCCAGCAGGCGGGCGAGCCGCTGCCCGGCGATGCCGGGTACGGTGGATTGTCGGCGGTGTCGGCGCAGCTGTCGCGGCGCGGGTTCATCTACGGTCTGTTCCAGCCGGCGCGCGGCGCGCGTGCAGCCTATCGGCTGCTGGTGGTGCTGACCGGCAATGCAGGCTGGCCCCGCAAGCTGCTGTGCCTGGCCATCGCCGTGTTCCAGATCGCGCCGCTGGAAGTGCTGGTGTCGCTGGCATTGCTGCTCGCGCTGGGCGCGTGGGGTGGCGGCTGGAGTGGAGTGGCGGCAACGTTGCTGCCGTCCCTGCTGTGCGCCTACGGCGCTGGCGTGGCCGGGGCCGCGCTGCGGGTCGCGCGGGTGGCACGACGCAATCTGCTGGGCCTGTGCAGCGGCCTCGGCAGCGACGCGCGCCGGCCGGCGCTGACGGAATGGCTGCACGGCTGCCTGCAGCAGCTGTCAGGCAAGCCGGCCGATGTGCCGCTCACCTTTGCCGACCTGCACGATGCGCCGCGCTATGCCGACGAGCCGGACAGCCCGCATGCCATCACCCTGCAGATGATCACCACCTGCGTATCGCACAACGAACCCCGCACGCTGCCGCTGGGCGGCGCGCAGTTCTGGTTCCTGCGCGAAGAGTTCGACCAGCTGTTCCCGGCCAGCGTGGTGCAGTGGCTGGTCAACCATGCGGGTCCGCCGCTGGGCGTGGATGGACGACTCTATTACCGCCTGCCGCAGGGGCCGCAGCTGCCGGTACTGGTGGCAACGCGGATGAGCCTGAGTTTCCCGTTGCTGATCAGCGCAGTGCCGCTGCATGAGCCCTCGCGCCGCGAGCGCCGCTGTGAGCCTGGGGCGACCGCCTCCGATCCGGAACACAACGTGGCCGACAGCATGGAGGGGCTGACCAGTGCCGGCCAGGCCTGCGGCCCGGTGATCACCGCCTTCCGGATCTGCTGGTTCTCCGATGGGGGCATCAGCAGCAACTTCCCGATCCATCTGTTCGACGCGGCGCTTCCGCGCTGGCCGACCTTCGCCATCAACCTGGTCTATCCGCAACATGCGGAGGAGGTCAGCTCCGGCGGCAATGCACGGCAGGCGCTGGAGCGATCGGTGTTCCTGCCCAGCGAAAACCGTCATGGCTGGCAACGCACCTACCAGTCCATCGCCGCACCGGTGGCCGCCGGCGAGCTCGGCCGTTTCCTGTTCGCGGTGGTGGCAACCATGCAGAACTGGCGCGACCTGCTGCAGGCGCGTGCTCCGGGCTATCGCGACCGCATCGTGCACGTGACCCTGCAGGGTGATGAGGGCGGCATGAACCTGGACATGCCGCAGGAGGTGCTGACCCGCATCGCCGACAAGGGCAGCCTGGCCGGTGCGCGCTTCTGCGCGTTCTCCTTCGAGAATCACTACTGGATCCGCTGGCGCAACCTGGCCTCGGCCTACCAGCGTTACACGCTGGAAGTGGCGCGTACCGACGATCCCGCGCAGCAGGTGCTGGCCTATCGGGCGGCGTACACGATGGTGGCTGCCGGCGTGCCGTCGCCACCGTCGTACAAGCTGGGCTCGGAGGACAAGCGGCTGGCGTCACAGCAGTTGTGGGGGCTGATGGTGGAGCAGGGCCGCAGCTGGGAGGATCTTGGCCCGGACCTCACCGACGGCGCACCACGGCCGCTGCCGCAGATGAAGGTGACGCCGATCTACTGACCGCTGCCGCAGCCGATTGAACTGTTCCGGCGGGTGCCGACCTTGGTCGGCACGATCTGATCCCTGCGGTGGCTCATCGCCAGCGTTCGTGTCGACCAAGGTCGACACCCACCAGGGCAATGCGTCGTTCTGACAGCTTGCGGAGATCTGTCGAAGGCGGGGTGGGTCCGGTTGCGGGGGCGTGAGCGCCATGGATGGCGCGACCGAGGCTACATGGACGTACTTGCGCCGTCCCCCGCAACCGGATCCGCCCCGCCATCCCGCGGAATGCCAGCTTTTGCCGTTGCCGTTGCTTCGGCCTGTGCAGGTGCAGGGCGCAGCCCTGCCGAACCAACCCTATCGCCCCGGCAGCTGCGCGAACGCGCGCTGCATGCAGTCCTCGCGTGGGCACACCCGGCAACCCGGGCCGATCGACACCGAATTGCCCGGGCTCTGTACATCCAGCCCCAGCGAATACACCAGCCGCTCGGCATGCTGCAGGTCGCAGCCCAGCGCTACTGCGAAGGTCTTGCGTGGTTGGCCGTGACCAACCGGGCCGCTGCTGACCTGCCGGGCCAGCCAGAAGTGGCGCCGCCCATCGGGCATGCGCGCGGTCTGGGTCAGGATGCGGCCGGGCTGGTTGAACGCCTCGTAGACGATCCACAGCGGGCATGAGCCACCCACCTGCGAGAAGTGGAAGTCGGTGGCCGAGTGACGCTTGGAGACGTTGCCGGCGCGGTCCACACGGATGAAGAAGAACGGCAGGCCGGGCGCGCTGCGGCGGGCCAGCGTGCTCAGCCGGTGGCAGACTGCTTCGAAGCCGACACCGAACTGGTGCGCCAGCAGCTCGATGTCGTAGCTGCTGGCTTCGGCCGCACGCAGGAAGCGCAGGTAGGGCATTACCAGGGCCCCGGCGAAATAGTTCGACAGGCCGATGCGCGCCTGCGCGATGCGCGCCTCGTCGCTGAATCCGGCGCGGGCAATCACCGCATCGATCTGCGGCAGGTAGCCGTGCAGTGCAAGTTCGGCGGCCATCTGGAAGGCCTGCTGGCCCGGCTCCAGGTAGTCCGGCAGCCACAGCCGGCGGGCACCGGCATCGTAGTGGCGCTTCTCGCGCCCGGCCTGCAAGGCAGTCACTTCCACCAGCACGCCGTGGCGATCGGCCAGCAACTGGCGCAGGCGCGGGGCGACGTGCCCCGGCGACAGTCCCCATTCGGCGAACAACTGCTCGGCCAGCTCATCCAGCTCCGGGATGTGGTTGTGCATGCGGTTGAAGAACTCGCGCACCTGGTCGCCCGCCGGCAGGGTGCTGCCGGCACCGGGTTCGCCCAGCTGGAACTCCAGTGCGGCGGCATGTTCCCGCAACGCCAGGTGGCGGCGATGCAGGTCCAGCAGCGCCCGGCTCACCTGCGGCAGGTTGCCGGCCAGTGCCCGCAGCTCGGTGGCACTGACGTCGGCCAGCCCCAGGTCCCGCAGGGTTTCGGCCAATGATTCCTGCAATGCCGCGGGTTCATCCTCGTCGAACAGGGCGGAAACGTCGCCCAACACCTCCCCCAGCTTCTTCTGCACGGCGGGCGTCAACGGGCGCTTGTTGCGCTCGATCTGGTTCAGGTAGCTGGCAGACAGGCCCAGGGCGCGGGCCAGGTCGATCTGGCTGTAGCCGCGCTGCTCGCGCAGGCGCAGCAGGCGCAGGCCCAGCTGGCGCTGTGAAGACGGCAGATTCACAGAATTAACAGGAATCGTGAGGGGTGTTGGCCAGATTAAGCGGATTCAGGCCGGAAATCGAGGCGGCGGCTGTGAATAATGCCAAGCATCTTTCGCACCCCTGGATGTCGTCATGACTGTTGCAGCGCCCCGTATCCGCATGCTGATCGATGGCCAGTTCGTCGAATCGGCGACCTCCCACTGGCAGGACGTGATCAACCCGGCCACCCAGGACGTGCTGGCCCAGGTCCCGTTCGCCACCACCGCTGAAGTGGACGCTGCCGTGGCCGCCGCCAAGGAAGCGTTCAAGACCTGGCGCAAGACCCCGATCGGCACCCGTGCGCGCATCTTCCTGAAGTACCAGCAGCTGATCCGCGAGAACATGAGCGAGCTGGCGCACATCCTCACCGCCGAACAGGGCAAGACCCTGCCGGATGCCGAAGGCGATGTGTTCCGCGGCCTGGAAGTGGTCGAGCACGCCGCCGCCATCGGCAACCTGCAGCTGGGCGAGCTGGCCAACAACGTGGCCAATGGCGTGGATACCTACACGATCATGCAGCCGCTGGGCGTGTGCGCCGGCATCACCCCGTTCAACTTCCCGGCGATGATTCCGCTGTGGATGTTCCCGATGGCCATCGCCACCGGCAACACCTTCATTCTCAAGCCGTCCGAGCAGGACCCGATGGTCACCATGCGCCTGGTTGAACTTGCGCTGGAAGCCGGCATTCCGAAGGGCGTGCTGAATGTGGTCCACGGTGGCGAGGAAGTGGTCAACGCGATCTGCGACCACCCGGACATCAAGGCGGTCTCCTTCGTGGGTTCCACCCGCGTGGGTACCCACGTGTACAACCGTGCGTCGCTGGCCGGCAAGCGCGTGCAGTGCATGATGGGCGCCAAGAACCACGCCGTGGTGCTGCCGGACGCCAACAAGGAGCAGACCCTCAATGCGATGGTCGGTGCCGCCTTCGGTGCCGCCGGCCAGCGCTGCATGGCGGCCTCTACGCTGGTGCTGGTGGGTGAAGCGCGCGGCTGGGTGCAGGATCTGGTGGCCAAGGCCAAGACCCTGAAGGTCAGCGGTGGCACCGTGTCCGGTACCGATGTCGGCCCGGTGATTTCCTGCAGCGCGCGCGAGCGCGTGGAAGGCCTGATCGCCTCGGGCGTGGAGCAGGGCGCGCAGCTGGTGCTCGATGGCCGCAATCCGCAGGTCGATGGCTTCGAGAAGGGCAACTTCGTCGGCCCGACCATCTTTGCCGGTGTCACCACCGACATGCGCATCTACCAGGAAGAAATCTTCGGGCCGGTGCTGGTGATCCTGGAAGCGGAAACGCTGGAAGACGCCATCGCGATGGTCAACAGCAACCCGAACGGCAACGGCACCGCACTGTTCACCCAGTCCGGCGCCGCCGCGCGCAGGTTCCAGGAAGACATCGACGTCGGCCAGGTCGGCATCAACGTGCCGATCCCGGTGCCGGTGCCGCTGTTCTCCTTCACCGGTTCGCGCGCCTCCAAGCTGGGTGACCTGGGCCCGTACGGCAAGCAGGTGGTGCTGTTCTACACCCAGACCAAGACCGTCACCGCGCGCTGGTTCGATGACGAGACGCTGAGCCACGGCGTCAACACCACGATCAGCCTGAAGTAACGGCAGGAGCAGCCATGAGCCACTCGATGACGACGGAACTGGAAGAAGCGCAGCAGGCCTACCGCGAGGCCGCCCGCGACTTCGCACTGGCCGAACTGGCGCCGCACGCCGCGCGATGGGATGCGGAGGGCATCTTTCCGCGCGAGGCGATCGCCAAGGCCGGAGAACTGGGCTTCTGCGGTCTGTACATGGACCCGGAAGTGGGTGGCAGCGGCCTGAGCCGGCTGGACGCCGCCGTCGTCATCGAGGAGCTCGCCAGTGTCGACCCCTCGACGGCGGCCTACATCAGCATCCACAACATGGCCTCGTGGATGGTGTCCAAGTGGGGTCAGCCGGCACTGCGCGACGCGTGGGGCAACGATCTGGCGGCGGGCATCAAGCTGGCCTCGTACTGCCTGACCGAACCGGGCGCCGGTTCCGATGCCGCCTCGCTGAAAACCACCGCCGTGCGCGATGGCGACCACTTCGTGCTGAACGGCGCCAAGGCCTTCATCTCCGGCGCCGGCGCCACCGAACTGCTGGTGGTGATGGCGCGCACCGGCGGTGCCGGTGCCGGCGGCGTCAGCGCCATCGCGGTGCCGTCGGACCTGCCGGGCATCAGCTTCGGCCGCAAGGAAGAGAAGATGGGCTGGAACAGCCAGCCCACCCGTGGCATCACCTTCGAGAACGTCCGCGTGCCGGTCAGCCACCTTCTGGGAGAGGAAGGCGGTGGCTTCAAGCTGGCGATGAAGGGACTCGATGGCGGCCGCATCAACATCGCCGCCTGTTCGCTGGGTGCCGCGCAGGGCGCGCTGGATGCCGCACGCCGCTACATGGGCGAGCGTCGCCAGTTCGGCAAGGCGCTGGCCGAGTTCCAGGCACTGCAGTTCAAGCTGGCCGACATGGTCACCCAGCTGGTGGCCGCCCGGCAGATGGTGCATACCGCCGCGCGCAAGCTCGATGCCGGCGCCAGCGACGCCAACGTGTGGTGCGCAATGGCCAAGCGCTTCGCCACCGATGCCGGTTTCACTGTCTGCAACGAAGCGCTGCAGATCCACGGCGGCTACGGCTACATCCGCGAATACCCGATCGAACGCCTGCTGCGTGACTGCCGCGTGCACCAGATCCTGGAAGGCACCAACGAGATCATGCGGGTGATCGTTGCCCGTCACCTGCTCAACACCGAAGAGGAACTGCGATGAAGGATTGGCGTACCCAGGAGCACGTGGGCCTGAAGGTCGAGGCCGATGGCCACACCGCCGTGGTCACCCTGCACAACCCGCCGGCGCATACCTGGACCGTGCACAGCCTGTCCGCGCTGCGCGACCTGGTGGCTGCGCTCAATGCGGACCGCGACATCTACGCGCTGGTGATCACCGGTGATGGCGAGAAGTTCTTCTCCGCCGGCGCGGATCTGAACCAGTTCGCCTCCGGCGACAAGGCCGCCGCGCGCGAGGCCGCACGCCGCTTCGGCGAAGCCTTCGAGGCGCTGTCCGGCTTCCGCGGCGTGTCGATCGCCGCAATCAACGGCTATGCGATGGGCGGCGGGCTGGAATGCGCGCTGGCCTGCGACCTGCGCATCATCGAAGACCACGCCCAGGTCGCGCTGCCGGAGGCCACCGTCGGCCTGCTGCCGTGCGCCGGTGGTACCCAGAACCTGCCACGGCTGGTGGGCGAGGGCTGGGCCAAGCGCATGATCCTGCTGGGCGAGCGCATCAATGCCGAGACCGCGCTGCGCATCGGCCTGGCCGAGGAGAAGGTCGGCAAGGGCGAGTCCAAGGCGCTGGCGCTGGAATGGGCGAAGAAGGCCGGCAAGCAGAGCCCGACCAGCATCGCGGCCTGCAAGACGCTGGTGCAGTCCACCCGCACCGGCACCCACGCCTCGGCGCTGGTGGCCGAACGCGAGGCCTTCGTCGATCTGTTCGATACCGCCGACCAGGTCGAGGGCGTGAACGCCTTCCTGGAAAAGCGCGCCGCGCAGTGGAAGAACGCATGACCACGGTCGCCGACGAAGCGCCGGTCCTGTTCGAAGAGCGCGTGGCCGGCAATGGCGCGCGCATCGGCATCGCCACGCTGAACGCGCCGCGCACGCTCAATGGCTTCTCGCTGCCGATGGCGCACCTGCTGCTGAAGCAGCTCAATGCCTGGGCCGACGACGACGGCATTGCGATGGTGGTGCTGCAGGGCGCCGGTGAAAAGGCGTTCTGCGCCGGCGGTGACCTGCACAGCCTGTACCAGAGCATGCGTGCATTCCGCGAGGCCGGCCGCAGCGATATCCGCGACAACGACTACGCGGCCGAGTTCTTCGACGTCGAGTACCGCGTGGATTACCTCATCCACACCTATGCCAAGCCGATCCTGTGCTGGGGCCATGGCATCGTCATGGGAGGGGGCATCGGCCTGATGTCCGGTGCCAGCCACCGCGTGGTCAGCGAGCGCTCCAAGCTCGCGTTCCCGGAGATCACCGTCGGTCTGTTCCCGGACGTGGGTGGCAGCTGGCTGCTGCCGCGCGTGCCGGGCAAGGGTGGCCTGTTCCTGGCCTTGACCGGTGCACTGCTCAACCCGGGCGATGCGATCTATGCCGGCCTGGCCGACGTGCACGTGGCCGAAGCGCGCCGCAGCGATGTGTTCGATGCACTGCTGCAGGTGGCCTGGTCGCGCGACGCCGCGAGCAACCACGAGCGCCTGGGCCACCTGCTGCAATCGTATGCCAGCGATGCCGCGACCGGTCCGCTGCTGGCCAACGCGGCGAAGGTCGACGCACTGTGCGACGGCGATGACCTCGATGCCATCGTCGAAGGCATCGCCCACCTGCAGACCGAGGATGCCTGGCTGCAGGCCGCCCAGAAGACCCTCGCGGCCGGCGCGCCCGGTTCGGCGCGGCTGGCGTTCGAGCTGCAGCGCCGCAGTGCGGGCCAGGACCTGGCTGCGGTCTACCGCCTGGAGTACATCGTCGCCCTGCACTGCGCCGCCCACGGCGATTTCGCCGAAGGCATCCGTGCGCTGCTGATCGACAAGGACCGCACGCCGTCGTGGAACCCGGCCACGCTGGCCGAAGCCAGCGCCCTGTGGGCCGATACGTTCTTCGCTTCGCCCTGGGCCGATGCCGCGCATCCGCTGGCCGACCTGGGTACCCCTGCCGCTGAAAGGAGCCTGGCATGAGCCGCATTGCATTCATTGGGTTGGGCAACATGGGTGGCCCGATGGCCGCCAATCTGGTCAAGAACGGCCACACCGTGCGCGTGTTCGATCTGGTGCCGGCCGCCGTGCAGGCCGCCGTCGACGCCGGTGCCGGTGCCGCGTCCTCAGCACGTGACACCCTGGCCGACGCCGAGGTGGTGATCTCGATGCTGCCGGCCAGTCGCCACGTCGAAGGCCTGTACCTCGGCGATGACGGCATTCTCGCCGCGATTCCGGCCGGGGCGCTGGTCATCGACTGCAGCACGATCGCTCCGGCCAGCGCCCGCAAGGTGTCCGAAGCGGCGGCCGCACGCGGCCTGCAGATGATCGATGCGCCGGTTTCCGGCGGCACGGCCGGTGCCCAGGCCGGCACCCTCACCTTCATCGTCGGTGGTGAAGAGGATGCACTGGAGCGTGCGCGCCCGGTGCTGCAGGCGATGGGCAGGAACATCTTCCACGTTGGCGCCAGTGGTGCCGGCCAGGTGGCCAAGCTGTGCAACAACATGGCGCTGGGCGTGATCATGGCCGTCACCGGCGAGGCCATCGCACTGGGCGTGGCGCACGGTCTGGACCCGAAGGTGCTGTCGCAGATGATGGCGGTGAGCACCGGCCGCAGCTGGGCCACCGAAGTGTGCAATCCGTGGCCGGGCGTGCTGGAGAATGCGCCGGCCTCGCGTGGCTACAGCGGCGGCTTCGGCAGCGACCTGATGCTCAAGGACATGGGCCTGGCAGTGGAAGCGGCGATGAGTGTCGGCGCCTCGATCCCGCTGGGTGAAGTGGCCCGCAACCTGTATTCGATGAATCACCAGGCTGGGCGCGGCAAGCTGGATTTCTCCAGCGTGGTACAGCTCATCACCAGCGAGAAGTAAGCGAATGCGTCCCCGGCCGCGTGCCGGGGCCCACCCGGGGTGGGATGGGCGGATGCCTGGTTTCGACCGGCATCCGCCCATTTTTTTTGCGCTTGGAGCCCCGGGGTCAGAGCCCTTTGCCGTTGCAAAGGGATCCGACCCCGGCCCCATCAGGCGACGATCAGCGTCACGTCGATGTTGCCGCGGGTGGCATTCGAGTACGGGCACACGATGTGCGCCTTCTGCACAAGCGCTTCAACCTGCTCGCGCGGCACGCCCGGCACGTTGATGGTCAGCTCGGCCTCGATGCCGAAGCCGGTCGGGATCTGGCCGATGCCCACCTTGCCGGTCACGGTGGTGTCGGCCGGCAGCGCGACCTTGGCCTGGCCGGCCACGAACTTCAGCGCGCCCAGGAAGCAGGCCGAGTAGCCGGCGGCGAACAGCTGCTCCGGGTTGGTGCCCGGGCCGCCCGCGCCGCCCAGCTCGCGCGGGGTCGACAGCTGGATGTCGAGCACGTTGTCGGAGGAGACGGAACGGCCTTCGCGGCCGCCGGTGGAGGTCGCCTGGGCGGTGTACAGAACCTTTTCGATGGACATCGGGATGCTCCTGGTCAGTGGGTGGTAGTGCGTTGGAGCCTACTTTGCCCGCTTTCCAAGGACGATGGGTGACAGACCGTCCGAGAAATTTGATCGATCGTCCTGTCGGTCTAGATCGTCCATTCCCGATCGGTGGTGAACATGATGGTCAGCCAGCGGTCCGGCGAGGCTTCGCCCAGTGCATCGCCGATCTCGTCACGCAGCTGGTCCCACTCCCGCAGGGGCCGCGGCGGATCATCGGCCGGGACCACGAAGAACAGCTCGATCTGCTCGCCACGTCCCACCTGCGCCACATAGCTTCGGTGTTCGACGAAGCCATGCCTGGCGACGATCGTGCGCGCCACTGCGTCCACGTGGGCCTGCAGCTCCGGCGGGGTCACCAGCAGGATGCCGGCCAATGCCCGCCGTACCGTGCCCAGCGGCGCGATCATCACCAGTACGCAGACGAAGGCGAGGATGGCCGGATCGATGTACGGCCCGATCCAGTCCCACGCGGTGCCACGCACCAGCGCGCCGCCCAGGAAGGCGACCAGATAACAGGCCGACATGCTGGCCGCGATCATCCAGTTCTTCGCGTCCAGCGCGATGAACTCCGACCCGATGCGGCGGTTGGCGCGCAGCACGAACACGCCCAGCGCTGCCTCGGCCAGCAGGGACAGCGCGGCGAAGATCATCGCCGGCCCCAGCGCGATGTGGCGGCCGCCGGACATCAGCGCGTCCACGGCATTGACCAGTGCATACAGCGCCGCACCGATCATCAGCGTGCCGCTCACGCCCAGCACGATCGGTTCCAGGTGCCAGAAGCCCATGGTGAAGCGCTGGTTGAGGCGCGACTGCAGCGCATCGGTGTTGGTCGACAGCGCGATCAGGCGCGCGACCAGCAGCGACAGCCAGGTCATCACCACATCGATCAGCCCGTAGATGCCATCGAAGATGATGAGCGAGGAATTGGCCAGCAGGCCGAACACCACAGCAGTCAGCGCCAGCAGCAACGCACCGGCAATCGACAGGCGCAGCACCCCCTGTTCGGTGGTGGGGTCGAAGAAGTGGGGGCGATCGGTAGCCATGACCCGATTGTAGAGCGGAGCCATGCTCCGCTGCGTCTGGCGGCCGACCGCGCTACCTTCATGCAGCCGCTTCCCGTAGACTGCGCCCCTCCCACGTACCGACACCCGCCTGCAGTGATCACGCCACCCTGACCCTTGCCGCACATCGGCAGCCGGCCCGCCCGGCTCAGGAACCCGTGTCTTTCCACTGCAGCGCCATGCGGCCACGCCCGCCTGCGCGCGGAGCTTTCCCATGCAAACGTCCTATCCCCTGCGCCAGCAATGGCTCGGCAACGTCCGTGGCGACCTGTTGTCCGGCATCGTCGTCGCCCTGGCCCTGATTCCCGAGGCCATCGCGTTCTCGCTCATTGCCGGCGTCGACCCCAAGGTCGGCCTGTACGCCGCCTTCTCCATCGCCGTCATCACCGCCATCGCGGGTGGCCGCCCTGGCATGATCTCTGCTGCCACTGGCGCGATGGCGCTGGTGATGGTCGACCTGGTGAAGGATCACGGCCTGCAGTACCTGTTCGCCGCCAGCATCCTGGCCGGCTTGCTGCAGGTGCTGGCAGGCGTGTTCAAACTGGGCTCGCTGATGCGCTTCGTCTCGCGCTCGGTCATCACCGGCTTCGTCAATGCGCTGGCGATCCTGATCTTCCTGGCGCAGATGCCGGAACTGATCGGCCGCGGCCCTACGGTCTACGTGCTGTGCGCGGCGGCGCTGGCCATCATCTATCTGCTGCCGCGCCTCACCCGCGCCGTGCCCTCGCCGCTGGTGGCCATCGTGCTGCTCACTGCGGTGGTGATCGGCTTCGGTATCGACGTGCGCAGTGTTGGCGACATGGGCCAGTTGCCCGACAGCCTGCCGCATTTCCTGCTGCCTGATGTCCCGCTCAGCTGGGAGACGCTGCGCATCCTGCTGCCGGTGTCGGCCACGCTGGCCGTGGTCGGCCTGCTCGAATCGATGATGACCCTGCAGATCGTCGAGGACATCACCGAGACACCCAGCGAGCGCAATCGCGAATGCATCGGCCAGGGCGTGGCGAATACGGTAACCGGCTTTCTCGGCGGCATGGCCGGCTGCGCGATGATCGGCCAGTCGGTCATCAACGTGACCTCCGGTGGCCGTGGCCGCCTGTCGTGCCTGGTGGCTGGCGTGCTGCTGCTGGTACTGGTGGTGTACGGCAGCGACCTGGTGCGGCAGATCCCGATGGCCGCCCTGGTGGCGGTGATGATCATGGTCAGCATCGGCACCTTCAGCTGGCGCTCGCTGCGCGACCTGCGCACGCACCCGCGCAGTTCCTCGGCCGTGATGTTGCTGACCGTGGTGGTTACCGTGGCCACCCACGACCTGGCCAAGGGCGTGCTCAGCGGCGTGCTGCTGTCGGCGTTGTTCTTCGCGCGCAAAGTAGGCCGCTTGCTGGAGGTGCAGCGCGACGATGCCCATGAGACGCAGGTCTATCGCGTGCGCGGGCAGGTGTTCTTTGCCTCGGCGGGGCAGTTGGGCGCAGCGTTCGACTATCAGCATGTGGCGCCGAAGGTGCAGATTGATCTGCGCGATGCCCACCTGTGGGATCTGACCGCCGTGGCCGCGCTGGAGCGCGCGCAGGAAAAGTTGGCCGCGCACGGAGCAGAGGTAACCGTGGTGGGGCTCAATGCGGCCAGCCAGACGCTGATCGAGCAGGTGGGTGGCGCACGCGGCGGGCACTGATCGCGTAGGGCATGCTGGTGGCGCCGGGCCATGCCCGGCCGCCAGCCGGAACCGGGCCCAACCGGCGCTCGCCGCGCGGCTGACCGGGCGCATTCAGCCACCCGGTGTAAACTATTGATCTCACTGGCAATGCCGGTCTCCACGATCAACGCCCCGATGACGTCCGCCACCGCCCGTTACGCCGAATCCCTGCGCCTGTCCGTCGCCCCGATGATGGACTGGACGGACCGCCATTGCCGCGTGTTCCATCGCGTGCTGGCTCCCGGGGCGCGGCTGTACACGGAGATGGTGCACGCCAACGCGGTCATCCATGGTGACCGCGAGCGCCTGCTCGGCTTCGACCGCAGCGAACAGCCGCTGGCCCTGCAGCTGGGTGGCAGCGATCCGGCCCTGCTGGCGCAGGCCGCGCGCATCGCCGCGGACTGGGGCTACGACGAGGTCAACCTCAACTGCGGCTGCCCGTCCGATCGCGTGCAGGCGGGCCGCTTCGGTGCCTGCCTGATGCGCGAGCCGGTGCTGGTGGCCGAATGCGTGGCCGCGATGGTCGATGCGGTCGACATCCCGGTGACGGTGAAGTGCCGTCTGGGCGTGGATGAGGACAACGAGTACGAGGCGTTCGCCAGCTTCGTCGATCGCCAGGTCGCTGCCGGTGCAGCAATGGTGGTGGTGCACGCGCGCAATGCCTGGCTGAAGGGCCTGTCGCCCAAGGAGAACCGTGAGGTTCCGCCGCTGAAGTACGACTGGGCCTACCGCCTGAAGCAGGAGCGGCCTGCGCTGCCGGTGGTGCTCAACGGTGGCCTGGCCAGCATGGAAGCCGTGCAGGCCCAGGCCGGCCATGTCGATGGCGTGATGCTGGGCCGGGCCGCGTACCACGATCCCTATCTGCTGCATCAGCTGGAAGCGCTGCACACCGGTACGCCGCTGCGGTCGCGCGCGGACCTGCTGCGCGCGCTGCGCCCGTATGTCGAGGCCCGTCTGGGCGAGGGCATGGCCCTGAAGCACATCACCCGTCACCTGCTCGGCCTGTTCCATGGGCAGCCCGGTGGGCGCGCGTTCCGCCAGGTATTGAGCGAGGGTGCGCACCGTCCAGGCGCCGACTGGACATTGGTCGAACAGGCCCTTGCCGTCACCGAGCGCGACGCTGACCGTGCCGCTGCGTGACGTACGTCACATTCCTGACTTGACAATGCCGGCCGATTCGTCCCGAATGTTCACTTAGATGAACAAACCTGCGGTTCGCCCGGAAAAGTTCAGATCGGATTCACTGCCCCAAACCAAGAATTTGCAAAGGAATTGTAAAGACCGGGTCCCGCACCCGGTTCCCGGATTTACGACTTTTGAACGAATCGCCGTGCTCGGCTAGGATCGCATCGATGTCTTCCGCTCCCCTCCATTGCCGCATTGCCCTGGCCACCTGCGTGGTGCTGGCGGCTGCGCCGCTGTCGTCGGCAATGGCACAGCAGCCCCCGCGTGCGGAACACGGCCGGGCGGAGATGATGGAGCGGAGCGAGCGGGGTGGCCGTGGCGACGAGCGCTCGCTGTCCGATGCCGTGCGCCGCGTGCAGCGCACCACCGGTGGCCACATCCTGGGCGCCGAACGGGTGCCGTTCGATGGTCGTGACATCAACCGGGTCAAGTACATGGACGACCGGGGCCGGGTCCGCTACATGGACGACCCCGCCCCGTCGCGTTCACAGCCGCGCACGCCGCGGTCGGATATGTCTTCACTACGCGGCGATAACCCCTGAACAGGGATAGTTGTCGCTATCAACCCGTACCCCACTGGCCTCCGGGCCACACCCAGGACACTAGGGAGAGTTCATGCGTATCCTTCTGGTCGAAGACGAAGCCCCGCTGCGTGAGACCCTGGCAGCCCGGCTCAAGCGCGAAGGCTTTGCCGTCGATGCTGCGCAGGACGGCGAGGAAGGCCTCTACATGGGGCGCGAAGTCCCGTTCGACGTCGGCATCATCGACCTCGGCCTGCCCAAGATGTCGGGCATGGAGCTGATCAAGGCGCTGCGTGACGAGGGCAAGAAGTTCCCGGTGCTGATCCTGACCGCGCGGTCGAGCTGGCAGGACAAGGTCGAGGGCCTGAAGCAGGGCGCCGACGATTACCTGGTCAAGCCGTTCCACGTCGAAGAGCTGCTGGCCCGCGTCAACGCGCTGCTGCGCCGCGCCGCCGGCTGGAGCAAGCCGACGCTGGAATGCGGCCCGGTCGCACTGGATCTTGCCGCGCAGACGGTCAGCGTTTCCGGCAGCAATGTCGACCTGACCAGCTACGAGTACAAGGTGCTGGAGTACCTGATGATGCATGCGGGTGAACTGGTCTCCAAGGCCGACCTCACCGAGCACATCTACCAGCAGGACTTCGACCGCGACTCGAACGTGCTGGAAGTGTTCATCGGTCGCCTGCGCAAGAAGCTGGACCCGGACGGCGAACTGAAGCCGATCGAGACCGTGCGCGGCCGCGGCTACCGTTTCGCGATCCCGCGCAACGAGGGCTGAGCCGGCTCACCCTGGCGATTGCACGATGTCCGGCCGTCTGTGGTTCTTCCGACGCTGGCGGCCGCGCTCCCTGCAGGCGCGCCAGCTGTTCGCCGCGTCCGTGGGCCTGGTCGCGTTCCTCGCCCTGGCCGGTTACGCGCTGGACGCCGCCTTCGCCGATACGGCGAAGGCCAACCTGCGTGAGCGCCTGAAGAACTACGCCACCGCCTATGCGGCCGGCATCGACTTCACCCGCGACCGTTCGCTGTACATCCGCGAGCAGCCACCGGACCCGCGCTTCGACGTGCCCGGCAGCGGTCTCTACCTGCAGGTGGTGATGCCGGACGGCAAGGGCAATTCAATGTCGGCCGAAGGCCCGATGCTGCCCACCGTCGGCGGCGGCCTGCTTGCGCCACGCCAGGAGGTGTTCGAAGGCCCGCTGCCGATGATCCAGATCGACGGCAGCCAGGGCTCGGTGTACCGCTACGGCCTGGGCCTGGTGTGGGACGCCGATGCCGATCCCGCCACCGAGTTCCCGTACACCATCTACGTGATGGAAGACTCGCGCGCGCTCGGTGCGCAGCTGCGGGTGTTCCGCAGCCGTGTCTGGTTCTACCTGGGTGGCATCGGCCTGATCCTGCTGCTGCTGCAGACGGTCATCCTGCAGTGGAGCCTGCGTCCGCTGCGTCGCGTGATCACCGAGCTGACCAAGGTGCAGCGCGGCGAGACCGAGCGCATGAGCGAGCGCCACCCACGCGAGCTGGAGCCGCTGACCGACAGCATCAATGCCTTCATCGAGAGTGAGCGCGAGAACCTCGAACGCCAGCGCAACACCCTGGCGGATCTTGCGCACAGCCTGAAAACGCCGATCGCGGTGCTGCGCACGCAGATGGACAGCGGTGCCGGTGATGGCGCGCTGCGCGAAGAGCTGGACGTGCAGCTGCAACGCATGAACAACCTGGTGTCCTATCAGCTGGCGCGCGCTGCGTCGTCGGGCCACAAGCTGTTCTCCGCACCGTTGCCGATCGAGTCCAACGCCGAAGAGATCGTGCGGGGCCTGGAAAAGGTCTATGCCGCCAAGGGCGTGCTGTGCGAATTCGACATCGATCCGGCCGCGCGCTTCCATGGCGAGCCGGGTGACCTGCAGGAACTGCTGGGCAATCTGCTGGAAAACGCCTTCAAGTGGGCCAAGCGCCGTGTCCTGCTGACCGCGCAGCCCCTGCCGGCACCGAATGCACGCCGCGCCGGCCTGCTGCTGGCCGTGGACGACGACGGCCCCGGTATCGCGCCGGACGATATCGGCAAGGTGCTGCAGCGTGGCGTACGTGGCGACGAACGCGTGCAGGGCCACGGCATCGGCCTGTCGATCGTGCAGGACCTGATCAAGGATTACCGCGGCGAACTGGCGGTCGGCCGTTCCAGCGAACTGGAAGGCGCCCGCTTCGAAGTGCGTCTGCCGCCGGGCCCGTAGGGCGGGCCTGCTTCGATCCACCGGTCAACGCGAATGCAGACAGCGCCGGGCCACGCCCGGCGAACCGATGACATGGCTCAGCCACCTCGAGCCGGCGGTTCACCATAGAAGCGCCGCAGATGCGCGGCGACATCGGGCAGCGCTTCGGCCAGCACGTCCGGAGCGGAGAAGTGGTACTCGCTGGCGACCGCGAAGAACTCCTCCGGTGCTTCGGCGGCATACGGGTCGATCAGCGTCTCCTGGCCGGCATCCACCTGCGCGCAGAACGCATCGTAGGACTGCTGGAAGACAGCAGCCCACTCACGTTGCCAAGCACGCGGCAGCGGCGGTGTGCCGTCCATCGCGCCGTCAAGCGCATCGAGCTTGTGCACCATCTCGTGCACGGCCACGCAGTAGCCCTCGTGCGGTGCGGCCAGATCGGCCTGCACGTCGGCCCAGGACAGGATCAACGGCCCGCTGTCCCACGATTCGCCGATCAGCTCGTCGTCCCATTCGTGCAGCACGCCCGCCGCATCCATGTGGCTGCGATGCACGCGGAATGCGTCGGGGTACACGATCAGCTGCGACCAGCCCTGCAGCCCCACCTCGCCGAACTCGAGCAGTGGCAGGCAGCACAGGGCCGCCAGCAGCACGCCGTCGGCGGCCTGCAGCTGCAGGTTGCCGATCGGGGTGATGGTCTTCTCATGCAGGAAGCGCGCCGCCAGCGTGCGCAGCCGGGCGCGTCGTTCGTCGGAAAGCCCCTGCAGCCATGCCGCACGGCGGCAGGCCTCATCCCAGTATGCGTCTTCGATCGGCCGCGGTGCGGGCCGCAGCCACTGCAGCAACGACTTGATCAGCGGAACATTCCCGGCAGGTAGCTGTGCCACTTCGGCGCACGCAGCCGCTGCAGCATGTCCTCATCGCTGCCGCCACCGCCGGTGCTGGTGGCGCTGCTGGCCGCCGGGCGTGCCGGAGCAGGCTTGGCCGTGGTGGTCGATGCCGTCGGTGCGCGCTGCGAGGCGGCATCGCCGTTGGAGGACACACAGGCGCCGCGGCTGTCATCCAGTGCTGCTGTGGCCGACGCCGCGAAGGGCATCGTCAGCAGGATCAGGCAATGGGCATAACGGCGCATTGACGACATCCACGTTAAGGGAAGGTGAGTTCCCGATTCTAGCCCGAACCCGGCACCGGATTGGAAGCCCGCCGCCGGCCCCGTGGCGGGCGTCGCTGGCGGCTTTCCCGCATAATTCCGTCCTGACTTCGTGGAAGCTGCCGTGGACGATCGCCAATTGCTGGCCAAACTCGCTGCCGGTCGCCTGTCCGGCGACGCCCTGGCCCGTGAGCTGGGCCAGACCCGGGCGGCAATTTGGAAGCGCATTCAAGGGCTTAGGGCCGCAGGTGTCGATATCGAGGGCCGTGCCGGCGAAGGCTATGGCCTGACCCGCCCGGTCGAGCTGCTGGACCCGGCGACCATCCGTGCCGCCCTGCCGGCCGATGCCCTGTCCCTGCTGCATGACCTGCAGGTGGCCTGGACGGTGGATTCCACCAATGCCGAATTGCTGCGGTGCAGCGCGCCCCAGCGCGGGGTCAGCGTCCTGCTGGCCGAACGCCAGACCGGAGGGCGGGGGCGGCGCGGCCGCACCTGGGCCTCGCCGCTGGCGGCCCACGTCTATCTGTCGGTGCTGCGCCTGTTCTCCGGGGGCCTTGGCCGGCTGGCGGGGCTGAGCCTGGTTGCCGGTATCGCCGTGGCCGAAGCGCTGCACGATCTGGGTTTCACCCAGGCGCAGCTGAAGTGGCCGAATGATCTGATCGTAGATGGCCGTCGCAAGCTGGTCGGCCTGCTCGCCGAGGGCGGCGGCGAATACGCCGGTCCGGCTCGCGCGGTGATCGGCATCGGCATCAACACGCACATGCCGCCCTCGTTCGCCGAGCAGATCACCCAGCCCTGGGTGGATCTGGACACACTGGCCGGCGCGCCGGTCGACCGCAACATCGTCGTCGCCGCCGTGCTTGCACGGCTGCTGCCGGCGCTGGAGGAATTCGATCGCGAAGGGCTGGCCCCGTTCCTGCCGCGCTACGCCGCCTTCGACATGCTGGCCGGCCGCGAGGTGCGCGTCGAGCTGGAGGGGCAGTGGCAGCACGGCACCGCACTGGGCCTGGCCGATGACGGCGCGCTGCGCGTGAGCATCGACGGCTGCGAGCGCCGCCTGCATGCCGGCGAAGTCACGGTGAGGGCGGCATGAGCGACTGGTTGTTCGACCTCGGCAATTCGCGCTTCAAGTTCGCGCCGTTGCAGGGGGATCGCGCGGGTGACGTACAGGCCTGGGCGCATGGCGCCGAAGGCATGGCCGGGCAGCCGCCGCACAGCCTGCCCAGCGGCGCGACGGCGTTCGTCGCCAGCGTGGCCGCACCTTCGCTGACCAGCGCCATGCTGGACCAGCTGCAGCGGCGCTTCGACCACGTGCATGTGGTGCGCACCAGCGCCGAATGCGCAGGCGTGCGCATCGCCTACGCGCGCCCGGAGAAGTTCGGCGTGGATCGCTTCCTTGCCCTGCTGGCCGCCGCCAAGGCGCAGCGCCCGGTGCTGGTGGTGGGCGTGGGCACGGCGCTGACCATCGACCTGCTCGATGCCCGTGGCCAGCATCACGGCGGCCGCATCGCCGCATCACCCACCACCATGCGCGAAGCACTGCACGCGCGCGCCGTGCAGCTGCCCGCCAGTGGCGGCGATTACAGCGAGTTTGCCAATGACACCGCCGATGCACTCGCCTCCGGTTGCGATGGTGCCGCGGTGGCGCTGGTCGAGCGCAGCGCGCAGCAGGCGCAGGCACTGCTGGGTGTGATGCCGTCGCTGCTGGTGCACGGTGGCGGCGCGCCCGCGCTGATGCCATTGCTGGACGGCGCCGACTACCACCCCTCGCTGGTGCTGGACGGCCTCGCCCGCTGGGCGGTGCACCAGCCCGCAGGCTAGTATCCGCGCATGCTCACCCGTGCCCTGATCGTCGTTCTGGCCATCCTCAATCTTGGCGTTGCCTGCTGGTGGCTGCTGCGCGATGCGCCGCAGAAGCCTGCGCCGCCACCGCGGCCCGCCGGCGTGGCGGAACTGCGCTGGGTGCCCGGCGGCACCGATGCGGCGGTGGCCGCGCAGGCATCGTCGGAGGCATCGGCGCCAGCCTTGGTGGAGCGCGAACCCGCAGCGGCGACCGCCGTGGCGTCCACTCCTGCCCCTGCCGCGCCGGCCAAGCCGCAAGCCGAACCGGCCAAAGCGCCGGGTGCGGAGGCAACCTCCAGCCCGACGCCAGCGCCGGCGCCGGTCGCACCGCCGGTCGCGCAGGCGCCTGCCGCCAGCGAGCCGCCGCGCTGCATCGCGCTGGGTCCGTTCGCCGATCGTGCCGCCGCCAGCGCGGCGCAGGGCCGGGCCGGCGCACTGCTCAGCCAGGCGCGCCTGCGCGAGCAGCCGGCCGCCAGCGGCAGTGCCCGCTACCGCGTGCTGCTGCCGGCCGCCGCCAGCCGCGAAGAGGCGCAGGCCACGGTCAAGCGCATCGTCGCTGCGGGCCTGGGCGACTACTACATCATCAGCCAGGGTGAGGACGCCAACGCCGTGGCGCTGGGCCAGTACCGCAACCGCGAAGGCGCCGAGCGGCGTATCGCTGCGGTGCAGGCCGCCGGCTTCCAGCCGCGCCTGGTAGCCAGCGGTGATGCCGGCCAGTGGTGGCTGGACGGGCAGCTGGCCGGCACCGCACAGCCTGCGCAGGTACAGCAGCGCAGCGGCGCCGCCCGGCAACAGTCGCTGGAATGCGCGCGACTGCGCTAGAATCCCCCCACTGCGGCGCTGCCGCCGGTGCGTCACCCATGCCGCTTTAGCTCAGTTGGTAGAGCAACTGTCTTGTAAACAGTAGGTCATCCGTTCGATTCGGATAAGCGGCACCATCCCGCAGTCGCTCGCTTCCGCAGCGTTCTTTCTCCTGTGGCGAATTGCAGCGCGTTTGCCAGGCGCCGGAGTCGCATACGCAGGGCTGTCAAAAAGAAGAGTGAACTCGAAGCATTTGACGTGGCCACGCATCTTCGTACGCCTGAAGAAATGGCCGCCTATCTCGATGCCTGCATCGTTGAAAGCAATGGCGATTCGGCCTTCACTGCCAAGACACTGGGCGATATCGCACGTGCCCTATCGGGCGCTGTCCGGCGAGCGGAGTCCTGATTTCGCGACCGCTGCCTGAGCGGCACGCGCTCGCGCACACGATCTCCCGGGCGCGGCTTGCTCAGCCCGGAATGCGGGCGATCACCTTGATCTCGAAGTCGAATCCGGCAAGCCAGTTGACGCCCACCGCCGTCCAGTTGGGATAGGGCTTCTCGGGGAAGACCTCGCTCTTTACGGTCATGACGGTTCCGAACTGGTTCTGCGGGTCCGTATGGAAGGTGGTCACGTCGACGATGTCGTCAAGCCCGCAACCACCGGCCTTCAGGGTTGCCTCCAGGTTCGCGAAGGCCAGGCGGACCTGCGCCTCGAAGTCGGGCTCGGGTGTCCCGTCGCTGCGGCTGCCCACCTGGCCGGACACGAACAGCAGGTCACCCGACTGGATCGCAGCCGAATAGGTCTGCGAGGTGTACAGGTCCTGCCGGCCGGCCGGGAAAACGGCATTGCGCTTGCTCATGGGATTCTCCAGAAGGGGATCGATGAGCCCTAAGGTAGTCCTCTCGATTGGCTGGATAAACGCCTATAAAGCGCCATCACTATTTGCCGAATCAAAACAATTGGCGGTCGTGGCGCGGCTCATGCCGCATGCAATTGCAGCTCCACATACTCCGCCAGCCCCCGGCAGGCCAGCAGCAGGCCTTCGCGCGCGCCGTTGCCGATGTCGTCCTTTTCGGCGCCATCCACACGTACGCGCTCGGCGGCGTGGAATACCTCCAGCAGCGTGATCAGGCCGGCGGCGGCGCGGTCGGTACGCGCACGGGTCACGCCCTGGCCTGGGCTGGGCACGGAGCCCTTCCACGGTTGGCCATCGGCGGCATCGCCGCTGCGGATGCGCTGCAGGCAGCCCACCAGCGTGATTGGCTCAGGCAGATCAACGGCAGCGGAAAGCGCAGCTTCCAGAGGCTCGGCCAGTTCGCGGGGCAGGTGCTCGGCGGCATCGCCCAGAGTGGCAAGCAGATAGGGGTAGCGGGGTGCGGTCATGGGACATCCTCATGCGGAACAGAGGCGCCACCCGCAGAGGGTGGCGGACGATGCGTGGTTCCAATACCGGAGTCGATGAACCGGCGGGCACAAGGCCCCCACGCACCGCCCGCCGTAGATCGGCAGACGGATTGCCAGCCGGCGCCACCCCGAGACAGGTGGCGCCGACTGACAAGCGTAAACAACATCGACTTCCGGGATTGGAGCCCGGGCCACCCGTTGTCGGTGGCGATTCATCATGCGCACGCGCAAACACCGCCCGCCAGTCATTCTTTCCAATGACTTCGTGCGATTCGAAAGAAAAAATGAATTATCGCTTTTGACCTGTTTCGCGCGATGTAAAGGCAAAAGCGACATCCTGCGCGATGCCTTTGCAATGGCGGATTCCAGTGATTCCCACGCACGGCAATGGACGCGACATACGCGAAGTAAAGCTGGCTTAACCGGTGCGGCAGACCGAGCCAGCACGATGCTAACGGCAATGGCCGGCAAGTGCAGCGCCGATCCTGATGGTGCTGAAGGATCGGCGCTGCGGTAGACGCCACAGTGTTGCCATCCGCCCAGCCTGGGTGCCCTGCCATCTGCGCATGCGTCGTCATGGCCCATCGCTCACGTGCGGGCTGGCTACATCGCCCACGGGCGCCCGGACGTGCCGATTCCGACACTGCGTTGCCGTGCGGTGTTCCGCAACCGCCGACCGCGTCTGCCCTGCTGCACCGCCGCGAGTCGTGTCACACAGCTCTGGCTAGACTGTGCTTCTTTTTCCGTTGCAGGAGGCACCCATGGCCCATCCCATTTCCGTCTCGTTGATCGGCGTCCCCACCGATGTCGGGGCCGGCCATCGGGGCGCGCGGCTGGGGCCGGAAGCGCTGCGCGTGGCGGGCCTGCCGGAGGCGCTGGCGGCGCGCGGTGTGGACGTGCGCGATCTGGGCAACCTGGACGGCCCGCGCAACCCGTGGACCGAGCCGGTCGAAGGCTACCGCCATCTGGACGAGGTGGTGGCCTGGAACCATGCACTGATGGAGGCCAGCTATGCCGAGCTGCAGGCCGGGCGCATGCCGATCATGCTCGGCGGCGACCATTGCCTGGGCATCGGCTCGATCACCGCAGTGGCCCGCTGGTGCCGCGAGCAGGGTAAGACCCTGCGCGTGCTGTGGCTGGATGCACACTCGGACTTCAACACCAGTGATGTCACGCCCTCGGGCAACATCCACGGCATGCCGGTGGCCTGCCTGTGCGGGCTGGGGCCGGAGGCACTGACCCGTCTGGGCGGCAGTGCGCCGGCAATCACGCCCGCCCAGGTGCACCAGATCGGCATCCGCTCGGTGGACCCGGAAGAGAAGCGCCTGATCAAGACCCACAAGGTCGATGTCTACGACATGCGCTACATCGATGAGAACGGCATGAAGCGCACCGTGGAGGCCGCGCTCGCCGGAATCGATGACAGCACCCATCTGCATGTCAGCTTCGATGTCGACTTCCTCGACCCGAGCATCGCACCCGGCGTCGGCACCACGGTGCCGGGCGGGGTGAACTACCGCGAAGCGCAGCTGGTGATGGAAATGATCGCCGACAGCGGGCGCATGGGGTCGCTGGATATCGTCGAGCTCAATCCGCTGCTGGACAAGCAGAACGCCACCGCCGAACTGGCCGTGGACCTGGTGGAAAGCCTGTTCGGCAAATCCACGCTGATGCGCGATTGAGGGCATCCCTGAACGGATCGCCGATCCGTTCACACCCGCTGCACGCCGCAGCCGCCAGATTGCACCTCACGCGGCGGCGGTGGCTTCGGCCCCTGCCTGCCGAGCGACAGAACCCCATCCGCGTTGTAGCGGTGAAGCGGCGAACCCAAGGAGAAGCCCATGAAGCGCGTAGTTGCCCTGATGCTGTTGTCGATGTTCTCGGTGGCCATGCTGGCCGGCTGCAACACCGTTGCCGGTGCCGGCAAGGACGTGCAGAAGGCCGGTGAAAAGGTCGAGGATGCCGCCAAGGGCAACTAAGCCCGACGCGGTGTGGAACAGAAAAAGGCCGGGATCTTCCCGGCCTTTTCTGTGCGTGTGTGCTGCCGTGTTGTTGCCATCGCGTGTGGCGATGGAGTGAACCATTCAAGCACGTGAGCATGTGTTTCATGAGCGGTTGACCGCCTTTCAACAGCGGATGCGGGAAGCTGCAGTCACGGTAAGAACGCCGTTGCAACCAAGGATTCCCAGCAATGAACAAAGACATCATTTCCGGCAAGTGGTCGCAGCTGAAGGGCAAGGCCCAGGCCAAGTGGGGCGATCTGACCAACGACGATTTCGATGTGGCCGAGGGCAATGCCGAATATCTGGCCGGCCGCCTGCAGGAACGGTATGGCTGGGCCAAGGACCGCGCCGAGAAGGAAGTCCGTGATTTCGAAGACAGCGTGCGCAAGGACTACCCGGACTACAAGTAAGCAGCCGGCGGTAAGCGGTTCCCCCACGTCGACGCCCGCACCCTCTGGTGCGGGCGTCGTGCTGTCAGGGACTCAACGTGTCGGCGGATCCGGCACGTAGCGGTTCGGAAACGCCTGCGGCTCGCGCGGCAGGCGCGAAGGCGGGTCGAGCACGATGCCGCGTGCGCGCAGCGCGCGTGCGCTGTCGTAACGCAGCTGCACGACCTGCGCCGGCGTGCGGCTGGCCCGTTCGAATGCGGTATCACGCACCGAGGAGCGTTCGCGCGCGCCGTGACCGGTGCCCAGCGACGGTGCCTGCGACCGCGCTGAGTAGCCGTCCATGCGACTGGCGCTGGCGTCCGCAGCGGATTCCGCAGCGGCCGGCGCCGGGGCGCCACGGCGCAGCAGCGGCTCCGGTCGGAGCGGCCAGCGACGGGCCTCCTCGAACACCGCCGCGCCGATCACCCCGATGTTGTCCGCACGGCCGGTACGGCTGGCATAGCTGCCACTGGGGCTGCTGAAGACGAACTGCGCCACTTCATCCTGGCTCTTGCGCCAGCCGGTGATGTCGGCGCGCTGGCCGGGGTTGAGCACATAGCCGGTCTGCGACGGGTCGGCATCTTCGCCGGAGATGGCATTGATGCCATCCACCGAGAGCACCACCAGCACCCGCCGCGGGCTGTCGTTGTACAGGCGTACCGCATAGCGATGGCCGCGCTCGCCCGCCACCCAGCGCTGTCCATCGGCTGCATGGCTGCGCAGTTCGGTGCCGCGGTCGCGGTCGATCAGGGTCATCCGCACAGGGCCGTCCTGCGGCATCGGCGGTGGCGGCGGAACCGGGCGGAAGCCGGCCAGGGGCAGGATCAGCAGCAGGGGCAGCAGGCGTTTCATGTGGGAACTCCGGTGGGCTCGGGTGAATGAACGACCCGCAGGCCCTGACGGGGTTGGCCGTGGGCACGGTAAACTGGTTCCGTTCATCGAAGGTTTCCCCACGCAGTCATGACGACCCGAGTCCTTACCGGCATCACCCCCTCCGGCACCCCCCATCTGGGCAACTACGTTGGCGCCATCCGTCCGGCCATCGCGGCCAGCCGCACCCCGGGGATCGAGAGCTTCTTCTTCCTGGCCGACCTGCACAGCCTGATCAAGGCGCAGGATCCGCAGCGCACCCAGCGCGCGACCCTGGAGATCGCAGCCAGCTGGCTGGCCTGCGGCCTGGATCCGGAACACGTCTGGTTCTACCGCCAGAGCGACATCCGCGAAACCACCGAACTGATGTGGTTCCTGACCGCGATCGCCAGCAAGGGCATCCTCAATCGTGCCCATGCCTACAAGGCAGCGGTGGACAAGAACCGCGAGGAAGGCCTGGACGAGGATGCCGGCGTCAGCGCCGGGCTGTTCATGTACCCGGTGCTGATGGCTGCCGACATCCTGATCTTCAAGGCCAACCAGGTGCCGGTCGGTCGTGACCAGATCCAGCACATCGAGATGGCCCGCGACTTCGCCCAGCGCTTCAATCACGTCTACGGCAAGGAATACTTCCCGCTGCCGGAGGTGGTGATCGATGAGCAGGTGGCCACGCTGGCCGGCCTCGACGGCCGCAAGATGAGCAAGAGCTACCACAACACCATTCCGCTGTTCGCGCCGCGCGAGGAGCTGAAGAAGCTGGTGTTCTCGATCCTGACCGACTCGCGCGCACCGGGTGAGCCCAAGGACACCGAGGGCTCGGCGCTGTTCCAGATGTACCAGGCCTTCGCCACGCCGGAGCAGACCGCTGCTTTCGCCCGGGCATTCGCCGAGGGCATCAGCTGGGGCGATGCCAAGCAGCAGTTGTTCGAGCGCATCGACGGTGAGCTGTCACCGTTGCGCGAGCGTTACAACGCGCTGATGGCCGAGCCGGAAAAGATCGAGGCGCTGCTGAAGCGCCGTGGCCAGCAGCTGCGCGAGACGTTCGCGATGCCGCTGCTGGATGAGCTGCGGCACGCCGTGGGGTTGCGCGACCTGTCCACCGCCGGCGACATCGCCAGCGAGGATGCCGGCGCTGCCCGCGTGGCGCCGCCGCAGTTCAAGCAGTACCGCGAGAAGGATGGTCGCTTCTACTTCAAGCTGACCGCCGGCGACGGCACGCTGCTGATGCAGAGCATTGGTTTTGATTCGCCGCGCGATGCCGGCCAGTTGATCGCGGTGATCAAGCAGGCCGAGCAGGGTGATGCGCTGCAGAGCGAGCTGTTCAAGCTGGAGGCGGAGGTTGACGCGGTCCTGGCGGCGCTGGCGGTGCTGCGCGAAGATGCCTGAGCGGAGGGTGCTGTAACGCCGGGCCCATGCCCGGCGGCGCTACCTGATGCACCCCGCCGGGCATGGCCCGGCGCTACCGGTGGATCTGGAGCCGGGCATGGCCCGGCGCTACCGATGGATGTGGAGCCGGGCATCGGGCCCGGCGCTATGGAAGGAGTCTGCGATGGCGTGGTTGTCGCTGCTGCTTTTCCTGCCCTGGTTCGTCGTGCTGGGCAGCCTGTACTGGCTGTTCCCGCGCCAGCCGCGCACGACGCGGCGGCGCCTGTTCGATGGCCTGGTGCTGTTGCTGGCCTTTGTTCTGAGCATCGTGGCGATGCTGTGGGGCCACCACCTGGGCCTGGTGCAGACCGACGCGGGGCCGATCTGGCCGCAGGTGCTGGCGGTGCTCTATGCCTACGGCGCTTTCCTGGCGGTGCTGGTGCTGGCACTGCTGCTGCGACCGCGATGGTTGTAGTCCGGGGCAGAGTGCGTGCCTCCGACCAAAGCCGCATCGAACCGGTCCTGCCTGCGCGCCTACCATGGACGCCTGATTCCGATTCCGCCAGGTGCGTGCCGATGACCGCCGACCCCAGCATCCACACCATCGATACCGGCTTCCAACGTCCCGACTTCGATGCGGCCTACCTGATCGTCGAGAACGGGCGGGGCGCCTTCGTGGACTGTGGCACCGGCCTGTCCGTGCCGGCGATGCTGCGGGCGCTGTCCGATGCCGGCCTGCAGCCCGACGCGGTGGACTGGCTTCTGCTCACCCATGTGCATCTGGACCATGCCGGCGGTGCGGGCCTGTTGATGCAGCAGCTGCCCAATGCCCGGGCCGTGCTGCATCCGCGCGGTGCGCCGCACATGATCGATCCGACCCGGCTGATCGCAGGCGCCACCGCGGTCTACGGCGCGGAGGAGATCGCACGCAGCTATGGCCGCATCGAGGCGATTCCCGAGCACCGCGTCGTGGTGGCCGAGGATGGCCATCGCCTCGATCTTGCCGGACGCGAACTGCTCCTGCTGCATACGCCCGGCCACGCACTGCACCACTACTGCGTATGGGATGCGCGCAGCCGCAGCTGGTTCACCGGCGATACCTTCGGTATCTCCTACCGCGAACTGGACAGCGCGCAGGGCGCCTTCATTTTTCCGACCTCTTCGCCCGTGCAGTTCGATCCCGAAGCGATGAAGGCGTCGATCCAGCGCATGCTCGACTACGATCCGCAGTCGATGTACCTCACCCACTATGGTCGCGTGGAGCAGGTGCAGCGGCTGGCCGGCGACCTGTTCGAGCAGATCGATGCGATGGCGGCGATCGGCCGCCAGTGCGACGAGCGGCCCGACCGCCATCGCTGCCTGCTGGCGGCGCTGCAGGCCCTGTACCTGGAGCGCGCGCAGCAGCATGGCTGTGTGCTGGATGACGCGGCGGTGGTGGCCGTGCTGGCCATGGACATCGAGCTCAACGCGCAGGGCCTGGCCTGCTGGCTGGATCGCGAGCGCCGCTGACGGAGCGGGACTGCGGCCGGCACTGCTGTCACGTTACACTCTGGTGACTTCCCATCCTGCCGTGGTATTGCCGTGAACCCGATGCGCGTGTTGCTGCTGTCGTCCTGCCTGTTCGTGGGTGGCCTGGCCCAGGCGGCCAATGACCTTCCCGGCGGCGGTATCGACCCGCAGGCGCTGTCGCGCCACGTGCGTGTACTGGCGTCGGACGAATTCGAGGGCCGCGCTCCGGCCAGCGAAGGCGAAGAGCGCACCGTGCAGTACCTGATCGAGCAGTTCCGCAGCTATGGCCTGCAACCCGGCGGCGTGGACGGCAGCTGGGTGCAGGCGGTGCCGCTGGTGCGTGCGCAGCTGGAGGGTCCGGCCACGGCCAGCCTGGCGTTGAAGCAGGGCCGCCGCGCCCTGGTCAATGGCGTGGATGTGACCCTGCAGAGCCTGCAGCCGCGCGCCCGGGTGCAGATCAAGGATGCGCCGCTGGTGTTCGTGGGCTACGGCATCGACGCACCGGAACGCCATTGGAACGACTACAAGGACATTGACCTGCACGGCAAGATTGCCGTGGTGCTGATCAATGATGCCGATTTCGAGGCCGACGCTCCCGGCGCGTTCGATGGCAAGGCAGTGACCTACTACGGCCGCTGGACCTACAAGTTCGAGGAGGCTGCGCGCCGCGGCGCTGAAGGTGTGCTGATCGTGCACGAGACCGCACCTGCGGCTTATGGCTGGGCGACGGTGAAGAGCTCGGGCACTTCGCCGTTGTTCGATATCGAGCGCAGCCAGGCCGAGGCGATGGCCCAGCACACACCGCTGCGCGGCTGGATGCAGCGCGAGCTGGCCGAGGCGATCTTCGCCGACGCCGGCCTCGATTTCGAGGCGGAGAAGCGCAAGGCGATGCGTGCCGACTTCCGTCCGGTGGCCCTGGACAACGCGCGGCTGAGCGTCGATTTCGCCCTCAAGCGCGAACAGGTGGTGACCCGCAACGTCGTGGCCAAGCTGCCGGGTGGCGAGCACGGCGATGAAGCGGTGATCTTCTCGGCGCACTGGGACGCTTTCGGCATCGGCCAGCCCGATGCGAAGGGCGACCGCGTGCGCCGTGGCGCCATCGACAACGCCACCGGCGTGGCCACCGTGCTGGAACTGGGCCGCGTGTTCGCGGCCGGCCCGCAGCCGCAGCGCACGCTGTACTTCGTGGCGCTGACGGCTGAAGAAAAGGGATTGCTGGGGGCCAGCTACTACGCCGCGCATCCGCTGGCGCCGCTGGACAAGACCGCTGCCGTACTGAACATCGAGATGTTCAGCCCGGACGGGCCGACCCGTGACATCGCTTCGTGGGGCAAGGGCCGGGTATCGCTGGAAGGCGACCTGGAGCGGGTGGCCAAGGCACGCGGCCGCAGCTACAGCCCGGACCCCAACCTGGAGGCCGGTTTCTTCTACCGCGCCGACCATTTCGCCTTCGCCCGGCTGGGTGTACCGGCGATCACCATCGGCCCGGGCCTGGACAAGCTGGACGGCGGCGTGGAAGCAGGGCGCGCGCTGCGCGAGAAGTACTTCGCCGACTGCTATCACCAGGCCTGCGACGCGTGGACGCCGGGCTGGGATCCCAGCGGTCATGCCGCCGATACGCTGCTGGTCTACGACCTGGGCGCGGAGCTGGCCAACAGCCGGCGCTGGCCGACCTGGGAGAAGGACTCCGAGTTCCGCGCTGCCCGCGACAAGAGCGAGGCGGCACGCCGCTGACGGCTAGCGCCTGCGCAGCAGCGTCCAGGCACCCCATGCGCTGGCGGCCAATGCCGCCAGGTAGCAGGTGATCATGGTGCCGAGGCTGACCGTGCGCAGGCCGCTGAAGCGGCCGAGCAGGTTCATCCGCAGCGAGCTGTGACCGCTGTCCAGGTCCACTGCCAGCTGCACTGCCAGCGCGCTGGCGAACACCAGAAGGGCGATGCCGAAGCCGGTGCGTGGCCAGCGCGCCTGCGCGCGCGGGCGTCGCAGCAGCCAGGCCAGCGTGGTTGCCACCGCCAGCAGCAGGGCGGCCCACATCAGGGGCGTGGCGGGAGATGCGGCAGCCACCGGCATTGCACCGGTGGCTGCCATCAGCACGGCATCCTTACTTGCGGGTGCCGTCGAGCCAGTTCGGGCCCTTGTTGGTGAGGAAGAACACATAGACCACCAACGATACCGCGATGGTGGCAGTGACATAGATGGCGAACCAGTCCACGTGGCCGGTCTTCAGCGCGCCCTGGTACAGCAGCGGGGCCGTACCGCCGAACAGCGAGTTGGCCAGCGCGTAGCCCAGGCCCACGCCCAGTGCCCGAACGTGGGTCGGGAACAGTTCGGCCTTCACCACGGCGTTGATCGAGGTGTAGCCGGTGAGGATGACGAAGCCCAGCGCCAGGGTGAGGAAAGCGAGGGTGGCATCGTGCTGGTGCGGCAGCTGCGTGATCAGGTACCAGCTATACAGCACGCCGCCCACGCCGAAGAACACCAGCAGGCTCTTGCGCCCGATGATGTCCGACAGCCAGCCGCCGACCGGTTGCAGCACCATCAGGAAGGCCAGCACGCCCAGGTTGATCAGGGTGCCGGTCATCGGGTCGTCGCCTGCGAAGGCGCTCTGGATCATCTTCGGGCCGTTCACCGAGTAGGTGTAGAAGGCAATGGTGCCGCCGGCGGTGATCAGGAAGCACAGCAGCAGCGGGCGCCACTGGTGCACGAACAGTTCGTACATCGAACCGGATTTCTTGGCCTTGCCTTCGCGCGCGGCCTCGATCGAGGATTCTTCCAGCGACTCATCCATGCCACGGCGCAGCCAGAACACCACGACCGCGGCGATGCCACCGATGCCGAAGGCGATGCGCCAGCCGAACTCAGAGATCTCCGGCTTGCCCCAGACGTTCAGCATCAGGAACAGGGTCAGCTGGGCCAGCACATGGCCGCCGACCAGGGTGACGTAGTGGAAGGAGGACAGGAAGCCACGACGACCCGGAATGGCGGCCTCGGACATGTAGGTGGCGCTCGCGCCGTACTCGCCACCGGTGGCGAAGCCCTGCAGCAGGCGCGCGAACAGCAGGATGATCGCCGCCCAGATGCCGATGCTGGCGGCAGTGGGGGTGATGGCGATGATGAAGGAGCAGAACGCCATCAGCGTGACCGATACGGTCAGGGCCAGGCGACGGCCATGGCGGTCGGCGAAGCGGCCGAAGAACCAGGCGCCGATCGGGCGCATCAGGAAGGTCGCGGCGAAGATCGCCCAGACGTACATCGTGGAGTTCTTGTCTTCCGGCGAGAAGAACTGCGACTCGAAGTACACGGCGAACACCGAGTACACGTAGACGTCATACCACTCCACCAGGTTGCCGGCGGAGCCTTTGAGGGTATTGGAGATCGAGCGGCGCAATGCGGCGCCGTCGTTCGCGGGAACAGCAGGGTGGGGCGTGGTGCTCATCTGGGCGGGGATCCTCGATGCGATAGCGTCCGTGCGCGGAAAATACAGCGTCCGACCATGGGGTGGCGCAGCCGGGCAGCCTTCTTGGTACTGCATGACCCGTCAACGCGGGGTGGCAGGCCAGGACAGGGTGCATGGATGGACGACAGCGTGCCACCTTGCGGGGTGCCGGACCATACTCAAAACGTCCTAGAATCCGCCTTCCCCCGGTCCCTTGGTGCGTCATGTCGGCTCCCCCTGTTCCGTCTGCGGCTGCCCCCCGGGGCGGCCTTGTCGTGTTGGCGCTGCTGCTGGTCTACGTGGTCTGGGGCTCGACCTATCTCGGTATCGCCAAGGCCCTGCACGGCGGTGCGCTGCCGCTGACGATGGTCTCTGGCAGCCGCTTCATCATCGCCGGGGGCCTGATGTACCTGGCGCTGCGCCTGTTCTGGAAAATGCCGAAGCCGACATTGCGGCAGTGGCGCAGCCTGGTGCTCATGGGGGTGACCATGCTGGTGCTGGGCAACGGCATGGTGGTGCTGGCCGAACGCGATGTGTCGTCCGGCCTGGCGGCCACGGCGGTGGCATCGGTGCCCCTGTGGATGGCGCTGTTCTCGGCGCTGCGCGGCCAGCACGCCAGCCGTGGCGAATGGCTGGGCATCGCCATCGGCTTCCTCGGCGTTGTCTGGCTGAATGCGGGCAGCAGCCTGACGGCGACGCCCACCGGGCTGGTGCTGCTGCTGATCGCACCGATCGGCTGGGCCTTCGGCTCGGTGTGGGCGCGCGGCCTGGACCTGCCTGGCCCGTTCATGACGGCCGCCGGGCAGATGATCTGCGGCGGCGTGCTGCTGGTGCTGATCGGGCTGGCGGTGGGTGAGCGGCCCACCACACTGCCCGATACCGGTGGCCTGCTGGCCATCGCCTATCTGTGCGTGTTCGGCTCGATCGTCGCGTTCACGGCCTACGTGTGGCTGCTGCAGAACGTACGCCCGGCGCTGGCCGGCAGCTACGCCTACGTCAACCCGGTGATCGCGGTGCTGCTGGGCGCAGCCCTCAACAGCGAACGCTTCGGCTGGCGCGACGTGCTGGCGATGGTGGTGATTCTGCTGGGCGTGGTGGTACTGACAATGGCAAGGACGCGCAAGCGATGAGCATCGACGAGACAGAACAACGCCGGGGCCTGCTGGTCACCGCATCCACCTTCGTGCTGTGGGGACTGGTGCCGGTGTACTGGCACCTGCTCAATGAAGTGCCATCGTTCCAGATCATCGCCCATCGCATCATCTGGAGCACGGTGCTGGTGGTGGCCTGGCTGCTGCTCAGTGCGAAGCTGGGCTGGTGGCGGAAGATCGCCGCGCAGCCGCGCGCGCTGCCGATCCTGGCGGTATCGAGCCTGACCATCGCGTTCAACTGGGGCCTGTACATCTGGGCCGTCAATGCCGGCCACGTGATCGAGACCAGCCTGGGCTACTTCATCAACCCGCTGGTGAACGTGCTGCTGGGGGTGCTGGTGCTGAAGGAACGCCTGCGCCGGCTGCAGTGGGTGGCGGTGGGCATGGCGGCGGTGGGCGTGGCCTGGCTGACCCTCGACGCTGGCACGCCGCCGTGGATCGCGCTGGGCCTGGCCTGTTCGTTCGGCCTGTACGGCCTGCTGCGCAAGCTGGTCTCGGTCGATCCCGTAGCCGGGCTGGGCGTGGAAAGCCTGTATCTGTTCCTGCCTGCGCTGGCGTTCGCGGTCTGGGCCGAGAATGGCCACGGTGGCGGATTCTTCAGCGGCTGGGGCCTGCGCAACGATCTGCTGCTGATCTTCGGCGGCGTGGTCACCGCCGTGCCGCTGATCGGTTTCGCCTACGGTGTGAAGCGCATCGCGCTGTCGCTGGTGGGCATCCTGCAGTACATCGCACCGAGCCTGCAGCTGCTGCTCGGCGTGTTCTTCTTCCACGAATCGTTCGACATGGCCAAGGCCGTCGGTTTTGCAGCGATCTGGGCCGGACTGCTGCTGTTCATCGGTGACAACCTGCGCACGATGCGGGCGGCAAAGCGCTGAGCCGGAAAGCAACGCGGGACGGAGCACCGGCCCCGTCCCGCGTCCGCGCCGCCTCCGCTGGCGGCGCACGCATCAGGTTTCGCGTAGTGCCGTGGTGATCGGCAGGCGGGCGGCGCGCAGCGCCGGGAACAGGCCACCGACCAGGCCGATGCCCAGCGCCCACTTCAGCCCCGTCCACAGCAGTTCCGGCGACACGTGGAACTTGAACACCACCGCGCTGAAGTTGCTGCCGATGGTGGACACGCTGTAGCCATTGAACAGCAGCCATGCCACCGTGCAGCCCAGCAGGCCGCCGAGCAGGGCCAGCAGCATCGTTTCCAGCATCACCGCGGTCACCACCGGCAGTCCGCGGAAACCAATCGCGCGCATGGTGGCGATTTCGCGCGCACGCGTGGCCACGGCGGCATACATGGTGTTGAGCGCGCCGAACACCGCGCCCACCGCCATGATCGTACCGATCACCTTGCCGAGGATGTCGATCAGCTTGGTCAGGCCGCCACCCTGCTTGCTGTAGTACGCACGGGTGGTTTCCACGTCCAGCTTCAGGCGCGGATCGGCGGCGACGGCGGCCTTGAACTGATCGAAGCCGGGCTTGCCCTCGGTACGCACGCTGATCGACTGCCAGGCACTGCGCTGGTACGTGGTGGCCAGGGTATCGGCGTCGGTCCACAGTTCGGAGTCATGCGCATCACCGGTGGCGAACACACCGACCACCGTCCAGGTCTGGTTGCCCAGGGTGAGCGTTTTGCCGACCTCCATGTCGCGGAACTGGCCCTTGGCGCCCTGGCCGACCACGATCTCGCGCAGGCCGGTGGCGAACTTGCGGCCTTCGATGATCTTGACCTTGTCATGCACCGCCCACGCCTGCGGCCCGACGCCCCGGAACTGCGCGTTGACGTCGGTACCGTCCGATTTGGAGACCAGGTTGACCACCTGCGAGAGTTCAGGCGAGAGCAGTGGCCGTCCCTGTGCATCGCGGCTGATGCCGGGCAGGGTGGACAGGGTCGGTACCTGCTCGCGGGTGATGACCGAATTGGTTTCCGCCTGCGAACCACCGCGCAGCACGATGGCGGTGGTGTCATCGCCGGTGTTGTTGAGCGTGGCCTGGAAGCCTTCGCCCATCGCCAGCATCGCCACCAACACCCCGACCACGCCGGCGATGCCCACCACGATCACCGAGGATGCCCCCCAGCGCTGCGGCAGGCTGGCGATGCCGATGCGGGTGGCGGCCAGGGCCAGCCGCCCGCTGCGGGTCAGCGCCAGCCACAGCCCGACCAGCACCGCCACGGCAAGCACGCCCACCCACGGCAGGCCGATCCATACCGCCAGGCCGATTGCCAGCGCCAGCACGGTCACCGTGTTGCCGAACCACTTCTTGAGCTTGTTCTTGAACATGTCGGTGTCCTCCTCAGCGGCCGGCCAGTGCGTCGACGATCTTCAGGCGCTTGGCGCGCAGCGCCGGCAGCAGGCCGACGACCGCGCCGATCACCACGATCAGGCCCAAGCCCATCAGCCAGGTCGGGGTGGGGATGTGCGGCGGCAGCAGGCCCATGCTCTTCGGGCCGATGGCGGGCAGGATCAGTGCCGCCAGGCCCATGCCGATCAGGCCACCGAGACCGATCAGCAGCACCGATTCGATCATCACCAGTATCAGCACCGTGCTGTCCTTGAAGCCCAGTGTCTTCAGCGTGGCCAGCTCCGGCACGCGCTCGCGTACGGCCTGCGCCATGGTGTTGCCGGTCAGCAGCAGCAGGGTGAAGAACACCGCACCCATGATCGAGGTGACGATCATGCCGATGTCGGCGAACTGCTTGACGAAGGCCTGCTGGAACGCCGATTCGGTCTGGGTCTTGGTCTCGTGGTCGGAGTTGGCGGAAATCGCATCGATGGCCTGCGCCACCCGCGAAGAATGGTCGGGGTTGTCGAGCGTCACCGTGTACCAGCTGACCTGGTTCTTGATGTAGTCGTTGGACTCATCGAAGTATTTCCAGTTCATCATCAGCTGGCGCTCTTCGTTGGAAGCCTGCGCCGGATCCTTGGAACGGAAGATGCCCTTCAGTTCCAGCGGCCAGTCGTTGCTGCCGCCGCGCGGGAAGATCGTCGCCTGCAGCGGGATGGTATCGCCGACTTTCCAGCCGAACTGCTTGGCCAGGGTCTCGCCGACGATCGCACCGGTGCGGGTGTTCTTCCAGTCTTCCAGCTGCGCCGGGTCGATCTGCAGTTCGCGGTAGACGTCGAAGTAGTTGGGCGATACCGAGAAGTTCGGGAAGAAGTTCTTCGGATCCTGGTAGATGCCGCCGAACCACATGCCATAGGCCACGTCGCGCACGCCCGCCACCTGGCGGATCTGCGTTTCCAGGCGGATCGGCAGCGACTGGGTGATCGACAGGCGCGAGGCCACCACCAGGCGGTTGGCCCCTTCCACGCTGCCACCGGAGGTGAATGCCACGCGCACCGAGTCGAGCATGCCGAACAGCAGGAACGCGGCCACCACCGACAGCAGGGTCAGCAGGGTCCGGGTGCGGCTGCGGAACAGCTGCGCCCAGACCAGAGAGAAGTATTTCATCGCTGTGGCCTCCGTCAGTGGGCCAGCGGCGCGTCGGCCAGCTCGCCCTTGTCCAGGTGCACCGTGTGCGTGGCGTACTCGGCGGCCTTCGGGTCATGGGTGACCATGATGATGGTCTTGCCGTGTTCGCGGTTGAGCTGCTGCAGCAGGCCCAGGATCTCCTCGGCGGACTGGCGGTCGAGATCGCCGGTGGGTTCGTCGCAGATCAGGAAGGTCGGGTCGGAGACGATCGCACGGGCGATCGCCACGCGCTGCTGCTGACCGCCGGACAGCTCGTTGGGACGATGGTTGCGGCGGTCGGCCAGGCCGACCAGGGTCAGCGCGATCTCGGCGTTGCGGCGGCGCTGCGCGGCATTGAGATGGGTCAGCAGCAGCGGCAGTTCCACGTTCTTCTGCGCGGTCAGCATCGGCATCAGGTTGTAGAACTGGAACACGAAGCCGACGTGGTGGCTGCGCCAGGTCGACAGCTGGCCACCGCTCATCTGGTCGATGCGCTCGCCTTCGATGCTGATCTCGCCGCCGCTGGGATTGTCCAGGCCACCGATCAGATTGAGCAGGGTGGTCTTGCCTGAACCGGACGGCCCCATCAATGCGACGAAGTCGCCGCGGGCGATGTCCAGGTCGATGCCGTGCAGCACCTGCACCTTCTCGGGGCCGCGCTGGTAGGTCTTGGTGATGTTGCGCAGTGAAACCAGGGTCGACATGGGTGGTTCTCCACGTAGGCGGGAAACGGTGACGCACCCCGGCTGCCGGCCGGGCATGCGTGGAACGGTGTCGTTGTCGAACGGTGCCGCTGGCGGCGCCCCGGAAGGCGCCGTGCCGCTACTGCGTTTGCTTCTGCTGGACCCGGGTGCCATCGCGCAGGGTGTCCGGCGGGTTGACCACCACCAGCTCGCCGGCATTCACACCCTTGAGCAGCTGGCGATCCTTGCCCATGGCCTGGCCAGCCTGGACCGTGCGCTGCTGCACGCGGTTCTCGTCGCCGAGCACGAAGGCCACCGATGCACCCTCGCGCTCGACCACCGCGCCTGCCGGCACACGCACGCCCTGCGGCTTGGCTTCAGCCTGCGGCGCTGCCTGTTCCAGGAAGCTGACCCGCACGCCCATCTCCGGCACGATGCGCGGGTCCTTCAGCTTCAGGGCCACGCGCACCTTCACCGTCGCCTTGCCCCGGTCGGCGGTGGGGATGATGGCGATCACCTCGGCCGGAATCTTCCATTCCGGATAGGCATTGAGGATGGCTTCCACCGGCATCTTCGGTTGCACGCGGCCGATGAAGGCTTCGCCGACCTCGACCTCGATCTCCAGCGAATCCATGTCGACGATGGTGCCGATGCCTGTGCGGGTGAAGCCACCACCGGCCGACAGCGGCGAGACGATCTCGCCCGGCTGTGCCGCCTTGGCCGTGACCACGCCGGAGAACGGCGCACGCACGATGTTGTTGTCCACCCCAAGGTCGGCGATCGCCAGCTGGTCGTTGGCCACCTTCACGTTGCGCTGTGCGGTTTCCAGCTGCGCGCGCAGGCTGTCGCGCTGGGCCACGGCCTGGTCGTACTGCGAGCGCGAGACCAGCTGCTGCCCGACCAGCGCCTGCAGCCGGCTGGCCTCTGCCGCCGCCTGCCTCTGCTGTGCCTCCAGTCCGGCCACCTGGCTGCGTGCGGCCTGCAGCTGCGAGGCATACAGACTGCGCTGCGCATCGGCATCGATCGGGTCGAGGGTGGCCATGATCTGTCCCGCCTCCACGCGCATGCCTTCTTCGATCATCACCTCGCGCACCTTGCCGGTGATCTTGGCCGACACCGTAGCCATGCGCCGGGCGACGACATAACCACTGGCATCGAGGACCGAGCTGCTGGCGCTGCCCTGCTGGATGGCGACCGCCGGTGCGGTTTCCACCTGCACGGCCGGTGTGCGGCCGAACAGCGCGAAGGCGCCTGCGGCCAGGAGCAGGATCACCGCGATCACGGCAATCCACAGCCAGCGGCGCCCGCCGCCACCACCACCAGAGGCAGGCGGGGGCGACTTGCGTTCGATACGGAGTTCCTTCAACAGCTCGGCAGAAGCGTTCATTCGTTCCATCACAGGCGTTCGGGCGGGTGTGACCGGAAGGGCGGACAGCGGCGGTTCCGGCAGTGGAGCGTGCGGCACAGCATGACGGCAGGCACGGGGATGACGGCAGTGACAGCTGTCATCCGATGACCTTGACGGTGGCAACTGCGAAACGTGACCAAGGGGGCGCAGGATGGCAACGTCCCCGCTACCGGTACCGCCCATGGCTCCGATCGCCCCGTCGCTGGCTGGCCTGCAGCAGGTGCAGGTGCGTCGTAACGGCGCCGGCAAGAGTACCGCGATCAGCGGGCTGTTGCGCCTGCGCAGGCCTGGCGGAGGGCAGCGCACGCGGCCGGCAGGGCCGTCCTGGCGCGCCCGCGCCTGCGCAGGATCGGCTGAACTGGCATGATCGGCAGCGATCGTTCCCGCCTGGACCCTCCCGTGTCATCGAGCTGGCTGGCCTCCCTGCTGCGCCCTGCGCCGGACTCGGCGGTCGCCGACACGCTGCGGCGTGGCAAGTCGCCCTGGAGCGAGGCGATCCATCTGCTGTGGTCGGTGTGGATCTTCCTGACCCCGCTGCTCGGCCATGGGTTCACCCTGCGCTGGCTGCTGCTGACCCTGGCCAGCTACCCGCTGTTCCTGCTGCTGTACGCCAAGGTGCTGGTGTCGCCCCGCCACCACGCAACCCGTTATGCCCTGGGTCTGATTGCAATGGCCCTGGTCCTGCTGCCCTGGTATCCGTCCGGGCTGACCTACTTCGTGTTCGGCTGCGTACTGATGCGGGTCAGCGGGCGTGGTGGCTGGTGGCGGTACCTGCTGCAGTTGACCGGTCTGAACATCGTGTTCTGTGTGGTCGCGCTCGCGTTCGAGTATCCCTGGCAGAGCCTGGTGTGGATTCCGGCGGTGTCGTACATCGTCGGCCTGGTCGTCAATGTCGAGGCGCTCAACCAGGAGAAGGAGGCGGCCCTGCAGCTGTCGCAGGAGGAAGTACGTCGCCTGGCGGCGACCGCCGAGCGTGAGCGGATCGGTCGCGACCTGCACGACCTGCTGGGCCACACGCTGTCGCTGATCACCCTGAAACTGGAGCTGGCACGCAAACTGCACGATCGCGGCGACGCGCGCGCGCGGCAGGAGATTGGCGAGGCCGAGGCCATCGCCCGCGAAGCGCTGACGCAGGTGCGCAGTGCGGTCACCGGCATCCGGGCCAGCGACCTGGCCGGGGAGCTGGCCTCGGCGCGGCTGCTGCTGGAGTGCCAGCAGGTGCATCTGCAGTACGCGCCGCCGCCGCCGATGCCGGTGGAGGTGGAGCGTGGCCTGGCGCTGGTCCTGCGGGAGGCCGCGACGAATATTGCCCGCCATGCGCAGGCGACACAGGCGCGGGTGGACTTCATGAAGGAAGGAAAAGTACTGGTGATGCAGATCCGCGATGATGGCCGGGGTGGCATGCAGGCCGAGGGCAATGGACTGAGCGGCATGCGTGAGCGCACTGCGGCGCTGGGCGGGTATGTCACCGTGCAGTCTCCGCGCGGCGAGGGCACGGTGCTGAGCGTGCGCGTGCCGCTGTCGGCGGCCACTGTCCCGTTGCCGCCCGCTGCACCCGCGCCGGTGGCGCAGGATGGCGCGGCATGATCCGCATCCTGCTGGCGGAAGACCAGGCCATGGTGCGCGGCGCACTGTCCGCATTGCTCAGTCTGGAGGCGGACATCGAGGTGCTGGGCAGCGCCGCCGATGGCGAGGCCGCCTGGCGCATGCTGCAGCAGCTGAAGCCGGACATCCTGGTGACCGATATCGAGATGCCCGGTCTGTCAGGGTTGGAACTGGCCCAGCGCATCGCACGCCACGAACTGCCCATCAAGGTGGTGATCGTGACCACCTTCGCGCGCGCCGGTTTCCTGCGCCGCGCGCTGGACGCAGGCGTGCTCGGCTATCTGCTCAAGGACGCGCCAGCGGAGAACCTGGCCGATGCACTGCGCAAGGTGAAGCAGGGCGTGCGTGCGATCGACCCACAGCTGGCACTCGATGCCTGGTCACAGGCGGACCCGCTGACCGACCGCGAGCGGCGCGTCCTGCGCCTGGCGGGCGAAGGACGGACTGCCAGCGAAATCGCCGAGCAGCTGGGGTTGTCGCACGGCACGGTGCGCAACTACCTGTCCGAGTGCATCGGCAAGCTGGGCGTGGCCAACCGGATCGAGGCGTACCGGCTGGCACGGCAGAAGGGCTGGCTGTAGCGGAGTGGCTCGACCCTTTTGAGCCGAGCCATGCCCGGCGGCTCCCGAGGGGTTCCCTGGCCCACGAGCGATCGACAGGCCGCAGTCGCGTCAGTCCTTCCCGCGCGCCATCGCCTGGAACACGCCATCGCGGCGGACCCACAGGTGGAAGAGGGCGGCACCGACATGCATCAGCACCGTGGCGAACAGCACGTAGGCCAGCAGGCTGTGCGCGCTGCGAAGCGCTGCATACAGTGCCGGTGTGTGCGGCACGATCGGTGGCAGGTGCAGTCCGCCCCCCAGCACGATGGGGTAGCCTCCCGCGGACAGCATTGCCCAGCCCACCAGCGGCATTGCCAGCATCAGCGCGTACAGCATCCAGTGCGATGCCTTTGCCGCCATCACCTGCCACACCGGAAGATCGGCCGGCAGCGGCGGCGGCCGATGGCGCAGGCGGTTGTACAGGCGCAGCAGCACCAGCACGCCGATCGCGATGCCCAGCGGGCGGTGCAGGTCGAGCAGCATCGGCCGCAGGTGCAGCGAGGCGACCATGGTCACGCCGATGAACAGCATGGCGATGATCATCACCGCCATCGACCAGTGCAGTACCCGCGCCAACAGGTTGAAGTGGCCATTGCCGGTACTCATCGTGCAGCCTCCTTCGGTTGCGCTGCCGCTCCGGCCGCGCGCTCGCGCTCGCGCCGGTTGAACGACTGCGAATAGACCGCCGACCGCGCGGCCAGGATCGGATCATCACTGCCGCGGATGCCGCTGGGCAGGATCAGCGGGTCGAAGTTCAGCTCGCCGCAGGCGCCCTGTTCCTGCGACTGCATGCGCTCCAGGCTCAGCACGCCTGCCACCACCGTTTCCCGCGCGTCCGGCCAGGGTACCGACGGGTCATCGATGGCGTCCCCCGGTTCGGCGATGCTGACCACCAGGTCCCATTGCACCGGGCCGGCCGCCAGGCGGCGCTGCAGGTCCTGGCTGAGGAAATCGACATCGGCGCGCTTGCGGGCGTCGGCATCAAGCTCGGCGACCGGCGTGCGGGGCTGCCACTGCCAGCGCACGGCGCGTCGCTGGCCCTGCGCATTGGTGAACCAGAAGCTGTTGACGCTGTTGAAGCGGGTATTGGCCCAGCTGTCGGTCCACGGCGCGGTCCGTGCCCATTGCTGGAACGCCTGCGCGCTGGGGTACTTGGCCAGCACCGCCGCCATCTTCTGCGGGTCGGGCTTGCCGGTCGCCGGATCGGGGATCTGCGCCTGCGTCTGTTCGAAGAAGGCCTCCGCCGTCGGCACCGCGAAGAACGGGAAACTGTTCATCGCCATCCGCCATTCCTGGCCATCGTCGCTGACCAGCTGCAGGGCGATGCTGCGCACCCGGGCGGTGCCATCGGCCCCATGGGGATCGCCACCACCGATCGACAGGCGGCCCAGCACCGGTACCCGGGCCTGCGAGAACACGCGCGCGCTGGACAGCGTCGGCGCCTGTGCACTGGGTGCGAACCAGCCACTCACGCACACGCCCTTGCTGTGCGCACGGCGGAACCCGGGATGGGCCGGGCCGGTGGCCTCGATGGTGTCGGTGAAGCGTTGCGCGGTGAGGCGGTGGCCGACCCAGCCGGCCAGCCAGGCAAAGCCCAGCGTGATCCCGCCAAGAATCAGGGCGATCAGCGCGATCCAGGGCAGCGGCGAATGCCTGCGCGGTGTGCGCGGCCCCTGGCCGGCGCGGGTGTAGCGGAAGAGCGACATGGTCGGAGTCCTGCCTTCACGGAATGTGTGGGTGGTCGACCGACACATCCTCGCAGAACCCGACCGTGGCCGGAATTCAATTTTTCGTCACAACCCGGTGGAGCGGACCCCTGTCCGGCTCCACCCGCGCATCGGCTGCGCTCAGGCGTAGCGTGCCTTCAGCATCGCCCAGGCCGAGCGTAGGGCCAGTGCTTCGCCGCCGGCCGGGCGGCCCGGCCGTTCGCCATCGTTCCAGGCGTACACATCCAGGTGAGCCCAGCGCTGGCCATCCTCAAGGAAGCGCTCCAGGTACAGCGCGGCGGTAACCGAGCCCGCCATGCGCGAACCGGCATTGGCCAGGTCGGCGATGCCGCTGCTCAGGTAACGCAGGTAGGGACGCCACAGCGGCATGCGCCAGACCGGGTCGCGCGTTTCATCTCCGGCCTGCAGCCACTGCTGGGCGACGGTGTCATCGTTGCTGAAAAGTGCCGGCAGGTCCGGGCCCAGCGCGATGCGCGCAGCGCCGGTCAGGGTCGCGAAGTCCAGAACCAGGTCCGGCTTCTGCTCAGCGGCGAAGGTCAACGCGTCGCACAGGATCACACGGCCTTCGGCGTCGGTGTTGTCGATCTCCACGCTCAGGCCCTTGCGGGTGGCGATGACTTCGCCCGGACGGAACGCATCCGGGCCGATCGCGTTCTCCACCGCCGGCACCAGCAGGGTCAGGCGCACCGGCAGCTGCCGGGCCATCACCAGTCCTGCCAGGGCCAGCGCGTGCGCGGCGCCGCCCATGTCCTTCTTCATGTTGCGCATGCCATCGGCCGGCTTGATGTCCAGCCCACCGGTATCGAAGCACACGCCCTTGCCGACCAGTACCAGCGCAGGATCCGTCGCCTTGCCCCAGCGCAGCACGACCAGGCGCGGCGCGCGATGCGATGCGCGGCCGACGGCATGGATGGCCGGGAAATTCTGCGCCAGCAGCGCATCACCGGTGATCGCTTCGACCTCGGCGCCGTGCGCCGCTGCCAGCGTGCGTGCGGCCTCTTCCAGCTGCTGCGGACCCATGTCCTCGGTGGGCGTGTTGACCCAGTCGCGCACGCGCAGGCTGGCGGCGATCAGATCCGCCACTTCCCCGGTCGGTGCGGCAACCAGCTGCGCCGGGTGCCGGTTGCGCTTGCGGTAGCGGTCGAAGCGATAGCTGCCCAGGCCCCAGCCCAGCTGCAGCAGTGCCTGCTCGCTGGCCGGCAGCTCACTGGCGAGCTGCCACACGCTGCCTTCGGGCAAGGCGTGCGGCGCGTGCGCATAGCTGTAGGCATCGCCGCGATCGCCCACGCCCATCACCGCACCGGCCAGACCCTCGCTGCCGGGCAGCAGGGCGATGCTGTGCGAGCCGGCGGTGAAGCCCTGCGAGGCCAGCCAGGCCTGCGTGGCGGCCGGCTGTCCGGCGTTCCAGCGGGCGAACTGCTCGCGATCCAGCACGTACAGCGGCAGTGCGGCAGAAGTGTCGGCGGTGAAGCCCGTGATCTCGCTCATGCGTCAATTGCTCCGGGGTGCGGTGGCGCCGAGGTTGGCGTCCAACCAGTCGGCCAGGCCGGTGAGGGTGTCGAACTGCAGGTCGGGCTGCAGCTGCGGATGGGTCCAGGTGGCGGCGTCGCGGTTGATCCAGCAGCCGCGCAGGCCGGCGGCGATGGCGCCGGCCACGTCCATCTCGATGTGGTCACCGACATGCAGCACCTGCGCCGGGGCCACGCCCAGCCGGGTACACGCGGCATGGAAAATGCTCGCCTCCGGCTTCGCCGCGCCATGTTCGCGCGCACCCAGCTGGAAGGCGAAATGATGGGCCAGCCCGATCCGCTGCAGGTCCGCATTGCCATTGCTCAGCGCGGCCACCGGTACCCGCGCGGCGATACGCTCCAGAGCATCGAGGGCATCGGGATAGCACTCCACCTGGTTGCGCGCGGCATAGAACGCTTCGTAGGCCGGCTCCAGCAGGTCCAGGCTGGCGCCGCTGTTCTGCAGCGCCTCACGCAGCGTCAGCAGGCGCAGCGCGCTCAGGTCATGATGCAGATGCGGGTTGTCGCGGAACGAGCGCTCGCGCAGTTCGCGCATCGCCGCCAGCGGATACATCGCGGCGGTGGCCGGGCTGTGTTCACGCATCCAGTCGTGCAGCACCTGGTCGATGCGGGCGCCGATCGGTGCGAACGGCCACAGCGTGTCGTCGAGGTCGAGGGTGATGGCAAGGACGGGGAAATTCACCCGGTCATTCTACGCCTGCCCGCGCGCGCTTTCATTCCAGCAGGCGCGCCCAGCCCTGCATGCCGTCCAGCCGGGCCAGCACCAGCTTGATGCAGACCAGCAGCGGCACCGCCAGCAGCAGCCCGATCATGCCCCAGGCCCAGCCGAACACCATCAGTGCCAGGATCAGGACCAGCGGCGAGAGCTTCATGCGCCGGCCCAGCACGATCGGGGTCACCAGCTGGCCCTCCAGGGTATGCAGGCCCAGATACGCCGCGGCGGGCAGCAGTGCCTGCAGCGGGTCGCGGAATTCGACGAAGCCCATCAGCAGCATCAGCGCTGCTCCGATCAACGGGCCCACATAGGGCGCGAAGTTCAGCAGTGCCGCCACCGTCCCCCACAGCAGCGCTTCCTGCAGGCCGATCCCCAGCAGCATCAGCACGCCCGCGAAAACCAGGCCGACCAGCGTGTTGATCACGCTGATGGTCAGCACATAGCGCGACACCTCGCGCTCGATCGAGCGCAGGATGTCGCTGGTGAAGCGCTGTTGCTGGCGGTTCGGGAACAATGCGATCGCCGCGCGCTGCAGGCTTTGCCCATAGATCATGAAGAACAGCGTCAGCAGGACCACGGCCAGTACCGAGGCGGCCAGCCGGGGGGCGCGGGTCAGCATGCGATAGGGATCGTCCAGCTGGGTCCGGATCACCTGCACCTTGCGATTGCTGTCGCCGCCGGCAACGCGGGCGAAGTTCTCGGCCGCCAGATTGGCCTGCTGCACCGGCTTGGTCAGATCCTGTACCTGCCGGGCGACCTTGCGCAGCTGTTGTGGCGCTTCCTGCGCCCATTCCATCGCCGGGCCGATCAGCTGCACGGCCAGCGAGCTGGTCACGCCCAGGCCGGCACCGAGAACCAGCAGCGCTCCCAGCGCCCGCGGAATCCACAGCTTCTGCAGCAGGCGCAGGATCGGGTTGCCGACCAGCGCGAAGAACATCGCCAGCAGTACCGGCAGGATGATGTCCTGTGCGGCCCACAGCGTGTAGGCCACCGCCAGCGTTGCCAGCACCACCAGCGACATCGGCCCGCGCGGGCGGGTGGGCGGCGGAAGGGCGGCAGCAGACGGTGCGGGTTCGGCCGGTGACGGGGACAGGAGGGACTCGCTCATCGACGTACCGACCGGGAAGGGGAGCCTATTATCCGTCCGCCGCGGTCAACGCGGCGGATGCTGTTCGTCAACGTTCGGACAGTTCGGTGGCCGCTTCGGCAGGCCGCGGTTCGCGCGCCTCAGGCTCGGCAGGTGGCGCGGAAGCGGGTGCCGCGGCAGCGGGAGCGACCGGGTCGGCGGCGGCTTCGGCAGTGTCGGCCGCATCGTCTGCGGTGTCGGCGGCGTAGGCTGCCACGGCGGCAGCCAGTGCTGCCTGGCCGCTGGCCACCAGGCTGGAGACCGAGCCGATCATCTGCAGCCAGCGCGCACCGTTCACTTTGCCCGGCACTTCCAGCTTGCCGGCCACGAAGCCACCGGCCAGGCCGACCACCACGATGCGCAGGGGAGACCAGCCCCGGCGCCAGACCTCGCTGAGCACGGTCCAGTTGTCCTGGGTTTCACCCATGCGCACGGCCACCACCTGTTCGCAACGCTTCACCCGCCGCTGCAATGCGCCGAACTTCATGGCTTGCCCTCCGGAATCTGTACGCCGGCATCGGGATCGTCTTCGCTGGGCTCGTCGAACAGGCCAAGGCGCGACAGCTGGCGCCGGGTAGCGTGCATGCCGGTGTGGTGGAAGAAGTAGGACACCCGCCAGATCGCATAGCCGGTTACCGCGAGGCTGATCAGCGAGGTGATCAGAAGCGCCTGCAGCCAACTCAGGCCCCAGCTCTGCAGCAGGGCGATGAGCGTGGCGGCCATCAGCAGCCAGGCCGAGGCCCCGAACACGATCGCCACGCCCGCCCAGGCCAGGGCCCGGCCGAACGCACTGCGGGCGAGCGCGAAATCCGACGAGGCCAGGCGACGCAGCGAGCGCAGCGTGTGCTTGGCCGAATCGGCGGCGGCGCGACCGGCCGCGCCGACCTGGCGGATGCTCTCGTCCAGCGGCGGGGTGGCCGCCGGATCGGGGCGTTGCGTGTTGTCTTCGCTCACGCCGTGGACTTACTTGTCGCTGCTGCCGCGAGCCAGCTTGGCGATGATCCAGCCAGTGGCGAAGGCAACACCGAACGATGCCAAGGGACGTTCACGGATCAGTTCAGCGGCGCTGTCGATCAGATCCTTGCCCTTGTCCATCAGTGCATCGACCTGTTCCTTGGCGGCAGCGCCGCCGAATTCAGCCGCAGCCAGGCCGGACAGCGCCGTGTCGGACAGCTCGGCCTTGACGTTGGCCTTGCCGATGCGCAGTTCGTCGGTTGCAGCGCCGGTCGCGCCCTTGATCGCACCGCCGGCAGCACTGGCGGCCTGCTTGAGGTGGGAACCGGCTTCACCCAGGTGTTCCTTCAGGTTCTCGGTATTAGTGGGGCTCATCGAATCACTCCTGTTGCGATGGGGGAACGGACGATCGGCTTCAGCCGACAGGGACGTACAGCAATAGCACTGGCCGGGTATAGGGGGTGTTACGGCGGAGCGATCAGCGCATCACCAACTGGCCCTGCTGCTGGCCGTTGTTGCGCAGGATGCGCAGCACCAGGGTCGGTGGCCGCTGCTGGAAATTCGCGCGCCAGCTGGCCAGGTCGGCGAATTCACCCACCGTGGCATCGGTGATGATGTCGCCCTGCTGGAGCCCGTTGCTGGCTGCGCGGCTGCCGCGCTTGACCTCGCTGACCAGCACCCCGCGTACGCCGGACTGGCGCAGCGATTCGGGCAGGTCGACGAAGGTCGCGCCGCCCAGGCGCGGGTCCAGGCTGTCGCCGCTGGCGGCGCGCGCCTGCTCCTTCAGCGTCGCCCGGATCTGCAGCGGCTTGCCTTCGCGGCGCACGTCCAGCGCCAGTACGCTGCCTACCGCTGCCAGGCCCTCCACGTTGTGCAGGGCTTCGGCGCTGTCCACGCGCTGCCCGTTGGCGGCAACCACCACGTCGCCCGGCTTCAGCCCGGCCGCCGCACCGGCCGAACCGGCCAGTACCCGGGTGATCAGCGCGCCGCGGGTTTCGCCCAGGCCCAGGCCCTGGGCGATCTGCGCGCTCAGGTTCTGGCTTTCCACGCCCAGGGTGCCGCGCACCACCACGCCATGCTTGACCAGCTGGTCGACCACGCTGCGCGCTAGGTTGGTGGGAATGGCCAGGCCCAGGCCGATGTTGCCGGCCATGCTGCCCTGCGGGTTGAAGCTGGCGGTGTTGATGCCGACCAGCTGGCCCTGCAGATCGACCAGCGCACCTCCGGAGTTGCCCGGGTTGATCGAGGCGTCGGTCTGGATGAAGTTCTGGTAGCCCAGCCCACGGATGCCACTGCGGCCGACCGCCGAGACGATGCCCGAGGTCACCGTCTGGCTGAAGCCGAACGGATTGCCGATCGCCACCACGAAGTCGCCGACCCGCAGCTGGTCGCTGTTGCCGAGCTTGATCTCGGTGAGGTTCTGCGCCGGGATGCGGATCAGGGCGATGTCGGTGTCGCGGTCCGAACCGAGGAATTCCGCCTTGACCGTGCGCCCGTCAGCGAGCGTCACCTGCACGTCATCGGCGTTCTCGATGACGTGGTGGTTGGTCAGCACCAGGCCTTCCTTCGCGTCGATGATGACGCCCGAACCCAGCGATTCGTTGATCCGTTCCTGCGGGATGTCCGGGAACAGGCGGCGGAAGAACGGGTCGTTGAAGAAGGGGTTGCGTACCCGTACCACCTGCTTGGTGTTGACGCTGACCACGGCGGGCATGGTCTTTTCCAGCATCGGTGCCAGCGAAGGCACCGGCTGGCCGGCGACCGAAGCCGGCAATGCGGCGGTGGCCGGAAGGGCCGCCGGCAAGGGCGCGGCGTCGGCGCGGTTGTCCAGGTGGGCGTTGATGCCGGTGGCGACGAATCCACCGAAGGCGGCGGCGATTGCGAGCGTGAGAAGGGTAGGTAGCGGTCGCATGGGAGTCGGTTCGCAGGCGTGGGATGGGGGCCGTTGGCCCATACGGTAAAACAAGCTGAATGAATCTGCCGCGGCGTGGATAAATGCGCGATGAAAGAGACCCTCGTCGATGCGGCACTCGACGACGGCTGACCCGCCTGCGGTGCGGTCGGCCATCGGCGCTACACCGATAGGGTGTGTCCGCCGGCGTGGTCAGGACACCCTCTGATACTTGCGCAGTTCCGCCGATCCAAGGTGTGCGATGGCACGTCGCGCGTGCAGGTTCCGGCAAGGGGCGTGCAGGCAGCCCGTCGCCGCGACGTGCACCTCAATCCCATGGCGCAGCGCTGAAAAAAAGGGGTTTGCTGCGGATCGACGGTAGCAGCACCAGCCTCCCCATACACTACTATCGTCGCAGCAGACGCGATTGCAGGCGTACCACCCGTTCCACGATCGTCATTGTCGGTATAGCATCGCCCCGTTTTGACAATCCACGCCCCCAGGAGGGCAACATGAGCAACGGTAATGGTGTGTCGGTCGTGACCGACGCCGTCGAGAACGCGAAAGAAACCGCCACCAACGTCGGCGAGACCATCGCCCACGCCGCTGAAGACGCAGTGAAGTCGGTCAAGAAGACCGTCAAGCGCGCCCGCAAGGCCGCCACCACCCGCGTCGCCAAGGCCAAGAAGGCCGTGGCCAAGGTCGAGAAGACCGTTGCCAAGAAGGCCGAGAAGGCCGCCAAGTCGGTCGGCAAGACGGTCGCCAAGGCCAAGCAGAAGCTGGAAGCCGCCAAGAAGAATGCCAAGGCCGAAGCCGCTGCCCTGAAGAAGGAAGTGGCCAAGAAGAAGGCCGCTGCCGGCAAGACTGTCGCCAAGAAGGCTGCTGTTGCCAAGAAGTCCACCAAGGCCGCCACCAAGGCTGCCGGCAAGAAGGTCGCCACGGTGAAGAAGGCTGCGACCAAGAAGGCAGCCGCCACCAAGAAGACGGTCGCCGCCAAGAAGGTGGCTGGCAAGAAGACCGTGGCCGCGAAGAAGGTTGTCGGCAAGAAGGTTGCCGCTACCCGCAAGGTCGCCGCCAAGAAGACGGCTGCCGCCAAGAAGGTTGTCGGCAAGAAGGCCGCTGCCACCCGCAAGACGGTTGCCAAGAAGGCAGCGACCACCAAGAAGGCCGTCGCCCGCAAGGCTGCGCCTCTGAAGAAGGCCGCTGCCAAGAAGGCTCCGGCGAAGAAGGCTCCGGCCAAGAAAGCCGTGCGCAAGGCCGCCAAGCGCAAGTAATCGCGCGAGCGGCGAAGGCCCCTCCGCCCTGCCGGGTGGTGGGGCCTTCTGCGTTCATGGGGCGGTACAACGGCCCGGCATGAAGCCTGCGGGGTCGTCCTGGGGCAAGATGAAGTCCCTCCGCTGGAGTTCCCATCATGCGCGGCATCGATTTCAGTTCCTGGCAGGGTGTGCTTTCCACGTTGGCCGGCCTGGTGCTGATAACGCTGCTGGGCGTGGGTATCCGCCTGCTGGTGATGCAGACCCTGCAGCAGCGCCGCGAGCGCGAGAACCGGCAGATCAACGAACGGCTGCGCACGCTGATGGCCGCCTACAAGACCCTGGGCGGTTCGTTCACCGGTGAGCTGGGGGTCGACCCCAGCCATCTGCGCGACCTGCGCCAGCGCGCCCATGAGCAGGGCATCGTCGAACCCGGCTCGGATCGCGCGAGGCGCATCCGCGATGCCGTCGAAGCGGCCTTGTCGGACATCCTGCTGCTGGGTACCGATGAGCAGGTGCGGCTGGCCGCGCGCGCCGCCGATGAGCTGGCGCAGGGACGACCTGTGCACACGCATGAGCTGGTGGTGTCGCTGCGCGATTTTGTCCGCGAAGCCTTGGATCTGGCGCCGATCCCGGCCGATCTGCAGATTCCACGGCAGGGCCCGACCCGGCCCGCGGGCGGCAGCGGGGGCGGCAAGGGCCGCCCTGAAGGCGAAGGCAAGGGCGGTCGTGCGGGCGGAGGCGGAGGAATGGGCATGGGCGCCGGCATGGGCGGGCTCGGCCTGGGGGCCGGCGCCGCACTGGGCGCCGGCACTGCCGGAGAAGACGACGCAGGTACGCGCTGAGCGCCGTGAAGGCGTCAGCGGGTCAGTTCGTAGATGGGTGTGAAACCGCCATAGATCATCCGCGCACCGTCGAACGGCATCGGGTTCTTAGCGGGGTCAAGGCGCGGGTCTTCCATCATCTTCTGCATGCCCGCATCACGGGTGGCCTTGTCAGGCCACTCGATCCAGGAAAACACCACCGTCTCTTCCGGTGTCGCTTTCACTGCGCCGAAGAAATCCGTCGTCTTGCCATGCGGCACGTCATCGCCCCAGCACTCGACCACGCGCAGCGCCCCGTACTCGATGAAGACCACGTCGCCGCTTCGCGCATGGGCGAGGAACTTTTCCTTGTTGGCGGTGGGAACCGCCAGAACGAAACCATCGATGTAACTCATTGCCTGCCTCCGGATGGGCCGTGCCGCATGCACGGCCTTCAAGTACCCGACGAACCAGGGCGCCGTGGATCGACATCCTGTGTGCGCCTGTTCAGCCCGGGCCACCGGGCAGCGGTGCGAGCACCGTATCCGGTGGCTGCTGGCCGGCCAGGTGGCGCACGAAGTAGTCCCACATGCGGTGCGTGTAGGTGGCGTCATTGCGGAACAGTTCGTGATCTTGCCGCGCCAGGTACAACAGGTCGTAGGTGCGCTGGGCCCTATTCAGGGCGGCGGCCAGCTGCAGGGTCAGCGCCGGTGGCGCGTTCTCGTCCAGTTCGCCATAGACCAGCAGCAGATGCCCGCGCAGAGTGCCCGCCAGTGCCGCATTGTCGAGTCCGGCAAAGGGTGCCGGCACGCCTTCCGCCATGGCCGTGGCCGGCAGCACGCCGCCGAACAGCCGGTCCATGCCGTGCACTGCGCCGCCGTACATGCCCTGGAGATTGTGGCTGCCGGCCGAGGCGACGCCCACCTTGTAGAATGCCGGATAGCGAAGCAAGGCCCGCGCAGCACTGTAGCCGCCGAAGGAATGCCCATAGATGCCGACCCGCTGCAGGTCGATGCCCCGGTAGCGTTCGCCCAGTTGGCGCAGCGCGGCCACATGATCATCCAGCTGCAGGTCGGCGCCGTGCCGGAAGCTGCTGTCATGAAACGCCCTGTCGCGGCCGCCGGTGCCGCGCGCATCGATGCTGACCACCACGAAGCCGAGCTCAGCCAGGCTGGCGCGGGATACCGGATTCAAGGCAGACACCGCCTCGGCGTAGGTCACCGGCGCATTGCTGATGAAGGCACCGCCGTACATTGCGTCGATGACCGGGAAACTGCCGTCATCGCGATAGTGGCGGGGCAGGTAGACGGTGGCGAAGATTGGCGTGCGCCCATCGGCGGCCAGCAGCCGTTCGCGCCGTGGTGGGCGCCAGCCGGCAGCAATGATCGTGCTGTCATCGGCTGTTTCCAGCAGCATCACTTCACGGCCGTCATCGCTGGCCCGCAGCACAGTGCGTGGTGGCTGGTCGAGACGGGAAACAGTATCCACCAGATAGCCACCGCCAGGCGACAGCGCCTGGGGAGCGCGCCCCCCGAACAGCGCGCCGGTACCGGCATCGGCCATGTGGTCGTTGCCATCGGCGGCCAGGCGCTGGATCGGACCGCCCTGCAGCGATACCCGGTACAGGCCGCGCACGTAGGGGTCGCCACCGTCGACGCCACCGGCGCTGAAGTACGCCCAGCCACCCGCAGCGTCCACACCCAGCAGGTCACGCACCGCCCATTGGCCGCGGGTGAGCTGGCGCAGCACCTTGCCATTGGACAGTCGCACCCGGTACAGATGTCCCCAGCCATCGCGCTGCGAGAACCACACCGCGGTGTCTTGCCCCGGCAGGATCGCTACCGCCGGCCGGTTGTACGAATACACGTTGAGCTGCAGGCGGGTATTGCTGGCTTCCTCCAGCAAGGTGCGCACGGTGCCGCTGTCGGCTTCGATTTCCACCAGTCGCAGGCGCCGCGGGGCCTCGAAGTGTGCGATCACGGCGTACAGCCGGGCACCGTCCCAACCCAGGATGCCGGCCTCGCTCAAGACGTTCCAGCCGTTGGGCAGCGCGATGTCATGCTGCTGGCCACTGCCGGTATCGATCACATACAGGCTATCACGCACCTGCTGCGCATCGCCCAGCACGCCCAGCTTTACCGTATGCACGCGTGGGCGCGCATCGCTGGCCGGCGTGCTTTCAAGATAGGGGTAGTCCAGCAGCGCACGTTCGTCGTAGCGGATACCGGCCACGTAGCGCCCATCGGGTGACCAGCTGACCGCGAACGGCCGTACCGGCAACCGGCCCTGGCGTCGTGGAATACCGCGCAGGGCAAAGTCCGGCAGTACGCCATAGCCATGCCCAGCTTCACCGCCATGGGTCAGTACTCGCGGCGCCGCTCCAGAGCGCTGCAGCCACAGGTTGTGGTCGCGTACCCGCAGCCAGGCATCACCTCCGGGCGACGGCAATGCATCAGCCGGCGGCAACGCCTGTTGTGCGGCCGTGCACTGCAGGCGTGGCCATTGGCAGTTGATCGCCGCCTCGCCGTTGAACTGCAGGCGCAGGCCATCACCCAGTACCTGCACGCTGTTCAAGCGCAGGCGTGGCCCGCTGGCACCCAGCGGTGCAACTGCGGCGGCCAGCGCATCGGGTTCGAACAGGATCTGGCGCGTAGCCTGGATTGGATCGACCAGTACCGCCTGGCGCCGGCCCTGTGCATCTTCGCGTTCGTACCAGAAGCGCCCATCGTCCAGCCAGTGGGGCAGCACCGAAGCATTGCGCAGTGCACCGCGCAGATGACTGTCATGCACGCGTTCGGCACGCTGGTAATCGGCAGCTTGCAGCGCGTGTGCGCTGTGCGCTGACAACAGCGCGACGCAGGCCAGGAGGGAGGTGCCAACAAACATCCGCAGCGGATCGGAAACGAGCAAGGCAACCTCCTGTTGATGTTGTCGATGGATCACAGATGCACGCGCGTGCCGCGCGTATGCCAGAGACCGCCTGAATCAAGCCAGAAAATTCAGCAATGCGAAGGTTGCTGTTTTCAGGGTGCGTTGTGGCGAATAACGGAGAATTTACATTCCCGATGCGACGGCGCTTCCGCGCTGCTGCTCACCATAAGAAAGTAAAGGTGTACCCCCATGAAGAATTCGCTGATTGCCCTGGCGCTGGCTGCTGCCCTGCCGTTCTCCGCCTCGGCTGCCGAGAACCTGTCCTACAACTATGCTGAAGCCAACTACGCCAAGACCGACATCGACGCGTTCAAGGCCGACGGCTGGGGCGTGAAGGGTTCCTACGGCTTCCTGCCGAACTTCCACGCCTTCGGTGACTACAGCCGCCAGGAAATCGACCACACCAATCTCAAGCTGGACCAGTGGAAGGTCGGCGTCGGCTACAACCAGGAAATCGCACCGTCGACCGACTTCGTGGCCCGCGTGGCGTACCAGAAGCGTGACCTGGAGCATGGCCTGGATTTCAACGGCTACAGCGCTGAAGCCGGCATCCGCACCGCGTTCGGTGCCCACGCCGAAGTCTACGGCATGGTTGGTTACGAAGACTTCTCGAAGAAGCGCGGCATCAATCCGGAAGGCGAGTGGTACGGCCGCCTGGGTGGTCAGGTGAAGCTGAACCAGAACTGGGGCCTGAACGGCGAGCTCAAGATGAACCGCGACGGTGACAAGGAATACACCGTCGGCCCGCGCTTCAGCTGGTAATCGCTGCAGGCGCTCTGCGCCCTGCGTGCATCGACAGGCCCGGCATCTGCCGGGCCTGTTGCGTTCCACCCAACCGAAATGAAATCTGACTGCGGCTGCGCAGTCGATGCTGCATTGCAACGAATTGGATTCCGCCGTTGCAGGGCGCGACCTACGGTGGGCATCCACTTCCGCCGGATCCGACTGATGCCGCCCGCCCCCGCCACCCCGCATACCGGGAAGCTGCGCCGCCTGGCGCTGCTGGATCCGCATCCGGTGCTGCGGCTGGGCCTGGAAGTGTTGTTATGTGAGCACAGCGGTCTGCAGGTCCGTGGCAGCTTCGCCAATGAAGCCGACCTGCTGTCGCTGCTGCATCAGCAGCCCGGTTGTGTCGATCTGCTGGTGATCGATGCCCTTCCGCTGGGTGACCAGGGGGTTGGCCTGCAACTGCTGCGCACGCTGTCGCAGCAGTGGCCGTCGTTGCCGGTGCTGGTGCTTTCAGCCCATTGCAACGCCAGCACGGTGGTGACGGCCATGCAGGCCGGCGCGCGCGGCTTCCTGTCCAAGGCGACCGCACCGCGCGTGCTGCTGCGGGCTGTGGAGGTGGTGGCCCGGGGTGGGCGGTTCGTGCCGCCGGAACTGCGCCCGCAGTTGAGCCGCTCGCGGGCGCGCCGCATGCCCTCATTGATGCCGCTCAGCCGCCGCGAGCGCGAGGTGCTGCGCCTGGTGCTGGAAGGCTGCAGCACCGGCGAAGTCGCGCAGCGCTTCGGCCGTTCCGCAAGCACGGTCAGCTCGCAGAAAAAAGCCGCCTACCAGAAGCTCGGCATCCGCAGCGACGGCGAGTTGTTCCGCATCCGCCACCTGCTCGAATGCGGCTGAAACCCGGGCTTATTCGCCCTGGTACTGCTTTTCTTCGACCAGTGCCGAACCTGCAACGCGGTTGATCTCGTTCTTGACCTGCACGCGCTCGCCATTGGTACCGTACACGCCGCGCGCCAGCTGGACGAAGGCATCATCGAACACCTGTGCCGCTTCCTTGTCGCGCAGCTGGTCCTGGATGTCCCACATGCGCTCGTTGATGGCCTTGAGCTGCTGCTTCAGCGCGGCAAGTGCCGGCTGTGCCTGCAGCTGCTGCTGCAGCAACGGCAGCAGGCCGTCCAGCTCGGTGCGCACATTGGCCAGCTTGGTGGCATCGCCGATGCGTTCGGCCTTGATCTCGAGAATGGTGATCTTGTCGATCAGCTCGCCGATCGATACCGGCGTCAGGATGGCGTCCATGGGGGGTTTCCTGGAAACAGGCGGCCATCATACCGCGCCACTGCCAAGCGGTTTTACGCTGATTTTGCGCCCCGGCCACGGTAGCGCCATCGAACCGTTACGGCCCTGCCATCGACACTGCCGTCCCGGCGGTTGAGCCGCCATTGGATGAGGAATGATGTGCAGTGAACAGCAAGGGGATGATCGCGGCGTTGGCGGGGCTGCTGGGCGTCGGCACCGCACAGGCACAGGTGAGCGGCAACGCCACGTTGACCAGTGACTACGTCTGGCGCGGCAGTTCGCAGAGTGACGGCGACCCGGCGGTGCAGGCCGGAGCGAAGTTCGCGCTCGCGTCCGGGTGGTATGCCAGCGCGTGGGGCTCGAACGTATCGTTCAAGCCGGACAACGGCGCACGCAGCGAGTTCGATCTGGTGGCGGGCTGGTCCGGCACACCGGCCGCGGACTGGACGCTGGACGCCAACCTGACCCGCTATGTGTATCCGGGGACAGCCCGCGCGCTGGACTGGACAGAGTTCGCTGCCACGGTGGGCTGGAAGCAGCGGACCTGGCTGCAGGTCGCGCATTCCAGCGATGCCCTGGCCGGTGGCCATCGCGGTACGTATGCACAGCTGGGCGTGCGCCTGCCGCTGCGCGAGCGCTTCCGGCTTGAAGCGGCCGTGGGCCACTACTGGCTGGAGGCCGCACAGGGGCCGGATTACCTGCACGGGCAGCTCAGCGCCATCGCCACGTTGGCTCCGGCGTGGGAAGTGCGGGCCACCGTGCATGACACCGATACCGCGGCCAGACGCCTGTTCCCGGGCAACGCGGGCGGGCGCTGGGAACTGGCGCTGCAGGGCAGCTTCTAGCGGGCCGGCGCCGCTACGATGGTATCGGCCACCCATGGGCCGGTACCGGGCGGCTCAACCGCGCAGGCGCTGGCTCAGGCCCTTGAGGAAGTTGCGCAGCATCTGATCCAGGCAACGTCGGTAGTTGGCATGCCCGGGTTGGCGGAACAGCGCCCCGATCTCGGACTTGGATACCTTGAAGCCGGCGCTGGCGAAGATGTCCATCAGATCGACGTCGCGCAGCTGGAACGCCACGCGCAGCTTCTTCAGCACCAGGTTGTTGTCGATGCGGGTTTCCACGGCGCGCTGCGGCTGGCTCTCGTCGCGGCCGCGCAGGTGCACGATCAGGCCATCCAGGAAGTGCGCCAGCGCACTGTCGTCCATCGGCACGAAGCCGGCTTCATCCTCGCGCCGCAGCCAGGCCCTGGCCTGCTCGAGATCCACCGCGAAGGTCGGGTCGGCCAGCTGGCACAGGGCCACCACGTGATGGTCGCCCAGGTCCAGGGAGTAGCGCACGCTGCGCAGTACATCATTGTTGATCATGGCCCATTGTAGCGGTCCGGCCGTTGTCACCGGATTGTCACCGGATTGAAGCATCGTGAGCGCTGTTCCGTAGAGACCTCGTCCGATGCGCCGGTACCTCGTTCTCCTCCTGCTGGCGGCCAGCAGTGTTGCCGCCCATGCCCAGGACCGTTTTGTTCCGGTCGAACAGCGGCTCACTGCGGCCCAGCTGGCCGAAGTGGGGCTGAGCCCGGCCCAACTGCAGGCGTTGAACCGCGTGCTGCGCCAGGCAGAGGCCGCGTCGCCTGCCATTTCCGCGGTCACGGCCGCCCCCGCCGGCGCGCCGCTGCCTGCGAATGTTCCGGCGCCGGCAGCCATGCACCTGGGGCTGGAAGAAGGCCCGGTCAGCGCACGCGTGGTGGGGGAGGTGGCCGGTTGGGCCCCCGGCACGGTGTTCACCCTCGACAACGGACAGCAATGGCAGGTGATGAAGGGACAGATGAAGCTGCGCAGGGCCCTCCAGGCGCCGCAGATCGAAGTGATCCCGGGCATCGCCGGCCGCTGGTTCCTGCAGGTCGACGAGGATCTGCCGAAGGCCCGCGTGTTCCGCCTGCGCTGAGTGTGCCCGGCGCGAAGACCGATCAGGCAAGGCAGGGTCCGGCCGACGGTGCCAGAATGGGGGTCTCGTTCCTCCACGGAGTTGCCTGATGTCCCGCACCGTCCTGATTACCGGCGCCACGTCCGGGTTTGGCGCCGCCGCCGTCCATCGCTTCGCCCAGGCAGGCTGGAAGGTGATCGCCACCGGCCGTCGCAGCGATCGCCTGCAACCGCTGGTCGAGCGCTATGGCAAGGACGTGGTGCACGCAGCGGCGTTTGATGTCCGCGATCCGATCGCAATGGAAGCGGCGCTGCTGGCGCTGCCCCCCGCATTCGGTGAGATCGACCTGCTGGTCAACAACGCCGGTCTCGCGCAGGGCACCGCTCCGGCGCAGAGCGCCAGCCTGCAGGACTGGACGACGATGATCGATACCAACATCACCGCCCTGGTGACGTTGACCCACCGCCTGCTGCCGCAGCTGGTCGAACGCAGGGGTGCGATCATCAACATCTCGTCGGTTGCCGGTGTCTACCCGTACCCGGGCGGCAACGCGTATGGCGGTACCAAGGCGTTCGTCAGCCAGTTCTCGCTGGGCCTGCGTTCGGACCTGCACGGTACGGGCGTGCGTGTGACCACCATCGAGCCGGGCATGGCCGAGACCGAGTTCACGGTGGTGCGTACCCACGGTGACCAGGCCGCGTCGGACAAGCTGTACTCCGGCGCCAACCCGATGACCGCCGAGGACATCGCCGAGCAGATCTTCTGGGTTGCCAGCCTGCCGCCGCATCTGAACATCAACCGCCTGGAACTGATGCCGGTCAGCCAGTCGTTCGCCGGCTTCCAGGTCGCGCGCGAGGGCTGACCTGCGTGCCTTCAGGGCCGCCGGGCGTGGGTCGGCCCTGCGGGGCCCAAAAAAAGAAAGCCGGGCAATGCCCGGCTTCTTCCGTTCAGACCCGAACGATCACTGTGCCTTGATCGCCATCGCCTGCAAGCCGGTGCCATCCAGCTTCTGCTTGGCTTCGGACAGCTCACCGGCGCTGCCGTAGGGCCCCATGCGCACGCGGTACACGGTCTTCCCATTGATCTGCGCCGACTCCACCCGTGCCGCCAGGCCCATCATCGCCAGCTTGGCCTTGGTGGCCTCGGCGTCGCCGGAGGCGCCGAACGCACCTGCCTGCAGGATGTAGCGCGCGTTGTCGCCGGCCACGGCCGGTGCCGCAGCGGCGGCCGGCGCCGCGTCCACGCGGGCGGCCTGCGCGGTCGATGCCGTGCTGGTCGCCGCCGGGCTGGTCGTGGCCGGTGCAGCCGTTGCCGGGCGTTCGCTCAGCGGGGCAGGCAGCGGACGGCTGGTCGCGGTCACCGGTGCCGTGCTGGCGACACTGGCCGTCGCGGTCGGTGCCGGCGTTGCGGGGACCGGTTTGCCTTCCAGCGCCGCCTGCGCGCGCTGCGCTTCGGCCTTGGCCCGGCGCTGTTCCTCGGCGCGGGTGCTGGCAGCCAGTTCGGCATCGGACATCTCCACTTCCTTGCCTGGCAGCAGGGTGTAGAAGTCGTACTGGGTCGCCGCCGGCTTCTCGGCTTCGGCCGGTTTCGGCGTGGCCGGTTGTGCGGCCGGCTGCGTGCCGACATCGCTGTCGGCATCGGCGACCGGCGCCGGCTGCGCGTTCGGGTTCGGCTGCGGACCGGCGCGCAGGAAGCCATCGCCCTCGCCCTTGAACAGATTCGGCGCCGCCAGGAACACCACGGCGGCGATGGCCACACCGGCGACCAGCCACACCCATCCCGGGGTGCCCTGGCTGCTGCTGTTGCGTCGTGCCTGGTTTTTGCCGCGTCGTGCTGCCATGTGTACTGCGTCTCCTGATGCTTACATTTTTTCCGGGGCACTCACGCCCAGGAGGTCGAGGCCATTGGCCAGCACCTGACGCGCCGCGCAGGCCAGCGTCAGCTTGGCGTTGCGATCGTCGGCGTCGTCCACCAGCACCGGTGTCCCGTGATACCACGTGTGGAAGGCATGCGCCAATTCACGCAGGTACTGCGCCACCAGATGCGGCTCCAGCGCCACGCCGGCGGCTTCGACCACTTCCGGATAGCGCGAGATCTCGTTCATCAGCAGCAGCGAGGCGTCATCGGCCAGGCGCACGAGCTGACCCAGGCCACTGCCCTGGTCATAGGCCAGGCCCTTCTCCTGCGCCTGGCGGAGCAGGCTGCACACGCGGGCATGCGCGTACTGCACGTAGAACACCGGGTTGTCGTTGCTCTGCTGGCGGGCCAGATCGATGTCGAAGGTCAGCTGCGAATCGGGCTTGCGCGCGATCAGGAACCAGCGGGTCGCATCGCGTCCAGCTTCTTCGATCAGGTCGCGCAGGGTGAAGTAGCTGCCTGCACGCTTGGACAGCTTCACTTCCTCGCCGCCGCGCATGACGGTGACCATCTGATGCAGCACATACTCGGGCCAGCCCTGCGGGATGCCCACTTCCAGCGCCTGCAGGCCTGCACGCACGCGCGCCAGCGACCCATGGTGGTCGGCGCCCAGCTCGGTGATCGCGCGCTCGTAGCCGCGCTGCCATTTGGACAGGTGGTAGGCCACGTCCGGCACGAAGTAGGTGAAGGTGCCGTCGGACTTGCGCATCACGCGGTCCTTGTCGTCACCGAAGTCGGTGCTGCGCAGCCACAGTGCGCCGCCTTCCTCGTAGGTGTGGCCGGACGCCTGCAGCTTGGCCACGGTTTCCGCGACCTTGCCATCGGCGTACAGCGAGCTTTCCAGGAAGTAGATGTCGAAATCGACGCCGAACGCGGCCAGGTCCAGGTTCTGCTCGTTGCGCAGGTAGGCCACCGCGAAGCGGCGGATCGCCTGCATGTCGTGCGGATCCTTGGCGCCGACCACGAGGGTGCCTTCCAGGTCGACGCTGGCGCCGGCCATGTAGGCTCGCGCGACATCGGCGATGTACTCGCCGCGGTAGCCGCCTTCCGGCCAGCCCTCCTGGTCGGGGGCGATGCCCTGGACGCGGGCCTGCACCGACAGCGCCAGGTTCTCGATCTGCACGCCGGCGTCGTTGTAATAGAACTCACGCTTGGCGTTCCAGCCGTTGGCGTCGAGCACGCGGGCCACGCAGTCGCCGATCGCCGCAGCGCGGCCATGGCCGACGTGCAGCGGACCGGTCGGGTTGGCCGACACATACTCCACGCCCACCGTGCGGCCGTTGCCGGACAGGTTGCGCCCGTAGTCGTGGCCTTCCTTGATGACCGAGGCGGCTTCGCGCTGGTACGCGGCCGGAGCCAGGTGGAAGTTGATGAAGCCGGGTCCGGCGATCTCGACCTTGCTGACGTCCTCGCTGCGCGGCAGCGCCTCGACCAGTGCCTGCGCCAGTGCGCGCGGGTTGCTGCGCGCGGCCTTGGCCAGCAGCATCGCGGCGTTGGTGGCGAAGTCGCCATGGTCACGGGTCTTCGGGCGCTCGACCACGAAGTCCGGCGGCAGGGAGTCGGCGGGCAGGGTGCCATTGGCGCGCAAGGCTTCGATGCCTTGGCTGATCAGGGCGCGGAGGAGATTTTTCACGAGGCCTGCTGTGAGAATGAGCGGCGGAATCGCCCATTTTAGCGCAGATGCCGGCGGCCACGCTGACCGTTGCCTGCCTGTGCGGTCCCCCCGGGGTCGGCCGGGGGGCCGGGCTCAGCCGAACAGGCGGGCCTGGCGCTGGCCCAGCAGGCCACGTTCAGCAAACGAAACAGGACGGCCTTCGCCCACTACGAAATGGTCGAGCAGGCGGATGTCGACCAGGGCCAGGGCCTGCTGCAGCTCCTCGGTGATGCGCGCGTCGGCCGGCGATGGCTCCGGGTCGCCGGACGGGTGGTTGTGGCTGATGATCACGGCGGCGGCATTGAGCTGCAGGGCGCGCCGCACGACCTCCCGCGGATAGACCGCCGCTGCGGTGAGGGTTCCGGCAAACAGTTCCTCGCACGCGATCAGCCGATGGCGGTTGTCCAGGAACAGCACCAGGAACAGTTCGCGGGCCTGCCCGCGCAGACGGTGCTGCAGGTAGCGCCCCACCGCCCCGGGATTGTCGCCAACTGCTTCGCCGTGCTGCAGTTCGGCGGCCAGGTACCGGTGGGCCAGTTCCAGGCCGGCGGCCAGGGTGCAGCTGCGGGCCGGCCCCAGCCCGGGCAGCCGTGCCAGCTCGCCGGCAGGCCGGTCCAGCAGTACCCGTAGCGGACCGTGCGCGTGCAGCAGGTCGCGTGCGGTCTGCACGGCATCGCGGCCGCCGACCCCGGAGCCGAGGAACAGCGCCAGCAACTCCGCGTCGGACAGCATGGTGGGGCCCCGCGCCAGCAGCTTCTCGCGGGGACGTTCCTGTTCAGGCCAGTCATGGATGGGCATGCCTGCATCATCGCCAGCGGCGCCCGGCGCTCCCATCGGCGCTTGCCGCCGATGACCGTCAGCCGATGCCTCAATCGCGCACGGTCTTCAGGTAGTCGAACAGTTCCTGGTTGCTCTGCAGTCCCAGCTTGCGCTTGGCCTCGGCCTTCTGCCGGCTGATCGTCTTCGGGCTGCGGCCGCAGCGGGCCGCGATGGCGTTGATGTTCAGGCCCTCGGCGAGCAGCTGCAGGACTTCCTGCTCGCGCGCGGAGAGCGAGACCGGTGTGCGCTGGAACAGCAGGTCGCGCGACTGCAGGTGATGACGCAGCTGCTGTGAGACGAAGACCTGGCCGGACATGGCTGCCGCGAGCGCCATCGGCAGCTCGGCGAAGCCGGCGCATTTGTCGACCAGGCCATCGATGCCTTCGCGCAGCAGCCTGTCCAGCAGTCCCGGGTGGCGCGCTCCGGTCAGCACCACCACCGGCAGGCCCGGATGACGCTCGCGCAGTGCGCCCAGCAGCGCAGGGCCGTCGGGGCCGACGCCGGGCATGGACAGGTCGGTGAGGACGGCATGGCAGGTTTCACGCTGCAGCAGGTCGAGCAGCTGGGCACCGTCGGCCGCGCTGCCGGCCACCTGCATCTGGTGAGCCTCCAGCACGATACGGATGCCATGCAGTACAACCGGATGGTCGTCGGCGATGATGATGCGCGGTTGCACGCGGGATCCTCGGGGAAGCGGAGCGGCGCACCGGAGGTGGCCAGTACCGATTCTGCAAAGCCGACCCGGGCACGGGTATAGGAAAGTTCCGAATCATCGGCGGGTGAACCCGGGAACTGCGGTAGTGGAAGTTCCATCTGCTGATAGCTGCCAGCTATGTGCGCTGTGCATCGGGACATTACCGACCATCGGGTAAGCTAGCGCCCTCGTTTGCACAGGAATTCCAGGTGGCTGACTCCCCCAACGCATCCCCCGCGCCGGCCGGCGCGCTGGAAGGCCAGAAACTGCTGTTGTGTGTCGGCGGCGGGATTGCGGCTTACAAGGCCCTGGAACTGGTGCGGCGGCTGCGCGATGCCGGGGCGCTGGTGCAGGTGGCGATGACTGCCGGCGCCCAGCAGTTCGTGACCCCGCTCAGTTTCCAGGCCCTGTCCGGGCAGCCGACCCGCACTACGTTGTGGGACAGCGCCGCCGAACAGGCCATGGGCCACATCGAGCTGGCGCGCTGGGCCGACCGCATCGTGATCGCACCGGGCACCGCCGACCTGCTGGCGCGGCTGGCCCATGGTCACGCCGACGACCTGGTCAGCACGTTGTGCCTGGCCAGTACCGCGCCGCTGACCGTGTGTCCGGCGATGAACCATCGCATGTGGCTGCATCCGGCCACGCAGGCCAACGTCGCACTGCTGCGCCAGCGGGGCGCGCAGGTGATCGGACCGGTCGACGGGCCGTTGGCCGAGGGTGAGTCCGGCCCGGGGCGGCTGGCCGAGCCGGGTGACATCGTTGCCGCGCTGGCGGCCAACGGCAATGCCGTGGCGCCTGCCGCGCCCGCGGCAACCCGCGCGCTGCAGGGACTGCGTGTGCTGATCAGCGCCGGACCCACCTACGAGGACATCGACCCGGTGCGCTACGTCGGCAACCGCAGCAGCGGCAAGATGGGCTTCGCACTGGCCGCGGCCGCGGCGACGATGGGGGCGCAGGTGGTGCTGGTCAGTGGTCCCGTGCAGCTGCCGACGCCGGTCGGCGTGCAGCGCGTCGATGTGCGCTCGGCCGCACAGATGCGCGACGCCGTGCTCTCATCGCTGCCGGCCGACATCTATATCGGTGCCGCCGCCGTGTCCGACTACACCCCACGGCAGGTGGCGCCGCAGAAGCTGAAGAAGACCGCCGACAGCCAGTCACTGGTGATCGAACTGGTGCGTACCCCGGACATCCTGGCCGAGGTGGCCGCGCAGACGCAGTCGCTGAAGCTGGTGGTCGGTTTCGCCGCCGAAACCCACGACGTGGAGAAGTACGCGCGTGGCAAGCTGGTCGACAAACGCCTGGATCTGGTGATCGCCAACCAGGTCGGCATCAGTGGCGGTGGCTTCGAAAGTGACAACAACGCCGCCACGGCCTTCTGGCAGGATGGCGAACAGGTATTCCCGGCGACCTCCAAGCGCGAGCTGGCCGAACAACTGCTGGCGCTGATCGCGCGGAGACTTCAGGCATGACCCAGGTGATTTCATCGCAACCGTTGCAGGTCAAACTGCTCGATCCGCGCTTCGGCGACAGCTGGCCGCTGCCGGCGTATGCCACCGAGGCCAGTGCCGGCATGGACCTGCGCGCAGCGCTGGACACCGCGCTGACTTTGCAGCCGGGCGATACCGCGCTGGTTCCCAGTGGCCTGGCCATCCACATTGCCGATCCGCACCTGTGCGCGGTCATCCTGCCGCGTTCGGGCCTGGGCCATCGCCACGGCATCGTCCTCGGCAACGGCACCGGCCTCATCGACGCCGACTACCAGGGTCCGCTGCTGATCAGCGTCTGGAACCGGGGCCGCGAGGCCTTCACGATCGAGCCGGGTGACCGCATCGCGCAGCTGGTGGTGGTTCCGATTGCCCGCGTCAGCCTGCAGGTGGTGGATACTTTCACCGACAGCGTGCGGGGAACGGGTGGATTCGGCCATACCGGGGTGCGTTGACGGGGGACATTGATGAGCGGCATCGGGGAAAGGCAGCAGGGACGGTCGTTGGGGCGCAGCGCACCGCTGCTGGCAGTGCTGCTCGTGTTGCTGGCCGGCTGGTTCGGCTGGAGCGCCGTGCAGCAGTGGCGCCAGGAGGCAGGTGGCAAGGCGCTGGAAGAGGCGCGTGACCAGGCCGTGCAGGGCCTGCAACAGGCCGCCAGTGGCCAGTTGCAGCAGCTGCAGCAGCAGTTGAAGAACGAGCGCCTGCAGCAGGCGCTGCAGGCCGGCGATGCGTCCGCCGCTGCGCTGGCCCTGCGCGAGAGCTGGTCCGGCGTGGAGCGGGTGGAGGTGCTGGGCGCCGACCTGGCCGCTGCCTACGCCGATCCGGCCACCTTTGGCTATGCGCGCCTGGCCCTGCTGGAGCAGGCATTGGGCGAGGACCGGCCGAGCCTGCGGGTGGTCCGCGATGGGGGAGGCAACCGCCTCGGCCTGGCTGCGCCGGTGCAACTGGGCAGTCTGGGGGCGGCGGTGGTCTACGTCCGTCAGCCGCTGCTGCGCCTGACCGCGCCGCTGGATCAGATCCGCGCACCTGCCAGTGGTTTCCTCGGCCTGCGCCAGGGCACGCACGATCTGGTCACCCAGGGCGATTCCGGCCTGGCGCAGATCGCCGAGGCGCAGGCAAGGCCGATTGCCGGCACCCCGCTGCGGCTGGCAGCGGCCGTGCCCAACGTCGAACCCGGCCCGCTCGGTCTGGGCGCGCTGGCCAGCGGCATCGTCGCGCTGCTGCTGGCCTTCATCGCCGTGCTGCTGCTGGTCGGTCGCGATCGCCTGCCGAAGCGCCTGCCGCTGCCGCGGCGCACGTCCGCCGTCGAGGTGGATGAGGGCCCGACGCTGCGCGAGAGCCTGCAGATGGCGCCACCGCAGGTCGCCGAAGCTGCCGCCGACGCCACAGTGGCCCCTCCGCCGCCGGTCCCGGCGGAAGCGCTGGCAGCGGGCATCTTCCGGGCCTACGACATCCGCGGTGTGGTGGGCAGCGAACTGACGGCAAAGACCGCCGCGCTGATCGGCCAGGCCATCGGTACCGCTGCGCTGGAACAGGGCCTGCGCGAGGTGGTGATCGGCCGTGACGGGCGCCTGTCCGGCCCCGAGCTGGCAGCCGGCCTGGCCGAAGGCCTGCGCCGTGCCGGCTGCGCGGTCATCGACATCGGCCTGGCGCCCACGCCGGTCGTCTATTACGCCGCATTCCACCTGCGTACCGGCACCTGCGTGGCGGTGACCGGCAGCCACAATCCTCCCGAGTACAACGGCTTCAAGGTCGTCATCGGCGGCGAAACGCTGTCCGGCGATGCCATCACCGGCCTGTACCAGCGCATCGTCGAGGGTCGCCTTGTGCAGGCGGCCGAACCGGGTGACTACCAGCAGCGCGATGTCGGCGCCGATTACATCCAGCGGATCGCCGACGACGTGCAGCTCGACCGCCCGCTGAAGGTGGTGGCCGACGCCGGCAACGGGGTTGCCGGTGCGCTGGCCCCGCAGCTGCTGGAAGCGATCGGTGCCGAGGTGATTCCGCTTTACTGCGATGTTGATGGCACCTTCCCCAATCATCATCCCGACCCCAGCGAGCCGGACAACCTGCAGGACCTCGTACAGACGGTCAAACGCTTTGGCGCTGATCTCGGCGTGGCCTTCGACGGTGACGGCGACCGCCTGGGCGTGGTCACCGGCGAGGGCAGGATCATCTACGCCGACCGCCTGCTGATGCTCTTCGCCGCCGATGTGCTGATGCGCAATCCCGGGGCGATGGTGATCTACGACGTGAAGTGCACGGGCAAGCTGTCCGACCACGTGCTGCGCAACGGCGGCAGCCCGCTGATGTGGAAGACCGGGCACTCGCTGATGAAGGCGAAGATGCGCGAGACCGACGCCGAGCTGGCGGGCGAGATGAGCGGCCACTTCTTCTTCAAGGAACGCTGGTTCGGCTTCGATGACGGGCTGTACGCCGCCGCGCGCCTGCTGGAGATCCTGGCCCAGGGCGAGGAAACCCCGGATGAGGTGCTGTCCGGACTGCCGGAGATGGTGGCCACACCGGAGCTGAAGGTGCCGGTGTCCGAGGGTACGCCGCACGCCCTGGTGGCGATGCTGGTGGCGGCAGCGCAGTCGCCGGACAACCCGTATGTGGGTGGCCGCCTGTCGACCATCGACGGCCTGCGTGTGGATTTCCCCGACGGCTGGGGACTGGTGCGCGCCTCCAACACCACCCCGGTACTGGTGCTGCGCTTCGAGGGCGAGGACGAGGCGGCGCTGGAGCGCATCCAGGCACTGTTCCGCAGCCAGCTGCAGCCGATCGTCGGCGACACCCCGCTGGGGTTCTGATCGATCCGGGCGGGTGCCGACCGTTGGTCGGCACACCCTCACCCCTTGAACCGCAATCCGACACCAGGTTCGGTGAACAGGTAGCGTGAATCCAGCGCCGAATCGCCCAGCTTGTGCCGCAGCTTGCCCACCAGGATGCGCAGGTAGTGCGTGTCGTGCTGGTGGGTGGGTCCCCAGATCTCCTGCAGGATCTGCGGCTGGGTGACCACCCGGCCGGCATTGCGCAGCAGCAGCGACAGCAGCGCGTACTCCTTGCGGGTCAGCGCCACCGGTTCGCCCGCGATCGCCACCTCCCGGCGCACCAGGTCCACATGCAGATGGCCGTCGTCGAATACCGGAGGCGTGCCATCGGTCGGCACGCTGCGTGTCCGCAACAGCGCGCGCACCCGCGCCATCAGTTCCTGCGTGCCGAAGGGCTTGGTCACATAGTCGTTGGCACCGTTGTCCAGCGCCCGCACCTTTTCCGCTTCTCCGGCACGTACGGTCAGCATGATGACCGGGACCTGGCTCCATTGCCGCAGCTGCTCCAGCACCTGGTGGCCCTCCATGTCCGGCAGGCCGATATCCAGGATCACCAGGTCCATGTCCTCGCTGGCAGCCAGCTGCAGGCCTTCCTGGCCGGTCGCGGCCTGCCTGACCTGATAGCCCTGCGCCCGCAGGCTGATATCCAGGAAACGGCGGATCTGGGTCTCGTCATCGATCACCAGCACGCGCGGGGCCGGTACGCTCGCATCAATCGGGGTCGGGCTCATCGTGGGAGGCTGGCTTGAGCAGGGGCAGGGTGATGCGGATCAGGGTACCGCGACCGTCACGTCCCGGCAGCGCCTGCACGCTGCCGCCATGCGCGCCGATCATTCCCTGGCAGATGGTCAGGCCCAGACCGGTACCATGGCGGCCACGGTCGCCACGCTCGACGCTGTAGAACATGTCGAAGATGCGTGCCCGCTCTTCGTCGGGGATGCCGGGACCGGCATCGATCACGTCGATGCGCAGTTGGCCGTCCAGTTCGCGCGCCTGCACCTGTACCGCGGCATCGGCGGGGGAGAACTTGGCCGCATTCTCCATGACATTGAATACCGCCTGCTCGACCAGCGCCGGATGCACCCAGATCGGCGCCAGGGTCGGCGGGATATCCAGTTCCAGCCTCACGTTGGGCTGGTAGCGCTGCAGCCGTCGCGCGGCCGACCCGATCAACTCGTCCACCCCGATCCAGTCGCGGTTGATCTTCAGGCCTTCGTGGCCCAGCCGGGTCATGTCCAGCAGGTTCTGGATGTAGCGGTCCAGCCGTTCGCCTTCGACCAGGATGGTGTCCAGCAGCGCGCGGCGGTCAGCCACGTCCATCGCCGTGCCATAACTGGCCAGGCTGTCGGCCGATCCGATCATCGCCGCCAGCGGCGAGCGCAGATCGTGCGATACCGAAGACAACAGAGCAGAGCGCAGGCGCTCGGTCTCGTTGCTGACGTGCGCCCGCTCCAGCTCGGCCACCAGCCGCGTGCGCAATGCCGCCTGGGCAATGTCGTCCACCATCGCTTCGGCGAGCTGGCGCTGCTCGGGCAGCAGGCGTGCACCTGGCAGATACAGGCCGGCCACGCCGATTGCACGGTCCTCGCCATCAAGCAGGGGCAGGAACCACCATTGCGCGCCGGCCAGCGTATCGGTGAAACGCCCGCTGGGCTGGCCGTGGCGCAGTGCCCAGTCGGCGGCAGCCAGGTCGGTGTCGCCGGGCAGGGTGCGGCCGCCGGCGGTGGTGTCCACGCCGATCCGCAGCCATGCCGGCACGTCCATCGCCTGCTCCAGCGCATGGCGGCCGGCCAGTGCCACCTCGCCATCGCCGGCAGCGCTGGCCAGCTGTCGCCCCAGCTGCTGCCGCGCGCGCGCATGCCGGTTGGCGGCCCGCAGGGCGATCACCTGCATGCGCAGCCGTGATGCCAGGCGCCCGGCCACCAGTGCCGCTGCCAGGAACAGGAACACGGTGATCACGCCTTGGCGTGCGCCGATGGCGAAGGTGAAGCGTGGTGCGATGAACAGGAAGTTGTAGGCGAGGAAGCACAGGATCGCGGCCATGACCGCCACGCTGGCGCGGGTGCGGGCTGCGACCAGCACGACCGCCACGATGAACACCATCGACAGGTCGGCCATGCCCACCCAGCGTTCAACCAGCCACGCGACCAGGCAGGCCAGCGCGGTGGCGAGCAGGGCCTGCAGTGGTTCGTGGTTGATGCCGCGCGCCGGCGGCAACAGGCCTTCGCGGCGCGAACGCGCACGTGCCTGCGGCGTGCTGATGATGGTGATTTCGTAGTGCGCACCGCGCTGGATCAGCTGCTGGGTCAGGGTGCGGTTGAACATCCGTGCCAGCGGCCGCTCGCGGGTGCGGCCCAGCACCAGGGTCGAGACACCGTTGTGCGCGGCGTGGTCGAGCAGGGCATCGGCGATGCTGGAGCCATGCAGCAGTTCGGCATCGCCGCCCAGGCGACGTGCCAGCGCGAACGCCGCGTCGATCTCGCGTCGGGTCGCTTCGTCCTGGCGTCGTCCCTGCACCGTCACCACCGTCCACGGCGCATCGCGCCGTTCGGCAATGCGGCGCGCGACCCGCACCAGATACTCGCTCTGCCCGCCACCATCGATCGCCACCAGCACGCCGCGGCGCAGCGGCAGGTTGCCCTCGCCGCGTGCGGCACGGGTCTCGCGCAGGCTGCTGTCGACACGATCAGCAGCTTCCTGCATGGCCAGCTCGCGCAGTGCGGTCAGGTTGGCCGGCGAGAAGAACGCCTGCAGTGCCTGTGCCGCCTGCTCCGGCACGTACACCTTGCCCTGCTGCAGGCGGGCGATCAGTTCGCGTGGCGGCAGGTCCACCAGCACGATGTCGTGCAGGCGGTCGAGCACACCGTCCGGCACGGTTTCGCTGACCCGCACCCCGGTGATGCGCATCACCACGTCATTGAGGCTTTCCAGGTGCTGGATGTTGACCGTGGTCCAGACATCGATGCCCGCATCCAGCAGCTCCATGACATCCTGCCAGCGTCGCTCGTGGCGGCTGCCCGGTGCATTGCGATGTGCCAGTTCGTCGACCAGCACCAGCGCCGGGCGCCGCGCCAGCACGGCATCCAGGTCCATTTCCTGCAGGGCGTGGCCGTGGTAGGCCACGTCCTTCAGCGGCAGCCGTGGCAGTCCTTCCAGCAACGCCTGGGTATCGGCACGGCCATGCGTCTCCACCAGCCCCACCACCAGGTCGACCCCCCGGCGCAGCTGTTCCTGCGCGCGGTTGAGCATCGTGTAGGTCTTGCCCACGCCCGGCGCCGCGCCGAGGAATACCGTCAGCTTGCCACCGGCTTCGCGTTGCAGGCCTTCCACCAGGGCGTCGGCCTGGCGGGTTCGCAGGTCAGTCATGGCGGCCATTGTGCGCGCAGCGGGTGCACGATCGCATCACGGCCTGGCGGCTGCGTGGTCCAGCGCGAAGTTCAGCGTCACCACGTTCACCCGCGGCTGGCCGAACAGACCCCATTGGCGTCCCTCGGTGTGGGCCTGCAGCAGCGCCTGCACACGTTCCACCGGCAGGCCCCGGGCACGCGCCACGCGGGCCACCTGCAACTGCGCCGCCGCCGGCGTCAGCTGCGGATCGAGCCCGCCGCCGGATTGGGTGACGAGGTCCGCCGGCACCTGGTCCGGTGCGACGCCTTCGCGCGCTGCGACCGCAGCCGTGCTTGCGGCGACGCGCTCGGTCAACGCAGGGTTGCTGCGTGCCAGGTTGGAGCCGGCCGCCGCCATCGGGTCATAGTTGGCGGCCGATGGCCGCGCCTGGAAGTAGCCATCGCCAGCGAACGGCTGCGCCAGCCACGCCGACGCACGCACCTGGCCGCTGCCATCGCGCAGCAGGCTGCCTTCGGCCTGCATCGGGTACGCCAGGCCGGCAAAACCGGTGGCGATGCCGGCGTAGACCGCACCGGCCAGCAGCAGGGTCGCCACACCCAGGCCGATCGCCGGGCGCCAGCTGGCGTCGTCCTGCAGGTGGGCGATGCGGGATCCGGCCTTTGCTTCGCGCGGAAGGGAAGAAGAAGTGGAAGCAGAGCGGTTCATGAGCCGGATACCAGGACAAGAAGGAGGTCGATCGCCTTGATCGCCGCGAACGGCAGCAGCACGCCACCCAGGCCGTACACCAGCATGTTCCGGCGCAGGAGCGCGGTGGCCGTGGCCGGGCGGAAGCGCACGCCCCGCAGAGCCAGCGGAATCAGAGCGGGAATCACCAGGGCGTTGAAGATCAGCGCGGCCAGCACCGCGTTGCGCGGACTCGACAGCTGCATCACGTTCAGCGCCGCCATCGCGGGTACCGCCGCGGCGAACAGCGCCGGCAGGATCGCGAAGTACTTGGAGACATCGTTGGCCAGCGAGAAGGTGGTCAGCGCGCCGCGGGTGATCAGCTGCTGCTTGCCTACTTCCACCACCGCCAGCAGCTTGGCTGGATCCGAATCCAGGTCGACCATGTTGCCGGCTTCCTTGGCGGCCTGCGTGCCGGAGTTCATGGCCAGCCCGATGTCGGCCTGGGCCAGCGCCGGCGCATCGTTGGTGCCATCGCCGACCATCGCCACCAGACGGCCCCCGGCCTGTTCCTGGCGGATGCGTGCCAGCTTGTCCTCGGGCCGGGCTTCGGCGATGTAGTCGTCGACGCCGGCTTCGGCAGCGATGGCGGCCGCGGTCAGCGGGTTGTCGCCGGTGATCATCACCGTCCGGATGCCCATCGCCCGCAGCTGTGCGAACTTCTCGCGCATGCCGTGCTTGACCACGTCCGACAGTTCGATCACGCCCAGCACATGGCGACCTTCGGCCACCACCAGCGGCGTGGCGCCGTTGCGGGCGACCTGTTCGACGCGCCCGCCCAGCTCGGCCGGCACCACGCCTCCCAGCGCCTGCACATGGTTGCGGATCGCATCCAGCGCACCCTTGCGGATCTGCCGGCCATGGGCAAGGTCAACGCCGGACATGCGGGTCTGCGCACTGAAGGCCAGGTAGACGGCCTGCTCAGGCTCGGCGGTGGTGCAATCCTGCTCGCGTGCCAGGCGCACGATCGACTTGCCTTCCGGGGTCGGGTCGGCCAGCGAGGACAACAGGGCCGCGTCGCGCAGTTGGCTGGCGTCGATCCCGGCCAACGCATGGAAGTGGCTGGCCTGGCGGTCGCCGTAGGTGATGGTGCCGGTCTTGTCCAGCAGCAGCACATCGACGTCGCCGGCCACTTCCACCGCCTTGCCCGACTTGGCCAGCACGTTGGCCGCCAGGGCGCGGTTCATGCCGGCGATGCCGATGGCCGGCAGCAGTCCGCCGATGGTGGTCGGGATCAGGCAGACCAGCAGTGCGATCAGCAGCAGTGGATCGACCTGGACGCCGACATGGGCGCCGATGGCCGGCAATGTCGCCACCACCACCAGGAAGGTCAGCGTCATCGCCGCCAGCAGCAGGGTCAGGGCGACCTCGTTCGGTGTCTTCTGCCGGTTGGCGCCTTCCACCAGCGCGATCATCCGGTCCAGGAAGCTGTGGCCCGGCTCGGCGGTCACACGCACGACGATTTGGTCGGACAGCACCTTGGTACCGCCGATCACGCCGGAGCGATCGGTTCCCGCTTCGCGCAGCACCGGTGCCGATTCGCCGGTTACCGCCGCTTCGTTGATGGTGGCCAGGCCCTGCACGATCTCGCCATCGGCTGGCACCAGCTCGCCGGCACTGACGATGACGTGGTCGCCCGGGCGCAGTTCGGCGGCCGGCACCTGCGTTTCTGCGGCCCCTGGCTGCGCGGCGGCCAGTCGGCGCGCCACCAGGTCCTGGCGGGCACGGCGCAACGATGCGGCCTGGCCCCGGCCGCGTGCTTCGGCGACGGCCTCGGCGAAGTTGCCGAACAATACGGTGACCAGCAGGATCGCGGTCACCGCCAGGCCGAAGCCCAGTGGAGCGCTGCCGGTCAGGGTGATGATCGCGGCGATGATCGTGCCGGCCATCACCACCGCCATTACCGGGCTGCGCACCAGATGCATCGGTGAAAGCTTGCGTACGGCGTCGACCAGTGCGCGGCGCAGGCCGGCCGCATCGAGCAGGGCAGGGCGTGACGCAAGCGGGTTACGGGTTGAGGTTGCGTGGCTACTCATGGGGGTGTCCTCAATGCAGTCCCAGGCTCAGGTGGTCGGCGATCGGGCCAAGCACCAGCGCCGGCATGAACTGCAGCACGGTCAGGATGACGATCACCGACACCAGGGTCAGGGCGAACGTCGGGGTTTCGATCTGCAGGCTGCCCGCTGATTCCGGTGCCTGCCGCTTGGCGGCGAGCTGGGCAGCAACCACCAGTGGAATCACCAGCAGCGGAAAGCGACCCAGCAGCAGCACCAGCGAGCAGCTCAGGTTCCACCACGGCGTGGCATCACCCAGTCCCTCGAAGCCCGACCCGTTGTTGGCGTAGGCCGATACGTATTCGTAGAACACCTGGCTGATGCCGTGGAAGCCGGGATTGGAGGTGCCGGCCAGGCCGGGCACGGCCAGAGTGACTGCGGTGAACACCAGCAGGGTGATGGGCTGCAGCAGCACCAGCAGGGCCAGCAGGCGCACCTGCGGGGTCTCCAGCTTGCGACCGAACAGTTCCGGCGTCCGGCCCGTCATCAACCCCGCCAGGAACACGCCCAGCAGCAGGTAGACGATGAACTGCTGCAGGCCGCAGCCGATGCCACCCCAGATCGCACTGACCAGCATGTTGACCAGGGCAATGCCACCGCTCAGCGGGGCCAGCGAATCGTGCATGCCGTTCACCGAGCCATTGGACACCTGCGTCGTCACCGCCGCCCACAACGCGGTGCCGTCGGCGCCGAAACGTACTTCCTTGCCCTCCATCAGCAGGGGCGTGGCCGCACTGGCACTGTGGCCTTCGCTCCACACCATGGCGCCGGTGGACAGCAGCGACATTCCCAGCATGCAGACGAACACCAGCGCGCCGAAGCGACGTCGCCCGGTGAATGCCCCGATCATGAAGATCACCGCCATCGGTACCAGCAGGATGCCGATCACTTCGAGAAGGTTCGAAACCGGCGTCGGATTCTCCAGCGGGAAGCTGCTGTTCGGGCCATACCAGCCGCCGCCGTTGGCGCCCAGCTGCTTGGCGGCGACCATCGCCGCGACCGGACCCAGCGGCAGCTTCTGCGTCGTCATGCCGGCGGAGGCATCGATCGGCGTAGCCTGCGGCCCCGCCGCCAGCGTCGACGGCACGCCCTGGCTGGTCAGCAGCAGTGTCCACAGCAGGCACAGCGGCAACAGGACGCGCACGCACAGGCGCACCACGTCGGCGTAGTAGTTGCCCACTGCGACCTGGCGGTCTTCGCCGGCGCTGCCTTTGGCCGACTGCGGCGCCGGCGCGAACAGCGCGCGCAGTGTGGCCACCGCCAGCGCCAGGCCCATCATCGGGGTCACCACCTGCAGACCAGTGATCCCGGTCATCTGCGAGAGGTAGGACAGCTGCGCCTGGCCCGAATAGTGCTGCTGGTTGGTGTTGGTCAGGAACGAGATCATCGTGTGCAGCGCGGTGTCCCAGCGCATGTTCGGGATCTGGTCCGGATTCAGCGGCAACCACGCCTGGGTCATGAACACCGCCAGGGTCAGCACCGCCACCACCCCATTGCTGAGCAGGAATGCCAGCACGTAGCCACGCCAGGACATCGAGCGTGCGGGATCGACGCCGAAGACCTTGTACAGCGGCGTTTCGATCCAACGGAACAGCACGTCGACCTTCATCGGCGTGCCGCGCATCACGCGCGCCAGGTACAGTCCCAGCGGCCATGCCAGCGCGACGCTGGCAGCAAGAATGACAAGAATTTCAATCATGGCCGGCTCCGCTCAGAACGACTCGGGCCGCAGCACGACATACAGAAGATAGGCGGCGGCGATCAGCACCAGCACGCCACACACCAACGACAGCCAGGGGGACATGGGAATTGCGTCCTGGTGGAACCCCTCCACCTCAGGCCGTCATGGTCGGCCTGCGCCCCGTAAACGCACTACCCGGCGGACCGGGCCGGCGCGTAAAGACTGCATAAATTCCGCGCGTCAGGCCGTAACCTGGCCACGGGTAGCGCCGGGCCATGCCCGGCGGCAGGAGCGTTTTCAGCCAGCCGGGGCAGCCGGCGCCAGGCCCTTCAGCTCGCGATAGCGCTGCAGGGTGCTTTCGATCTCCGCCTTCAACGCCTGCTGCTGCTGCAGGAAGCCGGACTGCAGGCGCTGCTGCGACTGCAGCTGTACGTGCCGCTGGCGGATCGCTTCGGCCTGCGGGTCGCCCACCTTGGCGCCCGCCAGCTCGCGGTCGCCGGCCGCCGACAGCAGCGCGACCAGCGATTCACGCAGGCTGGCCACGTTGTACTGGGCGGTCTTGAGGTTGTTGTCGAGCACTTCCTGGCGCTCGGCGAACACCCGCCGCAGGTCGTCTTCGCTGCCGTAGGTGGTCAGCATCGCCTGCTCGGTGCGCTGGCGGGTCTGCTCGGCCATCCGGTCCAGCTGCTGCTGCGCCGCCGCGGTACTGGCGGCGGCACGTTCTTCGTCGGTCAGCGCGCGCTGCACCTGCGCATTGCGCAGCCCACTGCGGGCATTGAACTCGTCGCGCGCGTGGTTGACCGCATCGGCAGGAAGCGCATCGCTGCAGATCCGCTCCTGGCCCTCGTTCCAGCAGTACAGCTTCTTCTCGACCTTGTCGCCGCCCCGCGACTGCCCCGCCACGGTGAACGGCAGGGCCAGCAGCAGGCCGGTGAAGAGAACAGCAGGAATTCGGGACATGCGACCTTCCCCCTGGCGGTCAGCGTGTGGAGCGGACGCCGTACTGGGCCCGATAGGCTTCCAGCGGCTGCCGGTAGCCGACAAGTTCCGGGTTTCCCGAGGCGAAATCAAGCAGGTCGCCCAGCGAAGCCACTGCGATCACCGGGATGCCGGCTTCCTCGGCCACTGCCTGCGCCGCGGAGCGGCGATCGGCTTCCGAAGCGATCTCCTGGCGATCCAGAGCGACCACAATGCCGGCCGGAGTGCCGCCTGCCGCGCGGATGATGGCCAGCGCTTCGCGGATCGCAGTACCCGCAGTGATCACGTCATCGACGATCAGCACGCGCTTGCCATTCATGTCGGCGCCGATCAGCTGGCCGCCTTCGCCATGGTCCTTGGCTTCCTTGCGGTTGAACGACAGCGGCAGGTCGCGGCCACGCTGGGCCAGCTCGCAGGCCATTGCCGTGGCCAGCGGAATGCCCTTGTAGGCCGGGCCGAACACCACGTCGTACTTGACCCCGCTGGCGTCGATGGCATCGGCATAACAGGCGCCGAGCTGGGACAGCAGCGAGCCGGAGTCGAAGCGACCGGCGTTGAAGAAATAGGGGCTCAGCCGGCCGGACTTCAGGGTGAACTGGCCGAAGCGCAGGGCGTCGGCGGTCAGGGCCAGCTGCAGGAAACGGTGACGGTGGTCGCTCATCAAAACTCGATTCATCTTCATTTGGAGCACAAATCCTAATGCAGCCGGGCCTTCCGCGCTCGTCGGCGCTCTTCCGGGGGGCCGTCCGGCCGCGTCCGCCGGACTGCGCAGCCCAGCAGCCAACCGGTATGCTTGCCCGGTTTCCCGCCGTAGGTCCCCGCATGCGCATCATCAGTTTCAACGCCAATGGCATCCGTTCCGCCGCGACCAAAGGCTTCCTCGACTGGTTCCGCGCCCAGGACGCCGACGTCCTGTGCCTCCAGGAGACCAAGGCCCAGGAAGACCAGCTGACCGACCCGATGTTCCGGCCCGACGGACACCATTGCTTCTACCGCGATGCCATCACCAAGAAGGGCTACAGCGGCGTGGCGATCTACAGCAGGCGGGAGCCGGACCAGGTCATCACCTCGCTGGGCTGGGCGCCGTTCGACGATGAGGGGCGCTATATCGAGGCGCGCTTCGGCAACCTCAGCGTGGTGTCCTTCTACATTCCGTCCGGCAGCTCCGGCGACCTGCGCCAGGGATTCAAGTTCGAAGTGATGGAGTGGCTGCGGCCGATCCTGGAGGAGTGGGCGCGCAGCGGTCGCGACTACGTGCTGTGTGGCGACTGGAACATCGTGCGATCGGCGCTGGACATCAGGAACTGGAAGTCCAACCAGAAGAATTCCGGCTGTCTGCCCGAAGAGCGCGACTGGCTCAACGCGCTGTGCGCCGATCATGGCCAGGCCACCGACGTGGCGGCCGGTCGTGGCTGGGCCGATGCGTATCGCCTGCTCAATCCCACCGGGGAGGACTACACCTGGTGGAGCAACCGCGGGGCGGCCCGCGCCAACAACGTGGGATGGCGCATCGACTACCAGTTCATCACGCCGGGCCTGCGCGACAAACTGCGTGGCTGCTCGATCTACCGCGAAGAGCGCTTCTCCGACCACGCCCCGTTCACCGTGGACTACGACCTGTGAGCGAGGCGGCCAGGCCAGTCAGCTACAAAGGCTGGGCAGGAATCAAGCGCGCCTTCGGTACACCGTCGGCGCTGACCATGGCCATGATGGGTTTCGGCAGTGGCCTGCCGTTCCTGCTGATCGCGTCGCAGACCTTGTCCACGCGCCTGCGCGATGTGGGGCTGGACCTGGGCAGCATCGGCCTGATCAGCCTGGCCAGTTTCTTCTACCTGCTCAAGTTCCTGTGGGCACCGCTGCTGGATCGGTATGCCTTCCCGTTGCTGGGCCGGCTCGGCCGTCGTCGCTCCTGGCTGCTGGTATCACAGGTCATGGTGCTGGTCGGACTGATCGCGCTGGCCTTCGTGCGCCCCGAACAGGGCGTCTGGCCCCTGGTGATGTGGGTGCTGGTGGCGTCCTTTGCCGGCGCCACCCAGGATTCGGCCGTGGATGCCTACCGTATCGAGATCGCGCCGCAGACCGCTCAGGCCGCGCTGGCGGCCACCTACACGTTGGGTTACCGGATCGGCCTGATCCTGGCCGGTGCCGGCGCGCTGTATCTGGCCCAGTTTGAAGGCTGGGTCATCGCGTATCTGGCGATGGCCGCCCTGATGCTGCTGCCGATCATCACCACGCTGCTGTGCGCCGAACCGGAGCGTCCCGCCACCGCCGTGCAGCGCCGCATCGATGTCGCCGAAGCCTTCGTCCAGCCGATCACAAGTTTCTTCAGCCGCAACGGCGTGGCATTGGCGCTGGTGCTGCTGGCCTTTGTCGGCCTGTTCAAGTTCCCTGACCAGGTGATCGGGGTGATGGCGGGGCCGTTCTACCTCGATTCCGGCTTCGACAAGGCCGACATCGCCACGGTCTCCAAACTGTTCGGGGTGTGGATGGGCATCGGCGGTGCCTTCCTGGGAGGCATCGCGGTGGCCGCGTTTGGCTTCCGGCGCATGCTGCTGGTGGCGGCACTGGGCGTGGCGCTGTCCAATCTGGCCTTCCTGCTGATGGCGCACAACCCGGGCAAGCTGTGGGCGTTCTATGCCGCCCTCAGTGCCGACAACCTGTTCCAGGGCTTTGCAGGCACCGTGCTGGTCGCCTTCATGTCGTCGTTGACGGACCGCAACTTCACCGCTACCCAGTATGCGCTGCTGGTCTCGCTGGCCAACCTGCCCGGCAAGTTCGTCGGCGGTGTGTCGGGCTACATCGTCGAGGCCACCTCCTACAGCACGTTCTTCATCCTCAGCTCGGTCACCGTGGTGCCGACCCTGCTGCTGCTGGTCTGGCTGTGGCCGCGCATCGTCGACCGCGGGCCACCGCCGGCCGCCTGATTGCCTGCCCGCCCGGTCTGCGGGATCATCGCCCCCGACGCGCCGAGGGGGCGGTGCCCTGCGAACGGGGAAGTGAGCATGGCTGATGTTGTGCTGCGGGACCTGGACCCGCTGCTGCTGGAACGCATCCGGCGGGTCGCGGTTGCCCGTGGCTGGAGCCACGAACAGACCTGTGCGGCGTTGCTGGAACAAGGGTTGTTCAGCAGCGAGCTGGAGGTCCGCTCCGGTTTTGGCGATACCGAGGTCGATGCGCTCGCTGCGGCCATCATCGCGCTGCAGGCGCTGCCGGCCGGGCAGGGCTTCGATTGATCTGATACCTCACCGCCGGGCATGGCCCGGCGCTACCAGTTGGTCGCCGAAGGGCGCGCGCCGGGCCATGCCCGGCGGAGGATGCCGAAGGGGGTAGCGCCGGGCCATGCCCGGCGGCGGGTGCCGCTTCAGGCCAGATGGATCGCGCCGAGAATCCGCGGTCCCTTTGCACCGGTGACACTCGGCAGGTTCCCCGCCAGCCCGTCCATCGTCCGCTGCGCCAGCCAGGCGAAGCCCATGGCTTCCACGTACTCTGGGTCCAACCCATGCACGGCGCTGGATTCCACCTGCAGCGCCGGCAGCCGTTCGGCCAGCCGTTTCATCAACTGCCGGTTGTGCACGCCGCCGCCACAGACCAGCAGGCGGCGTGTCTGCGGCTGCTGCGCCAGCAGCGCATCGGCCACGGTCGCCACGGTCAGCTCAAGCAGGGTCGCCTGCACATCGGCAGCGGCGTACTGGCCTTCACCCATGTGCGCCTCCGCCCACGCCAGATGGAACTGTTCGCGACCGGTACTCTTCGGCGGGGGCAGGTCGAACCAGGGGTCCGCACGCCAGCCCGCCAGCAGGGGGCCATCCACCACACCGCTGGCGGCATAGGCGCCTTCGGCATCGAAGGTGCGCCCGGTGTGGCGCTGGCACCAGGCATCCATCAGCGCATTGGCTGGACCGGTGTCGAAGCCGCGTACGGCACCCTCCCGCGGGATCAGGGTCAGATTGGCGATGCCGCCCAGGTTGAGCACGGCCCGGTCCTCGTCGGCCGTGCCCAGCATGCCAAGGTGGAAGGCCGGCATCAGCGGTGCGCCATGACCGCCGGCAGCCACGTCGCGGCGGCGGAAATCGCACACCGTGGTGATCCCGGTCAGCTCGGCGATGCGGTTGCCGTCGCCCAGCTGCACGGTGAAGGCCGGATCGGCCAGCGGCCGGTGGCGCACGGTCTGCCCATGCGAGCCGATCGCCCGCACCCGGGTGCGGTCCACGCCGGATTCGTCCAGCAACTGGTTGGCGGCGTCGGCGAAGGCGATCGCGATCCGCGCATCGAGTTCGCCAAGCTCCTCCAGCGACGCCAGCGGCCCCCCTTCGCCCAGCGCCACCAGCCGCGCGCGCAGCAGCGGCTCCCAGCGCGCGGTCAGGCCATGCACGAAGCGGCAGCCGCCCTCGTCGGGAAACTGCACCAGTGCGACATCGATACCGTCGGCGCTGGTGCCTGACATCAGGCCCAGGTACAGGGGAGTGTTGGCGTCGACAGGTGTGCTCATGGCGCGCAAAAAAAAAGGACGCGGCAAGCTTGGGCTGCCGCGTCCTTGTTCGTCAACGCAGGTCTCAGCCGCGCTTGCGCCCGCGGGTCTGCGTGTCCTTGGCGCTGGCCACCTCCGTGGCCGCCTCGTCCCGACCGGTCGGCGCCGGGCTGGCGTCGGCGTAGATCAGCTTCTCCATGCCCTGGATGCGCGCCATCGCCGGCGCGGTCTGGGCGCGGAAGGCGGCCAGCTCGGCGCCCTTGAGCGGCTCCGGCGGCGGCATGGTCACCGTCAGCGGGTTGCGGTGCACGCCGTTGACGCGGAATTCGTAGTGCAGGTGCGGGCCGGTGGCCAGGCCGGTCGAGCCGACATAGCCGATCACCGTGCCCTGCGCCACGCGCTGGCCGGTGCGGATGTTCGCAAAGCGCGACATGTGCCCGTACAGGGTGGTGTGGCCACGACCGTGGTCGAGGATCACCACATTGCCGTAGCCGCGCTGCACGCCGGCGAACTGCACGCGCGCATCGCCGGCCGCCATGATCGGCGTGCCGGTGCGGGCGGCGTAGTCCACGCCCTTGTGCATGCGCATCTTGCCCAGCACCGGGTGCTTGCGCGCGCCGAAGGTCGAGCTCAGGCGCGCGAACGGGATCGGCATGCGGATGAAGCTCTTCTTCAGCGAGCGCCCATTGATGTCGTAGTACTCGGACTTGCCGTTGCGTTCGAAGCGGAAGCCCGAATAGGTCTTGCCGCCGGTGGTGAAGGTCGCTGCCAGGATCTTGCTGGTATCGACCTTTTCGCCCTCGCGCCAGGTCTCATCCATCACCACGCTGAAGCGGTCGCCCGGCTGCAGGTCCTTGGAGAAATCGATGTCGTACTTGAAGATGTCGTCGGTCATGGTGGCGATCGCCGACGGTGACAGCCCGGCCCGGCGCGCTGCGGCATACAGCGAACTGGTGATCTCACCACTGGTGACCACCGTGCGCGTGGAGGTCTCGCGCTTGGTCACGGTTTCCTTGATGTTGTCGCCGGCCAGGCTCAGCTCGACCCGGTTCTCGCCGTCGCGGTCGAAGCGGATGCTGCGCAGGTCGCCGGACAGCGGCATGTCGAAGGCGATCTCGGCGCCCGGACGCAGCTTCGTCAGCGATTCGCGGGCACCGGGGTGGTCCAGGACGCGATGCAGGGTGGTCGCCGGAATGCCGGCCTGGTCGAACAGCTCGCTGAGGGTCTGGCCACGCTGTACGCGCAGGACCTGCCAGCTGTCACCGGGCACCTGCTGCTGGCGGGCCAGCGACAGCGGCGGCAAGGGCAGGGCCAGGCTGGTGTGGCTGTCGGCGTAGGGGGCGTCGATGGTGTGCGAGAAACCGGGGACGATCGTGGCGACCAGCGCACCGATGGTCGCGAACAGGCTGGCATGCATCCAGTGACGCCGGGTCCAGCGCTCATTGAAGGCGGCGGGAAGATGTTGCCTGAGCTTCCGATGCAGGGCGTTGTCGTGCAGGACGTGAAGGCGTTCCTGGAAGCGCTGCTTGCGTGCGCGCCCTTGTTCGGAGTTGTGCATCGGCGGTTTTTCCTGGCTGGCCCGGGAGCGCGGGCCTGAACGCCGGTTACCATAGACACCTGAGAAAAGCGCGTCAAACCCTTGTGCCCATTGGCTTTTGTGAAGCCAATCGGGTTAACTTGGCTTTAACACCCCCACACAAGAATCGGCGTTGCCGGGAGTAGTCACGTGTCCTCGATTGAAGAAGCCCTTTCCCTGATCGGCCGTGGTGCCGACGAGATCCTCAAGCTCGAGGATCTGCGTGCGCGCCTGCAGGAAGGCCGTCCGCTGCGGATCAAGGCTGGCTTCGACCCCACCGCGCCGGACCTGCATCTGGGTCATACGGTGCTGCTGAACAAGATGCGCCAGTTCCAGGACCTCGGTCATCAGGTCATCTTCCTGATCGGCGACTTCACCGGCATGATCGGCGACCCTTCGGGAAAGAGCCTGACCCGCAAGCCGCTCAGCCGCGAGGATGTGCTGGCCAATGCCCGCACCTACGAGGAACAGGTGTTCAAGGTGCTGGACCGCAGCCGTACCGAAGTCCGCTTCAATTCGGAGTGGTTCGGCAGCATGGGGGCGGCCGACATGATCCGCCTGGCCGGCCAGCACACCGTGGCACGCATGCTCGAGCGCGACGACTTCGCCAAGCGCTACGCCGCACAGCAGTCCATCGCCATCCACGAGTTCCTGTACCCGCTGGTGCAGGGCTACGACTCGGTCGCCCTGCAGGCGGACGTCGAACTGGGCGGTACCGACCAGAAGTTCAACCTGCTGATGGGTCGTGGCCTGCAGGAGCACCACGGGCAGAAGCCGCAGGTGGTGCTGACCATGCCGCTGCTGGAAGGCCTGGATGGCGTCAACAAGATGTCCAAGTCGCTGGGCAACTACATCGGCATCAGCGAGCCGGCCATCGACATCGTCACCAAGACCATGAAGGTGGACGATGCCCTGATGTGGCGCTGGATCGAACTGCTGTCCTTCGATATCAGCCAGGCCGAGGCCGCGCAGCTGCGGGAGCAGGTGGCCAGCGGCGGTCTGAATCCGCGCGTGGTGAAGCTGCGCCTGGCGCGGGAGCTGGCAAGCCGCTTCCACGACGCCGCAGCCGCCGAGCAGGCCATTGCCGGCTGGGAAGCGGCGGTGACCGGACAGGGCGACATCACCCAGTTGCCGCTGCAGGACGTGGCGATTCCGGCCGAAGGCCTGCGCATCGCGGCGCTGCTGACCGCTGCCGGGCTGACCCCGAGCAACTCAGAAGCCAACCGCAAGCTCAAGGAGCGCGCCGTCAAGGTGGATGGCGAGGTCGTGGAAGATGGTCAGCAGGTGCTGCAGCCGGGCTTCGAAGGCCTGCTGCAGGTCGGCAAGCGCACATTCGCCCGTGTGCGCCTGATCGCGGCCTGAGACCTGTCGGACAAGCGCCGGGCACACGCCCGGCCGCTCGTGGCGCCGTTCATCGGGCGCCTGTCGGATGAACGGTGCCAACATCCGATGAAAAAAGTCGCCACACCCCCTTCACAAATGGGGCGAACAGGGACATACTTTCCCTCCCCCGTCGCAGGGGCCGCCAACAAGGGGCTTGAGCGACACAAGGGCGCCCACCACCCCGAACGAGATGATCGAACGAAGGTGTTGACGGACTGAAAAAGTCTGGCATAATGGGCGGCTCGCTACGAAGGAAACTTCGCAGCACACGGGAATGGCGCTGAGGCCACTTCCCCGGATCTTTGAAAGTATGCGCAGGTATCTTGTGAAGGCGCCTGCAGGAAGGATGACTGTCCATCTTGCAGACGTTTGATCAAGCAACTATTAATTGTTTTAAAGCAAGCGATACGTTGCCAG
>NZ_JCAFRQ010000006.1:0-225501 GCF_059368375.1 Stenotrophomonas sp. YJH_SMC_106-19
TGCGTTGCTGCCCACCGCTGCGGCATTGCTGCCGCTGGCCAGGCTGTCCAGGCCTACGGCGGTGGCACTGGCGGCGACCGCCGTCGCACCACTGCCCAGTGCGGTGGCACCGTTGCCGATCGCGTTGGCCGCTTCGCCGGCGGCCAGCGCGTTGTCACCTTCAACGTAGGCGCCGGCGTCGCTGTCGGCACTGCCACTGGCCTGGAAGTAGCGGCGGGTGTTCTCAGCCACCGACGCCACGGCATCCAGCTGGTCCTTGTTGACCGCATCGGTGCCTTCGGTACCTGCCGCCACGTTGGTCACCTGGCGGGTGTTGCCACCACCACCGACCGATACCGTGTTGTCACGGTCTGCAATCGAATCGGCGCCCAGCGCGACGCTGTTGGCGCCGCGCGACTCGGCCGCATTGCCGAGCGCGGTGCTGTTGATGCCCGGCGACCATGCGCCACCACCGACGGCCGTGGAGTAGTTGCCGGATGCCTCGGTGGCGAGAATGCCGAACAACGAGCCGCCGACAGCGACACTGTTCGTACCGGTGGCCAGGCTGCCCTGACCGGTGGCCGTGCTGTAGTCGCCGGAGGCTTCCGAGTCGCCGCCCAGCGCCACGCTGTTGGAGCCGGAGGCATTGGCAAAATTGCCGAACGCGGTGGCGTTGAACGCCGAGGCGCTGGCGAAACCGCCGATGGCGGTGCTGTAGCCACCCGTGGCTTCCGCACCGATGCCGAATGCAGCCGAGGCCGTGCCGCTGGCCACGCTCTCGCTGCCGACCGCCGTGGCCGCTTCACCACTGGCGGTGCTGAAGTAGCCCACTGCCGTCGCCTCTTCTGCGGAGGCTTCGGACAGCACGCCGCTGGCGGTGCTGCCGGCGCCACTGGCGATCGAGGCAGCACCGAAGGCCGCGCTCTGTTCACCGCTGGCTTCGCTTTCCGCGCCATGCGCGGTGGCGTACTCGCCGGTCGCCTGTGCGTTGGCACCGATCGCGCTGGCGTTGGCTGCGGTGGCCACGGCATTGAAGCCCAGCGCCTGCGCGTTGCTGGCCAGTGCGTTGGCGCCGCTGCCCAGGGCGATGGCGCCGTCGCCGATGGCGTTGGATGCCTCGCCGGCGGCCAGCGCGTTGTCACCTTCCACATAGGCGCCAGCATCGCTGTCGGCACTGCCGCTGGCCTGGAAGTACTTGCCGGTGGTGGATGCTTCCGCCGCGACGGCATCCAGCTGTGCCTTGTTCACCGCATCGGTGGCCTGCGTACCTGCGGCCACGTGGGTCACCTGGCGCTCGTTGCCGGCAGCGCCAACCGCCACGCTGCGGTCACGATCAGCCACCGAGCCTGCACCCAACGCGACCGCGTTGCTGCCGCTGGCGTTGCTGCCGGCACCCAGCGCGATCGCGCTTTCACCGCCGGCCACCGTATTGGTGCCGATGGCGATGCTGTTGACCGTGTTGCCCAGCGCCTGGTAGCCCAACGCCACGCTGTAGTCGCCGTAGCCGAAGGCACCGCGGCCGACGGCGGTGGCGCTGGTGCCGTTGGCCCAGCTGTTGTAGCCGATGGAGGTGGCGCCACTGCCGCTGGCCCATGCTGCATTGCCGAAGGCGGATGCGTTGGTGGCGGTGGCCCATGCGCCCGAACCGAATGCGCTGGCGCCACTGGCGGTGGCCCAGCTGTAGCCGCCGACGGCGGTGCTGTCGTCGCTGCTGGCGAACGCACTGTCGCCCACGGCGACCGCGTAGCTGCCGGTCGCCCGCGACTTGCCACCGGCAGCCACGCTGTTGTCGCCGGTGGCTTTGGCCGCGCTGCCGAACGCATTGCCCGACGCACCCGTTGCCTGCGCACCATTGCCGACGGCGGTGGCATCGGCGCCGGCGGTGGTGCCGACACGTTCTGGTTGACCGTCATCGCCGATGATCGGCTGGTTGTACTGGTCGTAGGCCTGCCCCAGTCCACCGATGGCGACCCCGCCGTTGCCACTGGCACTGCTGTTGCGACCGATGGCGACGCTGTCATCGCCCACGGCGGAAGCACCCGCGCCCTGGGCGACGGCACCGGCGCCGATCGCGTTGCTGGACGAACCGGCGGCCACCGCACCCTCTCCCTCGGCAAACGCACCGGCATCGCTGCCGGCTTCCGGCTGGGCCTGGAAGTAATGGGCGGTGGTATCCGCGGTGCTGGCCACGGCGTCCAGCTGCGCCTTGTTCACTGCATCGGTGGCTTCACTGCCGGCAGCGACGCCGGTGATCTGCCGCTCGTTGCCGGCACTGCCCACGGCGACGCTGTTGTCACGGATGGCTTCAGAGTTGGCGCCCAGGGCGACACTGTTGGCGCCGCGCGCCGTGGCGTAGTAGCCGACCGCCGTGCTCTGCGCGCCGCTGGCCCAGGTCTGCGCGCCCAGCGCGCTGGCCCCTTCTCCGGGTGCGTAGGCGAAGTAGCCGATGGCCGTGGCTTCGGCGCCGGAGGCTTCGGTCAGGCTGCCGTTGGCCACGGTCCGGTCACCGCTGGCGATCGCGCCGGCACCCACAGCGGTGGCGGCTTCGCCGCTGGCCTGGGTCTGCACGAAGAAGCCGAGGCCGGGAATCAGGTCAGCCGGGCCACCCACGGCCACGCTGCTGGTGCCGGTCGCGTTGCTCTGGGTGCCGACTGCGGTGGCGTAGTCGCCGATGGCGTTGGCCACCGCGCCGAATGCGGAGGACTGCGCGCCGGCCGCATAGGCACCCACGCCATAGGCGGACGCAGCGAAGCCAGCCGCCTCTGCGCTGGCACCGACCGCAGTGCCGCCGACGCCGGCACTGGTCGCACCGGTCTCCACCGGCACGCCGCCGTTGGTGATGAGCGGATTGCCGTTCTCGTCCACGGCGGCGCCACCCACCGCGACGCTGCCGGGTCCTGCAGCCTGCGCGTTGTTGCCGAACGCGGCGCTGTTCTGTCCGGCGGCCAGGGCGTTGTTGCCGACCGCCGTGGCGTTCTGCGCGACCGCGGTGGCGCCGGCACCGACTGCGGTGGTGCCATCGCCGAGCGCGTTGGCCGCTTCACCGGCAGCCAGCGCGTCATCGCCTGCGGCCAGCGCACCGGCGTCGCTGTTGCTGCTGCCGGTGGCCTGGAAACGCTTGGCCGTGGCATCGGCCACGGCCGCGACGTCCCGGAGTTGGCCGACATTGGCCGCATCGGTGTCTTCGGTACCCGCCGCGACACTGGTGATCTGCCGGGTCAGACCGTACTCGGCCGCGCCCACCGATACCGTATCGACCCGGTCGGCCAGCGAGCCGGCGCCCAGCGCCACACTGCCGGTGGCAACCGCTGCCGAGTTCGAACCCAGCGCGGTGCTGTATTCACCCACGGCGGTGCTGAACGCACCGACCGCGATCGATGCTTCATTGGCGGCCGTTGCGCCACGACCCACGGCGGTACTGCCCGGGCCCATGGCCACGGCTCCGCCACCGACCGCCGTTGCGCCGTCCGCACTGGCCTCGGACAACGCGCCCAGTGCGGTCGCTGCGCCGTTCTCGCTGGCCGCAACAGCGCTGGCACCGACGGCGGTATCTCCCAGTCCGAGCGCAACGGCACTCTGGCCGACGACGACGCTGGCATCGCCGATGGCCAACGCGTTCTGGCCGAACGCACTGGCGCCCAGACCGGCGGCCACGGCCTGTGTGCCGACGGCCGTGGTGGCGTTGGCCAGCGACTGGCTGCCGCTGCCGACCGCAATCGCGCCCTGCCCTTCGATCTTCGCCGCGTCGCTGTCATCACCGGCGCCGTCGGCCTTGAAGTAGCGACTGCTCTGGGCTGTCGCTTCGGCCAACGCCGCCTGCGTGGCCCGCGCCTGTGCATCCAGCTGTGCCTTGTTCACCGCATCGGTTGCCTCGGTGCCAGCGGCGACGTGGGTCACCTGCCGTTCCTTGCCCACATCACCGACGGCAACGGTATTGGCACGCGTTGCTTTCGAGCCGGCGCCCAGCGCCACGCTGTTGGCACCGGTTGCACGGCTGCCGGTGCCCACCGCGACCGCATTGGTGCCGGTGGCCGAGGCGCTGCCATCCACAAGGCACTTGTCGACGATCGAGCTGTTGAGCACCACGCAGTTGGCGTTGCCGCCGATCTCCACCGACTGTGCAGAGGCGACGCCGGTCATGCCCAATCCCAGTGCCAGCGCCAGTGCGGCAGCCAGTACAAAGGGCCTGGCCTGTGTCGCATCGCGGCGTTGGTCGACGACCCCGCCGCAACTGTCGGACGAGGCCAGTTCCGAGGCCACGACCAACTGACCCAGTGCTTTGTTCCAGACCTTGCGATAAATCCGATTCATCGGTACGGCTCCTGATTGGACTGGTTTTGGGCAAAGCAACGCCACCGCCGGACCTTCTGGTCCAACGTCCCCTGGGGGCGTTTATTCGCGTGATTTACTGCGGGGTATTGCCGAACGGCGCGCAGCGACAGAAAACCGAGCGCGTGCGCCAAGCGGTTACTGCGGGATGAATGGTTCTGAAACGGGGTTCAAGTGTTAACGGCAACTTTCCATATCGTCAAGACTTTGACACAGCAAATCACATTGCCGTGAAGCAGTTCACTCTTTCACACGTTTATCAAACGATTTTGTTAGTTGCACGTGACGATTGTCTGGCGCATGGAAATGCATGTAACTCATGGTGGCGACAGGAGTTTCATCCGCGCAAAGAAAAACCCGCCGGCAATGCGGCGGGTTTTTCCATACGCATCGGCATCGACGCCTGCGCGAAGCGGTGCGCGATCAGCCGCACCACACCCGGGCATTGCGGAACATCCGCATCCACGGTGAATCACCCTGCCACTCGGCCGGCGCCCAGCTCAGATTGAGTGCGCGCGGGGTGCGCTCCGGATGCGGCATCATGATGGTGACGCGCCCGTCCGTGCTGGTCAGGCCAGTGATGCCATCCGGTGAGCCGTTCGGATTGAGCGGATACTGCTGGGCGATGGCACCGTTGCCATCGATGTAGCGCAGCGACACGCGCGCAGCGGCCTGGTCGACGGCGTTGTCGAACACCGCCTGGCCTTCGCCGTGCGCCACCGCCACCTGCAGGCGGGAACCGGCCATGCCACGCAGCAGGATCGACGGCGATTCCACTACTTCCAGCAGTGCGGTGCGGGCCTCGAACTGCTCGCTGGCATTGCGGCGGAACTGCGGCCAGTGTTCGGCGCCGGGGATGATGTCCTTCAGCTGGCTCATCATCTGGCAACCGTTGCATACGCCGAGGGCAAAGCTGTCCTGGCGCTCGAAGAACGCGGCAAAGGCATCGCGCAGCGCGCTGCGTTCCAGGATCGAGGTCGCCCAGCCACGGCCGGCACCCAGCACATCGCCGTAGCTGAAGCCGCCACAGGCGACCAGGCCGGTGAAGTCCTGCAGGGCCACGCGCCCCTCGATCAGGTCGCTCATGTGCACGTCGAACGCGCGGAAGCCTGCACGTTCGAAGGCGTTGGCCATCTCGATCTGGCCGTTGACGCCCTGTTCGCGCAGTACCGCCACGCGCGGACGCGCACCGGTGCTGATGAACGGCGCCGCCACATCCTCGTTGAGGTCGAAGCTCAGCTTCGGCTTCAGGCCCGGTGCGTTGAACGCGCGGGCGACATCGCGCTCGGCATCGGCGCTGGCCGGATTGTCGCGACGCTTCTGCATGGCATGGGTGACCGACCACCACGCATCGAACAGCTGCTCCCAGCGCCACTCGGCCAGGTTCTCGCCTGCCAGCGATACGCGCACCACCGGTGCGGTGGTCGGCCTGGCGATGCGCTGCGCGCATTCGGTAAGGGCGTGGCGCTCGACCAGGTCGGCAAAAGCGGCGCGATCTTCGCGGGCAATCTGCACCACCGCACCCAGTTCCTCATTGAACAGGCTGCGGAACGGGTCATCGCCCCACGCGTCGAGGGCGATATCCAGGCCCAGGCGCGAGGTGAACGCCATTTCGCACAGCGCGGCGAACGCGCCGCCGTCGCTGCGGTCATGGTACGCACGCAGCAGGCCGGACTGGCGCGCATCCCGGATCAGTTCGAAGAAGGCACGCAGGCGCTGCGGGTCGTCCAGGTCCGGCGCGGCACCGGCGAAGGCCGGCAGTTCGCCGTGGTCGGCGTGCACCTGCGCCAGGATCGAGCCTCCCAGGCGCTGCTTGCCGGCACCGAGACCGATCAGCCACAGCTCGCTGTCGACGTCGCGATCAAGCAGAGGCGTCAGCTGCTGGCGCACATCGGCAACCGGCGCGAACGCCGAGATCACCAGCGACACCGGCGACACGCTCTTGTGTGCCTCGCCCTGGTCATGCCACTGCGCCTGCATGGACAGCGAGTCCTTGCCGACCGGGATGCTGATGTCCAGCTGCGGGCACAGTTCCATGCCCACGGCCTTCACTGCGTCGTACAGCAGCGCGTCTTCGCCCGGATGGCCGGCAGCAGCCATCCAGTTCGCCGACAGCTTGATGCCATCCAGCGCATCCACCGGGGCCGCGCACAGGTTGGTCAGCGCTTCGCCCACGGCCATGCGCGCCGACGCCGCGGCGTCGAGCAGGGCCAGCGGCGTGCGCTCGCCGATCGACATCGCCTCACCGGCCACGCCATCGAAATCAGCCAGGGTGATGGCCACGTCGGCCACCGGCAGCTGCCACGGACCGACCATCTGCTCGCGGGCGGTCAGGCCGCCGACGCTGCGGTCACCGATGGTGACCAGGAAGTTCTTCGAGGCAACGGTCGGGTGCGCCAGCACGCGCAGGCCGGCTTCCTGCAGATCCAGGCCACCGGTCTTCAGCGCCGGCCAGCGCGGTGCCGGCGGGTGCGCCGTGTCACGGTGCATTTTCGGCGGCTTGCCGAACAGCACGTCCATCGGCAGGTCGATCGGTGCGTCGGCGGGAACATGGCCCGGCACCGCGCCGTACGCCACCACCAGATGCTCCTCGGCGGTCGCCACGCCCACGGCGGCGAACGGGCAGCGCTCGCGCGCACACAGCGCGGCAAACTCGGACAGTCGCTCCTGCGCGACGCCAAGCACGTAGCGCTCCTGCGATTCGTTGCACCACAGCTGCATCGGCGACAACGACGGATCGTCGGTGGGCACCTTGCCCAGATCGATGATGCCGCCCACGTTCGAATCGTGCAGCAGCTCGGGAATCGCGTTGGACAGACCACCGGCACCGACGTCATGGAAGAACTTGATCGGGTTGTCGGCACCCATCGCCACGCAGCGGTCGATGACTTCCTGGCAGCGGCGCTCCATCTCCGGGTTGTCGCGCTGCACGCTGGCGAAATCCAGGTCTTCGGCGCTTTCACCGGAGGCCACGGAGCTGGCCGCACCGCCACCCAGGCCGATCAGCATCGCCGGACCGCCGAGCACGATGACCGCATCACCGGCCTGCAGCGGGATCTTGTCGACCTGGATACGGTCGATCGCACCGAGGCCGCCGGCCAGCATGATCGGCTTGTCGTACGCACGGACCAGGTCAGCGCCTTCAGGCAGCTCGAAGCTGCGGAAGTAACCGAGCAGGTTCGGGCGGCCGAACTCATTGTTGAACGCAGCGCCGCCGAGCGGGCCGTCAGTCATGATCTCCAGCGCCGGCGCCATCCGCGGATTCAGCGCGCGTGGCGCTTCCCACGGCTGCGGCAGCTCGGGGATGCGCAGGTGCGAGACCGAGAAGCCGGTCAGGCCGGCCTTCGGCTTGCCGCCGCGGCCGGTTGCGCCTTCGTCGCGGATTTCGCCACCGGCACCGGTGGAAGCCCCCGGGAACGGCGCGATCGCGGTCGGGTGATTGTGGGTTTCGACCTTGATCTGGAAGGCGCTGGGCACCTGCGGCTCGCGGCGGTACTCGCCACTGGCCGGATCCGGACGGTAACGCGACGCCGGATGGCCTTCGATCACCGCAGCGTTGTCGCTGTACGCGCTCAGGGTGTGCTGCGGCGTCTGCTGGTGGGTGTTCTTGATCATGCGGAACAGCGAGCGTTCCTGCGCCTGCCCGTCGATGGTCCAGCTGGCGTTGAAGATCTTGTGCCGGCAGTGTTCGGAATTGGCCTGCGCGAACATCATCAGTTCCACGTCAGACGGGGAGCGCCCCAGTGCGGTGAAGCGCTCGCGCAGGTAGTCGATCTCGTCCTGGGCCATGGCCAGGCCAAGGCGCTGGTTGGCGGCTTCAAGCTGCGCCACCGGAACGCGCTCCAGTTCACCGCGGGCCGGCGCCGAGAACAGGGCCTGGCCCTGCTCGACGTGGTCCAGCACCGACTGCGTCATCGGGTCGTGCAGCACCTTCACCAGCGACTGCTGGGTGGCGGCATCGTCCGGCCAGCCCAGCACGTCGATACGCAGGCCGCGCTCGACCCGGCTGACCGGCTGACCGGCCCCGCGGACCAGTTCGGTGGCCTTGCTCGACCACGGCGACAACGTTCCCAGACGCGGCACCACGATGCGGCTGACGGCCCCTTCGGCGACCGTCCCGGCCTGCGGCTGTGCTTCCAGGATGCGGCACAGGGTGGCCTGATCGGGCACGGCCGAGCCTTCCGGCTGCACGAAGTAGACGTGCCAGGCACCACTGATGCGCAAGGAGGGAGCGATGGACTGCAGGCGGGATTCAAGACGTTCGCGGCGGAACGGCGACAGGGCGGGCGCGCCCTCGAGGACCATCATGTCCGGGGAACCGTAGTTGGGAAACGGGCCCGATATTGTACCGGAAGCGGGGGATGGGCTTGGGCCGGGCTGCGCCCGGCACCCGCCGAAGCAACTGCAACGTCAAAAGCCGGTTTCCTGCAGGTTGGCGGGGTGGGTCCGGTGGCGGGGGACGCCGTGAACCCGTCCCTGGGGGCTTGGCCGCGGCATCCATGCCGCGGACACCCCCGCCACCGGACCCACCCCGCCTTCGACGGATTTCCGCGATCTGCAGTGGATCCACGCCATGCGCGGATGCTCCGCGGCAGTGCCGGCCGAATGAAGAGCGAAGCGACCGGCTCTTGCTTTTGATTTTGTTCTGTCTTTCGTGGCTGGCGGCGCAGGAACCTGTCCGCGGCCGGGTGGGTGGGCTGCGCAGGGGCGTAAGCGCCATGGATGGCGCGCCCGAGCCTACAGGGACGTATTCACGGCGTCCCCTGCGCAGCCCACCCACCCGGCCACCCCCCAGAAGTCCGCTGTAAGCGCCCCCAGCCACGAGGGGGCTCCGCCGTTGGCCGCCGACTGCGCGCCAGCGCGTTCCGCCCGAATCCCGGAACCATGCGCTTGCTCACGGATTGACCACGCAATTGATGACAACGTTGTCCCCACCTGGCGCCGGACTCTCTCCCCGGCCTCCCAGGTGCCTCCGTCCGGCCCCTCCCGTCGCCTTCCCCGGCGACGCCCGGACCTGCGTCACGCGCGGCGCCATCGGGGCCCGCGCGCCCTTTGATCGGAGACACACCATGTACGACCCGATTGTGCGCAGTGCCGAACGTTCCACCCGAAGCTGTCGTCCCCGCCGCCTGGCCTGGCTGCTTGCCCTGGCCGCCGGCGCCGCCAGCCTGCCGGGCCTGGCCCAGGCCGCCAGCTGTGCCGGCGTGGCCGAATGGGACCAGGCCAAGATCTATCGCGCCGGCGACACCCTGCAGAAGGGCGGCGTGCTGTACCGGGCAAACCAGGACATCTGGAATGCCCCGCCAGACCATCCGGCCGGTGCGCCCTACTACACCAACCTCGGTGCCTGCGATGGCGGCGGCGTCAACCAGCCTCCCGTGGTCAGCCTGACCTCACCGGCCAATGGCGCTACCTTCAGCGCCGGCAGCACCATCAACGTCACCGCCAACGCCAGCGACCCGGACGGCAGCGTCAGCAAGGTGGAATTCTTCCGCGACGGCAGCTCGATCGGCGTGGATACCAGCGCTCCCTACAGCGCCAGCTGGGCCAATGCCAGCGCCGGCAGCCACACCCTGCGCGCGGTGGCCACCGACAACAACAACGCCACCACCAGCACCCCGACCATCACCATCACCGTCAACGCTGCCAGCGGCGATACCACCGCACCCAGCGTGCCCGGCGGACTGGCGGTGGGCACCCGTACCGCCAGCAGCATCGCGCTGAGCTGGAGTCCGTCCACCGACAACACCGGTGGCAGCGGCGTGGCCGGTTACGATGTGTACCGCAACGGCAGCCTGGTCGGTTCTCCGTCCAGCACCAGCTACGTCGATGGCGGCCTGACCGCATCCACCACCTACCGCTACCGCGTGCGGGCCCGCGACAACGCCGGCAATGCGTCCGCGCAGGGCACGGAAATCAGCGCCACCACCCTGGCCGGCGACGGCGGCGGCACCGGCAAGCGGGTCATCGGCTACTTCACCCAGTGGGGCATCTACGGCCGCAACTACCGGGTGAAGAACATCGACAGCAGCGGTTCCGCCGCGCGGCTGACCCACATCAACTACGCCTTCGGCAACGTGCGCAACAACCGCTGCGAAGTGGGCGTGACCCAGCCGTCGGATCCGAACAGCGGCGCCGGTGGCGATGCGTTCGCCGATTACACCAAGGCCTTCAGCGCCGCCGAGAGCGTCAGTGGCAGCGCCGATACCTGGGACCAGCCGCTGCGCGGCAACTGGAACCAGCTCAAGCAGCTCAAGGCCAAGCATCCGGGTCTGAAGGTGCTGATCTCGCTGGGTGGCTGGACCTGGTCGCGTGGATTCTCCAGCGCGGCCCGTCCGGAGAACCGCCAGGCCTTCGTCGCCTCCTGCATCGACGCCTACATCAAGGGCAACCTGCCGGTGACCGACGGCGCCGGCGGCACGGGCGCAGCGCTGGGCGTATTCGACGGCATCGACATCGACTGGGAATACCCCGTGGCCTGCGGCATCGACTGCGGCAAGCCCGAGGACAACGCCAACTTCACCGCACTCATGGCCGAGTTCCGCCGCCAGCTCGATGCGGTGCGTCCGGGCCTTCTGCTGACCGTGGCGGTGGGTGCCGGCATCGACAAGATCCGCGTCACCGACCCGGCGGCTTATCACCCGTACCTGGACTACATCAACGTGATGACCTACGACTTCCACGGTGCGTGGGATGCAAGGACCAATCACCAGTCGGCACTGTTCGATTCGCCGAATGATCCGTCCACCGGCGACCAGAAGCTGTACAACAGCAACGACGCCATCGAGGCCTTCATCAGCCGGGGTGTGCCGGCCGCCAAGCTCAACCTGGGCATCGGCTACTACGGACGTGGCTGGACGGGCGTGGCCAATGCCAACAATGGCCTGTACCAGACCGCCTCAGGCGCCGCACCGGGCACCTATGAGGCCGGCATCGAAGACTGGAAGGTACTGAAGAACCTGGCCTGGCCGGGCTACACCGACAACACCGCCGGCGCCACCTGGATCTACAACGGTAGCACGCTGTGGAGTTTCGACACTCCGGCCAACATCACCCGCAAGATGGGCTACGTGAAGACCCAGGGCCTGGGCGGCGCGTTCGTCTGGGAATTCAGTGGTGACGATGCGCAGGGCACGCTGACCAAGGCCGTCAGCGATGGTCTGAAGTAAGGAAAAGGCCGGGGGCGCCGTGCGCCCCCGGCCTTGATCGGATGAGGCATCCGCCGGGCCCTGCCCGGCGATATCCCGGTCAGCGCTGGGCCGACAGTTTCTCCAGCGCCGCACGCAGCTGCGCCGGCGGCAGGTAGCCGCCCAGCTGGGTGCCATCGGGCGCGAAGATCGCCGGGGTACCGTTCACCCCCAGCTGCTGGCCGAGCGCGTACTGCATCGCCACCGGATTGGTGCAGTTCTTCGCCGGCACGGTTCCGCCGCGCTTGGCATTGGTCAGCGCCTGGCGGCGATCGGCTGCGCACCAGACCGAAATCATGTCGGTGTAATCCTTGCTGCCCAGTCCCATGCGCGGGAAGGCCAGGTACTCGACGCTGATGCCGTTGCGGTTGAGTTCGGCGATGTCCTGGTGCAGCTTGCGGCAATAGCCGCACTCGATGTCGGTGAACACGCTGACCGTGTACTTGGCGTTGGGCGCGGCGAACACGATGCGGTCGCCGTGGTTGGCCTTGGCCAGCAGCGCGCGACGGTAACCGAGCAGGCCCTCGCTGTTGGCCGGCCCCTTGGCCCGAGTGTCATAAGGCTGCGACTGGAACAGGTAGCGGCCGTCGTCGGAGACATACAGCAGCTGACCGGAGACCACCACCTCGCGGAAACCGGGGAAGGGCGCGGCGCCGATGTAATCCACTTCGAAACCGGGGTTGAGCGCGGTCAGCGCGGCGCGCACTGCCTGCTCTGCCGGACCATTGGCAGCCGGGGTGGCCCGGGTGGAGGCGGCGGCAGACGCCTTGGCCGCAGGGGCCGGCGGAGCCGGCTGGGCGCAGGCCGTCAGGCTGAGCGCGCCGAACACGGCGGCGATGGCGAATCGGAGCATGGAGCATTCCGCAGCAGAAGAGGACCACCGATTCTGACACAGCCGCCCGGGGCGGCGCCGTGGCCCGCTGACGGAAGCCGGACGGGGTTCATCCAGGTCGCTCAACCACGGGGATGGTGGCGGGCGTGCAGCTTCTGCAGGTGTTCACGCGCCACCAGCGTGTAGATCTGGGTGGTCGACAGCGAGCTGTGGCCAAGCAGCATCTGCAGCGCGCGCAGGTCCGCGCCACGGTTGAGCAGATGGGTGGCGAAGCTGTGCCGCAGGCCGTGCGGGCTGATGCGGGCCGGATCGATGCCGGCGACCTGCGCGTGGCGCTTGACGAGATGCCAGAACGCCTGCCGTGTGAGCGCGTGCAGCCGGGGCTCGATGAACAGCGGCGTCTGCCCATCGGCGAGTGCCTGCACCCTGCCCTTTCCCACCAGCTGCGGCCGTGAATCCTGCAGGTAACGCTCCAGCCAGTGCTGTGACTCCTCGCCCAGCGGCACCAGCCGCTCCTTGCTGCCCTTGCCGGTCACCCGCAGCACGCCCTGCCGCAGGTTCACCGCCGTTGCCGGCAGCAGTACCAGTTCGCTCACGCGCAGGCCCGCGGCGTACATGAGCTCCAGCATGGCCCGATCGCGCAGCCCCAGCGGACTGCCGACATCCGGCGCGGCCAGCAACGCATCGATCTGGCTTTCGGCCAGCGCCTTGGGCAGCAGTCGTGGCAGCTTCGGCGGATCCAGCAGAGCGCCGGGGTCCTCGCTGCGCTCGCCGCGACGCACGCCATCGGCGAAGAACGCACGCAGCGCCGACAGCAGGCGCGCATTGCTGCGTGGCGACCAGCCATGGCGCGTGCGCCAGGCCAGGTAGTCGAACAACCCGGCGCGTTCGACGCCGGCCAGGCCCCCTTCGCGGCCGTCCAGCCAGCGTGCCAACCCTTCCAGATCGCGACGGTAGCTGTCCAGGGTGGCCCTGGCCAGACCGTTCTCCGCCCAGATGGCATCAAGAAAGCGCTGGATGCGCATGCTGTCGTCGGCACGCAGTGCAGGCAGTTGCTGGACCAGCTGACGGCGCTCGGCGGGGGTGGAAATGACGGCCATGCGTGGAGGATACGAGGGTGACTGCGGACGCGGCCAGCTTTGCGTATGCTCGGCGCATGTCCAGCCCAGCCACCGACGTGTCTTCCACTGCCACGCCCGAGGCGCAGCGCCCCCGTGCGCTGCTGCCGTGGCGCGTGCTGGCGATGGTCTACGACGCGCTGCCCGTGCTCGCGCTGTGGATGCTGGCCGGCACGGCGTTCACCCTGGCCTATACCTTCAGTGGCCATGCACAGCGCGAGAACATCGCGCCCTTCAGTGCCTGGCAATGGCTGTTGTGGGCGGTGTGCTGGGTCATAACCGGGGCCTATGCAACCGCCAGCTGGCACCGGGGTGGGCAGACCCTTGGCATGCGGCCGTGGCGGCTGAAACTGGTGTCGGCCGACGGCACCGCGCTGCGGCGCGCGCAGCTGTGGCTGCGGTTCGCCGTGGCAACGCTGTCGTTGCTGCTGGGTGGGCTGGGCTTCTGGTGGGCCCTGCTGGATCGCCAACGCCTGGCGTGGCACGACCGTGCCAGTGGCACGCGTCTGGTGCGGATGCCCAAGCGCTGAAGTGTCCGGCCGGCGCCGGGCATGGCCCGGCGCTGCCAGAATCAGCCTGATTTCCGCCGGAACAGCAGGCCTGACACCACCAGCATCACGATCGGCGGCAGCGCGTAGGCGATGCGGTAGTCGAACTTCAGTGCGCCGGCCATGCGCCCGAAGAACAGCTGCAGCAGCCAGAAGCCCAACGCGAACAGGATGCCGAGGAACAGCCGCTTGCCCATGCCACCACTACGCAGCGAACCAAACGCGAACGGCACGGCGGCCAGGCACAGCGCCAGTACGTTCACCGGGTAGAACCAGCGGCTCCAGTACACATCCTCGAAATCACGCGCATCCAGGCCGTTGCGCTCGCGATAGGCGATGCTCGTGCTCAGTTCGGACACGCTCAGGTTGCGCGGCTTGGCGATACCGGTCGCCAGTGCCGCCGCGTCCAGCTTGGAATTCCAGGGCTCGCGCGCCACTTCCTCGCGCGTTGCCGAGCGCTCGCCGAAGGTATCGCGGCGCACGCCGGTCAATACCCAGCCGTCCTTGTCATGTTCGGCAGTGGCGGCGTGGGTCAGGGATGCGATCCGCCCGTCTTCGGCGATCCGGTACAGGCGGACGTCACGCAGGATCAACCGCGTTCCCGTGTTGCCGACCAGCTGTTCCTCACCGCTCTGCGCGTTGAGGAAGGTATCGCCTTCGCGTGCCCACATGCCGGAATAACGGGCCACGGCCATGTCCTGGCCCCATTTGGCACTCATCTTCAGCGAATCGGCACGGTTCTGCCCCCACGGGCCCAGCGTCTCGGCGCTGAACACCATCACTGCGGTCAGCAGCGACAGGGCAATCGCCACCGACACGCTCAGGCGTTTGCGGGACAGGCCCAGCGCACGCAGCGCGGTCAGTTCGGAGGTCGCCGCCAGCTGGCCCAGCCCCATCAGCGCGCCGATCACCGCCGCGGTCGGGAAGAAGGTGTAGGCGCGGCGTGGCACCGTATACAGCACCCACGCCGCGGCGTGTCCCAGGGTGTAGCCGTTCTTTCCGATGTCCTTGAACTCGCCGGAGAAGGCCATCACCACGTCCAGGCCGGTCAGCACCGCCCAGGTCAACAGCACGGTGCCGAACACCGCGCGCCCGAGGTAGAAATCGAACCGCATCGGTCGCAGCATCATGCGCGGGCCCCCTTGGGCAGGCTCATGCGTCCATCACGCGCATACATCCAGACCGCGAACGCCAGCAGTGGCAGGGTCAGCCACCACAGGCCCAGCATCGCCGGCAGCTTGCCACTGGCGATCCAGCCGGCGCCGATGAACGTCAGGTTGGTGCCGACCATGTAGGCCAGCAGGGCCAGCATCATGCGCCCATAGCGCTGCTGGCGCGGCGAGCTGCGCCCCAGCGGCACGGTCAGCAGGGCGAACGCCAGGGCGATCAGCGGCGGGGCCAGCCGGCGATGCAGTTCGGCCTGGGCCTGGGTGCGGCCGTCGCCCAGCAGCTGCAGGGTCGACATCAGTTCCGGATCGTCATCCTTGCGGGTCTGCGCACCGTCAGGCAGGGCCACATCGTTGCGGGCGAAGGTGGCCAGCCGGTAATCCAGCGCACCGGCCAGCGGACCCTCGACCTGGTGGCCCTTGTCCAGTTCCAGGAAGCGCTGCCGCTCGCCCTCGAAGTACATGCGGCCGCTGGCGGCAGAGACCACTTCCAGCCGGTCGTCCTTGGCACGCTGCAGGAACACCTTGCCCAGCTGGGTGCCATCGGGCGAGATCGAGGACAGGTAGACCACGCCGCCGTTGGGCAGCGGGGTGAAGCGCCCGGGCTCCAGGCCGGCCATCAGTACGCTGCGGTTGGCGTCCTGCACCATCTGCTCGGCGGTGCGCGAGGCCCACGGACCCAGCCACAGCGAGCAGGCGCCCACCACCGCCACCACCGGCACCACCAGCATCAGCAGCGGCCGCAGCAGGCGCCTGGGGCCCACGCCGATGGCAGTGATCACCGCCATTTCGGAGTCGCGGTAGAGGCGGGCGATCGCCAGCAACAGTCCCAGCATCAACGCCAGCGGCAGGATCAGCGGCATGTAGACGATGAACTGCAGCGCCAGCTGCGAGAACAGCAGCCTGGCCGGCAGGCGCCCGTCGGCGATGTTGCCGAGGATGTCCACCAGCACGCCGCCCACGCTGACCACCAGCAGGACGATCAGGGTGGCCAGGAAACTCTGGACGAAATCGCCCAGCAGGTAGCGGTCGAGCTTCAACATGGGGCGGTGGTTTAAACTCTGGGGTTCGTTCGCGGTGCCGCCCAGTCTAGCGTCTGGGCGTAAACGGTCCGCGATTGTACGGACTTGCCAATGGAATCTGCTCAATGGCTCTCGAATTCACCCTGAACCACCTCGCCCCGGCCGCCGCCCCCGTTGACTGCCTGGTGGTCGGCGCATACGCCGACCATACCCTGACTCCGGCCGCACAGGCGCTGGATGCCGCCAGCGGCGGCCGCCTGTCGGCCCTCGCCCAGCGCGGCGACCTGTCCGGCAAGACCGGTGCCACCAGCCTGCTGCACGACCTGCCGGGCGTGGCAGCGCCGCGCGTGCTGGTGGTCGGGCTGGGTGAAGCCGCCCGCTTCGGCGTGCCGCAGTACCTGAAGGCCGTAGGCGACGCCGTTCGCGCGCTGAAGGCAGGCGCCACCCGCAGCGCGCTGTTCACCCTGTCTGAAGTGGCTGTGAAGGAGCGCGATGCGGCTTGGGCGATCCGCCAGGCAGTGATCGCCGCCGATCACGCGGCGTACCGCTACACCGCCACGCTGGGCAAGAAGAAGGCCGATGATGCCGGGCTGGCCCAGCTGGCCATCGCCGGTGACGACGCGCAGGCCCTGGCCCAAGGCCAGGCCATCGCTGCCGGTGTCGAGTTCGCCCGCGAGCTGGGCAACCTGCCGCCGAACTACTGCACCCCGGCCTACCTGGCCGAAGTCGGCGTGAAGTTCGCCAGCGAGCATGACGGCGCCGAGGCCGAGATCCTCGACGAGACCCAGATGGAAGCTCTGGGCATGGGCTCGCTGCTGGCCGTGGCCCGTGGTTCGGCCAATCGCCCGCGCCTGGTCGTGCTGAAGTGGACCGGCGCCGGCGATGCCAAGCCCTATGTGCTGGTCGGCAAGGGCATCACCTTCGATACCGGCGGCGTCAACCTGAAGACCCAGGGCGGCATCGAGGAAATGAAGTACGACATGTGCGGCGGCGCCAACGTCATCGGCACCTTCGTCGCTGCGGTCAAGGCCAGGCTGCCGCTGAACCTGGTGGTGGTGGTGCCGGCCGTGGAGAACGCCATCGACGGCAACGCCTACCGCCCGTCCGACGTCATCACCTCGATGTCGGGCAAGACCATCGAAGTCGGCAACACCGACGCCGAAGGCCGCCTGATCCTGTGCGATGCGCTGACCTACGCGCAGCGCTTCGAGCCGGCCGCGCTGGTCGACGTCGCCACCCTGACCGGCGCCTGCATGGTCGCCCTCGGTCACCAGACCGCGGGCCTGATGAGCAAGCACGACGACCTGGCCAACGAGCTGCTGGCCGCCGGCGAGCACGTGTTCGACCGCGCCTGGCGCCTGCCGCTCTGGGATGAGTACCAGCCGATGCTGGATTCGACCTTCGCCGACGTCTACAACATCGGCGGCCGCTGGGCCGGCGCCATCACCGCCGGCTGCTTCCTGTCGCGCTTCGCCGAAGGCCAGCGCTGGGCTCACCTGGACATCGCCGGCGTCGCCAGCGACGAGGGCAAGCGTGGCATGGCCACCGGCCGCCCGGTCGGCCTGCTGAGCCAGTGGCTGCTGGACCAGGCCGCCCGCGCCTGATGCTGTACCAGACCCTGGCCGGCCACCGCCGGCCAGGGCCTCGCCCGGCCAGACCGGGCCCCCGCCTGTTCCGGACCCTGCCATGCCCCGCGCCGACTTCTACCTGATCGCCAAGCCCCGTTTCCTGACCGAGCCGTTGCGCCTGGTCTGCGAGCTGGCACGCAAGGCCAACGATGCCGGCCTGTTCACCCTGGTGCTGGCGCGCGACCAGGCCCAGGCCGAGGAACTGGACGAACTGCTGTGGGCGTTCGATGACGACGCCTACATCCCGCATCAGATTGCCGGCGAGGACATGGACGAGGAAGAAGCGCTGGTGCTGATCGCCGTGCCCGGCACCGAGGCGCCGGCCCGCCCGCTGGTGATCAACCTGCGCGACGACCCCTGGCTGGGCCAGTGCGAGCGCGTGCTGGAAGTGGTCCCGGCCGACCCTGAAGCGCGCGAACCGCTGCGCGAACGCTGGCGCCAGTACAAGGCCGCCGGTTACGACCTGAACAAGCACGACATGTGAGCGCCCCGCGGCCCCCTTGATGGGCCACCCCTGCGCCCTGATCCTTCAACGATTACCTCCTGGTTCCCCCGCATGACCCAACTCGCCTCCAGCTACGACCCGAAGTCCTTCGAGACCGACCTCTACGAGGCCTGGGAGAAGGCCGGCCACTTCAAGCCGTCCGGCCAGGGCGAGCCGTACACCATCCTGCTGCCACCGCCGAATGTGACGGGCACGCTGCACATGGGACACGCCTTCCAGCAGACCCTGATGGATGCGCTGGTGCGTTACCACCGCATGCGCGGCTACGACACGCTGTGGCAGGTCGGCACCGACCACGCCGGCATCGCCACCGAGATGGTGGTCAGCCGCAACCTGGCGCTGGAAGGCAAGGGCGAAACCCGTGACTCGCTGGGCCGCGAAGGCTTCATCGGCAAGGTCTGGGAGTGGAAGCAGCAGTCCGGCGACACCATCGAACGACAGATGCGCCGCCTCGGCACGTCGGCCGACTGGTCGCGCAGCACCTTCACCATGGACCCGCAGCCCTCGGCGGCGGTGATCGAGGCCTTCGTGCGCTGGCATGAGCAGGGCCTGATCTACCGCGGCCAGCGTCTGGTCAACTGGGATCCGGTGCTGAAGACCGCCATCTCCGACCTGGAAGTGGAGAGCGCCGAAGAAGACGGTTTCCTGTGGTCGATCGCCTATCAGCTCGATGATGGTCTGAGCTACGAGCACGTCGAGCGCGACGCCGACGGTAACGAAACCCTGCGCGAGACCCGCGATTACCTGGTGGTGGCCACCACCCGCCCGGAGACCCTGCTGGGCGACACCGCCGTGATGGTGCATCCGGAAGACGAGCGGTACGCACACCTGATCGGCAAGACCGTGGTGCTGCCGCTGACCGGCCGCCGCGTGCCGGTGATCGCCGATGATTACGTGGACCGCGCGTTCGGTACCGGCGTGGTCAAGGTCACGCCCGCGCATGACTTCAACGATTACCAGGTCGGGGTGCGCCACAGCCTGCCGATGATCAACCTGTTCACTCCGGTGGCGGCGCTGAATGAGAACGCCCCGGAACGCTTCCAGGGCCTGGACCGCTATGAAGCACGCAAGGCCGTGCTGTCCGAGCTGGAAGACCTGGGCATCCTGGTCGAGACCAAGGCGCACAAGCTGCAGGTGCCGCGCGGCGACCGCACCGGCCAGGTGATCGAGCCGTACCTGACCGACCAGTGGTTCGTGAAGATGGACGAGCTGGCCAAGCGCGGCCTGGAGCTGGTCGAAGGTACCGATGGGAAGCCGGGCAGCATCTCCTTCGTGCCGCCGAACTGGATCAACACCTACCGTCACTGGATGGCCAACATCCAGGATTGGTGCATCAGCCGCCAGCTGTGGTGGGGCCACCGCATTCCGGCGTGGTTCGACGCTGCCACCGGCACCTGCTACGTCGGTCGCAGCGAGGATGAGGTGCGGGCAAAGCACAAGCTCGGCAGCGATGTCGTGCTGAACCAGGAAAGCGACGTGCTGGAAACGTGGTTCTCCTCCCAGCTGTGGCCGTTCTCCACCCTGGGCTGGCCGAACGAACAGGCCATGGCCGAGCGTGGCTTCGACCGCTACCTGCCGTCGTCGGTGCTGGTCACCGGCTTCGACATCATTTTCTTCTGGGTGGCCCGCATGATCATGGCCACCGACAACCTGACCGGAAAGATTCCGTTCAAGGACGTCTACTTCACCGGCCTGATCCGCGACGGACAAGGCCAGAAGATGTCCAAGAGCAAGGGCAACGTGCTCGACCCGCTGGACATCATCGATGGCATCAGCATCGATGACCTGGTCGCCAAGCGCACCGGCGGCCTGATGCAGCCGAAGATGGTGGAGAAGATCGAGAAAGCCACGCGCAGGGAGTTCCCGGACGGCATCGCCGCCCACGGCGCCGACGCGCTGCGCTTCACCATCGCGGCGCTGGCCACCCATGGCCGCGACATCAAGTTCGACATGAACCGTGCCGAAGGCTACAAGAACTTCTGCAACAAGCTGTGGAATGCCAGCCGCTTCGCGCTGATGAACACCGAAGGTGCGGCGTTCAGCGGCGTGCCGACACCGCGCACCGATGCCGAGCGCTGGATCCTTGCACGCCTGGCGGCCACCACCGCTGAAGCGCAGGGCCACTTCGCCGCCTACCGCTTCGACCTGCTGGCGCAGTGCCTGTATGAGTTTGCCTGGAATGCGTTCTGCGACTGGTTCCTCGAACTGAGCAAGCCGGCCCTGAGCGGCAGCGACGCAGCGGATGCAGAAAGCACCCGCCACACCCTGCTGTATGTGCTGGAAGCCCTGCTGCGCCTGCTGCACCCGTTGACGCCGTTCATCACCGAACAGCTGTGGCAGCAGCTCGCCCCGCGCCTGGGCCTGGCCGAAACCACGCTGTCGCTGCGCCCCTACCCGACCGCAGCCGAGTTCCAGGGCGATTTCGCCCAGGCCGAGGCCGACGTCGAATGGCTCAAGGCGGTGATCAGCGCGGTGCGCCGCGTGCGCAGCGAACTGAACGTCGCACCGTCCAGGCTGGTGCCCCTGCGCCTGCAGGCCGGCCAGCAGCAGGATCGTGCCCGCGTCGAACGCTTCAGTGCGTCGCTGTCGTTCCTGCTGAAGCTGGACAGCGTGCAGTGGCTGGGCGAAGGCGAAAGCGCTCCGCCTGCGGCCGCCGCCATCGTCGGTGAGTTGAAGCTGCTGGTGCCGCTGGAAGGCCTGGTCGATCTGGATGCCGAACGTGCACGCCTGGACAAGGAGATCAAGCGCGTGGAAGGCGAGCAGGAGAAGAGCGAAACCAAGCTGGCCCGGTTCACCGACAAGGTGCCGGCTGCGGTGGTCGAGCAGGAGCGCGTGCGCCTGGCCGACTGGAACACCCAGCTGGCCGGCCTGCGCGAACAACGCGCGAAGCTGTAACAGCCGACCGGCGGGTGCGGATCCAGGTCCGCACCCGCCCAGGTCTTTTGGCATCATCAGAGGATGCCGCTTTCGATCTTCCTGCTGGTTCTCGCCGCTGCCGCGCTGCATGCCAGCTGGAACGCCATCGTCAAGCGTGGCGCCGACAAGCTCCTCGGCACCGTGCTCGTCACCGGCAGCGCCGCACTGCTGTCCGCCGCGCTGCTGCCTCTCCTTCCTCTGCCGGACGTGACCAGCTGGCCGTGGCTGGCGGCCTCGGTACTGCTGCAGGTGGTCTATTACGCGCTGGTCGCGCGCTGCTATCAGCAGGTGGACATGAGCCTGGCGTATCCGCTCATGCGCGGTTGCGCACCGATCCTGGTCGCGCTGGCCGGCACCGTGCTCGGCGAATCACTGCCCGCAGCGGCGTGGCTGGGCGTGGCGCTGGTCAGCAGCGGCATCCTGGCCATGGCACTGGGCGCGCGCGCAGGCCAGCTCGGCCTGCCGCTGCTGACGGCGACGATGATCGCAACCTACACCCTGGTCGATGCGCACGGCGCGCGCCTGTCGGGCAGCCCGCTGGCCTACACGTTGTGGCTGTTCCTGCTGTCGGGCATCCCGCTGCCGCTGTGGGCGTTGTACACCCGCCGCAGCGCGGTGCTGACCTATGCGCGCCAGCATTGGCCGCTGGGCCTGGCCGGCGGCGTGGGCACCACCGCGTCCTATGCGATGGCACTGTGGGCGATGACCCAGGTACCGGTCGCGATGGTGTCGGCCCTGCGCGAGTCCTCGATCCTGTTCGCCCTGCTGATCTCGGCATTCCTGCTGCGTGAACGGATACCGCGCGTGCGCTGGCTGGCGGCGTCGCTGATCGTCAGCGGAGTGCTGGCCCTGCGGCTGGCGTGAGCCACACGTGCCCGCCAAGGTTGGCACCTGCCGCCAGCGCCCGGCCGTACCGGCGGGCAACGCGGCGCATGCCGGTTACAGCGGCGGCATCGTCTGCAGGTCGCCCTCGACCAGCTCGATCGCCATCACCACCGCGTCCTCGCGTCCCTGCGCGGCCGGGTAATAGCGCGGACGCCGGCCGATCTCGTTGAACCCTTCGCTGTGATACAGCGCCAGCGCCGGCGCATTGGACGGGCGCACTTCCAGGAACACACGCTGGGCACCGCGATCACCAGCCAGCTGCACCAGCGCACGCAGCAGCTGCCGCCCCAGCCCGCGTGACTGCACCAGCGGATCGATGCAGATGTTCAGCACATGCGCCTCGTCGGCAGCGATGCTCAGCACGCCGTAGCCGAGCAGCTGGCCATCGCGCTCCATTGCCAGACCGGGATAACCCGCACGCAGGCAATCGATGAATATGCCGCGGGTCCACGGGAAGGGATAGCCACGCACCTCGATCGCCATCACCTCGGCAAGATCGCTCTCGCGCAGCGCCCGCAGGCGCACCGGGCCGGGCTGGCTGACCGCACTCACGGCGCGCCCCGCTTGCGCAGGGCGCGCAGCTGCGGCCACAGCGCGCGCTTGGCGGCTGGATCACGGCGCAGCTGCTCCAACGGCCAGCTGTCCATCAGCGCCTGCGTCGCGGCATCGTTGGGGTTGCAGCCGGATGCGCGCAGCAGCGCGATCTGCAGGCGATCAGGCAGACGTACCGCCGGCTGCCGGGTGGTGCCCGCCGAGGCTGCGCGTGCCGCCTGAGGTTCGGTTGCCGGCACCACGGCGGGCGCGGTGCGAGGCGGCGGCGACGGACTCCGCGGCTGGCGCGGTGCCGGCTCCACCGCTGCCGGTTCGGGCTGGCGTGACGGAGACTGCGCTGCCGGGCTGGCCGCATCGGCGTCGGCCACGCTCAGCTGCAATGCAGCGTCCAGCTCCGCGGCGAGCTGGCCGTCGTGATAGACGGTATAGCCCATCGCCTGCAGCCAGGCCTGCTGGGCCGGTGACCACAGCACGGGCAGATCCTGGCTCACGCGGCCTCGGACTTCTTGCGCAGGCGCTGCACCGCCCACATCACCGGGCCGGACAGGGCATACAGGATGCCCACGGCGAACAGGACGCGCGGCAGGTCGATCACCGCGATCGCGATGGCCATCGGTACCAGTGCCAAGACCAGGAACGGCACCCGGTCGGAACGGGAATCCTTGGCGGCACCGCCCTTGAAGCTCCAGAAGCGGATGCGGCTGACCATCAGCAGCGCAGCGACCAGCGTCACCGCCAGCGCCACATAGCGCAGCTGATTGCCATCCCAGCCCAGGTTGCCATCGGCGAAGGCCCAGACGAACGACATCATCAGCCCGGCAGCGGCCGGGCTGGCCAGGCCGACGAACCAGCGCTTGTCCACCACCGCGACCTGGGTATTGAAGCGGGCCAGACGCAGCGCCGCGCATGCGGCGTACAGGAAGGCCACGGCCCAGCCGACACGGCCCAGCAGGGGATCATCGAATTTCAGCCAGGACAGCGACCAGTGGTACATCACCAGTGCCGGCGCCATGCCGAAGCTGACCAGGTCGGCCAGCGAGTCGTACTGCACGCCGAACTCGCTGCTGGTGCCGGTCAGGCGCGCGACACGGCCATCCAGGCCGTCCATCACCGCCGCCACGAACACCGCGATGCTGGCATTGACGAAATCCCCGTTGGCAGCGGCGATGATCGCGTAGAAGCCCGCGAACAGGCCCGCAGTGGTGAACAGGTTGGGCAGCAGGTAAATCGTGCGCGAACGCGGCGGCGGTGTGATCGGGTCCATGGAATCCAGTTTAATCGACTTGCCAGCGGTCGGTGCCAATGCTGCAATCGGCGTTCTACGCCCATTCCGCGGAGTTTGCCATGCGTGCCCTGTCCTGCCTGGGATGCCTGCTGCTGTTGGCCAGTACCAGTGCCATGGCCGGCCCCGTCTACAAGTGGAAGGACGCCAACGGCGTCACCCAGTATTCGGAAACCCCGCCAGCAGGCAGGACCTACGAGACCCGGGCGCAGGCGCGCTCGGCGCCATCGGCTGACAGCGCCGAACGCCCGGCCGCACCCGTACCGGAGCAGTGCAGCACCGCCCGTGCCAACCTGGCCCTGCTGGAAGGCTCCGGCCAGGTGATGCAGGACACCGACGGCGACGGCAAGGGCGACACCGTACTGACCGCGGAGCAGCGCACCGCGCAGAAGGGACTGGCTGAAGCCAGCATCAAGGCCTACTGCCCAGCAGCCGGTTGAGGGGTCGGCAGGGCTGCGCCCTGCACCTGCTTCAGGCAACGGCAACGTCAAATGCCAAAGCGGCTCTGGTTTTCTGCTGGTCTGGCGGGGCGGTGTGGGCTGGCAGGACACGCCGTAAAGCCATTCATGGGGCTACATGGAATCCAAAATGGGGTCAGATCCGTTTCCGCAGGAAAACGGATCTGACCCCAAGGCATGTCCTGGCAGGTCGCAGAGATCCGTCGAAGGCGGGGTGGGTCCGGTGGCAGGGGTGTGAGCGGCATGGATGCCGCGACCAAGCCCCCAGGACGGGTTTACGGCGTCCCCTGCCACCGGATCCACCCCGCCATCCCACGCGAAGCCCGCTGTTGCTGTGGCAGTTGAAGTTGCCTGAGACGGGTGCAGGGCGCAGCCCTGCCGATACCCTCCCCCCGCCCGGGCTGGCAGAATAGGGATCTCTGCCGTAGACCGAAGCCGACGATGCGCCTCTCCCAGTTCCACCTGCACACCACCAAGGAAACCCCCAGCGACGCGGAGCTGACCAGCCACCGCCTGATGCTGCGTGCGGGCATGATCCGCAAGCTCGCCTCCGGCCTGTACACCTGGTCGCCGCTGGGACTGCGCGTGCTGCGCAAGGTCGAACGCATCGTACGGGAGGAAATGGATCGCGCCGGTGCCGTGGAGTTCCAGATTCCGACCATCCAGCCCAAGGAGCTGTGGGAGCAGACCGGCCGCTGGCAGAAGTTCGGGCCGCAGCTGCTGAAGATCAAGGATCGCAAGGACCAGGTGTTCTGCTACAGCCCGACCGCCGAGGAAGCCGCCTGCGACTTCGCGCGCAGCGAACTGTCCAGCTACAAGCAGCTGCCGGTGAACTTCTATCAGATCCAGACCAAGTTCCGCGATGAGATCCGCCCGCGCTTCGGCGTGATGCGTGCACGCGAATTCCTGATGAAGGACGCCTATTCGTTCCACCTGCACGATGAGTGCCTGGTGCGCGAGTACGAGAACATGAAGGCCGCCTACAGCCGCATCTTCACCCGGCTGGGCCTGGACTTCCGCATGGTGCAGGCCGATTCCGGCGCGATCGGTGGCGATGCGTCGCAGGAATTCCATGTGATCGCCGATTCGGGCGAGGACGCGCTGGTGTTCTCCACCGGCTCGGACTACGCGGCCAACATGGAAGCGGCGATCGCCGCGGAACCGGCACCGCGCGCGGCAGCCGGCGAGACGATGCGCAAGGTCGAGACCCCCACCCAGAAGACCTGCGAGGACGTTGCCGCCCTGCTCGGCATCGCGCTGCAGCGCACGGTGAAGTCGGTGGCGCTGATGACCGACGAAGGGTTCGTGCTGGTGCTGGTCCGTGGCGACCACGAGGTCAACGAGATCAAGCTGGGCAAGGTTCCCGGCCTGGAAGAGCAGCGCTTTGCCAGCGAAGCGGAGATCGCCGAGTACCTGGGCAGCGTGCCCGGCTTCCTCGGCCCGGTTTCACCGGCCAAGGCGATCCGCGTGGTGGCCGACCGCGAAGTGGCGGCGATGTCCGATTTCGTGGTCGGTGCCAATGAAGCGGGCTTCCACCTGGCTGGAGTCAACTGGGGCCGCGACCTGCCGGAACCGGAAGTGGTCGATATCCGCAACGTGCGTGCCGGTGACCGTGCGCTGGACGGCGGCGAGTTGAAGATCGCCCGTGGCATCGAAGTCGGCCACGTGTTCCAGCTTGGCCGCAAGTACGCCGAAGCACTGGACGCCACCGTACTGGACGAGAACGGCAAGGCCGCAGTGATGGCAATGGGCTGCTACGGGATCGGCATCTCGCGCGTGGTCGCTGCCGCGATCGAACAGAATCACGACGATGCCGGCATCATCTGGCCGGACGCGATGGCGCCGTGGCAGGTGGTGGTGTGCGTCATCAACCCCAAGGGCGATGCCGCTGTGGCCGAAGCCGCTGCCGGCCTGCTGCAGGAACTGCGCGATGCCGGTCTCGATGCCGCGCTGGATGATCGCGGGCTGCGCCCGGGTGCGATGTTTGCCGACATGGAGTTGATCGGCATCCCGCATCGCGTGGTGGTCAGCGAGCGCGGCCTGGCGGCCGGCACGTACGAGTACCGCTCGCGACGTGCAAGCGAAGCCGAAAGCCTGGATAAGGCTACCCTGCTGCAACGCCTGCAGGGTTGAGTGACCGGACCGGGGCATGCCCCGGTCTTTTTCTTTGTACCGGCGGTGGGCCGGTGAATATGCAGCTGGACATAATCCGGTCAAAATGGTCACGATGCAGTCGGTCCATCGCCATACCCTGACCTGCATGATTTGTACTGGATTTAATTCATCATTATCCTGTGCGCCGACGCCACGGACCGGCTCGTCCCTGTCCCTTATTAGTTTCCGGAGTAACCGTAGATGAGCATCGACCTGACCGGCCTGTCGGCACGCGAGCTGGGCGCATTGATCCGCACCGCGAAAAAGCAGCAGACCATCGTCGCCAAGCGTCGCCCGATCGCCAAGGTGCGGGCCCAGCTGAGCAAGCTGGCCAAGACCGAGGGTTACACCATCGAGGAGTTGTTCGGTACCGCTACCACGGCTGCCAAGCCACGCGCCCGCAAGGCAGCGGCGCCGTCCAAAACCGCCGGCCGCAAGCTCGGCAAGGTCGCCCCGAAGTACCGCAACCCGGCCAACCCGAAGGAAACCTGGACCGGCCGTGGCAAGCAGCCGCGCTGGATGGCCGAGCTGACCGCCAAGGGCAGCAAGAAGCCGGAAGATTTCCTGATCAAGAAGGCCTGAGGCCGGATCGGAAAGAATGAAGAACGCCGGCGCAAGCCGGCGTTCTTCATTCCATCACAACGTCTTGCGCGCCGGCATCAAGAGGTTGCCGAACAGCAGGCCCGCCACCAGCGCCATCACCACGTTGAGCACGGTCAGGAACACGCTCTGGCCGGCACCGACATCCTGCTGCTGGACGAGCGTCAGCACGCCACGCAGGCTGGTGCTGCCAGGGACCATCATGATGATGCCCGGCAGGCGGATGATCGCACCCGGACGCCCGGCCAGCCGACCGAACAGGTTGCCGCCGGCGGTCAGCACCATCGCCGACAGGAAGATGCCCGCCGGTGCCCCCCAGGCGTGCCCGCCAAACTTGGAAATGGCATAGCCGGCCACGGACGCGGCAATCACCCAGGGATAATCGCGACGGCTGGCCTTGAACAGCATCGCGAAGGCGAAGGCCGCGGTCAGCAGCGACCCCCACTCCACCCACGGTCCCTGCGGTCGCGAGGCACGGATCACCGGGTCCAGGCCCAGCACATCGGCCAGGGTCACCGCGATCATCGCGCCGACGCTCAGTTTCATGATCGTGGTCAGCGCACCGGCAAACCGCGCGGTGCCTGACACCCAGTGCTGGCTGGCCAGTTCGTTGACCGCATTGGTCAGCGACATGCCGGGCAGCAGCACCACCAGCGAGGCGATGATCACCGTGTTGAGGTTGAGCGCGCCGACAAACGAAGCGACCAAGGTGGCAACCAGGCCGGCCAGAAGCGCGGCCAGCGCCTCGGCGGCCTCGCGGGTCGCCGGGCGACGGTCGGTGACCATGCCGAGCAGGCCGATCATCAGGCCGATGACACCGGCGGTGGCGATGTCCAGCCAGGGCAGCTTCCACATGCCGGCGACACCGGCCGCGCCGAGCGTGAACGAGAGGATGGTGCGGAGCTTGCCGCGACGGCCGGGATCCTTGTCCAGCTGACGCAGCGCGGTGTGCCCCTGCGCGATGCTCATCCGCCCGTTGGCCACTTCCTCGGCGATCCGGTCGGCGACACTGAGCTTGTGCAGGTCGTTCTCGCCCGGTGCCAGGCGGATCACGCGGGTGATGTCGCTGGAGCCGATCGCCTGGGCCGGGTCGCTGAAGCTGAGGATGATGCCGGTGGGGTTAGACCACGGTTCACAATCGAGATCGAGCTGTTTTGCCAGTGCGACCACGGCCGTTTCCAGACGCTGGGCCGTGGTGCCGTAGCTGTGGAGGCGGCCGGCGATCTCGGAAACGAAGGCCACGCGCTGCGCGTAGGTGGCCTGGGGCGTGGGGATCGTGTGAGCGTCTGCGGACATGCGCCGTAGTATTACCTAGGCCGGGCCCCGCCGGAGGAATTCATCCTGGTTCAACGCGAAGCACAATACAGAACGGTTATGCTGCGACCCGAATGGCCCACGTGACCCAGAACCTCGCCCCCCAGCTCGAACAGGACGCCCACGACCCCGGGCTGATCCGCCTGTCCGGCCACTGGACCTTGAAGACCGCGCTGGCCGCGGCCGAGGTGCTGCGCGCCGTTCCCGACAAACTGACCGGCATTGACGCCACGGGCATCGAGCAGCTCGATTCGGCCGGCGTACTGCAGCTGTTGCGCGTGGCCCATCGCGCCGACCTCGGTGAGGATGCGCTGCAGTTCCGGCCGGATCACCAGGCACTGGTGTGCACCATCGAGGAAGTGGCCGACGACCGGCCCAAGCCCAAGCGCGACTTCGGCGTGCTGGCCGCGCTGGAACGGCTGGGCGTCAGCATGCATGGCACCGGCCACAACATCGTGGCCCTGGCCAGCTTCCTCGGCGAGGCGATGGTCAAGACCGCTCGCCTGGTCAAGCAGCCGCGGCGCTTCCGCCTCACCGCCACCGTGCATCAGATGGAGCAGGTGGGCCTGGACGCCGTGCCGCTGGTGGCGCTGCTGTCCTACCTGGTCGGTGCGGTGATCGCGTTCCTGGGCTCAACCATCCTGCGCGACTTCGGCGCGGAGATCTACGTGGTCGAGCTGGTCAACATCGCCTTCCTGCGCGAGTTCGCCGTGCTGCTGACCGCGATCGTGCTGGCCGGCCGCACGGCAAGCGCGTTCACCGCGCAGATCGGCGCGATGAAGGCCCGCGAGGAGATCGATGCGATGCGCACGCTGGGCCTCGACCCGATCGACCTGCTGGTACTGCCGCGCCTGTTCGCGCTGCTGGTGACCCTGCCGCTGCTGACCTTCATCGCGATGATTGCCGGCCTGGCCGGCGGCATCACGGTCGGCGCGTTCGATCTGGACATTCCGCCGCAGATGTACATCGCGCGGATGCACGACACGATGGAGGTGCGGCACATGCTGGTCGGCCTGTCCAAGGCGCCCGTCTTCGCGGTGGTGATCGGCCTGATCGGCTGCCTGGAGGGCCTGAAGGTCACCGGCACCGCACAGTCGGTCGGCGAGCGCACCACATCCAGCGTGGTGCAGACCATCTCGCTGGTGATCATCATCGACGCCTTTGCGGCGTTGTGGTTCATGCATATGGACTGGTGACATGAACACGACCTCCGGTTCCGGCACCTTCGAGATGCGTGATGACGATGGCCATGACCTGGCCATCCGCGTGCGTGGGCTGGTCAACCGCTTCGGCAGCCAGACCGTCCATGAGGACCTCGACCTGGACGTGCGGCGCGGCGAGATCCTCGGCGTCGTCGGCGGCTCGGGCACCGGCAAGTCCGTGCTGATGCGCTCGATCCTGGGCCTGCGCGTGCCGGATGAAGGACAGATCGAAGTGCTCGGCCGCGATGCGCGTGCCGACGATGCCGAAAGCCGGCTGCATATCGAGCGCAACACCGGCGTGCTGTTCCAGGATGGCGCGCTGTTCTCCTCGCTGACCGTCGGCGAGAACGTGCAGGTTCCGCTGAAGGAGCATCATCGCGACCTTCCCGAACGCTGGCACTACGAGCTGGCACTGCTGAAGGTGAAGCTGGCCGGCCTGCCCGCCGATGCGATCAACAAGCTGCCCTCGCAGCTGTCCGGCGGCATGCGCAAGCGTGCCGGCCTGGCCCGCGCGCTGGCACTGGACCCGCCGCTGCTGTTTCTGGACGAACCGACCGCCGGCCTGGACCCGATCGGCGCGGCGGCCTTCGACCGGCTGATCAAGACCCTGCAGGAAGCGCTGGGCCTGACCGTGTTCCTGATCACCCATGACCTGGACACGCTGTACGCCATCTGCGACCGCGTCGCCGTGCTGGCCGATCACAAGGTGATCGCCAACGCACCGCTTGCGGAAATCGAGAAACTGGATCATCCGTGGATCCAGGAATACTTCCACGGACCACGTGCGCGTGCCGCGCGTGGTGAACAGATCGAGAGTGCCTGAGCCATGGAAACCAAAGCCAACTACGTGCTGATCGGCGCGTTCACCCTGATCACCGGCCTGGCCCTGCTGGCCTTCGGCCTTTGGGCGGCCAAGTACTCATCCGACCGCACCTGGCAGGAATACCGCGTGGTGTTCCGCGAGGCGGTGACCGGCCTGTCGGTCGGCAGCCCGGTGCAGTACAACGGCATCGCGGTCGGCTCGATCATCGAGCTGAACCTGGTACCGGACGATCCGCGCCAGGTGGTGGCGCGCATCCGCCTGAACTCCACCACGCCGGTGAAGACCGATACCCGTGCCAAGCTGGCGATCACCAGCCTGACCGGTCCGTCGATCATCCAGCTCAGCGGCGGCACGCCGCAGTCGCCGGCACTGACCACGGTCAACAAGGACCCGGCGCCGATCATCCCGACCACGCCTTCGGCACTGCAGAACATCACCGATGTGGCCAACCGCATCGTCGAGCGCATGGACCAGATCCTCAGCGATCGCAACGTGGCGTCGATCAACGCGACCCTGGCCAACCTGGAAACCATCAGCGGCGGACTGGCCGACCGCGACCAGGGCACACAGGCGCTGCTGCTCAGCGCGCGCGATGCCGCACGCAGCCTGGACACCACGCTGAAGACCACCAACGGCACCATCGAGCGCCTCGACAGGAACCTGGTGCAGCAGCTGCCGGGCATCATCGACAAGCTCGACGCTACCCTGGTCAAGCTCGATTCGGCTGCCGGCAATGCCGATTCGATCCTTGGCGAGAACCGCGCCGCGATCAACAGCTTCGCCAATGACGGGCTCGGCCAGCTGGGCCCGACCCTGACCGAGCTGCGTGGCCTGATCCGCGACCTGCGCCGGGTCAGCGACCGCCTCGAGAACAACCCCGCGCGCTATCTGCTCGGCCGCGATGCCCCGAAGGAGTTCGAACCCAAATGAGCCCGATCCTCTTCCCGCGCCTGCTGCTGCCAGGCCTGGCCCTGGCGCTGCTGTCGGGCTGCTCGATCCTCGGCAGCGGCGACAGGAATCCCGTCACCCTGTACTCGCCTGCCGTGCAGGTGAAGGTCGATCCCAGCTGGCCCCAGGTCGCCTGGCAGCTGGTGCTGGCCAAACCCAGCGCGGCGCGCATGGTCGACAGCCCGCGCATCAACGTGCGTCCCACGCCATCGGAGCTGGAGATCTACAGGGGCGCCAGCTGGGCCCAGCCGGCCACCGACATGATCGAGGACACGCTGCTGCGCGGTTTCGAGGACTCCGGCCGCATCAACGGCGTGGCCCGCACCGCCGCCGGTATCCGCGCCGATTACAAGCTGTCCACGGACATCCGTCGTTTCGAATCGGACTACCAGGGCCAGACCACGCCGACGGTGGTGATCGAACTCAATGCCAAGCTGATCCACGTGGCCGACCAGCGCGTGGTCGCTGATCGCACCTTCCGTCAGGCGCAGCCCGTTGGCAGTACCGATGTGCCGGCGGTTGCGGCGGCGTTCGAACGTGGCCTGCAGCAGATCGCGCAGGACGTGGTCGGCTGGACGCTGGTCAGTGGGCAGAACGACAGTGCCGCAGCACCGCGCTGATCCCCCGCTCAGCGCGGCGTGACCCAACGGAATGTCAGGTTGATCCGCTCGCCCTGGGCCCGCGCCATCTTCGGCAACGCGTGCTGATAGAAGCGCTGGGTGCTGCCGGCCATCAACAGCAGATCGCCATGGCCCAGCAGGAACTCCGCCTTGCGTGCCGGCTCGTCGCGTCGTCGCAGCAGGAAACGCCGCGCCGCACCCAGGCTCAGTGAAGCGATCACCGGCGCCGGTCCCAGTTCGGGTTCGTCGTCGCTGTGCCAGCCCATGTAATCGCCACCATCGCGGTATCGATTGAGCAGCACGCTGTTGAACCGGCCGATACCCTCTTCCTGCAATCGCACGCGCAGCGCCTGCAATGCCGGCAGCCAGGGCCGCGGGACGAACTCGGCGCCGGAATACCGGTAGCGCGCCTGCGGATCGCCGATCCAACTGCTCAGCCGCGGCGAATCCACCCAGTGACCAAACATCCGGATGCGGTGCACATCCCAGGCCACCTGTTCGCCCAGTGTCCGCTGCAGCGCATCCGCCCGATCCGGCAGCAGCCAGCCCGGAACATGACGGACGTCGGCATCGGGCAGCTCGTGTGGAAACAGCATCGGGATCGCCAGGCAGTGTCGGGGCGGCACGAGGCCGCCCCGCCGGACTCAGGCACGCCGGAACGGCACGCCGGTCTTTTCCTTCAGTTCGTCCTCGTCAACCCCCGGCGCGGTCTCCACCAGCACCAGACCGGCATCGGTCACGTCGAACACAGCCAGATCGGTGATGATGCGGTCGACCACGCCCACGCCGGTCAACGGCAGCGTGCATTCGGCCAGCACCTTGTGCTCGCCGTTCTTCGCGGTGTGCTCCATCAGCACCACCACGCGCTGCACGCCGGCCACCAGGTCCATCGCGCCGCCCATGCCCTTGACCATCTTGCCGGGCACCATCCAGTTCGCCAGATCGCCCTTGTCGGTCACCTGCATCGCGCCAAGAATGGCCAGGTTGATGTGGCCGCCACGGATCATGGCGAAACTGTCATGGCTGCCGAAGTAGCTGGCACCGGCGCGCGCGGTCACGGTCTGCTTGCCGGCGTTGATCAGGTCGGCATCGACCTCGGCTTCGGTCGGGAACGGGCCGATGCCAAGCAGGCCGTTCTCGGATTGCAGCCACACGTCCACGCCTTCGGGAATGTGGTTGGCGACCAGGGTCGGCAGGCCGATGCCGAGGTTCACATAGGCACCGTCGGTCAGTTCACGGGCGGCGCGGGCCGCCATCTCATCGCGGGTCCACGCCATGTCAGTTGCCCTCCGCACGCACGGTGCGCTGCTCGATTCGCTTTTCAGGATGCGCGTTGTGCACGATGCGATGCACATAGATGCCCGGCAGATGCACCTGGTCCGGATCGATCGCACCGACCGGCACCACCTCTTCCACTTCGGCGATGCACACCTTGCCGGCCATCGCGCAGGCAGGATTGAAATTGCGCGCGGTCTTGCGGAACACCAGGTTGCCGGCTTCGTCGGCCTTCCACGCCTTCACCAGGGCAACGTCGGCACGCAGCGCGGTTTCCAGCACATAGTGCCTGCCGTCGAATTCGCGGGTCTCCTTGCCTTCGGCCACCACCGTGCCGTAGCCGGTGGCAGTGAAGAAGGCAGGAATTCCGGCGCCGCCGGCACGCAGGCGCTCGGCCAGGGTGCCCTGTGGATTGAATTCCAGCTCCAGCTCACCGGCCAGGAACTGGCGCTCGAACTCCTTGTTCTCGCCCACGTACGAGGAAATCATCCTGCTGATCTGGCGTGTTTCCAGCAGCTGGCCCAGGCCGAAGCCATCGACACCGGCATTGTTGGAGATCACGGTCAGGCCCTTGACCCCACTGTCGCGCAACGCTGCGATCAGCGCCTCGGGTATGCCACACAGGCCGAAGCCGCCGACGGCCAGCGTCTGGCCATCGGCGACCACGCCCTCCAGCGCCTGGGCCGCGCTGGCATAGCGCTTGCTGCGCTTGCCGCCGGTATTGGACTTGTCCATCGCTTTGCTGTCCCACACGGTAAGGATGCCCGCATTCTAGCGGTACACCTGCATCCGGCTGGGATGCGCCGCAGCAATTGCGGCGTGCCCTCAGCCGCGCGCGATCGCGGCCATGACCTGCTTCAGGCCGTCCTGCCACGGCGGCAGCACGATGCCCAGCGCCTGCTGCAGGGCCCTGTTGTCCAGCACCGACCAGGCCGGCCGCCGCGCCGGGGTCGGATACTCGGCACCCGGAATCGCTTCAACCACCGGCGCCCTGTGCAGGACACCCGTTGCCAGCGCTTCGGCGAAGATCGCTTCAGCGAAGCCGTGCCAGCTGGTCTGGCCACTGGCGGTGAGGTGCCAGGTACCGGAGAGCGCGGCAGGATGCTGCAGCGCGAGCGCGGTGACATCGGCGATCAGCGCAGCCGGCGTCGGCGTGCCGATCTGGTCGGCCACCACACGCAGATGGTCGCGCTCTGCGCCCAGGCGCAGCATCGTGCGCAGGAAGTTCGCGCCGTGCTCGGCATACACCCATGCGGTACGGAAGATCAGGTGGCGGCCACCGGCAGCGCGCACGGCGTCTTCGCCATCGCGCTTGCTGGTGCCATACACACCCAGCGGCGCGGTCGGCTCGTCCTCGCGATAGGGCGCGGAACCTTCGCCGTCGAACACGTAGTCGGTGGAGTAATGCACGAACGGCACGCCCTGCGCCTGGCACCAGCGCGCGATCACGCCCGGGGCCTGCGCATTGGCGGCGAAGGCGGCCTCGATGTCCTGCTCGGCGCGATCCACAGCGGTATAGGCCGCCGCATTGACCACCACCGATGGCTGCACGCGATCCAGCAGCGCCGGTAGGCTCGCGGGCTGGCCGAAGTCCGCCGTCTCGCAGGGGCTGCCATCAGGCAGCCGGCCACTGCGGGTGGTGGCGACCACCGGCCCCAACGGCGCCAGCGCGCGCAGCAGCTCCTGGCCGACCTGGCCGTTGCCACCCAGCACGAGAACCGTCATGGCGCGAAGACCGGCAGACGTTCCTCGGCGATGTCCTTCAGGAACGGCGCATGTTCGTCCTTGGGCGAGAGCGTCGGCGCGCCCACCGGCCAGTCCACTGCGATGTCCGCGTCGTTCCAGCGCACTCCGGCATCGGCTTCCTTCACGTACACATCGGTACACAGGTAGTGGAACAGCGCGGTGTCGGACAGCACGGCAAATCCGTGCGCGAAGCCTTCCGGAATCCAGAACTGGCGCTTGTTCTGCGCGCTCAGCACCACCGCTTCCCATTGGCCGAAGGTGGGCGATCCGCGGCGGATATCGACGGCCACGTCGTACACCTCGCCTTCCAGCACGCTCACCAGCTTGCCCTGCGGTCGCGGCCACTGGTAATGCAGGCCGCGCAGCACGCCCTTGCTCGATGAGGAGACATTGCTCTGCACGAAGCGGTCGGGCAGGCCCAGCTGGCCGAATCGCGCCGCATTCCAGCCTTCGAAGAAGAAGCCGCGCTCGTCACCAAACACCGCCGGTTCAATCACCACGCATCCCGGCAACCGGGTTTCAATCACTTTCACGGAACCACTCCACGCAATGCGAGTGTGTGCAGGTACTGGCCGTAGCCATTCTTGATCAACGGGGCAGCCAGCGCTTCCAGCTGCTCGGCATTGATCCAGCCCTGCCCGAACGCCACTTCTTCCGGACAGCAGACCTGCAGGCCCTGGCGCGTCTGGATGGTCTCGATGAAGTTGGACGCTTCCAGCAGCGACTGGTGAGTGCCGGTATCCAGCCATGCATAGCCACGCCCCAGCGCCTCCAGATGCAGGCTGCCCGCACCGAGATAGCGCTGGTTGAGATCAGTGATTTCCAGCTCGCCGCGCGGCGAAGGCCTCAGCTCGGCCGCATAATCGCTGGCGTTGCCATCATAGAAATACAGGCCGGTGACCGCGTAGTTGGAACGCGGGTTCTGCGGCTTTTCGACCAGGCCGACAACCCGGCCGTCCTTGTCGAATTCGGCCACACCGTAACGCTCGGGATCGTTGACCCAGTAGCCGAACACGGTCGCGCCATCGGCGCGGGCGTCGGCCCGCCGGAGCACGTCGCGCAGGCCGTGGCCATGGAAGATGTTGTCGCCGAGGACCAGGCAGCTGGGCTTGCCGGCGACGAACTCGCGGCCGATCAGATACGCCTGCGCCAGCCCATCCGGACTGGGCTGCACGGCGTACTGGATGTCCATGCCCCACTGCGAGCCATCACCCAGCAGCTGCTGGAACAGGGCCTGCTCATGCGGGGTGTTGATGATCAGCACTTCCCGGATGCCGGCCAGCATCAGCACGCTGAGCGGGTAGTAGATCATCGGCTTGTCGTACACGGGCAACAGCTGCTTGCTGACGCCCTTGGTGATCGGATACAGCCGGGTGCCGGTTCCGCCGGCGAGGATGATGCCCTTGCGCTGGGTCATGACGTCTCCTGGGTTCAGGCCGTAGTGCCGATGCGCTGCAGGCGGTAGCTGCCGTCAAGCACGCCCTCGACCCAGTCCTGATTCTCCAGGTACCAGTCAACAGTGAAGGCGATGCCCTGCTCGAACGTGTGCGCCGGCTGCCAGCCCAGTTCGTTCTTCAGCTTGCTGGCATCGATCGCATAGCGACGGTCATGGCCGGGGCGATCGGCCACATGGGTGATCTGGCTGCTGCGCGGCTGCCCGTCAGCGCGCGGACGGCGCTGGTCCAGCAGAGCGCAGATCGCATGCACCACCTCGATGTTCTGCCGTTCCGAATTGCCGCCCACATTGTAGGTCTCGCCCACCCGGCCCTTGGCCAGCACGGTGCGGATCGCCTCGCAGTGATCGGACACGAACAGCCAGTCACGCACCTGCCTGCCGTCGCCGTACACCGGCAGCGGTTCGCCGGCCAGCGCCTTGGCGATCACCAGCGGGATGAGCTTTTCCGGGAAGTGGTAGGGGCCGTAGTTGTTGGAGCAGTTGGTGGTCAGCACCGGCAGCCCGTAGGTGTGGTGGAACGCACGCACCAGGTGATCGGACGCGGCCTTGGACGCCGAGTACGGCGAGTTCGGCGCGTACGGGGTGGTCTCGCTGAACGCGCCGGTCTCGCCCAGCGTGCCGTACACCTCGTCGGTGGACACATGCAGGAAGCGGAACGCTGCGCCGCGCTCGGCCGGCAACGCCTTCCAGTAGTCGCGCACCGCTTCGAGCAGGCCCAGGGTCCCCACCACATTGGTCTGGATGAAGGCCCCGGGGCCATCGATGGAGCGGTCCACGTGGCTCTCGGCTGCGAAGTTCAGCACCGCATCGGGCTGATGCTCGGCGAGCAGGCGGGCGACCCGCTCACGGTCGCCGATGTCGCCGTGCACGAACACATGGTCCGGATTACCTTCCAGGCTGGACAGCGTCTGCAGGTTGCCGGCGTAGGTCAGTGCATCGAGATTGACGACCTTGACGCCACGGGCCACGGCCTCGAGGACGAAATTGCCGCCAATGAACCCGGCGCCGCCGGTGACAATCCAAGTTGGCACTACCCGTTACTCCTGTTCGATCAAGGCTCCCGCGCCGCCTGGCAGTCGGGTGCAGCGCAGCAGGATACATCGGGCCCACCTTTACCACTGCCTCTGACGGGTGAACAGAGCCCCTTCCCTGAGAGAGCATTAGTGCGCCGCAGCACAACCATACGCATTCGCATGGTTGCCCCAAGCCAGCTAGAATCGGGATCCCACCCCCGAACCGGTTGCTGTCAGGACCGGACGTTCTCCCTGTTACTGAAGGACCCCGTACCAGATGAAAATCCTCGTCGCATACAAGCGCGTGGTGGACTACAACGTCCGCATTCAGGTCAAGCCGGACGGTTCCGGCGTGGTCACCGACGGCGTCAAGCTGTCTCCCAATCCTTTCGATGAAATCGCCCTGGAAGAAGCCCTGCGCCTGCGCGACAAGGGCATCGCCACGGAGGTGGTGGTGGCCACCATCGCCCCGGCCGACGCCCAGGCGCATCTGCGCAACGGCCTGGCCATGGGCGCCAACCGTGCCGTGCACGTGGTCACCGACCAGGCCATCCAGCCGCTGACCGCCGCGCGCACCCTGCTCAAGCTGGTCGAGAAGGAGCAGCCGGACCTGGTGATCCTCGGCAAGCAGGCCATCGACGATGATGCCAACCAGACCGGGCAGATGCTGGCCACGCTCTGGGGCCGCCCGCAGGCGACCTTCGCCAGCAAGCTGGACATCGCCGATGGCAAGGCCACGGTGACCCGTGAGGTCGACGCCGGCCTGGAAACACTGGAAGTGGATCTGCCGGCGGTCGTCACCACCGACCTGCGCCTGAACGAGCCGCGCTTCATCAAGCTGCCGGACATCATGAAGGCCAAGGCCAAGCCGCTGGAAACCCTGCAGCTGGCCGACCTCGGCGTTGAAGCCGCCGACACCTTCAAGACCACCCGGTACGCTGCGCCGTCCAAGCGCAGCAAGGGTGTAATGGTCAAGGACGCGGCCGAACTGGTGGCCGCACTCAAGCAGAAGGGGTTGCTGTAATGAGCAAGATTCTCGTCATCGCCGAGCACCACGACGGCAAGCTCAACGCCGCCACCGCCAAGACCGTCAGCGCCGCCGCTGCCATCAGCGGTGCCAGCATCGACGTGCTGGTGCTGGCCGCCGATCCGACGGCCGTCGCCGCCGAGGCCGCCAGGATCGCCGGCGTCGCCAAGGTCCTGACCGTGGCCAACGCCGCCAACGCACAGGCCCTGGCCCAGGTGCTGGCGCCGCAGATCGCACAGCTGGCCAAGGGCTACAGCCACGTGTTCGGCCCGTCCACCACCTTCGGCAAGGACCTGATGCCGTGCGTGGCCGCCCTGCTGGGTGTCAACCAGGTCTCCGACCTGATGGCCGTGGAAGGCAGCCACACCTTCAAGCGCCCGATCTACGCCGGCAACGCCATCATCACCGTGGAAGCCCCGGCCGACCAGGTCGTGGTCGCCACCGTGCGTGCCGCGTCGTGGCCGGAAGCCGCGCAGGGCGGCAGCGCTGCCATCGAAGCGGCCAGCGTGGATGCGGTACTGCCGACCCACACCCGTTTCATCGGCCTGGCCGCCGGTGCCAGCGACCGTCCGGACCTGCAGAGCGCCAAGCGCGTGGTCTCCGGTGGCCGTGGTGTCGGCTCAGAAGAGAACTTCAAGGTCGTCTTCCAGCTGGCCGACAAGCTCGGTGCCGCCGTCGGCGCCTCGCGCGCCGCCGTCGATGCCGGCTACGTGCCCAGCGACCTGCAGGTCGGCCAGACCGGCAAGATCATCGCGCCGGAGCTGTACGTGGCCGTCGGCATCAGCGGTGCGATCCAGCACCTGACCGGCATCAAGGATGCCGGCACGATCGTGGCGATCAACAAGGACGGCGATGCGCCGATCTTCGAGATTGCCGATATCGGCCTGGTCGGGGATCTGTTCACGATCCTGCCGGAACTCGAGGCCGCGCTGGGCTGAGCGCCCGCCCGGGGTGCCGCGTAATCAACAGGTTACGCGGCATTCCCTTCCTTCTGGGGCCCGCAGGGACGCTGGCCTGGCTCACCCGTCCTTGCAGTGCCTGTCGCTATAATCCGGGGTCAACCCGTGTAAGGACTGCATTGATGACGCTCCCGTGTTTCAAGGCCTATGACATCCGTGGCCGCGTTCCGGATGAACTGGATGAACGCCTTGCCCGCCGCATCGGCGCCGGCACTGCCGCGTTGCTGGGCCCGGGACCGGTGGTGGTGGGACACGATATCCGCCTGAGCAGCCCTGCCCTCCTGCAGGCCGCCATCGAAGGCCTGACCGCCAGCGGCCGCGATGTCATCGACATCGGCATGTGCGGTACCGAGGAGGTCTATTTCCAGACCTTCCACCGCAAGGCCGCCGGCGGCATCATGGTCACCGCCAGCCACAACCCGATGGACTACAACGGGATGAAGCTGGTGCGCGAGGAGTCCAAGCCCATCAGCGGCGATACCGGCCTGTTCGACATCCGCGACTTCGCCGCCTCGGAGGCGCCGCTGGGAACCGGCCAGGGCGAGGTCCGCCAGGACACCGACAAGTCCGCCTACATCCAGCACCTGCTCGGCTACGTCGACGTGGCCGGCCTGAAGCCGCTGAAGATCGTCACCAACCCCGGCAACGGTGGCGCTGGCCTGGTGATCGACGAACTGGCGCCGCACCTGCCGTTCGAGTTCATCCGCATCCAGCACGAGGCCGATGGCAGTTTCCCGAATGGCATCCCCAATCCGCTGCTGCCGGAGAACCGTGCGGCAACGCGCGATGCCGTGCGCGCGCACGGTGCCGATTTCGGCATCGCCTGGGACGGCGATTTCGATCGCTGCTTCTTCTTCGACGCCGACGGCAACTTCATCGAGGGCTACTACCTGGTCGGGCTGCTGGCGACGGCGCTGCTGGCCCGCCAGGCGGGCGGCAAGATCATCCACGACCCGCGCCTGACCTGGAACACCGTGGAAATGGTCGAGCAGGCCGGCGGCGTGCCGATCATGAGCAAGACCGGGCATGCGTTCATCAAGGAGCGCATGCGTGCCGAAGATGCCATCTATGGCGGCGAGATGAGCGCCCACCATTACTTCCGCGAGTTCGCCTACTGCGACTCGGGCATGATCCCGTGGCTGCTGATCGCGCAGCTGGTTTCCACGACCGGCAAGTCACTGGGCGAGCTGGTGGCCGATCGCATGAAGGCCTATCCGTGCAGCGGCGAGATCAACTTCCGTGTTGACGATGCCAAGGCGACCGTGGCGCGCGTGCTGGCGCATTTCCAGCAACAGCAGCCGGTACTGGACCATACCGATGGCGTCAGTGCGGATTTCGCCGACTGGCGCTTCAACCTGCGCAGCTCCAACACCGAGCCGCTGCTGCGCCTGAACATCGAAACCCGTGGCGATGACGCCCTGCTGCGCGAACGCATCGCCGAGCTGACCGCCCTGATCGGCGGCACGCCGGCAAACCATTAACCGAAGGACGCACCATGAATCCCATCGTTCCCGTCATTCTTTCCGGCGGCTCTGGCACGCGTCTGTGGCCGCTGTCGCGCGAAGCGTATCCGAAGCAGTTCCTGCCGCTGGTCGGCAACGACACGATGCTGCAGGCGACCTGGAAGCGCGTTGCGTCGATTGCCGGCGCGGCACCGATCGTGGTCGCCAACCAGGAACACCGTTTCATGGCGGCCGAGCAGCTGCGCGAATGCAAGGTGCTGCCGCAGGCGCTGATCCTCGAGCCGGTCGGCCGCAACACCGCGCCGGCGATCGCCATCGCCGCGCTGCAGGCACTGTCGGCCGGCGATGACGCGCTGCTGCTGGTGCTGCCGTCGGACCACGTGGTCCGCAACGAGGCGGCGTTCCATGCCGCGGTCAAGCAGGCCGCCGTCGCGGCCGAATCCGGCAAGCTGGTCACCTTCGGCATCGTGCCGACGGCGCCGGAGACCGGCTACGGCTACATCAAGGCCGCCACGGGTGAAGGCGTGCGTGCCGTCGACCGCTTCGTCGAGAAGCCCGACCTGGCTACCGCCGAACAGTACGTGGCATCCGGCGAGTACTTCTGGAACAGCGGCATGTTCCTGTTCAAGGCCTCGCGCTACCTGAAGGAACTGGAGACGCTGCAGCCGGCGATCCTCGCCGCCTGCCGCAATGCGCTCGACAAGGCCGCACGCGACAACGACTTCATCCGCCTCGACGCCGAGGCCTTCGCTGCCAGCCCGAACGACTCGATCGACTACGCGGTGATGGAAAAGACCGCCGATGCCGCCGTGGTACCGCTCGACGCGGAATGGAATGACGTCGGCTCGTGGTCGGCATTGTGGGAAGTGTCCGACAAGGATGCCGACGGCAACGCCTGCCATGGCGATGTCATCGCCCTGGACTGCAAGGACAGCTATGCCTATGGCAACCGCCTGATCGCGATGGTCGGCCTGCAGGACGTGGTGGTCGTGGAGACCGACGACGCCGTGTTCGTCGGCCACAAGGACCGCGTGCAGGACGTCAAGGAGATTGTCGGCCGGATCAAGCGCGAGGGCCGCAGTGAAGCTGCCGCGCACCGCAAGGTGTACCGTCCGTGGGGCGCCTACGATTCCATCGACAACGGCGACCGCTTCCAGGTCAAGCGCATCACCGTCAAGCCGGGCGCGACCCTGAGCCTGCAGATGCATCACCACCGCGCCGAGCACTGGATCGTGGTCAGCGGCACGGCCGAGGTGACCCGGGGCGACGAGGTCATCCTGCTGTCGGAAAACCAGAGCACGTACATCCCGCTGGGTGTCACCCATCGCCTGAAAAACCCGGGCAAGCTGCCGCTGGAGTTGATCGAAGTGCAGTCGGGCAGCTACCTGGGCGAGGACGATATCGTTCGTTTCGAAGACCAGTACGGCCGCGCGGGAGGCTGATCGGTGAGTGCTTCGGGTGCCGGCCGTTCGAGGCCGTTGTGTGTTGATCTGGACGGCACCCTGCTGCGCAGTGACCTGTTGTACGAGACCTTCCTGAGGATGCTGGCACGGCAGCCCTGGATGCTGTTCGTGCTGCCGTTCTGGCTGCTGCGTGGCAAGGCGCACCTGAAGCACCAGCTGGCGGTGCACGGTGCCGGCGATCCGGCACTGCTGCCGTACGACCCGCGCGTGGTCGAACTGCTGCGGACCAGCAGTGATCGCAGGCGGGTCCTGTGCACGGCATCCGACGCCGCACTGGTGGAGCCGATCGCGCGCCATCTGGGCGTGTTCGACGACGTGTTCTGCAGCGATGGACACACCAATCTTGCCGGGCATCGCAAGGCCGATCTGCTGGTGAAGGCGTTCGGCGAGCGCGGTTTCGACTACATGGGCAACGCGCGGGTCGATCTGGCCATCTGGAAGCACGCGCATTCGGCCTGGGTGGTCAACGCCGGTTCCGGCGTCGCCCGCGCTGCGGCGCACTGTTCGGAGCTTGCCGCACACTGGCCCCGCGAAGGCGGCGGCCCACGCGCCTGGCTCAAGGCGATGCGTGTCCACCAGTGGCTGAAGAACGTGCTGGTATTCGTGCCATTGCTGGCGAGTCATCGTTTCCTGGAGCTGGAGACCACGCTCAACGCGGTGCTGGCGTTCATCGCCTTCGGGCTGTGCGCATCCGGCGTGTATCTGTTCAATGACCTGCTGGACCTCGACTCGGACCGGCAGCATCCGCGCAAGCGCAAGCGCCCGTTCGCCTGTGGGCGGCTGGATCTGCGCTCGGGGTTGCTGGCCACGCCGGTACTGACCCTGGCCGGCTTCCTGCTGGCGGCCATTGTCGCCCCTGCGTTCCTGCTGGTACTGGCCATCTATTTCTGCCTCACCCTGGCCTATTCGCTGCGGATGAAGCAGGTGGTGATGATCGATGTGGTGATGCTGGCCGCGCTCTACACCATCCGCATCGTCGGCGGTGCCGCGGCAATCGACGTCACGCTTTCGTTCTGGCTGCTGACCTTCTCGATGTTCATCTTCCTCAGCCTGGCCATGCTCAAGCGCTACACCGAACTGCGCATGACGCTGGCCAGCGGCAAGGAGAAGCCCAGCGGGCGTGGCTACCACGTCGAGGACCTGGGACTGGTACAGGCCCTGGGTACCGCGTCGGGCATGGCGTCGGTACTGGTGCTGTGCCTGTACATCAACGCGCCGGAAAGCCAGGAGCTCTACGGGCATCCGCTGTTCCTGTGGCTGCTGTGCCCGGTCCTGCTCTACTGGATCTGCCGCACATGGCTGCTGGCCCACCGTGGACAGATGCACGACGACCCGGTCGTGTTCGCAGTGAAGGATCCCGGCAGCCTGATCACGGTGCTGGTGGGTGGCCTGTCGGTACTGGCGGCGATCTGAATCAGGCACATCACGGCTGCGCCACCGGCGCGCAGCCCGTCATTCGAGCGCGGGGAATGACGGTGCCAGCGCTGCCCGCAGGCAGCGCTGGCAACCCGGCCAGGTGGGATCAGGCCGGACGCTCGGGCCCGGTACGATCCAGCAGCATGGCTTCCTGCAGGTCGTAGAAGCGCCGCAGCGGATAGGCCTGCAGTGCCTGTGCGCGTACCTCGGCACGGCTTGCCGCATCGCGGCTGGCCATCAGGCGCAGCATCGCTGCCGCCAGTGCCGGTGCATCACCGACCGGCACCACTTCGCCATTGCCGGTGTTCTGCACGATGGTGCGCACGCCCGGCAGGTTCGACGCGATCACCCGTGAACCACTGAGCATCGCCTCCAGCTGCACCATGCCGAACGCTTCATAGCGGTTGACGCTGGGCAGTACCAGCACATCGAGCTGCGCATAGAACGCCTGCAGTTCCTGTTCGCTGACGCGACCGCGCACGTCGACCGCATCCCCCAGCGCGGCGATGCTGCCGTGGATGGCATCCATGATGCCGCCGCCGGCGATGTTGTGGGTATCCCCGACCAGCACCAGGCGGACACGGTCGCCATGCAGGGCATGGACCTGGCTGAAGGCCTCCAGCAGGACAGGCAGGCCTTTCTCGGCGACGAAGCGGCCCACGAAACCAAAGCGGAACACCCCGTCGGTACTCGCCGGGCGATCCTGCCAGGGCATCGCCTTCATCGGCGCCAGCACTTCATGCTGCTTGTGACGGATACCGGACAACCAGGCCGAAGAGCTCGCGTAATCATGGGTGAGTACCCCGACATCACGGGCCCGCCGCGTGGCCAGCCAGCAGGACACACGGGTGACGTTCACCGCCAGCCGGTCCAGCAGTCCACCCACCACGGCCATGTCGCACTGGTAGTTCACCACCAGCTTGCGGGCCGGGACCAGCAATGACAGCAGGCCCGATTCCAGCATCGGCATATGCAGGTTGACCACATCATGCTGCCGCGCCAGTCGCCGGAACCAGGTGATGAACTTCCAGCTCAGGACGCCTTTGTGCATGCGGGCGAACACCGGTGCGCGCACCAGGCGCACGCCGTTGATGGTCTCTTCCACCGGCAGGGATGCATCGTGCTGGGTGGTGAGCACGGTGACCTCGTGGCGATGGGACAGGTCCTCGGCGAGCATCCGCGCGAATTCAGTCACCCCGCTCATGTAGGGCGTGTAGTAGGTCAGGACGATCAGGATCTTCATGCTCAGCTCGCGCTCACAAGTACCACGCCCAGCACGATCAGGCCGATGCCGGCCATGCGCAGTGGGCCGATGTGCTCGCCCAGGAACAGCACGGCAAGCACCGGTGTCACCACGTAGGTCAGGGCGATCATCGGCTGCAGCTTGGTCAGTGGCATGTACTTGAGCAGCACCACCCACGACACCAGCGGGATCATCTGCAGGATGAAGCCGGTCACCAGTGGCAGGTTGAACGCAGACGACAGCATGGGCAGGAGGCCGTCGGAATAGGTGACACGCCCCGCCCCGACCTTCAGCAGGACGGTTCCACAGGCGCCGAGGATGACCAGGCCGAAGACGATCAGGAGTTGCATGGGAGACCTCTTGCGCCGTGGCCGTGGCCCGACGCTGTTCGATGGATGATTGCGAAGACCGTCATTCTGCCGGCTCGGCAGGCACGCCGCAGCTGATGCGGGCGTGGGACACGTTGGCGAACAGAGGCCGGGGATCGGTTGATAGACCCAACGCCTGCGGCGACGCAACCGGCCAATCCGGCGCGAGGACGACCACCGAGCTGCCGCCGGCCAGCTGCAGACTGACCTCGCCCTGGTGCCCGTCGACGGTTGCTGCTTCCACACCGTTGACGGTCACATGGATACGTCCCTCGGCGGGTGGCTGCAGCAGATCCAGATCAACCTGCAGTCGTGCGCCCGCACATCCTTTGGGCACGAAGGTTTCAAGGCTGAAGGCGCCGCGGGTCCAGCAGTGATCCTGTTCGCAGGTGTGCCAGCCCGTACCCGCCTGGGCCAGCGGCAACTGACCGGACTGCAGCGAGAACAATGCGAATGTGGGATCTTCCAGGAGCGGGGCAGTACCCGGCGGCAGCGCTGGGCCCGTCCCGGGCTGCCTGAGTACCAGCAGCCAATCGGGTGATTCGGCACCGCGCAGGCTGTCATTTAACAGGGCATCGCTGTACCCCACCGGAGCGTCGCCACGGTCGGCAATGCGCGCGCGCACCCCGCGCCGATGCAGCTCCAGCACAGCAAAGTCCTGCTTGACGTAGCGCTCCGGCCCGTTGACCCCGGACGTGTCGATGACAACCTCATCTCCCTTCTGCGGCAGCCTGATCGCTTCCGAGAGGGCATGGGTGATACCCGAAGGCACATGCGAGACCAGGATCGATCGCGAACGCACGGCGTAGGCCGCCGACAGCGCCCCCAGCGTCGCCATCAGCAGCAGTACCACACCTGTGCGGCCGCGACGGCGCGCATGGCGCAGCAGAAGCCAGCTCAACAGCGCCACCCATGCCGGCCCGAGCACCTGCACCAGCTTGTGCTCGCCGTACTGATAGCCATGGCTCTGCACATAGGCAACCAGCACCATGCTGGCTGCCAGCAAGCCGACGAAGAACCGCCAGCGTCCTTCCCGGATGGAAAGCCATGCAGTGGACGCCATCAGCACCAGCCCGAGCATGATGGCTTCCGGATTCACGGCAGGTTCGCCGGTCATCAACAGGCCGGCGAAGGGAGCCGACAGCCACCAACCCCAGAAGGGCTGCCGGATGTACCAGCTGGGCCACGACGACTGCGCGACGATGCCACTGACCTGGGCATAGGATGCCATCAGCTCGGGCAGCATCCGGTTGAGGACGATCGCGCAGGCCAGCATCGCCAGCAGGCCGCCCAGCAGGAACACCCGCCAAGAACGCAGCCACATGGCCGTCACCAGTACGGCCAGGGCCACGATCATGCACGCATGCACCGCCGCTTCGCCGTATGCCATGCCGGTACAGCCCGCGGCTGCACCCAGCATGATCCACTTTGCACCCAGCGACTGCATTGGCGTAAGCGCCCACAGCACGATCATCATCAGCAGGGCGCCCGCCATCGCCGTACCGATGTTCTCGTTGACCACCGCAAGCATCATGCCGGTACCCAGCATGCACAGCACCGCCAGCAGGAAGGCCACCGCGGTTCCCCGCGGCCAGCGACGCGCGCCGCCGAAGCGGCCTGCCATCGAGGGCAGCATGCCGAGCACCGGGAACAGTGCGGCGGTACCGATCATCGCCCGCACCTGGTTTGGGCCTGCCTCCGGCACGAAGCTGGACGCCAGTGCCAACAGGCTGTACGCCCCATTGCGCTGCACGATGCAGCCGTTGCCGATGAACTGCATGCCCTGACCGCATTGCCCCAGCGCCCACTCGCGGGCCACCGTGGCCTGCTCGACCCAGAGCGGGTGTTGCATGGCCCATTTGGCACCGCCGTAGAAGAACACCAGATCATGGTTGGTGCCTTCAAGCATCCACAGATGCCGGGAGGCGAACATGAGATTCCACCATGCGACCAGCAGAACGCCCGCAAGCAGACTGATCGTGAACGCCCAGATCGACGCATGGGCGAGCGGATCGGCGAAGCCACGGCGAAGCGCCACGAGGGCTCCCACGGCCCCGCTGATCAGGAAACAGGGAAACACCACGTAGCCGGGCAGCCACGCATTGGCATTCATCAGCAGGGCCAGTACGCACACGCTTGCGAGCAGCAACGCCTGGACCGGCCCGATCTGTCGCAGATGCGGACTCACGCGGATGCCGGCGACGGCCAGCAGGGTCGAGCTGCCGATGACAGCAAGACACATCGCCAATACCGGCGCAATCAGTTGCCAGACATAATGCACTGCGTGTTCTCCCTGCACTGAAGGCGGGATCAGCCGAAGCGGACCCCGCGCTCTTTCAGGCCTCCGCGCGGGCCTGGTACATCCAACGAAGCGTCTCGCCCAGATCGAAGTCCGGCAATGAGCCGACCGCGGCCCGCAGCTTGCCGTTGTCACCACGCAGCGACTTGACCTCGTTGGCGCGGACGAAGGCGGGATTCACTTTCACTTCGATGTCGCGGCCGGAGATGCCACGCATGCGTTCGATGACCTCATGCAGCGAATGCTCCTGGCCGGAGCAGACGTTGTAGGTCTGGCCATTGCCCGGCAGTGCCAGCAGGCCTTCGTAGGCAGCGGCCACACCCCGCACGTCATTGAAATCGCGCGAGACATCGGTGTTGCCCAGCTCGATCACATCGGCACCGCGGCGGAAGTGCGCCACGATCTTCGGAATCAGGAACTTCTCGTCCTGGCCCACGCCGGTGTAGTTGAATGGACGCACCAGGGTCAGCGGAAGCTGATCGATCCACAGCGCCGCCATGGCCTCCATCGCCATCTTGCTGACCGCGTAGTCGTTCTGCGGCGAAAGCGGCGCCTGCTCGTCGAGCACGCCGGACGCGTTGCCGTAGACATTGGCACTGCTGGCCAGCAGTACATTGCTCGGCGCCTCGTCCAGGGACGCCAGCGCTTCCAGCAGATTGCGCGTCCCCACCACGTTGACCCGGTAGATCTCGTCGGCATCACCGTGGGCGACGAACGAGATCGCAGCCAGATGGACCACGCGCTGCGGACGCACTCTGGCGACGTGCTGCTTGAGCGCAGCACGGTCGAGCAGATTGACCGACGTAGCGGTGTCACCGGAATGCAGATCATGCACATCGCACCCGGCAGCACGCAGGCGTTCGATCACGTAGCGCCCGGTGAACCCGGACGCCCCCGTGACCAGCACGCGCTGGCCTGACAACTCAGAACGAGAAGCCACGCTCGTTCCTCTTGAGGTCAGCCTCGACCATCATCTGGCACAGCTGTTCCAGGCTGGTCTGCGGCTTCCAGCCAAGGATGCGCTCGGCCTTTTCCGGGTTGCCGATCAGCAGATCGACTTCGGCCGGGCGGTGGAACTTCGGATTGATGCGCATCACGGTCTTGCCGGTGGCGGTGTCCACCGCGACTTCGTCGACGTCCTTGCCCTTGAACTCGACATCGATGCCGGCGCCCTTGAACGCCATCGCCACGAAGTCGCGCACGGTCTCGGTACGGTTGGTGGCCAGCACGAAGGTGTCCGGCTGCTCGGCCTGCAGCATGCGCCACATGCCTTCCACGTACTCCTTGGCGAAGCCCCAGTCACGCTTGGCGTCCAGGTTGCCCAGTTCCAGGACGTCCAGCTGGCCCAGCTTGATCTTGGCAACCGAGTCGGTGATCTTGCGGGTCACGAACTCGCGCCCGCGCAGCGGGCTTTCGTGGTTGAACAGGATGCCGCTGGAACCGAAGATGTCGTAGCTCTCGCGGTAGTTGACGGTGATCCAGTGCGCGTAGAGCTTGGCCACGCCGTACGGGCTGCGCGGGTAGAACGGGGTGTCCTCCACCTGCGGCACGGCCTGCACCTTGCCGAACATTTCCGAGGTCGACGCCTGGTAGAAGCGGATCTTCGGATTGACCAGGCGAATCGCTTCCAGCAGGTTCAGTGCACCCACACCGGTGATCTGCGCGGTGGTAGTCGGCTGGTCGAAGCTGACGCCGACGAAGCTCTGTGCGGCCAGGTTGTAGATCTCGTCCGGCTGGATCTTCTGCACCATCGCCAGCGACGTGCCGAGGTCGGTCAGGTCGTACTCCACCAGGTGCAGGTTCGGGTGGTTGGTCACGCCCAGCTCATCCAGGCGCCAGAAATTCACCGAGCTGGTGCGGCGGTAGGTGCCGTGCACTTCATAGCCCTTCTCCAGCAACAGCTGGGTGAGATAGGCGCCGTCCTGACCCGTGATGCCTGTGATGATTGCCTTCTTCATTGCTTCTCGTCCTGATGATTGAGTGAATTTGCAGCCAGAGCCTGCCGACGCGTGCGGAGGATCTGTCGAGCCATGGAGTCCAGACGGCGGGCCAGCGCAGGATACCGGTGTTCGGCGCGCCATTGTGCGGCACGCTGCTGCACATCGGCCAACACTGGATCGCCGTCGCGGCTGGCACGCAGCAGTTGCCGCAGACCGGCCGCAAGATCGGGCGGGGAGGTCCCGGGCAGACGGTGAACGACGTCGCCGACGTTGTCGAAGATCGCCAGCGGCGTGACGGCCACCGGGCGGCCTGAGGCCAGCCCGTAGCGGACTGCCGCGCTGGAGGATTCGCCGGTGCCCTGGTATGGGAACACCACCACATCGGCCTGCACCAGCTCCTGCATGCTCTCCTGGTCACGCAGGAAACGGGTCACCATCCGCACACGCGACTGCAGGCCATGCTGCACGACCCGCGCCACCGCCTGGTCGATCTGCTGCCGCGAGACATCCACCGGATACTCGGCATTGATCATCGCCAGTTCGACGTCCACGCCCTGGGCGACCATCAACGCAACAGCGTCGATCAGTTCCAGCAACCCCTTGTGCGGCAGGAAGAAACCGTAGGAAACGACGCGCAGGCGTGCGCCCGTGTTTGCCGCCGCCGGCTCAGCCGGTTCCAGGATGCCGTGCGGGAACATCGCGGTGTTGCGCTCCACGCCGATGTCCTTGAGACGGTTGAGGTCGTGTATGGAGTGCACCAGCACGCGATCGCAGCCGGCCAGTGCCGGCCCCAGGTCGCGCAGCCGCTTGCGCGGATTCTCCGCGGCATCAACGGTTGCATGCATCATCACGATCAGGCCCCTGCCGGCCGCCTGCTGCCGCTCAAGGAAGGCCGAGAACGCGGGGAAGTCAAAGAAGCCGTACTGGAACTGGATGATCAGCGTGTCCAGCTTCAGACGCTCGATCTGCTGTTCCAGCCGCTCAAGCATGTCGCCTTCGCCCTGCCGCCAGCAGCGGACAACCTCTGGCCCATCGCGGAACGTGCGGTCATCGGCCTCGGCCGCCAGGATCGCCACCGGTGTTCCGCCGCTCTCCACGAGATAGCTTGCGTAACTGGCCACGCCGCAGCGCGTATTCCAGGTCGTGATCCAGCCGACGCGCGCATCGGGCAGCGTCGGCTGCGCCGCGAACGCGCGTACGTCCTGCTCCAGTCTCCGCGCGGCATCGGACCACGTGAAGCGCGACTTCAGAAGTCGCCGCGCGGCCTCGACCTTGTCCCGCACACGCGCCGGATCGGCGCCGTGCACCTCACGCATTGCGGCGGCCAGCGCGTCGACATCGGGTTCGGCCCAGACCGAATTGCGCAGATTGAAGTGGGTCTGCGCCGGAACGAAGCGGTAATCCACCATCCAGGCGGTTTCTTCGCTGCAGAAATCCAGCTGCCCCCCCCAGTTGGTGGTGATCACCGGCAGGCCGCCCAGCATCGCTTCGGCCAATGGCAGGCCAAAGCCTTCAGCCCGGCTCGGCGCCAGCAGCGCGTTGCAGCTCGCGTACAGATGCTTGAGCTGGGCGTCGCTCACGTCCTCCTCGATGATGTGCACGTCCGGATAATCCGGGTTGTCGCGGCGTGCGTCAGCCAGCCAGCGATGCACTTCATTGTGTGGATTGGCGAAGGTCTTGATGACGAGGCTGACATCGTCGGCGGCGCTGAACGCCTTGCCATAGGCCAGAAGCATCGCGTCCACGCCCTTGCGCGGGAAGCACGAGGACACGTGGAGGAAGCGGAACCCCCTGCCCGGCACCGGATAGGTCGCATCGGCAACAATCTGCTCCCAGTGATCCACGCCGTTCCAGCAGATGCCAAGGGGAACCGACACGCCGTTATCCACCATGATCTTCTCGACATGATGCGAAACGCAGGAGATCCCCTGCAGGCTGTCATTGAACTCCTCGACCCACTCCTGCGGAAAACCGCTCTCCTCCCAGGGATAGGCGTGCAACAGGTTCATCCTTGCGCGTGCATCGGCAACCCGTGGCGGATACAGCAGTCGGCTGGTCACATCGGCCTGGTCGGCCGGGATCGCGGCCACGGCAGCATGCAGCGCCGCCACGCGCGGATTGCGCGCAAGGAACTGCGGTGACGGATCGAAATCACCCGGGCCTTCGGTCGAATGCAGACCCACGTGGTGGCCACGGTCGGCCAATGCTTCCGCGAGGCAACGGTTCACCAGGGCCAGGCTGTAGCTGCTGTCGAATGGACCTTCCACGCGCCAGGACAGCGACGCGGGCAGTTCACCGCCGCGTGCGAGCGCCTCGTTGGCCGCCATTCCGGAGGAGATCAGCGCTGCCGCCTGCTGCAGTTCGAAGGGTTCCGGCTCGCAGCCGACGTCCAGCCCACCCACCGCCTGGACCAGGGTACGGTAGCCGGCGTCGAGTGCAGGCGACGCGGCGACCCAGCGGCGATCGCGTGGCGCACGACGCGATGCGACCGCTTCCATGGCCTGCAGCGCGGCCTTGGCCGAATTGTCCCACGAGAACTTCGCCGCCTGCAGGGGGGCATGGGCACGCAGGGAGTCGGCGAATGCGGTGTCAGTCAAGACGTTCTGCATGGAGCGGGCGATCGAAGCAGGCTCCGTTGGATCGAACAACGCATCTTCACGACCGATCACCTCGGGGATGCTGGTCGTGCCTGAGCCAATGGTCGGTGCTCCGCAGGACATGGCCTCCAGCGCGGGCAGGCCAAAGCCTTCATGCAACGAGGGGAACACGAAGGCCGCCGTCGCGCTGTACAGCGCGATCAGCTCTTCGTCGGTGATATAGCCGGTGAACACCACCTGGTTGCTGACGCCGAGCTGCGCTGCCAGCGCATCGAAATTGCGGCGGTCGTGCTCGGACACTTTGCCGGCGATGACCAGCTGCGTCGACGCACGTACGGCAGGATCCATCAGGGAGAATGCCCGCAGCAGACCCTCTGCATTCTTGCGCGGCTCCATTGCCCCGCTGTACATCACGTAGCGGCCACGCAGGCCGAAGCGCTCGCGGAACAGGGTCTGCTCGCGTTCGCCGATGGCCATCGGCACGAAGTGCGGCGAGATTGCCGAGGAGATGTTGACCACACGCGCCGGATCGATATCCAACGCCTGCAATGCCTCCTGCCGCGCGTGCTGGGAGATCGACAGCAGCAGGTCGGCGCGCTTGAGCGACTCGACCTTGTCCATGTACCAGGACCCGACCCAGTCCGATGCCAGATAGACGTCGGGATTGAGCAGCGGAATCAGGTCATAAAGGGTCAGCGCAGTCGCCGCCCGTACGCCCGGCAACTTGCCGATCGAGCCGACCGCACCGCCCTGGGAACCTTCGAACAGGCTGGATACGTGGATGAAGTCGGGCTGGAGGCCATCCAGGAACGCTTCCCACATCAGCTCGGATGCACCACGCCGCCACGCATCCGCGGCGTTCGGCCAGCCTACCCGGCTGAAGGTATCGAACTGACGGATCCGTTCCTGCGGGACCAGGCCATCCAGGGCCTGGCGGATGTCGCCGATGCCATCGGGGAAGGTGCCGTTGACCGCCACCCAGATCTCATGGTCGCCCGCATTGCGGGCCATCGCTTGCGCCAGCGAGGTCGAATAGCGCCCGATGCCCCGGAATCGGCTCTCGGTCTGTGCACCCTGCAGGTCAATCAGCACTCTCATCGGGCAGCCCTTTCATTCCTTGAACGCTTCAGGTCTTCCAGCACGCGCCGGGCCCGTCGATCCAGATGGACGACAGTGACTTCGTGCTCGTTGCCCTCCATTGCAGCCAATCGCGCCCGCTCGATCTCGAACAGCTGTTCGCTGATGGCGATCTTCTGCAGGCGCTGGTGAAGGAAGGGAATGCGCGTAACCAGGGGCTTGGCCAGGCGTCGCAGCCACGGTGCGGCCATGGCGACCTTCAGCGCGCGCACGACCGCCGGCCGCAGCGCACGTTTCATGCGGCCCAGCACGCTGGACGACAGGCGTCGGCGCACGGCCCGGAACGGCCGCGTGAGCTGCCACGAACGGCTGCGTTCGATCGCATCCAGCTGCGCGCGCAGCTGCTCATGCGCCAACCACCAACGATGGGCCTCGTGCTTGCCCTTGGTGACCTGCTCAGTCAGCTCGTGCAGTTCGGTCAGCGCCTTCCTGTCGAGCAGGCTGCGCTCACGCTCATGCTTGCTCACCAGTTCCCGCTGGGCCACTGCCATCGCACGGACCGCGCCTTCGTGCTCGCTGCGCAGCCTTTCCATTGCACGGGCGTTGTGCTCGGTTGCCTCGGCGGATTCTTCCTGCGCCCGCTGCAGTGCCGCGTCCAGATCCTGGATCCGCTCGTTCAATTCGACCTCGCGTCGATCCGCCAGCGTCTGCAGTTCGTGATAGGCCAGGTTGATCTGCGAGCAGAACTGCGAGCCCGAACTCAGACTGAAATCATCGAACACATTGGGTCCGCTCTCGAATGCCGCATCCAGTTCGGGATGCTGCGCACTGGCGTAGAACCGGTTGAGGCCGTCGAAATAGACGAACCGGTACCCCTTGTCGAGCAGGATCGGTTCCCAGCTCTGGTGGGATTGTTCCGAACTCAGCGGACGCGTGCTTTCCACCACGACCAGCCAGGGCAAGCGGGTATCGCGCTGCCAGCCGCGCAGCACCAGTTCCTCTGCGCCCTCGACGTCGACCTTCAACCAGTGGATGTCAGTGGCTGGCACCTGCTCCAGCACGGTGTCCAGCGTCAGCGCCGGCACACGCACGTCGGAGACGTTGAAGCCCGCCTCCCGATGTTCGGCAGCGATGGCCGGATCCGTGGTGCTCAGGCCGGTATCGGCGATGTTGAAGAACTGCAGTATCCCGGGTTGATCGCTTACGGCAACCTGCAGCACCACCTCATCCGGCCGGCGATCGCGCAGCAGGTTGGCATACTGCGGCGTGGGCTCCACGTGCACGCCGCGCCAGCCATGCTCGTAGAACATCCGGCTTACCGAGTCGGTATCGGGGCTCTGTGCGCCCACATCGACATAGCAGCCATTGTCCACATGTGACAGCGCGCGCCAGAGCATGACGTCTTCGAAATTCTGCGCGTAGGAAATCAGCTTTGACATGGTTGTCCGTCAGTCCGCCTGCACACCATCGGCCGATGCGCGGCTGCGTTCGACGCTGAAGGCAGCATCGAGCCAGTTCGATCCGATGAACGTGGTCCTGTCGGCATTCATCACGTCGAACACCAGCAGGTTGTCCACCCACTCGAAGTTGTCGACCATGTGCGTTTCGGTGCTGACCAGCGCCGGCGACACCGAGTAGGAACCCGGGCCCAGCGTACAGGTGAAGTCCAGGTGGTAGACCACCTGTTCTCCGCCCCGTACATCTCGCTGGACCTGACCGGTATGCCAGGTATTGCTGCCCCAGATGATGTGGCCCTGCTTGTCGCGCAGCATGAACCCCAGTACCAGGCTGGGCAGGTCGGCACTGACCTGTGCCTTCAGTTCAAGCCGGAGCTTCTGGCCAACGGTTGCCAGCTTGACCTCCTGGCTGCTTTCGCCATCGAGCAGTCGCAGCGATTCCACGCGGGCCTGGCCGGTCCCGCTCCGGGTAGTCACCCAGCCGGATTTGCCACGGCGCTGCTCGACCGCAAGCGTCTCGTTTTCCTTCTTCGCGATCAGCGCGTTGTAGAAATCGATGACCTCGTCCGGCTCGCCATCCTTCAGCACTCGTCCCTTGTCCAGCAGGATCGCGCGGTCGCACAGTGCCTTCACGTCGCTGAGGCTGTGCGAGACCAGCATGATCGACGTGCCCTCCTCGCGGAAGCGACGCATGCGGTCGAAGCTCTTGTGCTGGAAGTAGCTGTCGCCGACCGACAGGGCCTCGTCGACGATCAGCAGGTCCGGGGTGAATGCAGTGGCGACGGCAAACGCCACGCGCACCTGCATGCCGCTGGAATAGGTACGCACGGGCTGGTCGAAGTACTCGCCCACTTCGGCGAAGGCCTCGATCTCCGGCATCGCGGCTTCGATCTGCTCCTGCGAGTAGCCCATCAGGCCTGCGGAGTGGAACGCGTTCTGGCGACCGGTGAGGTCGGGGTTGAAGCCCATGCCCAGCTCGAGAATCGCCGCAACGCGGCCGGTCCGCGTCACCTGGCCCTCGGTGGGCTGGGCGGTTCCGGTGATGAGCTTGAGCAGGGTGCTCTTGCCCGCGCCGTTCTGGCCGATCACGCCCACGGCTTCGCCGGGCGCGATGGTGAAAGACACATTGCGCAGCACCCAGTTCTCTTCCTTGGGCCGCGTCGGCACACCGAACCAGCGGGCCGCGCGCAGCCACTCGCTCGTCCAGACGCGATACGCCTTGCCGACGTTGTCGACCTTCAGTTCACCACTCATAGCGCATCCACCATTTCCGGGCTGGCACGACGGAACATCACCAGCGAAGCCAATGCCAGCACCACCGTGGCGATCATCAGCCACAACAGGTCACCCCAGACCGGCGGCTTGTCGAACAGCAGCACGTTCTGGTAGCTGGTAACCAGCGGCAGCAACGGGTTGAGCCGGAAGATGGCCTGCACGCGCTCGGGCAGAATGGTGATGTGGTAGACGATGGGGGTCAGCCAGAACAATGCCTGCAGGACCACCGGGACGACCTGGCCGATATCGCGCATGAACACGTTGAGCACGCCCAGCAGCAGGCCCAGCGCCATCGAGAAACTCAGCGTCAGCAGCATCAGCGCCGGCAGCCACAGGGCCTCGGCAGTTGGCATGTGGCCCATCACCGCGAACACCGCGAAGATCGCCACCAGCAGCAGCACGTTGTTGACCAGCATCGTGCCACCGGCGATGAACGGCAGGCAGATGCGGGGGAACGACATCTTCTTCATCAGGTTGCCGCTGTCGACGAACAGGTTCACCGACTTGCCGATGGTCTCGGAGAACATCGTCCAGCACAGGGTGCCGGACATCAGGTACAGCGCGTAACCGTACTTGTCATCGATGCCCGGCAGCTTGGCGGCCAGCACCTCGGACAGGATCGTGGCGAAGATCAGCACCTGCATCAGCGGGTGGATGATCATCCACAGGGCGCCCAGGCGGCTGCGGATGAAGCGCAGCCGCAGCTCGTTCTTGATCGAGGAAAAAATGAAATAGCGGTAGTTCCACAGGGCTTTCAGCATACCCAGCATGTCCAATCCTCGTGCCCGGTGGTGGTGGTTCTTGGGTTCATCGGTCGTGTCGTTCCAAAGACTGCAATCGAGCGCGCATGGCCGTTGCGGCGGCCTGCAGGCTCATGGTTTCCAGGATGTCGCTGCGTGCCTGCACGCCGATCCGCTGCGCCAGGCCCGGTTCACGGGCGAGCCGGCGCATCCACGCTGCCGCGGCCGGCACGTCGGCCTCGGCCCAGGTGCCGCCATCGGCGAAGGGATACTCCCCCGGGCGGATCGGCACCGTGCGGAACGGCACCAGGCAGCTGTTGCCCTCGTTCATGAAATCGAGATTGCCCGACCAGGCGGTGGCGATCACCGGCTTGCCACGGGCCATGCTCTCGGCCAGTCCGAGCCCCAGCCCTTCCGCGCGGTGCAGCGAGACATAGGCATCGGCAGTTTCCTGCAATGCGTGCAGCTGCGCATCGTCGAGCACCTGGTCGCGTACCAGGATGCGCGGATCGCCGGCAGCCTGCTGCATCAGCTCGCGCAGCCGCTGCGGATGGCGGAAGCCGTTGCTGCACTTCATCACCAGCTGCACGTTGTCCGGTGCGCCATCGAAGGCCGCGCGGAACGCCGCCAGCACCGCCCACGGATTCTTGCGGTGGATCGACGAATTGAAGTCGAAGCTGCACAGGAACACGAACGCGTCGTCGTCCAGGCCGAAGCTGGACCGGGACAGGTCCGCGCCGGGCTGCGGCACGATCGGATGCGGAATGCGCACCACCGGCTTGCGGGTCGCGCGCCGGAAGGCATCCTCGACGAAGCGGGTGGAGACCCAGACTTCGTCGACCTGCTCCAGCGTTCGCTGCCATGCGGCCGGCACGGTATCCAGTTCCCAGAACCAGAACGCGATGGTGTAGGTATCGCGCGGCAGGCGGGGCGCCAGTTCACCGAACAGGTCCGGATTCACGAATACCAGGTTGAAGGGATAGGGCGCGCCCCGTCCGAGCTGGCCGGACAGGCTGTGGTCATTGCACGCATGCGGGATGCGGAGGGCGGCATCGTTCACCGCAACCGGATATCCCTCACCCAGCAGGGCCCGGGCATACATCCGTGCCGTCTGCCCCAGGCCGAACTGGCCGTGGATGTAGCCGTACAGATTGACGCCGGGCCCCAGGGTGGGATCTGTCGGCGGGAAGACCAGCGCTTCACCGCGCGCGTCGCCAGCGGCCGGTGCGGGCAGCGTGGGGAAACGTGCCTGCTCCAGTCCGCGGGCAAGCCACCAACGGCGCAGCCCGCCCAGGCGGGCGCGCAGGGCGTGGACGATGCGACGTGGCGCCCGCCTCCCTCCCCTGCTTTCGTCGTTGCTGGCCATGGTGCGGCTCAACCCAGCGCCCGTTCCAGGTCCAGCTGCAGGTCGCCCAGGTCTTCCACCCCCACGCTCAGGCGCACCAGCGCATCGCTGATGCCCAGCTGCTCGCGGCGCGCGACCGGGATCGACGCATGGGTCATCACGGCAGGATGGTTGACCAGGCTCTCCACGCCGCCGAGCGATTCGGCCAGGGTGAACAGCTCGGTCTTCTCGCAGAAGCGCTTGGCCGCCTCGAAACCGCCCTTGAGGACGATCGAGACGATGCCGCCGTAGCCGCCCATCTGGCGGGTCGCCAGGTCGTGCTGCGGGTGCGAGGCCAGGCCGGGGTAGATCACCTTGTCCACCGCCGGGTGCTTTTCCAGCCATTGGGCCAGGGCCAGCGCATTGGCGCAGTGCGCCTTCATGCGCAGCGGCAGGGTCTTCAGGCCACGCAGGGCCAGGAAGCTGTCGAACGGCCCCTGCACGCCCCCCACCGAGTTCTGCAGGAACGCCATCTGCTCGGCCAGTTCGGTGTTGTCGCCGACCACGACCATGCCGCCGACCATGTCCGAATGCCCGTTGAGGTACTTCGTGGCCGAGTGCAGGACCAGATCCGCACCCAGTTCCAGCGGACGCTGCAGCATCGGTGAGGCGAATGTGTTGTCCACCACCACGATCAGGCCGTGGCGCTTGGCGATGGCGGCGACCGCGGCGATGTCCACGATCTTCAGCATCGGGTTGGTCGGGGTTTCGATCCACACCATGCGCGTGGCCGGCGTGATCGCAGCCTCGAACGCGGCCAGGTCGGTCAGATCGACGAAGCTGAAGTCCAGCCCGGCGGTACGACGGCGCACGCGCTCGAACAGGCGGAAGCTGCCGCCATAGATGTCATCCATCGCCACCACGTGGCTGCCGGCGTCCAGCAGTTCGATCACGGTCGAGCTGGCGGCCATGCCGGAAGCAAAGGCGAAACCGCGGGTTCCCCCCTCCAGCGAGGCGACGCAGCGCTCATAGGCAAAGCGGGTCGGATTGTGCGTACGCGAGTATTCGAAGCCCTGGTGCTCGCCCGGGCTGGACTGCGCATAGGTCGAGGTGGCGTAGATCGGCGGCATCACCGCACCGGTGCTCGGATCGGGCGACTGGCCGCCGTGGATGGCCAGGGTGGCCAGGGCGAGCGCGCGATCCTGGGAAGAAGCGTTGGACATGTTGATTCCTGATGGGCACCGGTGGACGGTGCCGTCGAAGGAGCGGAAGTCTATCAGCGCGGCCTTAACAACCTTTGACGCGAATAAACGTGAATTCAGCTGCGATCGTCTGCGATCTTCGCGTTACTGAACGCGACGCCGCAGGTAGTTGAGCAGATCGATCCGGGTGATCAGGCCGAGGAAGGCATTGCCGTCCATGACGATCGCCACCTGGCCACGATCGAAGACGGGCAGCAGGGCTTCGATCGGCGACTTCACGTCCAGCCGGTCCAGCTTGCTGACCATGGCCGTGGCCACCGGATCCCGGAAGCGCGCCTCGTCGCCGTAGACATGCAGCAGTACGTCGCTTTCATCGACGATGCCGACCAGCTGGTCGCCCTCCATCACCGGCAGCTGCGAGACGTCGTACAGCTTCATCCGCTGGTAGGCGGTGGTCAACAGATCATTCGGGCCGATCACGACGGTGTCGCGCTGGCCGTACGGGCGCAGGATCAGGTCGCGCAGGTCGCCGTGCTGCGGGCGCTCGAGGAAGCCGTTGTCCAGCATCCAGTAGTCGTTGTACATCTTCGACAGGTACTTGTTGCCGGTGTCGCACACCAGCACCAGCACCTTCTTCGGCGTGGTCTGCTCGCGGCAGTACTTCAGTGCGGCGGCGAGCAGGGTACCCGTGGAGGAGCCACCGAGGATGCCTTCCTTGCCCAGCAGTTCGCGTGCGGTGTGGAAGCTCTCGGCGTCGCTGATGGCATAGGCCTTGGTGACACGGCTGAAATCGGAGATCGAGGGCAGGAAATCCTCGCCGATGCCTTCCACCAGCCAGCTGCCCGACTTGTCATTGAGCACGCCATCATTGATGTACTCGGCCAGGATCGACCCGACCGGGTCGGCCAGCACCAGCTCGGTCTTCGGCGACAGCGTGGCGAAGGCGCGCGACAGGCCGGTCATGGTGCCCGAGCTGCCGCAGCCGAACACGATGGCGTCCAGATCGCCGCCCATCTGCTCCAGGATCTCCGGGCCGGTGCCGAATTCGTGGGCGGCCGGATTGTCGGGGTTGCCGAACTGGTTGATGAAGTAGGCGCCCGGCGTCTGCTCGGCGATGGTCTTTGCCAGGTCCTGGTAGTACTCCGGGTGGCCCTTGGCCACGTCCGAGCGGGTCAGACGCACTTCAGCGCCCATCGCCTTCAGATTGAAGATCTTTTCCCGGCTCATCTTGTCGGGAACAACCAGGATCAACTTGTAGCCCTTCTGCTGGGCGACCAGGGCCAGGCCCAGTCCGGTGTTGCCCGCGGTGCCCTCGACCAGCGTCGCGCCCGGCTTCAGGTCCCCGCGCTTCTCCGCTGCCTCGATCATCGACAGGCCGATGCGATCCTTGATCGATCCACCCGGGTTGGCGTTCTCGAGCTTCAGATAGAGCTCGCAGACACCGGTGTCCAGGCGCTGGGCCTTGACGATCGGGGTCTGGCCAATGAGTTCGAGGACGGAAGAATGGATGGGCATTCGCAGGACTTTCGGTTCGCGCCACACAGGGCCGGACAGATGATTATCCGACGGATGGCGCTGAAAGTCAGGTCAGTCCGGGCATGGGCGTGACGCTGCCGGAAAGGGGATGCGGACGGCCCCGGATCGACGAGGAGACCGGTACCGTCCGCATCGATGAGACAGGGACGTGCGGGCCAAGGCACCACCGCCTGTGGTGCCTTGGCGCGGCCGCCGTCATCGGCGGTACCGCGACGCCAGGGCGCGAGCGCCTGGCCGGGCCTTCTGTGGCCGGGTCACGCCGCTCCGGGCGCGACGAGGTGCGTCACAGCGTGGCGGACGTCGTTGGGAGCGGTGTTTCGTACATTCGCAGAAGTCGTTGCTTGGCCAGCAGCTTCTCACGCTTCATGCGACCCAGGGTGACATCATCGATCGGGAGTACACCCAACTCCGCGTCCATGCACTTCTTGTTCAACTTGCGGTGCTGGTCATGGAGTGCCCTGAACTCCGGATCACGCGCGCGACGTGCGTCGATCTCGCTCTGGGGCTGATCTTCAAACATGATGGACCTCCTTCGACAGATACGCGAACGCCCCGGCCGCAAGGCACGGGGCGTTGTTCATGGAGGAGCGCCGTTCGATGGCTGCATGGGTGCGCACAACGACCTGCGGCACTGGCCTGCGCACGTCGGTCTGCTGCGGTTCGCGCCCTGCTTGCATCGGCCCGGCCCTCCCATCGTCCGGTCCGCGGCATTGCGTCCCGGACGATTGACCCTACGCCTGCTCCGGGCGGGGTACAAGACCCCTGCGACAAAAAGACCGAACCCCGCCGGGGCGGGGTTCAGGCTGAATGCTCAACGCAACGAAAAACAAACAATATCAATCAATTACGGGGCGATGATGACCTCGGCCGAGCGCGCCCGGGTCGACGCCGCCTTCTTGCCGCTGATCTGGATGCGGTTGCTGGCGACACCGCCCGCCACCAGTGCATCACGCAGGGCCTCGGCGCGCTTCTGCCCGACGCCGTTGGCGCTGTCGTAGGCCTCGATGCGCAGCCGGCCCTTCTTGCCGATGTTCAGGTACTCGGCCAACGCCTTGGCCTGGTTGCGCGCCCCGGCGGACAGACTGGAGCCGCCCGCTCCGAAAGCATCACCGGCGAAGGTGAAGACCTCGCCGCGTCCGTCGAACTTCGAGCCCGGCAGCTTCTGCCCGGACACCAGCTCGGCCTCCTCGCGGGCCAGTTTCGCCGCATTCTGCTGGGCCGCGCTCAATCGCTGCTGCTGCTTGCCGGCCACGCTGGTCAGGGCGTTCTCGGCGTCCTGCCGTGCCAGCGTCTCGGCCTCGGCAGCCTGACGCAGGCGTTCAGCTTCCTCGGCCTGCATCTGCGCCTGCATGCGCAGCTGTTCGGCCTCCTGGCGGGCGCGGGCGGCATCGCGGCGGCTCGCCTCGATCAGCAGGTCACTGCGGGTCCGCTCGAGCCGATCGACCTCACGGGCGGCCAGGGCCGCGCGTACGGCGGTCTCGGCGATCTCGACCCGGCGCTGGGCCAGGTAGGTCGCCAACTCCTGGTCGCGGCGCTTGGCCTTGTCCAGGGTGGCAATGGCCTGCTGGGCCTGCATGCGCTCGAAGGCGCCCAGTTCGGCGGTGTCCGGGTTGGCCTGGATGGCCATCAGGCGCTGGCTCAGCTGGGCCACCACGGGGTTGTCGGCCGCCAGGGCAAGGGTCGGCAGAGCCAGCAGTACGGCCAGGGTTACGGCGTTCACGGGTTTCACCGGCGGTCCTCCCCGGTCGAGAGCTGGCGCTGCAGCTGGTTGACCTCGTTGCGGCGCAGCTGCAGCTGCGCGGTGGCAGTGGCCTCCTCGCTGCGGGCGCGGGCCAGGTCGGCATCGGCCGCCGCGCGCAGGGCCATGGCCGGGGCGTTCTTGCGTTCGCGGCGATCGCCAGCGGCGCGCTGCGCCTGCTCCAGGCCCTGCCGGGCCAGATCGATCAGGTCCGGGGCGTACTGGTCGGCATCGGCCTGGGTGGCCTTGTCCACCGCCTGCCGGGCCTGGGCCAGTTCCAGCGCACCGTCCTGCGCCCAGGCGGGGGCAGACAGTGCGAATGCAAACGCCATCACATACAGGCCGTGGCGCATTCGTGCGAAGCTAGGTCGTTTCATTGGGGAGGCCGTACCGGTTGTCGGTTCACGGCCATTGTCGTCAAGCCAGCGCCGTGCTTGCAACGGGCGCCGGCAGTTTCGTTGGGGAAAATTCGCGATGGATATCGGCTACTTCCTGAAGCTGATGACCGAAAAGAACGCCTCGGACATGTTCCTGACCACCGGAGCACCGGTCTACATCAAGATCGAGGGGAAGCTTTACCCGCTGGGCAACACCGGCCTGCCGCCCGGCATGGTCAAGAAGATCGCCTATTCGCTGATGGACGAGGGCCAGGTGCCGCAGTTCGAGCGCGAGCTGGAGCTCAACATGGCCATCGCCCTGGCCGATGCCGGCCGTTTCCGGGTGAACGTGTTCAAGCAGCGGGGCGAGGTCGGCATGGTCATCCGCGCCATCCGCAGCCGGATCCCGAGCATCGAGGAGCTGAACCTGCCGCAGGTGCTGAAGGACGTCATCATGACCCCGCGCGGGCTGGTGCTGGTGGTGGGGTCCACCGGTTCCGGCAAATCAACCTCGCTGGCGTCGATGATCGACCATCGCAACAGCACCACGACCGGACACATCCTCACCATCGAGGATCCGATCGAGTACCTGCACAAGCACAAGATGTCCATCGTCAACCAGCGTGAAGTGGGGCTGGACACCCATGCCTTCCACAATGCCCTGAAGAACGCCATGCGCGAGGCACCGGACGTCATCCTGATCGGCGAGATCCTGGATGCCGAGACGATGGAAGCGGCCATCGCCTTCGCCGAGACCGGCCATCTGTGCCTGGCCACGCTGCATTCCAACAATGCCGACCAGACCATCGAGCGGATCCTCAACTTCTTCCCGGAAAGCGCGCACAAGAACGTGCTGATGAACCTGGCGCTGAACCTGCGTGCGGTGATCAGCCAGCGCCTGGTGAAGAACAAGGACGGCCGCCGTCTTCCAGCCACCGAGGTGCTGATCAACACCCCGATGATCCGCGACCTGCTGCGACGCGGCCAGGTGCACGAGATCAAGGCAGCGATGGAAGCCTCGCTGGAAGAAGGCATGGAGAGCTTCGACCAATGCCTGTTCCGGCTCGCCAAGTCTGGCGTGATCGAGCAGGAGGAAGCCTTGCGCGCTGCCGATTCGCGCGACGGCCTGGCGCTGAAGTTCCGCCTCTCCGAAGGCAGCAGCGGCGAGCACGACCCGTACGCCGACTATTCAGCAGGCCAGCCGAGCATCACCCACGGCTTCTGATCCACCCCCGCCGGGCCATGCCCGGCGGCAGTGCACGCCCATCGGTAGCGCCGGGCCATGCCCGGCGGCCGATCCTGAAGAATTCAGGGGCTGTCTCATCCAATGAGACAGCCCCTGCGTAGCGTGCCGCCATGGACACCCTCCGCAAGCTGGCCATTCTTGCCGACGCCGCCAAGTACGACGCCTCCTGTGCTTCCAGTGGGTCCGGCAAGCGCGACTCCCGGACCAGCGGTGGCATCGGCAGCACCGAGGGCATGGGGATCTGCCACAGCTACACGCCGGACGGCCGCTGCGTGTCCCTGCTGAAGATCCTGCTCACCAACTTCTGCGTCTACGACTGTGCGTACTGCATCAACCGCGTCTCCAGCAACGTGCCACGCGCGCGTTTCAGTGTGGATGAGGTGGTCGCGCTGACCCTGGACTTCTACAAGCGCAACTACATCGAGGGCCTGTTCCTTTCCAGCGGAATCATCCGCAATGCGGATTACACGATGGAGCGCTTGGTGGAAGTCGCCCGCCGGCTGCGCGAGGAACATCGCTTCGCCGGCTACATCCACCTCAAGACCATTCCCGAAGCATCGCCGGAACTGCTGGCAGCGGCCGGCCGGCACGCCGACCGTCTTTCGATCAATGTCGAACTGCCCACCGAGGCCGGATTGACGAAACTGGCTCCGGAGAAGACCGTCGGCTCGATCCGCGGCGCCATGGGCGAGCTGCGCTGGCGCATCGAGGAAGCCAAGGAGGCCGGCAAGGCATCGCGCACGATCACCGCGGGCGCGCCGCGCCGGACGCGAGCGAAAGCCCCGCGCTTCGCACCTGCGGGGCAGAGCACGCAGATGATCGTCGGTGCCGATGGCGCCAGCGACAAGCAGATCCTCTGCAGCGCCGACAATCTGTACGGCAGTTACCGGATGCGCCGCGTCTACTACTCGGCGTTCAGCCCCATTCCCGACGCCAGTCTGCAGTTGCCGGTGCAGCCGCCGCCACTGCAGCGCGAGCATCGGCTGTACCAGGCGGACTGGCTGCTGCGCTTCTATGGCTACGGCGTGGAAGAGATCACCGACACCGCGCAGGGGGGCATGCTGGATCTGGACATCGATCCGAAGATGGCCTGGGCGATCCGCCATCCCGAGCGCTTCCCGGTCGACCTCAATCGTGCGCCGAAGGAACTGCTGCTGCGGGTTCCCGGGCTCGGCGTACGCAATGTGAAACGCGTGTTGATGGCGCGCCGCCATGGCCGGCTGCGGGTGGCGGACATTGCGAGGCTGAAGGCACCGATGGGCAAGCTGCTGCCGTTCGTGCTGCTGGCTGACCACCAGCCACGCAAGGCGCTGGAGGATCCTGTGGCATTGCGTGCGCGTTTGGCGCCGCCGCCCCGCCAGGGATCGCTGTTCGATGCACCGCCGGCGGCCTGACGCCCAGCGCTGGTCGCTGCGGGTCGATCCCCCGTGGTCGCTCGATGCCTGGCGGGGTGCAGCCCGCGAAGCGCTGCTGCGCGGGCTGTCGCCCGAGCAGCTGGACTGGTTGGAAAGCAGCGCCGGGTCGTTGCTGGATGCTCCAGCAGCGACCCAGGCCCCGCTTCTGGAAACGCCCTCCGTGCCACATGTGCCGAGTGCGTTCCTTGAGCTGGCCTCCACCTGCCTGTGCCATGCCGATGCGCAGCCGATGCCACTGCTGTACCGGCTGCTGTGGCGGATCGTGCACGGCGAGCGCGCGCTGCTCTCCAATCCAACCGACGCCGATGTGCTGCGCGCGATGACGATGGCGCAGGCGGTCCGCCGCGACACGCACAAGATGAAGGCGTTCGTGCGCTTCCGCGAGATCCCCGGCGAGCAGGATGCCTTCATCGCATGGTTCGAACCGCAGCATCGGATCGTCGACCGGGTCGCGGCGTTCTTCGCACGCCGCTTCGTTGGCATGCGCTGGGCCATCCTCACCCCCTACCGGAGCGTGCACTGGGATGGCCAGGCGCTGTCCTTCGGCGCTGGCGGGCACCGCGAGCAGGCGCCGGCGGAGGACGCACGCGAGACGCTCTGGCAGACCTACTACGCAAGCATCTTCAATCCCGCACGCCTCAACACGCGGATGATGCAGCAGGAGATGCCTGCCCGGTACTGGCGGCACCTGCCCGAGGCGCAGCTGCTGCCCGGGCTGATCCGCGATGCTGGCGACCGCGTGCAGGCCATGCACGATCGCCCGGCGCAGCCACCCCAGCGGCGGATCCCGTCGCGGCAGGCGACATCCCCGCTCCCCTCACCCTCCAGTGATCTGTCCACCCTGCAGCGCCAGGCAGCGGGCTGCCGGCAGTGCCCCCTGTGGGAGTCCACCACCCAGGTGGTGTTCGGTGAAGGGCCTGGCGATGCACGGGTGATGCTGGTCGGCGAACAGCCGGGCGACACCGAGGATCTGTGCGGACGCCCCTTCGCGGGACCTGCCGGCGCGCTGCTGGACCGTGCCCTCTCCGAGCTGGGTATCGCCCGCTCCACGCTGTACCTGACCAACGCAGTGAAGCACTTCCACCACGAGAGGCGCGGCAAGGTGCGCCTGCACAAACGTCCGCAGGGCCGCCATGTGCAGGCCTGCCGTCCGTGGCTGCTGGGCGAGATCGAGCGGGTGCGGCCGGAGATCATCGTGTGCCTGGGCGCAACGGCGGCGTCGGCGGTGTTCGGCAGCCATTTCAGCCTGACGCGTGATCGTGCCCGTTGGCACATCCTGCCGGATGGCACCCGTGGCTCTGCCACGGTGCATCCCGCATGGGTGTTGCGGCAGGCCGACGAGGTCCGTCGAGAAGACGCCTACCGGCTGTTCCGCGATGACCTGCGGCAGTTGCTCATCAGGGATGCGGAATCCACCGGGCGTCGCCCGGCGCTGCCACCGACCAGCGAGGGATAGCGCCGGGCCATGCCCGGCGATCACAGCGGCACTCAGGCCGCGTCGACCTGGTTTTCCGGGCGCGCACGCTCGAATGCGTCCAGCGCCTGGCAGGCGGCTTCGATGCGGCGCAGGGTCGGATACGGCGACAGATCCAGACCAAAGCGATGTGCGTTGTACACCTGCGGCAGCAGGCAGATGTCGGCCAGGCCGGGCCGGTCGCCATGGCAGAAGGTGCCGGTGTCGCTGCTCCCGGCCAGCAGGGTTTCCAGGGCCGCAAAGCCTTCGGCGATCCACTGCAGCGTCCACTGGGTGCGGACCTCGGCGGACAGGTGCAGGCCGCGTTCCAGATGCTGCATCACCCGGAGGTTGTTCAGCGGATGGATGTCGCAGGCGACCAGCTGCGCCAGCGCACGGACGCGGGCGCGGCCGGCCGCATCGGCCGGCAGCAGCGGCATCTGCGGAAAACGTTCGTCCAGATACTCCAGGATCGCCAGTGACTGGGTCAGCACCTGCCCCTCGTGCAGCAGGGTCGGCACCCGCTCCTGCGGATTGAGTGCGCGATAGGCTTCGCCGTGCTGTTCACCACCGTCGCGCAGCAGATGAACCGGGCGCGCCTCCCAGCGCAGGCCCTTCAGCTCCAGGCCGATGCGCACGCGGTAGGCGGCGCTGGATCGCCAGTAGGTGTACAGCACGATGCCGTCGTCGACCGGGATCTCCATCGCCGCGTCCCTCCTCAGGGCCTGGCCGCCTGCTCGATGCGCTGCTCGATCGCACCGAAGATGCTGTTGCCGGCGGCGTCGAACATTTCAATCCGCACCACGTCGCCGAACGACATGAACGGTGTGCTCGGCTTGCCGTCGCGCAGGGTTTCCACGGTGCGCTGCTCGGCAAAGCACGACGCGCCCTTGCTGGTGTCCTCGTTGGCGATGGTGCCCGATCCCACGATGGTGCCGGCGCCCAGCGGACGGGTCCTGGCCGCATGCGCCACCAGCTGGGCGAAGTTGAACTGCATGTCCACGCCTGCCTCCGGCGCACCGAACCACGCACCATTGATGTGGGTGACCAGCGGCAGGTGCACCTTGCTGTCCTGCCAGGCGTCACCCAGTTCGTCAGGGGTGACGAACACCGGCGACAGTGCCGAGCGCGGCTTGGACTGCAGGAAGCCGAAGCCCTTGGCCAGCTCACCCGGAATCAGGTTGCGCAGCGAAACGTCGTTGACCAGACCCACCAGCTGGATGTGGCCGGCGGCCTGCTCCGGGGTGACCGCCATCGGCACGTCGTCGGTGATGACCACCAGTTCGGCCTCCAGATCGATGCCGTACTCCTCGCTGACCACCTTCACCGCGTCGCGCGGGCCGTAGAAACCGGCACTGGTGGCCTGGTACATCAGCGGGTCGGTGTAGAAGCTTTCCGGAACCTCGGCCCCGCGGGCGCGGCGGACGCGCTCGACGTGCGGCAGGTAGGCGCTGCCATCGACGAATTCATAGGCGCGCGGCAGGGGCGCCGCCAGCGTCTGCGGGTCCAGGTCGAACACGCCATCGGCGTCACCGGCGTTCAGTGATTCGTAGAGCGCGTTCAGGCGCGGCGCGACGCGGCTCCAGTCCTCCAGGGCCTGCTGCAGGGTGGCGGCGATGCCGGTGGCACGGACGCCGTGGCGCAGATCACGCGAGACGACGATCAGGGTGCCGTCGCGGCCGCCTTCCTTCAAAGAACCAAGCTTCATGGGTGGGTGTCCGGAGTCATGGGCAAACAAGTTTCAAGTGTAATCAAATATGGGGCGGCGCCAAGCTGCAGCGCCGCATCGCTCCACCCTACCGTAGCGGGGGTCAGGCAGGGCTGCGCCCTGCACCTGCTTCAAGCCAGGGCAACGTCAATGGCAACAGCCGGCTCTGGGTTGTCTGCGGATTTGGCGGGGCGGTGTGGGCGGGCAGGACACGCCGTAAACCCATCCCTGGGGGCTCGATGGCGCCATCCATGGCGCCAACGGTCCTGCCCGCCCACACCGCCCCACCTTTGACAGTTTCCCGGTGACGGTCGGTAGATCCACGCCACGCGTGGATGAAACCTTTCGGATATCGAAATCCAAACGGGGGTCAGATCCGTTCCGCCAGTTCGCAGGAAACTGTCGAAGGCGGGGTGGGTCCGGTTGCGGGAGTGTCCGCGGCATGGATGCCGCGGCCAAGCCCCCAGGGACGGGTTTACGGCGTCTCCCGCAACCGGACCCACCCCGCCTACCTTCAGGAAGCCCGCTTTTGACGTTGACGTTGACGTGGCTTCGGCCTCTGCGGGTGCAGGGCGCAGCCCTGCAGAGAGAACCCTTACCTGAACAGGCCTTTTTGCGTGAAGTCTCAAACATCGTTTAGACTTGCGGAGTCTGCAGCGGCCGTCCGTTTCCCTCCGGGATCGCCGGCGACCAGGGTCCGCCCTCTTCGCCCGCCCCCACTCCGACGCCGTTCGTCACGCATTCCAGCCTGCGCTTCGTGCCGGCTGCACCCAATTCTCGCAGCGCGGTTCACGGGAACGCTCCGAGTCAGCCGATCAGTTTGATCTGCCCCCGTCTGTCCATTCGGACAGGCGTTTCTTGTACTTGGAGCACACTCGATGTCTTTTGAATCGCTGGGCCTGGCGCCCTTCCTGCTGCGTGCGCTGGCCGAGCAGGGCTACGAAAACCCGACCCCGATCCAGCAGCAGGCGATCCCGCTGGCGCTGGCCGGTCGCGACCTGCTGGCCGGCGCACAGACCGGCACCGGCAAGACCGCAGCCTTCGGCCTGCCGCTGCTGCAGCATCTGGGCACCGCGCCGCAGGAAGTGCGTGGCGGTGGCCCGCGCAAGCCGCGCGCACTGATCCTGGCCCCGACCCGCGAGCTGGCCACCCAGGTGCATGACAGCCTGCGCGGCTACAGCAAGTATCTGCGCATCCCCAGCGCCTGCATCTACGGCGGCGTCGGCATGGGCAACCAGCTGGACATCCTGCGCCGTGGCGTGGACCTGCTGGTGGCCTGCCCGGGCCGCCTGATCGATCACCTGGAGCGTCGCAGCATCGACCTGTCCGGCATCGAACTGCTGGTGCTGGACGAAGCCGACCGCATGCTGGACATGGGCTTCCTGCCGTCGATCAAGCGCATCCTGGCCAAGCTGCCCAAGCAGAACCGTCAGACCCTGCTGTTCTCGGCCACGTTCGAGGACAACATCCGCCAGCTGGCGCTGGAGTTCATGCGCAACCCGGAACAGATCCAGGTGACGCCGAAGAACACCGTGGCCGAGACCATCACCCATCGCGTGCATCCGGTCGACGCCGGCCGCAAGCGCGACCTGCTGCTGCACCTGCTGGCACAGGACAGCCGTGAGCAGACCCTGGTGTTCGCCCGGACCAAGCACGGCAGCGACAAGCTGGCCGCGTTCCTGGAGAAGTCGGGCATCAAGACCGCGGCGATCCATGGCAACAAGAGCCAGGGCCAGCGGCTGCGTGCGCTGGGTGACTTCAAGGCCGGTCGCGTGACCGTGCTGGTGGCCACCGACATCGCGGCACGCGGCATCGACATCAACGAGCTGCCGAAGGTGATCAACTTCGACCTGCCGATGGTCGCCGAGGATTACGTGCACCGCATCGGCCGCACCGGCCGCAACGGCTCCACCGGCCAGGCGATCTCGCTGGTGGCGCAGGACGAGGTCAAGCTGCTGCGCGCAATCGTGCGCCTGCTCGGACGCGACATGGACATCCGCGATGTGCCGGGCTTCGAGCTGCAGGTGCCGATCCGCTGGGGCAACAGTGCACCGGGCAAGGCCGAGCACGACACCGGCGAGCGCGCCCCGCGCAAGAGCCACGCGCGACGTCCGCACGGCGATGCGCCGCGCCATGCCCACGCCGGCCCGAAGAAGGCCGGTGGTGGCCGTCGTGAGGGCGGTGGCAACGGCCAGCAGCGTGCCGGCGCTGGTCAGGGCCAGCGTCGTGGCGGAGGCGGCAACGGCGGTGGTCGTGGCCGCGGCCAGGGCGGCGGCGGTCGCGCCGGCTGATCCTGACTGACAGGAATGAGGGCGTCCCGCTGCGCGGGAGGCCTTACATCGGGGACGGCGCTCGCGCGCCGTCCCTTTTTTGTTGCCCGCGCATCGAACAAGGCGCCAGACGCCTCACCCGCGCGCTTTCGCCGGATTCGCCAGATTCCCGAAGAAGATCGCATTGATCAGCAGTCGATCCGTGCCATGCCAGTACTTGCGGTGTGCCGGATCATCGGCGAACAGCACCACGTTGCCCTTTCCCTGGGCCGACACCAGCAGCCACGCACTGCCTGCCACCCGCGCACGATTGCGCTCGGACAGGTAACCGTTGACCCGTGGTGACGCGTCGATGCGCACCACCGTCGAGAACGGATTCGCACTCGGCTGCAGCGTCACGCTGTTCTCCTTGTTCACCGCCAGCTGCCGGCCCGGCACGCCGAACGCCAGGGGATGGCTGGTATCGACATCGGCGCTGAGGATGTTGCCGCTCACCCGCTCGATCGCGGCGATATCGCGCTGGTCACCGAAGGCGCGACGGGATTCGTCGCCGGCCTCTTCGTCCTTGCCGGTCTTCTCGCCATCGGCGAGCTTCTGTTCGATCGCCCACTTCGACGCGCTGCCATAGGTCACCAGCGAGCCGCCGGCCTGCACCCAGCGCTTCAGTGCGGCCACCGCGGTCGCATCGACACTGCTGTAGGTGCCACCGGACAACACGAGCGTGGTGTAGCGATCCAGCGGAACCTTGCCCAGCTGCTGCGGATCCAGCTTGCTGGCCGGCAGGCGCAGGTGCTGGTCCAGCAGGAACCAGGCCGATCCGATCTCGGTGGCCGCCACGCCTTCGCCCATCACCAGCGCCACGGCCGGCTTGCGCAGTGCCTTCACGCCATCGCTGCCGAGATCGATGCCCTCGCGGCTGCGGCCACTCGACAACGCATGCACCTGTACGCCCGAAGCACGTGCCGCCGCGGCCACCGCGTCGAGCAGGGCCGCTCCCTGCAGTGGCTGGCCGGCAACGGGAATGACGATGCTGCCGGCCGCGAAATCCACGTCGCCCTGTGCGGTTCCGGCGGTGAACGGCTGGAATGCAGCGCGCGCGGCCAATCCCCTGCCCTGCAGCTCGGCCAACGCACGGCTGGCGTTGTAGTCACGCCAGTCGATGGCATAGGCGAACCCCGCCTGGCCGCCGACGACCGCGCCCTGCAGCGGCGGCAGCTCGCTCACCTGTGCACCGCCGTCGATGCGGCTGCGGCTGCCGGCGAAGGCCACGCCGTAGGCCGGCGCGATGGCGTAGCTGGTGCTGCCATAGAACACGTCGCCCTTGATCGGCGGCGTCTCGGCGAAGATCGAGTGCACCAGGCGGAACTGCGCCTGCTGCACGGGCACCACGTAGGCACTGCCTGCCTGGAAGCGCTTTCCCTCGACGGTGACATCCCGGTCCAGCGCGCGTACCTCGATCCGGTGCAGCAGCAGCAGTTCAAGCAGGCGCCGGGTCAACGCCGGATCATGCGCGTCGCCGAACACGAAGCTCTTCTGCGGCTGCTGCGCGGCCTGCTTCAATGCGCTCTGGAAGAAGGTCTTCTGCAGGTCGAACAGGCCACTGCGCTCGGCCACCGCACCGCGCACCGTGCCCAGGCCGGTGGCGACCTGGTTGCGGATGGTGAACGGGAAGGTCAGCAGCCCGTTCACCGACTCCTGCACCCGTCCCCGCGAACTGGCCTGCTCGACGGTGACACCGACCGCGCCATGGAAGTCCGGATAGGTCGAGCCATACACCGGCGAGAAGTTGTCGAAGTTCTCCCCCGTGTAGTACAGCGACCCCAGTGCGTCCAGCGCCTGTGCGTGGTACGTGGCCAGCGTCCTGTTGAACTCGTAGGAGGCGGCCGGGATCAACGGGCTGTGCATGCTCTTCGGCGAAGGCTCGAAGTAGTACGTGCTGTCCTTGCCCATCTCGTGGAAGTCGATCTGCACGTTCGGGTACCACTGGTGGAAGGCGGCCACCTTTGGCCGCGAATCCTGCTGGGTCAGCGCCAGCCAGTCGCGGTTGAGATCGGTGAAGTAATGGTTGGTACGGCCCTGCGGGAACGGCTCGACATGCTCCTTGTCGGCCGGATCGGCCGAGGCCGGGTCCGATGCCCAGGCGTTGTGCCAGTTGGCGGCACGGTCGCGTCCGTCCGGATTCTGCGCCGGGTCGAACAGCACCACCGCCTGCTGCAGCCATTGCTGGGTTTCACTGCTGCGATTGGCCACCAGGTAATACGCGGTGAGCATCGCCGCTTCGCCGCTGGAGGTTTCATTGCCGTGCACACTGTAGCCCAGCCAGACCACCACCGGGCTGTCACCGGCTGCGCTGCGCGGTTGTGCCGGATCGACCAGGGTCGCGTGCTGCTGGCGGATCTGCTCCAACCGCGCCTGGTTGCTGGCCGCGGTGATGGTGGCGATCAGCAGGGGGCGGCCTTCATAGCTGCGTCCAATGTGCTGGACGCGGATCCTGTCCGAATGCCTGGCCAGTTCCTCGAAATAGGCGACCAACTGGTCGTGGCGGGTGTAGCGGCTGCCGATCGGATAGCCGAGGAACTGCTCCGGCGTGGGAATGGCGCTGTCGAACGCGTCGGCCGCGCTGGCCTGCGGGAAGAAATAGGCGCTCTGCGCCTGCGCCGACAACGCGGGGAACACTGCGCTGGCAGCGGCGATCAGCAACGGAAGAACGGCACGACGGTGGAAGGACACGGTGACTCCCCGGAAACAGGACGGCAGAGGGCAACGTGGCCGGTCACGGCAGGTGACCGGCCACGGCGTTGGATCAGAAGCGGTAGTCGAAGCCCAGTGTGAAGTAGCGACCCCGCAGGTCGTACTGGGTGAAGTCATACGGCGCACGGATGCCCGGGAACGACGCATCGTAGGGCGGCGTCTTGTCACCCAGGTTCTGCACCTTGGCGTACAGGGTCAGGCTGTCGATGCCGGTGTACCCCAGGTACAGGTCGTACTGGCTGTAGCTGCCGACACGCTGCTGCACGGCCTTGGCGGCGGTACTGGCTTCCTGCCGATAGCTGCTGGTGTAGTACCAGGTAACCGCCGCGTTGAAGTCGCCGTACTTCCAGTCCAGCGTGGTGGTGGCCTTGTCCTTGGGCAGGGTGGCGCCGAGGTTGCTGCCGGCGTAGTCGACCAGGGGCCCACCGACCACGGTCGGACGGCGGTAGTCACGGACGTGGGTGTAGGCCGAAGACAGGGTGAAATCTCCCAGGCGCGCCGTCGGAATGCGCTGGCGCAGTTCCACGTCGATGCCCGATGTCTTCAGCTCGCTCAGGTTCTGGTAGCGGTTGTAGACGGCCTGCAGCTTGCCGCGCTCATCGCGCTGCACGGCACCGGCAACGTTGTCGTTGATCAGCGTCTGCGTGTTGTTGGTGCCGACCAGGTTGTCGAGCTGGATACGGTAGTAGTCGACACTCAGATTGGTGTTCGCCCACGGTGACAGCACCACGCCGAAGTTCACGCTCTTGGTGCGCTCCGGCTTCAGGTCACTGTTGCCCACGGTGAAGAACGTCGGGCTCTGCCGCGAGCCCGGCACATCCGGGTCGCGCGGATCGACCACGCTGCCGTAGGAGATGCTGGTGCTGTTGGAGTTCTCCGACAGCGAGGGCGCACGGAAGCCCTTCGAGGCCGACGCGCGCACCAGCAGGAAGTCCAGCGGTTGCCAGCGCAGTCCGAGCTTCGGCGAGAACGCATCGCCGAAGTCATCGTAGTGATCGGCACGCGCAGCGGCGGACAGTTCCAGGGTCGAGGCCAGCGGCACGTTCACTTCCGCGTACGCAGCGCTGACCTGGCGCTCGCCGTGCACCTCGGCGATGGCCGGACGCACCTGCAGGCCGGCATCGATCTGCCAGGGGTTGTTCGAATCGAGCTTCTCGCGGCGCCACTCGGCGCCAGCGGCAAAGCCGATGTCACCGGCCCAGGTGCGGCCCAGGCTGCCCGAGATCTTCGCATCGACACCCTGCAGCTTCGATTCGGCCGGACGCAGCGTAGCGATGTTGATCGCATCACGCACCGACTGCGGGGTGGCCGCCGGGTCGAGCAGATTGTAGCTGCCGCTGGCCAGCGCATCGGCCAGCGCCCAGCGGTTGGCGAAGCCGCCCGAGACGGTCTCACGCTCGCTGCTGCGCGCACCGAACGCCGCCACTTCCCAGTCCCAGTTGGCGGTGGTGCCGCGCAGGCCGAACACGCCGCGATAGGCGGTGGAGCGGTTGGTCTTGATGGTGCCGCCGAGATCGAAGAACGTGTACTCGATCGGCACGGCACGCCCGTAGGGATTGTACGGATTGCCCGCCGGCAGCTGCGACGACACCGGCTCGGCCAGGCCGGTCTCGGCATTCAGGGCGAAGCGGCCGCTTTCCAGCGTGAAGAACGGGCTGCTGCCGAACCAGGCCGCGCTCTTGATCTGGCTGTACAGCACTTCACCGAACGCTTCGACGTTGTCGCCCAGGCGGAAGGTGCCGTTGGCATAGGCCTGGTAGCGCTTCGTGGATGGAATCAGCGTGGTGTACGGCGCTTGGTTGAAGCCGCAGGTGTCGCCAGCCAGGCCGTCGATCGGAGCGCTCGCGACGCGCGTGGTCCCGGTGGGGCAGTTGCCGCTGGCGTCGAGCATCGGCACCGACACGCCATTGATCAGATAGCGCGCACCCTTGGCCGACCAGCCGTTCCAGCGCCCGCCCGGCAGGTCGGTGTAGATGCCACTCTTGGTCAGATCGCGCTCGTCCTGGTCCAGGCGGTCGCGGTTGTAGCCCTGCAGACTGAACAGGATGTTGTAGCCATCGCTGTCCAGATCACCGAGGCCACCCACGAACTTCAGGTTCTGCTCGCGCAGGCCCCCTTGGTCGGCGCCTCCGAAGCTGCCACCGATCTCGGCACCTTCGAAGTTCTGGCGGGTGATGATGTTGACCACGCCGGCCACGGCATCGGAGCCATACACGGCCGAAGCACCATCCTTGAGCACTTCGATGCGCTCGACCGCAACCAGCGGCAGGGTATTGAGGTCGACGAAGGTATCGGACAGGCCACCGGCCGGGAAGCCGTAGTTCGCCACGCGACGGCCGTTGAGCAGCACCAGCGTGTTCTTCGGTGACAGGCCGCGCAGGCCGATGCTGGCCGAGCCGGAGGCCCAGCCGTTGTTGGTGGTCTCGTTGTTGGCATTGCCGGTGTTGGCGGAGATCGAGCGCAGCACATCGGCGACGGTGGCCTTGCCGGTCTGTTCCAGCTGCTGGCGGCCGATTACCTGCACCGGATTGGACGCCTCGGTATCGGCGCGCTTGATGTTGGAACCGGTGACGCGGACGGCGGCCAGGGTACTGGCTTCGCCACTGGCGGCAGCGGTGGTTTCGGCGGCGGCGGACAATGGCGCGGCCAGAGCGGCGGCCAGGGCCGCCACGAGCAGGGTGTGCTGGGGCATGACGATGTGTGGGGTGGTGGTAGGGCGACGAAGTTCCGCAGTAATCCATGACTGGCCGGGGTCCGACCAATAACATCTCTTCATACGGATATAAGAGAAGCTAACATCTCTTCATCCGGATGGAAATAGTCACTCCGCTTCGGGGCCGGCGCGATCCCGGTCGGATGCGACAGCAGCGGCGTACAATCCGCTCATGGAAATCTTCAAAGTCTTCATGCTTGAGGCGGCCCACCGCCTCCCGAACGTACCGCCGGGGCACAAGTGCGCGCGCCTGCATGGCCACTCCTTCCGGGTGGAACTGAAGGTCGAGGGCGAACCCGGCGCGCAGACCGGCTGGATCATGGATTTCGGGGACGTGAAGGCGGCCTTCCAGCCGATCTACGAACGCCTGGACCACCACTACCTCAATGACATCCCCGGCCTGGAAAACCCGACCAGCGAGAACCTGGCGGTGTGGATCTGGAACGAACTCAAGCCCGCGCTGCCGGCGCTGAGCGAGATCACGGTCCACGAGACCTGCACCTCCGGCTGCCGGTACCGGGGCCCCGGCACCTGAACAACCCATTGATATCTAAAGATTTCTAAAGGCGCCTTGGGCGCCTTTATGATTTTTGTTGCAATGCGGCATCATCGGCGTATGCTGCAATGCATCAAGTCCTTTCCTGACGCCCATGACCGCCGCCTTCAGCGATCGCTTCAGTGATGCCACCCGCCAGCTGGCCGCCGCCGCAACGCGCGCGAACCGGTTGGCGCTGGAGAACGCTGAAAGCATGTTCGGCGTGCAGCTGAAGGCACTGGAACGCAACCTGACCGCGACGGGCGGCTGGCTCGGCGAGCTGGCACGAAGCGAAGATCCGGCCGGATTGCTGTCGCAGGGCGCTCAGCTGTGGCAGGACAACCTGCAGCGGTTCGGGCAGGCCCAGCAGGACGTGGTCGGTCTTGGCCTGCTGGCTGGACGCTCCTGGTCCGAGCTGGTGCAGGGCTACAACGAATCAACAGCGGACGCGACCGGCCACACGCCCTGACGCGACGCTTTCGCTCATTGCATGGGTCCCTCCCCCCATGCAATCCGGACCCGGCAGATCCCTCCCTCTGCCGGGTCTTTTTTATTCCTCGCCTGCGTGCAGATGCGCGTCTTCGCCCGAGCAGATCGCGAGCGCAAAGGCCTCGCGTCGGCCCGCAGCATGTGGGCAAATGTCCCCGGCGCATTTTCGCACCTCCGCGCACCGATAACCCCTGCACGCCGGGTGGATGCCCTTGCGTGCGAAGTGAAGGAGGAGGTGACGGCCACCGGCCGCCGCCGGGGGACATTCGCACGCAAGGGCATCCGACCGGCGCGACACGGAAAAACGCACGCACCTGCGCACAGGCAGCCCCAGCCCGAGCGATGCCATGCCAGTGCGGATACCTCCCCATGACGTCCCCACCTGCCCACCAGGCACGGTGCCGTCGTCCGCACACCGCTGCGTGCCGATAACGCCTCAACGCCGGGCGGATGCCCTTGCGTGCGAAGTAAAGGAGGAGGTGACGGCCAACGGCCGGCGCCGGGGGACATTCGCACGCAAGGGCATCCGCCCGGCGCCACAGGAAAAACGAACACACGCACAGGCAGCCTCAACCGAGCGATCCCATGCCAGTGCGGATACCACACCCGGACGTGTCCCACCTGCCCACCAGCACGGTGCCGTCATCCGCACACCGCTGCGTGCCGATAACCCCTCAACGCCGGGCGGATGCCCTTGCGTGCGAAGTAAAGGAGGAGGCGACGGCCAACGGCCGGCGCCGGGGGACATTCGCACGCAAGGGCATCCGACCAGCGCCACACGGAAAACGCACGCACCTGCGCACAGGCAGCCTCAACCCGAGCGATCCCATGCCAGTGCGGATACCACACCCGGACGTGTCCCACCTGCCCACCAGGCACGGTGCCGTCGTCCGCACACCGCTGCGTGCCAATAACCCCTGCACGCCGGGCGGATGCCCTTGCGTGCGAAGTAAAGGAGGAGGTGACGGCCACCGGCCGGCGCCGGGGGACATTCGCACGCAAGGGCATCCGCCCGGCGCCACACGGAAAAACGCACATACCTGCGCGAAGGGGCAAACACCGCCACCCGGAAACCAGCTGCGCCTAGGCCACCGCCGCCGACTCCGCCCGCGGCAGCTCGAACACGAACGTCGCCCCTGCCTCACTGTCGCGCAGCGCGATGCTGCGGCCATGCAGCTGCACGATACGTTGCACGATCAGCAGCCCCAGGCCACCGTTCTCGCCCCGTCGCGCCCCCAACGCAGCAGGCGCCTGGAACAGCTGCGCACGCACCGCAGCAGCAACGCCGGGACCGTCATCAGAGACGATCACCTCCACGCTGTCAGCCACCGCGCGCAGCCGCACCTCGATCCGCCCTCCCTCCGGCGCATGGCGCAGGGCGTTGTCGAGCAGGTTGGTCAGCACCCGCTCCACCAGACCCAGGTCCGCACGTACCAGCGGCAACCCCTGCGGGAAATCCGCGTGCAACTGCTGGCCGCGCGCCTGCGCCGCCAGCTCGAACTTCTGCAGCACGTCCTGCAGCAGCTCGGGCAGCGCGAACACCTCCCACTCCAGCCGCACCTCGCCGTGTTCCAGGCGTGCCAGCTCGAACAGCGCGCGCGCCAATCGCCCGACCTTCGCACTCTGCGCCAGGGCAATACCCAGATAGCGCCGGCGCTCCTCCGGCGACAGCGTCGCGTCCTTCAACGCCATCGTCTCAAGGTAGCCATGCAGTGAAGACAGCGGCGTGCGCAGATCGTGCGAAATGTTGGCCACCAGCTCGCGCCGCTGCAGGTCCTGCTGGCGCAGCTGCTGCCACTGCTCCCCCAACCGCTGCGCCATCTGCGCATGCGCATGTTCGAGGATGACCAGTTCATCGCGCTCGCCCGGCCGCAGCGGGCCGGGCGGCGGCAGCGGCGTCGGCGCATCGATGTCGAATGCCTGGATGCGACGTGTCAGGCGACGCAGCGGCCGGGTCACCCAGTAGAACGCCACCAGCCCGGCCAGCAGGCCCAGGCTGCCCACCAGCATCACCGACCACAAGGTCGTGTTCCACTGGTTGCTGGCGGCGAGGTCGTCGGCGAGCATCTGCCGGTGCTCGCCCACCAGCACCACGTAGACGTAGCCGGCCTGCCGCCCCTGCACCACCAGCGGCGCCACGCTGAACACCTTGCGACCCTCGCTACTGCGCGGATCGTCGCCCAGGATGGGCAGCGGCGCGCCCGCCAGCAGACGGCGCAGCGGTGCCACGTCCACGCGGTTGCGCATCAGGTGCCCGCTGGGTGCGTCGTGGCCGAGAATGCGACCCTGGTCGTCCAGCAGGTACACCTCGACGCTGGGGTTGACCGCCATCAGTTGCCCGAACAGCGCACGCACCGCCGCATCGCGCATGCCGCTGGTATCCATCAGCTCACTGCGCTGCGCGATGTGCTCGGCCAGCCCCAGCGACAGCCGCTGCACGACTTCCTGCTCGTGCCGTGTGTTCGAGCGCATCTGCAGCGCCAGCAGCGCCATGCAGCACATCAGCATCAGCGCCGCGATCACCGCCGCCAGCTTCTGCCACAGGTTCGGCCGGATCATGCCGCCGCCCCGGCCGGGTCCACCAGCTTGTAGCCCCGGCCCCAGACCGTCAGCAACCGCCGCGGGTTGGCCGGATCGGTTTCGATCTTGCTGCGCAGGCGGTTGATGTGAGTATTGACCGTGTGCTCATAGCCATCGTGCTGGTAGCCCCAGACCTGGTTGAGCAGTTCCATCCGCGCGAACACCTGGCCGGGATGGCGTGCGAAGAACAGCAGCAGGTCGAACTCGCGCGGCGTGAGTTCCAGCGGCTTGCCATCCACGTCGGCAGTACGCGCGACCGGATCCAGCTGCAGTCCTCCCAGCTCGATGGCACCGGCATCGATGCGCGCGTTCTGCGCCATGGCCTCGGCGCGACGCAGCAGGGCACGCACGCGCGCCACCAGCTCCGGCATGGAGAATGGCTTGGCCAGATAATCGTCGGCGCCGAGTTCCAGGCCGACGATACGCTGGGTTTCGCTGCCGCGTGCACTGATGATGATGATCGGGACATAGCGCACCATCGCCCGTGCGCGCTGACAGACCTGCAGGCCATCGACACCGGGCAGCATCACGTCCAGCACCAGCGCGTCCCACGGGCCTTCCTGTTCGAGCAGGCGCAGCCCGCCATCACCGCTGTCGGCGTGGGCGACCTCATACCCCTCATCGCCCAGGTGCATGCGCAGCAGGTCGGCGATGTGGGCATCGTCTTCAACGATCAGGACACGTTTCGGGGACATCGGCAGCTCGGGCCAGGGGGGAGGCTGAGCGCATTGTGGCGCGGGATCGCCGCCGATACCTCACGAAAAATTGAATCCTGCGTGAGGATTCGTTGACCGGAGCAGGCGCAGCATGGCCCCGTCGCCCCTTCCCGGAGTCCGCCATGCCCCTCACCCGCCGCCATCTGCTGGGTCTGGGCGGTATCGCCACCACCGCCGGCCTGCTCGGTCTCGGGGCCTGCAGCCGCGCCGCGCCAGCGGCAGCAGAAACGCGCCCTGCGCGACAGTTCGAGATCATGCGCAGTGATGCTGACTGGCGCCAGCGGCTGACCCCGGCCCAGTACGCAGTGCTGCGCCAGCAGGCGACCGAACGCCCTTGGAGCAGCCCGCTCAACAAGGAACACCGGCAAGGCACGTTCACCTGCGCCGGCTGTGCGCTGCCGCTGTTCTCTTCGTCCACCAAGTTCGAGAGCGGTACTGGCTGGCCCAGCTTCTGGGCACCGTTGCACAACGCTATCGGTGAGGACCGCGACGTCACCTTTGGCATGCTGCGGGTGGAAGTGCATTGCCGCCGCTGCGGCGGCCATCTGGGCCATGTCTTCAACGACGGCCCACGCCCTACCGGCCTGCGCTACTGCATGAACGGCGCGGCGCTGGCCTTCCAGCCCGGACCTGCCGCGCATGACAGCGATGCGGGCTGGCGCGTGCCGGTGGGATCGTCCCCTGCTTCTGGAGCCCGATGATGCTGCTGTTGCTGCTTGCCTATCTTGGCGGTGTGCTGACCCTGCTCAGCCCCTGCATCCTGCCGGTGCTGCCGTTCGTATTCGCGCGTGCTGACCGCCCGTTCCTGCGCAGCACCCTGCCGCTGCTGCTGGGCATGGCGCTGACCTTCACCCTCGTCGCCAGCCTGGCGGCGGTCGGCAGCCAGTGGGTGGCGCAGGCCAACCAGATCGGTCGCTGGATCGCCCTGCTGCTGATGGCGCTGTTCGCGGTGGCGTTGCTGTGGCCCGCACTGGCAGACCATCTGCTGGCGCCGTTGCAGCGTGTCGGCGCGCGGTTGAGCGCACGCGCGGACGCTGCCGATGCCGCCGGGCGCGGCGGTGCCTGGACGTCGCTGCTGATCGGCATCGCCACCGGCCTGCTGTGGGCCCCGTGCGCGGGCCCGATCCTTGGCCTGGTACTGACCGGGGCTGCGCTGCATGGCGCCAGCGCCAGCACCAGTACGCTGCTGCTTGCCTACGCGCTGGGTGCGGTCACCGCGCTGGCATTGGCGGTCTGGATCGGCGGCCGGGTGTTCCGCGCCCTGCAGGCACGGCTGGGGCTGGGCAATCTGCTCCGCCGCGTGCTCGGCGTCGCTGCGCTGCTGGCGGTCGTGGCCATTGCCCTGGGCTGGGACACCGGCCTGCTGACCCGGCTGTCCACCGTCAGCACCGCGCGTATCGAGCAGGGCCTGCTCGATGCGGTACCCGGCGCGCAGCCTTCTGCTCCGCCGATGATGATGATGGGCCCGGCCACTGCAGGCAGCGAGGCACCGCTGCCGGTGGAAGGCACGCTGCCCGCCCTGGACGGCGCCACCGGCTGGCTCAACAGCCCACCGCTGGACGCCACCCAGCTGCGCGGCAAGGTGGTTCTGATCGACTTCTGGACCTATTCCTGCATCAACTGCCTGCGTGCGATGCCGTTCGTGCACGAGTGGCAGCGGCGCTACCGCGATCACGGCCTGGTGGTGATCGGCGTGCACACCCCCGAGTTCGCCTTCGAACGCGACCCGCGCAACGTCATGAAGGCCGTGCAGCAGTTGAAGGTCGACTATCCCGTCGCGCTGGACAACCAGTACGCGATCTGGCGTGCGTTCAACAACCGCTACTGGCCCGCGCACTACTTCGTCGATGCGCAGGGCAACATCCGCGGCCATCAGTTCGGCGAGGGCAACTATGCGCGTTCGGAGCAGGTGATCCGCCGCCTGCTGGCCGAAGCCGGCCAGACCCGGCTGCCACCGCCGGCCGATCCGGCCGCAGCGGACCTGAAGGGCGTGGCCGCGCAGGCGGACATGGGCAACCTGCGCTCGCCGGAGACCTACCTGGGGCATGCGCGCGCCGAGCAGTTCGCCTCGCCAGGCGGGCAACGTGCGGACACGGCATTCGACTACGCGCTGCCACCCGCGCTGGCGCTGAACCAGTGGGGCCTGTCCGGCCGCTGGATCATCGACGACGAGGCGGCACGGCTGCAGCAGCCCGGAGGACGCATCGCCTTCCAGTTCCATGCCCGCGATCTGCATCTGGTGCTCGCGCCACGCCAGGACGGCACGCCGGTGCGCTTCCGCGTCTGGCTGGATGGTCGGCCGTTGCCCGCGGCCGACGCCGGCAGCGACGTTGGCAGCGATGGCAGCGGCGTGATCGACGAACACCGTCTGTACCAGCTGGTGCGCCAGCGCGGCGCCGTCGCGCCACACCGCTTCGAGATCGAATTCCTCGATGCCGGCGCCCAGGCCTACGCCTTCACCTTCGGTTGATCCGGGAGGACACGATGAAGATTTCGTTCGAACAGGGGATCGCCGCCGGCATTGCCGGGCTGGTCGCTACCGCATTGATTGCCGGGGTACTGCTGGTTGATCACGGTGCCATCGCCGCGCCGCTCGAGCGCAGCGCACAGGTGCAGGTGTTGCCTGCGCCCACCGGTGAAGCCGCATTCCGCGATGACGGCACGCACGCCAGCGTAGTGTTTGCCGGCGGCTGCTTCTGGGGCGTGCAGGGCGTGTTCCAGCACGTCAAGGGCGTGAGCAACGCAGTCTCGGGCTACGTCGGCGGCAGCGCGGCGGATGCGCGCTATGAGCGTGTCAGCAGCGGACGCACCGGCCACGCCGAGGCGGTGAAGGTCGACTACGACCCGCGCCAGGTGAGCTACGGCCAGCTGATGCAGGTGTTCTTCTCGGTGGTGCATGACCCGACCCAGCTCGACCGGCAAGGCCCGGACCATGGCAGCCAGTACCGCTCGGCGATCTTCGTCGATGATCCCCGCCAGCAGGCGGCCAGCCGTGCCTACATCACCCAGCTGGGCCAGGCCGGAAGCTATCGCGCGCCCATCGTCACCCAGGTGGGGAGCGGCCAGCGCTTCTATCCGGCCGAGAGCTACCACCAGAACTACATGAGCAACTATCCGCAGGCGGCCTACATCCGCTACTACGACGCTCCGAAGCTGGCGGCACTGGGCAGGCAATTCCCTGCCCTGTATCGCCGGGATCCGGTGCTGGTGCCGATGCGTTGACTGCATGGTGCGCCAGCCCATGCAAAAAAAGGGGCGCGCGGCCATCCAGCCGCGCGCCCTTGAAATATCGGCGGGCACCGATCAGGCCCTGCCGACGAGGACATGCTAGGCTCGGAATCCTCATGGGTACAGCACCAGATGCGGCCGGAACCGATGGATACAGATCAACGCAGCAGCGCGTCCGCTCCTCGCTACCAGCGGCTGTCCGATGAGCTGGCCGAGGCCATCCAGGGAGGGCGCCTGCCGGTCGGCAGCCGCCTGCCATCGCTGCGGCAGATGGCAGCACAGCGTCAGCTCAGCCTCAATACGGTGATCGCCGCCTACCGCCAGCTGGAAGACGCCGGCCTGGTGGTTCCGCGGCCAAAGGCAGGTTTCGAAGTGGCGCCGCGACTGTCAGTGCCGCAACGGTCGCTGCGCGATGCGCCGTCGGCCCCCACCGCGCCGTTGCAGCAGGTGCTGATGGCACGCGTGCTGGAGGCGCAACGCCGTTCCGGGGTGATCGACCTCGCCTTCGCCGGGCCACGCGGGCGCCAGTTCTATCCTGGCGCCCAGCTGGCCCGGCACACCGCCCAGGTATTGCGCCACGGCCAGCAGACGGTCGAAACCTACGCACGCCCCAATGGCTCGCCGCGGCTGCTGGCGCAGATCGTGCGGCGCGGCCCGCGCATGGGCCTGCACACGCACAGCGATCGCCTGCTGCTGACCCACGGTGCGATGGAGGCGCTGCAGCTGGCACTGCGTGCGGTGACCCAGCCCGGCGATTCAGTGGGTATCGAAGCACCGTCGTACTTCAACCTGTATCCGCTGCTGGCCAACCTGGGCCTGCAGGCCATCGAACTGCCGACGCATCCGCAACAGGGCCTGGACGTCGATGCGTTGGAGGCGATGCTGGAGCACACACCGCTGGCCGCGCTGGTGCTGATGCCGACCGTGCACAATCCATTGGGCTGCACCATGCCGGTGGCGGCCAAGCAGCGTCTGGCCGAGCTGGTCAACGCGCGGCAGCTGCCGCTGATCGAGGATGCCGTGTACGCGGAACTGCAGTTCTGCGAGCCACCTGCGCCGCTGCTGAAGGCCTTTGACCGCGACGGCTGGGTGATGGTGGTCGGCGGTTTCTCGAAGACGCTGGCCCCGGACTATCGCATCGGCTGGCTCGACGGCGGGCGCTTCGCTGAACGCATCGCCCTGCTGAAGTTCCAGTCCACGGGCGGCGAGCCGCAGCTGCTGGGTGATGCCGTGGCCGCGTACCTGGAAGGGAGCGGATACGAACATCACCTGCACCGCATGCGGCGCCTGTATCGCGAGCAGGTGGGACGGCTGCGCCAGCTCGTGGCCGAGCATTTCCCGCCTGGCACGCGCGCCACGGAACCACAGGGTGGCTTCCTGCTGTGGCTGGAACTGCCGGGCGTGGACACCCGCGCACTGTTCGAGCGGGCGCTGGAAGAGGGCATCGTGTTCATGCCCGGCCAGGTGTATTCGCGCGGTCCGCGCTACCGGCACTGCCTGCGGCTGTCGTGCTGCCAGACCTTCGACGCACGTTTCATCGCTGCCGTGGAGCGCCTGGGCGCCCTCGCGCGAGAGCTCGCGGCCGGTTGATCGCAGCGGGTCGCAGGCTCCGCTCTACGGGAACTCAGCCCTCATGCAGGTGCATCGCCAGGGCCTGAGCATCGGCGCCCGGCAGGTGCGGCAGCCGTCCCCAGCATGGCATCGGCAACCGCTGCACCAGCGTGGCCACGTTCTCGTCCTGGCGCTGCATGGCCGGATCGATGTGATTGCCGATCCAGCCCAGGCACTCCACGCCGCTGGCCTGCAAGGAGTGCGCGGTCAATCTCGCGTGGTTGACGCAGCCCAGCCGCAGGCCGACCACCAGCACGACCGGCAGGTGCAGTGCACGCACGATGTCGAGCTGGTCCAGGTGGACGGAGACCGGCGCCAGCCATCCCCCTACGCCTTCCACCACCACCACGTCGGCGGTGGCACGCAGGCGCTCGAACGCGGCGACGATCGGTGCCAGGGCGATGTCCACCCCGTCCTCGGCCGCCGCCAGTTCGGGAGCGATCGGCTGCCGCAGGGCATAGGGATTCACGTCGACGTAGTCCGGCACCGGCCGACTGGCCGCCTGCAGCGCCAGCGCATCCTCGTTGCGCAGGCCCTGCCCCAGATCCTGGCTGCCACTGGCCACAGGCTTCATTCCGACCGCTCGCAGGCCACGCCGGCGCAGGGCGTGCAGCAGCGCGGTGCTGGCCGCCGTCTTGCCGATCTCGGTATCGGTGCCGGTGACGAACAGCGCGGATGGCAGGGCAGCGGGCAACGGCATCAAAGGCTCCAGCGGGGCAACAGAGCGTGCATTATCGCTGGCCCGGCACGCTTGCTAGACTGCGGTCATGTTCGCCAATGCCTCGCTTACCGGCAGCAAGCCGGAACAATACGCCCAGCTGCTTGAACAGGCCCGTGGCCTGGTCCATGGAGAGTCCGACCGCATCGCCAACGCGGCCAATCTCTCGGCGCTGGTCTTCCACGCCCTGCCCGACCTGAACTGGGTGGGCTTCTATCTCTACGATGGCCAGGAGCTGGTGGTCGGCCCGTTCCAGGGGCTGCCGGCCTGCGTGCGCATTCCGCTGGACAAGGGCGTGTGTGGTGCCGCGGCCCGCCAGCGCGTGACCCAGCGCGTCGACGATGTCGATGCCTTTCCGGGCCACATCGCCTGCGACTCGGCCTCCCGCTCGGAACTGGTCGTTCCGCTGCTGCGCGGCGATGAACTGATCGGAGTCTTCGACATCGACAGCCCGAAGACCGGTCGCTTCGATGCCGATGACCAGGCCGGACTGGAAGCCATCGCGCGCGTCTTCGTCGAGGCGCTGGGATGAGTGCGCCGAAGCTGCGCAACATCGGTCCGAAAAGTGCGGCGTGGCTGCGCCAGGTCGGTCTGCGCAGCCGTGACGATCTGGCCGCCGTCGGCGCGGTGGGTGCCTTCGTCAAGGTCAAGCGCGCCGGCTTCAAGCCCAGCCTGAACCTGCTCTACTCGCTGGAAGGGGCCCTGCTGGACTGCCATTGGCAGGAACTGGGCGAGCCGCAGCGCGAGGCGCTGGTGCAGGACTACGAAGCGCGCATCGCCGCGCACCCGCTGAAGGCGGCCGGCCCGGCCTCGGGGCCGGTGCACGAGCAGCGATTCGACGCAGACGACGACGCAGAAGAAGACGTGGCCGGAAGCGCCGACGAGGACTGATCGGCGCCGGCCGGATCAGGGCTGCTGCAACTCCAGCAGCTCGCCCACCAGGCCTGCCTCGCCACGCTCCAGCCTGACCCGCAGGCGCGTACCGTGGTCGATGCGCAGCGCCCAGCACAGCGACATCGGCAGGCCGCAGACCTGTGACAGCACCATGCGCAGCGGGCCACCGTGGCTGACCACGACGGTCGGCAGCGGGTCGTCATCGTCGAGCAGGCGGTCGAGCGCACGCGCGATGCGCCGCTCGAAGTGCCCCCAGCTTTCGCCGTTTGGCGGCGGATACGCATGCGGATCAGCATGGAATGCCGCCAGCGCCTGCTCCGGCAGGTCGAACAGTGCCTGCCCGTCCCAGTCGCCGAAGTCGAGTTCTTCCCACTCCTCGTCCGCATCCACGTCCAGCCCGCGCGGGGTGGCCAGCGCCATCGCTGTGTGCAGTGACCGCAGGCGGGGCGAGCTGATCACCCGCTCCCAGGGCTGCGTGGCATAGGCCTCCACCAGTTCCTGTGGCAGGCGGGCCAGCTGCGGTGGATCGCTGCGGCCATCGAGGTACTCGTCGCGACCGTTGCCAGCGTGGCGGACCAGGTCGAGGATCATGCATGCGTCCTGTGCAGGCAACGCGGGGACAGCGGAAAACGGGCGGACATCGGCAACGGCACCACGGGATCAAGCAGCAATTCTAGTGGCTGGGGATCATCAGCTCCACAGACATTGCCGCATATACGCCGCACCGGGCATGCCGATGCCGTAGACTGCGCGCACTTCCAGGTGACCTGCGGCATGGCCGGCAGGTTGAAACGGGAAGCCGGTGACGCGTGAACCCACGCCATGCCGGCGCTGCCCCCGCAACGGTAAGCACGTCAGTTCCAGGCAACACCGCCACTGTGCCAACAGCATGGGAAGGCGCCTGGACGGTGGCCTCGCGCCGCCTGGCGGCAAGCCCGGAGACCGGCCCGGAAGCCTCAGGTCGCGATGCGGTGGGCATGGCGCTGGATGTCCGCAGCACTGCCTGCGGCATCGGCGCTTGCCTGCCTCCGCGGCTCCTCCCCTTCGCCACGCGGGCGTGCGTGGCACCTGGAGTCCCCCGATGAAGCTGCAGTCCCGATTGCTTTCCCTGGCCGTATTGGCCGCCCTGCCCGCGTTGGCCCAGGCCGATGATGGCGCCCGCGCGCTCGATCCCATCCTGGTCACGGCCACCCGCACCCCCATCGCCCTGCAGGACAGCATCGCGCCTGCGCAGGTGATCGACCGGACGCAGATCGAGTCCAGCCAGGCCACTTCGCTGCAGGACCTGCTGCGTGGCCGCGCCGGCATCAACCTCACCAACGCCGGCGGCCTGGGCAAGCAGAGCTCGCTGTTCCTGCGCGGCACCAACTCCGGCCACACGGTGGTGCTGGTCGACGGCATGCGCATCAACAGCGCCGATCTCGGCCTGGCGATGATCCAGGACCTGCCGCTGGCGCAGATCGAACGCGTGGAGATCGTGCGCGGCCCGCAGTCCAGCCTGTATGGCGCCGACGCCATCGGCGGTGTGATCCAGATCTTCACCCGCCGCAACCAGGGCGACTTCGCGCCACATCTGCAGCTGGGCGGTGGCAGCAATGGCCTGCGTGAGGCCAGCGGCGGCATCGGTGGCAGCAGCGAACGCGGCTGGTTCGGCGCCGACATCGCCTACCAGCATTCCGATGGCATCGATGCCTGCCGGGGCTCGGCCACGCTGTTCACCGGCTGCTTCGCCGACGAACCCGACCGCGACGGCTACCGCAACCTCTCCAAGAGCCTGCGCGGCGGCTACAACTTCAACGAGCAGTGGACGGTGGAGGGCAGCGCGCTGCGCGCCGACGGCCAGAACCACTACGACGGCTACTACAACTACTCCGAGACGCGCCAGCAGGTACTGTCCGGCAAGGTCCGCTACACGCCGGCCGAACGGCTGGTGCTGACCGCCAACGTCGGTCGCAGTGACAACGAATCGGACAACGTCGGCGCGGACGACGTGCATGGCAGCGCGCAGACGCATCGTGACAGCGCGTCGCTGCAGGGCGACTTCGGCGTGGCCGAAGGCCAGCTGCTGAGTGCCGGTGTGGACTGGAGTGAGGACAACCTGGACGGCAGCAGTGCCGGCTATCGTGTCGACAGCCGTCGCAACACCGGTGTGTTCGTGCAGTACCAGGGGCGCTTCGGCCGACACCAGTTGCAGGCCAGCGCGCGCAACGACGACAACCAGCAGTTCGGCAACCATGCCACCGGCAGCATCGGCTGGGCGATGGAGCTGGATCACGGCCTGCGCATCAACGCCAGCTACGGCACGGCCTTCAAGGCACCCACCTTCAGCGACCTGTATGACCCGTGGAGCGGCGTGCCGACACTGGATCCTGAGAAGTCGAAGAGCGCCAACCTGGGCATTTCGCAGCAGGGCCAGGGCTGGCGCTGGGGCCTGGATGTGTACGAGACCCGCATCGATGACCTGATCACCTACGATGCAGCCACCTTCAGGATGCAGCAGGTGGAGAAGGCGCGCATCCGCGGTGCCGAACTGACCGGCGGCGTCGTGCTGGCCGGCTTCGACATCGCTGCACAGCTGAGCTACACCGACCCGCGCAACCGCACGAACGGCAGCAGCCAGTTCGACAACTGGCTGCCGCGCCGTGCACAGCAGACGGCACGGCTGGATGTGGATCGCCGCTTCGGCGCATTCCGTGCCGGCCTGACCGTACAGGGTGCGGGCAAGCGCTATGACGATGCCGCCAACACGGTGAAGGTCGGCGGCTATGGCACGTTGGATCTGCGCGCCGAGTACGCGCTCACGCCATCGTGGTCGCTGCTGGCCCGGGCAACCAATGTGTTCGACCGCAGGTACGAGACCGTGGCGTGGTTCAACCAGCCGGGCCGCGAGTATCAGCTGAGCGTGCGCTACCAGCCGAAATGAGCAGGCGCGCCGGGCGCAGGCCCGGCGCTATACCGGGATGCGCGCGGCCAGGCCCGGCAGTTCGCGCAGATCGTCGATCACCGCCACCGCAGCTGCGGTGGCCAGGTCCAGGCCACGCGGGTAGCCGTAGCGCACCAGCGCGATCGGCATTCCCGCGTCTTCCGCCGCGCGGTAGTCGGTCAACGAATCACCCACCATCAGGCATGCATTCACCGGCAAGCGGAAGTGTGCCGCGATGTGCCGCAGTGGTTCACCGCTGGGCTTGCGCTGTGGCAGCGAATCGCCGCCCAGCACCAGCGCGAACGCATCGCCGATGCCCAGATGCTGCAGCAGCGGCGGCACCAGCGCTGCAGGCTTGTTGGTGCAGATGGCCAGCGGCACAGCACGTCCCCGCAGCTGCGCCAGTGCTTCGGCCACACCGTCGAACAGGCGTGGGCTGCGCAGCAGGCACTCACGGTAATGCACCATGAACACCGGCATGACCTCGGCCAGATCGACCTGCCGCCCTGCGGCATGCACGGCCTGCTCGACCAGCCGGCGGACACCGTCGCCAATCCAGCCCAGCACGGTGGCTTCCGGCACACGGGCCAGGCCGATGTCCTCCAGCGTGCGGTTCAGGGCTTCGGCGATATCGGCGGCGCTGTCGACCAGCGTGCCATCGAGGTCGAATACGACCAGCGGATAGGGATACGACACGCAACGCACCTGTACGACGTGGGGCCGCTCATTGTATGCCGTGTGCGCATCGCACCGGGATGTCATGCAGGTTCCACACGCGCCGGTCGCCAGTCCAGATCCTGGAAGGCCGGGCTGGCGAAACACTCGCCCAGGAAGTCGAGGAACCGCCGCATGATCGCCGACTGCTGGCGACGCGATGCGTACACCGCATGAATGCCCAGCTCGTCCAGGGTATACACCGGCAGCAGTTCCACCAGCTCGCCACTGCGCAGCAACGGCGCCACCTGGTAGGTGGGCAGCATCGCAATGCCGGCGCTGGCGCGAACGGCTTCGAGCAGCAATGACGCTTCGTTGGCGCTGATGTTGCCGCCCACCGCCACCGACTGCGAACGTCCGTCGCGGTGCAGGTGCCACAGGCTCTTGCCCACGTAGTGATGGGTCAGGCAGTTGTGTGCGGCCAGATGTTCCGGGGCGGTCGGCGTGCCGCGCACCTCCAGGTAACCGGGCGTGGCGCACAGCACCGAGCGGCATGTGGCCAGCCGCCGCGCGATCAGGCTGGGGTCGATCTGCCGGGCGATGCGTACCGCCAGATCCACCCGCTCCTCGACCAGATTCACCGTGCGATCGACCAGCAGCAGTTCGATGCGCGCCGCCGGATGACGCTTGACGAAGTCGGCGACGGCGCGCGCCAGATGGCTCTGCCCGAACGAGACGCTGGCGGTCACCCGCAGCGTGCCATGCGGTTCGGGATCGTCGCTGGCCAGTTCGCCCTGCAGCGCCTCGCCGATCTCCAGCATCTGCCGGAAGCGCGCCAGCGCCGCCTCCCCCGGGCCGGTCAGGCTGACCCGGCGCGTGGTCCGGTGCAGCAGGCGCGCCCCCAGCCAGGCCTCCACCTCGGCGAGGTAACGGGTGACCATCGCCCGCGACATGTCCAGCACCTCAGCGGCGGCCGTGAGGCTGCCGCGCTCGGCCACCTCGATGAATACGGTCATGGCGGTCAGTCGATCCATCTGCTCGATTCATGCAACAAACAAGCGCGTTATACGCTGTTTTTCGGACAATTACAGCGTCCTACAGTGGCCCCGTCGTCTTCCCCTCCCCTTGCTTATGGAGTTCGCCATGAAAATCGCCCTCGTCGGTGCCACCGGCAACATCGGCCGCCAGATCGCGCGCCACGCGCTGGCCGCCGGCCACGAATTGACCCTGATCGTGCGCAGCACGCAGGACCTGCCGGCGGAGCTGGCCGGTGCCCATCCGGTGATCGCCGCGCTGGATGATCCCGACGCGCTGGCCGCGGCCATCGCCGGCCACGACGTGCTGGCCAGCGCCTACGGGCCACGTCCGGGCGATGACATCAGCCGCGTCGGCGAAGTGGCCGGACAGCTGGCAGCCGCGGCACGCAAGGCCGGGGTGCCGCGCCTGGTCGTGGTCGGCGGTGCCGGCAGCCTGGAAGTGGCACCGGGTGTCCAGCTGGTCGATACGCCGGATTTCCCGGAGGCGTACAAGCCTTATGCCCTGGCCCACCGCGAAGCACTCAAGCGCCTGCAGGCGGTAGACGACCTCGACTGGACGTTCTTCTCGCCGGCCGCGGAAATCGGACCGGGCGAAGAGCGTGGCCAGTACCGCGTGCAGGCCAAGGCCTTCCTCGCCGACGCCAGCGGCCACAGCCGCATCAGCTACGCCGACTATGGCGCTGCCTTCGTGGCGGAACTCGAGGCGCATGCCTACCCGAAGCAGATCATCACTGCGGCGTACTGATCGACCTACATGCCGGGCATGGCCCGGCGCTGCACAAGGAGTTCCGCATGCGTTCCGTTGCCCTGCTGCTTCCGCTTGCACTGGTCACCAGCTTTGCCAGCGCCCCGCTGCTGGCCGCACCGGCTGCCCCGGCGCCGGCCACGGCGGCGAAATCACAGCTGCACCTGCAGTACTTCCATCCTGGCCCGCAGGCGATGTTCTCCGTGTCATCGGTGCTGATCGAAGGCCGCCACGATGCGATCCTGATCGACGCGCAGTTCGCGGCCAGCGACGCGCGCAGGCTGGTCGAGCTGGTCCGTGCCAGCGGCAAGCAGCTGACCACGATCTACATCAGCCATGGCGATCCGGATTACTACTTCGGCCTGGCCACGCTGCAGACCGCCTTCCCGCACGCACGCATCGTCGCCACGGCGCAGACCGTGGCCCACATCCAGCAGACCCACGCCGGCAAGCGTGCCTACTGGGGCCCGAAGATGGGGGCCGACGCACCGGCGCGCATCGTTGTGCCGCAGGTGCTGGAGGGCGACGCGCTGCTGCTGGAAGGGCAGCGCCTGCCCTTGATCGGACTCGATGGCCCTACGCCGGACCGCAGCGTGCTGTGGGTGCCTTCACTGCGCGCGATCGTCGGTGGCATCCCCGTGGTCGCCGGCGAGCATGTGTGGATGGCCGACACGCAGACCCCGAAGTCGCATGCCGACTGGCTGCAGACCCTGCAGCGACTGCAGGCACTGAAGCCGCAGGTGGTGGTACCGGGCCATTACGCGCAAGGGGCGGCGCTGGACGCCAGTGCGCTGCGCTTCACCGCCGGGTACATCCGTGCGTTCGACGCGGAAGCGGCCAAAGCGAAGGACAGCCAGGCGCTGGTGAAGGCGATGCAGGCGCGTTACCCGCGGCTGGAGGGCGTGGAATCGCTGCAGCTGAGCGCGAAGGTGGCCAAGGGCGAAATGCAGTGGCCGTGAGGCAGGACCGCGGTCAGGGGCGGTGCGGATCGTTCAACGCCTGCTCGAACAGCTCCCCCTGCACCACCGGTTCCTTGTCGCGGAAACCGCCCAGGCCGACGCCCACCAGGCGATAGCGCGTGTCGGCCGGCAGGTCCACGCGCGCGCGCAGCGCCAGCGCGGCATCGCGCAGCTCCTCCATCGATTCCGGCGGGCGGTCCGGGGTGAAGCTGCGGGTAAGGATGCGGAACTGCGCCGTCTTCAGCTTCAGCACCACGGTGTGGCCCACGCGTTCCGTCCGGCGCGTGGCGTTCCAGGTCTTCTCTGCCAGCTGCACGATGGCCTCGCCCAGGTCTTCAAGCAGTAGGTCCTCGGCAAAGGTGTCCTCGGAAGAGATCGACTGCACCGGCTGGTCCGGCTCCACCGGCCGTTCATCGACGCCGCGTGCACGGTTGTAGAGGCTGCGGCCGAAGCTGCCGAACGCGTCTTCCAGATCCGCCAGCGCCCATTGCCGCAGGTCACCGCAGGTGATGATGCCGCGCGCCGTCAGTTTGCCTTCCATCACCTTGCCCACGCCGGGCACGCGGCTGACCGGCAGCGGCGCCAGGAATGCGTCCACCCGTTGCGGTGGAATCACGAACTGGCCGTCGGGCTTGCGCCAGTCCGAGGCGATCTTGGCCAGGAACTTGTTCGGCGCGATGCCCGCTGAAGCGGTCAGCTGGGTCTCGTCGCGGATCTGTGCGCGGATCGTGCGTGCGATCTCGGTTGCCAGCTCGATGCCACTTTTCGGCTCGGTCACGTCCAGATAGGCCTCATCCAGCGACAGCGGCTCGACCAGGTCGGTATGGCGCAGGAAAATCTCGCGCACCTGGCGCGACACGGCCTTGTAACGCGCGAAGTCCGGCGGCACGAAGATCGCGTCCGGGCACAGGCGCTCGGCACGCATCGCCGGCATCGCCGAACGCACGCCGAACACGCGCGCTTCGTAGGACGCCGCGCATACCACCGAGCGCGCACCGCGCCACGCCACCACCACCGGCCTGCCGCGCAGTGAGGGATCGTCGCGCTGCTCCACCGACGCGTAGAAGGCGTCCATGTCGACGTGGATGATCTTGCGCAGTCGGGTCATGTCAGGTGTACGGGGCGGGTTCGGCGTGGGTGGGCCACACGCCGAGGTATGGTCGTTGCACATCAACAGGATGCGCGTATTCCATTGAAAACACTACGGTTGCGTACGGTTGAAATGTTTGATCGGCAGCGCTTCCAAGGGCATTCTCGAGCACTTGTATCCCTGTTCGTCGCTTCCAGGATTGCGTTTCATGACTCGTCTCCACGCGTTCAACCGCGACCAGCTGCTGGCCAGCGCACGCGGTGAACTGTTCGGCGCCGCCGCCGGCCGTCTGCCCAACGACCCGATGCTGATGTTCGACCGCATCACCGACATTCGCGAGGACGGCGGCCCGCATGGCAAGGGCATGGTACGCGCCGAACTGGATATCCGCCCGGACCTGTGGTTCTTCGGCTGCCACTTCATCGGCGACCCGGTGATGCCCGGCTGTCTGGGCCTGGATGCGATGTGGCAGCTGACCGGCTTCTACCTGACCTGGCTGGGTGCTCCCGGCAAGGGCCGCGCCCTGGGCTGCGGCGAGGTCAAGTTCACCGGCCAGGTACTGCCGGACGCCAAGCGCGTGCGCTACGAGATCGACATCACGCGCGTCATCAACCGCAAGCTGGTGATGGCCCAGTCCGACGCCCGCATGTATGTGGACGATCGCGAGATCTACAACGCTCGCGACCTGCGCGTGGGCCTGTTCACTGAAACCGGGAGCTTCTGATGCGTCGTGTCGTCATCACCGGCATGGGCATCACGTCCTGCCTCGGCAATGATCTGGATACCGTCTCTTCCGCACTGCGCGAGGGGCGTGCCGGCATCACCGCGTTGGCCGACCACGCCGAAGCGGGCCTGCGCAGCCAGATCGGCGGCCGTGTCGACCTCGACCTGGACGCCCTGATCGACCGCAAGCAGAAGCGCTTCATGAGCGATGCAGCAGCGTTCGCCTACATCGCCATGCGCGATGCCATCGCCGATGCCGGGCTGGACGAGGCGCAGGTCAGTGGCCTGCGCACCGGCCTGATCGCCGGCTCCGGCGGCGGCTCCAGCGAGTGGCAGATCGGCGCGGTCGATCTGCTGCGTGCACGTGGCGTGCGCAAGGTCGGCCCGTACATGGTGCCGCGCACGATGTGCTCCACCGTGTCGGCGTGCCTGGCCACCGCGTTCCAGATCAAGGGCGTGAGCTACTCGCTGTCGGCGGCCTGCGCGACGTCGGCGCACTGCATCGGCGCCGCCGCGGACATGATCCGGCACGGCGCGCAGGACATCATGTTCGCCGGCGGTGGTGAAGACCTGCACTGGTCGATGAGCGTGATGTTCGATGCGATGGGCGCGCTGTCGACCAGTTTCAACGACACCCCGGCCAACGCGTCGCGCCCCTACGACAAGGACCGCGACGGCTTCGTCATCGCCGGTGGTGGCGGCATGCTGGTGCTGGAAGACTACGATCATGCGGTTGCGCGCGGCGCACGCATTTATGCCGAGCTGATCGGTTATGGCGTGACATCCGATGGTGCGGACATGGTGGCACCGTCCGGCGAGGGCGCGGTGCGCTGCATGAAGATGGCACTGCAGAACGTGGACCGCCCGCTGGACTACCTCAACACGCACGGTACCTCGACCCCGCTGGGCGATGTCACCGAACTCAACGCGATCCGCGAGGTGTTCGGCGAGGCCGTGCCGCCGCTGTCCTCGACCAAGGCGCTGTCCGGCCATTCGCTGGGCGCGGCCAGCGTGCACGAAGCCATCTACTGCCTGCTGATGATGCGCGATGGCTTTGTTGCCGGCTCGGCCAACATCAGCGAGCTGGACCCGGCGGTGGAAGGCTTCCCGATCCTGCGCGAAAGCCGCGCACAGGTGCTGGACACGGTGATGTCCAACAGTTTCGGCTTCGGCGGCACCAACGCGGCCCTGGTGTTCGGTCGGGTCTGATCGCCCGCCATTGGCCTGCACGGTCGCCGGGCATGGCCCGGCGCTACCGCGTAGTCGGCAGCACCGCCTCTGGTAGCGCCGGGCCATGCCCGGCGCAAAGACAGCGCGCGCCTACGCCGGGCGCGGCAGCAGCGGCAGCAGCAGGGCGTGCGCGTCGCGCAGCGAGCCGACGATGCGATGGCCGAGCGCGCGCAGTTCCTCATCGGGATGCACCAGGTCCGGCACCTGGATCACGGTCATGCCTGCGGCCAACGCCGCACGGGTCCCCGCAGGTGAGTCCTCCAGCGCCAGGCAGCGCTCCGGCGCCTGCCCCAGCCGCTGTGCGGCCAGCAGGTAAATGTCCGGCGCCGGCTTCGGCCGCGCCACGTCGCCACTGGTGATCACTGCATCGAAGTACGGCAGCAGACCGGCAGCGCCCAGCTTGCGGTTGGCCCGCGGCTGACGCGTGGTGGTCGCCACCGCACGCGGAATCGCATGCGCCTTCAGCAGTTCCAGCAGCTCCAGGATGCCCGGCCGCAGAGGCAGGCCGGTCTGCGTGCGTTGCTCATACAGATCATGGCAGCGCAGCGCCATCGCCTCGATCACACTGTCCTCCACGCCCTGCTGGCGCAGCAGCGATTGGCTGTCGCGATCGCCAAGGCCGACCATGCGCACGAAGAAGGATGCATCCAGCGGCAGGCCGAACGCTTCGGCAGCCTCACACCAGCAGGCGATGGACACCCGCTCGCTGTCGATCATCAGGCCGTCCATGTCGAAGATGACGGCGTCGGGAAGAAACGGCAGCGCAGCGATGACAGTCATGGAGCGAACAGCGTATCCAGGTCGGTGGAGGTCAGCAGCCGCCATTGCCCCTCGGCCAGCCCCTCCAGGTCCAGGCCACCGACGCGGCTGCGGTGCAGTGCCTGCACATGGTTGCCGGTAGCGGCGAACATGCGGCGCACCTGATGGTAGCGGCCTTCATGCAGTACCAGGCGCGCCTTGCGTGGACCCAGCACCTCCAGTTCAGCCGGCAGCAGGGCGGTCTTCTCCGACTCCAGCATCAGCGTGCCGCTGGCGAACAGGGCCACTTCGTCGCCGCGCAGGTCTTGGGCCAGCTCCACCTCGTAGACCTTGGGCAGTTTCGACTTCGGCGAGATGATCCGGTGCAGCAGGCCGCCATCATCGGTCAACAGCAGCAGGCCGCTGGTGTCGCGGTCCAGCCGGCCGACCGTGGACAGCACCGGGTCGCGGTCGCGGAAACGCGGCGGCAGCAGATCGTAGATCAGGCGGCCGGTGTCCTTGGTCGAGCAGGTGTAGCCGGCCGGCTTGTGCAGCGCGATCGACAGCCCCGGCGGCGGATCCAGCGGCTCGCCGTCGACCCGCACGGCCTCGTGCGGCACCTGGTCGTCGGCATACAGCACCTCGCCGTCGGCGTCGGTGATACGGCCTTCGCGGAACATCCACTGCACCTGCTTGCGGCTGCCATAGCCCAGGTTGGCGATGTGCTTGACCAGCTTCATCGGCCCTTCCCCTTTACCGCTTCGACCAGCTTGAACCCGTCACGCTCGGCGACCACGCGCACCGCGCCGAAGCTGTCGTTGAGCGTGTGTTCGTACGGCAGGTGGCGGTTGGCCACCACATACAGGCGACCACCCGGGCGCAGCGCCTGCGCCGCCACGGCGATGAAGCGCTGGCCGATATCCGGCCGGTCCGCGCGCGACGGGGTATGGAACGGCGGATTGCTGATGATGACGTCGTACCCCGGCTCGATGCCGGCGGTGACGTCCCGCCACAGGAAGCCCAGCGGCAGCGGGCGCGGCGGTGGTGCAAGATTCAGCTCGGCCAGTGCCAGGGCCCGCTGCTCGGCTTCGTACAGATCCAGCGCGGTGATCTTCGGGCAACGCTCCAGCAGCTCGCGCGACAGGTAGCCATAGCCGGCCCCGAGGTCGGCCGCGCGTCCGGCCAGATCGGCCGGAAGGTGCTCGGCCAGCAGCGCCGAAGCCGGGTCGATGCGGTCCCAGGCGAACACGCCCGGGCGGCTGAGGAAGCGGCCACCCACGATCGGCCGCACCGCATCCAGCGCGCTCCAGCGCTTGGCCAGATCGGCATCGTGCTGGCCCTGCAGTGGCGGGGTCCAGTACACCCGGCAATGGTTCTTGGTCAGGCTGCCGCCGAGGCCGGCCAGCTGCTTGAGGTCGCCTTCGCCGGAGCGCGCGCCCTCGTTGTTGGACTGGCAGGCGACGATGCGGCCCCCTTCTGCGGCCAATGCCAGGGCACGGGCGAACAGCGCGCGGGCCTCCTCGCGCTGGCGCGGCGGCAGCACCAGCACCAGCGGGTAGCGGCCCCGGCCCGCGACATCGTCAAGCTGGCCGCTGACGGTCCAGCCGGCGGCCTGCTGCAGGGGCTGCGCGAACGGCGCAAAACTCTGCTCGCAGTGCACCTCGCGCCCGCCGGCCTGCTCACGCAGTGGCCAGCCGTCGCGGGCACGCAGGAACGCAACCGGCCCGTCCGGCCAGCGCAGCGCGCCTTGGGAGAACGGCAGGAACAGGGTCTGCAGGGGGGCGTCGTCGCTGGCGGCCATCGGCGCGGTTACTTGAAGCGTGAGGGCCGTCCATTGTACCGGCTCGCGCGGTCCGGCCCGGCAGGCCACTTTGCGAAACTTCAACGGGGCATTGATGCCCCAGCAACATCGGACCCTTCAGGGTAGAGGTCCCCCGAGACTTCCAGCAGGAGAATCCGCATGCGTGCCTTGTTCGTCGGTGGCGTGGTCGACAACAGCGAAATGGACCTGGAAGGCAGCCATCCTCCCGTGCACTACCCCGAGGACACCGGCGGTGGACATTCACGCTACCGGCTGCACCAGGTCGGCCACGGCGCCGATGGCAGCGTGGCATACGCGGTATACGGCGCACCGGACCTGGCCGACGACGAGGTGGCGCGGGTGGCGGAGGAGCGCGCCTATGCCCGGCGGTTCGAGGCAACCCCGACGGTGTTCGAGCACTGACGTGCCAGTCGCGCCCGAGCCGAGGCCCGGGCGTGCGGACCGCAGCCGGGCGTGAGCCCGGCCCCCTGCCGGATCATGTCGTTCTGGGTGGCAGCTGGCGGATGCTGGCGATCTCGTCGAGCCAGACGTGATGCTGCTGCACCGGCGTGTCGTAGTCGTCCAGGCGCAGCTGGCCGTTGCTGCCTTCATCGCCGGCGTCGTTGCGGTACTGCTGCACCGTTGGGCGCACGGCGACCGTGCCCAGCAGGCGGCGGCCATCGAGCAGGGTCAGTTCGACCTGCGTTTCGCCGTCGAGCTGCGGCAGCAGGGCCTCCAGGCGCGCGATCTGGGCCGGGTCGGTATGGATGCGTGGAGCAATACGGGACATCGGAGAACCTCCTGCGTGCAGGGTCGCCGATCCACCGTGAATGCTCAGTGCAGCGCGCTGTCGGCGCGCGGCACCTGCACCTTGCGCACCGCAGCCACCAGCTGGGCCACCGAGTACGGCTTGGCCACATGCTCCTGGAAGCCCGAGGCCAGCGCGCGCCGACGGTCATCCGCACGCGCCAGCGCGGTCACGGCCACCGCCGGCAGGGTCGCCGCATCCACGCCCATGTCTTCGCGCAGGGTGCGCACCAACCCATAACCATCCATACCCGGCATGCCGATGTCGGTCAGCATCACGTGGTACTGCAGGTGGCCGGCATCGGCCAGCAGCGCCAACGCTTCGCCGGCCGAACTGGCAGCTGACACCGTCGCGCCCTGCTCTTCCAGCATGCGCCGCAGGTACTCCAGCACTTCCGGCTGGTCTTCCACGGCCAGTACGTGCATGCCCCGCAGCGGATAGGGCTCGACGACCACCGGCTCCAGAATCGGCCCGCTGATCACCTCGCGCAGCGGCCGCCGCTCGGCATCGGGCAGATGCTGCGGCAGGCGTACGGTGAACGTGGCACCGTGACCATGGCCTTCGCTGGCCGCAGTGACCGTGCCGCCGTGAAGCTCGACCAGCTGCTGCACGATCGCCAGGCCCAGGCCGAGCCCACCATGGCGGCGGGTGGTGGTGCCGTCGGCCTGCCGGAAGCGGCTGAACAGATGATTGAGGAACTCCGGAGCAATACCATCACCGGTATCGCGCACGGTGATCTCCCAGTGCTTGCCGTCGGCCCGCAGCTGCATCTCGATGCGGCCCTCGGCCGGCGTGAACTTGATGGCGTTCGACAACAGGTTCCAGAATACCTGCTGCAACCGCGTCGCATCCCCGAGCACCAGGCTGGGCTGCTCAGGCAGCCGCAACTGCACGTCCAGTGCCTTACCCTCGGCCACCAGCTCCTGCGCGCCGATCGCCTCGCCCAGCAGTTCGCGCAGGTCCAGTACTTCCACTTCCAGCTGCACCTTGCCCAGCAGCATGCTGCTGAGGTCGAGCATGTCCGAGATCAGCCGCTTCTGTGCACCGGCGCTGTTGGCGATCACGCCCAGCCCCTTGTACAGCGGGCTGGTGTTGTCGACACGCTGCAGCAACAGCTCGCTCCAGCCAAGGATGGTGGTCAGCGGCGTGCGCAGTTCGTGCGACAGGGTCGCCAGGAATTCATCCTTCAGGCGCGCCATGTTCTCGGCGGCACTGCGTGCGGCGCGCTCGGACTGCAGCAGCTCTTCACGGGCCAGTTCGATCTCGCGGCGCTCGGTCACGTCCGGACTGCTACCGGCCAGGCCGATGAATCGACCCATCCGCGAGAATCGCGGACGCGCGTTCATTTCCAGCCATCGCCACTGTCCGTCCGCACGCCGTGCGCGGACGAGGGCATGCATGGAGCGTTGCGCCTTCAGCGCTTCCTGCAGTTCGTACTCGAACACCGACGCATCATCCGGATGCACCAGGCCGCGCCAGACATCCTCCGGCACACGCGTCTCGTCGCCACCAAAGAACTCACTGAAGGCGCTGTTGACGAAGCGCGCATGTCCGCGCTCATCCAGCACCCAGACCGGCATCGGCAGGCCATCGGCCAACGCGCTGAACCGGGCCTCGCTCTCGCCCAGCTCCAGCTCCATCTGCTTGCGTGCGGTGATGTCGAAGAACAGGATGCCGACCTTGTCCTCGCCGGGGCGGCCCACACGGACCGCGTCCACCGCGAACGAGCGCCCCAGCGCCCGCGCTTCCATCTCGAACTGCGCCGGCCGTCCGCTGCGCGCCACCTCGCCGTAGATGCGGTACCAGTCGCTCTCGTGGTTCGGTTCCAGCGCGCTCATGCACTTGCCGCGGGCGTCCTTGAGACCGGTGTGGCGCTCGAAAGCGTCATTCACCTCAAGGAAGCGGTAATCCACTGCGCGATCGGCGTCGAACATGACCTGGATCACACAAAAGCCGGCGTTGATGCGTTCAAGCACACCGCGATGCAGGTCGGGTTCGGGCGCCGGAACCATCAAGGGCGGGCGCTCCGCGAGGGGCGGCAGTGTGGACAAGGGCGTCTGGGGCGTACCGGATGGAGGCACAGCATCTTCCAAAGGACGTATTCACAGCGTCAAGCGCCGTCAGTCATGGTTGACGACCATGAATTGGCGACAACCGCCGACGCTGTTGACGCATTCGGCCATTGCTGGGCCCCGCCGGCAGGATCACACTCGATGCGAGATCAACATCCGCCCCCATTCCGGGGACGCAGGAGACCGCCATGAACCGCTCTCTGTCCGCCACCCTGCTGCTGGCCGCGGCCCTTGCCGCGGGTGCAGCGAACGCCGCGCCGCGCACCGTCACCAGCCCGGATGCGCCGCGCACGCTGCAGGCCGACGGCCCGGTCAACGTGCAGTGGAACGATCCGGCGACATTCACCGAGATCCGCCAGAGCCACAACCGCTTCGAGGCCGAACGCGGCGACTGGGTGCAGCAGCTGGCGCGCTACCTGCAGACCAGCGCCGCCAAGCCGCTGCAGGCCGGGCAGACGTTGGACATCACCCTGGTCGACATCAAGCGCGCGGGCGACTACGAACCGTGGCATGGCCCGCGCGCCAATGACATCCGCGTGATGCGCGACATCTATCCGCCGCGCATCACCCTGCAGTACACGCTGAAGGACGCCAGCGGCCGCATCGTCGACGAGGGCGAGGCCAAGCTGACCGACACCGGCTACCTGCACACCCTCGGGCTGCGCAGCGACAGCGATCCGCTGCGCTACGAGAAGCGGCTGATCGATGACTGGGTGAAGCGGCAGTTGACCGCCCAGGCCACCGCCGCGCGTTGACCGGCACCCGCCGGGCATTGCCCGGCGCTACCTGTGCATTTCCGACACCCGCCGGGCATGGCGCTTTGGACATCCGGTAGCGCCGGGCCATGCCCGGCGGCGCATCAATCGCGGTAGACGCGGGCGACCCGCTTGACCGCGCAGGGCAGCTGGTAGGCGCTCACCCCGCAACGTGGCGCCAGTTCCGAAAGCGTCGGGGCCTGCCCCCACAGTTCCACCACACTGCCAACGCCGGCCTGTGCATGTGCGGTCAGGTCCACCGTCAGCATGTCCATCGAAACCCGACCGATCAGCACGCCAGGCTGGCCGTCGATCAGTACCGGGGTGCCGTTCGGCGCGAACTGGGGATAGCCGTCGGCATAGCCCAGGGCCACCACGCCCACGCGTGTACGCGCCTTGGCCACGAAGCGCGCGCCATATCCCACCGGCTCACCGGCTTCGATCCAGCGCTCGGCAATCACCTTGGACTGCATGGTCATCACCGGGCGCAGCCGCGCGGTCAGATCCGTGTCGTCCGGCATCGGGTTGGCGCCGTACAGCATGAGCCCCGGGCGCACCCAGTCGCTGCGCACGTCGGGCCACCCAAGCAGGGCCGGCGAATTGCACACGCTGGTCTCACCCTGCAGGCCCTCGATTGCACGTGCGAAGGTGGCGGCCTGCTCGTGGGTACGTTCGCTGTCCAGTTCATCGGCACGCGCCAGATGGGTCATCAGCACGATCCGCTCCACCTGCGGCATCGCCTGCAGGCGCGCGTGTGCGGCGCGGAAGGTCTCCACGTCCAGACCCAGGCGATGCATGCCGCTGTCCAGCTTCAGCCAGACCGTCAACGGATGCGGGCTGTCGAAGGCAGCCAGCGCTTCCAGCTGCCACGGCGAGCCGACCGAGAACCACAGCGAATGCTCGGCCACCAGCGCCATCTCGCTGGCTTCGAAAATGCCTTCCAACAGCAGGATGGGCGCGCGGATACCGGCCTTGCGCAGCTCCAGCGCTTCTTCGATGGTCGCCACCCCGAAGCCGTCGGCCTCGTCTTCCAGGGCCTGCGCGCAGCGCACGGCGCCATGGCCATAGGCATCGGCCTTGATGATCGCCAGCGCCTTGCCGCCCCCCAGCTCGCGGGCGAGCCGGTAGTTGCTGCGCAGCGCGTGCAGATCGATCAGCGCGCGGGCAGGACGCATGTGCGGCTCTCGTGTTGCGGGGCATGGCCGAACTGGCCATAGCGGAAGATGTCCAGGCCTTCGGTGCTGATCTGTGGCTGGCGTGCACTCATCAGGTCGGCCAGGTAGCGACCTGAACCACACGCCATGGTCCAGCCCAGGGTGCCGTGACCGGTGTTGAGATACAGGTTGCGGAAGGGCGTGGCGCCAATCACCGGTGTGCCATCCGGCGTGGCCGGGCGCAGGCCGGTCCAGAACTGCGCGCGCGACAGGTCCCCGCCCTTCGGGTAAAGGTCACGAACCACCAGCTCCAGGGTCTCGCGGCGACGCGGTGACAGCGACAGGTCGAAACCGGCCACTTCGGCCATGCCACCGACACGGATGCGGTTGTCGAAGCGGGTTACAGCAACCTTGTAGCTCTCATCGAGGATGGTCGAGGTCGGCGCCATGGCCGGATCGGTGATCGGCAGGGTCAACGAATACCCCTTCAGCGGGTACACCGGCAGGCGCATGCCCAGCGGCGCGACCAGCGCCGGCGAGTAACTGCCCAGCGCGACCACATAGCGGTCGGCAGTCTCCAGCTTGCCGGCGATGCGCACGCCGGTGATGCGCTCTCCATCCGACTCGATGGCGCTGATGTCCTGGTCGAAGCGGAACTCGACACCGGCATCGGTGCACATCTGCGCCAGGCGGCGGGTGAACAGCTGGCAGTCGCCGGTCTGGTCACGCGGCAGGCGCAGCGCACCGACCAGGCCATCAACGTGCGCCAGCGCCGGTTCCGCGGCGATGATGCCGGCGCGATCCAGCACTTCGTACGGCACGCCATAGCGGGCCAGGATCTCGATGTCCTGTGCCGAGGCATCCAGCTGCTGCTGGGTGCGGAACAGCTGGGTGGTCCCCAGGTCGCGCCCCTCGAACTCGATGCCGATCTGCGCGCGCAGCTCGTTCAGGCAATCGCGGCTGTACTCGGACATGCGCACCATGCGCGCCTTGTTGATCGCATAGCGCTCGTGGGTGCAGTTGCGCAGCATCTGCCACAGCCAGCGGTACTGGGCCAGATCCATGCCGGGACGGATCGCCAGCGGCGCATGCTTCTCGAACAGCCACCCGATCGCCTTCTTCGGCACGCCGGGCGCGGCCCAGGGCGAGGTGTAGCCGAATGACAGCTGGCCGGCATTGGCGAAACTGGTCTCCAGCGCGGGGCCGGGCTGGCGGTCGACGACCGTGACATCAAACCCGGCCTGTCGCAGATACCAGGCACTGGTGGTGCCGATCACGCCGCTGCCGAGAACTAGGACTCGCATGGAAATTCTCCAACCCGATCATTCCCTGCGTTTGAGCACGCCAGGGCCATAATCGGGGAAGTATATTCTTCCATTCATAGGCGATTTGCCTGTTTTTCACGCTGCGGGCAAGATGTTTCCCCGTGATTCACTTCCCCAGGTTGACGCCCATGGCCGCCCGCCCCCGTGAACTGGACAAGATCGACCGCAGGATCCTGCGCATCCTCCAGGCCGAAGGCCGCATTTCCTTTACCGAGCTGGGCGAGCGCGTGGGCCTGTCGACCACCCCGTGCACCGAGCGCGTGCGCCGGCTGGAGCGCGAGGGCGTGATCACCGGCTATCACGCTCACCTGGATCCCACGGCGCTGAAAGCCAGCCTGCTGGTGTTCGTGGAGATCAGCCTGGCCTACAAGTCCGGCGACATCTTCGAGGAGTTCCGGCGTGCGGCGCTGAAGCTGCCGAACGTGCTCGAGTGCCATCTGGTGTCCGGCGACTTCGACTACCTGCTGAAGGCGCGGATCAGCGAGATGGCCTCCTACCGCAAACTGCTGGGCAGCACCCTGCTGACCCTGCCGCACGTGCGCGAATCGAAGAGCTACATCGTCATGGAAGAGGTCAAGGAGACGCTCAGCCTGCCGATTCCGGAATGAAGGGCCAGAGCCCGCGCTGCGGGTTCCGGCCCTGTTCCAGGGGCGTCAGCGCTGCTGCGGGTGCTTCATCGAGCCCTGCTGCTGGCGTGTTTCCTGCTGCTTGCCGCCCTTCTGCGGCCGCTGCGGGTCCATCTGCTGCTGTTGCTGCTGTTGCGGCTTATGGCTCTGCGCTTCCTTGCCGGGATGACGGTTCTGCGGGTTCTTCATGATCGCGATCCAAAGGACGAAGGACATGCGACGGCGGGATGCCGGCGCAGGGCCACGGTGGTCCTGCGGCGGTTAATCACAGGCGAAAAAGCCGTGAGCGGCAGCAGTGTGTTTTCAGGCGTTCAGCCGGCGCGGTCACCGCCCGCCGCGGGCGGTGGCGGACTGCCCTATGGCTTGACCTGCTGGCCACTGCCGGCCGGCACACTGTCGTAGTAGCGGCCGGTACGGGAGTCGAACACACGGTTCGGGCCGACCGGCTTGACGCCGGGAACGATGCGCCCGTTGCGGTCATAGACCTTGTCCGGCAGCTTCGGCGCCGGCGTCGGCACCACCTGCGCCGGGCCGGTGGACTTGATCGGCTGCGTCGGCTGCGGTGACGGCAGGACCTGCGGCTGCGGTCTTGCCGGCTGTGGGGGCGGCGTCACCGGCGCTGGCGCCACGGTGGTGGTGCTGCGGGTGGTGGTCGGCGATGTGGTGGGCACCTGGGCCTGTGCCGACAGGGGCAGCAGAGCCGACAGCACCCAGACGGAAAGGGTCTTCATGGCACGCTCCAGCAGGAATCCTCCCCACCATGCGCCCGCGCCCGTGTGCCGCCCATGAACGCAGCTCACACTTGCAAGACGGCGGTCACACCCCCACGTCTGCAGGCATCCCCAGGCCATCGACCCCACGGAGAGCCAGCATGAGTGCCTTCGACCTGACGCCCCCTACCGCCTCCCAGACCGACACCCTGGTCGCCGGCCTCAGCAGCGAAGAACGCCGCGTGCTGCTGCAGCACGGCACCGAAGCACCGTTCTGTGGCGTGTTCCTGGACAACAAGCGTGAGGGTGTCTACTGCTGCCGGCTGTGTGGGCTGCCCCTGTTCCGCTCCAGCACCAAGTTCGATTCCGGCACCGGTTGGCCGAGCTTCTTCGCCCCCTACGACGCGGCACACGTGCGTGAGATCCGCGATACCAGCCACGGCATGATCCGCACCGAGATCACCTGCGCCCGCTGTGGCAGCCACCTCGGCCACGTGTTCCCGGACGGGCCGCCGCCCACCCATGAGCGCCACTGCCTGAACTCCGTCTCACTTTCGTTTGCCGGCAACGGCGAGGCCTGGCCCAACCCGTTGCAGCGTGGCGGTGCGGAAAGCGGCGTAGCGGGCTGAGACACCCCTGCTGACCGGTTTCACAGAATTCCCTCTTCAGAAATCCGCAGGGTGGGCCGACAAGGAGATATCCCCCCTCCCTGCGTTGCCCCATGCTCATCATCGTTGGATTCCTGGTCGTCATCATCAGCGTGATCGGGGGCTACCTCGGTGCCCACGGCCGCCTGGGGGCTCTCTGGCAGCCCTACGAACTGGTCATCATCGGCGGTGCCGCGCTGGGTGCGTTCCTGGTCGGCACCCCGGCCAAGACGGTCAAGCAGACGCTGCAGGCCATCGTCGGCGTGTTCAAGGGCCCGCGCTACAAGCAGCAGGACTACATCGACGTCCTCAGCCTGCTCTACGAACTGCTCAACAAGGCGCGCCGGGAAGGCTTCATGGCGCTGGAGGACCACGTCGAACGCCCGGCCGAGAGCGCCGTGTTCGGCAACTATCCGAAGGTGCAGGCCGACCATCACCTGATCGATTTCATCACCGACTGCCTGCGCCTGATGATCGGCAGCAACATCGAGCCGCATGAACTGGAGCCGCTGCTCGAACTGGAGCTGGAAAAGCACCACGCCGAAGCGATGGCCCCGTCGCAGGTGCTGACCAAGGTGGCCGACGGATTGCCCGGTTTCGGCATCGTCGCGGCGGTGCTGGGCATCGTCATCACCATGGGCTCGATCGGCGGCGACATCGTCGAGGTCGGCGGCCATGTCGCCGGTGCGCTGGTCGGCACCTTCCTGGGCATCCTGCTGGGTTACGGGTTCGTCGGCCCGATGGCAGCGGCGATGGAAGCACGTGCCGAGCAGGACAGCCGCATCTACGAATCGGTGAAGACCGCACTGCTGGCCTGCCTGCGCGGTTACAACCCGAAGATCGCGCTGGAATTCGCCCGCAAGACGTTGCCGTCGAACGTGCGCCCGGCCTTCTCCGATTTCGAGCAGCACCTGAAGACGGTCAAGTAAGCCATGGCCGAGAGCAAACCCACCGTCATCGTCCGCAAGGTCAGGAAGGCCGGCCATGCCGCCCACCATGGCGGCTCGTGGAAGGTGGCCTATGCCGACTTCGTGACCGCGATGATGGCCTTCTTCCTGGTGCTGTGGCTGATGGCCACCACCAGCAAGAACGATCGTGCGGCCATTTCCGAGTATTTCCGCAACCCCAGCCCGCTCAGTGGCCAGAGCGCCACGCCGGCCCCGGGCATGGCCGGGCCGGGCGGTGCCAGCACGTCGATGATCAAGCTCGGCGGCGCCACCGACATCTCGCGTGGCAGCAGCAACGATCCCTTCCAGAACCAGCAGGAAGCCGTGCCGCACCCGGTGGACCAGCAGCAGCGCGACAAGCAGCAGCTGGAACAGCTGATGAAGGAACTGCAGGAAGCGATCAGCCGCAGCCAGGCGCTGGAGCCGTTCAAGGACCAGCTGCTGCTGGACCTGACCCCGGAAGGCCTGCGCATCCAGATCGTGGACAAGCAGAACCGGCCCATGTTCGACCTCGGCAGTGCCACGCTCAAGCCGTACACGCAGCAGATCCTGCATGAGCTGGCCGAGTACCTGAACCACGTGCCGAACCGGATCAGCCTGACCGGCCACACCGACATCACCGCCTACACCGCCGCCCGCGGCTACGGCAACTGGGAACTGAGCGCCGACCGCGCCAATGCGGCCCGCCGCGCCCTGATCGATGGCGGACTGGAGGACAGCAAGATCACCCGCGTGGTCGGCCTGTCCTCCTCGGTGCTGTTCGACCGGGCCGACCCGCAGAACCCGATCAACCGCCGCATCAGCATCGTGGTGATGACCCGCGCCGCCGAGCAGGCCGCGCTGGCCGGCGCCGGTCCACAGGTGGGTCTGTCGGCGCCGGTCATCGACGCGGACGTACAGGCGGCGCAGGGTGAGGCAAAGTAGACGGTGGGTGCGGACCTTGGTCCGCACATCCGGGAAAGCATGCGGACCAAGGTCCGCACCCACCAGGGGCATGGCCCGGCGCACCCGGTACAATGGGGGTCTTTCCGTTTTCAGGTGACACCCCCGATGTCCAAGTCTTCCAAGGCCAAGCGCGACCAGCGCAAGAAGCAGCAGGCCAAGCGCCCGTTCCTCCGTCTGAACGCCCAGCAGCAGGTGCAGAACCACGCCGTGCTGACCAGCGAGGACGGCCAGGTGGTCGCCGCCATCGGCCTGCAGGGTCGCGAGTGGCTGCTGGCCATCGGCGGTCAGACCATGGGCAATGCCGAGAACCCGGTGCCGATGCTGGCCATGCTCAAGCACCTGGCCAACGTGCAGGAGAAGGAAGGCCGCAAGGTCAGCCTGGAGTATTCCGAACTGCTGCAGAAGCTGCTGGATACCCTGGCCGCCGAAGCGGGCCAGACCGCCGACGAGTACCTGGACGCGCTGGTCGCCGAGTTCGAAGGCGTGGAAGCTGAGGGCGAGACCGCTGAAGGCGATGTGGCCGAAGAAGCCAGCGCTGCCGAAGGTACCGCTGACGCCGAGGCTGCTCCGGCCGCCGACGCCGACGGCAAGCCGCAGGCCTGATCCGGCCGCGGCGGTGACGGTCTACGTTGATGACGCAGTGCATGCCTGGCGCGACCAGCGCTGGGCGCATCTGATGGCCGACACCCTGGCCGAGCTGCACGCCATGGCGGCGCAGCTCGGCATCCCCCGCCGGGCCTTCCAGAACAAGGCCAGCGGCGCGCACTACGACGTCACCACCGAGCTGCGCGCACAGGCGATCGCACTGGGTGCCGTGGCGATTTCACGGCACACCGACCGCGCACAGGTGAAAGCGGTGATCGCCAACGCGCGGGCGCAGTACCGGCCGTAGGCCGCAGTGCCCCCCACCTGGCATGGCCCGGCGAACCGGGATGACGCTCAGAACGGGTCGCTGCCCAGGCGGATTTCCACGTTCAGCAGCGAGCACAGCGCCAGCATGGCGTCATCGTCACGGGTCAGTGCCATCCAGCCGGTGAAACCCGCGCTGCCGGCATCCACGCTCCACAGCGTGTAGTTGTGCTCGCGCAGGCGGTCGAAGGCGGTGGACATCAGCTGCACGCCATCCAGGTCTTCGGTGAAATCCTCATCGTCCAGGTCGCCGCCCCAGTCAAGCTGCAGGTTGAAGCGCGCGGACAGCTCGTTCACCGCCGATATCAGCGTTTCCAGGTCATCCCGCTCCACCTCGAAGCCGGATTGCCAACCGATCGCGGACAGCAGTGGCGGCAGCCAATCGGCGTCTGCCTCCAGCGGTTCGCCGGCTTCGGCCAGCAGCTCGCGCCAGCGGTTGAACTGCTGCAGCGCCAGCTCATCGTCGCCCGGGTTGATCAGTACCAGCAGGTTCCAGACCCGCGCTTCGAAGCCATCCTCATCGAAATCATGGACGTCCTCCTCGAAGTCGAAGTAGTCGCTGTTGTCGGGCATGGCGGGAACTCCTCGGGGCAGGCCGGCATTCTACGGTTTATCCTGTATCGCTGAAGCCGGCCTTGGTGGCCGTCACTGTGAATGATGCGATGAGCGATACCCCTCCCGACCACCTGGCGATCAATCCGGCCAGCCCCTTCCATGATGCGCAGGCGCTGGAGCGCGGCGTCGGCGTGCGCTTCAACGACGTCGAGCGCGACAACGTCGAGGAATACTCGGTCAGCGAAGGCTGGATCCGCGTGCAGGCCGGCAAGGCCCGTGACCGTCGCGGCAACCCGATGACGATCAAGGTCAAAGGCAAGGTCGAGGCCTACTTCCTCGACCAGAAGCCGGCCTGACGGAGCCCGGGGTCAGATCCCTTTCCGCGGGAAAGGGATCCGACCCCGATGCACAGGGCCGGTCACTCGCGCTTGCGCGACTCCAGCAGATCCAGGTTGCGGATCAAGCGCCTCGAGATCTCGTCGGAGATCACTCCGCGCCGGGTGAGGCGGAACAGTTCCTCGCGCTCGGCAGTGAGGCCGGCGCTGCGCAACTGGCGATAGCCCTCCTCCATCCGCTTCACCTTCTCCGGATCCACGTCCGGGTTCTCGCGATCCAGGTGCCGCTGGTACAGCAGGCTGACCCGCGAGGCCGCGTCGTTGTACAACTGCACGTTCTCGGTGTTCTGGTTCAGCACCAGCTGCTGCCGCTTGCGCTCCACCCCGGCCAGCGCCGCCTTCGAAGACAACCGGCGGGCCAGATCCTCTTCCTTGCGCTCACCGGAGTCGGCCGGCAACTGCAGGCCCTTCAGCAGCTGCGGCAGCGCCACGCTGGCGCCGACCAGCGAGAACAGGATCACCGCTGCAGCCAGGAAGATCACCAGGTCGCGTGCGGGGAACGGGCTGCCATCGGGCAGGAACAGTGGCAGCGTCAGCACGCCGGCCAGGGTGATCGCACCGCGCACGCCCGCCACCGAGGTGGCCACCACGATGCGCCAGTTCGGCGCCTCGCCCCGCTCCAGGCCACGCCGACGCGCACGCAGCAGGTTCCAGCGCAGTGACAGCCACACCCACAGCAGGCGCAGGGCGATCAGGCTGGCATTGATCACCAGCACGTACACCAGCAGCCACCACGCGCTCTGGTGACCGGTCTCGTTCATCGTGGTGGTTGCACGCTCGACGATGCCCGGCAACTGCTCGCCCAGCAGCACGAACATGATGCCGTTGAAGCTGAACTGCAGCATGTTCCACACGCCCGCGCGCTGCACGCGCATGCTGCCGGAAACACGGCCGGTCATTTCCACGTAGCTCATCGAGATGCCGGCCGCGACCGCCGCGAGGATGCCCGAGGCATTGATCTCTTCGGCCAGCAGGTAGGCCGCGAACGGGATCAGCAGGTTGACCAGCATCGCCGCACCCGGCTCTTCACCGAAACGGCGCCACAACCAACGCTGGAAGGTCGACACGCCCAGCGTCACCGCCACGCCCACCGCCAGGCCCGCCACCGCCACCCACAGGAAGGTCAGCGAAGCGGTGGCCAGCGAGAAGGTACCGGTCATCACCGCCGCCACCGCGAAGCGGAAGCAGACCAGACCGGAGGCGTCGTTGAGCAGTGATTCGCCCTCGAGGATGTGCATCAGCCGCTTGGGAATGGGAGCCTTGGAGGCGATCGCTCCAACGGCCACCGGATCGGTCGGCGAAACAATCGCCGCCAGCGCGAAGCACACCGCCAGCGGCATCACCGGGATCATCCAGTGGATCAGCAGGCCGGCGCCGATGACGGTGAACACCACCAGGCCGAACGCCAGCTCGAGAATCGCGCCCTTGTCGCGGAACAGGCCCTGCTTGGGGATGCGCCAGCCGTCAAGGAACAGCAGGGGCGGCAGGAACAGCAGGAAGAACACTTCCGGCTCCAGCGCATGGCCGCGGTTGAACACACCGGCAATGACCGCGCCCAGACCGATCTGCACCAGTGGCAGCGGCAGTGAGAACGGCAGGACGCGGACGAGGTATCCGCTGGCGACGACCGCCACCAGCATCGCCAGCACGACTTCAATGGTATGCATGCTTCTTCCAGGAAGCGGCGCGCGGGGGGCATGAAGCCAGCGCCGGAAACCCGGAAAAAACTACCACAGGCGACCGCGGCTGCGACAACCGCAGCGATGCTGCGTCAGCACAGGCTCATGCCCCGTCGAAGCGGTAGATGTCCATCGCCAGGAAGCCGCCATCGACGCCGGCATCGATGCGACGTGCGCCGAAGCGGTCTTCACCGGCCGCACCCATCGCAAAGAACAGCGGCAACAGGTGTTCATCGGTGGGATGGGCGCGTTCGGCGAACGGTGCCTGCCGGCGGTAGTCCAACAGCGCCGGGCGATCATCGGCCGCCAGCCGCTGCTCTACCCACTCGATGAACGGCCGCACATAGGGCGCTTCCTTGCCGTCCTGGTAGTCGCCCCAGTCGTGCAGGTTGTGGGTGATGCTGCCCGAGCCGACCAGCAGCACGCCCTGTTCGCGCAGAGGTGCCAGCGCGCGGCCCAGCGCAAACTGGTGCGCAGGCCCCAGCAACGGCTGGATCGATACCGGCACCACGGGAATGTCGGCCTGCGGACGCAGCAGGCGCAGCGGCACCCAGGCGCCGTGGTCGAGACCACGCTGGGTATCGATGGCCACCGGCAGGCCTGCCGCGGCGATGCGCCCGGCAATGTCTTCGGCCAGCGCCGGATCGCCCGGTGCCGGGTACTGCAGTTCAAACAGCGCGCGCGGGAAGCCGCCGAAGTCATGGAGGGTCGGCGGTTGCGGGTGGGCGCCGACCAACGGCTGCCGCCCCAGCCAGTGGGCCGAGGCGATGACGATGGCGCGCGGCGTGGGCAGGTCGCGCGCCAGTTCGGCCAGGCGCACGCCCACCTCGCCCGGCTGCAGCGCAGTCATCGGTGAACCGTGCGAGATGTACAGCGAAGGCAGGCGGGACATGGAATTCTCCGTTTGCAGTATCAGCCAGCGCTCAACGCGAACGCAGGGTCCAGCGACCGTCACCGACCAGGAACAGCACCACCAGCGCCAGCGCCCAGAAGGCCGGGTACTCCCAGCCACCGCCGGCATTGGCAAAGCCGAAGCCGTTCGCGCCGTGCACGGTGACGATGGTGCCCAGCAACAGGGGCACACCGGCCAGCCCGACCCAGCGCGCGTAGATTCCGAGCAGCAGGGCTGCGGAAATCACCAGTTCTGCCGCGAGGGTGAGGTAACCCAGCACACCCGGCAGACCGAGCGACTCGAAGAACGCCGCGGTGCCGGCCGGGGTGAACACCAGCAGCTTGGTCAGCCCATGGATCAGGAACAGGACGCCGAGGGCCAGGCGTAGCAGCGTCGCGCCATAGGGCGCCAGCGGGGGAGCGGAAGCAGCAGAGGTCGTCATGGCGGGGCCTCGAAAGGGAAGAAGCACAGCTTATTGCGCCGACCGATGCCGATAAATACGATGATTCGACCGTATTTATTTCATAAGGCGCAACAATGGACACTTTGGACGCCATGCGTGCGTTCGTGGCCGTGGTCGAGCGCAATGGCTTCAGTGCGGCCGCCCAGGCACTGGATATGTCCACCGCCGGCGTCACCCGGCAGGTTGCGGCGCTTGAGAAGCGCCTGTCGACGCGGCTGCTCCACCGCACCACCCGCCGGGTCAGCCCGACCAGTGCCGGCGCCGCCTACTACGCGCAGTGCGTGCGCCTGCTGGCGGAGTTCGACGCACTGGAGGCCAGCATCGGCGCACAGGCACTGGAACCGTCCGGCCTGCTGCGCATCAATGCGCCGGTCAGCTGGGGCATCGCCCGTCTCGGCCCGCTGCTGGCCGGCTTCCGCGAGCGGTTCCCGCAGGTGGAACTGGACCTGGCCCTGTCCGACCGCCTGGTGGACATGGTCGAAGAAGGCTACGACGTGGCCATCCGCATCACCCGCGAGCCCGGGCCCACGTTGATCGCGCGTCGCCTGGGCGAATCGCGGATCAGTCTGTGCGCGGCGCCCTCCTACCTGGCTGCGCACGGCACGCCGGCCACGCCGCAGGCACTGCAGGATCACGCATGCCTGGGCTACAGCTACTGGGCCGGCGGCGACCAGTGGCCACTGCACGGCCCCGGAGGCGACGTCCAGGTCACGGTGAACAGCGTGCTGCGCGCCAACAACGGCGACGTGCTGCGCGAGGCGGCCATTGCTGGCATGGGCGTGATCCTGCAACCGGATTTCCTGCTCCAGGAGGCGCTGGCCGACGGCCGCCTGGTGCGCATCCTGCCGGACTGGGAAGCGGCGCCGATCGGCATCTTCGCCGTCTACACCAGTCGCAGCCACCTGGCGCCGAAGGTGCGCAGCTTCATCGATTACCTGGTGGAGGCCGGGATCTGACCGCGCCACTGGACAACACCCGTGACACGCGGGCGCAAGGCCGTGCCCGGCGAGCCGCAACATGGGCTAGACAGCGACCTCGTCCAGCATGCCGATGATCCGCTCCAGAGGGGCCGGACGTCCCAGCAGGTAGCCCTGCACCTGGTCGCAGCCGTGCGCGGCCAGCCAGTCGAGCTGCCCCGGCGTTTCCACGCCTTCGGCAATGATGGTCAGGCCCATGCTGTGGCCCAGCGACAGCAGCGCCCTGCAGATCGATGCGTTGCGCGGATTGGTCTCCACGTCGGCGACGAAGCTGCGGTCGATCTTGAGGATGTCCAGCGGCAGGTGCTGCAGGTAGGACATGCTGGAGTAGCCGGTACCGAAATCATCCAGCGACACGCAGATGCCCTGCTCGTGCAGGCGCTGCATGGTCTGCATCGCCTGCGCCGGCTTGCGCATCAGGCTGCTCTCGGTCAGCTCCACATGCAGCGCGCCGCGGGCCAGGCCGAAGTCCTGCTGGGCACGGGTGAACTCGGCCACCAGGTCGCTGTTGAAGAACTGCACGGCCGACACGTTCACCGCGATCGGCAGATCGCCCCAACCCGCCTCCACCAGGCGCCGCTGCGCCTGGGCCGCCGCACGGATCACCCAGCGCCCCAGGGCCAGGATCAGGCCGGTGTCCTCGCACAGCTGGATGAACTCGTTGGGAGGAATGAAGCTGCCATCGGCTTGCGGCCAGCGCAGCAATGCCTCCAGTGCCGCCGGACTGCCGTCGCTGGCGTGCCGGATCGGCTGGAAGTACAGCTGGAACTCGCTGTCGATCGCCGCATGGATGCGCCCGGCCAGGCGCAGGCGATCAGCCAGGCGCGTGGTCACCGCAGCGTCGAACCAGGCCACCACATCCCCTTCGGCGCGCGCGGCGTGCGCCGCCTGTGCCGCCATGCCGATCACCTGCTCGGCGCTGTGGCCATCATCTGCCGTGTGAACCGCCACGCCGATGCGCGGCTCGAACTGGTGCAGCGAATCCTTGCCACGCATTGGTGCCGACACGATCTGCAGCAGATCGTCGAGTACGCGCCGGGTGTCATGCGCGGCGCCGATGGCGAACACGAAATCTTCCGCCGGCTGGAAGGCCAGCGCGCCGTAACGTGCCGCCAGCACAGCCAGGCGCGAGGCCATCGACTGCAGCACCGCATCGCCGATCTCCCGGCCCAGCGTGTCGGCCACCAGCTGCAGGCCACGCAGCTGCACGAAGGCGATGGTATAGCCCTCCGCCTGGGCATCCAGCTGCTCGGTCAGCGCGCGCACGTTGAGCAGCCCGGTCGCCGGGTTGTGCCGCGCCTGGTAAGCCAGGTCGCGCTCATAGGCCATCCGCTCGCTGACATCCTCGGCCAGTACCAGGCAGGCCGGCTGGCCATCGAAATCCAGCCGGGACAAATGCGCGCGCACTTCGAACACACTGCCATCCTTGCGCCGGTGCAGGCGCACGGCAGCATCGGGAAGGTCGCCCACGCGCGCCCGCGCGATGGCTCCCTTGACCTCGTCCCACCCTTCCCGCGGCCGGATGTCGAGGATGCTCATGGTGAGGAATTCCTCACGGCTGTAGCCGTACTGCCGCACGGCCGCATCGTTGACCTCGATGAAGCGCAGCGTGTCCGGATCGAACACCCAGAACGGCGCAGGATTGCGGTCGAACAGCAGGCGGAAGCGCCGTTCGACCTGGTTCATCTGTTCACGGGCCTGATACCGCTCGCTGAGATCGGTGAGCGCGCCGATCATGCGCCGCTGGCGATCGGCCACCGGCACGCGCTGGCCCCGCGCGCCGACCCAGCGCACCGCCCCCCCCGGCAGCACCAGGCGGAATACCTCATCCATCACCGCGTTGCCGGCAAATGCCTGGTCAAACGCCTTCTGCAGCCGTGCGGCATCATCGCGGTGCACCCGGGCAAAGAAATCGGCCACCGGCAGCGCGTCGGTCTGTACGCCGAAGATCTCGCGTGCCAGCGGTGACCAGCGCAGCAGTGCAGCGTCCTCATCGACATACCAGGTGCAGACCCGCCCGACCTGGTGGGCCAGCCGCAGTTCCGCATTGCCGGCCTGCAGTTCCTCGGCCATCGATTGCTGCCGGCGGATCGTTCGCCGGACGGCGAACAACAGCACCAGCAGCACGGCCACATAGACCAGCACGATGGCCACCGATGCCTGCAGGTAGGGCCACCACGGCGCCAGCACGTCCTTTTCGGCCAGGCCCACCTGCACCGCCAGCGGGTTGCGTTCCAGCGTACTGATGGTGGTGATGCGCGGCACGCCGTCGACCACGCCGGGCATGTTCCCCAGTTCGATCACCGCCTGCCTGCCGAGCAGATCGCGCCCGGGCAGCTCGTAGCGGTGTCCGACCGTGCCATGCGGATCGGGCACGCGCGCCAACATGTAGCCTTCGGCATCACTGATCGACACCAGGCCGTTCGGGCCCACGTCCAGCCCGCCGATGATGCGCTGCAGTTCGCCGCAGCGCAGGCGCGCCAGCAGCCAGCGGTCGTCGTCCAGCGGCAGCGCCAGCGGCACCACCCAGCCATCGTCGCTGCCCCGCTGCGGCGGCCCGATGTACAGCGCACTGCCAGGGCCGCGCCGTTGCGGATCGGTCCACAGGGGCAGCTGCAGGTCGCCCTGGCCCGCGGTCAGCGCACGTCCGTAGCTGTCTAGCACCACGATGCTGTGCAGCTCGGCGTGCCGTTGCAGCACGCCGGCCACGGCCGCATCGAGCAGCCGCGGTGCCTGTGCCGGCACGCTCCGGAACAGCTCGGCGGCGTCGGCGGAAATGCCGCCCATCGCCCGCTCCAGATTGCGCAGCTGCAATGCCAGCAGGCGCTCGCTGCCGACCGCAAGTGCCCGGCTCTGCCGCTGCGCCGCTTCCAACCGCCGATGGTGGTCATTGACCAGCATCATCGCCAGACCGGCCACCAGCAGCACGCCCAGCACCACCCCGCCCCAGGTGATGGCGCGCAGTGGCCGGGCCAACGCGCGTTTCAGCGCGGGCATCGGTGGGTGTTCCCTGTCCAGTCGGCTGGCTTCATGCGCGAACGATTCCTCCACATCCCCGACCTCAGCGGCCGGCGACTGCCATTCTTGACCGCCGGGCCCGCCACGCCGGATCACCGCCCTGCGTCCGCGCAGGGGTCCGGCATGCAGCATGCACCACGGCGGTGACGGCGTGAAGATCGCCGCACCGCGTTCAGCCAGATCGTGCACAGCCTTGCGCCACAACGGTGCGACCCATCGCATCGGAGCGGATTAGACTTGGCGTTTTCCCGCCGCAAGAGAAGTCCATGTCCAAGCTGCGCCGTCCCACCCTGGCACTGGCCATTGCTGCCAGCCTATCCCTGGCCGCCTGCGACCGCGCCGCCGATCCGGCGGCCAGTACCGCCGCGCCGGCCGCATCCGCCCCCGCAGCCGCCAAGCCGATGCTGGGCAGCTTCGGCTTCGATGCCAGCGGCATGGATCGCAGCATCGCCGCCGGCGACGATTTCTTCGGCTTCGCCAATGGCACCTGGGTGAAGAACACCCAGATCCCCGCCGACCGCTCGCGCTTCGGCAGCTTCAACGTCATCGCGGAGAAGACCCAGGCCGACACCCGCGCCATCCTCGAAGGCGCTGCCGGCAATGCCCAGGCCAGCGGCGAGGACAAGCTGATCGGCGATTACTACGCCGCCTTCATGGATGAGGCCGGCATCGAGCAGCGCGGTATCGCGCCGGTGCAGCCGCAGCTGAAGGCGATCGATGCGATCACTGACAAGGCCGGCCTGGCCCGCGCGCTGGGCGGCGACATGCGCGCCGATGTCGACCTGCTCAATGCCACCAACTTCTACACCGACCGCCTGTTCGGCCTGTGGGTCTCGGTTGATCTGTTGCAGCCGGACCGCACCGCGCCGTATCTGGTGCAGGGCGGACTTGGCATGCCCGACCGCGACTTCTATCTGGGCGACGGCCGCATGGCCGAACTGCGCAAGCAGTACCAGGCCTATATCGCGCAGCTCCTGCAGCTGGCCGGCAGCGCCGACCCGGCCGGCAAGGCGCAGCGCATCGTTGCGCTGGAAACGAAGATCGCGCAGGCGCACGCCACCCAGGAAGAAACCAACGACGTGACCAAGGGTGCCAACCCCTGGACCCAGGCTGACTTCAACGCCAAGGCCCCGGGCATGGACTGGACCGCCTTCCTCGATGCCGCTGCACTGGGCAAGCAGCAGGACTTCATCGTCTGGCAGCCCAGGGCGGTGGCCGGGCTGTCCAGGCTGGTGGCCACCGAGCCGCTGGAGGTCTGGAAGGATTACCTGGCCTTCCATGCGCTGGATCGCGCCGCGGCGTACCTGCCGAAGAAGTTCGCCGATGCCCGCTTCGCCTTCCACGGCACCGCGCTGAGCGGCACGCCGCAGCAGAGCGATCGCTGGAAGCGCGCGGTGGATGATGCCAACCACGCCGTCGGTGAGGCCATCGGCAAGCGCTATGTCGAGAAGCACTTCGACGCCAGGACCAAGGAGCGCGCGGACGAAATGGCGAAGAACATCATCGCCGCGTTCGCCAGGCGCATCGACGCGCTGTCGTGGATGTCGCCGCAGACCAAGGCCAGCGCCAAGGCAAAGGTGGCCGGCCTGACCGTGGGCATGGGGTATCCGGAAAAATGGCGCGATTACAGCGGTCTGGAAATCCGCCGCGACGATCCGCTGGGCAATGCACAGCGCGCCGAGCTGTTCGAGTACCAGCGCAACATCGCCAAGCTGGGCAAGCCGGTCGACCACGGTGAGTGGGCGATGCTGCCGCAGACCATCAACGCGATGAACGTGCCGCTGGAGAACCGCCTGGTGTTCCCGGCCGCGATCCTGCAGCCGCCGTTCTTCGATGGGGCCGCCGATGATGCGGTGAACTACGGTGCGATCGGTGCGGTGATCGGCCATGAGATCAGCCACGGGTTCGACAATGCCGGCGCGCTGTTCGACGAGACCGGCAAGCTGCACAACTGGTGGACCGCCGAGGACCTGAAGCAGTTCAACGCCGCCGGCGACGCGCTCGCGGCCCAGTTCAGCAGTTACGAGCCGTTCCCCGGCGTGCACGTCAACGGCAAGCTGACGCTGGGCGAGAACATCGCCGACGTCGCCGGTCTGGGAACGGCGTACGACGCCTACCAGCTGTCGCTGCAGGGCAAGCCGGGCCAGACCCTGGAAGGCTTCACCCCGGACCAGCGCTTCTTCCTCGGCTTCGCCCAGGCATGGCGCAGCAAGAGCCGCGAGCAGGCGCTGCGCAATTCGCTGCTGACCGACGTGCACGCGCCGGGCCAGTTCCGCGCGCTCACCGTGCGCAACATCGACGCCTGGTACCCGGCGTTCGAGGTGAAGGAGGGCCAGAAGCTGTACCTGGCCCCCGACAAGCGGGTCAAAGTCTGGTGAGATGAGGGAAACGGGCGCCGCGAGGCGCCCGTTTTCATCCGCACCGGGCCTGGCAGGCTGCGCGGTCGGTGCCGATTCAGGCCGAAGACGAGGCCGATTGCCGGGATCCCTGCTCATCCCCGGTTTCATGTGCGCCCGCAGCACGTTTCACCCTGCGACATCCTGTCGCAGGGTGCGGGCACTGTGCTGCATCGCACAAAACTTCACCCGGCCGGACAAGACCCTTACGCCGCTTGGCGTTCCGCCCATTGCACCGCTCGCTGGAAGTGCTAGAACTGAACCCGCCACACCGTCCAACGCTGATCGACGCACGTTCCACAAGGAGCCAGCCATGATTGCTTTGTTCAAGGGTTTGGGAATTCTGCTTCGCGACAACGAGCTCTACAGCAGCCCGTTCGACAAACAGGTCGCGCACTGGCGCAATCTCAGCGAGCAGCAGATCCGCGATGAAGTGGCGGTGCTGGCCCAGGCCAAGTGCCAGTGGCTGATCGCCTCCATCATCGGCTGGCAGGCGGCGTCGCTGGTGATTCTGGGCCTGATCGCCAACTACCTGTGGCGTGACGACTTCCATATCACCTTCACCCGCGTGGTGATCGTGTTCGGCTCATGGGTCTCGATCCTGTTCGTGATCTGGTTCATGGCCAACATGTTCGACCAGCAGGCCGGGTTCGAGCGCTGGATGAAAGCCTTCAACAGCCGGGCCCGCATCAGTTCCAAGGCCGACAGCGTCGAGCATGTGGCCGAGGCGCTGGACCTGGCCGAGCACTACCCGGAAGTGCTGGACTACAAGCAGGCGGTCACCGCCAGGCGCGAGCTGCGCCATGAGGACATCCGCATCATGACCGAGATCGGACGGATGAAGCAGCACTCCGAACTGGTCGGGCGGCTGAACCATGTAGGCGAAACCGAACACCATCACGAACTGACGCTGCAGCCTGCCTACTGACCCTTGCGGAAAACGGGGGGGTCCACAATGCCACCGTGATCACTCACGGTGGCATTGTTCTATCGGGTCCTGGCTGACGCATTGGTGGAAGCCCTCGGGCAGGCCTCGCATGGTTTCGGTTTGGCCTACGGCCACCGAAAAACGCCGCAGGGGCGGCGTGGCGCAGGTGGCCTCGGTGCTGCAGGCCGGATCCAGCACGAGATAGTGGCACCTGCCACTGCTGCTGGCGATGCATTGGAACCGCGCCTGACCATCGACGACGGTGCCCTTGCTGTACAGCGTGTCCACGCCGTTGGCGCGCGCGCGGGTAATCGAGGAATTACTGGATTTTTCGCAGCCGGCCAGTGCCAGCAGCACAGCACACACAAGCAGCAGACGGGGCATGGTCATTCCTCGGGGCAGATGCAACGTCGCGGCTACATGCCGCGGAACAGGCTCATGAAGGGCTGGCTGACCACCAGCGTTTCCGGCCGCTGGCGCAGGCGCAGCACACCGCGCCCGGTATCGTCGCGGCTGACCGCAGCGACCGATTTCATGTTGACGATGGTCGAGCGGTGGATCTGGCGGAAGTGCTGCGGATCGAGCACTTCCAGCAGTTCGCGCAGCGGGGTGCGCAGCAGGCTCTCGCCGGCGGCGGTGATCACGGTGGTGTACTTGTTGTCCGCGCGGAAGTAGACCACGTCCTCCAGCATGATCAGCTGGGTCTCGCGGCCATTGCTGGCGGTGATCCACGCCAGCGGCGGGCGGTCACCGTTCTGTCCCGGTCCCAGACGCTGGAGCAGGCGTTCCAGCACCGCATCATCGTGGCGCGTGGAGGGCAACCGCGCGAGGATGCGCTCGCGCGTGGCCAGCAGGCGCTCATCGCTGACCGGCTTGAGCAGGTAGTCCATCGCACCCTGTTCGAAGGCATCGATGGCGTACTGGTCGTAGGCGGTGACGAACACCACCTGCGTGCGCGGGCTGAGCTCGGACAGTGCACGCGCGACCTCGATGCCGGTGATGCCCGGCATGCGGATGTCGAGGAACGCGATGTCCGGCTGCTTCTCGGCCAGCTGCTCCAGTGCACTGGCGCCGTCTTCGCACTCGGCCACCAGCTTCAGCTCCGGCCACAGCCGGCGCAGCTGGTCCACCAGCGACTGCCGCAGCAGTTCCTCGTCCTCGGCAATCAGGGCTTCAAGCGGCATGGCTGCGCTCCTTGCTGGATGGCGGCAATGTCATGGTCGCAGCAACGCCGCTGGGGAAATTGGCGACGATCGCTACGCCGGACTGCTCGCCGCAGGTCAGGCGCAGCCGCTCGCGCAGGTTCTTCAGGCCGATGCCGGTGCCACTGGTGGTGCCTTGGCTGAAGCCGAGCCCATCATCGGCCACGGTCACCGTCACGTGGTCGTCGAAGCCGCGCGCCAGGATCCAGATCGTTCCACCTCCGGGCTTGGGCTCCAGGCCGTGCTTGATCGCGTTCTCGACCAGCGTCTGCAGCGCCATCGCCGGCAGCTTCACCGCATGCAGTTCCGGCGGCACCTGCACCTCCACCGCGAGCCTTGCGCCCATGCGGATCCGCAGGATCTCCAGGTACGCGCGGGTACGCTCCAGCTCCACGCCGAGGGTCGACATCGATTCGTCCACCTGCGGCAACGAACTGCGCAGGTACTGGATCAGGTGTCCCAGCATCTGCTCGGCCCGCGCCGGATCGGTGCGGGTCAGCACCTGGGCATTGGCCAGCGTGTTGTACAGGAAGTGCGGCTCGACCTGCGCGTGCAGCAGGTTCAGGCGCGCCACCGACAGCTCCTTTTCCACCTGGGTCTGCTCCGCGGCGGCCTGCTCGGTGCGGCGCTGGTCGGCCACCCGACGGCTGATCGCACGGGTGACCGCTTCGGCATTCTCGTAGTTGCTGCCTTCGTCCAGCGCCAGCAGATCGGCCCACCAGCCCGCATCGGGCTCGAACAGCAGGGTGACGGTACTGGTGCCCTGCCCGGGCGTGACCGTGGCCAGCACGCCGTTGCGCTTGATCGCCAGCCGCGCGGGCAGGTTCCAGCGCGAGGGCTGGCGGCCGTTCCAGGGGTCGACGCGGCGCACGTAGGCGCGCACCTGCAGGCTGCCGGCCGCGCTTTCCACGTCCTCTACCCGGGGCAGCTCGGCCACGGCCGCCTCGACCACGGCAAAGGCCTGGCCGGCATCCATCGGCAGTTCCACCTGCCGACGCTGGCGCCCGGACAGCGTGCTCGCGTCCAGGCGCCCGGCCACCAGCCAGACCCGGCGCACATGGCTGATCGCACTGCCCAGCGCGGTAATCATCAGGAACATCGCCAGCAGGCCGAAGATCCAGCCCGGGCCATCGTTCATGCCGCTGAAGATGCCGCTCCAGACCATGCCGGCCACGACCAGCGCCGCGGCCCAGGCCAACAGATGACGGAAAATGAGAGTGAGGCTGGCGAACACGGCGGCGCCTTGGTGAAAGGGGTAAGCCGAGCATAGGGCGGCCTGCCGGGCAGACAAGCGGCCTGCGACGAAGTGCGGGAAAGCCGCGATGGAACCCCTCCCGGAAACGCCGGGCGTGGCCCGGCGCTACCGGGGGGGCGGGGCAGCGCCCCGCCTTCCCTTACTTCCGCTGCCCCGCGCTTTCGTCACGCACGGCGCGGAACGACTCGTCCTTGCTCCAGTTCGGCCAGCTGCGCGAGTTCGCCAGCTGGTTGCCCAGGGTGTACAGCACCTCCAGGTCGCGGGCGGCGCCGGCGAACACCCAGTCCGGCTGCCACTCGTCGCCCTGCTGGTGGTAGCGCTTGGCGGTGTAGTCCTCCGACGCCTTCCTGCCAGCAGCCACGCCCCCGTCCACCCAGTCCTGTCCGGCCGACCAGGACAGCGCCGGCACGCCGCGCTTGGCGAACGGGAAATGGTCAGAGCGGAAGAACAGGCCCGCTTCCGGCTTCGGATCGGGCGTATAGCGGATGTCCCAGCCCTTGGCCACCTCTTTCAGCTGGTCCAGCAGCTCGAAGCGCGCGGCACCGTAGATGCCGAAGTCGCGCGAGGGGCCGAACGGCGCCATGCCATCCATGTTGATCACCGCCACGGTCTTCTCCAGCGGATACAACGGGTGGGTCGCGTAGTACTCCGAACCCAGCAGGCCCTTTTCTTCGGCGGTGACCGCCAGGAACAGCAGCGAGCGCTGCGGCTGCTTGCCCTTGGCGAAGCCACGGGCCAGTTCGATCAGCGAAGCGGTGCCACTGGCATTGTCCAGCGCACCGTTGAAGATGCGGTCGCCGCGGGCATCGGGCTCGCCCACGCCGATGTGGTCCCAGTGGGCGCTGTAGATCACGGTCTCGTCCGGGTGACTGCTGCCTTCCAGCCGCGCCGCCACGTTGTGCGAGGTGATCACTTCGGTCTTCACCGCATACTTCGCGTCCAGGCTGGCGCCGGTCAGCGTGACCGGCGTGAAGTCGCGCTGCTGCGCCTTTTTCTTCAGTGCCTCGAAATCCTGGCCGGCCGCGCGGAACAGGTCCACGGCCAGGTCGCGCTGGATCCAGCCTTCCAGCAGAGGGTGACTGTCGGCCGGGTTGTCGCGCACCACATCGAACATGGTGTTGGTGTTGGAGCCGGCGACCGTGGCCCAGCCGTACGAGGCCGGTGCGGTCTCATGCACGATCAGCACGCCCAGCGCGCCCTGGCGTGCGCCTTCCTCGTACTTGTAGGGCCAGCGGCCGTACCAGGTCATGCCCTTGCCGTCGAAGTCGCCCTTGCCGGTCTCGAAGTCCGGGTCGTTGATCAGCACGACCGCGATCTTGCCCTTCAGGTCCACGCCCTTGAAGTCGTCCCAGTTGCGCTCCGGGGCCTTCACGCCGTAGCCGAGGAAGACCAGCGGCGCCTTGCTGATGTCCACCGTGCTGGCGCCGTTCATGGCCGCGCGCACGGCGATCTGCTTGCCCTGCTCCAGCGCGATGGTCCTGTCACCCTGATGCAGGGCCAGCTGCGGCGTCCCGACGATGTCGCCCTTGCGCAGCGGCACGGCCTGGGTCCACAGGCGTTTGCCATCCTTCAGGTCGCCGCCCGGCTGCAGCCCGGCGTCTGCAAACTGCTTGCTCAGGTAGGCGATGGTCTTCGCTTCGCCCGCCGTGGCCGGCGAACGGCCCTCATAGGCGTCCGAGGCCAGTTCCTTCACGTCGGCGGAAATCCGCGCGCCATCGAATTTCGGCGTGGCCGCCATCAGCGCGCCCGACACCGACAGGGCCAGCACGCCCAGTGCTACTCGCTTCATTGCTCTCTCCAGCAGGGAAATCCCAGCCGAGTGTACAAAAGGGGCCCGAGGGATTTAAGGCGCTTTTGGCACTGTCGGATGGGCCCGCGCCAGCAGGTGATCGCGTTCGCGCACGTTGTCGGTGAGCGCGGCAGCGGCCTGGAACGCCTGCCGGGCGTCTTCGACCCGACCCAGGTGCTGCAGCACCTCGCCACGGACGACCTGCAACGGTGCGTAGTCACGCAGACGGTCATCGGAGAGCAGCGGCTGCAGATGCGCCCAGGCAGCGAACGCGCCCTCACTGCGCAGGATGGCTACCACCCGGTTCAACGCCACCACAGGCGAAGGCTGGATCTGCAGCAACCGCGAATACAGCCCGGCGATGCGTGCCCAATCGGTCTGGTCGGCCTGGCGCGCCGTTGCATGGCACTCGGCAATGCAGGCCTGCAGCACGTAGGGATCGTCGCTACCGCCGGCCGACAGCGCGCGCGCCAGCGCCTGCCGCCCGCGTTCGATCTGCAGCCAGTCCCAGCGTGCGCGGTTCTGCTGGTCCAGCAGCACCGGCCGGCCCTGCGCATCCACCCGCGCCGCGGCGCGCGAGGCCTGCAGTTCCATCAGTGCCAGCAGTCCCAGCACGGCGGCGGCCGGCATGCGGTGGGCGAGAATGCGCGCCAGGCGAAGCGCCTCCTCGCACAGCGCTGGTCGCATCCAGTCATCGCCGGCACTGGCGGCGTAGCCTTCGTTGAACACCAGGTAGATCGCTTCCAGCACGGAGGCCAGGCGCGCGGGCAACGCCTCGGCACGCGGCACTTCATAGGGCACCTGCTTCTGCGCGAGCGTGCGCTTGGCGCGCACCACGCGCTGGGCGATGGTCGGTTCCGGCTGCAGGAACGCGCGCGCGATCTCGCTCGTGGTCAGCCCGCCGAGCAGGCGCAGGGTCAGCGCCACGCGCGCGTCCGCGGGCAGTACCGGATGGCACGCCACGAACATCAGGCGCAGCAGATCGTCGCCAAGATCGTCTTCCAGCGCGGTGCTGTCGTCCGGTGCCGGCAGCGCGGCCGGATGCAGTGCCTCGCCCCACTGCGCATGCTGCTGCGCCACCCGCTGGTGCTGGCGCAGTACATCGATGGCCCGGTTGCGCGCAGTGGTCATCAGCCAGGCTCCAGGATTGTCCGGGATGCCCTGCTCCGGCCAACGCTCCAGCGCAGCCAGCCAGGTGTCCTGGGCCAGTTCCTCGGCGCGGCCGACATCACCGCCGAGCAGCCGCGCCAGGCGCGCGATCAACACTGGCGATTCCATCCGCCAGAGAGTCTCCAGGCGCTGGGTCAGGGAGGGCTCGTGCATGCGCCGATCACAGCATGCACGTTCCCGCCGCACAAGCACCGGCAGTCACGCTTCGACGATGGGCCTGAAACCGCCCCAGAACATCCGCCGGGTATCGAACGGCATGTCCTTCGGGCCGATGCCGGCCAGGCGCGGATCGGCCATCACCTTCGCGTTGATGCGGTCACGTGCCGCACGCGATCGGAACACCACGAAGGCCACGATCACGGTCTCGCCCGGCTTGGCCTTCACCGCACGCGGGAACGAGGTCGACGTGCCGGGCTCCACGTCGTCGGCCACGCATTCCATGTACTGAAGCGCACCGTGATCCTTCCACACCGCACCGGCCTTGCGGGCAAGGCGGCGGTAGGCCGCGACCTTGTCCTCGGGGCACGGCAGCACATAGGCATCGACGTAAGCCATGAGCGTTCTCCTGTCGTCGGGCGTGGCCGCTCAGCCCGGCTCGCCGTCCATGTGGGCGATTTCCCAGAGATGTCCGTCCAGGTCCTGGAAGCCACGCTGGTACATGAAACCATAGTCGCGCGCCGGCTGCGGTTCAGTGGCACCGGCGGCAAGTGCCTTGTCCACCATCACGTCCACTGCGTTGCGGCTGTCGGCGGACAGGCAGGTGATCACCTCGGTCTGCGCCTGCGCGTCGGCGATCGCCTTGGTGGTGAACTGCTGGAAGAACGGCTTGACCAGCAGCATCACGAAGATGCTGTCGCTGACCACCATGCAGGCCGCGTTCTCATCGGTGAACGCCGGGTTGAAGTGGTAGCCCAGTGCGGCGAAAAAGGCCTTGGACTTGTCCAGATCCTGCACGGGCAGGTTGACGAAGATCATCTGCGGTTGCGGTGTGCTCATTGCTCAGGTTCCCTGGGAAATGGAAAGAAGGCGGGCGATCAGGGCTGCTTCATGCAGTTGACCATCCACGGCTTGCCGTAGCGATCGGTCAACATGCCCCAGCGGTGCGCCCAGAACGTCTCGGCGATCGGCATCTGCACCTGGCCCCCATCGGCCAGCGCGGCGAACACGCGCTCGGCCTCCTCGATGCTGTCGACATCGACATTGATGGTGGTCGAGCCACCGTCGCCGGCACCGGGGCCGTCGGCGGCCATCAGGATGGCACTGCCGATTTCCAGCTGGCTGTGGGCCACGTGGTCAAGGGTGTCGGCCGGCATCTCGTTGCACCCCGGCGAGCCGTCGGAGGGGGGCATGTCGCGGTACTTCATTTCCGAGGTGACCTGGCCACCCAGGGCCTTGGCGTAGAAGGCCATCGCCTCGTGGGCCTGGCCGCTGAAGCCAAGGAAGGGAATCAGTTTCATCGGGGTGCTCCGTTCGGTTGAAGATGTCGAGTGTTCGCGGCGCGGCGGGGCTCAGCCTTCGAGCTGCTCGCGCAGACGCTGTTCCTGCTGCTGTAATTCGGGGGTGAAGGCTTCGCCGAAGTCTTCGGCGGAGATGAGCGGGCGCACCTCGAGCGTGCCACCACTGCCGAAGGGCGCGCGGCTGGCCCATTCCACGGCCTCGTCGAGCGAGCGGACATTCCACAGCCAGAAGCCTGCGATCTGGTCGGCGACGGGCGCGAACGGGCCGCTCTCGACCTGCGGTCCAGCGCCGCCGAAGTGAATGCGGCGGCCACGCGCGGTGGCATGCAGGCCTTCACCGGCCAGCATGATGCCGGCGGCAACCAGCTGTTCGTTGTAGGCGCCCATGGCCGTCAGCTCCTGCTCGCTGGGCAGGCGTCCGGCTTCGGAATCGGCGTTGGCTTTGACGATCACCATGACTTTCATGTGGGTCTCCCGTGGGGCGCAGGTGCGCGCCCTTCACTGTTACAACGAACGAGGGGACGGGGAATCGACAAATTCTGAAAGTTTTTTTTAGGGGGGCATCGGGCACCGGTCTCCCGCGCTGCAACATGCCCCGGCGCAAACCTGCGCGATCATGCAGGTCCGCCCCCGCCAGGATCGCGCCATGCAGCAGTACCTGCTTCTGATCTACATCGAACCTGCCTTGCTGCAGGCCCTGCCGACCGAGGCGTTCAACACCTTGATGCGCGACTGCCTGGCCCACGCCGACAGGCTGCAGGCCGAAGGCACGCTGCTGCTGGCGCAGAAACTTCAGCCGGTGGATACCGCGCAGACCCTGCGCGTCCGCGATGGCCACAGCCGGGTGCTGGATGGCCCGTTCGCCGAAACCCGCGAGCTGCTGGCCGGCTTCAATCTCATTGTCGCGCGCGACCGTGACGAGGCGATGCGCATCGCGCGCGAGTTCCCGTGGGCACGCTTCGGCAGCATCGAAGTGCGCCCGCTGGAGGACATGGACGCCGAGCGCGAGCGCTGCGGCGCCCCGCCCGCTATGGCAGCAGCCGTACTCTGACCTCGCGCTTGCCGATGCCCTCGTTGCCGCTGTAGTCGCGCACGCTGGCACGCACGATGTAGTCCCCCGGCGGCAGGGCTGCCGGCTGCCAGCGGCCGGTCTCCATCAGGCCATCGCGCACGGTGTTGGTGACCAGGTAGCGGAAACGGGTGACGGCGCTGCCGTGCACCGTGATGCCGCTGTCCGGTGCGTAGGCAACCTTTACGGCGGCATTCTGCGGCGGCATGCGGTTGAACACGATGTTCCAGCGCGGCTGCTCGTAGCCCTGCAGCGGCCGACCGGCCGCATCCAGGATCTGGTAGCCCACCTGGTACGCGCCCAGCCTGCGCCGGGCCAGGTTGTTGTCGACCTGGTCCCAGGCCTCGACCACGATCTGCACGCCCCGTCCCTGCCGCGCGACCATCACGCTGCCGTCGCTCCCCGCCGTCATCGGTTGGTCGTTGGCGTCCAGCAGCGCCACATCGGTGATGCGCGGCGCGAAGTGATCGGCGAAGTTGCGGAACCCCAGCGCGACCGCGTTGGTTTCAAAGCCGCTGGTACCCACCGCCAGATGCACGTGCGCCTGGCTGTTGATGCTGCCCAGGCGATCGCCCACGTGGATGCGCGTGCCCCGGCGCACGCGGATGCGTTCCAGCGCGCCCTGGTCGTCATACAGCGCCTGCCAGCGCGCGTCGAACGGTTCCCCGCGCGGCGTGCGGCCCACCCGCATGTGGATGTACTTCAGCCGGTCCACCGCCAGCCCTTCGCCCTGCCCGCCCAGGCTCCAGCTGGCCACCGGGCTGCTGATCTTGCCCTCGGCAATGGCCAGCACGGTCTGGCCGACATCGCCGCGCACATCGAAGCCGCCGTGCAGATGGTGCCGGCTCTCCCCCCTGAAATTGCCCCGCACCTCGCCCAGCGTGCCGACCACCTCGTGCCAGCCCTCCTGCGGTGCCAGCGGCCAGCGCCCGGCCGTGTCCGGCAGTGCTGCATCAGCGGCAGGTCCAACCAGCGCAGGGGCCGGAAGCTCGCCCACCGGCAGCGGCCGCAGCCGATGCAGCCGGTATCCGGCCGCGTCGGCCACCAGCAGGCTGCCATCCGCATCCAGCGCCAGGCCGCTGGGGCGCGCCAGCCGCGGCAGTCGGTCATTGCCCACCAGTGCGATCTGGTGGCCCTGTGCGGTGACCTGCACCACGCGTCCCTCAAGGTCGCCCACGTACAGCACGCCATCATGGGTCGCGGTCAGCGACAGCGGCCCGTTGATGACCCCGCCACTGCCGACCCACGTGCTGACCGTGCCATCGGCACCGACACGACGCACCGCGTTGTTGAACAGATCCGCCACCAGCAGGACCCCGTGCGCGTCGAAGGCCAACGCCACCGGTGTATCGAACCGCGCCTCGCCTCCTGCCGCGTCGATGAAACCAGGCCGATCGCCCCCGGCGAGGGTGCGCACACTGCCGTCGGTGCCGATCACCCGGATCCGGTCGTTCCAGGTATCGGCCACGTAGATCTGCCCCTGCGCATCCACGGCGATACCCATCGGCGCATCGAAACGTGCCTGCGCGCCGGGACCGTCGGCGTACCCCTGCTCGCCGCCGGCCACCGTGGTCACCTGGCCATCGACGCCAATGCGGCGGATCGCATGGTTGCCGGTGTCGGCCACGTACAGATTGCCCTGTGCATCGGCGGCGATGCCGGACGGCGTGTGGAAGCGTGCCTGCAATGCCGGGCCATCGACGCGACCCTCGCCCTGCCCGGCCACGGTCTCGACGCGGCCATCGGGCAGGCGGCGGCGGATACGGTTGTTGTCGCCGCCATCGGTGAAGTAGACGCTGCCATCGGCCAGCCGCAGCAGCGCGTAGGGGTCGGCGAAGCGCGCCTGCGCGGAGGCGCCATCCCGATCGCCCGGATGGCCATCACCGGCCAGCAGTTCGATCTGCGCGGTCCATGCCAGCGGCGTCGGCGCTGGTCCCGCAGGTGTGTCGGGGTGGGGTTCGTCCGGCAGCCAGAAGGTCGCTGCCAATGCACCGGCGGTTGCCACCGCAACCGCCGCCATCCAGTATCGCCGCGCCATCGTGTTCCATCATTCAACGGGGAGCGACGAACTTAGCCAGTAGTGCCACCCATGCCAACCCGCATCGGCCTCAGCCGCACGATCGGGTGCTGTTGCAGCGCGCACTTTGATTTCGTCAGGCCAGGCATCGCTGTGCTTCAGCGGCCCTACCCTGCGCTCGCACAGCGCAGCCTGGTTGGCCGGCTCCAGCGCGGTGTCGAGCAGCAGCGCGTCCGCGAACAGCTTCCAGTCGCCATCCTGCATATAGGACGCTACCGCATGGGGATGCGATCTCAGCGCGGGCTGCGGAAACGCGACGGCCCACACCTGCTTTCGCCCGTGCGATTCGCTGCTGCGCAGGTCGCGCCGTACCGCTGCGCAGGAATAGCGGATGTGGGTGGCCATGCAGGTGTTGCCCGCCATCCTGCACGATCCCAGCCGGCGGCCCTTGCCGGTGGCGAAATCGTGCCGGCTCAGGCCCAGGATCAACCGGTCGGGGATCGTGCCGAAGGTCTGCTCCAGGCGCGGATGATGGTAGTTGGCCATCGCCGTCGGCGGCTGCGCCGGTACCAGCATCGCCATGCGCAGGTTGCGCAGCGGCGGGAATCCATAGCCATCCAGACCGGCAGCGCGACGGTAGTAAGCGTCCTGCATGCCGCGCAGCGGCGAAGAGCCGTTGCCCAATGCGTTGTTCATCACGTACGCACCCGAGCTGTGGGTGAACACCCGCAACGGCATGTCCCTGTTGTCCACACCCGCCAGCACCCTGCGCAGCTCCAGCCCCACGTAGGGCCCGTTGAGCTGGGCGGCGCCCCAGATCCGGAACGCATTGCCATGCAGGCCATCCCAGTACACGCGCACGAATGACAACGTCTGCCCGCTGGCCGCCCCGCGCTCGCGGAAATCACGCTCCACCCGTTCGTACCAGGCGGCTGCCTCGCGGTAGTCGTTGTTGTAGCCGTGCACGAGCAGCACCACCACACGGCCGTCCTCCGCCGCACGATCCAGCTGCTGCGAGGCGCGCGCACGCAGCACCTGCTGGATCTGCTGCCAGGTGTCGGTGAAGGCGGCGTCGGGCGTCACCCCGGTATCGGCAAGCAGGCTGCGCCACGCCGCTGCCGAGGCGGCACCTGGCACTGCCGACTGCTGGTAGAGATGCCGGAGCGTCGCGAACTCCGCCGACGACGGGCGTGCCCCTTCCAGCATCTGCTGCACCGGCACCGCCACGCTGGCTGCGGGGTAGAGACTGCCCTCACGGTCCAGGAACAGCGCGGTTGCGTCCTGTCGTCGTTCGGCATCGCGATACAACACGTTCTTGCTGGCACAGCCATTGCATGCGATCGCGAACAGCAATGCCGCGACCACGCTCCTGATAGGCTTCATGCACATCCCCCTGTGGATTCGATGCTGCAGGCCGGATTGTCCCTCGACGCCCGGGCCGGCGCTCCCCCGCCCACCCGTGCAGCGCCATCCTGCCGCGGCCGAGGGGCGCCCACAATCACCGTCCGACGAGTGGCTACTTTGCCGGCACCTCGATGCGGATGCCCATCGCCTCGCGATAGCGCGTGTACAACGCCATCACCTTGTCCACGTAGGCCAGCGTTTCCGCGTAGGGCGGTACGCCCTTGTAGCGGGTCACCGCGCCGATGCCGGCGTTGTACGCGGCCGCGGCAAGCGTGCGGTCGCCGTTGTAGCGGCGCAGCAGCGCGCGCATGTAGCGCGCGCCACCGTCGATCGACTGCTGTGGCGAGAACGGGTCGCTCACCCCGTACTCCAGTGCGGTCTCGGGCATCAGCTGCATCACGCCCTGGGCGCCCTTGCTGGACACCGCCAGCGCGTCGAAGTTGCTTTCGGCGTGGGCGATGGCACGCAGCCAGGCATCATCAACACCGGTCGCCTTCGCTGCCGCCCTGAACTGCCGCGCGTGCGGCGCCAGCTGCGGCTTGCCGACCCGGCCCAGGCCCTCATGCGCAGGCTCGCCCGGCGGCGTGGCCACGGTGAATTTCAGGAACACCCGCGAGCCCGGCAGATTGCGGGTGGAATAGACCAGCCGGCCGTCCTGCTCACGTTCGTACAGCACGCCGCTGAACACCCCCATGTTGCCCCACAGGTTCGGGGTCTGGATGGCGTTGTCGTCGATATCTCGCGCGGTGCAGCGCGAACCGGGTTCCGGCGCGGTGGCCAGGCTGACGGTGTTGCCCTGCACGCAGCGGTACACCGTGCGCGCAGCCGCCGTCCCGGCCCACAGGAGGGGCAGCAGCATCAGCGCAGCGAGGACGGGGCGGCGGGTCATGGCGGCCGGATCATCCGGCCGCCCCCGCTAACGATGGGTGAATGCGGTGGCGGCCGCGCCCCTAGCGGGCCATCCGGCCGCGCAGCGCGTAGCCCACGCCCAGCAGCACGAACCACGCCGGGCTGGCGATCAGGGCCTGGCGGGTATCGGCCTGCAGGCTCAACAGGACCAGCACGCCCGCGAAGAACACCAGGCACGCCCAGCACATCGCCACGCCACCGGGCATCTTGAAGATCGAGGCCTCGTGGCGCTGCGGGTAACGGCGGCGGTAGACCATGTAAGCCACCAGGATCAGCGACCAGACGAAGATGAAGAGCACCGTCGCCAGCGTCGTCACCAGGGTGAAGGCGGTCACCAGATTCGGGATCAGGTAGATCAGCAGCGTGCCGCCCAGCAGGCACAGGCAGGAGAACAGCAGCCCGCGGGCCGGCACCGCCGCGCGCGACAGTTTCGACAGGCCGCGCGGCGCGTGGCCTTCTTCCGCCAGGCCATACAGCATGCGGCTGGTGGAGAAGATGCCGCTGTTGGCCGAGGACGTTGCCGAGGTCAGCACCACGAAATTGATCAGGCTGGCGGCGGCAGGGATCCCGGCCAATACGAACAGCTGCACGAACGGGCTCTTGTCCGGCACCACCTGCCGCCACGGCGTCACTGCCATGATCGCCACCAGCGCAAGCACGTAGAAGATGATGATGCGCACCGGGATCGAGTTGATCGCCTTGGGCAGGTTGCGCTCCGGGTCGGCGGTTTCAGCGGCGGTGGTTCCCACCAGCTCGATGCCGACGAAGGCGAACACCGCGATCTGGAAACCGGCAAAGAAGCCGACCAGTCCCATCGGGAACATGCCACCGTCGTTCCACAGGTTGGCCAGCGAGGCGGTGTGCCCGCTGGGCGAGGTGAAGCCCCACGCCACCAGGCCGGCGCCGGTGATGATCAGCGCGCAGATCGCCACGATCTTGATCAGCGCGAACCAGAACTCCATCTCACCGAACAGCTTCACTGTCACCAGATTCAACCCCAGCAGCAACAGCACGCACATCAGTGCCGGAATCCACGCATCCAGGCCGGGGAACCAGAACTGTGCGTAAGCAGCGATGGCGATGACATCGGCGATGGCGGTGACGATCCAGCAGAACCAGTAGGTCCATCCACAGAAGAAGCCGGCCCAGGGCCCAAGCAGATCGGTGGAAAAATCGATGAAGGATTTGTACTGCAGGTTGGACAGCAGCAGTTCGCCCATCGCGCGCATGACGAAGAACAGCATCGCGCCGATGATCAGGTAAACGAATACGATGGACGGGCCGGCCAGGCTGATGGTCTTGCCCGATCCCATGAACAGACCGGTGCCGATGGCACCGCCGATGGCAATCAGCTGAAGGTGGCGGTTGGACAGGCTGCGGCGCAGATGCTCGGGGGGCTGGGCAGGGTCGGTCATGGCGCGGAATCGGCGGGCGAAGCGTCCGACGGTAGTCCTCCCGGGCCGGTTGCGCCAGCTGGGGACGGGCTGAATCCGGCAAAGTTGGCCGCTTTCACCACAATGTGACCGAATACCTGATTCGTCCCATTCCGCCCGGCGCGGCGGCATGCTCAGATAGCCGCATCTGCCCAAGGATCGGCCCGACCATGCGCCCTGCCCTGCCTGCCTTGCTGGAGCCCCGGACGTGAGCCGACTGCGGATCATCATCGGGGGAACCGCGCTGGCGCTGCTGGCGGCGGCCATTCCCATCGCCGTCATGGCCTACGCCACGTGGGACCGCGCCGTGAGCGTGGAGCAGCAGCGCCTGCATGACATCGCCGAACGCACCCTGCGGCGTGCGGACCTGTCCTACCAGGAAGCGCTGGCCGCACTGAAATCCGCCGAGGCCACCGCACTCCCCGCCTGCAGCCCGGAGCACATCCGGCGCATGCAGACGCTGGTGATGACCACCCCTTCGGCCGATCAGCTGGGCTATTTCGAAGGCGGCAAACTGCGGTGCACCTCATGGGGGCCGTTCCTGTCCGACGTGAACCAGCCCAGGCCGGACCACGTCACCAGCGACGGCGCCGGCATCGCGGTCGATGTGCGTCCCGAGACCAGCGGCCGCCGCAAGGTGCTGTCGATCCTGTATGGCTCCTACGACGTACTGGTCGATCCCCGCCGCTTCGTCGATGTCATCGTTGATCCGAACGTGCGGCTGGCCCTGGCCAGCCCCGACGGCCGCCTGCTGGCCCGGCAGAACGACATGGATCCGGCGCTGCTGCAGAGCCTGCTGCGCGATCCCGGCATTGGTCTGGACCAGAACACGCTGTACGCCACCGCTCGCAATGAAGAATGGCTGGCCATCGCCACCACCCCGCGGACCGCGCTCACCGCCAGCTTCCGCCAGCAGGCGTGGCTGTTCGTGCCGCTGGGCGTGCTGCTGGCCGCCGCCGGTGCCGGCCTGGTGATCTGGTTGTCGCGCCGCCGGCTGTCGCTGCGGGGTGAACTGGCCACCGCCATCCGCCGTCGCGAGCTGTACCTGCATTACCAGCCGATCATCGAACTGGACACCGGCATCTGCGTGGGCGCCGAAGCGCTGGTGCGCTGGCAGCGTCCGGACGGCACCCAGGTGCGTCCGGACCTGTTCATTCCGCTGGCCGAAGAGGCCGGCATGATCGGCGATGTCACCGATCTGGTGATCGAGAACGTGGTGCGCGACCTGCGCGAACTGCTGGTCGGCGATCGCAGCGCGCACGTGGCGATCAACCTGGCGGCCGAAGACATCAGCAGCGGCCGCGCGTTGAAGATGATCGCCAAGCACATGACCGGCAGCGGCATCCTGCCGCAGCAGATCTGGATGGAGGCCACCGAGCGCGGCTTCCTCGACCTGGACCGCGCCCGCACGATGCTGGCCGCGGCGCGCCGCGCCGGGCACAGCGTCGCCATCGACGATTTCGGCGTGGGCTATTCCAGCCTGCAGTACCTGGCACAGCTGCCACTGGATGCGCTGAAGATCGACAAGTCCTTCGTCGATGCGATCGGCACCGACAGTGCCACCAGCCCGGTCACCCCGCACATCATCGGTATGGCACGCGAGCTGGGCCTGTGGGTCGTGGCCGAAGGCGTGGAGACAGAAGCACAGCTGGCCTATCTGCACGGCCAGAAGGTGCAGTTCGGGCAGGGCTGGCTGTTCTCCCGGCCGCTGCCACGCGACGAATTCGTGGCGTTCCACCACAAGCGGCAGCAGCGCTACGGCGCAGCGCGCGAACAGATGCAGAACCCGCGCAGCGTACCGATCGAACAGGAGCCACTGCCGTAAGCGTTACGCCCAGGCCTTCGGGCGTGCGATCAGCCACGCCGCACTTGCCGCCAGCAACAGCAGCGGCAGCCAGCCCAGATGGCGCGCGTCGCCGGACTGCAGCACCAGGCCGCCGGCCACGCCGCCGGCCGCAATGGCCAGGTTCCAGCCGGTCACCAGCATCGACTGTGCAAGGTCGGCCGCCGCGCCGGCGCGCCGCGCCAGTGCCGTCTGGAACAGGGTCGGCACCGCGCCGAACGCCACACCCCACACGATCGTCGCCAGCAGCAGTGCGGTCGCGCTCACCGGCCACAACAGCAGCGCCATGACGGCGGCGATGAAGCCCAGCACCGTGCTCCAGACCAGCGCATGCAGGTGGCGGTCCACACCCCAGCCAGCGATCGCGATACCGACAAGGGCCGCCATGCCGAACGCCAGCAGCAGGCGGTCCAGCCAGGCCCCCGCACCGGCCTGCAAGGCCAGAGGCTCGATGTAGGTGTACAGCACGTTGTGCGCGAGTACGTACAGCGCCATCACCAGCAAGGTGCTGCGCACGCCCGGCATGCGCCATACCGCAGCCAGCGACACACGCCGTCCGGAACCAGCTGCGGGCAGGGCCGGCAGGGCCCGGCGCGCATAGACCAGCAGCAGCACTGCCAGCACGCTCATCAGGGCGAACGCCCAGCGCCACCCGATCTGCTGGCCCAGCAGGGTACCGGCTGGCACGCCCAGTGACAGGGCCAACGGCGATCCGATCATCGCCACCGCGATGGCGCGTCCCTGCAGCTCAGGCACCACCATGCGCGCGGCGTAACCTGCCACCAGCGACCACAGCAGGCCGCCACTGACGCCGGCCAGGAAGCGCGCCGCCAGAATCAGCGCGTAGCTGCTGCTCAACGCGGTCAGCGTATTGACCAGCACGAAGCCGGCGATCGCGGCCAGCAACAGGGGACGACGCGGCAAACGCTGGGTCAGCGCGGTCATCGGCAGCGCCGCCAGTACCGAACCCAGCGCGTACACGCTGACCAGCTGACCCACCGCCGCATCGCTCACACCCAGGCTGGCGCCCATCGGCCGCAGCACCCCGGCCGGCAGTGTTTCCGTCAGCAGGGTGATGAAGGCACCGCCGGCCAGCGCCAGCAGGCCGGCCCAGGGCAGACGCGAGGCCGCACCCGCGGGGGCTGCCGCATCGATCGCGTGGCCACTCATCGTGCAGCCTCCAGATCGGCGTAGATCGCATCGCGCAGTTCATCCACGAATGCACCGTCCATGCCCTCGTATAGCGTATTGGTCAGCGCCACCACGCTCAGGCCCCGTGCCGGGTCGACGAACCAGCTGTGGCCGTAGGCACCGCCCCAGCGCCAGCTGCCTGGCGCCTGCGGCGTTGCGCCGGCAACCGCATCGCGCAGCACGGCAAATCCCAGGCCGAAGCCCCAGCCTGCCGGCTCCGGCGGCCCCGCCTCACCCACCTGCGGCGTGCCCATCTGCGCCAGCAGCGGGGCCGGCAGCAGCGCAGGCGCCTGCCCGTCGCGCAGCGCCTCGAGCACGGTCATCAGGTCGTCGGCCGTGCCGACCAGGCCCGCGCCGGCCGATGGATAGCGGCTGGCATCGGTGGCCCGGGCCAGGCTGTACTCGATACCGACCGTTTCCGGGAACACCGGCACGACCTCGCCCTCGCGCAGGCGGTGCGGCAGCGGGTCGTCGCTGACATAGGGCGTGGCCAGGCGGCTCGCGTCGCCGGTTGCGAAGGCGGTGTCGCGCAGGCCGAGCGGCGTCGCCAGCAGGCGCTCGAACAACGCCTGCAGGGTCTCGCCGGTTGCGGCTTCGGCCACCGCCCCGGCCACGTCCACGCCCAGCGAATACATCCACTGGCTGCCCGGCGGGAACAGCAGGGGCACCTGTGCGATACGCCGCACGTTGTCGGCCAGCGACAGCGGATTGGCATCCATGCCATCACTGACGCCGGCCCGCGCGTAGGGGCCGTGCGCATCGGCTTCCAGGAAGCGGTAGCCCAGGCCGCTGCTGTGACTGAGCAGCTGGCGCAGGCTGATGGCCGGCGTGCTGCCGTCGGCGAGCGCCGGCCGGAAATCGGGCAGCCAGCGCTGCACCGGCGCATCCAGATCAAGCACGCCCTCGGCGACCAGGCGCAGGATCACCACCGTCAGCAGAGGCTTGCTCACCGATGCCAGGCGGAACAGATGGTCACGGCGCATCGGTTCGCCGCGTTCACGGTCGGCCAGGCCGGTGGCGCTGGCGTGGCGCAGCACCCCGTGCACACGCACCTGCACGACCGCACCGACCAGCCGATGAGGGTGCACCTGCTGCAGCAGGCGCTGCACCGACGGCAGGGCGGGTTCAGTCACTGGGGAAAGAGCGGCATTCATGACGGCAGTCCGTGGGAGGAGAGGCCGCCACCTTAGGCAGCCTGGACGCCGGCAAAAAGCCGGTTGCCGCTCCGCGCATCATGGACCGGGGAGTCCGCAATGGGCATGATGCCCGGAACCGGAAGGCCATCATCGCGCGTCAACGCGCTGCATCACGCTGTTGCATTCCCCCCGCCGCTGCCCAGCCTGCCACGCCCATGTCCGTTCTCGACAATCTCGCCAACCTGCAGACCTTCGTGCATGCCGCCGACACCCGCAGCTTCGTCGAAACCGGGCGCCTGCAGGGCATTTCCGCCTCCGCGGCGGGCAAGTGCGTGGCCCGGCTGGAACAGGCCCTGGGCGTACGCCTGTTCCACCGCAGTACGCGCAGCATCACCCTCACCGCGGAGGGCCAGCTGTTCCTGGCCCGTTGCCGGCGCATCCTCGACGAGCGCGATGCCGCGCGTACCGAACTGGCGCAACCGCATGCCACGCCCAGTGGCACCCTGCGCATCAGCCTGCCGCTGGTCGGCGACCTCACCCTGCCGCTGATGGCCGAATTCATGGCGGCGTATCCGGACATCCGCCTCGACCTGGACTTCAGTGACCGCCTGGTGGACGTGATCGAAGAAGGCTTCGACGCAGTGCTGCGCGTGGGTGAGCCCAGCGATTCGCGCATGAACGCGCGTCGGATGGGGGTGTTTCCCCGGCGTGTCGTTGCCTCGCCTGCCTATCTGCAGCGGCGTGGCACGCCCCGCACCCCGGCCGACCTGCTGCAGCACACGCTGCTGCACTACCGCTTCCCCAGCAGCGGCAAGCTGGAGCCATGGCCGATCCACTGGCCCGAAGGCGAACCCGTGCAGGAACTGCCCGTGCACATGGTCTCCAACACCATCGAAGCCCGCGTGGCCCTGGCCCTGCGCGATGTCGGCCTGGCCTTCGTACCCGTGCATTCAGTGCGCGATACGCTGGCCGACGGGCGCCTGGTGACAGTGCTGGACGAGTACGTGCACTCCTGCGGCACCTTCCACCTGTTGTGGCCCTCGGGGCGCCACGTACTGCCGAAGCTGCGCGTGTTCATCGACTTCGTCGGCGCGCGCCTGGACACCGTGCCGTAGCCACGCCGCGGCGCGACCGTTCAGCCGCCGGCGCTATACTGGCCGCTCATTCCTCCTTGAGGCTCGCGACCGATGCGCCATTGATGCCGCCGTCTTCGAACTAGACGGCCCGACGCTTCCCGCCCCTGTGCGCAGGGGAGAACACGGCATCCATGGAGGTCGCATGACCGCACATTTCCTCACGCTCGATCGCGTGTCGTATCGACTGGCCGATGGCCGGTCGCTGTTTTCAGACCTGTCGTTTTCCTTTGAACCGGTCGCCACCGGCCTGGTCGGCGCCAACGGTGCCGGCAAGAGCGTGCTGGCGCGCCTGCTGGCGGGGCAGATCACGCCGGACAGCGGCGACGTGCACCGCAGCGGCAACGTGTTCCTGCTGCCCACGCCCGGCCACCCACCCCGTGGCAGCGTCGGCGAACTGGCCGGCGTCGGCCCGCAGCTGGCCGCACTGGCGCGGATCGAGGCTGGCAGCATCGACGAGGCCGACTTCGCCTGCATTGGCGAGCATTGGGATCTGCGCGAGCGGCTGGCACAGCACTGGCAGGCGCAACAGCTACCGGACGATCTCGATCCTGCGCAGCCGGCGGCCCGCCTCAGCGGTGGCCAGGCGATGCAGGTGGCGCTGTCCGGCGCCTGGGCCAGTGGCGCCGACTGGCTGATTCTGGACGAGCCCAGCAATCACCTCGACGCCCGCCATCGGCAGCAGCTCTACGCGCAGCTGCAGCAGTGGACCGGCGGTCTGCTGGTGATCAGCCACGACCGCGAGCTGCTGTCGCACATGCAGCAGATCGTCGAGCTGGACGCGCACGGCCTGCGTCGCTACGGCGGACCCTGGCAGCACTATGCCGAGGCACGCGCCGCCGAGCGGGACGCAGCGGACGCACAGCTTGACCACGCACGTGCGCAGCACCGGCGGCAGCAACGCAGCGCGCGCGAGCAGCACGAACGCCAACAGCAGCGGCAGGCACGCGGCACACGCGAGGCGAAGCAGGCCAACCAGGCACCGATCCTGCTCGGCCGGCAGAAGCAGCGCGCAGAAGCCAGCCACGGGCGTGCGCAGCAGATCCAGAACGAGCGCCTGCAGGCCAGTGCCGCGCAGCTGCGCGCCGCTTCATCGGCCGTGCAGGCCACACCCGAGCTGGCCCTGTTTGCAGGCGAGGGCGAACGTGGCAGTACGCGCCTGCTGCAGGCGACTGATCTCGTACTGCCGTACGGTTGCAGCCTGCCGTTGCAGCTGGAGATCCGTCGCCGGCAACGCATCGCCGTGATCGGCGACAACGGCAGTGGCAAATCGACCCTGCTGCGTGTGCTGGCCGATCACCTGCCCGCCCGCAGTGGCGCCGTGCAGCGCCTGGCGCCGCTGGCCCTGCTGGACCAGCAGCTGCTGGGGTTGTGCGGTACGCGCAGCATTCTGGACAGCGTGCAGGCCGCCAACCCCGCCGCCGATCCTGGCGAGCTGCGCACGCGCCTGGCGTTGCTGGGGCTGGATGCGCAGCGCATCCAGCGTCCCGCCAGCAGCCTCAGCGACGGCGAACGGGTGAAGGGCGCACTGGCCAGCGTGCTGTATGCCGACCCGGCACCCCAGCTGCTGCTGCTCGACGAGCCCGGCAATGCCCTGGACCTGGGGGCACTGCAGGCGCTGGAACAGCTGCTGGATGCATGGCCGGGTGCGTTGATGATGGTCAGCCACGACCGTCACCTGCTGCAGGCCTTGCGGCCCACGCAGGTACTGCAGGTAACAGCAGACGGTTGGCAATGGCACGACCCACGCCCTTGAACCCCTCCCGTCAGCGCTTCCACACCGGGAACGACTGAGGCAACTGCTGCCACAGCAGCGGGCCGGCGCGGAGCTCCTGGTCATCCAGCAGGCACGCGTCCAGTTCCGCGCGCACCGCGCGTTCATCCATGTGCACGCCGATCACCACCAGCTCCTGCCGACGGTCCCCCCATAGCGGATGCCACAGCCGCGCCATCGCGGCATGCGCGGCGCGATCCGGGAAGTCCTCCACGCCCGGCAGCGGAGCGCTCCAGCAGTTGGCCTGCTGGCGCGCCCAGCCCACATCGCTGTACGGCAGGGGCGTCGGCGGCAGCAGCGGCGTGGTGTCTTCCAGGCCTGCACGTACGCGATCACGCGCGGCGTACCAGAACCCTGCGGCCTGCGTGCGCGTTGCCGCGCCAACCGCGTTCAACTCGCCCACCCAGTCCATGCGGTTGGCCAGCCAGAACCAGCCCTTGCTGCGGATCACGCCGGGCATGCCACTGCGCAACGCGCGCGCGAAACGGGCCGGATGGAACGGCCGCCGTGAACGGTAGACGAAACTGGCAATGCCGTACTCTTCGCTTTCCGGCGTGTGCTCGCCACGCAGCTCCTTCACCCAGCCCGGTGCGCGCTGCGCCCGCTCGAAGTCGAAGCGGCCGGTATCGAGCAGTTCCGTCAGCGGTACATCACCGAAGCTGGACAGCAGCAGCTTCGCATCGCGGTTGAGGCCGCGCAGCACGGCCAGCGTGTCCTGCACCACTTCCTCATCCACCTGGTCGATCTTGCTGACCACGATCACGTCAGCGAACTCGACCTGCTCGCAGAGCAGGTCGACTACCCCGCGGTCGTCGTCCGGTCCCGCCTGCTGGCCACGCTCGGCCAGGCGCAGGGTCGATCCGAAGTCGGCCAGGAAGGCACTGCCGTCGACCACGGTGACCATCGTGTCCAGCCGGGCGATGTCGCTCAGGCTGAAGCCCTGCTCATCGCGCACCGCGAAGGTCGCGGCCACCGGCATCGGTTCGCCGATACCGGTGGATTCGATCAGCAGGTAGTCGTAGCGGCCGCTGTCAGCCAGCCGCCGCACTTCCTGCAGCAGGTCCTCGCGCAGCGTGCAGCAGATGCAGCCGTTGCTGAATTCCACCAGCGTCTCTTCGGTGCGGCGCAGTTCGGCGCCACCGTCGCGCACCAGCTGCGCATCGATGTTGACCTCGCTCATGTCGTTGACGATGACCGCCACGCGCAGGCCCTCGCGGTTGCGCAGGATCTGGTTGAGCAGGGTGGTCTTGCCGGCCCCCAGAAAGCCGGACAGCACGGTGACGGGCAGGCGGCGGTCGGCGCGGGAAACAGTGTTCATGTCGGAGCGGTCTGGCTGCGGGAAAGAAATGTTACTGTATAACAATTGTTACGCAAGGAACCTCCCCATGAAGTCCCCTTCCCCCGCACTGCTCGATGCCGGAGCCCTCGCCCTGTCGAGCCTGTGCCTGCTGCACTGCCTGGCGCTGCCCCTGCTTGCCGCCGCGTTGCCACTGTTCGGCGCCTGGGCCCAGGCCGAATGGGTGCATCTGCTGTTCGTGGCGATCGCCCTGCCGCTCACCGGCTACGCCCTGTGGCGGGCCGACCGCCGCCATCGCCTGCCCGTCATGGCCTGGACCGCGGCCGGTCTCGGCCTGGGCCTGCTGCTGGCCGGCGCGCTCGAGCTGCCTTCGCATGCCTGGGAAACGCCGCTGACCGTCACCGGCAGCCTGCTGCTGGCCGCCACCCACATCTGGAACGCGCGGCGCCGGCACCGCCACTGCTGAGCATCGCCGACGGCCCGCTCGGCGTTACTTCCCGTAACGCCGCAACAGTTCGACCAGCACCTCGGCCTCCGCCGCCCGCTGCTGCGGGTCTTCAGCCCCGACCACATGCTCCTGCAGGTGCTCGTGCAGCAACTCCATCAACAGGCTGTGGGCCGCACCACGCACCGCCGCAACCTGCACCAGCACGTCCGCACAGTCGCCCGCTTCACCCTCGGGCCTGTCCAGCGCCTGCTCCAATGCCGCCACCTGGCCGCCAATGCGGCGCACCCGGGTCAGCAGCTGTTTTCGATTTCTGTGTACATGTGCCATGGGTGGATCGTATACCCTATGGGGGTATCAACTCCACCCGCCGGTCACTCCATGCATCTGGACACACTCGCCGCTGCCCGTCGCCACGACCATCGCTTCGACGATGGCAATCCCCTTGCCGAACGCAATACCCGCCGCGCCCTGTGGCTGACCGTCGGCATGATGCTGGTGGAGATCGTCGGCGGCTGGTGGTTCAACTCCATGGCCGTGCTGGCCGACGGCTGGCACATGAGCTCGCACGCACTCGCGCTGGGCCTTTCGGTGTTCGCCTACCGCTGTGCACGGCGCTACGCGCACGACCCGCGGTTCGCCTTCGGCACCTGGAAGATCGAGATCCTGGCGGGCTATACCAGCGCCATTGCCCTGCTGGGTGTCGCCGCGCTGATGGCCGCGCAGTCCGTGCAGCGGCTGTGGGTTCCCGCGCCGATCCATTACGACGAAGCCATCGCCATCGCCGTGGTCGGCCTGGGCGTGAATCTGCTCTGTGCGTGGTGGCTGCACGACAGCCCCGGCCACGCGCATCATGCGCATGGGCACGACCACGCGCATCATCACGGGCATCACCACGATCACGTTCATGCCCCTTCGCATGGCCACGATCTCAATCTGCGCTCGGCCTACCTGCACGTGCTGGCCGACGCGGCCACCTCGGTGCTGGCCATCGTCGCACTGCTCGGCGGCAAACTGCTGGGCCTCACCTGGCTGGACCCCGTGATGGGTCTGGTCGGCGCCGTGCTGGTCACGGTGTGGGCGGTCGGCCTGCTGCGTGACAGTGGCCGCATCCTGCTCGACGCGCAGATGGACGCGCCGGTGGTGGCCGAGGTCCGCGAGGTGATCGAGCAGGGCCCATGGCCGGCACGCCTGGCCGACCTGCACGTCTGGCAGGTGGGCCGGGGCAAGTACGCGGTCAGCGCCAGCGTGGTGACCAGCGACGCCCGCCTTGATGCCGATACCGTGCGCCAGGCGCTGGCGATCCACGAGGAGCTGGTGCACGTGACGGTCGAGATCCATCACAGCCCGTCCTGACAGCGCCGAGCCCTCGCCCGGGCTTCAGAGCTTCAGCATCATCCGCAGCAGGTACATCAGCAACGGCAGCGCACTCAGCACCGCGCCCACGATACCGATCCAGGGCCAACGCTCGCCCCGCACCCGCGATGCCACCGCCAGCCCGCATCCCACCAGTGCCGAGCCCAGCACACCCACCCCCAGGCCCGCGGCGAGGCCATTGCCTCCCGCGGCCACCGCCGCCTGTGCCGCAAGCGTGCCTGCAGCCCACCCCACGACCAGGCCCAATCCACTGGCCACTCCGCACCACGGTGCCTTGCCCTGTGCCATTGCACGCGTCCTCTTGCCGAATTTCTGTACGGGCCACGCCCGGCTGCTGCCTACACTAGCCGCACCTGCCTCGTCGGGACATCCCATGCGCGCGCTTCGCCTGCTGCTGCCCGGTGCCCTCCTGCTGCTCACCGCCTGCGGCGGCGATGCGCGGCTGCCGTTCTCCTCCGATGCCCTGCAAGGCTGCTTCGCCACCAGCCCGCGCAAGACCGCCGATTTCCGCATCGAGCGCGAAGGCAGCCAGTACTTCGTTTCCTTCAATCGCGATGGGCAATGGCAGCGCGACCCGAACGGGCTGCACAAGGCCACCTCCAGCGAGATCAGCCGCTACTTCCGCGACGATGCGGCACAGATCGACAGCGCCGTGATCCGCATGGCCGGCGGCTTCGGCCTCTTCCACTTCAACAGCGGCGCCACGCTGAAGGGCAAGGCCAGTGACAGTGACTACATGGCGCTGATGCTGATCGGTGCCGGGCCGGTGTATGCGGTGAAGTGCGATTGATCGAAGTGCAGGGATTCAAGCGGATGAGGAAAGTTTCAAATTCGACCAGGCACAACTTCGGTCACAATCAAGATGCCGGATATTGTTGAGCCTACTGTCTCCGCAACCATGAAACGGAGACTCACACATGAGCAGACGCGCGCGGATGCTATGTTTAGCGGCGGCCATGGCTGTACCTGCGTTCGCAGAAACACCCTTGAGTGTCGACAGAACGGAGTTGGACTCCAAGGGCGAGATCATCATCGTTCGTCGTACAACCTGGCCAGACTTCGACGGAGCACACATCCAGGTTGACCAGCATCTCAAGCCAGATGGATTTGGACGCCTGATCTATCGATACAGTGACCAGTCGGAAGCCACCAAGCTCTATCATCAGGCCTTCTGCGCCTCGATGGATATGGAACCGTCTCAGGGGGAAGGGACGATTGAAGGGCCGGCGGCGGGCTGGGTATGCACTCGTGAAAATGCCCCCGGCAGCTGCGTTGGGATCCAACACCGCTCTTTCTATCCTTCATGGCAGCTGCGGTACCATGCCCTCCCCCGAACCACCCGATGCCTGCCGTGCCCCACTACACCGGCCCTCTGCTGACCCGCGACAGCGCCGACGCCCTGCGTCGTGCCCATGACAAGGGTGCACCCGAGTGGCAGGGCTCGCTTGACCTGGGGCGCAGCCAGGACACGGTCACGCTGGATGCTGACGGCTTCAGCTTCCGCGGCCAGCACTACCCGTGGCCGGGCAAGCTGAAGGACCGCACGCTGTACTACTGGGAGGGCGAAGACTTCGCTCCCATCTCACGCTACAGCGGTTCACTGATCAAACTGGTGCCTACCGAGTGGGGTGCGCCGACCTTCGAAATCGACGGCATCAAGATGCTGCCCACCTCGAAGCTGTCGCCGTTCGAGGACGCGCGCCGCAAGGTCGAGCTGGTTGCACCGGCGGGCAAGGCGCTGCTTGATACCTGCGGTGGGCTCGGCTACTTCGCCGCCTGCGCACTGGAGGCCGGCGTCGGCCAGATCCGCTCGTTCGAGAAGAACGCCGACGTGATGTGGCTGCGCACGCTCAACCCGTGGTCGCCCGATCCCGACTCGGCCGCTGCCGGTGGTCGCCTGCACTTCAGCCAGGGCGACGTCTCGCAGCAGATCGAGCAGATCGCCAGCAACAGCGTCGATGCGACCCTGCATGACCCGCCGCGCTTCGGCATCGCAGGCGAACTGTATTCGCAGGTGTTCTACGACCATCTCGCCCGCGTCCTGCGCAAGGGCGGCCGCTTGTTCCACTACACCGGCGCGCCCAACAAGCTCACCAGCGGCCGCGATGTGCCGCGCGAAGTGGCCAAGCGCCTGGAAAAGGCCGGATTCAAGGCCGAGCTCGCGCTGGACGGCGTGCTGGCGGTCAAGCGCTGAGCGCTACTCCGAATCCACCTTCGCCAGCGTCATCACCCACGCCGGCACCACCGGTTCGCCGGCATAGAAGTCCTTCGGCTTATTCTCGGCCATCGCCCAGCGATGCAGCCAGCTGGGGCCGTAGCGGCCGTTGTAGCCTTCCGCGCCGCGCGCATAGGCGGGGTCACGCATGGCTTCTTCCAGCGTGATGAAGCGGTAGCCGCGCCGCCGGGTGGCCGCCACCAGTTCGGCGAAGGTGGCCGCGTTCAGTTCATTGGCATGCATCAGCCAGACCTGCGGCAAGGCATAGCCCAGCAGCGCCTGCGACTGCCGCTCGTAGTAGTCCAGCTTGTTGAGCATGTACGGCACATAGCCCTTGCGCAGCTGCGCCAGCGTAGCCTCGCGGGCTGCGGACGGCGGCTGTTCATTCATCACGTTGGCGTAGGCGAAGGCCCAGACCCATTCGCCGTTGTCCACCGTCACCGGCGCCACGCGGTACCCGTGGTCGCGGAAGAATCCGTCCATTGCCGCGCGGTCCTCGGCCGTCCGGCCCGCACGCAGATACGGATGGCGCATCCACTGTGGCCGCTGGCCGCGCTCGGCCAGCAGTGGCCGCAGCACCTGTTCGCCACGCAGGAAATCCTGCTGGAAGGCAGCCACGCCCTGCGCGTTGAGGTCCATGTGCGAATAGGTGTGGTTGCCCAGCCCATAACCCGCGTCGAGCCAATCGCGCAGCATCTGCACCCGCGCCGGCTGCACCTGGCCATCAACCTCCAGCTTGTTCTCGTTGACGAAGCCCACCACCGGCACATCGGCCTGGCGCAGCTGCGCCATCAACGCCGCATGGCGCGTCTGCAGATCCGCAGGCAGGATGGTGTCCACGCGCGCCCACGGCAGATCATCAATGGTCACCGCGATGCGCCGGTCCACCTCCGCGGCGTGCACCGCCAGCGACAACAGCAGCAACGGCAGGGCACACAGCCACGTACGCATGGACCATCCTTGTGTCGGCAGGAACGCCGACTGTAGCCCAGCGCGCGAGCGCCGTCAGCGCCCCTCTTCCGCAGCCGCGGCCCGCCACAGCGCAACACCGCCCACCATCGCGGCCGTCAGCAGCGCCACCAGCACCAGGGCCAGGTCATCCGGATTGCGCTGCAGCGGCGCGTGCGCGCGGGTGAAAATATGGAAGACCACTTCCTGGGCCTGCTCCAGCGGCATGCGTCCCTGCTGGGTCAGATCGACCAGACACGCCGTCGGAGACAGCCTGACCACGCTGTTCCACGCGTCTTCGTACAGATGCAGGGTCCACGCCGCCAGCGCCATGGCGCTGGCATGCAGAGCCATCAGCCCCAGCGCGGTGGTGCGCAGGGGCCGCCGTACCCGGTGCCACCAATGCACGCAGATGGCCATCGCACCCAGCAGTGCGAGCACCATGCCCGCTACCGGCAACCACCGCAGTGGCTGCCAATCATCCAGCGCGCCGGCACGCGCCATCAACACTTCAGCCATCCGCAGTCGCGCCGCGGGGTCCGGGCCACCGCAGGCAGCCGTCACCGGCTCCAGCAACAGATCCACACGGTGATGGAAATAGCCTGCGGCCAGGCCAAGGCCCAGCACGGCGACCACCTGCAGCAGAAGCAACATCAGTCCCGGGGCGCGCGTGCGGCCCTGAGGGAACGGAGTGGATGTCATCGTTACACTCGTGTCGGCGGTCTGTCATCGTAACCAAGCCGATCACGGCTGTCGGCTGGCGGATGCGACAACACGTGTGCTCGGCGGTACGATATCCACCGAGGAAGAACCGCTGCATGGAGTGCGCTGGATGCTGACGCTGTACCTGCTGGTGCATTACGGCACCGGCCTGTTGATGATCGCAGGGGCGGCCTACGCCGTGTCGCGTGTCATCCAGACCCAGCGCGCCAAGCTGCCACCAGTCACGCAATCCCTGCTGCCTACGGCCACACCACCGCGCCGTCGCGAACGCAAGGCACTACGGCGCCTGCAACGTCGTCATCCGCAGTGGAGCTACCACGTTGCCGCACCGGTTCCCCGCGCGTGGTACTTCATCGGCTGCATACCGATCTTCGCCACGGCAGCGGTATGGGCCGTCGCCATGCCGGACGGCGCACGCTTCCAGGTCATGGTTGAAAGCACCGTCGGCTACCCGGCGAGCATCGCCCAGGTGCGCCTGCCCGCATCCCGGCACGCCGCGCTGTTGCAGGCGTGGCAGCCTGTCATCGCACAGGGCGCACGCACGGTCGAGATGGACTACACCATCGGCCGTCCACCGCTGGCAATCCAGTCGCGCGACGTTCTGCCGGTGCAGGTACGGCAACAGGGTGACCTGCTGCAGGTCGCGTTCGCACAGCCGATGCAGACACACCAGCTGCAGGCCGCACTGACAGCGCGGGGCGCTCTGGCCGCGGGTGCGGTGCAGGTCCACCCACGCACGTTCGCGCCCTGGCGCGAACGCGGTTGGACGCCCCTGCACGCCCCTGCACCAGCGGGCCGCCCAACGCCGCGCTAACCGCGCGGCAGCTTGGCCGCCCACATGTTGTCGACCAGATTCGGATAGGGGCGCCCGTTCTCCTCCGCGCGCTGCCGCGCCGCCTCCTTCTGTGCAGGCGACAGCGGCTGCGACTTCTGGCCCTTCGGGTTGGGCTTCTTCCACGGTGGCGTGCGGGTCTGGCGCATGCGACGAGTGTAGAGGCCGGTTACTGCTTGAGGAAGTTCAGCAGCGCCAGATTGAAGTCGTCGGTGTGGCTGGTGTTGCAGCCATGCGGCGCGTTCTGCAGCACCACCAGCTCACTGCCGCGTATGGCGCGCTGGGTGCGCTTGCCCGAGCCCTCCAGTGGCACGGTGGCATCACTGTCGCCGTGCAGCACCAGGGTGGGAACGCTCACCTTCTGCAGATCGCGACGGAAGTCGGTGGTGGCAAACGCCTTCATGCAACCCAGCGCCGCCGCTTGGTCGGACTGGTGGCACAGCGCAATCGCCGCCTGGCGCTCGGCCTCGGTGACCATCAGCTTGCCGTTGGCGCTGAAGAAATCGCGGGTGAAGCCATCGAAGAAGGCTTCGCGGTCCTGTTCCAGGCCGGTGCGCATCTCGTCCGCCTTGTCCTGGGTCAGCGGGCCCTCCGGGTTATCGTCGGTGCGCAGCAGGTAAGGGGGCACCGCAGCCGCGAACACCACACTGTGCAGGCGCGCCTCGCCGTGATTGGCGATGTAGCGCGCCACCTCGCCGCCACCCATCGAGAAACCGACCAGCGTGACCTCCTTCAGATCGCGCTGCTCGATGATGCTGGCCAGATCGGCCGCCAGCGTGTCGTAGTCATAGCCGTCAGTCGGCTTCTCGGAGCGGCCGAAGCCACGCCGGTCATAGCTGATCACGCGATAGCCCGCATCCCGCAGGATCGGCACCTGATCCTTCCACGCCTCGGCCGAGAGCGGCCAGCCATGGATGAGGATGACCGGGCGGCCCTCGCCGCCGGTGTCTTCGATGTGCAGCCGGATGGGGGAAGCAGGCATGGGAACTCCTGATGAAAGGATGGCACCAGCCTAGGCAGCGGCGCCTGTGGCGACCGTGAGGGAATCCGCCCGCGCCATGACATGCCCTACACGCCTGGCGCCCGGCACCCGCACCCGGAATCCGGCCGTTCGTACCCGGCAGACGCGGCTTCGTCGCACCCGTGCGCTGACCGCCCCCGCAGCGTGCCAATGTGCGCCCGACATCCACGGAGACGCGCCATGCTGTTCGCCCTGCCCCTGCTCGCCGCCGGCCTTGCCGCCAGCCCTGCCCCGTCCGATACCCTGCGCGAGCAGATCCGCCAGGCCGATACCCAGCTGTTCGCGGTGGCGTTCGAGGCCTGCGATGCCGATCGGGCCGCGGCGATGACCACCGAGGACATGGAGTTCTTCCACGACAAGGACGGCAAGTCGGCCAGCAGCCGCGAGGACTTCCGGCGCAGCGTGGCCCGCATGTGCGACAGCGCGCGCCAGGGCGGCTGGCGCCTGCGCCGCGAATTGGTGGACCGTTCGCTGCAGGTGTTCCCGTTGCACGAAGAGCGTGCATTGGAGATGGGCGACCATCGCTTCTACGAACGCGGCAAGGACGGTGTGGAGCGGTGGGTGGGGCAGGCGCGCTTCGTGCAGGTGTGGCGACGCGTGGACGGCACCTGGCAGGTGGAGCGGGTGATCAGCTATGACCACCGCGGGGTGGATTGAGGTTTGGGGGGCGCTTACAGGCCTGCCCCTTCGATCCACCCCAGCAGTTGAGTGGCGGCCTCAGGTCATTCCGAGCCAACGCTCAATCGCTGCGCTGCCTGCACTGAACAGCAGGTACCGATGGAGGCACCACCCCGCCAACACGCCAGCAATCGCAACCCATAGCCAGTACGGGGCAGATGCACGCAGCGAGAAATCGCCGACCAGCAAGAAGTACGCCAGTAGCATGGCCACCATGGCCGTAATGCAGTAGCCCGCCATGAATGCGCAAGCGAGATACCTTCTTCGTTGTGGAGTGGAATGCCGCCGATGGCGCCATGTCAGCTCACCCGTGGTGTCGTCCAGATCGATGAGTTCCCACGCATCAGCGATCTCCATGATTGCGCGCGCCGGCTGGTCCAACCGGGAGAGTTCCTTAATCAGCGACACCGGCAGATAGGCGCCAAAGTGATGTCGCACAGCAACGGAGAGCCAAAGGTCGTCCTTGCCATCCGCACGCTGAAATAGCTCAAGGAACTCCTTTCGCGATGTACCTTTCGACTGCGCATTACTTGCAATCCACTTGAACAGCAGAACAGCGATAGCGCACAAGATGAGTGGGAAGAGCAATTGCCCACCATTCAAGTCCACCAGTCGATTGATGATGCCATCCATGCGTTATCTCCCTGAGATGCGAAACAGCGGTGCCGAGCTCTCGTTCTACCTTTGGAACCGCCGGTTACGGTGGTAGTCGAGGTACCGCCGCTGCGCTGCATTGAACGGCTGCTGCGCCCGTCGCTGCTCGAGCGACCAATCCTGCAACAGCGTTGCGGGCAACTTGGGGCTCACGATAAGTCCACCCTCGTCATCGAACGAGATAAACCCCCGATCGAATAGTCGATCGACATGCGGCGCAAGCATTAGGCCATTGTTGCCATCGAGACGCTCGGCGTTGTCACTATCCGCCCACGGCTTGATGTGGCTTGCGATAAGAAAGTTGACATCACTGGTTCCCGTGACGCGGCACCTGAGCTCAATGGCCTTCACGTTGTTGCGGAACTTCCCCTGTCCCAGGCGCGCGGTAATCAACTGCTTCTTTTGAGTTACCGAGAGCTCGCGATCATTCTCAATCTTTTCGATAGCGCGGTTGATCGGCACGTCCTCCCGCCACTGCGACACCTCATCAACATCAACCCTCATCAGTGCTAGGAGTTCATCTGCCATGCGCTGCGGCACCGGGCAGAGGTACGCCTCGTTCGCCTTGCCGTTTCGCTTGAGGGGCGAATACTTGTCCGGGAGATGAGGATCGAGACGATCCATATGCTCGCTCACCAGCAGCGGTGCCTCGAGCAGGCGGTACGTCACAGGGACGGCCCAACCGTCCTTGCCCCACTCACTATCCGGCACATCGAACGCGTCTGGTCGGTCCTGGGAGTGGTGCGGGTCCGTTACCACCGCAAGGGCTTTGATCCGCTTGTTCGCAAATGCGAAGACCATGTCGCCGGGCTGGACCTGCGTCATATGGTCATAGAAGGGACTGGAGTACCCGCCCTTCTTTTTCTTTGGGGACCACAGAAAGCCGCCCTGGAACGATGCGTCGAACGTCTTCTTTTGATTGACCCACCAATACCTCATTCCTGCCCCCGTCTCGTCCAGATGACGCAGCCTCCTGGCCGCCTGACGGGATACTACCTAGCAATGTCGTAATCGGCACGATTTCGTCCAAAGGAACAGAGGCAGGGGATCGCCCTGCCTCTGCCTTTGACCTATCGCGTGTTGCGCTTACAACTGGATGCGCGCCACGCTCTCGTTCGCGTCCTTGGCATCCTTCTCGCCGTTCTTGATGCTCACGTACAACACGTTGTTCTTGGCATCCAGCGCCAGGCTGTTCGGGTGGGTCGGCACCGGGTAGGTGGCCACCTTCTGGTAGCTGTCACTGTCGTACGCGGTCACCGTGCCGCCGTCGCGGTTGGTCACGTACAGGCGCTTGCGCGGTGCGTCCAGCAGGATGCCCAGCGGGCCGGCGTCGGTCGGGATGCTGGCCAGTTCCTTGCCGGTAGTGCGGTCGAGCACCAGCACGCGCTGGCCCGGGTGCTTGCTGGTGAAGCCCGCGCTGCTCTTGGTCATGTAGCTGCGGATCATCTCCGAGCCCTGGTCGGTCACGAACAGGCGCTTGCCGTCCGGGTGCAGTGCGATGTTCATCGGCTGCTCGGCGCTGATCTTGTGCTGGGCTACCACCTTGTTGTCGTCGGTGCCGACCACCACCAGGTCGGCCAGCAGGTTGCTGGTATACACGCGCTTGTTGGCGGCATCCAGCGCCAGGCCCGGCGCCTTGGCGTTGCCCAAGCCCGGAATGGTGTTGATCACCTTCAGCGTGGTGGTATCGACCACGAACAGCACGCTGCCTTCGCTGGAATGGCCGGTGACGTACAGACGGTTGGCCGGGCTGTCGACCACCAGCTCGCGCAGGTCGTGGGTGTAGGCGGCCTTGCCGTCCTTGCCGACCTTCTTCTCCATCAGCTGCACGATGCCGATGGCCTTGTTCTGGGCGGTATCGACCACGGTTACCGAGGTATCAACGGTGTTGCCGACGTACAGGCGGTTGTGGGCGTCATCCAGCACCACGCCGAACGCCTTGCGCTCCAGCGGGATGCGGGTTTCCACGGCCAGCGTGGCCGGGTTCAGGCGCAGCACCTGCGACGGGCCGGCGTCATCGCCGAAGCCACCGGATGACGCAACGAACACGGCGTTCTGGGTGGGGCTGTACGCCAGTTCGTACAGGCCCTTGGCGATGGCCTGGCGCTGCACGGCAGCGGGGGTGCTGGCGGCGGGCGCGTTATCGGCGAAGGCCGCCGGGGCGCCGACGCTGAGCGAGATGGCAAGGGCCAGGGCGGCCGAGCGGAAAGCGGAATGACGGAACATGCGAGCATCCTTGAAAGGGCACGGAAGGGTGTCCTGGCTCGCTGGGCCGTACGGCGACGGCCCGCCCCGGGTGTGTCTGCGCGGGGTGGGCTGGCTGGGTTGCGGGGGAATGGTAGCAGGCTGGGGAGAGACGTGGCGCCGAGGACGACGGCCGGAGTGTCGCTTTTGGCTCGCCTTTTCGGCTGTGGGGCGGTGACGATGGCCCCATTCCGGTGTGGACGGAGGATTTCGGAAGGCCCTGCGCGATCGGCAGGCGGTTGCGTTCTGTGCGGGCGCACAGGCTGATTACGATCTTTCCTGTCGCAGAAAGCTTCCTTGAAGTTCGATTGCGGAGATTGTCGTCGCATACGGCACGCCGGCCATCTGCGACAATAGTTCCGCTCTGTGGAACTGCGTGTTTCCTCCGCAAATTCCAATTGGATTTCAGGGCGCAGGCGTGAGCAGATTGGCGCGCCACCGACAACGGGTGGCCGGGCGTCGAAAACCCGAGATGATGTACGCGTCAGTTGTTTACGCTTGCCAGTCGGCACCTCGTTTGGGGTGCCGGCTGGCAATCCGTCGGCCTTCATGGCGGGCGGTGCGTGGGAGTCTCAGGACTCGCCGGTTCAATGACGCTACATCATCCCGGTTTTCGAGCCACGCACCGTCCCGCCACCTCCATCGGTGGCGTTGCTTTCTGTCCTGTACGGAGCATTGCCATGAACGAATCGGATTTCCGTTCCCTGCACGCGCAGTACGATCCGGCCAATACCGAGCCCGAGCGCGACGCACCCACCGATCCCAACGGATTTGTCTCCACCCTGCGCCGCATCGGAAAGGGTGCGGCCGCGGATGGCCAGCCGTGGCCCGAGCGGCATCAGTTGCCTGGGCGTTGTCTTCAACTGGCGGATGCAGATTGCGCGTTGGCGGGATTGCGCGTGGTGGCAGAGCTGATGCTGGCTGCGGAGCGCACGCGGCAGAATGGCGCGCCCGAGGAATACGTGGGGGATCGGGTGATGGAGGGGTTGTAGATGGCTTGTGTGGCGTTGACTGCGCAGGTTACTGAGCGGTTGCAGGTGCATGGCTAGCGACCAATCTCTTGGATTCAGACCCCGAATCACTCGGAAACGCCACCAACCTATTGGAATTTTTTGCACGGGACAACCCAAAATACCAGGCGATCAAAAAAAACACATATTAAAAACAAGCATCTTCAAGAAACATACAATCGACTAGACCGAGGGACCCACGGAAAGCCAACGATCTAACCCTTCAAATAGTTTATGCCGCTCAAGCTCAGAGTGGTCATATGTCATCAGTATTAAGCCCTCGATATCCTTAGCCGAACGATTCGCCTTATCACCCGCCAGATCAAAGATTTCTTTTAGCGTCACATATAGGTCGTGATCATTTATGAAGGAGAAAGGCCTCAGTTCTAAGCCATTTAGAAGGAGATCAATCTCCCCGACGGCCTTATAAACGTCATCATATCGTTCATGACAGCCTCCCGCGTAAAGACATCGCGCCAGATAGCCTTCAACATCAAGATCATAGCCTGCAGCCACATCACCGCGAATAAACCCCTTCGGAGATACTATCCGGGCGGGCGCATGCTTCACCATAGCGGCTGCGCGAACTGTATACACCCCCCTGCAGATCTTATTGACAGATCGCTTAAAGACAGAAACATCAATTCTTCCATCGAGAATCAGCCCACAAATTCGCTCCTCGGCATTATTATCAAACAAATGAACCGGCAGCGCGCCAGAATCCGTCAAAAGAATATCTTTAACATGAGGAGTTGGGCGAACATCCTCAATATCTCTGTCTACTAGAAATGCTAGATTTCTTAAGCTCGCCCCCGAATCGCCCAGAATTTTCCTTAGGGCGATTACGCAACTTCGCGCGGATGGCGCGGGGAGTCCAAACGTGGAGAAATCGGTTCCCGAGAAATCTATGCTATCCATCGAATAGACAGCAACTCGACTAAACTTATCCGAAACATTTCGAGCGGAAAAGTACCGATCCATAAGAAGCTTGTCGCTGCCACCCTCTACGAACAGATCTTTCGTCCCGTAGCTATCAGCGTTCCGCCTGTAATAGAAAACCAATTCACCAATCTTTCTCTTCCGTGCCCCACTCATCCCTAAGCTCCATTATTTGATTTTCATATTGGCTGCAGATTTCAAGAGAATGCGAAGCAACAATCAACTGACATCCGCCGCCAGCAAACATATCCAACAAGCTTCCAATCAGTCTTCGTTGCCAAGATGAATTAAGTGACAGCTCCGGCTCATCCACGATCATTACTCCTCCTTTTGTTCCCAGGAGAAAGGCTTTGGTCAGCAGGAGAATGAGGTGTCGCTCACCGGAAGACAGTGATGATGCAAAGAGTTTCCGTCCCGAAGCCGAGCTAATAACAGCGCCCTCACCGACGCTAAATGCAAATGACTTCGAGACCATGAAATCATTAAGACTGTTTACCCATATATCAATTTTCCTGTGAAGAGCCTCGACAGCTCCCAGCCTGGCCGAAAGTGTCTTCACATAAGGCCCGACGAGGGAGTTAACAAAAACCCTCTTCCACTCAGGCGAATCCTCCAACGCCTCGATCATTTCACGATGATCTATTTTTGCTGCAAGTCCATATCGAGAAAAATAATTACTCTTCTCTTCCAAGCTCTCCAGCACACTCGTGACTTCAAAAATGGAACCATCCACTTTTGATTCCGGGAATGAAGTAAACCCCTTCACCAAATCCGTATAAATTGATTGCGCATCCTTATTACCTCTATTCGAGAGAATAAATGCTTCTCGACGAACGGCATTCGTTAGCTCTTCAATACACTGCGTAACTGGGTCGTCCCCTTTCCCTTCCACTTCTTCTACAGACCGAAACAGTCGTCCATCCAAAATCGTACGGCCAACAGATCTACTTTGACGAGGTGAACCAGAGAAAGTTCTCTTGTCATCTAGATAAACCACCGACGGTATTATTGATTCTATTTCAGACAGCAGAGAGTTAAATCTGCTCCGCCCATCCTTACCCATATACTCATGCTGAACCTGTCCGTTTCTGAGCTTTATATAAAAATGAACTGACTCAGAATTCCTCGAAGCTCGAACAGAAAGATCATACGGACCGGTCAATCCATCTTTCTTTTTTGCCTCAATATATCCGCCTCCCTCCAAGTGCACGCAGGCTCGAGAAAATGGAATTTCGGAGAGTCTACTTCTATGCCCACCGGCTGCCTCACTAGAGATTAGGCTTCGAACAATATTCAATATTGTCGTCTTTCCGGTTCCGTTGTCTCCATATAGGACCAGAATCCTTGGATCTGACATCCATGGAGCGACAAGCTTTACATTGGCTTCACCAAAGAGGTCGTCTATTTCGACCCGCCGTATGTAATTCGCGGGGGGGTATCTATTTATCATTCTGGCCATCCTTCGCCTGCCGGCTCTTTGTCTTCCACATCCACATATGCGCGATCACCAAAAGAAGAAAGGCGACCTAGGCCGCCTTTCCTTTATCTCTCATCGTCGTTTCTAAATCAAACCCCAACAGGATTAGCCTTCTCCGGATCAATCTTGTACTGCTTGATCGCCCGGGCCACATCCTTCGCGGTCATCTTCCCTTCCTTCGCCAGCGCCGCAATCGCGGCATGCGCGATGTAGTACCGGTCAACCTCGAAGAAGCGACGCAGGTTCGCACGGGTATCCGAACGACCAAAACCATCCGTACCCAGCACCGTGTACGACATCGGCACGAACGCGCGGATCTGGTCCGCATACGCACGCACGTAGTCGGTAGCGGCAATCGCCGGGCCCTGGCGGCCTTCCAGCAACTCGGTCACGTAGGCCTTGCGCTGCTCGCCTTCCGGATGCAGGCGGTTGTGGCGCTCCACATCGAAGCCGTCGCGGCGCAGTTCGTTGAAGCTCGGGCAGCTCCAGATATCGGCGGTCACGCCGAAGTCCTTGTCCAGCAGCTCGGCGGCGGCGATGGCTTCGCGCAGGATGGTGCCCGAACCCAGCAGCTGCACGCGCAGTTCGCCCTTCTTCGGCTTGCCGGCGTCGGTCAGCAGGTACATGCCCTTGACGATGCCCTCGGCTGCGCCTTCCGGCATGTCCGGGTGGGCGTAGTTCTCGTTCATCAGGGTCAGGTAGTAGTACTCGTCTACCTGGTCTTCCATCATCGCCTTGGTGCCGTGCTGCAGGATCACCGTCACTTCGTAGCCGAAGGTCGGGTCGTAGCTGCGCACGTTGGGGATGCCACCGGCCACCAGATGGCTGAAGCCATCTTCGTGCTGCAGGCCTTCACCGTTCAGCGTGGTGCGGCCGGCGGTGCCACCCAGCAGGAAGCCGCGGGTACGCATGTCGGCGGCCTGCCAGGCGATGTCGCCCACGCGCTGGAAGCCGAACATCGAGTAGTAGATGTAGAACGGCAGCATCGGCACGTTGCTGACCGAGTAGCTGGTACCGGCGGCCATCCACGAGCTGATCGCGCCCGGCTCGCTGATGCCCTGCTGCAGCACCTGGCCGCTCTGGTCTTCGCGGTAGAACATCAGCTGGTCGGCGTCCACCGGCTTGTACTTCTGGCCGAACGGCGCGTAGATGCCGATCTGGCGGAACAGGCCTTCCATGCCGAAGGTGCGAGCTTCGTCGGCCACGATCGGCACGATGTGCGGGCCCAGCTCCTTGTCGCGCAGGGTGATGTTCAGGCTCTGCACGAACGCCATGGTGGTGGAGTAGGTGCGTTCGCCGCTGCTCTTCAGCAGGCGCTCGTAGGTTTCCAGCTTCGGTGCGTTGAAGCTCTTGTCAGCCTTGCGGCGGCGCTGCGGCAGGTAACCACCCAGGGCGGCACGGCGCTCCTGCAGGTACTGCACTTCCGGCGAGTCCGGGCCCGGGTTGTAGAACGGCACCTGGCCGTCCTTGAGCTGCTCGTCGGTCACCGGAATGTTGAAGCGGTCGCGGAAATGCTTGACGGCTTCGTCGTCCAGCTTCTTGGTCTGGTGGGTCGGGTTCAGCGCTTCACCGGCGCTGCCCATGCCGTAACCCTTCACGGTCTTGGCCAGGATGACGGTCGGCATGCCCTTGGTGTTCACGGCCTGGTGGTAGGCGGCGTACACCTTGTGCGGGTCGTGGCCACCGCGGTTGAGGCGCCAGATGTCGTCGTCGGACAGGCCGGCGACCATCGCGGCGGTCTCCGGGTACTTGCCGAAGAAATGCTCGCGGGTATACGCGCCGCCGAAGGCCTTGCAGTTCTGGTATTCGCCGTCGACGGTTTCCATCATCAGCTTCTTCAGGACGCCGTTGGTGTCCTTGGCCAGCAGGGCATCCCAGTAACCGCCCCACAGCAGCTTGATGACGTTCCAGCCGCCGCCGCGGAACACGCCTTCCAGTTCCTGGATGATCTTGCCGTTGCCGCGCACCGGGCCGTCCAGGCGCTGCAGGTTGCAGTTCACCACGAAGATCAGGTTGTCCAAGCCTTCACGGCCGGCCAGGGCGATGGCACCCAGGGTTTCCGGCTCGTCCGACTCGCCGTCGCCGATGAAGCACCACACCTTGCGGTCGGACTTCTCGATCAGGCCACGGTTTTCCAGGTAACGCATGAACTGCGCCTGGTAGATGGCGGCCAGCGGGCCCAGGCCCATCGACACGGTGGGGGTCTGCCAGAAGTCCGGCATCAGCCACGGGTGCGGGTACGAGGACAGGCCACCGCCGTCCACTTCCATGCGGAACTTGTCCAGCTGCTCTTCGCTGATGCGGCCTTCCAGGAAGGCGCGGGCGTAGATGCCCGGGGCGCTGTGGCCCTGGATGAACAGCAGGTCGCCGGGGTGGTTGTCGCTCGGGGCGCGCCAGAAGTGGTTGAAGCCCACGTCGTACAGGGTGGCGCCGGAGGCGAACGAGGCGATGTGGCCGCCCAGGTCGCCCGGCTTGCGGTTGGCGCGGACCACGGTGGCCATCGCGTTCCAGCGGATGATCGAACGGATGCGCCATTCCAGCTCGGCATTGCCCGGGCTCTTGGCCTCGAACTGCGGCTCGATGGTATTGACGTATTCGGTGGTGGGAGAGAACGGCAGGTAGGCGCCCGAACGACGGGTCAGCTCCACCATGCCTTCCAGCAGCTGATGCGCGCGCTCGGAGCCCTCGACATCAATAACGGCCTTCAACGACTCGATCCACTCCTGGGTTTCCACAGGATTCGGGTCGTTGTTCAGCACCTCGTTCAACCAGTTCATTAGCGCTCCCATAACCGCACGCACGCGCGCGACTGTTGTATAGATATCTAGACCGCAAAGTGTAGCGCACCAAGGGCTTTCGTCACTTGGCTACGCTGGCGTATGGACGCATGCAGCCAGTGTCCGCAAGGCATGTCCCGCCTGTCTTCGGCGGGCCAGCAGGCGCGCTGCAGGCCGCTGCGGCGGGCCTCGGACCGCTTCAGACACGTCGCGATTGCCCGCCTGGCGCATGTGCAGAACGAAGTGTTACCCAGGGCGATGACCGTTGTAGGGCACGGCCGACCGCGTGTGGGCCTACGCCGGGGGCACCGCAGCTGAATGACTGATGCGGTGTCGCGCCCGGCTCTGGACCGGGCTGCGCCTGCCGCGCAAGGTGACGGCGAGTGTTGGCACTGCCGCAACGGCCCGCCGTCTGGCTGCCTCGCTCCCTTCCACAGTGGTCCCCGGGGCGCACCGCAAGGGCGCCCTTTCTGTGTACGTGGCCCAAACGCGGCACGGTTGTGGCCGGATCGACGCTTGCCGGCGCCTGCCCTATCGATATATCGTTTCGATACTCGTTACCGATATATCGAAATGAGCCGTTCCCCTTCCCCCAGAACCCGTTCCAGCGAATCGGCCGTGCCCCGCCGCCATGGCCAGCCACGCGTGCTGAGCCGGGGCGACCTGCGTCTGCTGGTGCTGGCCCTGATCGGCGAGCAACCGCGCCATGGCTACGAGCTGATGCAGTTGATCAGCAACCAGTTCCTGCAGGCCTACACACCCAGCGCCGGCACCATGTACCCGCTGCTGGCGAGCTTCGAGCAGGCCGGCTGGGTGGCATCGGAGGAAGTGGATGGCCGCCGGGTGTTCCGCATCACCGCCGCCGGCGAGTTCGAGCTGAAGGTGCAGCGCACCCAGGTGCGCCTGGCCCAGCGACGGGCCTTCGACCGCGCCCGCGAGATCACCAAGGCATCGCTGCCGCCGCCGCTGGCCAGCGCCCTGCGTGACTTCAAGCGGGCGCTGGTGCATCACCACGGCCGCTGGGCCGAAGGCGAGGCCGAGCAGGTGGCGGCGCTGCTGTCGCAGGCATCGGCACTGATCAACGGCACCACCGGTAGCGAGCCCACCTCTTCAACGACCCAGCCAGACTGACTCCAGCCAGGTCTCCCCCTACGCCGCGCCCCCTGCGCGACACCTTTACAGGTATTCCCATGACTGAGCATCACAACGCGCGCCTGCGCCTGGATGTGAGATTCCGCGAACTGACGGTGCTGCGCACCGAGGTGGTCACCCCGCACATGCGCCGCGTCGTGCTGGGCGGCGATGATCTGGCCGGCTTCGATTCGCCCGGCGCCGACGACCACATCAAGCTGTTCTTCCCCAACGCCAGCGGCGAAATGGTGCTGCCGGTGCTGACGGCCGAAGGCCGCAGCTACCCGGACGGCAAGCAGCCGTCTCCGGCACGCGACTACACCCCACGCTGGTGGGACCACGACGCCGGCGAACTGGCCATCGACTTCGTGCTGCACGACCAGGGCATTGCCGGGCCGTGGGCTGAACGGGCGCAGCCGGGCGACACGCTGGTGATCGGCGGCCCGCGCGGCTCGTTCGTGGTGGCCGACAGCTACGACGCCTACGTGCTGATTGGCGATGAAACCGCGCTGCCGGCCATTGCCCGCTGGCTGGACGTGCTGCCGGAGGGCGCCGAGGTGCAGGCCTTCATCGAAGTGAGCGATGAAGCCGAGCGCCAGGACCTGCCGCAGTACGAGAACGTGCAGATTCACTGGTTGGAGCGCAATGGCTTCCCGGCGGCCAGCAGCACGCTGCTGGAAGACATGCTGACCGACTTCGAGGCACCGGAGGGCGACACGTTCTACTGGATCGCCACCGAATCGCGTCGCGCACGGATGATGCGCAAGTTCATCGAAGGCCATCTGGGCGTGCCGCGCGACTGGATCCGCTCGACCGGCTACTGGAAGGCGCACCCGGACGATACCGACGGCGACTGAGCGCGCCGCGCTGGCCTCAATCTGCGTGAGCCGGGCATGGCCCGGCTCTGCAGCAGGCAGCCACCGGGATGCGTTGCTGTCGCCATCCGAACCGGTGCGCGGCCCAGATCTCCAGCGCCATCAGCAGCACAACGACCAGCCACGGCAGCAGCAGGCCGAAGTACACGCCCGGCATCATGCCGTTGATCTGCGCTTTCACCAGCCGCAACACGCCGCGGGTGTGCAGCAGTTCGTCCACGCGCATCGTCAGCGCTTCGCGCACCACCGTCGGCTCCACGCCCAGTACACCGGCCTTGTCCACCAGGGTGTCTTCCACCAGGCCGCGCAGCACGCCTTCGCGCACCTTGCCGATCACCCAGCCACTGGCGCGTGCCAGTACGCCGTCACCCAGGCGATCCAGTACCGGCAGCGGGTGTTCGCTGAGGTAGGCCGAGGCGACCGCTTCGGCCACATCGCCCACCGTGCCTTCGCTTTGCAGCGCATCGCGCATGCGCGGGTCGTCAAGCGAGTCGGTGAACCCGTGGCTCCACTGGGCCACGAGCGTCTGCAGATGCGGCTGGAAATGGTCCATCTGCTGGAGCAGCGCGCGGTGAGCGCCCGCGGTGAAACCCAGCTGCAGGCCGAAGAAGGCGGTGCCCAGCGGCAACAGCAGCGCGTAACTGGCCAGCAGCCAGTGATGCCAGCGCCTGCGCCGCTGCAACCAGCCGCGGCGGCGCAGCGCGTACCAGCCGGCCAGGCCGACCATGAGGCCCAGCAGCGCGCCCAGCACGCTGCCCACTGCCAGATCGAGCACGCTCAACCCGGCCCAGAATTCGTTCAACCAGTACTGCACGTCCTGCATGGCCTTACCTTCCGTGGATGAAACAGCAGGCGATTGTAGGACCGGGTTCACCCTCGGTGGCTCTTCGGCCCATGCCACGGGGTCAGACCCCTTGTCCCACGGAGCGGCGCATGACGCCGGCATCGGATCGACCCGGGCAGATGCGACAATCGCGCTCCTTTCCAGTTGCAACGAGGCCCCTGTGGGCAAACTGACCTTGGCCGGCGTCGATGCGCTGCGCTCCCGCTTCAACGACGACGCCGCCTGTGATGGCGCGCTGGCGGCCTTCGCTGATCCGGCCGCCCTGCGTGCACCGCTGCGGGATCTGTTGGACGCCGAACACCGGTTCCTGCAGGCCGAGTACGAAGTGGCGCAGGTGGCCGATGTGCTGCGCCGCGACCAGAAGTACGCGCCGGTGGGCCGGCCGTCGGTGCATATCGTGCAGCTGCGCAAGCAGCAGGCGGCGACTAGGCAGGCCGCGTTGATCGCACGTCAGGTGGTGGCGCAGGCCGCGCAGACCTTCGTGCGGTTGAGTGGCATGACGGTGAAGGCCAAGCAGAGTCCGAGCGAGGCGTGTGCAGCGTGGCTGGGCGCGCTGCGCTGAGCGCACGTACCCGGTAGCGGCCAACGCGCGTTCCCGGCGCTAAAAAAGAAGGCCCGCTTCGCAGCGGGCCTTCTGCCTTCTCACGACGAGTGAGCGGGGTGCATCAAGCGGCCGGCTTCTCGCCGGTGGCTTCGGTGGTGATGCGGATCTTCACTTCATCGCTGACGTTCGGGGCGTAGGCGCCCACGCCGAAATCGCTGCGCTTGAGGGTGGTGGTGGCATCGAAGCCGGCGGCCGGAACCTTGGCCATCGGGTGCTCGCCGCCGCCGTTGATGGTGACGTCCAGGGTCACCGGCTTGGTGATGTCCTTGATGGTCAGATCGCCAGTGACGGTCAGCTTGTTGGTGCCGGCCGATTCCACCTTGGTGCTCTTGAAGGTGGCCGCCGGGAACTTGGCAGCGTCGAAGAAATCGGCGCTCTTCAGGTGCTCGTCGAACTTGGCGGTGAAGCTGTTGAGGCCGCTCAGCGGCAGCTTCACTTCCACGGTGGACTTGGTCACGTCGGCGGCGTCGTACACCAGGGTGCCTTCGGCGTTGCCGAAGTGCGCGCTCGGGTTGGAGAAGCCGAAGTGGCTCCACTGCGCCAGCACGTCGGTGTGGCTCGGGTCGAGCTTGTAGGTGCCCGAGGCGATCTGGATCGCTTCGGCGGCGGGCGCGGCAGCGGCAGCATCGGCAGCCGGGGTGGCGGCCGGCTGTTCGGTGGCGGCCGGAGCGGCGGCATCAGCGGCCGGGGCAGCGGTATCGGCCGGCTTGGAGCAGGCGGCAATGGCCAGGGTCAGGGCCAGCGGCAGCAGCAGTTTACGGGTGGCGCTCATCTGAGGAACTCTCCGGATCGTAGGGTGGGTACAGGGTGCAGCAATGGCCCGCCGCAACCGGCGGGCCCGAAACCGATACAGCGACTTACGCGATGCGCGCCGCTTCGTCGAACGACAGACGCGGCAGGCGCGGGAACAGGCCCGCCGGGTCACCGTACCCCAGGTTGACCAGGAAATTCGACTTGATGCTGGTGCCGGCGAAGAAGGCTTCATCGACCTTGGCCGGGTCGAAGCCGGACATCGGGCCGGCATCCAGGCCCAGCGCGCGCGCGGCCAGGATCAGGTAGGCGCCCTGCAGGCTGCCGTTGCGGATGGCGGCCTCGTGGCGGCCTTCCTGCGGGCCGTCGAACCAGGACTTGGCGTCGGCGTGCGGGAACAGGTACGGCAGCTTCTCGTGGAAATCCAGGTCGAAACCGATGATGACGGTGACCGGTGCGGCCATGGTCTTGTCATGGTTGCCTTCGGACAGCGCGGGGGCCAGCTTGGCCTTGGCTTCGGCCGACTTCACGAACACGAAGCGCGCCGGGCTGGCGTTGGCCGCGGTTGGGCCCCACTTCACCAGCTCGTACAGTTCCTGCAGCAGGCTGTCGTCCACCGGGGTGTCGAGGAAGGCATTCTGGGTGCGGGCGGTGCGGAACAGCTGATCCAGTGCGGCGGCGTCAAGCGCGTGGGACATCGGTGCATCTCCAGGGCGGCGAAGGGGAGTCAGTGCCCGCGGGCAACGCGGGGCGAAACGACCAGCCGCAGTGTAGAGTGTCGCGACTGTTGCAACACCCAGCAGGGCTGAAACGAATTAATGCCAATGGTGAAACGATCGAGCGCACCGTGGACGGTCACCGACGGCCGTGCAGGCAATGTCCGCCAAGCGGTCGCGCTGGCCTCGGCGCTGCGCCAGGGCACCTATCGACCCGTGGTACTACAGCCTCGGGCGCCCTGGCGCTGGGTCACCCCGCGGCGCCTGCCCGGGGATGCCAACGGCTACGGCGATGCGTTCGCGGCACTGGCTGCCGAGCCCCCTGCGCTGGCGATCGGCTGTGGCCGCCAGGCCGCCGGTGCGCTGCGCGTGCTGCGCGCCCGCGGCACGCAGGTGGTGCAGATCCTCGACCCGCGCATCGGCGCCAGGCATTGGGACGTGGTGGTGGTACCCGAGCACGATCGCCTGCGCGGCAGCAATGTGCTGACCTTGATCGGCAGCCTCAACCCGGTCGATGACGACTGGCTGGCCTGGGGACGGGCCGCGTTCGCCGGCTTCAGCACCCTGCCCGGTCCGCGCACTGCACTGCTGGTCGGCGGCCCGACGCCGCTGGCGCCGTGGGACGAAACGGCGATGGTCGGTGTGTTCCGCGCCTTGGCCGCGCAGATCCGCAACGAAGGCGGCAGCCTGCTGGCCACCACCTCGCGACGCACCCCGCCGGCACTGGCCGAGATCCTGCGCGCGACCTTCGCCGACCTGCCGCACGTGATCTGGGGCGACGGCGGCGACGGGGTGAATCCGTATGGCGGCCTGCTCGGCTGGGCCAACCGGGTGGTGGTATCGCCCGATTCGGTGAACCTGCTCTCTGAAGCCTGCGCCACGCGCATGCCGGTGATGGTGGCGCTGGCGGAGACCGCGCAGGGACGCCTCGCCCGCTTCCAGCAGCAGCTGCACGAGCGCGGGCGATTGCAGACACGCTGGCTGGACTGGCAGTACGACCGCATCGAACCACTGCGCGAAACCGCGCGCATCGCCGCCGAGGTCAGGGCGAGGCTGGCATTGGGGTAACGCCCCACCGTTGACGGCTGGTGTGTTCCTGAACGGGTGGTTTTGGATTTGCCTTTGGCCGCGCGGATAATGGGGGATTCCCCTTGTCCTCCTGGCTCGCCATGTCCGTGCGTCCTGCCCCCGTTTTTGCCCCGCTGACCCCGCGCGCCCTGGTGCTGGCCGTGCTGGCGATGGGCGCGGTGGTGCTGCTGTCGAACGTGCTGGTGCAGTACCCGATCAACGACTGGCTGACCTGGGGTGCGTTCAGCTATCCCGTCGCGTTCCTGGTGAGCAATCTGATCAACCGCCGCTTCGGCCCGGGACCCGCCCGGCGCGTGGCCTGGATCGGTTTCGCGGTGGCGGTGCTGTTGTCGGTCTGGGTGGCGACGCCGCGCATCGCCATCGCATCGTGCTCGGCCTTCATCGTGGCGCAGCTGCTGGACATCACCGTATTCGACCGCCTGCGCCGGGGCAGCTGGTGGCGTGCGCCGATGGTAGCCACCACCTGCAGCGCGACGGTGGACACCACGATCTTCTGGTCGATCGCCTTTGCCGGTTCCAGCCTGCCGTGGGTGAGCTGGGCGGCAGGCGATCTGGCCGTGAAGCTGGCCATCGGCGTGTGCCTGCTGGCGCCGTTCCGCGCGCTGCTGTGGAAGATGGCGCCGCTGCGCGCGGAAAGCGCGCGGTGATTCCGCCGGGCATGGCCCGGCGCTACCGTTGCGTTTGTTTGGATGACGCCGGCATGGCGCAGCGCGCCTGTTCGGGTAGCGCCGGGCCATGCCCGGCGGCCTCGCCGCCGATCAGCCGAACGGCAGGCCGGCCGCCCGGCAGGCCGCACTGATTGCTGCGCAGGCCGCTTCGATGGCCGGTGTGGTCGGTGCCAGCCGCGGGCGACGGTCCAGCGTGCAGGCCAAGCCCACATCCAGCAGAGTGGCATGCGCAGCGTGCAGTGCCTGCGCGGTGGCGACCGGCAGGAATTCCGCTGCGGCCAATGCATCGATCAACGACGGCGTATCGCGGGGTGACAGCAGCGCCGGTACCTGTGCACTGCGCTCGAGCACACCGGTCTGCAGCAGGAACTCCAGGTCCACCACGCCACCGGCGCCCTGCTTCAGGTCGATGCGCGCGGCATCGCTGCGGTCCAGTTCGGTGCGCATGCGCCCTCGCATCTTCAGCACATCGGCATAGAGGGTGGCGGGGTCGCGTGCACGGCCCAGGGTCTGCGCACGCACCCGCTCGAAGTCGGCCAGCAGGCTGGCATCACCGGCCACGCCGCGCGCGCGCACCAGCGCCTGATGCTCCCAGGTCCACGCGCGTTCGCGCTGGTATTCGGTGTAACTGGCCAGGGACGAGACCAGCGAGCCTTTGCCGCCGTCCGGCCGCAGGCGCACGTCGATGTCGTACAGCCGACCGGCGGCGGTGACCGCGCCGAGCAGGGCCATCACCTTCTGTGCCAGCCGCGCGTACCAGCGTCCCGGCTCCAGCGCGCGCGCGCCATCGCTGGCCTCCACGCCCGCCGGATGATCGTGCAGGAACACCAGGTCCAGATCGGAACCGAAGCCGAGTTCGAGGCCCCCCAGGCTGCCATAGCCGATGATCGCAAAGCGCCCGCCGGGAATGCCGCCGTGGGCGGCCTGCATGTCGGACTCGGCCATGGCCAGCACCGTGACCACGACTGCCTGCGCCAGCTCGGCCAGTTGGCGGGTGCTGTCGACCGCGCCCTGGCGGCCGTCCAGCGTGGCCATCGCCATGCGGAAACTCAGGGCCAGCCGGGTTTCGTTGAGCCAGCGCAACGCGGCTTCCGGGTCTTCGACCGTCAGCGCCTGCTGGCATTCGGCCAGCATGCCGGCCGCATCCGGCATCGGGCCGGACACGCGCACGTCCAGCAGTTCGTCCAGCAGCAACGGATAGGCCGCCAGGCGCTCGGCCAGCAGCGCGCTGCGCGCCAGCACATCCACCAGCCGCGCCAGCGCACTGGGCTGTTCGTCCAGCAGGGCCAGATAACTGGTCCGGCGCAGCACCGCCTGCAGCAGGCCGAGTACGCGCTTCAGTGCGGCATCCGGTTGCGGCGAGCGCGTGGCGGCGTGCAGCAGCGCCGGCAGCACGCGGTCCAGCCGCGCGCGCGCGGCGTCGGACAGCGACTTCACGCCGGTGCTCTGCGCGAAATCGCGCAGCGACTGATCGGCGCCGTTCGCATCGAGGAAACCGGCTTCGGCCAGCAACGGCGCGTCACTGCCACCCGGCAGGCTGCGCCAGTAGTTGGCCAGCGCATCCGGCGCCGCCTGGCCCTTGCGCGGTGCCAGCAATGCAGCGAACTCGGTGCTGACCCGCTGCTGCTGCACGGCCAGTGCAGCGCGCAGCGCCTCCCAATCCGGGTAACCCAGGCCCAGGGCGATGCGCTCGCGGTCGATCGCATCGCTGGGCAGCACATGCGTCTGCGCATCGCGCAGCATCTGCAGCCGGTTCTCCAGGCGGCGCAGGAACAGGTAGGCCTGCTCCAGCGATGCGCCGTCTTCGGGCGCGATCTGGCCCGCCGCCACCAGCGCCTGCAGCGCCACCAGCAGGCGACGTTCACGCAGGGCCGGTTCGCGGCCGCCACGGATCAGCTGCAGTGCCTGGCACAGGAATTCGATTTCGCGGATGCCACCGGCACCGCGTTTGATGTCTTCATGCAGTTCGCGGCGGGCGACTTCAGCCGTGATCGCAGCCTTCATCTCGCGCAGTCCGTCCAGCGCGGTGAAGTCTAGATAGCGTCGATAGACGAACGGGCGCAGCGTCTGCAGCCACGCCTCACCGGCTGCGATATCACCGGCCACGGCACGTGCCTTCAACCAGGCGTAGCGCTCCCAGTCGCGGCCCTCCCGCTGGAAGTACTGGTCCATCGCAGCGAACGACAGCGCAACGCGGCCGGCACTGCCGAACGGGCGCAGGCGCAGGTCGACGCGGTGGCTGAAGCCATCGACGGTGGTTTCATCCAGCAGCTTGGCCAGGCGCTGGCCGAGCCGCGCGAAGTATTCTTCGGCGGCCAGCGGACGCGGTCCGTCCGATTCACCGCCCTGCGGGTAGGCGTAGACCAGGTCGATGTCGGAGCTGAAGTTGAGTTCGCCACCGCCGAGCTTGCCCAGGCCAAATACGACAAGTTGCTCGACGCGGCCCTCGTCATCACGGATCACGCCGTGGCGCTGTGCGAATTCCTGCTGCAGGGCATCCAGCGCCAGCCGCAGGCAGTCTTCGGCCAGGGCGGTGGCGCCGGCCAGGGTCTGCGCCACGTCATCCAACCCGGCCAGATCGCGCCAGACCAGGCGGGTCGACATCGCCGTACGCCAACGCCGCAGCTGCGCCGGCCATTCGCCGGGCTGCACCGGGTCGAGCACCGGCGCCGGCAACGGCGGGCACTCCGGCAGGGCCAATTGCGACAACAGGCCGGGCTGCCGCACCAGCGTGTCCAGAGCGAAGTCACTGGCGATGGCCAGTTGGGTCAGCAGGGGCCGCAGGTCGGCCGGGATCGGTTCCGGAACCACCTGGGCCAGGCGCGACAGGGCACGATCAACCAGGGGCTGCAGCGCGGCGGGCAGTTCGGCGGGGGCGAGGGTCATGCGTTGATTCTCGCGGCGCCGGGCGCCTTTGCCAACGGCGGGAAGTCGCTGCGCCGCCGTCCATCGCGCGCATTCATCCTGGGCAGCGGGCAATAAAAAAGCCCGCTTGCAGCGAACTGCCAGCGGGCTCTGCTCCCTCCCCCACGTCGGGATGCAGGGCCATCCTGCGGGCTGCGAAAGGACTTTGCACGCTGCACTGCAAAACAGAACCGGCGGGTATGGATAGCCCCGCCCGCGAAAAGCCATTCCACGAAGGTAGCCCCCCCGTACGCCGGGGGATGGCCGATAATCGAGGCTCCCCCCAGAAACACTGTCGTCATGTCTGTTGATCGCATCGCCAACGCGCGTCTCCGCGACCGCGTGGTCTCCGCCGAGGCCGCAGCCGCGCTGATCCAGCCGGGTGAAACCGTGGCCATGAGCGGGTTTACCGGCTCGGGCTATCCCAAGGCCGTCCCCGTGGAACTGGCGCGCCGCATCGAAGCGGTGCATGCCCAGGGCCAGCCCTTCCAGATCAAGCTGATGACCGGCGCCTCCACCGCGCCGGAGCTGGACGGTGCGCTGGCCAAGGCCGATGGCATCGCCATGCGCATGCCCTTCCAGAGCGACCCGGATGCGCGCAACCGCATCAATGAAGGCAAGCTGGATTACATCGACATCCACCTCAGCCACGTTGCCCAGCACGTCTGGTTCGGCTTCTACGGCGAGATCGACACCGCCGTGGTGGAAGTCTCGGCCATCCGCGAGGACGGCTCGCTGGTGCCATCCACCTCGGTCGGCAACAACAAGACCTGGCTGGACCTGGCGAAGAAGGTGATCGTCGAGGTCAACGAGTGGCAGCCGGCCGGCGTCGATGGCATGCATGACATCTACTACGGCACCGCGCTGCCGCCGCATCGCAAGCCGATTCCGCTGGTCAACGCCAACGACCGCATCGGCGATACCGCGCTGCGCTGCGACCCCGACAAGATCGTGGCGGTGGTCCGCACCAACGGCCCGGACCGCAACAGCCCGTTCAGCCCCATCGATGCGACCAGCGAGCAGATCGCCGCGCACCTGATCGACTTCCTCAAGCACGAAGTGAAGCACGGCCGGCTGCCGCCGAACCTGCTGCCGCTGCAGTCCGGCGTGGGCAACATCCCCAATGCGGTGCTGGCAGGCCTGGCCAGGAGTGGTTTCCGTGATCTGGCCGCGTTCACCGAGGTGATCCAGGACGGCATGCTCGACCTGCTGCGCGACGGCGTGCTGAGCTATGCCTCGTGCACGGGCTTCGCGCTGAGCCCGCAGGCCAACGAGACGTTCAAGGAGAACATCGACTTCTACCGCGAGCGCATCATCATGCGCACGCAGGAAATCTCCAACCATCCCGAGCTCGTGCGCCGGCTGGGCTGCATCGGCATGAACGGCATGATCGAGGTGGACCTGTACGGCAACGTCAATTCGACGCACGTGATGGGCACGCGGATCATGAACGGCATCGGCGGCTCTGGTGACTTTGCCCGCAACGGGTTCCTGTCGGCGTTCCTCAGCCCGTCCACGGCGAAGAACGGCACTATCTCGGCGATCGTGCCGATGGCCAGCCACGTCGACCACACCGAACACGATGTCTCGGTGATCGTCACCGAGCAGGGCCTGGCCGATCTGCGCGGCCTGACCCCGCGCAAGCGTGCGCAGGTGCTGATCGACCGCTGCGCGCACCCGGATTTCCGCCCGCAGCTGCAGGACTACTTCGACCGCGCCAGCCGTGAGAGCTATGGCAAGCACACCCCGCACCTGCTGCCGGAAGCGTTGTCCTGGCACCAGCGGTGGCTCGATACGGGCACGATGAAGGGTTGAGGCATAGGGTTCGCCGGGCATGGCCCGGCGCTACCGCTGCATCCTTCGCCGTTTCGCCGGGCGCGGCCCGGCGCTACCCTTGCATTGTCCCTGGTAGCGCCAACGCATCAACCGCGCAGGCTCGCCAGTGATTCGGCCTGCAGGCGCTCGTAGATGTCGAACTCATCGTTCACCGGCACGCCCAACGCCTGCTCGAACGCTTCGCGGTTGGCATGTGCGGCATAGGCGCGCTGCTCTTCGCCCCCCAGGTTCGACTGGAAGATGCCTGCGGCGCTGACCGGCAGGAAATCCTCGTAGACGATCGGGTCGGCCACCACCAGCCCCGCCGCGATCAGGGCTTCCGCCGGCAGGTCACCGATCCCGCCAGGCGCGGCGCGGCCGGCCTCGGTCAGCTGGTAGCGGAAGTAGCCCAGACCCTCGCGGCGCAGGGTGTCATGGTCGTCCGGGAACGCTGCGAACGCTGCCTGCAGGCGCTGGCCATAGTCGCCACCGGTGCTGCCGGCACCTTCGCTGTTGCGCGCCTGCGCCAGCAGCTGGTCGTACAGCGCGCGCCCCTTCGGCGTCAGGGCCAGGCCACGCTGCTCGATCTCGCCGAACCGCGCGGTGTGGGTGCCGGCATCACCGCCCTGCTCATCGGGGAAATGCACGGCTTCTTCCAGCGCTTTGAAACTGGTCTGCCGCAGCAGGATCGGACAGGCGCGGCGCGGCGGACCTTCGATGACCGCCTTGGCGGCCATCCCCTGCTCGATCATCGCTGCCTGCGCGGCATCGATGTCCAGCGTGCGCGGGGTCAGGTGGTTGATGTGCGGGCCACGGAAGCTGACCACGTCGGCCACCAGCCGGTGTGCCTGGTGCAGCGCATGGTAGGTCGGCAGGTCGACGGTGGCGTCACCGTGCCAGCGGAAGGTCTCCAGCGCCTCCGCCACGAAGCGCTCGGCGTCGTGCTGCGACAGCCCGCCATCGCGCTCGGCCTGGTCGATCAGGGCCAGGGCGGCATCGGTGAAGATGCGGCGGCGGGCCAGGATCTGCGCCGACTGCGCACGCAGGGCCTCGTCCTCGATCAGTTCCAGGCGCAGCAGCGAGGTGAACACGCGGAACGGATTCTGCGCCAGCGCCGCACCGGTGAGCGGGCGAAACGCGGTGGAATGCACCGGCACACCGGCCACCGACAGGTCGTAGTAGCCGACCGGAAACATGCCCATCACCGCGAACAGGCGGCGCAGGGTGGCCAGCTCCTGCACGGTGCCGACGCGGATCGCGCCGTGCCGCTCCTCGTCCAGCCGGCCGCGCTCATCGTTGCGCTGCAGCTGCGCAGCCAATGCAGGGTCCTGCGCCAGCACCTGCGCGTTGATCCGCTCCACCAGTTCCACCAGCGTGCCGTACAGCGGCACTTCGGTGCGGTACATGCGGGACATGGCCTGGGCGAACAGGCGGCGGATCACATCAGGCGAAACGAAAGAGGCGCTCATCAGTCACTCGATTACGGGAACGGGGAACAGCTCGGACCCGTATTGTCGCCGGAGCGCGGGGCCGGCGGCGATATGCAGAGCAGCATGGAGCGGACCGGCGCTACCGGTTGAGCTGGCGCTTCAGGGTGGCATCCAGGGTGATCGGCCGGTCCCAATGCTCATAGCTGGCCACGATGGCGTGGCGCACGGCGCGGTAGTGCAGGTTGTCCGGTGCCTTGGGCATCCGCTTCACCACGGCCTGCCAGCCGCCGGCCGGGTCACGGCTGAAGGCACGCACGCTGTCGCGGCAGGTCTGGCCGCTGGCCTTGGCCCAGAAGCAGGCGAAGTACAGGTCACCCGCCTGCCAGCCGTGGGTGCTGAACAGCGCACTGACATAGCCACGCGGCACATCGGCATAGCGCGAGACCTCGTCGAGGAAGGCATCGGGGTAGCGCTCGGCGTAGTGGTTGATGTCGCGCAGCTGGGCGTCGATCCAGCGGTCGCCGGTGTCCACCTCATAGGCTGCCGAGCGTTCGGCCGTCTGCTGTGCCAGCACGGTGGCCGGCGCCAGCAGCAGGAGCATCAGCAGCGTGAGCAGGCGAGCATTCATGCCCCGATTCTGCCGCAGCCGTCGCGCCCTGTCAGGCCGCGACGCTCGCCTTGGCTTCGATCGCGGCCAGTGCGGCCGGCCAGTCCCAGGCGGTATCGGCGCTGACCATGCGCGGCTCGTCGTCGGCCACGCCATGCTGGGTCTCGTGCGCCCAGGTGACCGCATAGGGCGTATGGATGCCCCAGCCCCCGAGCGTGACCACCGGCTCGATGTCCGAGCGCAGCGAATTGCCGACCATCACGAAGCGCTCGATCGGCAGGTCGAACTCGGCCAGCACGCGGGCATAGGTCGCCGGGTCCTTCTCCGAGACGATCTCGATGCGCGGGAACAGTTCATGCAGCCGGGCGACGTTGATCTTCGCTTCCTGGTGGAACAGGTCGCCCTTGGTGATCAGCACCACCGGATAGTGCTCGGCGATGGCCGCCACCGATTCACGCACACCGTCGATCAGCTCGACCGGATGGCGCAGGGTGTCGTGGCCGATGTCGAGGATGCGCTGGATGTCCCTGGCCTCGATGCGCTGGCCGGTGATGTCGATGGCCGCCTCGATCATCGACAGCGCCATGCCTTTCACGCCGTAACCGAACACACCCAGGTTGCGCTGCTGCACTTCCAGCAGGTGACGGGCGGTCTGGGTGTCGTGCACGTCGATGTAGCGCGACAGCAGGTCAAGGTAGTCCTGCTCGGCCTTGCGGTAGTAGTCCTCGCTCTTCCACAGCGTGTCGTCACCGTCAAAACCGACCAGGCCGATGGCGCGCGCGGGCGCAGGCGTGGAGGCGTTCATCGGACAAGGATACAGGCGCGGCGAGGGCGAAAAAAACCCGGGCGGCTGGCGCCGCCCGGGTACCCATGCACCGGTTGTCCCGAATCAACGGTGGATCAGCGGCCCTGTGCGGCGCCGCCGGCACCGGCCTGCTGGGCGGCCACATAGGCCTTGTACTCATCGGCGCTCAGCTCGCCGTCCTTGTTGGCATCGGCCTGGTCGAACACCTGGGCAAGGCCGGCGTTGACCTGTGCCTCGGACTTGCTGATGGTGCCGTTGCCGTCGGTATCGATGCTGGCCCAGGTCTGGCCCCCGCCGCTGGCCTGCGCCGATGCGGCAGCCGCTGCGTCAGTGGCCTGGTTCGCGGCCTGGCCTGCCTGCGCGGCGGCCTGCTGGGCCTGCGCTGCATCATTCTGCGCCTGTGCGGCCTGCTGCTGCGCGGTCTGTGCCATGGCCGGAATGGCCAGTACGCTGCCGGCGGCGACAATCAGGGCGATCAGGGGCTTGCGGTTGCGAATGGTCATCAGGGATGTCTCCTTGGGGTGGTGTTGCGCGGCCTGTTGTTTCCGCACGGCACCTACCCTGCCACCCCGTTTCTGAATCGATTTTGCGCCGCGACCGGCATCCACACGCGCGGTTAACCACTGCCCGGCGTGCATGCATTAGCGCGGTGGTTAGGGTGGAGTGATCGGCCCATAAGGCGAACATTCAACGCCCTTGGATTTAACCCGCAGGCAACGAAAAACCTGCGTCAGTCGACGTTCTGGGACGATGACCGCGAACTGAACAACACCCATCCCAGCGCCACACCGCCGAGCGCTCCGGCAATCTCCAGCACCACGCGGCTGCCGAGTTCGTTCGGATCGTGGATGGTGGCCAGGAACAACCGCGCATACAGCGGCGACTCCAGCCGCACGATTCCCATGTAGAAGAGCTTCCATGCATCGATGCCGGCCGAGATCACCACGGCGATGACGCACGACCAGCCGATGGCATGGCCTACCGTCCAGTGCAGCAGGCGGCACAGCCGATGCCAGAGCAGGTACACCAGCAGGCCAACCAGCAATGCGATGGCGCCAGCTTCCAGGGTACCGAGCAGGCCGAAATGCAGGGGAAGATTCATCGGGTGCGCAGGAGGGGAAAGGCGGCCAGTGTACGACGGAGGGTCTCGGCGGCGCGGACCCGCCGGTGCTGCTATCGAACGGGCACGTCGTAGGCGGTCATCGGGTCCGGCTCGGGCTGCAGCGTGTAGTGCCACCACTCCTGCGCATAGTTGCTGAAGCCATGCCGGGCCATCGCCTGCAGCAGACGGGCACGGTGGGCCCGCTGTGCGTCATTGAGTCCTTCGGCCGCGGTGTGCGCCCGCGGACCGAAGAAATCGAAATCGGTGCCCATGTCCAGCGGCGTGCACGTGTCGCGCCGGCACGCCAGCAGGCCGACGTCCACGGTGGCGCCGCGACTGTGGCCCGAGCGCTCGGCGATGTAGCCTTCGCTCAACAGCTGCGGCTTTTCCAGATCCGGATACTGCAGTGACTTGCGTGACTGCTCCGCGGGGTCATGTGCCCAGGCCACGAACGCCTGCACCGCGCGCACCGGGCGATAGCAGTCGTAGATGCGCAGAGCGAAGCCCTGCGCGCGCAGATCCGCTTCCACCCGTGCCAGTGCGGCCGCGACCGGCGCCAGCAGATAACAGGCCGGCGCTTCATAGCCAGGCACGCGTGCGCCCGTGAAGTTGCCGGCGCCGGCATAGCGGATGTCCAGCTCGATTCCCGGCGACACCGTGCGGATCTCCACCAGTCCGGCCTGCGACGCATCGGTGGCCGAAGATATGCGCGGCGCCTCACTGGCGTGCGCGGGGCTCGCCAGTGCAGTCGCCAGTGCGAGTGAAATGCAGATCCTGGAAGTCATAGCTGAAGTCGATGTCCGGGTCGATCGCGCGCAGTTGCAGGGACGGCACCGGGCCATCGCCGGGCTGCAGCCACGCCTGCACGTCCTCACCCAGCGTGTCCCAACGCAGGAGCCAACGCTGCTGCAGCTGCATCACCCGGGCCTGCAGGCGAGGCGATTTCTCCACGCGGAACCGCAGGCCGTCGGGGCCTGGGCACAGCCAGGCGGTTCCCAGCCATGGATCCGCATAGCGGCCCTGCCACTGCGGCAAGGCCGTGCCGGATACGGCGCGCGCACCTGCCGTCGAAGGCGCCACATGCCCCTGCGCACGCTTGGACGCCTGCGCGCGCTCCAGTTCATCGAGGTAGTCGGCGGCACGCCTGCGGTCCTGCGGCGCGGTGTACGCCTTCAGCATCGACTGCATCAGCGCCGTACGTGCCTGCTCGCCCTCGCCATTGATCAGGATCACTACGCCGATGCCACGGTCGGGCAGCAGGGCCAGCGACGAATACATGCCGGACAGGGTGCCGGTATGCGCCACCTTCCAGTGGCCATCGATGTCCGACAGGCGCCAGCCGTAGCCATACCCATGCACGTGTGCGTTGTCCCAGCGCCGCTGCAGGTCACCCAGCGGCATCGGCATGTGCAGCGTCCACAGTGCCCGCCGCTGTGGCGTGTCCAGCCAGTCCGGCACAAGGTCGGGATCCAGCAGGACCTGCATCCAGCGCGTCATGTCGCGCAGCGAGCAGCGGATGCCGCCGGCTGCCATCGATGGCAGATCGGCGCTGATCTCACCATCGGCGTTGACCACCGTCGTGCGGCCGTCGCGCCGCGCATGCGGCTGGGCGACGTTGCCGACGTCGCGCACCGACCAGCGGCCGACCTGGCAACGGGCCATGCCCAGCGGCTCAAACACCTGCTCGCGCATCAGCTGGTCATAGGGCTTGCCCCCTGCGGCAGCAGCCACTTCACCGGCGACCACGTACATCAGGTTGTCGTAGGCATAGCCGCTGCGGAAGCTGATGACGGGTTTCAGATGCGCAAGCCCGGCGATGATGTCGGCGCGGGTGAAGGCATTGGGCTCGGGCCACAGCATCAGGTCACCGGCGCCCAGCCCCAAGCCACTGTTGTGGATCAGCAGATCACGCACCTGCATCTGTTGCCCCACCCAGGCGTCGTGCATACGGAAGCCGGGCAGATGCCGCTGCACGGGGTCATCCCAGCGCAGCCGGCCCTGCTGCACCAGCCGTGCCAGCAGCGCGGCGGTCATCGCCTTGCTGTTGGAGGCGATCTTGAACAGCGTGTCCTCGTCAATGCGACCGCCATCGCCCCGCATGCCCTCGGCATGGCGGTACACCACCTGTCCCTGGTCCACCACCGCCACCGCCACCCCAGGCAGGTGCTCGCGTGCGACAACGGTGGCGATATCGGCATCAAAGCGCGCGGGCTCCGCCGGCGCAGCAGGCGAGGTGGCAAGTGCAGCAAGGACGATCAGCTGAAGCACAGGCCCGCTCCCTTGTGTCATTGCCCGCGCCGCCCCTTCGAGCGGCGCGGGCACAGCGTCAGTAGCTCCAGGTCACCGTCAGCTGCGCATAGCGCGGCGACTGGAAGCCGGTGCCATAACGATACAGCGGGTTCGGCGTGCCGATGCTGTCCTGCGGCTCGTAATCCTGGTCCACCGTCACCACACGCTGCTGGTTGAGTACGTTGTACACCGCCAGCTTCAGGCGCAGGTCGGTGGGGATCGGCACCTTGTACGACACGCTGACGTCGAGGTCGTAGGTCCACGGCGTGCGGCCATCGCCACCGCGCGGGGAATGCACGAACACGCGCTCGGACGGCACGCTCGCCTGGCAGTTGGAGACGCACACGTAATAGCTGTGGAAGTCGGTGTCGTCGAACGGATTGCCGGCGCCGAAGCGGGTGATCGGGCTGCCCGACTGCACGCCCAGCGTCGCCGCCACGCTCAGGTTCTCGGTCAACGCATAGCTGCCACGGAACTTGAACTGATGCCGTCGGTCATTGGCCAGGTAGCCATAGCCGCCGTAGTTCACCCAGGGGTTGTCGAAGTTCTCGGTACGACCGGCATCGGCGAAGTCGGTATCGGAGTTGACCGGGCCTTCGGCGTTGCCACGGCCGTAGGCCAGCGTATAGGACGCATTGAAGCCCCACTTGCCATCCCAGGCGCGATCGACCTGCAGCTCCAGCGCCTTGTAGTCGCGCCTGGGCTTCACCCAGCCGCGCTGGCCAACATAGTTGCCGTCATCGTCATACAGCGCCCAGCCTTCCTTCGACGTATCGATGCTGATCCAGCCATCGTTGCTGCCGTCGCAGTTGGTATCGCCCCAGACGGTATTGCTGCGCCCGGGATTGCCCATGATCCAGACGCTGTCGATGGCACCGCACTGGCCGGTGGCGGTGATGTTCATGTCATCGATGGCGTTGTGCAGGCGCCGATAGGTCACGCTGGCACCGACCGACCAGGCTTCGTTGATCATCTGCTGGAAGCCGAGGATCGCCTCGTCCTGGTAGACCGGGTCCATGTCCCGGTTCACTTCGGCACGCAGGTCCGGCACGCTGCCATCACCCTGCGAATTGTCGACCGGCCCGATCTGCGCCCCCAGGTTCGGCACGTTGTTGGCGGCACCGCTATAGCCGAGGAATTCGTACCAGGTGCGTTCGTCCAGGAAGCCACCGGCCTGCTTGATGTTGATGACGTTGGCCACCGGCAGGAAGTAACGGCCAAGGTTGCCGAACACCTTGGTGGTGCCATCACCGCGCACGTCCCACGCGAAGCCCAGGCGCGGGGCCAGCATGTCGTCGATCTTGATGTAGCTGCTGCCGTCGCCGCCCTTGTTGTCGAAGGCTTCCAGGCGCAGGCCCATGTTCAGCAGCAGGTTCGGGGTGACCTGCCAGTTGTCTTCCAGGTAATACGCCGAGTTGATGGTTTCAAACGAGCCATCCACTTCATACCGGCGGGTGCGCGCGACCAGGCCACTGGCCGGCACGATGCCCCCATTGAGCGAGCTGCCCGGCGTGCGGTAGTAGATGTCGTAGCGGAAACCACCCGGACCGGGATAGGCGCGGCTGTAGTCGGAGGTGTTCTCTTCGCGGTCCAGGCCGAAGCGCAGCAGATGGTCGCCCAGGGTCCACTCGAAGTCGGCGCGTGCGGCCTTGCGCGTATCCAGTGCCGATTCCAGCAGCGAGCTGCTGGTGCAGCTGCGGTCGCCCTGCAGCTGCGAGGGCACGCCCTGGCTGGCGGTACGGTTGTCGAACACGCGGTTGCAGTTTTCGTCCATCAACGAGCTCTGCGCGCGGTTGCGCTTGTTCTCGCCATACATCAGCTTCATGGTCAGGTCGTTGCTGACCTGCCAGCTGTAGGTGCCCGACCAGTTCCTGCCGCCCACTGTGTTGTAGATCTGGTTGCTGCGCTCGCCTACCGTCTGGCCACTGGCATAGTCGTAGTTGTAGACATCGGTAAGCGTCTTGCTCTTGTCCGAGAAGCCGAACAGCGACAGCATCTGGTTGTCGGTGATCTGCCAGTCGATCTTGCCGCCCCAGAACGGGTCATCGGCCTTGCCCTGGCTCAGGCGTGTACCGGCATCGTTGGTCGAGGTTGGCCGGTAGTCACGGGCCTCGTACATGCCGAAGAAGAACAGCCGGTCCTGGACCAGGGCACCGGAGGCGAACACGTTGAGCGCACTGCGGCTGTAGTCGTCGCGGCTGGCGGTGATGTAACGGCTGCCTTGGCCGTCATAGCGGTCGCGGGCCTGCGACTGCCACGCGCGGGGTTCGAACACCAGCTCGGCACCGGCCTTGAAGTCGTTGCTGCCCGAGCGGGTGACGGCGTTGATGACGCCACCGGTGCTGCGCCCGAACTCCACCGAATAGCCTCCGGTCTTGACCTGGAACTCCTGGTAGAAGGAGAACGGTACTGACGAGAAGCCCACCCGGTTGTAGAAGTCGGTGACGTTCAGTCCATTGATGTACACGGTGTTCTCGGCCACTGACGAGCCGCCGAACGAAATGCCCTGTCCGCCCAGCGAGCCCTTGCCCTTCACTGCGCCCGGCGCCAGCAGCGCGACGGCGGTGATGTCACGGTCCACCGGCAGGCGCGACAGCTCCTCGCGGGTGATGTTGGTGGCCGATTCGGTGGACTTCACATCCACCATCGATACCACCTGCGGCGCGCGCACCTCCACCGTTCCCAGGGTACTGACCGCACCCAGCGGCACATTGACGGTGGTTGCGCTGCCCAGGCCGACGGTGACCTGGCCGACGCGGCTGGCACCGCCGCCGGGCAGGCTCACCTCCATCTCATAGGTGCCCACCGGCAGCAGCGGAATGCGATAGCTGCCGTTGGCATCGGCCTGTACCGAGCGGACGAAGCCGGTGGCCGGATTGCGCACCGTGACCGTGGCGCCGGCGGGAACCTGGCCGGCATCGCTGACCAGCCGGCCGGCGACGGAGCCATCCTGCGCGAAGGCGCCGGGCGCGATCACGCCCAGACAGGTACCCAGGGCGACGCACAGCGCCGCCCGCTTGATGTTGTATGCCTTCATCCCCTGCTCTCTCCTGCAAGAATTGAATGGTGCCGATGGTGGTGTGTCGCGCTAGCGTTGCCCGGCGGGCAGTACCTGCCACTGGAAGTCGTAGCTCCATTGGTCGAAGTACAGGTTGCCGCCTGCCCACTCGGCCTCGCCGCGCTGCGAGTCGACCGTTTCCGAGCGGAAATGCTGTTTGGCCGGCACGAACGGCTGGCCGAAATCGTCGTTGAAGGCGATGCGGTAGCCGTCGAGGCCACCCAGGTAGAAATCGCGCAGCGCAGGTACATCGCTGGCCAGTGCACCGGTGGTCACATCCATCGGCAGCCAGCCATACGGCGCCAGATAGACCTGTCCCCAGTCATGCAGGTTGTTGTAGCCGCTGCCATCGTCGGAGAACACCATGCCCGACTGCCAGCGCGCGGGAATGCCGTTCATGCGCAGCAGCGCGATCAGCAGCAGCGTCTGCTGGCCGCAGTCGGCATGGCCGGCACGCAGCGCGTAGTCGCTGATGTTGCTGAGGGTGGAATACTCGCGTGCGCCGGCCCATGGGATGCGATCGACCGCCGCGAACAGCCTGCGCACGATCTCGTAGGGGCGTGTTTCGCCCTGCAGCACCTGGTCGGAAAACAGTTTCAATGCCGGCGTGAAACGCACATGCGGCAAATGTTCGCCCAGGTAAGGCTGCAGCGCGGCGTCGGCCGGTGTCGGCTGCACCCGGGCCGGATCGATTGCCGTGTGGCGGGCGAACAGGGTGACGGCATAGCGGATCTCGAAGCGCGTGGGCTGCCCGGCGACGGCCTTCGCTTCCAGATAGGCGGTGCGCTGCAGGGTACCGGCGGGTGCCACGCGTGCTTTATCCGGTGTACTGCCAAGCCATTGCACGCGCTCCTGCTGGCCCGGAATCTCGCGCGGATAGGGAATCCAGGCGCGAACGGTTTCGCCCGCCGGGACCGCATCGGCCTTGACCGTGAGCGACTGCGTGAACGCGATGCGCTGCGGCAGCACCGAGCCCTGGCCGCTTTGACCGGCAGCAGCAACGACACGTGCGTGGTGCGCGTTGAGCACTTCATTCGGGCTCGGAGACGGCATCGGTGCATCGGCGCGGCGGCGTGCACGCGCTTCATCGCTGAGCAGGAACAGGTTCGAGGGCGCGCGCTTGAAGTACGCGCGCCTGCCATCGATATCGAGGTGCTCGATCAGCCCCAGCTGGTCCCAGCGCGCGAACTCCTCGTCGGTCAGATCCGGAATCCAGCGACGCACCGCCGCTTTGGCCGCCGCTTCGTCCAGGGAAAAATCCAGGCGGATGCGGCGCATGCGCTCGCGCTGGAATGCGTCTTCGGCAGCATCGCGCCCGGTCGCCAGCAGCGCCTGGGCGTCGCTGAAGCGCCCGCTGTCGATCAGGTCGATCACCTGCAGCTGCCGGCTGTTGCGCGCGTCTGCCGCGTGCGTGGCCGACGCCCACAGCAGCAGCGCGGCACACAGGCCGGCGGCGGCAGGCAGACGCGGTTTGCGAACGGCAGGATCCACAGCGACACTTCCCAAGCGCGGGTGGTAACGGCTGTGTAACACGGGCCGGAGGACCGGTCAATAATTTATTCTTGCTTTCGCAGGCGAAAGGAATAAATATTCCTTAAGGCATTCGAGGAGGGTGTGCTGCGCATGATCCTGGCTTCCCGCGAACCGCGCCGGCAGTGGCCGCGCCGGTTGACCCTGGCCCTGTGCCTGTTCGCCGCACCGGCCTTCGTGCAGGCTGCCGCGCCCGATCCGGGCGCGCCGCTGCCGTATGTGATCGGTCTGCACGAGGCTTACCTGACCCCGGACTACTGGGCCGCCCGGCTGGACGATGCCGATGCGCCGATCCTCGACCGCGCACAGATCCAGGCGCAGAACGCACGGATGCGCGCAGAGGATGTCCATATCCAGGACATCGCCGCCCTGCCCGCCCAGTTGGATGCGGCACAGGTACGCAGCAGCATCACGGCGCTGTCGAGCTGGCCCACGCGTACGCTCTACAACGCCAAGGGGCAGGCGATCGCACCGGCAGTGCGCAAGGCCATCGAAGCCAACCTCGGCCTGGATGCGATTCCCGCACAGGTGGCGCCCGACTACGGGCTGGTGGTGAAGCGTGCCGCACTGCGCACCTTCCCGACCCGCGAGCGGGTCTTCAGCACGGTGGGCGATACCGATATCGATCGTTTCCAGGAATCGGCGCTGTTCCCCGGTGACAAGGTCGCCGTGGTCCATCGCAGCAGCGATGGCCGCTGGTTGTTCGTGCACAGCGAGCGTTACAGCGCATGGATCGAAACGGACGCCGTGGCCACCGGCGACAAGACCAGCGTGCTCGGCTATGGCAGCGCCGGCCCGTACCGCATCGTCACCGGCGCCACCGCGCACACCGTCTACACGCCGGAAGAGCCGCGCGTCTCGCGCCTGCAGCTGGACATGGGCGTGCGCCTGCCGGTGCTGGCCGACTGGCCTGCGGCCACGCCGGTCAACGGCCAGCAGGCCCACGCCTCATGGGTGGTGCAGCTGCCGGTGCGCGAGGCCGATGGACGACTGAAGCTGGTTCCGGCACTGCTGCCGCGCTCGCAGGACACGGCCGCCGATTACCTGCCGCTGACCCCTCGCCGGCTGTTGCAGCAGGCGTTCAAGTTCCTGGGTGAGCGCTATGGCTGGGGCCATGACTACGATACCCGCGACTGCAGCGGCTTCGTTTCGGAAATCTACCGCAGCTTCGGCGTGCTGCTGCCGCGCAATACCAGCGCCCAGGCGATCAGCCCGGCACTGGATCGCCTGCCGTTCACCAGCAGGGATGGCAAGGCCGCGCGCGAACGTGCCGTCACCGGCCTGCAGGTCGGTGATCTGGTCTACATCCCCGGCCATGTGATGATGGCCATCGGCCACGTCGACGGCCGCACCTGGGTCATCCACGATACGGCCGGCGGCAGCTGGTTCGGCGCCGACGGCACGCGTGTGCAGGCCCATCTCAATGGTGTTTCGGTCACGCCGCTGGAGCCGATGATGGCCAGCGACACGGTCCGCTACATCGACCGCATCACCAACATCCAGCGCCTGCGGGCCAAGACCCCTGAATGAAGATCACCGCCATTGAACTGGGCATGCTGCGCGTGCCGCTGAAGACCCCCTTCAAGACCGCCCTGCGCACCGTGGAAACCGTGGAGGACGTGGTGGTGCTGGTCCGCACCGACAGCGGCCACACCGGGTACGGCGAGGCGCCGGCCACCGCGGTGATCACCGGTGATACGCATGGCTCGATCATCGAAGCGATCCGCCACTTCATCGCTCCACGCCTGATCGGGCAGGACGTTGCCAACCTCAACCGCCTGTGCGGGCTGGTGCAGACGTCGATGGAGCGCAATACCAGCGCCAAGGCCGCAGTGGAGATCGCCCTGTACGACCTGTGGGCGCAGCTGCATGGTGCGCCGCTGTACCAGATGCTCGGCGGCGGCGACCCGGTCATCACCACCGACATCACCATCAGCGTGGACTACATCGACAAGATGGTGGCCGATTCGCTGTCGGCGATCGAGCGTGGCTTCGAGTCGCTGAAGATCAAGGTCGGCAAGGACATCGGCCTGGACATCGAGCGGGTCAAGGCGATCCACGCGGCGGTTGAAGGCCGCGCCCTGCTGCGCCTGGACGCCAACCAGGGCTGGACCGCCAAGCAGGCGGTGCACGCGATGCGCACGCTGGAGGATGCCGGCGTGGTGCTGGAGCTGCTGGAGCAGCCGGTGAAGGCCGCCGACATCAGTGGCCTGAAGTACGTGACCGACCGGGTCAACACGCCGGTCATGGCCGATGAGAGCGTGTTCAGTCCCAGCCAGGTGATGGACCTGATCCAGCAGCGCGCGGCGGACATCATCAACATCAAGCTGATGAAGACCGGTGGCCTGTCCAATGCCATCCGCATCGCCGACATCGCCGGCATCTACGGCGTGCCGTGCATGATCGGCTGCATGATCGAATCGAGCATCAGCGTGGCCGCGGCCGTGCACCTGGCCGTGGCCAGGAGTGATGTGATCACCAAGGTCGACCTGGACGGCCCTTCGCTGGGCCAGTTCGACCCGGTCAGCGGCGGGGTCAACTTCAACGAGTCGGAGATCACCATCAGCGATGCGCCGGGGCTGGGAATCACCGAGGTGCGCGGGCTGGAGATGATCACGCCGCCGCGCTGGTAGGCCGCTGCACGGGCGCTACCGCCGACCGTTGATCCCGCTTACCCTTCCTGCAACCGGACCCACGCTGAGCCCCATGCCACCCCTGGTGAAAATCCGCTCCGAGCGCGGGCAGATGTCGGCCATCGAACGCCGCATCGCCGACTTCATCCTCGACAACGCGCACCTGCTGCGCGACTACTCGTCGCAGCAGCTGGCCAGCGCGCTGGGCATCAGCCAGTCCAGCGTGGTGAAGTTCAGCCAGAAGCTGGGCTTCAAGGGTTACCCGGACCTGAAGTACTCGATCGGCCAGGACGTGGCGCGCGCCGGCCACGATCCGCAGGCACGCCCGCCGTCGCCGAGCGCCGATGACTACGCCGACATCGCCGGGCGCCTGCGCCTGAGCCGGGCAGCCGCCGAGGAAGAGACCAGCCTGGCCAATGCGCAGGCTGATGTGGAGGCCATCGTGCGACTGCTCGACAGGGCGCCCAAAGTGTTCGTGTACGGCCTTGGCGATGACGGCCTGTACGCGCGCGAGTTCGCCATGCGACTGTCGCTGCTGGGCATGCTGACCGTGCACCATGCCGATCCGATCCTGATGATGGCCAACCTGTCAGCGGCGCGGGCCGGTGATGCCATGCTGGTGTTCTCCGAGTTCGGCAAGCTGCCGCAGCTGTTCCAGCTGTCGCGGCAGTTCCAGGACGTGGGCGGGAAGGTGGTGTCGATCACCCGCCACACCGCCAACCCACTGCGCGCACATGCCGACCAGTCACTGGTGGTCTGCGCCCATGACCCCGCACCGCACGTGGCGCAGCTGCTGTACCGTGCTTCACTGCAGTCCCTGCTCGACTTCGTCTTCGTGCTTTTGTGCCATGCCAACCCGGACCGCCACCGCCAGCTCGGGGTGAACCTGGAACGGATCGAACACCTGATCGACGCCTGATCGACCCCTGGTTCACTGGAGTCCACGATGCTGCCGCTGCTGCGTACCGCCCTCGCTGTCACCGCTCTGGCCACCGCGCTGCCGGCCGGCGCGCTCACCCCGCTGCCGCCGATGGCGCGCAGTCTGCAGGCCATCGTGGTGGTCACCGACAGCTGGGATGCCACCCAGGGCCGGCTGCAGGCCTATGAGCGCAGGAGCAGCGACGACACGTGGCGCCCGCACGGCCCGGCCTTCACCGTGGCCGTGGGGCGTGAGGGCAGCGCGTGGGGCGTGGGCCGTGCGTCGCTGCACAACCAGGGGCCGCAGAAAACGGAAGGCGACGGGCGCAGTCCGGCCGGCGTCTTCGATATCGGCCCCGCGTTCGGCTACGCGCCGACGATCGCCAGCGCGATGCCGTATCTGCCGATGACGGCCAGCCACTACTGCATGGATGTACCCGCCTCGCGCTACTACAACCGCATCGTCGATGCGGCGGACGTAGGTACCGCCGCAGTGGAAGGCTCCACCGAACCGATGCGGCTGGACCTGCACAACAAGGGCGATGTTCGCTACCGCGAGGGCTTCGTGATCGAGCACAACAGCAGCCGCAGGCCGGGCAAGGGCAGTTGCATCTTCGCCCACCTCTGGCGCAAACCGGGCGAGGCCACGGCCGGCTGTACGGCAATGGAGCCGCGCCACATGACGGCCCTGCTGGCCTGGCTGAAGCCGGACACGCGCGCGGTCTTCGTCCTGCTGCCCAAGACGGAGTACGACAACCTGCAGGGGCCGTGGCAGCTGCCGGCCCTGACCGGAGCGTTGCGTTGAGCGCCCCGGACGAACCGCAGCTGCAGCGCGCGGTCAGCCGCTGGCAGATCGTCGGCCTGTCGATCAACGACGTGATCGGCAGCGGCATCTATCTGCTGCCGGCGGCCACCGTCGCCCTGCTGGGCCCCTTCAGCCTGTGGGGCGTGGTCGCCGCCGGCATCGTGGTGGCCCTGCTGGTGCTGTGCTACGCGCAGGCCGCCAGTTACTTCGATGAACCCGGCGGCAGCTATCTATATGCCCGCGAAGCCTTTGGCCGCTTCGCCGGCTTCGAGATCGGCTGGATGATCTGGCTGACCCGTATCAGCTCGGCGGCCGCACTCAGCAATGCACTAGCCGATGCGGTCGCGCGCTTCTGGCCCTGGGCCGGGGCCGGCACGGGTCGCCTTGCCGTGATCGTGCTGTCGCTGGGTTTCCTGACCGGCGTGAACATCATCGGCGTGCGCTCGGCGGCCCGCACCGGCATCGTGCTGGTGATCGGCAAGATGCTGCCGCTGCTGCTGTTCGTGGCCATCGGCGCGTTCTACATCGATCCGCAGCTGGCGTTCTCCGGCCAGCGCCCGGACCCGCACGACCTGCAGCGCATGGGTGAGGCCGCATTGTTGCTGCTGTATGCCTACGCTGGTTTCGAGAACATCCCGGCGGCAGCCGGCGAGTACCGCAATCCCCGTCGCGACATTCCGTTCGCGTTGATCACCATGATCATCACCGTCACCGTCATCTACGGCGCGGTGCAGGTGGTGGCGCAGGGCACCCTGGCCGGGCTTGCGTCGTCGCCGACACCGCTGGCCGATGCCGCAGCCGGATTCGGCGGTGAGGCACTGGCGTTGATCCTGACCGTCGGTGCGACCATCTCCATCCTCGGCACCAACAGCAATACGATGATGATGGGCCCGCGCTTCCTGTTCGCGCTTGCCCGCGATGGCTACGGGCCGAAGATCCTCGCGCAGGTCCATCCGCGCTTCCGCACACCGGCTGCCGCGATCTTCTGCCAGGGGCTGATCGCCCTCGGCCTGGCGCTGTCCGGTTCGTTCGTGCAGTTGGCGCTGCTGTCGATGACCACGCGACTGTTCGCCTATATCGGAACCGCGGCGGCCGTGCTGGTGCTGGCCAAGCGCTACGCCGACCGGCCGGGCGCACTGAAGCTGCCGGGCGGGCCGCTGATTCCGGTCCTGGCCCTGCTGCTCTGCCTGGCCCTGTTCGCCAGTGCCAGCTGGCAGAACATCGCCGCCGCACTGGTCGCCTTCGCCATCGGCGCAGTGATCTACAAACTGCCGCGCAAGGACGTAGGCGCCTGATGATCGGCAGCGACGGCGCGGATGGAGGACACCTTCCCTTCACGCGAGCGGACCGGACTGTTAACCGCCCTGGCGGCATGATCGAAGCTCATCCACCACGGAGCCCGATCGATGAGCCCCGAGTACCAGATCCCCGGCCGCGTGCCGGATGACAGCGCACCGCGCCAGGCCGTTTCCGACTTCTGGCGCGAGCGTTACACCGCGGAACCCTATTACGACAACCAGCTGTTCTTCGAGGACTACGAGCCGGCCTATCGCATCGGCCACGCTGCCCGTGCGCAGGACATGATCCGCGCGTACGAAGAGGTGGAGGCCGAACTCGAGTCCCGCTGGGCGAGCGAGCGCGGCAAGAGCCGGCTGGAATGGGCGCAGGCCCGCAACGCCGTCCGCCGCGGCTGGGAAGAAGCGGTCAACCTCGACCAGCGCCTGGACCGGGGCGTACCGCGCGGCACCTGAGGGCACGCCCCGCTGCGGCCGGTCCATGCCCGGCTGTCCTTCGGCACTGCGGCAGAGCCGGGCTGGTCCCGGCTCTGCGCAATCCGGGCGTCAGTCGTGTTCCGGCAGCGGCGGCACGGCCTGACCGCGTGCATTGCCGCCGTTGGCGGCGATCAGGTCGCGGGTGTTCTTCTGCACCGCGACCGCGCCGAACAGCGCAAGTGCGAAGGCCATGGCGTAGAAGCCCTTCTCGCTCAACAGCAACGTGGCATTCCACAGGCCCACCAGCAACAGCAGCAGCGCCGACAGCAGGGCGAACCAGCACAGCGCGTAGTACAGGCCGCTGACCGGGATGCCCTCCACGCGGTCGCGCACGCTCTTCTGCAGCGATACCGCCGCGAACAGGCCATAAAGCAGCAACGCCAGGTAGTAGCCCTTCTCGTTCAGGGCCATTTCGGCGTTGAACAGGCCGATCAGATAAGCCACCGCGCCAAGCAGCAGCGCCACCCACGAAGCGGCGACGAAGGCGGGAGATGGCTTGTGGGTCGGAACAGTGTGCATTGCAGATCCTTGGCAGACAGACGGGCATGCATTGCCCGGGCGTGCCCACCCTAGACGATCCGCCCCACGTCGCACAGGGGGTAGCAGGACCTTCGGGCCACGACGGTCACACCCGCAGTGGTATACAAGGGAACGCTTGGCCATCCGCATCCCCGCCCTGGAGATTCCCATGACCCGCACGCCCCTGCTGCTTGCCCTCGGCCTGGCGCCGATTCTCGCCACCACTGCCTGCAACGCCGCCGATCCTGCATCCGCTACGGCCGGTACTGCCGCCACCGCTGCTGCACCGGCTGCGGCTGCGGCCGCAACCGACCAGCGGCCGTTCACCGCCACGGAAGTCAGCCGTTTCGATCAACCGTGGGCAATGACCTTCCTGCCCGATGGCAGTCTGCTGGTCACCGAAAAGCGCGGCAAGCTGCAGCACCTGGACGTGGCAAGCGGCCAGAAGCATGAGATCACCGGCGTACCGAAGGTCGCCTATGGTGGCCAAGGCGGCTTCGGCGACGTCATCCTGCACCCGGACTTTGCCCGCAACCAGGTGATCTACCTCAGCTATGCCGAGGAAGGCACGCTGGATACCCGCGGCGCCGCGGTGGCCCGCGCCACGCTCGCCCTGGACGCCGACGGCGGTGGCCAGCTCAAGGATCTGAAGGTGATCTGGCGGCAGACACCGAAGGTCAGCGGGCAGGGCCACTACGGCCATCGCCTGGTATTCGGTCCGGACGGCAAGCTCTGGATCAGCTCCAGCGAACGGCAGAAGTTCGACCCCGCGCAGGACATGGGCGGCAACCTCGGCAAGATCATCCGCCTCAACGACGACGGCAGCCTGCCGGCGGATAATCCGTTCGCGTCACAGGGCGGCGTGGCTGCGCAGGTGTGGTCGCTCGGCCATCGCAACATCCTGGGCATGGCCTTCGATGCCAACGGCAAGCTGTGGGCGCATGAGATGGGGCCGGCGGGCGGAGACGAGCTGAACCTGATCGTGCGGGGCGCCAACTACGGCTACCCGGTGGTCTCCAACGGCGACCACTACGACGGCCGGCCGATTCCCGACCATGACACGCGCCCGGAGTTCGCCGCGCCGAAGGTGACCTGGACGCCGGTCATCTCGCCTGCGGGCTTCGTCATCTACAGCGGCACCCTGTTCCCGCAGTGGAAGGGCAGCGGCTTCATCGGCGGCCTGTCCTCCACATCACTGGTGCGCGTAGCCTTCGAGGGCGACAACGCGCGCGAGGCGGAACGTTTCAACATGGGTGAGCGCATCCGTGAAGTGGAACAGGGGCCCGATGGCGCGCTGTGGCTGCTTGAAGATGGTAGCAAGGCGCGCCTGCTCAAGCTCACGCCGAAGACCTGATCAGGTAACGCAGGGTGGCGGGCCAGAGCCCGTCACCCCGCACGCTCACTGGATGGTGATGACCTTCACTTCGGTCCGGGTGCAGGCCGCATCAAGGCACTGGCCGCTCAACCACACCTGGCCATCGCCGATCATCACGCCCTGCTGGTTGACGAACACCTTGCCGAAATCCTGTGCGGACACCGCCTTGACCACGGCCGGCGTGATGATCTTCTCGTAGCTGCGCTGAAATTCGCCCGGTCCGGCGATCGTCTTTCCGCCGCTGATGTTCAACGGGAAACGTATTTCCTCGACGACCGCCGCGCGATCACCGCCGACCACCGCCGTTCTGAAGGCATCGAAGACCTTCTCGTACTGCGCCGCATCACCGAGCAGTGTCTCGATGCGCGCGCGCGCATCTTCGGTCTGTTCGCTCGCGGGTGCCGCAGGTGCTGCCGGTGCTGCCTGCACGGGTTCGGCCGGCGGTGCGGCAGCGGGCGTTGCCTCCGGTGCGGTCGGCGGCGCCGGCTGTGCACAGGCTGCCAGCAGCAGCGCGGGGGCAAGGAAAGCACTCTTGCGCATGGTCGGGCTCCATCGGATCACGAACCCCGATGGTAGCGCCGGGTCAGGCCCGGCGTGTTTGCCATGGGTGACGACGCGCACACCCACCGCGATGGTAGCGCCGGGCCATGCCCGGAGTGTGGGTGACGACGCCGGGCATGGCCCGGCGCTACCGTTCCCGTTCAGCCCTTCAGCAGTTCGAACTGCACCGGCTCGCCAGCCGCTGACGACGCGCACACCCACAGCTCGAACAGGCCCGGCTCGGCACGCAGCACGCCATCGCGGCCGGTGAACGCCAACTGCTCGCGATGCAGGGTGAACACCACATCGGTGGATTCGCCCGGCTGCAGTGCGATCTTGCGGAAGTCCTTCAGCTCGCGCACCGGCCGCACGCGGCTGGCCACGCGGTCATGGATGTACAGCTGCACCACTTCCTCGCCGGCCACGGTACCGGTGTTGGTCAGCGTGGTGGTGATGGTCAGGGTGTCGTCCCAGCCCAGCTGTGCCGTGCTGAGCTGCGGCACGCCATAGGCGAAGGTGGTGTAGCCGATGCCATGACCGAACGGATACAGCGGCTCGTTGGGAATCTCGCGCCAGCGTGCCTTGAACTCCGACATCGTCGGCAGTTCGGGGCGGCCGGTACGCGGATGGTTGTAGAAGTACGGTTGCTGGCCGGACACCTGCGGGAAGCTGACCGGCAGGCGGCCGGACGGGCTGTAGTCGCCGAACAGCACATCGGCCACCGCATGACCGGTCTGCGTGCCCAGGTACCAGGTGACCGCCACGGCCTGCGCATTGCGCACCGCACCTTGCAGGGCCAGCGCGCGGCCATTGCGCAGCAGCACCACCAGCGGCTTGCCGGTCATTGCCACCGCCTCGGCCAGTGCCTGCTGCGCCGGCGGCAAGGTGATCTCCACGCGCGACTGCGCTTCGCCGCTGTAGCGCTGCGGCTCGCCCAGCGCCAACACCACCACGTCGGCACGCAGCGCAGCCGCCACGGCGGCTTCGGTGCCCCCGGGGATCGCGGTTTCCAGATCGCAACCGGGCACGATCTCCAGCAGCGACGCGTCACCGATGGCGGCACGCACACCGGTTTCCAGGTCCACATAACGCTGCTTGTCGCCGAACAGGGTCCAGCAGCCTTCGATGTTTTCGCGGTCCTGCACGAACGGGCCGATCAGCGCGATCTTCTGCCCGGTCTTCTGCAGCGGCAGCACGTTGTCACGGTTGTTCAGCAGCACGATCGAACGGCGCGCGGCATCGCGCGAGAGCTCATCATGTGCGGCGATGTGCGAGTCGTCCGCTTCGCGGGCCGGGTCCAGCGACCGGTACGGGTCGTCGAACAGGCCGATGGTTTCCTTCAGCCACAGGATGCGGCGCACGCCCTCATCCAGCACCGCCATCGGCACCTCGCCGCTTTCCACCAGGCCTGGCAGGTGCTCGGCATAGAAGCCGCTCTGCATGCTCAGGTCCAGGCCTGCGGTGAAGGCCTTGGCGGTGGCGTCGCGGTCATTGGCGGCGTAGCCGTGCGCCACCAGTTCCATGTCGGCGGTGTAATCGGAGATCACCACACCCGGGAACTTCCACTCGCCACGCAGGATGTCGGTGAGCAGTTCTGCATTGGCGCTGGCCGGCACGCCGTTGATGTCGTTGAACGAGGACATCACCGTGATCGCACCGGCATCGAAGGCCGCCTTGAACGGCGGCAGGTGCACGTCGCGCAGGGTCTGCGGCGAGATGTCCACCATGTTGTATTCCATGCCGGCCATCACCGCGCCATAGGCGGCGAAATGCTTGGGCGTGGCCAGCAGCGAATCGGCGGCACGCAGGTCGCTGCCCTGGAAGCCGCGCACACGGGCGGCGGCGAAGGCACAGCCCAGCACCACGTCCTCGCCTGCGCCTTCGGCGCCACGGCCCCAGCGCTGGTCGCGGGCGATGTCCACGGCAGGCGCATAGGTCCAGTGCAGGCCGGCGGCGGTGGCCTCGACCGCAGTGGCGCGGGCGGTGCGCTCGGCCAGGTCCGGCTCGAAGCTGGCGGCCTCGCCCAGCGGGATCGGGAACACGGTGCGCATGCCGTGGATGACGTCGGCAGCGAGGATGACCGGGATGCCCAGCCGGCTCTCCTCGGTCGCGACCTGCTGGATGCGGCGGCCCAGTTCGGCGCCCACCCCGTTGAACAGCGAGCCGACCTTGCCCTCGCGCACCTGCTGCAGCACTTGGTCGGCATTGCGCACGTTGGCTTCCGGGTTCACGTCCGGGGCGAACGGGCGGACCATGTCCGCGAAAACACCCAGCTGGCCGACCTTTTCCTCGACGGTCATCTGGGCAATGAGGGATTCGATGCGTTCGGAGGCCACCGGCAGTCCTTGATGAAAACGTTTACAAGCCCGGCATTCTAGCGATCCCGGGCCATTTGGCGAGAGGTTTCGGCATTCAGTTTCATCCACCAGCGGGGTCCGTACGGTCCCGCGGGCGGCACGGCAGCTTACTCCGAGCGGGCCGACTGGCGCTGCCCGGCCATCAACATGGCGTCGCTGGACGCCTGGAACACCCTCAGGCCGAAGGCCGGCAGGATCGCCAGCAGATGGTCGAAAATGTCCGACTGCACGGCCTCGTACTCCGCCCAGGCGGTAGTGCGGGTGAAGCAGTACAGCTCCAGCGGCAGGCCCTCGGTGGTCGGTTGCAGCTGTCGCACCAGCAGGGTCATGTCGGTGTGGATACCCGGGTGGCTGCGCAGGTAGCGCTCCACATAGGCCCGGAACGTGCCCAGATTGGTCACCCGGCGGCTGTTCACGTCCGCCACGCCCTGTTCGCGCAGGCGCCCGTTCCACTGCCCCAGCTCCTGCTCCTTGTCGCGCAGGTAGTCGCGCAGCAGGGCGAACTCACCGAGGAAGGCCAGGTCGCCCTCGTCCAGGAAGCCGACGCTGTGCTGGTCCAGGTACAGCGCGCGCTTGATGCGACGGCCACCGGCCTCCTGCATGCCGCGCCAGTTCTTGAACGACTCGGTCACCAGCTTCTTGGTCGGGATGGTGGTGATGGTCTTGTCGAAGTTCTGCACGGTGATGGTGTGCAGGGCGATGTCGATGACATCACCATCGGCGTTCTGGCTCGGCATCTCGATCCAGTCGCCGATGCGCACGCGGCCATCGCCACTGATCTGCACGCTGGCCACCAGCGAGAGGATGGTGTCCTGGAAGATCAGCATCAGCACGGCCGTGGCCGCACCCAGGCCGGTCACCAGCGGGCCCAGCGCCACGCCCAGCAGGGTGGAGATGATCGCCAGGCCGGCCGCCACGAAGATCACGATCTTGACCACCTGCAGGTAGCCCTTGATCGGCTTGTTGCGCGCATCCGGCTTGCGCTCGTACAGGCTGTTGGCCGCATCCAGCGCATGCGAGAAGGCCAGCGAGACGGTCAGCACCGCCCACACGATGCACAGCTTGACGATGACGCTGACCAGCCCGGGCGGCAGATCGGGAATGAGGGTGATGCCAGAGGCGATCACCTGGCTGGGCACCACGTTGGACAACCGCGAGATGACCCGCATCAGATGGCTGCCACGCCCGGATTCGGCACCGGGCAGGCGCTGCAGCAGACGGCGCAGGCCGCGCACCAGGATGCGCTTGGTCACCCAGTTGGCCAGGCCCGCCGCGAGCAGCAGGGCCGAAATCATCAACGCCAGGTAGGCGCCGGGATAGGGTTCCAGTGTGTTCTGCAGCCGCTCCATCCACTGTACCGCCACCACCGCATCCACCATCAGTCGTCTCCTGTTTCAGTCATTTCGCATGAAGAAGTTGCCGGCCGCCGGCCGACGCTGCTGTTTCAGCCGCGTTCGCGCTCGATGATCACGCCGACCGCGCGCGCGCCGCGCACCGCTCCCGGCTTGCTCAGCTTCAGCCGCAGCCAGCGCACATCGAACTCGTCGAGCACGATCTGCGCGCAACGCTCGGCCAGGGTCTCGACCAGGCCGAACTCCGATTCGCGCACGAACTGCTCCAGCCGCTTGCTGACCGCCTTGTAGTTGAGGGTATGGGCGATATCGTCGGTCGCTGCCGGGCGCCGGTTGTCGAAACCCATCTCCAGGTCGAACACCAGGTCCTGCCGGATCCGCCGTTCCCAATCGTAGATGCCGATCAGGGCGTCGATCGTCAGCCCCTCGATGAAAACCTTGTCCATTGCGGTTACCAGCCGGAAAACAGACGGTCATGGTAACGGCACGGAACCACCACTGCCTGAAACGACCGGATCCCGGCACGTCCGCCGCTACGGTCGCAGCCTGTGTGGATGGGTGCGCCGCGGGTCACACCGCGGGCAGCGTCGCCATGTCCCAGCGCGGGGTCACGTCAACGTTCGGCGGGTTGTGCTGCCCGGCCTGCAGGCGCAGGGCGCCGGCGAAAGCGATCATCGCGCCGTTGTCGGTGCACAGCGCCGGCCGCGGGAAGCAGGCACGCCCCCCGAGGCGTTCGGCCATCTGCTGCAGGCGGGCACGCAGCCGCGTATTGGCACCGACACCGCCGGCCACCACGATCACATTGGTGCCGGCTGCTTCCAGCGCGCGTTCGCACTTGATCGACAGGGTCTCCACCACCGCATCCTCGAAACCGCGCGCGATGTCGGCGCGGGTCTGGTCGCTCTGGTCGCTGTCACGCCAGGCCATCAGCACCTGGGTCTTCAGGCCGGAGAAGCTGAAATCCAGACCCGGGCGATCGGTCATCGGCCGCGCGAAACGGTAGGCCCCCGGGGTGCCCTGTTCGGCCAGCTTGGCCAGCTGCGGGCCGCCGGGATAGGGCAGCCCCATCAGTTTGGCAGTCTTGTCGAAGGCTTCGCCGGCCGCATCGTCCAGGGTCTCGCCCAGCAGGCGGTAGCGGCCGATGGCATCGACCGCCACCAGCTGGGTGTGGCCACCGGACACCAGCAGGGCCACGAACGGGGCCTGCGGCGGATCGTCCTCCATCAAGGGCGCCAGCAGGTGCCCTTCCATGTGGTGCACGCCCACGGCCGGCACCTCCAGTGCCCAGGCCAGGGCACGGGCCACCCCGGCACCGACCAGCAGCGCACCGACCAGCCCGGGGCCAGCGGTATAAGCCACGCCATCGATGTCGTCCACGCCCAGGCCCGCCTCGGCCAGGGTCTGCCGGACCAGCGGCAGCAGCTTGCGCACGTGGTCACGGCTGGCCAGCTCGGGCACCACACCGCCGTACTCGGCGTGCAGGGCGATCTGGCTGTAGACCGCATGGGCGCGCAGGGCCGCGCTGCCGGTCAGGTCGGTGTCGTACACCGCCACGCCGGTCTCATCACAGGAAGATTCGATGCCAAGGACTCGCATGCCTGCTATTATGACGCCCCTGCCGCCCCCTCGGGGTGACGTGCAGATCCCACTGCATCCGTATTGCTGGCCCGCATTCAGGCTTGCGTGCTTGCAGTTTGTTGATTCGCCGCTATAATGTGCGGCTCGCCGGGCGTGACCCGGTTCTACTGTGTCCCGGAGATTCCATGCCCAGCGTCAAAGTCCGCGAGAACGAGCCCTTCGAGTTTGCTCTTCGCCGCTTCAAGCGCACTTGCGAAAAGGCCGGTGTGCTGGCCGAAACCCGCAAGCGCGAGTTCTACGAAAAGCCGACCCAGGAGCGCAAGCGCAAGGCCGCCGCTGCTGTGAAGCGTCAGCTGCGCCGCTCGTCGCGCGACGTCACCAAGCGTCAGCGCCTGTACTGATCGGACGCATCTTCATTGCGGCGGGTTCGTCCTTCCGCGGTGAAGCCGAAGCCGGCACGCGCGAGCGTCGCCGGCTTTTTGCGTTTCCGGGCCCGGGCAACCGCCCTGCCCCACTACCACCACGAGGTCTCCCATGAGCATGAAGCAGCAGCTCACCGATGACATGAAGGCCGCCATGAAGGCGGGCGAGAAGGACAAGCTGGGCGTGATCCGCCTGATCAACGCCGCGATCAAGCAGAAGGAAGTGGACGAGCGTATCGAGCTCGACGACACCGCCGTGATCGCCGTGCTGGACAAGATGGTCAAGCAGCGCAAGGACTCGGTCAGCCAGTACGAAGCGGCCAACCGTGAAGACCTGGCCGCGATCGAGCGTGCCGAGATCGTGGTCATCGAGGCCTACCTGCCCGCCAAGATGGGTGAGGCCGAGATCGCCGCCGCCATCCAGGCCGCCATTGCCGAAACCGGTGCCACCGGCCCGGCCGACATGGGCAAGCTGATGGGGGCGCTGAAGCCGAGGCTCGCCGGTCAGGCCGACATGGGCGTGGTGTCCAAGCTGGTCAAGCAGGCCCTGGCTGGCTGATCCGCCACCGCCCCTGCCGGACACGACAAGGCCCGCTTCACGCGGGCCTTGTCATTGCTGCAGCGGCCAGGCCAGCGCTTACACCTGGCGGCAGTTGCGCAGGGTCATGGAACTGCCTTCCACCGCGCTGACCTCGCCTTCCAGCTTGGCCCAGTCGCGCTCGCGCAGCATGGCGAAGTTGGCCGCCTGGTCCGGAGCGAATTCGCAACGGATGGTGTAGTTGTTGTTGTTGAAGGTGTCATTCTGGCGGATCCGCAACAGGCCACGGGTCGGCGTCACCAGGTAGTTGATCGATCCGACCTCACCCGGACGGCTGGAGTAGCTGTTCGAGTTGACCGTGTAGATCTGGCCGTCGATCCGGTAGCGGCGACCGATGTACTTGGCATACACCGGCAGGAAGGTGGCCGAACGGTCGCCCAGGTCTTCCTTGTTGGTGGTGGTGCCCAGCAGCAGGTCCTTGAAGCTGCCCGCAGCGTTGTAGGCCGCCATCGTATCGCGCACCTCCTTGCCCATCTTCTTGGACAGGTCCGGCGCGGTCACGTCCTCCGCCACGGAAGTCGGATACTGCGCGCGCGCAGCGGCGGCCAGCGCGTCCCCCTGGCTGCCCCCCTTGACCTTGTCGAGCATGTCGCACATCGACTTGCGGGCATCCTCCTGGGCGATGGTCTGGCCGCGGGCCAGCTTGGTGGCCAGGGTGACCCGGCCGCTGCGGTCGGCGGTGCCGATCAGCACCAGCGGCGTGCGCAGGCCCTTGGTCTGGATCAGGTACTGGTTGCCGGTATCGCCTTCCACCAGCTGGCCGCCCACCTCGAACTGGTCATCGGCACCGATCTTGCGAAGCTGGTCCAGTGCACTCTGCACCTTCAGACCGGGCACCGTCAGGTCGGCCATGTACATCGCGCCATTGCGCGGATCCCCTACCGTCTTGAAGGCCTTTTCGCAGGCCGTGGACGCCGCAGCGGCCGAACCGCTCGTCGCCAGCAGCAACACCATCGTGGTGCAGACCATCCCTTTCATAACGCGTCCTTTTGCAGAGAAGTTGGATTGTCGTGGCCCCGCACACCGGCGGTGGGCCCGGATACCGCGGCGGCAGCCCCAGCGCGCCCTCGGTCCGGGCAGAAGGATAACGCGGACTTCGCTGCATTCTGCGACCGCGCTTCCACTTCACCTGCCGCAACGCCGGCATCTGCTAGAAAAGGAAGCCTGTACCGCTCCAGCCGACGCCGTAGATGTCGCATCCCCGCACCTTCCTGCCCATCGTCCGATCGCGCCTGGAGAAGCTGCAGGACAGCTTCCCGATGGCCGTGGCCAAGCGCTTCGTCGAAATCGACGTCCTGACCCAGGCCGCATCGGTTTCGTTCTATTCCCTGCTGTCGATGGCGCCGTTGCTGGTGCTGCTGCTGTGGTTGACCGCCTCGCTGTACCCGCCCGCGCAGCAGGCGCTGATCAGCCAGATCGGCTCGGTGGCCGGCAGCAGCGTGGCCAGCGTGGCCGATACCGTGCTGCACAACGCCAACAGCCAGCCGAGCATGGGCTCGCTGGCCGGGTTGTGGAGCACCCTGCTGCTGTTCGTCGGCGCCACCGCCGTGTTCGCACAGCTGCAGAACGCACTCAACCGCATCTTCCATACCAGCGGCCAGCGCCTGGAAGGCGTCCAGGCCTGGCTGCGCAAGCGCGTGTTCTCCTTCGGCGTGGTGCTGGCGCTGGGCTTCCTGCTGATCCTGTCGATGACCGCCACCACCGCCCTGCAGGTGGTATTCGCGCAGCTGCCATCGGTGTTGCCGGCCATCGGTTACGTGACCACGCTGCTGCTGTACACGCTGGCCTTCGCCTTCCTCTACCACTATCTGCCCGACCGTCGCGTAGCCTGGCGCCAGGCCTTCATCGGCGGGGCCATCACCTCGCTCCTGTTCGCCCTGGGGCGCTACGGCATCGGCGTCTACATCGCCACCGTGGCACCCGGCAGCGCCTACGGTTCGATGGGCGCCCTGGTGATCGCGCTGGTCTGGATCTACTACGCTACCGCGGTGTTCTTCGTCGGCGCCCTGATGACCGCGGTGATCGACGAGCGCCTGAGTGCCCGGGCACAGCGGGCTGCCGCCAGCGCCGGCGGCAGCAGCGAACAACAGGCCGGCCCGACCATCGCCAGCGAGTAAACTAGGGGGACCTGCCGCCCCTGCTGCGCGCCCCAGCGGCCGCGCCCTGCCCTGCTGCCCATGGCCCGTATCCCCGACGCTTTCATCGACGACCTGCTGGCCCGCACCGACATCGTCGAGGTGGTGGGCAGCCGCGTGCCGTTGAAGCGACAGGGCAAGGAGTACGCGGCACGCTGCCCGTTCCATGACGAGCGCTCGGCCTCGTTCACCGTCTCGCCGACCAAGCAGTTCTATCACTGCTTCGGCTGCGGTGCGCACGGCACCGCAATCAGCTTCCTGATGAACTACGACCGCCTTGAGTTCCTCGACGCGGTGGATGAGCTGGCCAAGCGCGCCGGCATGGACGTGCCACGCAGCGAGAACCCGCGCAGCGCCCAGCAGCAGGACGACAGCCGCGAACTCTATTCGGCACTGGATGCAGCGGCGCGCTTCTTCCAGAAGAACCTGGAGGGCAGCGACAAGGCCCGCGCCTACCTTGACGGCCGTGGCGTGGACGAACAGAACCGCGCCCGCTTCCAGATCGGCTATGCGCCCGACGGCTACAGCGGCCTGCGCGATGCGCTGGGCAAGGACGAGCGGCGGATGAAGCTGCTCGACCGTGCCGGCCTGTTCTCCAAGAACGACCGGGGGCACGTCTACGACAAGTTCCGCGACCGGGTGATGTTCCCGATCTTCGACCGCCGTGGACGGGTGATCGCCTTCGGTGGCCGGGTGTTCGAGAAGGACGACGGTCCCAAGTACCTCAATTCGCCCGAAACCGCGCTGTTCCACAAGGGCCGCGAACTGTACGGCCTGTGGCAGGTGCGCCAGGCGAACCAGAAGATCGAGCGGCTGATCGTGGTCGAGGGTTACATGGACGTGGTCTCGCTGTTCCAGTTCGGCGTCACCCAGGCGGTGGCGACGCTGGGCACCGCGACCACGCCCGACCATGCCGAGCTGCTGTTCCGAAACGCACCGGACGTGTTCTTCTGCTTCGATGGCGATGCCGCCGGCCGCCGCGCCGGCTGGAAGGCACTGGAGTCGGTGCTGCCGCGCATGAAGGACGGCCGCCAGGCCTTCTTCCTGTTCCTGCCCGACGGCGAGGACCCGGACACCATCGTGCGCAAGGAAGGCGCTGAGGCCTTCAACGAACGCCTGAAGCAGGCCACGCCGCTATCGCAGTTCTTCTTCGACGAGCTGACCCGCGAGATCAACATGGGCACGCTGGACGGCCGGGCACGCCTGGCCGAGCGGGCCAGACCGATGCTGGCGCAGATTCCCGATGGCGCGTTCGGTGACCTGATGAAGCAGCAGCTGGCGCAGCTGACCGGGCTCGGTGCGGCCACGCAGAATACCCGCACGGCGATGCCGCAGCGCCCTCCGGCACGGTCGATCCAGCCGGTGGCCAAGCGCAGCCTGGTGCGGGGTGCGATCGCCGTGCTGCTGCAGCAGCCGTCGCTGGCGCTGACCCTGGGCGGCAAGCATCACTTCCAGGGCCTGCGCCTGCCGGGTGTGGAGCTGCTGCTGGAGCTGCTGGCGCTGGTCGAACAGCGTCCCGATATCAGCACCGGCGCGCTGCTGGAGCATTTCGACGGGCGTGAGGAGCAGGCCTCGCTGCACACGCTGGCCGCCCAGACCCTGCCCGGCAGCGAAGCGATCTGGACCCAGGAACTGCACGACGCCGTGGCCCAGCTGGAGAAACAACTGTTGCAGCAACGTCTGGAAGAGCTGTTGGCAAAGCAGCGGCAGCAGGGACTGGACGATACTGACAAGTACGAACTGCGCGAGCTGCTCAAGGCCCGCGCCAGCCTGGGCCGGTAGCGGCGGAACGTTTTAACGGAGAGGACCATGCTGCTGCGCCTGACCTGCCTGCTGTTGCTGTCCCTCTGCCTGCCGCTGGCGGCCTTGGCCGCAGATGCCCCGCTCAATGAAGCCCGCCCCGGCCTGTATGCCGGCGGCCAGCCCAGTGCCGCACACCTGCGCGAACTGGCTGCGCAAGGCGTACGCACCGTGATCGACCTGCGCCAGCCCGACGAGGACCGTGGTTTCGATGAAACCCGCGCGGCCGAATCGCTGGGCCTGCGCTATGTGCGCATCCCGGTGGCCGGCGCCGAGGGCCTGGATGCGGCCAATGTGCGCGCCGTGCACCAGGCCCTGCAGCAGAGCCAGGGGCCGGTGCTGCTGCACTGCGCGTCCGGCAACCGCGCCGGTGCCGTGCTCGGACTGGTCAATGCACGCTACGAACATGCCAGCCCGGAACAGGCGCTTCAGCTGGGCCAGCGCGCCGGCCTGAAGTCGCTGGAAGCGGCCACCCGCCAGCGTCTGGCCACACCGGTCACCTCGCCCTGAACCCTCCACACCAAGGAGTCTGCCCCCCATGACCCGCTGGTGGTCGCGCCTGCGACCGGACAACTTCACCCTGGCCCTGCTGTGCACGGTCGGCCTGGCGTCGCTGCTGCCGATGAAGGGCGCCGCCGCCATCGTCCTGGACGATGTCACCACGGTCGCCATCGCCGCGCTGTTCTTCCTGCACGGGGCGCGCCTGCCGCGCGAATCGATCATCGGCGGCATGCTGCACTGGCGCCTGCATCTGACCATTCTCGCCTGCACCTTCCTGCTGTTTCCGATGCTGGGCCTGATGTTCAAGCCGCTGTCGGGCTGGCTGTTGACCCCGGAGCTGTACCTGGGCGTGCTGTTCCTGTGCACCCTGCCCTCCACCGTGCAGTCGTCCATCGCCTTCACCTCGATGGCGCGCGGCAATGTGCCGGCGGCCGTCTGCAGCGCATCGCTGTCGAGCATCCTCGGTGTGTTCCTCACACCGCTGCTGTTGACCGCGCTGGCCGGCACCTCCGGCGGCGTGCACGACCCGCTGCATGCGATCGGCGGCATCATGCTGCAGCTGCTGGTGCCGTTCGTGGCCGGCCACCTGCTGCGCCCGTGGATCGCCGGCTGGGTCGAGAAGCAGCGCGCGCTGCTGCGCTACACCGACCAGGCCACCATCCTGCTGGTCGTGTATTCGGCGTTCGGCGAAGCCGTCACCGAAGGGCTCTGGAGCAAGACCCCTGTGCTGTCGCTGCTGGCAGTGGCCGTGGTAGCTGCCGTCCTGCTCGGTATCGCCATGCCGCTGATCACCTTCATCGCCCGTCGCCTGCACTTCAACCGCGAGGACGAGATCGCCATCGTGTTCTGCGGCTCCAAGAAGAGCCTGGCCACTGGCGTGCCGATCGCCAAGGTGCTGTTCGCCGGGGGCAGCCTCGGTGCCATCGTGCTGCCGGTGATGATCTACCACCAGATCCAGCTGATCGTCTGCGGCGTGATCGCGCAGCGATATGCGCGGCGCAAGTCCTGATTGGGCGCGCGGGTTGTTGTGGGAAAACCATCCACGCATGGCGTGGATCTACTGATCCACCAGCGTGCCAACGCTCAGCTGCGGCATCCACACCCACAGGTCGTATTCTCGGCTGGCATGGGTGTTGACCTCCGGCTCACGGGCTGGCCATTCGAGCAGGGCCAACGCCTTGCAGCGGTCCATGCATCCCCAGAAGTGGCCGCGCAACGCTTCCAGCCGCACGCTGTAGACATCCAGATCGCGCAGTGCCGATGCCATCGGCTGGGTCTGCATTTCCGGCGGAGCGTCGGCCGGGCGCTGCAGCATGGCGTGGACATTACCGGTCAGCACGACCATGCGTGCGCCATCGGGCAGGCGCCGGTACAGGCGCCGCAGTTCGGCGGCCATGCGGTCATCGCGGGCCTGGCTGCTGCCGTCACTGTGGTTGACGTCGTAGCCGACCACCTCGATCGCGCGGCCCTGCGCCTTCAGCACACGCAGGCCTTCGATCATCGCCAGCATGTCGCGGCTGCGGCGACCATCATGCTGGTCGTCGCGCACGGTCCAGAACGCGCGGCCGTGCAGGTGCTGGCGCACCGCGGCCCCGCCATCGGAAGCCAGGTAATCGCGTAGCGTGGGGTTCTCGGCGCGCGGCAGTTCCAGCGCCAGCAGGACCGGGCCGTTGCGGCTGTAGTCGTCCACCAGTTGGCGCACCAGCACCGGCGTCTCACGCGTGCCATGGAATTCGCCCAGTACCAGCAGGCGGTGATCACCGGCGTACTGGCGGATCTGCGCGACGGTGTCGTCGGCATGCGCACTGAGGGCCATGCCCAGCGCCAGCAGCAGCGCTGTGGTCCAGCGGAAAATCGAATGCATCCCTGCTCGCTCCTTTCCTTGAGGTCAGGAACAGCAATGGCGACGCCGCTGGAAGAGATCAAGTGTAGAGCCGAGCCCACGCTCGACTGCTCTTCCACCCCACCTCAGCCGAGCATGGGCTCGGCTCTACAGGTGGCGCCTTACAACCAGGGCAGGATCCAGTGGTCGATCAGCAGGAAGGCGAACAGCGCCATCAGATAGACGATGGAGTACTGGAACATCTTCATCGAGAACAGCTCATCCGGCGGATCCAGCATGCGCCACGCATACCAGAGGAACACCGCGTTGAGCACGATCGCACCGCCCAGGTAGAACGGTCCGCTCATGCCCACCAGATAGGGCAGCAGGCAGACCAGGGCCAGCACCACCGAATACACCATGATCTGCCTGCGGGTATGCACCACGCCGTGGGTCACCGGCAGCATCGGGATCTTCGCCTTGGCGTAGTCCTCGCGGCGGAAGATCGCCAGCGCCCAGAAATGCGGCGGCGTCCAGATGAAGATGATCAGCACCAGCAGCGACGAGTACGCCCAGTCCGAAGAGCCCTGCATTCCGGTGACGGCGGCCCAGCCCAGCATCGGTGGCATCGCGCCGGCCAGACCACCGATGACGATGTTCTGCGAGGTCGCACGCTTGAGGTAGACCGTATAGATCACCGCATAACCGATCAGCGAAGCGAAGGTCAGCACGGCGGTGATCACGTTCACCCACAGCACCAGGATCGTCATCGACAGCACGATCAGCGCGCCGGCGAACACCAGCACCTGCCACGGCTTGACCTTGCCGACCACCAGCGGCCGCCACGAGGTGCGCGCCATCTGCGCATCGATGTGCGCATCCAGCAGCTGGTTGATCGCAGCCGCAGCCGAGGCCGCCAGCCAGATGCCGAGGAAGCCGAGCAGGCCCGCGCGTACCTGTTCCCAGCTGGGCACGCCTGGAATGGCCAGGACCATGCCCACCAGGGCGGTGAACACGATCAGGGCGACGACCTTGGGCTTGGTCAGGTCCCAGTACTGGCGGTAATTGGAGAACATCGGATCAGTCCGGGGCACGCAGGCGGGCCAGCAGGCTGACCAGCACGAACAACAGGGCAACGGCCACGCCGTTGTGCGCCACCGCCACTTCCAGCGGCAGCGCCAGCTTCACGTTGAGGATGCCGAGGGTGACCTGCAGCACCAGCAACACGATCAGCGCAGTCGCCCAGCCCCGCATGCTCGGCAGGCGGAACAGACGCACGCCCAGCCACAGCAGGTAGGCAGCCACCACGATGGCGAACAGGCGATGCGCCAGCTGGATGGCGATGCGCGAGGCGCCATCGAGCACGCCCCCTTCGTAGTCCACGCCGATGCCACGCCACAGGGTGAAGCCTTCGACGAAGTTGTGCTGCGGCCACCACTGGTTGGCACAGCGTGGGAAGTTGTCCAGCGAGGCGCTGCCGCCGCCGCAGGCCAGCGCCGCATAGTTGGCACTGACCCAGCCGCCCAGTGCGATCTGGGTGACCAGCACGACCACGGCGGCACGCAGCAGCCACTTCAGCCTGGGCGCCTCGGCCAGCGTGATCGGCAGATGCGTGGCCCGCCACGCCAGCCACACCAGCAGGCCGAACATCAGCATGCCGCCCAGCAGGTGGCCCATCACCACGATCGGCTTCAGCAGCAGCGTCACCGTCCACATGCCCAGCAGGGCCTGGAAGATCACCACCGCCAGGGTCAGTACCGCCGCGCGCGCCAGATCGATGTTGTTCCAGCGCAAGGCGGCAATCAGCAGTATCGCCTCACCACTCAGGGCCAGGGCACTGGCCGTTGCATGCCAGCCCATCATGTACAACGGTATGCCGGCAGCCACCAGCACGCAGGCGGTGACGACCGCCGTGGTTCCGAACCGGCGCCTGCGCGTGGCCAGCAGGGCCAGGGTCAGGATCTCGATGCCCAGCGCGCCGGCCAGGAAGCGGTGAACCTGCTCGCGCCAGGCCTTGTGCGTTTCCAGCGGACGGATATCGGCGGCCGGGTGGCCAACCGTCTCCTCGATGTGCTGCGGCCAGGTCGCGCGGCCATAGCAGGTCGGCCAGTCCGGGCAGCTCAGCCCCGCATCGGACAGACGGACGAAGGCACCGAACATGATCGTGCTCGCGGTCATGATCATGGCGAACCACGCCAGGCGGTGGAAATTGCGGTGCAGCGCCGGACGCGCGGAAAGGCTCATCAAACAGGACTCACTTCAGTTTCAGCAACGTGGCCATGTCCTTGCGCAGGCCCCCGAGGTCGCTGCCCGGGGCGTGGCGCATGATCACGAAGCCGTTCGGATCGATCACGTAGACCGGCAGGCCAGCCGGATCATCGACGCCGGGCAGGGCCGCGCGCAGCGCTGGCGACGGTGCCAGCGGCCGCAGCGCGGGCAGCGAGGCGATCGACGCCGGTGGCGGACCCAGCCACAGGATCTCGACATTATCGGCGTTATGGCCGAACAGCTGCCACACCTTGCCCAGTCCCTGCGACAAAGTGACGCACTGCGCGTCGCAGGCACCGGCCGGTGCCACCAGCAGGCGCCAGGTGCGCGCTTCCGGATTCCAGGGATAGGCCGTGCCGTCGGCCAGGGTCGGTGGCTGCTGGCGCAGGTCCACCGGGGGTTTGAGCAGCTGTCCACTGTTGCGGTGGCCGGTAGGCTGCCATCCGGAGAAGCGCAGCACGGCCGCCAGCGCCATTGCCCCGAAGAACACGGCGAACAACAACACCAGGGTCCGGCGACCGGAACCGCGCGCCTGCGGGGATGTAGCAGTGTTCATGCGGGCATTTTCTCATGGTTGGACAGGGGATGCCGGGCGCCCGAAGTCGGGCCGGCGCTAGCGTGGAACGCGCCTGCTGCGCCCTTCCAGCACCAGCGCAACCACCAGCACGGTCAGCGCCAGGCCGAACCATTGCACGGCGTAACCCAGGTGGCGCTGCGGGGGCAGCGTGTTCGGCAGCAGATCGAGGTCGCGTTCATCACCGAAGGGCAGCGCCGGATCAAGCCGCAGCACGCGCTCCGGCAGTGCGGGCAGCCCCAGCGCCGTCGCCAGGCCCTCGGCAGGCAGCCGGCTGGCCAGCCAGCGCTGCGCCTCACCGGTTGCAGAGAACGCCGGGCCCAGCGCCAACCCTGCCGACGGCGGCGGCGCCAGCAGCCCGCGCACGGCCACCGGCGAAGGCGGCGGCGGCAGGTCGGGGAGCGTGCGGTCGGGGGGCAGCGCGCGCCAGCCGAGGTCGACCAGCAGCACGCTGCCGCCGTCGCTGCGGAAGGGGCGATAGATCTTCACCCCGGCCCGGCCGTGCCGGGTCTGGTTGTCCAGCAGCACCACGCCCGGCAGGAAGCGGCCATGGTCGGCCACGCCATGCAGCGCGCCCGGCGCCGCCAGTGCCTGCGCCAGCGGAAGTGCCTGCGCCGCAGCGGGGCCCTGCGCATCCAGCATGGCCTGCTTTGCATGCATGCGCTGCAGCTGCCACAGGCCCAGCGCGGTGAATCCCGTGATCGCCACCAGCGCCAGCAGCCAGCCGATCACCCGCGTGTGCTGGCGCATCATGACAAGTCCGCGCAAACGCGGTCAGATAGGCACATCCACCCTGCCCTCGAGCCGCGCATGAGTGATTCGCTGAAGACCCTGCTGGTGATCGCGTTTCTGATCGTCATCGTCTGGAACCTGGGCGCCGGGCTGTACTACCTGCTGGTCGACCGGGGCCAGACCAAGCGCACGGTCAACGCACTGACGCGCCGCATCGCGGTGTCGGTGGCGTTGATCGTACTGGTGATCGTGAGCATCTACATGGGCTGGATCAAACCGCACGGCATCGGTGGCTGAGTACGCCACCGGCATCGGCGCTTACAGCACGTAGACGAACAGGAACAGCATCAGCCACACCACGTCGACGAAGTGCCAGTACCACGCAGCGGCTTCGAACGCGAAATGGTTGTCGCGGGTGAAATGCCCCTTCGCCGAGCGCAGCCACATCACGATCAGCATGATCGTGCCCAGCAGCACGTGCGCACCGTGGAAACCGGTCAGCATGAAGAACGTCGACCCGTAGATGCCCGAGCCGAGCGTCAGGTTCAGCTCCTTGTAGGCGTGGATGTACTCCTCCGCCTGCAGGGCGAGGAAGCCCAGGCCCAGCACCACGGTCAGGCCCAGCCAGACCAGCAGCTGGCGACGGTGGCCGGCCTTCAGCGCATGGTGGGCGATGGTGAGCGTCACGCCGGAAGTCAGCAGGATCAGCGTATTGATCAGCGGCAGGCCCCAGGCCGGAATGGTCTGGAAGGCCCCGCCGATCGCCGCCGGGCCGTTGGTGGGCCACCCCGCGGAGTAGCCCTGCCACAGCAGCTCGTTGGTCATCACCCCGCGGCCCTCGCCGCTGAGCCAGGACAGGCCCAGGTGGCGGGTGTAGAACAGTGCGCCGAAGAATGCGCCGAAGAACATCACCTCGGAGAAGATGAACCAGACCATGCCCATCCGGAACGAACCATCGACCTGGCGGTTGTAGTTGCCGGCCTGCGATTCGCGCACCACGTCGCTGAACCACCAGAACAGGGTCAGCACCAGCATCGCGATGCCGATGTAGAACGTCCAGCGCCCCCAGCTGGCATCGTTGAGCCAGCTGGCCACGCCCACCATGGTCACCATCATCGCGATGGAGCCCACGAATGGCCATTTGCTCTGGGCCGGGACGAAGTACACGTTGGCGTCGGTCGGTGTCTGGGCCATGTCGTTATCCGGGTCAGGGAGCGGCGTGCGCGCCTTCCGAAGTGGCGGCCGGAGCCAGCCGATCGGACAGCGCGTCGTTGCGGTAGAAGGTGTAGGACAGGGTGATCGTCTTGATGTCCGGCGGCAGATCCGGATCGACGATGAAGCGCACCGGCATGTCGCGCTTCTCGCCGGCCTGCAGCGTCTGCGCGGTGAAGCAGAAGCACTCGGTCTTGCTGAAGAATCCGGAGGCACGTGCTGGCGCGACCGAGGGCACCGCACTGCCGACGATCGCCTGTGGGCCGTCATTGCGGGCGTAGTACAGCGCCTCGTTCAACTCACCGGGCACCACGTCCATGGTCAGCTGCTCGGGATGGAATGCCCATGGCAGCCGCGAATTGACCCCGCCATCGAACTCCACCCGCACGGTGCGCTTTGCGGTGGCAGCCCCCACGCTGGCCTCGCTGCCCGGGCCGCGCTCCAGGCGCACGCCGAACACCTTCTCGCACGCGATGCGATACAGCGGCACCAGCGAGAAGGTCAGCAGGAACACGGCCACGGCAACGCCGATCAGGCGCGGCAGGCCGGCGCTGGGCGACGGTGTGCTGGCCGGTGTCGGGCTCATCGTCCGATCACCCCGCTGAGAATGAAGGTGGCATAGACCAGTACGGCGATGGCGCCCACCACGACTGCCGTGCGCCGGGCACGCCGGCGCTGCTGTTCGATGCCCTGAGTCTCGCCACCGTACAGCCGGGCCCTGCCCGGCTGCTTTTCGACAGCCGAGCCGGGCTCGGCTCTACAGGTCTGGAGCGGGCTCTCGTTATGCATGCCCCACCTCAATGCGTGATGTCGTCATGCGCCAGATCGCCCGGGCGCAGGATCGGCGGGGTGGTGAAGGTATGGGCCGGTGCCGGCGACGGCAGCGTCCACTCCAGGCCACGCGCACCTTCCCAGGACCGATCGGCCGCCTTCTCGCCATTGCGCAGCGAGGACAGCAGGATCGCCGCCATCATGAAGGGCGTGACGAACATACCGAATGCGCCGATCGAGCTGATCAGGTTCCAGTCGGCGAACGCCACACTGTAATCGGGAATACGGCGCGGCATCCCGGCCAGGCCGAGGAAGTGCTGCGGGAAGAACAGCAGGTTGACGAACACGATCGACCACCAGAAGTGCACCTTGGCCCACTTCTCGCTGTACATGCGACCGGTCCACTTCGGCCACCAGTAGTACACCGCGGCAATCAGCGCGAACACTGCACCGGTCACCAGCACGTAGTGGAAGTGGGCAACGACGAAGTAGGTATCGTGGTACTGGAAGTCGGCGGCGACGATGGCCAGCATCAGACCGGAGAAGCCGCCAATGGTGAACAGGATGACGAAGGCCACCGACCACAGCATCGGCGCCTCGAACGTCAGCGAGCCACGCCACATCGTGCTGACCCAGTTGAAGACCTTCACGCCGGTCGGGATCGAGATCAGCATGGTGGCGAACATGAAGTAGATCTCGCCGCCCAGCGGCATGCCCACGGTGAACATGTGGTGGGCCCAGACGATGAACGACAGGAAGGCGATCGCAGCCGTGGCGTACACCATCGCCTGGTAGCCGAACAGGGGCTTGCGGCTGAAGGTGGGAATGATCTCGCTGACCACGCCGAAGGCGGGCAGGATCATGATGTACACCTCGGGGTGGCCGAAGAACCAGAAGATGTGCTGGAACATCACCGGGTCACCGCCACCGGCGGCGTTGAAGAAGCTGGTGCCGAAGAACTTGTCGGTCAGCAGCATGGTCACCGCACCGGCCAGCACCGGCATCACCGCGATCAGCAGGAAGGCGGTGATCAGCCAGGCCCAGCAGAAGATCGGCATCTTCAGCAGGTCGATGCCCGGCGCGCGCATGTTGAGCACGGTGGCGATGATGTTGATCGCGCCCATGATCGAACTGATGCCGGCCACGTGGATGGCGAACACAGTGAAGGCCACGTTGTAGCCGCCCTGCAGCGACAGCGGCGGATACAGCGTCCAGCCACCGGCCGGCGCACCTCCGGGCAGCAGGAAGGTGAGCAGCAGCAGGCTGAAGGCCACCGGCAGCAGCCAGAACGACCAGTTGTTCATGCGTGGCAGGGCCATGTCCGGCGCACCGATCTGCAACGGCACCATCCAGTTGGCCAGGCCGACGAAGGCCGGCATCACTCCGCCGAAGATCATCACCAGTGCGTGCACGGTGGTGAGCTGGTTGAAGGTTTCCGGCCTGACGAACTGCAGGCCCGGCTGCATCAGCTCGGCGCGGATGATCACGCTCATCGCCGCGCCGATGATGAACATGATGAAGCTGAAAAGCAGATACAGGGTGCCGATGTCCTTGTGGTTGGTCGAGAAGAACCAACGCTCGAAGAAACCCGGGTGGTGGTGGTGGTCGTCGTGCCCAACTGCCGAGTGCGCCATTGCAAAACACCTCTCAGAATCGGTTGTCGCCACGGCCGCAGGCGGCCGCGGGATTTACATCACGCGCCGCTGGCCGCGGTGGCAGGGGCGGCACCCGCTTCGGCGGCGGCAGGTTCGGCCGGCGCGGCAGGCGTCTCCGCCGCAGGCGCAGCCGGTTCGGCCGGGGCTGCGGCCGGCGGTGCCGGCTTGCGCTGCGCCAGCCACTGCCTGAACTCCTCCTTGGACACGGCCTCGACCACGATCGGCATGAATCCGTGGTCCTTGCCGCACAGTTCAGCGCACTGCCCGCGATAGACGCCCGGCTGCTCGATGCTGGTCCAGGCCTCGTTGATGAAGCCGGGAATGGCATCCTGCTTCCAGCCCAGCGCCGGCACCCACCAGGCGTGGATCACGTCGTCGGAGGTGATGACGAAACGGACCTTGGTATCGACCGGCAGCACCAGCCGGTTGTCGACATCCAGCAGGTAGTGGGGATGGCTCTCGCGCGTCGGCACCTTGCCACTCTGCCGCATGCGGTCCGACTCGCGGTCCAGGCGGCTGGTGAAGGTGACGTTCTCGCCCAGGTACTCGTACTTCCACATCCACTGGTAGCCGGTGACCTTCACCGTCATCTCGGCATCGCGGGTGTCGTACATCTTGATCAGGTTGGCCGTGGCCGGCCATGCCATCACCACCAGGATGATCACCGGGATCACCGTCCAGATGATCTCGGCCTTGGTGTTGTGGCTGAAGGTGGCTGCGACCGCCCCCTTGGATTTGCGGAACTTGAAGATGGCGTAGGCCATCGCCCCGAACACGATCACGCCGATCACCGTGCAGACGATCAGCGAGAGATTGTTCGACTCCCAGGCCAGGCGCGAGGTCTGGGTTACCCCCTTGCCCATGTTCAGCTGCCACGGCTTGGGATCGGCCGCCTGGGCCCATGCCATCGCCGGAACCCATCCCCCGGCCACCACTGCGGCGGCCATTGCAACGCACTTCGTGCCCCACCTGCTGCTTTGCTTCATTGCCTAGACCCTTAGCGTCGTCGGTTGCCGCCATCGCTGGCGGCGAGCAAGCCTTCAAGTGTCTCTGCGAGCGTCTGACGTTCGGCCGGCGCGAGGAAACTCCCCACCTCCACCTGCCGGCCGCTGGACGCAAGCCGGACCCTCTCATCGTCGGCGAGCAGGCGCACCCAATGCGGGTGAGCCCGGAACACCGGCAATCCACCGGGTACGGGGATGACCTCCACATACGCCGGCACTACCCGGATTTCCTCCTGCCGTTCGCCGCTGCGCCACAGGGCACGTAACGCGGCTGCCAGCAACAGGCTGTACAGCAGCGCGAACAGGGGGGCGAATGCATTGCCGGCCAACCACCCCAGGGCGGAGACCAGCCACATCGCTCCCGACAACACGGTGAACAACAGGACGAACTGCCGGGCATCGAGCGCCCGTGGGGGACGCAGCCGCAGCTGCGTACCTGACCCATCTGGAGCTGGAAGCACCTCGATCATGTCGCAACCGCGTTCCTGCCGCGGGAAACGTCTCGATGGTAGCCCCGCCGTCTCACCGGTAGCAAGGGTGCATTCACACTTTTTGCCATGCTGCAATACAGCATTCGCCCGGCGCCGCAAATGACGAATTCAGCACAAATAGAGTCGCACGTGCTGAACACGCTGAATCCACCACCGTTAGGGGCTATCAGCATTCACGAAGGCGGCCGCGGGGCACTTCCGGAGGGCGCAAAAATGATTAAAATCGCCAAGTTTTCCATTGGCCGGACCGGCATGAACGCACCCTCCTCCTCCCTTGCCGCCCACGACGCCCCGCGTCATGGCGCGCTGCTGTCGCCGGAACTGCCGGCGTCCCCCAACCCGTTCCGCCAGGCCATTACCGACGCCTGGCTGAAGGACGAGGCCAGCCACGTCCGTGAGCTGCTGGCGCAGGCCCGCCTGCCCGCCGAGGAACAGGCCCGGGTGCAGGCGCTGGCCGCCGATCTGGTCGGCCGCGTGCGCGTGCGCGCCAAGGACCAGGGCGCGATCGAAGCCTTCATGCGCCAGTACGATCTGGGCAGCGAGGAAGGCGTGCTGCTGATGTGCGTGGCCGAAGCGCTGCTGCGCATTCCGGACCAGGACACCGCCGACAAACTGATCCGCGACAAGCTGGCCGACGCCGACTGGGAAAAGCACCTGGGCGGCAGTGACTCGGTACTGGTCAATGCCTCCACCTGGGGCCTGATGCTGACCGGCAAGCTGGTGCAGATGAACGATGCCACCCGTGCCGACGCACCCAGCGCGTTCAAGCGCCTGGTCGGACGCGTGGGTGAGCCGGTGATCCGCCTGGCCGTGCGCCAGGCGATGAAGATCATGGGCCATCAGTTCGTCATGGGCCGCACCATCAGCGAGGCGCTGGCGCGTTCGCACAAGGGCGACAACGCCAGCTATCGCTATTCCTTCGACATGCTGGGCGAAGGTGCCCTGACCATGAAGGATGCGCTGCGCTATCTGGAAGACTACCGTCGTGCGATCCACGCCATCGGCGGTGACCACAAGGCACGCGGCGGCCGTCCCGACGGCGACGTCAACAACGCACCGGGCATCTCGATCAAGCTGTCGGCGCTGTACCCTCGCTACGAACATGCCAAGCGCGAGCGCGTGCTGAAGGACCTGGTGCCGGGCGTGCTGGAACTGGCGCAGCTGGCCAAGAGCTACGGCATCGGCTGCACCGTCGACGCCGAGGAGTCCGACCGCCTCGAGCTGTCGCTGGACATCATCGAGCAGGTGTTCTGCGACGCCTCGCTGGCCGGCTGGGACGGCTTCGGCGTCGTGGTGCAGGCCTACCAGAAGCGCACCCCGTACACGATCGACCACTTGGCCGACATGGCCCGCCGTGCCGGTCGCCGCCTGCAGGTGCGCCTGGTCAAGGGCGCCTACTGGGATGCCGAGATCAAGCGCGCGCAGATCGAGGGCTACCCGGGCTACCCGGTGTTCACCCGCAAGCAGAACACCGACGTGTCCTACCTGGCCTGTGCCAAGCGTCTGTTCACGCATGCCGATGTGATCTACCCGATGTTCGCCACCCACAACGCGCACACCATCGCGGCCGTGCGCAGCATTGCCAACGGCGGCGTGTACGAGCACCAGAAGCTGCACGGCATGGGCGACGATCTCTACGCCGAAGTGGTGCCGGCCGATCGTCTCGGCCTTCCCTGCCGCGTCTATGCACCGGTCGGATCGCATGAGGATCTGCTGCCGTATCTGGTGCGGCGCCTGCTGGAAAACGGCGCCAACTCCAGCTTCGTCAACCGCATCACCGACGAACGCGTGCCGATCTCCGATCTGATCCGCGATCCGGTCGAGATGGTGTCCTCGTTCGAATCGATTCCGCATCCCAAGATCCCGCTGCCGGTTGACCTGCTGCGCAGCCAGAACCACGACAGGAAGAACTCCATGGGCGCCAATCTCGCCAACGACAACGAACTGCGCGCCCTGGCCGGGCAGCTCAACGCGGCAGTGAAGCCGTGGCAGGCCGCGCCGCTGGTGCCGGGTGCGACCCCCGCAGGCGCGCCGCAACCGGTAACCAACCCCGCCGATACCCGCGAAGTGGTCGGCCAGTGGCTGCCCGCCGATACCGCCACCGTGCAGAAGGCGCTGGCCAATGCCGTGGCCGCGCAGCCGGCCTGGAACCGCACCCCGGCAGCAAGCCGCGCCGCCATTCTCGAGCACGCCGCCGACCAGCTCGAAGCACGCATGCCCGAGTTCATGGCGCTGTGCGTGAAGGAAGCCGGCAAGAGCCTGCCCGACAGCATCGCCGAAGTGCGTGAAGCGGTCGACTTCCTGCGCTACTACGCCAAGCAGGCACGCGAGCAGTTCGGACATGCCGAGAAGCTGCCGAGCCCCACCGGCGAATCCAACGAGCTGCAGCTGCACGGCCGTGGCGTGTTTGTCTGCATCAGCCCGTGGAACTTCCCGCTGGCGATCTTCCTGGGCCAGGTGGCCGCCGCACTGGCTGCCGGCAACAGCGTCATCGCCAAGCCGGCAGAGCAGACCAACCTGGTCGGCTACTACGCCGTGAAGCTGCTGCATGACGCCGGCGTGCCGGCCGAGGTGGTGCAGTTCCTGCCGGGCGATGGTGCCACCGTCGGCGCGGCGCTGACCGCCGATCCGCGCGTGGCGGGCGTGGCCTTCACCGGCTCCACCGACACCGCACGTGCGATCAACCGCGCGATGGCCGCGCGTGATGCCGCCATCGGCGTGCTGATCGCCGAGACGGGTGGCCAGAACGCCTTCATCGCCGACTCCTCGGCGCTGCCGGAACAGCTGGTCAAGGATGCGATCGGTTCGGCCTTCACCTCGGCCGGCCAGCGCTGCTCGGCCGCACGCGTGCTGTTCGTGCAGGACGACATCGCCGACAAGGTGATGACCATGCTGGCCGGCGCCATGAAGGAACTGAAGGTCGGCGACCCCGGCCTGCTGTCCACCGACGTCGGCCCGGTGATCGACGCCGATGCGCTGAAGATCCTGCAGGACCATGCCGAACGCATGGACCGCGAAGCGCGCCTGATCGCTGCGGCTGAACTGTCCGCCGAGGCTGCCCACGGCACCTTCTTCGCACCGCGCGCGTACGAACTGAAGAACCTGGGCCAGCTGCAGAAGGAGATCTTCGGGCCGGTCCTGCACGTCATCCGCTGGAAGGGTGAGCAGCTGGACGCGGTGATCGAGCAGATCAATGCCACCGGCTACGGCCTGACCCTGGGCGTGCACTCGCGCATCGACGAGACCGTCGATCGCATCACCAACGGCATCCAGGTCGGCAATGTGTATGTCAACCGCAACCAGATCGGTGCAGTGGTCGGTGTGCAGCCATTCGGCGGCCAGGGCCTGTCCGGCACCGGACCGAAGGCCGGTGGCCCACATTATCTGCTGCGCTTTGCCACCGAGAAGACCGTCACGGTGAACACCACGGCCGCTGGTGGTAACGCCTCGCTGCTGACGCTGGGCGACTGATCACCGGGTTGATGTGGTCAACGAAAAACCCCGCGGAAGCGGGGTTTTTTGTGCCTCGCTTGCTGTAGAACCGAGCCCGCGCTTGGCTTTTCCGGCGCAGCCGAGCGTGGGCTCGGCTCTACAGGGAGCCAGGTGCCGCCGTGGCCTCGGCACGCATCAGATTGCGCCAGTGGCGCAACGCCACCAGTGCATTGATCCAGAAACCGACGTACAGGATCGACGTCAGGTGCAGGCCACGGCTGTAGTACAGGGGCACGGCGATCGTATTGACCAGCAGCCACACCCACCACGATTCCAGCTTGCGGCGCATCATCAGGATCTGCGCGATCACGCTCAGCACCAGTACCGCCGAATCGACGTAGGGCGCATAGGCGTGGGTCAGGCGGGTCAGCATCCAGCCGTAGCCGAACGTGGCCAGGGCCGCCGTCGGCAGCAGCCACATTCCCGTGCGCGGGCGCAGCGAGGTGATCGGCAGCGGTGCGCCGTGGTTGCCACGCAGCCATTGCCACCATCCCAGCACGCTGATGGCGATGAAGAAGAACTGCAGCACCATGTCGGCGAACAGGTGTGAGCGCTCGAAGACAACGGCGAACAACGCGCAGCCGACGATGCCCAGCCACCAGGTGTGGACGTTGTTGCGTCCCGCCAGCAGGATCGAGCCCGCGACCGCTACGTTGGCGGCCAGCTCCAGCTGGAAGTTCGGATCGGACAGGTTCATGCGGCCATTGTCGTAGATCCACAGCCCGCGTGGATGCGCGCTGCACAAACAAAAGGCCCCGCTTGCGCGGGGCCCTTCGTGTACTGGATTAGGCCGAAGCCTGGATCAGAACTTGTACTGCAGCGATGCGGCCAGCACGTCGCCACTGACCTTGTACTTGCCGATGACGGTGTTGGCCGTCGCCGAGGTCGAGTAGATGTCCGGATCCTTGGTGAACAGGTGGGTGTAGCCCACGCTGTACTCCAGCTTGTCCGACGCTGCGTAGGTCATACCCAGCGACAGCCACTTGCGGGTGGTGTCCGGCACGCGGACGTCACGGTGCTCGTAGGTGGTCGGGGTCTGATCGTAGGCCAGGCCGCCGCGCAGGGTCAGCTTGTCGTTGACCTTGTAATCGGTACCGATCGCCGCGAAGGTGGTATCGCGGTAGTGGAACGGCAGCACGCTGTCCGGCTGGTTGGAGTCATAGTCGACGGTGACCTGGTCGAACTTGCTCCACGCAGTACGGGTGACTTCAGCCATGACCTGCCACTGGTCGTTCACCCGATGGGTGATGCCGACGGTCGCGCTGGCCGGCAGGGTGATGGTGGCGCGGCCGTTGCTGTCGATGAAGGTGCCGGTATTGGCAAGGAAGGCCGCGGCATTCTGCGGAATGGTGAAGTCGGCAGTGCCGTCGGTGATCTTGTGTTCGACCTCCGAGCGGTAGCTGAAGGCGATGTTGGTGCCTTCCACCGGGCTGACGGTCATGCCCAGGGTATAGCCGACCGACACTTCGTCACCCTTGATGCGCAGGTAGCCATCAGCAGTGCCCGGAGCGAAGCCCAGCTGGGCCGCCTGGCGGGCAGCAGCCTGCGAAGCGGCAGCGGCCTGGGCCGGAGTACCACCAGCCTGCAGCACGCGGGCGGCAGCCTGACGCTGGGCCGTGGCATTGATCGCGGTGCCGGTGTCGACGGCGCTGGTCAGGTCGACGTTCAGGCGCTCGGCGAACACCGAAGCGCCAAACGACAGGTACGGGTTGACGTCGTACGAGAACGCGACGCCCAGGTCGATCGCCTGCAGTTCGGTCTTGACGCCGTTGTAGCGGCCGACCCAGTCACGGTCGTATTCGGTCTTGAAGCCGAACGGAACGGTCAGCGAGGCACCGAAGTGCATGTTCTCGTTCTCGCCGAACGGCAGGTGGAAGTAGGCCGCCGGGACCGGGGCGATCATGCCGGCGTCGCCGCCGTTGCCACCCGAGATCGGCGCGCCGTTGCCGTATTCGCCACGGCCGCGGAACTTGGCACCGAAGCTGATCGCGCTGACGTCGCCCTGCAGCAGGGTACCGTCGAGCAGGCGCATGGAGGCCGGGTTGGTGGCGATGACCGAGGCGTCACCTTCGGTCGAGGTGGAGCCGGCGAAGGCGCGGCCCAGGCCCTTGGCGCTGTTTTCCTTCAGCTGGAAGGCAGCAGCGTTGGCGTCGGCGGCGGCCAGCGCACCGGCAACGCCGACGGCCAGCAGGGTCAGACGGGCAATGGTGGAAGCGGTTTGCATCGTAGTTCTCTCTCCGGTAAGCGGTGATGTTGCTCTGAGTGCGCCTGCGCCCGGCAGGCCCTGGGGCCCATCGGAGCGCGCCGGATTCCCCTCCCGACATACGACGCCGTATGCGAGTATTACCCAGAGCCGTTAATGAAACAATAACAGCGGCGGCGCTTTTTTCGTCGCAAAACCTGAACAGGAGCGCCCCCGCCACGGAGCCCGGCGCGCTAGGCTTGTCGCCATGTTCGTTTCCCTTCCGTCGCGCAAGAAGGCCGCCCTGCGCTGGGCCACACCCGTGCTGTTTGCGGCACTGTGGCTGGCTTTCCTGTGGTCAATCTCACGGCCGGATGATGCCAGGGGCAGCCTGTGGCTCGACTGGGGCGCGCTCTCCACCGGCCTGACCCATCCGCTGGACTGGTGGGCCACCCTGCAGGACGGCAGCGTGCTGCGCCTGTTCACAGCCCTGTTCCTGCATGCGGACTGGTCGCACCTGCTGGGCAATCTGGTCTTCCTGCTGATCTTCGGCCTGCCGGCAGAGCGGGTACTGGGGCCATGGCGCCTGTTGCTGCTGTTCCTGGTCGGCGGCGCGGTCTCCAACCTGGTGGCGATCTACACCATGGGCAGCCCGGACCAGATCATCATCGGTGCCAGCGGCGCGGTGTCGGCCCTGATCGGCGCCTACCTGGCCCTGTTCCCGGGCGCGCGACTGGGCGTGGTGATTCCCCTCGGCCTGTTCCTGGAGTTCGTACGCGCCCCGGCCTATCTGCTGATCGGCGTGTGGGCAGCACTGCAGGTGGTGTTCGCCTATATCGGCCCGACCTTCGGCATGGTGGCCTGGTGGGCCCACATCGGCGGCTTCGTGTTCGGCGTGGTGTATGGCGTGTACGTGCGCGCAGCGATCGCGCGCCGCCTGCGCAAGCGGCACGGGTTCTAGGCAACCGGCCGGCGTCGCCGGGCGTGGCCCGGCGCTACCTCAGGGCTTTGCCGGGGCCGGGCTCGGCTTTGCTTCCGGCTTTGCTTCCGGCTTGGCGGTCGCCGCGTCGGCGGCCTTTTCCGCTTCCGCCTTCGCGGCTTCGGCCTTCAGTCGCGCGGCCACCGAGCCGGGATGCTTCAGTTCGGCGAGCGCATCGTTGATCGGGCCATCGCCCGGCAACACCGCGCCTGCCCGATAACCTTCGGTTCCTTCATCGTCGCCGCGCAGATGACCCGGCAGGGTGGCTTCGCTGTAGTCGCTCAGGCTGGCCGGCAGCGCGTCATCCTCAGGGCGCGGCGCAGGCTTGAGCTCCACATCCGGCACGATGCCGGTGGCCTGGATCGACTTGCCGCTGGGCGTGTAGTAGCGCGCCGTGGTCAGCTTCACCGAATCGCCGTTGTCCAGCGGCAGCACGGTCTGCACCGAGCCCTTGCCGAACGTGCGGCTGCCAACCACGCGTGCGCGGCCATTGTCGCGCAATGCACCGGCCAGCACTTCCGAGGCGCTGGCCGAACCCGCATCGGCCAGCACCACCACCGGTGCGCCCTTCAACAGGTCGCCCGGCGTGGCGTCGAAACGCGCATCGCTGATGCTGATGCGGCCCCGCGTACTGACGATGTTGCCCTTGTCCAGCAGATCGTCGGCCACCTGCACAGCGGCGGTCAGCAGGCCACCCGGATTGCTGCGCAGGTCCAGCACCAGCCCCTTCAGCGTTCCACCGGACTGCTTCTGCAGCTGCTGCACATGCTTCTGGAAATCCGAACCGGTGTCGGCCTGGAAGGTACTCAGGCGGATGTAGCCATAGCCCGGTTCCAGCAGGCGGCTGCGCACGCTGGTGACGCGGATCGTCTGCCGGGTCAGGCTGACATCGAAAGGCTTCGGCCGGCCGTCGCGCACGATGGTCAGCACCACCTTGCTGCCGGCCGGGCCCCGCAGCGGCTCACTGGCATCGATCGCACTGATCGGCTTGCCATCGATGGCGATGATCAGATCGCCCGCGAGGATGCCGGCCTTGGCCGCCGGCGTGTCATCGATCGGCGCGATCACCTTCATGCTGGCGTTGTCCGGCTGCTGCTGCAGCTCGACGCCGATGCCCTCGTAGGCACCGGAGGCCTGCTCGTCGAAGGCCTGCGCATCTTCCTTGTTGAAATACGTGCTGTGCGGGTCGAGGTCGAGCAGCAGGCCACGGACCGCCGACTGCATCAGCTTGTTGTCGTCGACCGGGTCGACATAGGCCGCGCGCACCGCGTTGTACACCGCCACGAAACGGCGGATGTCTTCCAGCGGCACCTTCGAGGTCACCGCCTCCTCGCTGCTCGCCGCCTGCCCGCTGTTCGCAGCGGTCGGGGCCGGCGCGGTCTGCTGCGCCCAGGACAGCGCTGGCAACAGGGCCAGCAAGAGGGTGGCGGTACGGGCTGCGCGCATGGAGCACTCCTGTCGACGGTGGCATCGTGCCCAAGGCACAGGCACCGATTATGCGCGAAGCACAGCTAAATTCCCGTTGAACCCACGCAGTCCGTGCAGGCCCCGGGTTCAGCGGCGCTGCAGCCAGCTGTCCGGATTGACCGGCTGCCCGCCACGACGCAGCTCGAAATACAGTGCGGTCACGCCCTGGCCGCCAGAGTTGCCGACCTTGGCGACCGCATCGCCACGGCTGACCCGCGCACCTGCATCCTTCAGCAGCGTGTCGTTATGCGCATAGAGGCTCATGTAGCCGTTGCCGTGATCGACGATCAGGATCATGCCGTAACCGGTCATCCAATCGGAGAAGACGACCGTGCCATCGGCTACCGCGGTCACCGTGCTGCCGGCCGGGGCACCGATCAGCACGCCGCTGCTGGTGCGGCCATCCGGCAGCTTGCCGCCATAGCGTGCCAGCAGGTTGCCCGACAGCGGCCACCCCAGTCCCCCCACCTTCGGTGCCGGCGCCGATGCCACGGCCGGCGGCACCTTGGTCGCCGGCGGCGGTCGGCCTTCGGCGGCGGCCTGGCGTGCAGCGCGTTCGGCGGCGGCCTTCTCCGCGGCAGCCCGGCGCGCTGCCGCGCGACGCTCGGCTTCGGCCCGCGCTGCGGCCGCGCGCAGATTGGCCAGCAGGGTTTCCAGTGCCTTGGCATCCTGCCCCAATGCCTGTTCCTTCTCGCGCCGGTCCTTGAAGCGTTCGTCCAGCGAGGCCACGGTCTGCGCACGTTCGCGACGATCGGCCGCCAGCGCAACCGCCTGCTGCTTCTGCTCGCGCTGGGTCCCCTGCAGCTGCTGCTGGCGTTCGGCAATCTGTGCCTGCAGCGCCTCCAGTTCCTTGAGATCGGCAGTCAATGCGGTGATGCGCTGCGCGCGCTCGCGCTGCAGGTACCGGTGGTAGGCCAGTGCACGGTTGGCATCGGCCACCGTGTCCTGTGACAGCAGCAGCTTGAGCGGGGCGTGGTTGCCCAGCTGATAGGCCGCGCGCAGCAACCCGGCCAGTTCGCGATGCTGCTGCGCCAGGTTGGACTGCAGGGTCGTGCGACGTCGCTCGGCCTCGGCCAGTGCCTGGTTCTGCTCGCGCAGCGCCGCCTCGGTCTGGGCCAGCACACGGCCGCTGCGGGCCACCTTCTCATCGGCCGCGCGCAGCTGCTGAGATGCCTGGCCACGCTGGCCCTCAAGCTGGCGGCGCTCCTGCGCGACGCCCTTCAGCTCGCTGCGCAGCTTCTGCAGCTTGCGCTCCGTTTCGCGCGTGTTCTGTGCACCTGACGGAAGCGGCAGCGCCAATGCCAAGGCCAGCCCCAGCAGCAGGCAGCGCCCGCCGCGGGCAGCGGCGATGTGATGTCGGCGTGAGGGGAAGGCGTTGTTGCGCAAGGGCTTTCCAGTGACTTCAGGCAGTTGCAGGGGCGATTGGGGAATGGTGACATCAACGCACGCGGCCTGCCAGCCGCACATCCACCGAGGGACCCATGAACATTCGATCCATTCCGCTGCTGTTGGGCGTGCTGCTGGCCAGCAGTCCCGCCTGGGCACAGGACAACATCAGCAAGGTCAACGGCAGCATCACCGCCGAAGCCGGGCAGCGCTACGGCAAGCTGGATACCGTCAACGGCGGCATCCGCGTCGGTGAAGGCAGCGAAACCGGCAGCATCGATACCGTCAACGGTGGGGTGAAGGTCGCCGACCGCGCCCGTACCGGCAGCATCGAAACGGTCAACGGCGGGGTGCGCCTGGGCCGTGAGGTGATCGCCCGCGGCAACGTCAGCACGGTCAATGGCAGCATCTTCAGTGATCGCGGCAGCCAGATCGAAGGCGGCGTGGAGACCGTCAACGGTGGCATCGGCCTGGTCGAGAGCCGCGTCAGCAAGGACGTGGAAACCGTCAATGGCGATATCACCGTGGGCATCGGCTCCCAGGTCGACGGCGGCGTGCGCGTGCGCAAGCCCAGCTTCAGCGTCTCGCTGACGGCCGTCCGCAAGCCGCGGGTCATCATCGGCCCGAACGCCGTGGTCAGTGGCGCCCTGCACTTCGAGCGGGACGTGGTGCTGTACGTGCACCGCACCGCGCGCATCGGCCCGGTCAGCGGCGCCGATTCCATTCCGTTCGACAGCGAAACCGCGCCGGCGGACTGAGCCCAACGATTCGGGGATACTCCCCGTTCCCGGCCGCACCACCATGCGGCCATCCCTTGTTTCCCAGGAACCGATGATGCCCCGCAAACTCCTCCTGTGCCTGGCCGCCGCGGCCGCGCTCAGTGCCTGCAAAGGCAATGACTCCCCGGCGCCGAGCGCCGGCACCGACAGTACCGCCCCGTCCACCGCGACCGCGGGCCATGCGTTCTCGCCGGAGATCAATGCCACCGATTTCGCCGAGATGGTCAAGACCCTGGCCTCCGACGAGTTCGAAGGGCGAGCACCGGGCAGCAAGGGCGAAGAGCTGACGGTCAACTACATCCGCGACCAGATGCAGCGTATCGGCCTGCAGCCGGGCAATGGCGACAGCTGGTTCCAGGACGTGCCGATGACCGAAACGACGGCCGATGAGTCCACCGTGCTGAAGATCAACCAGGGCGGCAAGACCACCGAACTGAAGTTCGGCACTGACATGGTGGTCGGCACGCGTACCGGCCAGGCCGAGATCAGCATCGATGCCAGCGACCTGGTGTTCGTCGGCTACGGTGTCGATGCACCGGAACAGAAGTGGAACGACTATGCCGGCCAGGACTGGAAGGGCAAGACGGTCGTCATGTTCGTCAACGACCCGGGGTTCCACGTCGATGACGAAACCCTGTTCGACGGCAAGCGCATGACCTATTACGGCCGCTGGACCTACAAGTTCGAGGAGGCCGCACGCAAGGGCGCCGCTGCTGCCCTGATCGTGCACGACACGGCCGGCGCCTCCTACGGCTGGGACGTGGTGAAGAACTCCTGGGCCGGACCGCAGTACGACCTGCCGGCCAAGGACGATCCGGAAGCACGCATCCCGGTGCAGGGCTGGCTGAGCGCCGACGCCGCACGCTCACTGTTCGCCGCCGCGGGCCTGGACCTTGACCAGGCCTACAAGGACGCCAGCAAGCGCGGCTTCAAGCCGGTGCCGCTGAAAGCCACCGCATCCGTCGACCTCAAGAGCCGTATCGCACAGAAGCAGTCGCGCAACGTGGTCGGCGTCCTGCCGGGCACCAAGCGTGCCGATGAGGCCGTGCTGTACATGGCCCATTGGGATCACCTGGGCAAGCACGAGGGCGAGGAAGGCGACAACATCTACAACGGTGCGATCGACAATGCGACCGGCGTGGCAGGCATCCTGGAAGTCGCCGAAGCGATGGCCCACCAGGATCCGAAGCCGGAGCGTTCGGTGGTGTTCCTTGCCGTGACCCTGGAAGAATCCGGCCTGCTCGGCTCCAAGTACTACGTTGCGCATCCGACGTTCCCGCTGGACAGGATCGCCGGCGTCATCAACATCGACGCCATGTCCGTGGCCGGCCGCGCCAAGGACGTGACGGTGACCGGCTTCGGCAGCTCCGAGCTGGAAGACATCCTCAAGCCGCTGGCGGCGGCCCAGGGACGCACCCTGCACGGCGAAAGCTCGGTACAGAGTGGCTTCTACTTCCGTTCCGACCACTTCAATTTCGCCAAGGCAGGCGTCCCGGCGCTGTACGCCGACGGTGGCGAAGATCTGCGCGAAGGTGGGGTGGAAGCCGGCCGCAAGGCAGCAGCCGACTACGGCGCCAACCGCTACCATGGCCCGAAGGATGAGTTCGATGCGGCGAGCTGGAAGCTGGACGGCACTGTCGAAGACCTGCAGCTGATGTACGGCGTCGGCAAGGAGCTTGCCGGTGGCGACCGCTGGCCGAACTGGTATGAAGGCAATCCCTTCAAAGCCGCCCGCGACACGATGATGAAGGCCAAGACCCCGGCCCGCTAACGTCGCGCCATGCTCGACTGAACGCTATCGAGGTCAGAGCGGCGCCCTACGGGGCGCCGCTTTTTTTGTGCGATCGCAGCTCAGTGGCCGCTTTCCGCGCATAAAGAAAAACCCCGCTGCGCGAGCAGCGGGGTTTTGGGTGTAAACCCTGGCGATGACCTACTCTCGCATGGCTTGAGCCACACTACCATCGGCGCGGCTGCGTTTCACTTCCGAGTTCGGGATGGGATCGGGTGGTTCCACAGCGCTAATTTCACCAGGGAGACGGTTGCAGCAGCGCCTGCGGCGCCAGCTTCGCGATCTTGCCCTTGGGGCGGAAGCCACCCGGAAAATGCAGTGCCTTCATTAAAAGGAAAACCCCGCTGCGTGAGCAGCGGGGTTTTGGGTATAAACCCTGGCGATGACCTACTCTCGCATGGCTTGAGCCACACTACCATCGGCGCAGCTGCGTTTCACTTCCGAGTTCGGGATGGGATCGGGTGGTTCCA
>NZ_JCAFRQ010000007.1:0-193594 GCF_059368375.1 Stenotrophomonas sp. YJH_SMC_106-19
CAGCGGTGCGGTTGCCAGCGAGATCGGCAGCACGGCGACCGGCGCGGGGGCACAGGCCACGGCGGTGTACAGCACCGCCAACGGCTCGGAGGCGCTGGCCAGCGGTGCGCAGTCGCTGGCCAGCGGCTTCCGCAGCGCGGCATCGGCCGATGGCACCACGGCGGTCGGTGGCTACAGCGAGGCAACGGGTCGCCTCGGCACCGCGCTCGGCTATGGCACCGCCGCGACCGGCGCCAACACCACGGCCGTCGGCTTCGGTGCGGCCGCGGCCGGTACCGGAGCCGTGGCGGTGGGCCAGTCCAGCGAAGCCAGTGGCGAGGAGAGCGTCGCCATCGGTGGCAGCACCTTCTTTGGTCTGATCCCGGCCCGCGCCAGCGGCTACGGCGCTGCGGCGTTCGGTGCGGGCGCATGGGCCACCGACGACTACGCGACCGCCATCGGCTGGAACTCGTGGGCCGACGCAGCTGATTCCACCGCACTGGGCGCCAATGCCACCGCCAACGGCAGCAACAGCGTCGCCCTCGGTGCTGCATCGAAGGCAGACCGCGACAACACGGTGGCGGTTGGCAGCACGGACAGCGAACGCCAGGTCACCCATGTCGCCGCGGGTACCGAAGGCACCGATGCGGTCAACAAGAACCAGCTGGACGCCGTGGCGTCGGTGGCCGAGAACACCAGCCGCTACTTCCAGGCCAGTGGCAGTGCCGACAGCGATGCCGGCGCCTATGTGGAAGGTGACAACGCGCTGGCCGCCGGCGAAGCGGCCAACGCGATCGGCAACGGTGCCACCGCACTGGGCAGTGGCGCGACGGCGGTCGCCGCCAATGCCGCTGCCGTGGGCTTCAACGCGGTGGCGACGGGTGAGGATGGCGTGGCCATCGGCCACAGCGCCAGCAGTACCGCTGGCGGCGCGATCGCCCTCGGTGCGCAGAGCAGCAGCGCCGGGCCGGCCAGCGTCGCCCTGGGCGCGCAGTCGGAAGCGGAGGGCATCGGTGCCGTTGCGGTAGGTGGCATCGCCCAGGCCACTGGCCTGGCCGCTACCGCCGTCGGCTACGGGGCCACGGCCGACGGTCGCGAAGCGACTGCGGTCGGCAACTTCGCCTATGCCAATGGCTGGCAGTCCACAGCCTACGGTGCGGGTGCCACGTCCAGCTTCTTCGGCACGGCCCTGGGCAGTGGCGCGCAGGCGGCCGACGTCGCCACGGCGGTCGGCCAGGGCACCACCGCGCAGATCGCCGGTGCGGGTTTCGGCGTACAGGCACGCGCCGGCGAGTACGGTACCGCGCTCGGCAACAACGCGGCCACCGGCCTCAATGGCGTGGCGGTGGGCTTCAACGCACTGGCCGGGCAGGATGCCAACAGCGTCGGCAGCGGTCAGCACACTACCGCCATCGGCAGCGAGGCGTGGGCGACCGAGGACGGGGCCACCGTGGTCGGCTACAACAGTTACGCGCAGGCAACCAATGCCACGGTGCTGGGCAGCAACACCTGGACGACCAAGGCCGCCGACAACAGCGTCGCGCTGGGTGCCGGATCGCTGGCGGATCGTGCCAACGCGGTATCGGTCGGTGCGGCGCAGGACTGGGTTGATGCGGCGGGTGTTACCCACAGCGCGATCAACCGCCAGGTCACCAATGTCGCGGCCGGTACCCAGGCGACCGATGCGGTGAACAAGGGCCAGCTGGATGTGGTGGCGGCCACCGCCGATGCCACCGGCCGCCACTTCCGTGCGACCGGTACCGGGACCGCCAGCGCCACGGGCAGCAACGCGGTCGCCGTCGGTTCCGGTGCCAGTGCCAGCGGCAACCGCAGCAATGCGCTGGGCAGCAGTGCCAGCGCCATCGGCAATGCGGCGCTGGCCGTCGGCGCCAACGCCGGCGCGACCGGTGCGAACTCGGTGGCGCTGGGCAGCGGCGCGCGTGCGCTGGACGCCAATGTGGTGTCCGTTGGCGGTGGCAACGGTACCGATGGTCCGGCGACGCGCCGCATCGTCAACGTCGCCGACGGTCGCATCGCCGCAGGCAGCAGCGACGCGGTCACCGGTTCTCAGCTCAACGTCACCAACCAGCGCGTCGGTGCGGTGGAAACCCGGGTCGGCGATTTCGATTCGCGTATCGCGACCGTGGAAACGTCCACTGCCAATGCGGTCGGTTATGACGACGCCAGCCGCGACCGGCTGACCCTGGCCGGCATCGAGGGCACCACGATCGACAATGTCGGCGCCGGCAGCATCGCCGCAGGCAGTCGCCAGGCGATCAATGGCGGCCAGCTGTTCCAGTCGCTCAGCGATGCCGCCAGCTTCCTCGGCGGTGGCGCCAGTGTCGGCATGCAGGGTGTGTTCGTCGCGCCGAACTACGTGATCCAGGGCGCCAGCTACAGCAATGTCGGCGATGCGCTCGGCGCACTGGACCGCAAGGTCAGCGAGATCGACCAGCGCACCGGGGGGGCGAACCGCTCCCGCACCGCCAGCCTGCGTTCGACCAGCACGCCGCTGGAGGGGGGCGCCGGCAGCCTGGCCGCGGAGACGGTCAGCGCCGATGCTGTCCCCACCGTGGCCACTGCCAGCACTGCCCGGGTGCAGGGCGCGCCGACCGCCGCCGCAGCGGGCTCGGGCATCCCGGTCGCCACACCGGCAGCGGGTTTCAACGCGGTCACCGTGGGAGAGGGCGCCGTTGCCAGCGGCGCGTCGTCCACGGCCATCGGCCAGGGGGCCAGTGCGACGGCCGCCAACGCCGTGGCGCTGGGCCAGGGCTCGGTTGCCGATCGTGCCAACACCGTCTCTGTCGGCAGCGAAGGCAACGAGCGCCAGGTCACCAATGTCGCGGCCGGCAGCGCTGCCACCGACGCGGTCAACAAGGGTCAGCTGGACCGTGGTGTTGCCACGGCCAACAGCTACACCGATGGCCAGGTGAAGGCCGTGACCGACAGCTTCGATGTGTTCAAGGGCGAAGTCGATGGCCGCCTGCGTCATATGGACCGTCGCATCGATCGTCAGGGCGCGATGAGCGCGGCGATGCTCAACATGGCCACCAGCGCCGCCGGCATCCGTACCCAGAACCGGGTCGGCGTCGGTGTCGGCTTCCAGGGCGGCGAGTCGGCGTTGTCGCTGGGTTACCAGCGTGCAATCAGCGACCGCGCCACGGTCACCTTCGGCGGAGCCTTCAGCAGCGACGACAGCTCGGTCGGCGTTGGTGCCGGCTTCGGCTGGTAAGCCACTCCATCGCGCCGGCGGCCACCCACGCCGGCGCCACACCCGCAACGAGGGCCTGGGGGGAGGTCACGGCAATCCCGGCTGGGCCGGCCGGGAGTCGTCAAGGAATGATGGCCGCAGTGTTGGTTCGATCCATGACCCAGAAGAGGAATTTCGACGTGATCAAGAAGCAGAACCTTCGCATCAACGTGCTTGCCGCCGCCGTGCTGTCGATGACCGCGGTCGGTGCCGTCCATGCCGCCGGGTTGCCGACGCAGGAACCGGCACGCCAGGCGGGCACCGCACAGCCGGGCACCGACCGCATCATCGTCAAGTACCGCGCCGGCACGGCCGCTGCGCTGGATCGTTCGGCCAAGCTGTCCACGGTGCAGTCGGCGCTGACCCGCGCCAGCCTGTCCGGCGGCACTGCGCGCGCCAGTACCCTGGGCCCGCAGGTCGTGCGCAAGCTCGGCGTCGGCGCCGATGTAATCCGCCTGCAGGGCCGTCTGGCCCCGGCTGAACTGCAGCGCGTGCTGAAGGAGCTGAAGGCCGATCCGGCGGTGCAGTACGCCGAGGCCGACGTGAAGCTGCGCCGCAGCGAACTGCGTGCGGGCGACGTGCAGCCGGCGCTGGTGCCGAACGACCAGTACTACCAGCAGTACCAGTGGCACCTGCACAACGCGACCGGCGGCATCAACGCGCCGGCAGCCTGGGATGTTTCGCAGGGCGAGGGCGTGGTGGTGGCGGTGCTCGACACCGGCATCCTGCCGCAGCACCCGGATCTGGTCGGCAACCTGCTGGAAGGCTACGACTTCATCAGCGATGCCGAGACCTCGCGCCGCCCCACCAATGACCGGGTACCGGGTGCGCTGGACTATGGCGACTGGGTCGAGAACGACAACGAGTGCTACACCGGCTCGCTGGCCGATGACAGCTCCTGGCACGGCACGCACGTTGCCGGCACCGTGGCCGAGCAGACCAACAACGGCGTCGGCATGGCCGGTGTCGCGCACAAGGCCAAGGTGCTGCCGGTCCGCGTGCTCGGCAAGTGCGGTGGCTACCTTTCCGATATCGCCGATGCCATTACCTGGGCCTCCGGCGGCACCGTGGCCGGCATTCCGGCCAATGCCAACCCGGCCGAGATCATCAACATGAGCCTGGGCGGCAGCGGCAGCTGCGACGGCACCTACCAGGATGCGATCAATGGCGCGATCTCGCGCGGCACCACGGTCGTGGTGGCCGCCGGCAACGAGACGGACAACGCGTCCAATTACCGCCCTGCCAGCTGCGATGGCGTGGTGACGGTGGGAGCCACCCGTATCACTGGCGGCATCACCTACTACTCCAACTACGGCACCCGCGTCGATCTTTCCGGCCCTGGTGGTGGCGGCAGCGTGGACGGCAATCCGGGTGGCTATGTCTGGCAGGCCGGTTCCGACGCGGCCACTACGCCGGACTCGGGCAGCTATACCTACATGGGCAAGGGCGGAACCTCGATGGCCTCGCCGCACGTCGCGGCGGTGGCGGCACTGGTGCAGAGCGCGTTGATCGCCGATGGCAAGGAGCCGCTGGCTCCGGCAGCCATGCGTACCCTGCTCAAGGAAACCGCACGCCCGTTCCCGGTGGCCATCCCGTCGGCGACCCCGATCGGTACCGGCATCGTCGACGCCAAGGCCGCACTGGCCAAGGCGCTGGAGGAGCCGTGCACCGAGGACTGTGGCCCGGTAGCCACGCCGCTGACCAACAAGGTCGCTGTCGGCGGCCTGTCCGGTGCGACCGGCGGCAGTGCCCTGTACAGCTTCGAAGCGGTGGCGGGCAAATCGCTGAGCGTGATCACCTACGGTGGTAGTGGCAACGTGTCGGTGTACCTGGCCCAGGGCCGCGAGCCCAGCGCGAGCGACAACGACGCCAAGTCCACGCGTGCGGGCAACGCCGAAACCGTGCGCGTCAACAAGCCGGTGGCCGGCACGTACTACGTCAAGGTGGTGGGTGAAGCCGCCTACAGCGGGGTGACCATCCTCGCCACGCAGTAATGCCATCACACTGTCGTAGATGAACTGGCGACGCCCGTCACCCCGTGGTGGCGGGCGTTGTCATTTTTCGAAAGGCGGCGCGATGGCGGCGGAAACCACGGCTTAACTGCTAAAGTCGGGCCGATCGACAGGAGAGTCACGTGAACGCGCTCGCTGCAACCACTGCCGACGACGCCGAGAGCCGCATCCTGGATGCGCTGCTGGCGCGTGGGCGGCTCAAGGAAGGAGACCTGGCCCGGGCGCGGCCGCTGCATGCCGAGGCCGGCGGCAGCCTGCTCGGCCTGCTGGTGCGCCTGGGACTGGTGTCCGAGCGGGACCAAGCGCAGGCCAGCGCGGATGTGCTGGGCCTGCCACTGCTGGAAGGCAAGCAGGTGCCCGAGACGCCGCCGCAGTCCCTCGCCGAAGGCCTGCCGCTGTCGCTGCGCTTCCTCAAGCAGTTCCACGTCTGCCCGCTGGCGCTGGATGAACACGGCGTACGGCTGTGGTTGGCCGATGCCCACGATGTCTACCCGCAGCAGGCCGTGCAGCTGGCCCTGGGCGTGCCGGTCACGCCGGTGCTGGGCATGCGGGCGGAGATCGACGATCTGGTCGAGCGCTGGTTCGGCCAGGGCCGCAGCGCCATGGGGGCGATCGTGGAAACCGCCGATGGTGAAGGCGGCGCGGTGGACGACATCGAGCATCTGCGTGACCTGGCCTCGGAAGCGCCGGTGATCCGCCTGGTCAACCTGGTGATCCAGCGCGCGGTGGAACTGCGTGCCTCGGACATCCATGTCGAGCCCTTCGAAAGCCGGCTGAAGGTCCGTTACCGCGTCGACGGCGTGCTGGTGGAGGGCGAGAGCCCGCCCGCCAACCTGACCGCCGCGGTCATCAGCCGCATCAAGATCATGGCCCGGCTCAACATCGCCGAGCGCCGCCTGCCGCAGGACGGCCGCATCATGCTGCGCGTGCAGGGCAAGGAGCTGGACCTTCGCGTCAGCACGGTACCGACCGCACACGGCGAGAGCGTGGTGATGCGCCTGCTTGACCGCGAAACCGTGGTGTTCGATTTCCATCGGCTTGGCTTCACCGATGCATTCCTGCCGCAGTTCCGCAAGGTCCTGGAGCAGCCGCACGGCATCCTGCTGGTGACCGGCCCGACCGGTTCGGGCAAGACCACGACGCTGTACACCGCGTTGAGCCAGCTCAATACCGCCGACGTCAAGATCATCACGGTCGAAGACCCGGTCGAGTACCAGATCGAAGGCATCAACCAGATCCAGGCCAAGCCGCAGATCGGCCTGGACTTCGCCAATGCGCTGCGCAGCATCGTGCGCCAGGATCCGGACATCATCATGATCGGCGAAATGCGCGATCTGGAGACCGCGCGCATCGCGATCCAGTCGGCGCTGACCGGCCATCTGGTGCTGTCCACCCTGCACACCAACAATGCCGCCGGTGGCATCACCCGGCTGCTCGACATGGGTGTGGAGGACTATCTCCTGACCTCCACCATCAACGGCATCCTCGCGCAGCGTCTGGTGCGCCGTCTGGAACCGACCCACGCCGAGCGCTACCCGGCGTCACCGGAAGAGATCGATCGTTTCGAGCTGCGCCGCCTGCAGCCGGAGGGGACGATTCACCTGTACCGGCCGCGTCCCTCGGCACTGGCACCGACCGGCTACCTGGGCCGCACCACCATCATGGAATTCCTGGTGATGAACGACGCGCTGCGGCGCGCGGTGATGCGCCGCGATGGCATGGGCGAGCTGGAGCGCATCGCGCGCGAAGGCGGCATGCGCACCATGTACGAGGATGGCCTGGCCAAGGCCCTTGCCGGGCAGACGACCATCGAGGAAGTCCTGCGTGTGACGGAGGAGAGCTGATGCGCGCCGGAGCCCGGGGCTGACATGCCTAACTACCGCTACAAGGCCCTCAATCCGCATGGCGAGATCTTCGACGGGCAGATGGAAGCGGCCAGCGAGGCCGACCTGATCGCGCGCCTGCAGGACCAGGGGCATCTGCCGATGGAAACCCAGCTGGCCGATGCGGGGTCCATCGGCGGGGGCAGCTGGCGCAACCTGTTCCACCAGCGCCCGCTGCAGGGCCCGGCGCTGCTGCAGTTCACCCAGCAGCTGGCGACCCTGCTCGGCGCCGGCCAACCGCTGGATCGCGCGCTGTCGATCCTGCTGGGCCTGCCCGAGGACGAGCGCTCGCGTCGTGCGATCACCGACATCCGCGACGTGGTGCGCGGTGGTGCGCCGCTGTCGACCGCGCTGGAGCGCCAGCATGGCCTGTTCTCGCGCCTGTACGTGAACATGGTGCGTGCCGGCGAGGCCGGCGGCAGCCTGCATGAGACCCTGCAGCGGCTGGCCGATTACCTTGAACGCGCGCGTGCGCTGCAGGGCAAGGTGATCAATGCGCTGGTCTACCCGGCCATCCTGCTGGTGGTGGTGGGCGGCGCGCTGCTGTTCCTGCTGGGTTACGTCGTGCCGCAGTTCGCGCAGATGTACGAGAGCCTGGACGTGGCGCTGCCGTGGTTCACCAATGCCGTGCTGCAGCTGGGCCTGTTCGTGCGCGACTGGTGGATCCTGCTGCTGGTGGTACCGGGCGTGCTGGCCCTGCTGTTCGAGCGCAAGCTGCGGCAGCCGGCCTTCCGCCTGGCCCTCGACGGCTGGCTGCTGCAACGGCGCAGCATCGGCCGCCTGCTCGGCGAGCTGGAAACCGCACGGCTGGCGCGCACGCTGGGGACGCTGCTGCGTAACGGTGTGCCGCTGCTGGGTGCGCTGGGCATCGCCCGCAACGTACTGGGCAACCGCGCGCTGGCAGCCGACGTGGATACCGCCGCCGACGAGGTCAAGAACGGTGCGGGCCTGTCGCTGGCACTGTCGCGCGGCAAGCGCTTTCCGCGGCTTGCCCTGCAGATGATCCAGGTCGGCGAGGAATCCGGCGCGCTGGATACCATGCTGCTGAAGGCCGCGGATACCTTCGAGCAGGACAGCGCCCGGCGCATCGATCGCCTGCTGGCGGCGATGGTCCCGGCGATCACCCTGGTGCTGGCTTCGGTGGTCGGTGCGGTCATCGTCGCCGTGCTGGTCCCGCTGTACGACCTGACCAATGCCATCGGTTGACGATGGACTCTTCCGCACTTCGACCCAACGCAACCGAAAGGACCGATCATGATCGCTAACCGTCGACCCATCCGCCTGTCCTTCACCGCCGCGCGGCACCAGTCGGGCATGAGCCTGCTGGAGATCATCATCGTCATCGTGTTGATCGGCGCGGTGCTGACCCTGGTGGCCAGCCGCGTGCTGGGCGGTGCCGACCGGGGCAAGGCCAACATCGCCAAGGCGCAGGTGCAGACCGTGGCATCCAAGATCGACAACTACCAGATCGATACCGGCAAGCTGCCGGGCGCGCTCACCGATCTGGTGACCGCACCGGCCGGCGTTGGCGGTTGGCTCGGCCCGTACGCCAAGCCGGCCGACCTCAACGATCCGTGGGGGCACGCGCTGGAGTACCGCGCACCCGGCGAAGGCCAGCCGTACGAGCTGATCAGCCTGGGCAAGGACGGCAAGGCCGGTGGCAGCAGCGTCGATGCCGACATCCGCTACCAGCCGTAATCCCGCATGACGTATTTCCTGCCGCGCCGGTTGCCCCGACCGCGCCTGCACGGCAGGCGCCCGGCGGGGCTGTCGCTGCTGGAGATGCTGCTGGTGATCGCGCTGATCGCGGCCATCGGCCTGATCACCGCGGCGGGACTGTCGCGTGGCTTCGCCGGCATGCAGCTGCGCAGCGCCGGCAAGGACATCGCCAACCAGCTGCGCATGGTGCGTGCACAGGCGATCGCGCGCGGCGAACCGCAGCGGTTCGTGATCGAGCCGGCACGGCATCGCTGGCAGGGGGCGAACCAGCGCCAGGGTGAAGTGCCGGCACAGCTGACGGTGCGTTTCGAAGGTGCGGCGCAGCTGGCCACTGCACCGGGGCAGGGCGTGATCGAGTTCCATCCCGATGGCGGTTCCAGTGGCGGCCGCATCCGCCTGCAGCGTGATGCCGCTGAATGGCGCATCGATGTCGGCTGGTTGACCGGTGAAGTCCGCTCCGGCCCATGGCAGGCGCAGTGATGCGGCGGGCGCGCGGTTTCACGCTGCTGGAGGTGATCGTGGCCTTCGCTCTGCTCGGGCTGGCGCTGACCCTGCTGTTGGGCAGCCTGTCCGGCGGTGCCAGGCAGGTGCGCGAGGCCGAACTGCGCGCGCGCGCTGTCCTGCATGCGCAATCGCTGCTGGCTGCGGCGGGCGTGGATGCGCCGCTGCAGGTGGGGCAGCAGCAGGGCGACTGGGAAAACGGGCGCTATCGCTGGGAGCTGCAGGTGCAGCCCTGGACCGAGCCACGCGCCGGCAACGCCGCGGCCACGCAGTCGCCGGGTGCACCGTGGCTGGCCGAACTGCAGTTGCAGGTGCGGTGGGGCGATGGCGAGCGCGAACAGCTGCGCTGGCGCAGCCTGCGCCTGCTGCCGCCGGACCTGGAGCGCGCGCGATGAAGCGGAGCGCTGCGGGATTCACTCTGGTTGAGGTGATGCTGGCGACCGTGCTGCTTGCCGGTGGCCTGGCGCTGGCGTTCGCCAGCGTGCGCTCGGCGATGGCGGTCAGCCAGCGGGGTGAACAGATCGCCGCCGAAAGCGAGCGGATGCGCGCGGTGCAGGCCCTGCTGCGGCGACAGCTGGCCGGGGCGATGCGCAGCCCGCTGGAAGTGCCAGACCCGACCCGCGAGCCGGTGTTCTTCCAGGGCGAAGAGCAACGGATGCTGTTCGTCGCCGATCTGCCAGGCTACCTCGGACGCGGCGGGCCCTATCTGCATGCGCTGCAGGTGGACGGCAAGGCCGGGCAGCAGCGTCTGCTGCTGGACCTGGTCCTGCTGCAGGAGGGCGAGCGCATCGCCGAAACGCCACCACGCCCGCCCGAGGTGCTGGTGGATGGCCTGCAAGCGGTGGAGATGCGCTATCGCGGCATCGATGCCGGCAGCGGGCAGATGACCGAGTGGCTGCCGCGCTGGGAAGACACCCGTCGCCTGCCTCTGCTGGTGGAACTGCGGATCGTGCCGGTCCGCGGTGCCGCATGGCCGCCCCTGGTGGTGGCCCCCCGCCTGGGCGGCGGTGGAGGGGGGCGTTGATGCGGTCGCGCGGGGCCGCACTGGTGCTGGTGCTGTGGTTGATCGCGCTGATGACCGCACTGGTCGGCGCGTTCGCGCTCAGCGCCCGCGTCGAGCATCTGCAGGAGCGCGTGCTCGACGACGATGCACGTGGCCAGGAGCGTGCCCGTGCGGGACTTGAGTACGCACTGATGCGGCTGTCACCGGATCCGCTGCGCGCGCCGTGGCAGGCCGATGGTCGCACCTATCGCTGGCAGTTCGACGGTGCCCGCATCGAGATCCAGGTGCTGGACGAGAACGGCAAGATCAACCTGAACCTGGCCGACGTGGCGCTGCTGACCGCATTTCTGCAGGCACTTGGCGAACCGGTGGACAACGCGCGCCAGCTGGCAGGCGCGATCGTCGACTGGCGTGACGAGGACAGCCTGCTGCAGCCCGGCGGCGGTGCCGAGGCACAGGATTACGCTGCGGCCGGGCTGCCGTATGGGCCCCGCAACAAGCGCTTCGAGACGCTCGGCGAGCTGCAGCGGGTGCTGGGCATGAACGGGCCGCTGTACCGGAAGATGCTGCCGCACCTGACCCTCTACAGCCGCCAGGCACGACCGGATCCGCGATTCGCCAGCGCTCCCGTGCTGACCGCGCTGGGCCTGGATGCCGACCTCGTGCTGGCGCAGCGGAACCAGCCGGAGCGTGACGGCGATCCGGCGGATGGATCTTCAGCGCTTGCCAGCAGCAGCGGCACCTATAGTATCGAGTCCCGTGTCATCGACGGCAGTGGACGCAGGTCGGTGTTGCAGGCAGTGGTTCGCAATGGCTCCGGGGGGATTCCCGGGCGGTCCTACACAGTGCTTCGCTGGGAGCAGGGAATGACGGCAAGATGACGGCTTGGCAGGACAGTCTGCGGCAGGTGCAGGGCCAGATCGGTCCTGGCGCCGGCCGTTTCCTGCGCTGGTGGCGGCACTCGTTGCTGGCGTGGGTGCCGGCGCGCTGGCAATGGGCGCTGGGCTGGGCCCAGGCACGGTTGCTGCTGCAGCGCGAGGGTGACCAGCTGCAGGTCTGGCGCGAAGCGGGCGAGCGCCGCGAGGCGGTGGTCACCCTGCCGTGGCCCTCGTCTCCGGCCGCACTGGATCGCGTGCTGGAGCCGCGCCTGCGCAGCCTGCCGCGATTCTGGCTGCTGCCGGTGGAACGGGTCCTGCGTCGCACCCTGCGGCTGCCGGCGGCGGCCGGCGACCGGCTGCACGCGGTGGTCGGTTATGAGATCGACCGGCAGACCCCGTTCGAGGCCAGCCAGGTCAGCTATGACGTGCGTGAACTGGGCGCGGCAGGGGAAGGCCAGCTGCAGGTCGAACTGGTGGCCTGGCCGCTGCGCCAGATGGAGGCCTGGCGTGCCAGCGTGGGCGAGTGGGGCGACGCCCTGGCCGGCGTCGACGCGATCGATGCGCAGGCTGGCACGCTGCAGGTCAACCTGTTGCCGAGCGCCCAGCGCCAGTCGCGGCCCGATCCGATGCGGCGCTGGAACCTGCTGCTGGCCCTGGCCGCGCTGGTGATGCTGGTACTGGCTGGACTGCAGCTGCTGGACAACCGCCGCGCCGCCGCCGACACACTACGTGCGGACGTCGAACGCAGCGCGCGCAGCGCCCGGGGTGTCGCCAGTGAACGCGCCCAGCTGCAGGCACTGATCGACGGCGCGGCCTTCCTGGAGTCGCAGCGCCGCCAGCATGCCGGCACGGTGGAAATCTGGAACGAGCTGACCCGCCGTCTGCCCGAAGGCACCTATCTGGAGAAGCTGGCCATCGAGAACAACGGCCTGCAGCTGATCGGGCTCAGCCGCGAAGCCTCGCAGCTGGTGCAGCTGCTGCAGGATGCTCCGCAATGGCGCAAGGTCAACCTGACCGGTGTGCTGCAGGCGGACGGCGCCGGCAGCGGCCGGGACCGCTTCACCATGACTGCCGAACTTCAGCCGTTGCCCGCGGCGGCACCGGCAACGCCGACAGCAGCGACTCCGGAGGCGGCCGATGCCAAGCGCACGCCGTGACCGCTGGCTGGCGCTGGCGCTGCTGCTGGCGGTGCTGGGCCTGGCTTACCTGTTGCTGGTGCACCCTTGGTTCACCCAGCCGCTGCGCGAGATCGATGCCGATGTCGCGGCCCTGCGCGAGCGCCAGCAGCGCGTGCAGGCGCAGCTGCAGCAGCAGCCCCAGATCGAACAGCGGCTGCGCGCCACCCGTGAAGCCTTGCAACGGCAACCCGGCTTCCTGCAGGAGGCCACTGCCGAAGCCGCGGCCGCCGCGCTCGGCGCGCGCCTGCAGGATGCGGTGGCCACTGCAAGCCCCGGCAACCGCAGCTGCACCATCAGCAACCGCACGCCGCTGACCGACAATCGCCGTGATGCCGAGTTCGTCCGTGTCGCCATGCAGGTACGCCTGCGCTGCGGCGTGGCGGAACTGGCGACCGTGCTGCACAGCCTGGAAACCGGCAGCCCGCGGTTGTTCGTGGACAACCTCAATCTCATCGCGCAGCGCTTCCAGCAGTCGCCGAACGAATCCGGGCTGGGCCTGGACGTCTCCTTCGAACTGGCCGGCTACCTGTTGCCCGGTGCCGCCAGTGGCGCTGCGGCAGTACCTCCCGCAGCGGAGCCTGCCGCGGCCGCCCCGGCCCCGGTCGAGCCGCCGCCACCGGCGGCCGCCGAGGGAGAGGAGGTCGCCGATGAAACGTGAGCCCCTCAGCCTGCGCACCGCTTTCCTGCTGGCTCTGGCCGGCTGGTCCGCGGCGGTATGGCTGGCCACCGGTTTCGGACTGGGCAGTCGCCTGCCGGCCGGCGGGGCCGACGCCGACCCCGCAGCAGCACTGCCGGTGCTGCCGGCGTTCGCTCCGGAACGGATGGCCAGTGCGGACAGCTACAGCGCCATCGCCGCGCGTCCGCTGTTCGCCGAAGACCGCAGGCCGCGCCCTTACCTGCTGGGCGGCAGTGAACCCAGCGCCAGTGCCGCATTGCGCCTGACCGGTGTGCTGCTCACGGACGACTTCGGCCTGGCCACGTTCAGTACGGAGCAGAACCGCTCGCTGCGCCTGCGCCTCAACGGTGACGCGGTCGACGGTTGGCAGCTGGTCGCGCTGCAGCCCCGCCAGGCGACGGTGATCGGCCCGGGCGGCAGCCAGGTGCTGGAACTTGCCGTATTCAACGGGCAGGGCGGGGAGCCACCGACGGTTCTGCGCGGCAGTACCGGTGCACCCGCACCGGGCGTGCCGGTGCCACCGCCGGTAGTGCCGCTGCCGGCGCAGGCCGCGCCGGCACAGGCGGCGACCGCACCGCAACGTGCAGCCGACGCCACACCCGCGCCGGCGTCTGCTGCCGCACCCCCGCCGCCGGCCAACAGCAACGGGCCCAGCGAAGCGCAGATGCAGGCCATCCGCGAGCGCATCCAGGCCCGCCGCCGCCAGCTGCAACAACAACAGCAACAACAGTCGCCGCCGCCTTCGGGCAATGGCGCCAACCGGTAGAGTGAGAGCATGAGCCTGCGTTTTCTTCCTTGGTCCTTCGTGCTCGCGCTGCTGGTGGGCTGCGGTACCGTCTCCAGCCCCCATGTGCAGCGCAAGGGCGCCCTGCAACCTGCGGCCAGCGCCGGCCAGGACGCAGCGGACGTCCAGGCCGATGCGGCGGCCGACAGCCAGGGGGCACCGCAGGCGGTCATCCGCCGTGGCACCGGCACGATGATCAACCGCGAGGCCGCGCGCGCACCGTCGCCGGCATTGCATGCGGCCGGCACCGGCAGCGCCACGTTCAACTTCGAGGGCGAATCGCTGCATGCCGTGGTCAAGGCGATCCTCGGTGACATGCTGGGCCAGAACTATGTGATCGCGCCGGGGGTGCAGGGCACGGTCACGTTGGCCACGCCCAAGCCGGTCTCGCCGGCACAGGCGCTGAACCTGCTGGAGATGGTGCTGGGCTGGAACAACGCGCGCATGGTGTACAGCGGCGGGCGCTACAACATCGTTGCCGCCGACCAGGCGCTGGCCGGCACTGTCGCGCCGAGCACCGCACCGGCCTCCAGCGCGCGCGGCTTCGAGGTCCGGGTGGTGCCGCTGCAGTTCATCTCCGCCACCGAGATGAAGAAGGTGCTGGAGCCGTACGCGCGGCCCAACGCCATCGTCAACGTCGACAGCGGCCGCAACGTGATCACCCTCGGCGGCACCCGTGCCGAGCTGGAGAACTACCTGCGCACGGTCGAGATCTTCGATGTGGACTGGCTGTCGGGCATGTCGGTGGGCGTGTTCCCGATCACGTCCGGCAAGGCCGAGCAGGTTGCCAGCGACCTGGAGAAGGTGTTCGGCGAGGAAAGCAAGACGCCCAGCGCCGGCATGTTCCGCTTCCTGCCGCTGGAAAACGCCAACGCGGTCCTGGTGATCACCCCGCAGGTGCGCTACCTGGACCAGATCCAGCAATGGCTGGACCGCATCGATACGGCCGGTGGCAGTGCTCGCCTGTTCTCCCATGAGCTGCGCTACATCAAGGCGCGCGATCTTGCCGAGCGGCTCAGCGAGGCGTTCGCCAGCAGCGGCAAGCGGGGCGGCTCAAGCCCTGCATCGCTGGCCCCGGGTGCCATTCCGTCGCAGCTGGACAGCGACAGCGACCGTGGCATGGACAACAACAACAACAGCAGCAGCTTCGGCTCGACCCTGGGCAGCAGTTCCAGTGGCGGCAATGGCAGCTTGAACCTGCCGCAGCGCCAGTCCGGCAACGTCAGCGTCAGCCTGGAAGTGGAAGGCGACCGGGTCGGCGTGTCGGCAGTGGAGGAAACCAATACGCTGCTGGTGCGCGCGACGCCGCAGGCCTGGCGCTCGATCCGCGAAGTGATCGAGAAGCTGGACGTGATGCCACTGCAGGTACACATCGAAGCCCAGGTGGCCGAGGTCGCTCTGGATGGTGACCTGAAGTACGGCGTGAACTGGTTCTTCGACAACGCCGTGGCCGGGCGTGCACTGACCGGAGCCTTGAGCGGTGTGACCTTGCCGGCCGCGGCGGGTGGCTCCTGGAGCAGCTTCGCCGGTGCTGCGACCGGCGGCGAAGGCCTGGGTTGGGCGTTCACCGGCCACAATGGTGCAGCGGTGGTGAGCGCGCTGGACAAGGTCACCGATGTGCGACTGCTGCAGACCCCGTCGGTGTTCGTGCGCAACAACGCCGAGGCCACGCTCAACGTGGGTGACAAGGTGCCGATCAGCACCACCACGGTGAACACCGGCGTCGGCACCAGCAGCTACAGCTCGGTGCAGTACATCGATACCGGCGTGATCCTGAAGGTGCGCCCGCGCGTGACCCGCGACGGCACGGTGTTCCTGGACATCGTGCAGGAAGTCAGTAGCGCGTCGGATGTGCCGGAGAACTGCAATCCGCAGGAGCGCAACTGCAACCCGCGCATTTCCACCAAGAAGCTGGCTACCGAGGCCGCCGTACAGAGCGGCGACACCATCATGCTGGCCGGTCTCATCACCGACTCGGCCACCGACGGCAGCAGCGGCATTCCCGGCCTGAGCCGGATTCCGGTGATCGGCGCACTGTTCGGGCAGAAGAGCCGCACCAGCCGTCGTTCGGAGGTGATCGTGCTGCTGACGCCCAGCATCGTTCGCAATGCGCAGGAAGCGCGCACGTTGACCGACGAGTACAGCGAGCGTTTCCGGGCGATGGAGCCGCTGAACCAGCCGCGCGCAAAGAAGTAGGGGGTTACGGCGGGGCGACGCCCGCCGTTTCCATGAACCCCGCTTCGGCTCCGGCTTTTGCACGTGCCGGGTGCAACCCGGCCAACACCCTCCCGGTGCTACGCTGTGGCCACCGACAACCACGGAGGCGGGATGGGGGCGATCGTGTTGTTGCCGCTGTGCGTGGACGATGCGGCGCTGGACCGGTGTCTGGCCGCACTTGATGCCGGTACGGCACCGGGTACCGCGGTCTGGTTGGCCGACGATGCCCAGACCGGACCACGCGCTCAGGCGGTCGTCGAGCACTGGCTGGCGAACACGCCACTGCAGGCCGAGTACACCCGCCGCGCCCGGCCGCTGGGCGAGGTGGCCCATCTGGATGAAATGCTGCGTGCCTGCGAGGGGCTCGATGTGGCCGTGCTGGCACCGGACAGCGTACCGGCGCCGGGATGGCTGCAGCAGCTGCAGGACGCCTTCGCCCGCGATGCGGCCATTGCCACCGCCACGCCCTGGTGCAATGCAGGCGAGACCGCGGCCTGGCCCCGGCTGGGCGAGATCAATGCCGAGCCCACCGATACTGCGCTGCTGGCGCAGACCTGCGCCGCACTGCCGACCCTGCACCCGGAGCTGCCATCGGCGGTCACGCATGCGGTACTGGTGCGCGGCAATGCACGTCGCCGTGCCGGCGGACTGGACGTGGAAAGCTACGCCGGCTGGAACGCTGCGCTGGTCGATCTGAGCCTGCGCATGGCGGGGCTGGGCTGGCGCAACGTGCTGTGCGAGAACGCGTTCGTCAGCCGCACCGGCGAAGCGGTCAGCCGCGATGGCGATCTGGAGGCGTTGGCCGCGCGGTGGCCTGGCTGGGTGCCACGCCTGGCCGACTTCCTGATGCACGATCCGCTGCGCGAACTGCGCGCGGACCTGCAGCAGCGGATGCAGCAGGCGATAATGCCGCGCGAGCAGGGCGATCTGTTCGTCCCTTCCGCGTCGGAGCCAACCGCTTGAATGCCGCCATTGCCGCCATCGTCGTTACCTACCAGAGCGGCAGCACCATCGATGCCTGCCTGTCGCGGCTGCGCCAGTCGCAGGATGTGGCGGAAATCCGGGTGATCGACAACGGTTCGGTGGATGGCACGCTGGATATCGTGCAGCGGCACGCCAGCCACGACCCGCGCGTGCGCTTCATCGGCAACCCGGACAATCCGGGCTTCGCCGCCGCCAACAACCAGGGCGCGGCCGATTCGCACAGCCCGTGGCTGGCGTTCATCAACCCGGACCTGATGGTCGAGCCGGAAACCCTGGCCAGGCTGCGCGACCGCGCGCACGTGCTCGGTGACTGTCTGCTCGGGGTCGAGCAGGTGGATGAGCACGGCCATGCCGATGAGGCGGTGCGCCGCCGTGATCCGGATTTCCTGGCCATGCTGCGCTCGCCGGGCAGCGGCTCGAAACTGGCGATTCCGCGCGATCCGGCACAGACGCTGCAGCCGGTGCCGGCGCTGTCCGGCGCGCTGCTGCTGATGCCGCGGACGCTGTTTGATCGTCTCGGTGGCTGGGACGCCGGTTACCGGTTGCACGCCGAGGACCTGGACCTGTGCCGGCGCGCGCGTGAGGCGGGCGCGGTGGTGGCGATCGCCAACGACCTGCAGGTCACCCATGTCCGCGGCGTGTCCAGCCGTTCGCGGCCCTTCTTCGTCGAGTGGCACAAGCACCGCGGATTGTGGCGTTACTTCCGCAGGTTCGAGGCGCCACAGCGCTCGTTGCTGGTGCAGGTGGCGGTCTGGGGGGCGATCTGGGCGCACGCGCTGCTGCTGGTGCCGAGACTGCTGCGCAGATCCCTGTAGTGTCGAGCGTGTCCGGCGGCGGCGCGCATGGGCGGGCCCCCCGGTTCACCCCGCCGGGCGCATAATCCGCCTCATGCCTATCATCCAGTCCCTGCTCGACACCGATCTGTACAAGTTCACCATGATGCAGGCGGTGCTGCACCAGCACCCCGGCGCCCAGGTGCAGTACCGGTTCAAATGCCGCACGCCCGGCATCGACCTGGCCCGCTTCATCGACCAGATCGATGAAGAGATCGACCACCTGTGCAGCCTGCGCTTCAGCGACGCCGAGCTGGATTACATGCGTGGCCTGCGCTTCGTGAAGCCCGATTTCGCCGATTTCCTCGGCCTGTTCCACCTGGACCGCAAGTACATCCAGCTGCGTGCCTCGACCCGGGTGCCCGGCGAGATCGAACTGGACATCACCGGGCCCTGGCTGCATACGATCCTGTTTGAAGTGCCGCTGCTGGCCATCATCAACGAAGTCTGGTTCCGCAACACCACCACGCCCGACTTCGCCGAGGGCGAGCGCCGCCTGCAGGCCAAGGCCGCGCTGCTGCGCGACACCCCCGGCTTCGAGCAATGCCGCATCGCCGACTATGGCAGCCGCCGTCGCTACTCGCGCGACTGGCATGCGCGCCTGCTGCCGCTGCTGCGCGATGCGCTCGGCCCGCAGCTGGTCGGCACCAGCAACGTGCATTTCGCCCGGCTGTACGGCATGACCCCGCACGGCACGATGGCGCACGAGTACCTGCAGGCATTCCAGGCGCTGGGGCCGCGGCTGCGTGATTCGCAGGTGGCGGCATTGGAGTCATGGGCACGCGAGTACCGCGGTGACCTGGGCATCGCGCTGTCCGACGTGGTCGGCCTGGACGCCTTCCTGCGCGACTTCGACATGTATTTCTGCAAGCTGTTCGACGGCGTGCGCCATGACTCGGGCGATCCGTTCGACTGGGGCGACCGCATGCTGGCGCATTTCCAGCAGCGCCGGGTCGATCCGCGCAGCAAGGTGCTGGTGTTCAGCGATGGGCTCGACATCGCCAAGGTGATGCGCCTGTACGACTATTTCCGCGGTCGCTGCCAGGTGGCCTTCGGCGTCGGCACCCACCTGACCAGCGATCTGGGCCCGACGCCATTGAACATCGTCATCAAGATGGTCCGCTGCAACGGCCAGCCGGTGGCCAAGCTCAGCGATTCGCCGGGCAAGAGCATGTGCGACGACCCCGGCTACCTGGCCTACCTGCGTCAGGTCTTTGAACTGCCGGACCCGGCTTAAAGGTAGTCGACCACCACCAGGTAGGCGCCCCGCAGCGGTTGCTGCTGCGGCGCTTCCACGCGGTAGCGCTCGGAGAAGGCGATGTCGCCGACGCGCATGGCGCTGGCCGACACGGCCAGCTGCTGGCCATGGCGCTTGCCATCGCGCAGCGTCGCGGCCTGGCTGTCGCCCACCGCGGTCACCGCCACCGTCGAGCCCTTGGCCGACGGCGGGCAGGCCGCCAGGCTCAGCTCGCCCTGGGACAGGGCCGTCGTGCAACCCGGCTCGGCGATGCGGCCGCTGAACCGGATGCTGCCACTGCTGGCCTGGGCCAGCGCACTGACGGACATCAGGGCCACGCACAGCAGAAGGGAAGTCCTCATGACACGTTCTCTGGTTCGGTGTGTCCTAGTTAGCGACAGCTCCGGACGGCCTTTAATAGGCAAAATCCGAATCTGCTAGGGCCATCACCAACAAAGAGTGATGCGCATCAAATAAGGCGCTGGCCGCCTGAAAACAGCCTCTTTCAGGCGCGCCCGCCACCGGGGTCGAAGACGTCATCTGCTGTCGTCCCCCCACCTTTGCCGGCCCGCGCCAATTCCCCAACGGCCGCCAAGCCAAAAGCGCCTATCACGTCACATTTGGGGCGTCAATAAACCATCGTTCAGAAAAATAATGGGACTTTCATCACATTTCTGCATATACTTGCGTCACGGATTCAGGGGTAGGTATGTCCGAATCCGGCCACAGGTGAGACGCAAGGATGGGTCTTGAAGCCCGGCAGTGCTCCTTGCTTCCTCCTCTACTTCCATCTCTTCAGTAGGGTTAGGTAAAAGCAATGCACAAGATCAACATCATCGCGGCTCTCATGCTGGCCGCTGCTCCGCTGGCCGCCAACGCTGCCGACGGCACCATCACCTTCAATGGCAAGGTGACCGACAAGACCTGCACCATCTCGACCCCGGGCGGCAAGGACTTCGCCGTTACCCTGCCGACCGTGTCCAAGAACACCCTGGCCACCGCCGGTGCCGTCGCGGGCCGCACCCCGTTCGCCATCAACCTGACCAAGTGCAGCGCCGGCAACGTCGCCACCTACTTCGAGCCGGGTTCGACCGTTGACTTCAACAGCGGCCGCCTGATCAACCAGGCTTCGGCCAACGCTGCCGGCAACGTGCAGCTGCAGCTGCTGGGCTCGAACAACCAGTTCCTGCCGGTGAAGGCCGCAGGCACCGGTCTGGCCCAGGACAACTCGCAGTGGGTGACCGTTGCCACCGACGGCACCGCCAACCTGAACTACTACGCCGAGTACTACGCCACTGCCGCCGCCACCCCGGGCGACGTCACCAGCAGCGTCAAGTACACGATCATCTACAACTGATCATCGCCGTACCCGCACTGGCCGGCGTACGCGCCGGCCAGCGCTCCGCGGCCCCTGGCCACACACCTCGAGCGTAGTACTTCCGATGAAAGCTCTCTTTCCCCGGGCGCTGCTGCTGGCAGCGTCGACGCTGCTCTTCTGCCAAGAAGCCATGGCAGGCGTGGTGGTCAATGGCACGCGTGTGATCTATCCGGCGCAGTCGCGCGAAGTCACCGTGCAGGTCGACAACGTGGGCGACTCGCCCGCGCTGGTGCAGGCCTGGATCGACAGTGGCGACGCCAACCAGACGGCCGACACCAGTGATGCCCCGTTCGTGCTGACGCCGCCGATCAGCCGCGTCGAGCCGGGCCGCAGCCAGGCGCTGCGCCTGATCTTCTCCGGCGCGCAGCTGCCGACCGATCGCGAGTCGGTGTTCTGGCTGAACGTGCTGGACGTGCCGCCGTCGCCGGACAACGCCGAGAACGGTGAGCAGAACTACCTGCAGGTCGCGTTCCGTTCGCGCCTGAAGCTTTTCTATCGGCCGCAGGGCCTGAAGGGCGTCGCCAACGACGCACCGGCAGCCCTGCGCTGGACCCGCAGCGGTGACCGCCTGCGGGTGGAGAACCCGAGCCCCTTCCACGTGACCCTGGCCGAAGTGCATGCCGTGACCGGCAGCAGCGAAAAGGCGGTCGAGGACAAGGGAACGATGGTCGCACCGAAGCAGAACCTGGAGTTCGCCGCACCGGCGGGCACCACCGAGGTGCGCTTCATCACCATCAACGATTACGGCGGTCGGGTGGAGCACAAGGTCCGCCTCGACAGCACCGGGGGCTGAACGCGCCGCGCTGGCCAGGGCCTGCGCATCCCGCCACCGCCGCCGTGCGGCGAATTGAAGGAATGTCAGTGTGATCGGAAACAGATTGACATTGTCGATCCATCAGGCGCTTTGCCTGTTGGCTGCCGGCGTGGCCTGCCCAGGATGGGCGCTGGCTGCCCCGGCCAATCTCGGCGAACAGGCGCTGATGGCGCAGACTGGGGCGGCGACCGCGCGTGCGCCGGAGTCGGCGCAGTTCAACTCCAGCTTCCTCTCCGGCCAGGCCAAGCAGGTCGATCTGGCGGCCTTCAGCAACGGCAATCCGATGGTCGCCGGCACCTATCGCGTGGACGTCTACGTCAATGGCGCCTGGCAGGGCCGCCGCGACGTGCAGTTCAAGGCGGATGCACAGGGGCGCGTCGATGCCTGCCTGGCGCTGCCGATGCTCGAGGAAATGGGCGTGGACAGCGAGGCGGTGCTGCTGCAGCAGGATCCGTCGGTGCCGACCGATACCTCCACGTGCGTGCCGGTGCAGCAGCGCATGGCCAATGCCTATGGCGTCTATGACAGCGGCAACCTGCGTTACGACCTGAGCATCCCGCAGGTGTTCCTGCGCCGCGAAGCGCGTGGCTACGTCAACCCCGCGCTGTGGGACCGTGGCATCAACGCCGGCTTCGTCGGCTACAGCTTCAATGCCATCGACAGCGACAGCCGCGTCGAAGGCGGACAGCGCAACCGCAGCGCCTATCTGGGCCTGAATGCCGGCCTGAACCTGGGTGGCTGGCAGTTCCGCCACGATTCCAACCTGACCTGGACCGAGGGCGACGGCCGCCACTGGCAGAGCATCGCCACCTACGCCCAGCGCGGCATCCCGAAGATCCGCGGCATGCTCACTGTAGGCGAGGCCTACACCACCGGCGAACTGTTCGAGTCGATCGGATACCGGGGTGCCAGCCTGGCCAGTGACGACCGCATGCTGCCCGATTCGCTGCGCGGCTACGCGCCGGTGGTGCGCGGCATCGCCGAGACCAATGCGCGGGTGGAAGTCCGGCAGAACCAGCAGCTGATCTATTCCTCCACCGTATCGCCGGGCAGCTTCGTCATCGACGATCTGTACCCGACCGGTTACGGCGGTGACCTGGAAGTGAGCGTGATCGAGGCCGATGGCCGCCGCCGCGAGTTCAAGGTGCCGTTCGGTTCGGTGCCGCAGATGCTGCGCGAAGGCGTCTCCCGCTACTCGGTGACCGCCGGCCAGGTCCGCAACGAGCTGCTGCGCGATGAACCCTGGCTGGCGCAGGGTACCTACCAGCGCGGCATCGGCAACCAGCTGACCCTGTACGGCGGCAGCGCGCTGAGCGAAGGCTACGTTTCACTGCTGTACGGCATTGGCCTGTCCACCCGGATCGGTGCGTTCGCGGCCGATGTCACCCACGCCCGCACGTCGTTCAACCACTACGGCGACCACACCGGCGCCAGCGTGCGCCTGAGCTACAGCAACATGATCGGCGAAACCGGGACCAACCTGACCCTGGCCGCCTATCGTTATTCGACCGAAGGCTACTACAGCCTGCAGGACGCCCTGTACGGACGCGACGCGGATGATCGCGGCATCGACCCGACCACCCGTGGCCGCCAGCGCAGCCAGTTCCAGCTGACCCTGAACCAGCCGCTGGGCCGCCGTGCCGGTGCGCTGTACGTCACCGGTTCGGTGCGTGACTTCTACGACCGTTCCGGCACCTCCAAGCAGTACCAGGTGGGCTACAACAACGCCTGGCGCTCGGTGAACTACGGTTTCTCGGCACTGCGCACCGAAGAAGGCATCCTCGGCCGGGCCGACACCCAGTACCTGTTCTCGATGAGCGTTCCGCTGGGCCGCGGGACCCATCCGGTGTCGTTCAGCGCCGACCTGGGCGCGCGTGACCGTGGTGGCTACGACAACAGCCGCGTGGGCATCACCGGTTCGGCCGGCGTCGACAACAACTTCAGCTACGGCGTGGCCCTGTCCGATTCCCGCGAGGGCAACACCACCGCGGTCGGCAACGCCGAGTACCGCAGCCGCTACACCGCGTTGAACGCGACCTACAGCCATTCCAACGATTTCCGCCAGGCATCGGTGGGCGCCAACGGCAGCGTGGTCATGCATCCGGGTGGCGTCACCTTCACTCCGCAGCGTGGCGATACCATGGTGCTGGTCGAGGCCCCAGGCGCGCGCGACGCGCAGGTGACCAACGCACCGGGCCTGCGCATCGATGGTCGCGGCTACGCCGTGGTGCCGTACGTATCGCCGTACCGCCTGAACACCGTGACCCTGGATCCGCAGGGCATGGCGCATGACGTCGAGCTGGAAAGCAGCAGCCAGTCGGTTGCACCGTTTGCCGGTGCCATCAGCTACCTGCGCTTCGATACCCGCAAGGGCAACGCGCTGCTGATCCAGGTGCGCAATCCCGATGGCCGCACCCTGCCGTTTGGCGCACAGGTCAAGGACGAGCAGGGCCAGCCGGTGGGCATGGTCAGCCAGGGTGGCCGCCTGTATGTGCGCAGCGAGCAGGATCACGGCCGCCTGCAGGTGGAGTGGGGCGCCGGCGCCGACCAGCGCTGCACCGTCGATTACCAGGTTCCGGCGGGCGCCGATGCGTCCAAGACCGGCTTCATCCCGCTGGAGGCAGCATGCCGATGATTCTTTCCCGTGGCCGCAAGGCGCTGGCCGCACTGGCCGTGCTCACGGGTGCCCTCGTGGCGGCGCCTGCGTTTGCCAGTTGCTACATCACCCAGTCCGGGTTCCAACCCCAAGACGTGACCATGGACATGGGCCAGATCGTGATTCTTCCCAGCACCCCGGTCGGCGGCGTGATCAAGGAACTCATTGTCAACATCAATCAACGCAACAGCGTCGCTTACTGCGATAGCCGGGGCGGCAACGCCAGCGGTCGCTTCGTCAATGCGGCACAGCAGACGCCGGTACCAGGATTCAGCAACGTATACGCAACCGACGTGGCAGGTGTTGGCATTCGCGTCTATCGCGATTCCGGTGATATCCAGACCTACTATCCTCACACGCTGATCCTGCGAAGCAATACCAACCTCTCGTTGAGCGGAGGCCGCTTCCGTGTCGAACTGATCAAGACAGCAGCTCAGACAGGATCGGGCGTTATCGCGCCGAATGGACGTTTCACCACCTATTACTACGATGGCGATGGTGCCAGCCGGCCGGTGCTGACCTCCACCTTCAAGGGATCGGGCACGACCGTGGTCAGCCCGACCTGCGAGGTGGACGCCGGCAGCCGCAACATCGCGGTGGACTTCGGCAGTGTCCCCAACACCTCGTTCACCGGCGTCGGTTCGCGCGCGGTCAACCGTGACTTCGACATCCGCCTGAACTGCCAGGGCAGCAATGTTGCTGCCTACCAGAGCAAGATCGGCATCCGCCTGGATGCCGACCAGGACAGCTCCAACATGCCGGGCGTGCTGAAGCTCAGCGCGGCTGCCAACAGCGCGACCCGCATCGGCATCCAGATGGTCCAGCGCGATGGCACCACCGAGCGCGAAGTGCGCTTCGGCCAGGCGATCAATGTCGGCACCACCATACCGGGCACCAGCACCATGACCCTGCCGCTGCGCGCCCGCTATGTACAGACCCAGGCCGGTACCGTCGGTGCCGGTGTCGCGAACGGACAGGCGACTTTCACCATCCAGTACGAGTAGCGGCCAACGGCCGTTCCACCGCTGCGCTGCACCCCAACGTTGCCTGTTCCGCAGGCGACGTTGACTGCGTCTTGATCCCGGAAATACCAAGATCGGAGCTGCCATGAACGTATCGCAGCACGAGTGTGATGCGCGTCATGAAATTCGAGTCACCCAACACAGCACCTCCGCTGCCGCAGCGTCGGCTCGGCTGAGGTCCGCTGAAAGGACCCGGCATGACAGCGCCCCATCTTGCCATCGCCGGATTGCCGCCCGAGTTCGTCGAGATGCACGGCGGTGGGCTGTACTGGGTCGTCGCGGCCGGAAGCGCGCCGGCCGACCTGGTTGGCGCAGGTGTGCTGGGTTCGGCCAGCGACGTGCGAGACGCCGTGCTGGCGACGCTGGGGCGCGGCGCCGATGCGATGCTGGCCGAGCTGCCGCCGGGGGAGGGGCCGGCGCGGTTGCGTCTGTTCCGTTCCTCGGCCGCTGCCATGCAGCGGACCCTGCGCGGTCTGGCGGTTGATCTTCCCCGCGCGGCCACCGCCGCGACCCGCCTGTGCATGGTGCAGTTTCCGCTGGCGGCGCTGGAAGGCTGGAGCGATGCCCGGCTGGCGGCATGGAACCGGCAGCTGCAAGCCTGGGCGGAGCAGGCCGGTACGGTGCTGCTGCTGCTTTGCCACGGTGAAGTGGCCACCCTGGCGCCGCGCCTGCTGGCCTTGAACCGGACCTGTTCCGGCGTCGCCCAGCTGCATCCGCACCGCGGTGCGCTGCAGCTGCTGCTGCATTACTGGGCCAACGCCCATGGCGTGGTGGCCCGCCGTGCCTTCGCGATCGAAGCGGCAGAAGGCGGGTTGCGCCGCGTGCCAGAAGAGGCGGACAGCGTGCTCTCTGCGGTCGAGGCCAGCGGCGGCGATCGTGATCTGTACCTGGCCGAGGCCGACGTGCTGGAAGGCGCTCCGCCGCTGTCGCCCGCCTGGCGGCTCCACGATGGCTGGGCGGACCTGCTGCCTTCGGCGCTGCAGGCGCGCGAGGCCACCGTGGTGCTGGCGATCCGCAGCAACGACCAGGTGGACACACTGGCACGCCTGCTGCATCGGCTGCGCCGCGAGCGCGGCGACCTGCTGAAGCTGGTGGTGCGCGAGGTGCAACCGTGCCTGCGCTACGCCGACGAGCGCCTGCTGCTGCAGTGCGGCGGCAACATGGTGGTGCCGGCGGCGACTCCGCTGCCGCGGCTGCTGACGCTGCTGGAGACGGTGCAGCGGCAGCGTTGGCAGGGGCAGCTGGCGGCCGACCCCGAACCGTTGATCCGTGCCCACCGGCCACCGGAAGTGAATGGAATCGTGGCGGCCGACCGCTTCCGGCAGATCGTCGGCGAACGCATCGATCAGGACGGCAGCGCGGTGGAAAGCGCCGTGCTGGCGCTGCAGCCGGTGGCCGGGCTGCGCGCGGAACAGACCCTGCAGCAGTTGAACATCCGCAGGCAGGGGGATGTGGCCTGCGTGTACCGCGGCCAGGTCCGCCTGTTCCTGTTCGGCTGCCGCCGCGATGCGGTCGAACAGGCGCTCTCCAACCTGTACCGGCTGCCCTGGCGCGAGCTGTTCGATGGCTACCAGCGCCTGGCCGAGTACGACATCGCAGCGATGAATGCCCGCGGCAGCGACTCCGAATCCGAGACGCTGCCCGCCCCTGCCGTTCCGTTGCCGCAACCCGCGGCCCCGGTCAACGAGGTCGCATTCAACGCCCCCATCCCGTTCCGGTTGGGAGATTCCGCATGACCACCGATCAGCAGCTGTGGACGCTGATCGCGGCCTGTGCGCTGGTGATGATTCCGTTCGGCGTGATGCTGGGCGCGCTGTGGCGCGCGGTGCGTCGCCGCGCAGCGTCATGGCTGCCCCCACGGCACCTGCGGCGGACGGGCGTGCGGGTGCGCGATGCGCGGAGGCCGCAATGAGCGCAGAGCCGACGCCCGCATCGCCGTTCGTCTGGTCGGACCTGCGCGGCTGGAACCTGTACTTCCTGTCCAAAGTGGTGTTGGCCTGGATGGGCGCGCTGGACCTCAAGGTCCTGCCCAACCTGTTGTTCCTGGCCGCCCTGCTGGTGCCACTGCCGTGGCGATGGGCACGCATCACACGCACGGTCGTCGCCGTGCCGGTGGCCGTGGTGCTCTACTACCAGGACACCTGGTGGCCGCCCTTCCAGCGTCTTCTCGCACAGCCGGGCGTGCTCGATTTCTCCGCCGACTACTGGCTGGAGCTGGCGCAGCGCTTCATCAACTGGCAGATGGTCGCGGTGCTGGTGCTGCTGGTGGTTGCCTACCTGCTGCTGAAACCGTGGCTGCGCATCACGACGCTGAGCGTGCTGGGCATGCTGGGCATGGCGGTGGTGGCACTGCCATTGCCGGCGGGCCTGAACTGGGGAACGTCGCAGGCCACCGCAGCGACCGGCGGTGCTGACGCCGCTGCCGGCGCTGCCGGTGCACTTGCGCCGGCCAGCAACGAGACACTCAATGCCTGGCTGGCGGCCTTCTACCAGCAGCAGTCGGGCCTGAAGACGGTGTTCCCGGCGCCGGCCAGCGCTGCGCCGTTCGACGTCATCATCCTCAACATCTGTTCGCTGGCATGGAGTGATCTGGACGAAGTCGGCATGCGCCAGAACACGCTGCTGGACCACATGGACCTGATCTTCGACGATTTCAACTCGGCCACCGCCTACAGCGGACCGGCGGCGATCCGCCTGCTGCGCGCCAGCTGCGGACAGACCTCGCACACCGCATTGTTCGACCCGGTGCCAGCCGAATGCCAGTTGTTCTCCAACCTGCAGCGCCTGGGTTTCCAGAGCGAGCTGGCGATGAACCACGATGGGCACTTCGACAACTTCATCGGCGAACTGAGCCAGTACGGTGGGTTGCAGGCTCGGCCGATGGACATCAGCGCGTTTCCCCGGGCGCTGGTCGCGTTCGACAAGTCGCCGCTGCGCCGCGATGGTGACGTGCTGAACGCCTGGTGGAAGCAGCGCCAGGCCGAACAGGCGCAGCAGGTCGCGCTGTTCTACAACACGATCTCCCTGCACGACGGCAACCGCATCGTCGGCGCCGACGGTCGTGCCAACGCGGCTGACTACAAGGCCCGCGCGCAGATGGTGCTGGGTGACATGGCAGGCTTCGTCGAAGCGGTGGAGCGCAGTGGGCGTCGCGCCATGATCGTCGTGGTGCCCGAGCATGGCGCGGCGCTGCATGGCGACCGCATGCAGATTCCCGGCATGCGGGAGATTCCGAGCCCTTCGATCACCCATGTGCCGGTCGGCGTCAAGCTGGTCGGGATGGGCACGCCGGCCAGCGGAGGGCCGCGTCATGTGCCCGAGCCCAGCAGCTATCTGGCCCTCTCCGAACTGGTGTCGCGGGTGTATGCGCTGAACGCGCAGTCGCCGTCGGGAGCGCGCGACTGGGACAGCCTGCTGCAGGGGCTGCCACGTACGCCCTCGGTGTCGGAGAACGAAGGCGCCAAGGTCATCGATTACGGTGGCAAGCCCTGGCTGCAGCTGCAGGGCAGCCAGGCCTGGAACCCGTACCCGGAGGACAAACGCTGATGGCCGACATCCTGGCCGTTGCCAGTACGCTTTCGGTGGAGGAGGACGACATCGATCTGCTGCGTCGCAGCCTGGGCATGCCCGGGTTGCCCTACGTGGACTTCTCGGCGCAGAACGAACGTGCCCGGGCACTGGCACGCTGGCCGTTGCTGGCCGAGCTGGAGCGGCAGCCATGAGCGTACTGCTGTCCCTGCAGGGCGTGCACGGCGGCACAGGCGTCACCACGGTGCTGGCCGCGTTGGGACAGGCGCTGCATGCGCAGGGCCAGCGCGTGCTGCTGGTCGAGTGCAGTCCGGATCAGATGCTGGGCCTGCATGTCGGGTTGGCCGCGCGGGAGGCCGATGGCTGGGCGCGGGCGATGCTGGACGGCCGCGATTGGCGTGATGCGGCCTTCGCCTGCGCACCGGGCCTGGCAGTGCTGCCGTACGGCCGTGTCAGCGCGGCCGAAGCCCTGCAGATCGAGCAGGCGCTGAGTCTGGCACCCGACACCTGGAATGATCGCGTGCCAGTGCTGTCGGCGCAGTTCGACTGGCTGCTGTTCGACCTGCCGCAGCGGCTGCCGGCACACGCGGCGGCGGTCAACCGATATGCGCGCTGTACGCTGCCGTTGCGCCTGGCGTGCGTCGATCCGGCAAGCCACGTCTTCCTGCAGCGGCAGCACGACGATCCGCGCCGTCTGCTGGCCAACCGGTATGACCCGGCGGTTCCGGTGCAGCGTGATCTGATGCAGCTTTGGCTGCATGCGCACGCGTCGATGCTGGTGCCTCAGCCTCTGCACGAAGATGCGCGGGTGCCGGCCGCGTTGGCCAGCAAGCAGCCGCTGGGCCAGCATGCGGCCGATGCGCTGGCGGCTGCCGACGTCGCCGGCCTGGCATTGTGGTGCCTGGCCGAGGCGGCGCGGCGGCAGGATCGGGAGAGCGGGCGATGAAGGGCGCACGCATCCACTATCTGCACTGGAACCGGCTGCGTGAGCGCGTGTACGCCGCATGGCCACTGTGCGCGCTGCTGTGGTCGCTGCAGGCCCTGGGCTGGGCGCTGTTGAGGCTGGAAGGACCTGCGTGGCAGGCGCTGGCGCCGCGGCTGCGGCGTGCGTTCCCGCAGTTGCAGGGTGATCGCCGCTGGCGCCCCGGAGATCCACTGCGGCTGCTGATCCAGGCCGCATGGCTGTCGCTGGTGCGCCTGGTTCCGCATACCTCGCTGCGCCGCCAGCGCCTGGCCCAGGCCCGGCGCCAGCGCATCGCCGAGCTGCGCGGAGCGGCAGGACGCGGTCGCCTGCGCTACCTGCGGGCGATGCGTGATGCACCTGCCGATGTCGGCAACAGTCGCCTCGCGGCGTGGCTCGCACAGCGCCTGGAGCACCTGCCACCGCGCGCGCGGCACGCGCTGACCGCCATCACCGGCCTGGCTACGCTGGCTCTGGCCGCGCTGTGCATTACCCAGCCCTTCAGCTACCTGGCGCAGTTCGTGTTCGTGCTGCTGCTATGGGTCATCGCGCTGCTGGTACGGCGCATGCCCGGCCGCTATGCGACGCTGGTACTGGTGGTGCTGTCGATCACCGTGTCCTGCCGCTACCTCTGGTGGCGCTATACCGCCACCCTGAACTGGAGCAGCACCTTCGACCTGGTCTGCGGCCTGGTGCTGCTGGTGGCCGAGACGTATTCCTGGCTGGTGCTGATGCTGGGCTACGTACAGGTTGCCTGGCCGCTGCGACGGCGTCCGGCGCCCTTGCCGGCCGATATCCGGCAGTGGCCCACGGTGGATGTGCTGATTCCCACCTACAACGAAGACCTGTCACTGGTGCGGCATACCGTCCATGCCGCCATGGGGCTGGACTGGCCGGCCGACAGACTGCGCATCCACCTTCTCGATGACGGCAAGCGCGAGGCGTTCCGTGCCTTCGCCGAGCAGACCGGCGTCAACTACATCACCCGCAGCGACAACCGACACGCCAAGGCCGGCAACCTCAACCACGCCCTGACCTTGATCGACGGTGAGCTGGTGGCGATCTTCGACAGCGATCACTTGCCGGTGCGCTCGTTCCTGCAGATCACCTGTGGTTGGTTCCTGCGCGATCCGAAGCTGGCGCTGGTGCAGACGCCGCACCATTTCTTCTCGGCCGATCCCTTCGAGCGCAACCTGCAGGTGTTCCGCAGTGATCCCAACGAGGGCGAGCTGTTCTACGGGCTGGTGCAGGACGGCAACGACCTGTGGAATGCCGCATTCTTCTGTGGTTCCTGCGCGGTGCTGCGGCGTGAGGCCATCGATGCCATCGGCGGCTTCGCCACCGAGACCGTCACCGAGGATGCGCATACCGCCCTGCGCCTGCATCGCCAGGGCTGGAACTCGGCCTACCTTCGCATTCCGCAGGCGGCCGGCCTGGCCACCGACAGCCTGGGCGCGCATGTCAACCAGCGCATCCGCTGGGCGCGCGGCATGGTGCAGATCTTCCGCATCGACAATCCGCTGCTTGGCAAGGGCCTGAGCCTGTTCCAGCGCTTCTGCTACGCCAACGCGATGCTGCACTTCCTCGCGGGCATCCCGCGGCTGGTGTTCCTCACCGCGCCGCTGGCCTTCCTCCTGCTGCATGTCTACATCATCTACGCCCCCGCGCTGGCGATCCTGCTGTTTGTCGTTCCACACATGGCCCACGCCAGCCTGACCAACGCGCGCATCCAGGGCCGGTACCGCCGCCCGTTCTGGGGTGAGGTCTATGAAACCGTGCTGGCCTGGTACATCGCGCGGCCGACCACCGTGGCCCTGTTCAGTCCCGGCCGTGGCAAGTTCAATGTCACCGACAAGGGCGGCACGCAGGCGGGTGACCGCTTCGACTGGCGGGTGGCGCGCCCCTACCTGGTACTGGCGCTGCTGAACGTGCTGGGGCTGTGCTTCGCCGTGTGGCGTTTCATCGAGGGGCCTGCCGATGAGCGCGGCACGGTGGTCGTGAGTTCGTTGTGGGTGCTGTACAACCTGCTGATCATCGGCGGCGCGCTGGCGGTGGCGGCGGAGGTACAGCAGGTGCGGCGCACCCACCGGGTCACCACGCGCCTGCCGATGGCGCTGCAGATACCCGATGGGCGTCGACTGCGGGGCGTGCTGCAGGACTATTCCAACGATGGCGTCGGCCTGGAGTTGGGACTGGATCCGCAACTGGCCGAAGGCACGCGCGTACACCTGCTGCTCGGGCGTGGCCGGCGCGAGTTCGCCTTCCCGGCTCGGGTACAGCGCAGCGTCGGCCATCGCCTTGGCCTGCTGCTGCAGTTCGACAACGAGCGCCAGCGCGTGGAGTTCGCCCAATGCACATTCGCCCGCGCCGATGCGTGGCTGGACTGGCATGCCGGTTACCAGCCCAAGAGCCTGCCACGCAGCCTGTGGAGCGTGCTGGTGCTGGGCTGGAAAGGCTATCGGCGGATGGGCGACTTCACGCCGTTCGATCTCGACCGCCCCGTGCACTGGAGCGGTCGCCTGCTGCGCTGGCTGGCCAGTTTCGCACCACAACGTCCGCTTCCCTCCCACCCGGCTGACCCAGCCGCTGACCCAGGGCTTCGTCCATGAGCATCCCGACCTCTCTGCGCTGGCTGCTGCTGCCGTTGCTGGTACTGCCAGTGGTGTCCGGCAATGGCGCTCCAGCACCCGTGCCGGCGCCTGCCACCGGTTCCACGCCGGATGCCCCGGCCGCGCAGGTTGCGGTACCGACCCCGACCACAGCAGCATCGGTGCCCGCGCCGCGCGGCGAACCGGCCTTGCCCGATACCTGGGCCGGCAGCGCTTGGCCCTGGCAACGGCACAGCACCTTCGCACAGCTTGGCCGCCGCCAGGACACGCTGCTGTCCGGCGTCCGCAACAGCACCACGTTCGAATTCCAGGTGCGCCGCGATCGCCTCGCGCGCGAAGCGGAACTGGATCTGAGCTTCACACCCTCGCCGTCGCTGTTGCCGACGCTGTCGCACCTGCGGGTCTATCTGAACGACGCGATGATGGGCGTGGTACCGATCAGCAACGACCAGCTGGGACGCCCCGTGCAGGCCAAGCTGCCGCTGGATGCGCGCCTGATCGCTGATTTCAACCAGGTCCGCCTGGAATTCGTCGGCCATTACACCGACATCTGCGAAGAACCCACGCACAGCTCGCTGTGGGTCAACCTCTCCAGCAACAGCACGCTGAGGCTGGGCGGCCAGCCGCTGGACATGCAGGATGATCTGGCCAATTTCCCGCTGCCCTTCTTCGATCCGCGCGACACCGCGCGGCTGGAACTGCCGGTGGTGTTTGCAGCGGCGCCCACGCTGGCGCAGCAGCGGGCTGCGGCGGTCATGGCGTCCTATTTCGGCAGCCTGGCGGGATGGTGGCGGCAGGCCCGTTTCCCGGTGAGCTTCGGCACCCTGCCCGAGCAGGGCCACGCGGTGGTGCTGGCGGTGAACGGCCGCTTCCCACCGGTGATCGCCAACCATGCGCCTGTGCAGGGGCCGGTGATCGAGCTGATGGCCCTGCCCGAGGATCCGCAGCGCAAGCTGCTGCTGGTGCTGGGCCGCAACGACGATGACCTGCAGAAGGCCGTTTCGGCGATGGCGGCCGGCAATGTCCTGTTCCGCGGCCGCCAGGTCGCGATCGACGAAATGAAGCCGTTGGCGCCACGCAGGCCGTACGACGCGCCGAACTGGGTGCGTACCGATCGCGCGGTGCGCCTGGCCGAGCTGCTGGACTATCCGCAGCAGCTGCATGCCAACGGGGTATCGCCGCAGCCGATCACGGTCAATCTCAACCTGCCACCGGACCTGTTCATCTGGCGCAACCAGGGCATTCCACTGAACCTGCGTTACCGCTACACGCCGCCGTTTGGCAGTGATGAGTCGCGGCTGGGCGTGGCGATCAACGACCAGTTCATTTCAAGCTTCCCGCTGGTGCGCCGCACCGGCAAGCAGGGTGTGGCGGAAATCCGCCTGCCTGTGCTCGCTGGCGATGCCGGCGCCGACGATGGCCGCCTGTTGATTCCGGCGCTGAAGCTGGGTGACCGCAACCAGCTGCGGTTCGACTTCAACTTTGCCAGCGTGATGGGCAGTGCCCAGCGCGACCACTGCCAGACCGTGCTGCCGCCCAACCTGCAGGCGGCCATCGAGGAGGATTCGACCATCGACTTCTCCGGTTTCCATCACTACATGGGGTTGCCGGACCTGTCCGCGTTCGCGCTCAGCGGCTTCCCGTTCACACGCATGGCGGACCTGTCTGAAACCGTGGTGCTGGTGCCGCCGTCCGCCAGCGAGGCCCAGGTCAGCCTGCTGCTCAACCTGATCGGAGGCCTGGGCGTGCAGAGTGGGTACCCGGCCTACGGGTTGCGCCTGTCCGCGGACTGGAAACAGGCCAGTGCGCTGGATGCGGACCTGCTGGTCCTGGGCGCATTGCCGGATGAGCTGCGCGGCAGCCAGCAGCTGTCACTGCTGATCGACGACCAACGCACGCGCCTGCTCAATGGCCAGTGGTCATCGCCGGAGCTGGCGGTGCAGCAGGCCCGTCGCGGCAGCCGCGCGGGCGATCCTGCGGTCACCCGCGTGGCGGTCACCGCACAGGCGCCCTTCGCGGCCATCGTCGGCCTGCAGTCGCCCCGCCATGCACAACGCAGCATCGTCTCGCTGGCGGCCAGCCATCCGGCCGACTATCAGCTGCTCGATGATGCACTCAGCGACACCGGCAAGCGCGAAGCCATTGCGGGATCGGTGGCGATCCTGCGCAGTTCCGGCATCAACAGCCAGTTCGTGGGCGAACACTACTACGTGGGCGCGCTGCCGTGGTGGCTGCTGCTGTGGTACCACCTGGCCGATCATCCGGCATTGCTGGCCGTGCTGGCCACGCTGGTGGTGCTGATGGTCGCCTTCCTGCTCTGGCGTGCACTGCGCTGGGTCGCCGCGCGGCGCCTGGATGCGGGCAAGGAATGAGCCGGACCTCGCCGCCGCTGCTGATGGCGTCCCGGCTGGTGCTGCTGGGTCTGGCCGGGACCGGCGCATGCGCGGCACAGGCGCTGCCGCAAATGCCCGGCGGCACTGCGGCCGAGCAGCGGCAGTGGTTGTTGCAGCAGGTACGCATCGGCGAGGCGACCGGGCGCCAGAGCCTGATCGAAGATGCGTTGGCCCGGCTGCGCATGCTGGCACCGGATGATCGTGGCACCCTGCTGGCGATCCTGGAGGTGCAGTTGTCGCAGCAGAAGGTGGAGGATGCGACCGCGACGCTGCAACGATTGCGGCAGGTCGGTGCGGGCAGTCGCGAACTCGCTGCGGGTGATCGCCTCTGGCAGGCCTACCAGGGCGATCTGCAGCAGGAGCTGCAGCAGGCACGCCTGTTCGCAGCCGGTGGCCGCAGTGCCGATGCGCTGGCGATCTACCGCCGCCTGTTCAATGACGCGCCTCCGGGGTTGCAGCTGGGGCTGGAGTACTGGCGTCTGCGTGGCGCGCAGGCGGATGGCCGCGCGCTGGCGATCCGGGAGCTGACTGCATTGGACCAGGCGTATCCAGGCAACACCGGGCTGCTGCAGACGCTGTCGCAGCTGCTGTTCGCGGCCGGTCGCGACGATGAAGCGCTCGACGCGCTGCGGCGCATGGGCCGCAACCCCGACGCCCGCGGGCTGGCTGCCGATGCCGAGTGGGCGTACCTGCAGGACCAGCCCGCCGATGAGCGCGGCGTGCGTCGCCTGCAGGAGTTCATCACCCGCAATCCCACCTTCAATGACATCGCCCTGGTGCGTGAGCGCTATGCCGAGCAGCACAGGCAGGTCAGTGATCCGGCCTGGCGGGCGGGTCTGCGTGGCCAGCAACTGCTTGAACGCGGGCGCGATGCCGAGGCCGAACGTGCCTTCCAGCAGGCGTTGCGGGCCTATCCGCGCGAAGCCGCCTTCCTGGGCGGATTGGGCATGGCGCAGATGCGACAGGGCCGTCGCGCGTCGGCGATCAGCCTGTTCGAACGCGCGATCCAGGCCACGCCCGTCGGCGAGAGCAGCGACAAATGGCGCGACCTCATTGCCAGTACGCGCTACTGGCTGCTGCTGGACCAGGCCGATGCCGCACTCGGTGCCGGTCGGTTGGACGAGGCGGATGCGTTGTACGCGCAGGCGCGGCGGCAGCAGCCACGCGAGGTCAACGCACGGCTGGGGCAGGTGGATGTTGCCGTGGCCCGTGGCGACGACGCCTCGGCCGAACGCCAGCTGCAGGCCGCGAGGCGGATGGCGCCGAACGATGCCAACGTGATCCGCAGGTTGGTGCAGCTGTATGGGAGGACCGATCCGCAGCGTCTGGAGACCTTCATCGATGCGTTGCCGGCCGCGCAGCGCCGGTTGTACGCCGAGGATCTGCGTCAGCTGCGGATCAGTCGCCTGCGCGAACGACGTGAGCAGGCCCTGGCGGCCGGCAATGCGGAGGCCGCCCTTGCGCTCGGGCATGAGCTGCGCGTGGAGCTGCCCGCCGATGCGTGGCTCGCCCGTGCCCTGGCCGTTGAGCTGCAGGCCGCGGGTCGGCCTGCCGAGGCCGATGCGGTGGTCGCGGACATGGTGGCGCGCAATGACAGCGCTGAAGCACGCTACGCGCAGGCGTTGTATCTGTCCGGCACCGATCGCCTGCCGCAGGCACTGGCAGTGCTGGACGCGGTGCCGCTGGCGGAATGGGATGACGATATCCGCGCACTGTCCGCACGGCTGCGCCGGCAGCAGCTCATCGATCATCTCTGGTCGCTGCGTGCGCAGGGACGCGAGCCGGAAGCCATCGCCCTGCTGCAACAGCAACCGGCCAGTGCCGAGAACAACCTGCTGCTGGCCGACTGGGCGCGCCTGCGCGGCGACCACCCGCAGGCCCTGCAGTATTACCAGCGGGTACTTGCGGAGCAGCCGGATAACGTCGATGCACAGCTTGGCCAGGTGCAGGCCTGGATCGGTGCCGGCGATCTGGACAACGCGCGGCGGCAGATGCGGCAGTCGCCCCCGGTGGTCGCCGAAGATGCGCTCGGCCAGCAGCGCCAGCTGGCCGGCATCTGGACCGACCTGCACGAGGACGCCAAGGCATTGGCGATCCTGCGCGCGCTGCTGGCCCGCAGGGACGGTCCGGATCCACAGTCCTGGCGCGACGCGGCGCGACTGGTGCGCCGCGAGGATCCGCAGCAGGCGCTGGACATGTACGCGCAGGCGATGGCCGACAACGGCCTGCTGGCCGCAACGCAGGCACAGCCGCGCGACAACCGCGCGCTGACCCTGGCCAGCCGCGAGACCGCGGGGGACGACTGGCTGCGGCGCAGCCTGCGCAGCGACGTGGAAACGCTGTACCAGCAGGAAAATCCCACGCTGACGGTGATGCAGGATACCGGTCGTCGCAGCGACGGAACGCCCGGCATTTCCCGCCTCGGGCGCGACACCCGCATCGCGCATCTGGATGCGCCGTTTGCAGGCGGGCTCGGCTGGGCGCGCATCGAACAGGTGCACTTCGACGCAGGGCGGTTCCGCACCGGCGCCGACGGCACTTACGACGAGGATTTCGGCAGCTGCGACCTGTCGCTGCTGCGTGCCGACGGCTCCCGTCTGCAGGCCCCGGGATGTACCCGCTTCGTGCATCAGCGGCGCAGTTCCGGCGCAGGGTTCGCGGCCGGCTGGCGCACGCTGGACGATCGCTGGAATGTCGACCTTGGCCATACGCCGTCCCACTATGTGATCGGCAACTGGCTGGGAGGCATCACCGCCAATGGCGATCTGGGCCGTCTCGGCTGGGGGGCGACGCTGTCGCGGCGGCCGATGACCAACTCCCTGCTGTCACAGGCCGGTGCCCGTGATCCTCGCAGCGGCATTGCCTGGGGTGGGGTGACCGCCAATGGCATCACCTTCAGCCTGGGCTTCGATGAGGGCGGACGCAATGGTGTCTGGTCGAACTGGAGCTGGCACCGGTTGACCGGTCACAACGTCGCGGACAACACGCGTGCGCGTGCGATGGTCGGCTGGTACCACAAGCTGATCCAGCGTACGGACATGCGCCTGGACGTCGGCACCACGGCCATGTACTGGCGTTACCAGAAGGATCTGGGCGGCTACTCGCTGGGCCAGGGCGGCTACTACAGCCCGCAGCGCTATGCCTCGTTGAGCCTGCCGGCCAGCTTTGCCTGGCGCAATGATCTGTGGTCGCTGCGGGTGGATGGGTCGGTCAGTGTTTCCAGCGCGCGTACGGCGTCGATCAGCCGCTTCCCGGACCAGGCGCTGATCGAGCGCGTGGTGGCACAGCTGGAGCCGCAGTACGGTGCTCTCGCGCTGGACGAGGCTGGCCTGTACACCGGCGACAGCCGCAGCACCGGCACCGGCTATCGGCTCTACGCGGCCGTGGAGCGGCGGCTGGGCGATCACATCGTCCTGGGTGCGGCGGGAACCCTGCAGCGCAGCCGTGACTTCTCGCCGAACACATTCCAGCTCTATCTGCGCTATACCTTCAAGCCCTGGCAGGGCAACCTGCCGCTGCCCGTGTCGCCACTGGTGCCCTATGGCGAGTTCCGCTGACCCGCAACGCCGCCGACTGCTGCAGGCGACGGCCGCCTTGCCGTTGCTGGCCATGGGCGCAGGGCGTGCGCTCGCAGCGCCGCGCTGGCCGGCCTGGCAGGTGCTGCTGGACAGCAGCCTCAGCAACGACGGACGCATGATCGATCGCAGCCAGGACGACCAGCGCAGTACGTCGGAAGGGCAGTCGTATGCGTTGTTCTTCGCGCTGGTCGACAACGATCAGGCGCTGTTTGATCGCGTTCTGGGCTGGACCCAGGACAACCTGGCCGGGGGCGATATGCGGCAGCGGTTGCCGGCCTGGCTGTGGGGCCGCGATGACAAGGGCGGCTGGCGCGTACTGGACGACAATCCGGCGTCCGATTCCGATCTGTGGCTGGCCTACGCCCTGCTCGAAGCGGGGCGGCTCTGGCACCGTCCTGCGTTGCAGGCCATCGCCGGGGGCATGCTGGGGCAGGTGCGGGAAAGGGAAGTCGTGCAGCTGCCCGGTCTCGGCCCGATGCTGCTGCCGGGACCGCAGGGATTCGTCGAAGGCGATGCGACCCGGGTCAATCCCAGCTATCTGCCGCTGCCGCTGCTGCGGCGCTTTGCCGCGGCCGATCGCAGTGGGCCCTGGGCGGAACTGGCGGACAACGCGACCACGCTGCTGGAGCAGACCAGCCCGCATGGCTATGCACCGGACTGGGCGGCGTGGCAGCAGGGGCGCTTCGTGGTCGATCCGGTGAACGGAGCGGTGGGCGGCTACGATGCGATCCGCTGCTACACGTGGGCAGGCATGACGGCCCCGCGCGATCCGTTGTTCCGGCGGCAGCTGGCGGCGTTGTCCGGTCCGCTGCAGCGCCTGCGCAGCGGTGCGGCACTCTGGGAAAAGGTCGATACCCGCAGCGGGCAGGGGCAGGGCGAAGGCAACTATGGTTTCCGCGCGGCTGTACTGCCCTGTGTGCTGGCACAGCGCGAGCAGGGGCTGGCGAAGTCGCTGCTGGCCAGCCTGCCCAGCCCGGAACAGCAGCGTGCCGAGGCACCGGCCTACTATTCGCAGATGCTGGCCCTGTTCGGCCGGGGCTGGGCCGAGGGCCGCTGGCGTTTCGGCGTGGATGGCCAGCTGCGACCGGCCTGGCGATGAGTACACCACCAGCCCGCCGTGACAGCGGGCCCCTGCCCTGATTACTCCAGCGCGAAGCGCAGCACGAACAGCACGGCCACCAGCCACACCGCCGGATGCACCTCGCGCCAGCGGCCAGTGCCGGCCTTCAGCGCGGCGTAGGCGATGAAGCCGAAAGCCAGTCCATTGGCGATGGAGTAGGTGAACGGCATCGCCAGCGCGCACAGGGCCGCCGGCACCGATTCGGTGAGGTCGCTCCAGTCCACTTCCACCAGCTCGCGCAGCATCAACCCGGCAACGAACAGCAGGGCCGGTGCGGTGGCGTAGCTTGGCACCATCGAGGCCAGCGGCGAGAACAGCAGGGCGGCCAGGAACAGCGCGGCGACCACCAGGGCGGTGAGGCCGGTACGGCCGCCCACCTGCACGCCCGAGGCGCTTTCGGCGAATGCCGTGGTGCTGCTGGTGCCCAGCATGGAGCCGGCGACGATTGCCGTGCTGTCGGCCAGCAGTGCACGGCCGAAACGCTTCTGCGCACCCGGCAGCTTCAGCAGGCCGGCGCGGCCGACCACCCCGTACAGCGTGCCGGTGGCATCGAACACCTCCACCAGCACGAACACCAGCACCACCTGCAGCAGTACCGCGATGGGGGCACCGCCGTCGTGGTGCAGCAGGCCCGGCAGGTCCAGCTGCAGGAAGGTCGGCGCCAGGCTTGGCGGCAGGGACACCAGTCCCTGGTACTGCACGTCGCCCAGCGCCCAGCCGGCCCCAGTGACCGCCAGGATGCCGATCAGGATCGCACCACGGATGCGGCGCGCCTCCAGCACGGCGATCAGCAGGAAGCCGGCCAGTGCCAGCAGCGGTGGGGCGGTGTTGAGCGGGCCCAGCGCCACCAGCGTGTCCTCGTTGCCGATGATCACCCCGGACTTCTGCAGGGCGATGATGGCCAGGAACAGGCCGATGCCGGCGACGATGGCCGAGCGCAGTGACGAAGGAATGCCGGATACCAGCCAGGCACGCACGCCGGTCAGCGACAGCACCAGGAACACCAGGCCGGAGATGAACACTGCCGCCAGCGCCTGCTGCCAGGGCAGGCCGGCGGCGCCGACCACGGTGAAGGCAAAGAACGCGTTCAGGCCCATGCCCGGAGCCATGCCGACCGGGAAATTGGCTGCCAGCGCCATCACCGTGGAGCCCAGCGCGGCCGCCAGGCAGGTGGCGACAAATACCGCGCCCGCATCCATGCCGGTGGTGCCGAGGATTTCGGGGTTGACGAAGACGATGTAGGACATCGTCAGGAAGGTGGTGACACCGGCCAGCAGCTCGGTGCGCACGGTGGTGCCGTGCTGCTGCAGCTGGAACAGGCGTTCGAACAGGGACATGGGGCTTCTCGTGAAGGTGTCTCCCGGCAAGCGGGCGACCCACAGAAGGAGAAAGGCCGCGCGAGCGCGGCCTTTCCTGTTGCGTTACTTCAGTGCCTTGAAGCGCAGGCGCTTCGGCGCAGCGTCATCGCCCATGCGGCGCTTCTTGTCTTCCTCGTACTCGCGGTAGTTGCCCTGGAAGAACTCCACGTGCGAGTCGCCTTCGAAAGCGATGATGTGCGTGGCGATGCGGTCCAGGAACCAGCGGTCGTGCGAGATCACGAAGGTGTTGCCCGGGAACTCCAGCAGCGCGTCTTCCAGCGCACGCAGCGTTTCGATGTCCAGGTCGTTGGACGGTTCGTCGAGCAGCAGCACGTTGCCACCCTGCAGCAGGGTCTTGGCCATGTGCAGGCGGCCACGCTCACCACCGGACAGCGAGCCGACCATCTTCTGCTGGTCCTGGCCCTTGAAGTTGAAGCGGCCGATGTAGGCGCGCGACTGGATCTCGATGCCGTTGATGTTGAGGATGTCCAGGCCACCGGCGATTTCCTGGAAGACGTTGTGGTTGCCTTCCAGCTTGTCGCGGCTCTGGTCCACGTAGGACAGCTGCACGGTCGGGCCGATCACGATCTCGCCCGAATCCGGCTTCTCCTGGCCGGTGATCATCTTGAACAGCGTCGACTTGCCGGCGCCGTTCGGGCCGATGATGCCGACGATCGCGCCCGGCGGAATCAGCATCGACAGGTTGTCGATCAGCAGGCGGTCGCCGAACTTCTTGGACACATTCTTGAACTCCATCACCATGTTGCCCAGGCGCTCGCCCGGCGGGATGAAGATTTCGTTGGTCTCGTTGCGCTTCTGGTAATCCTGCGACTGCAGCTCTTCCAGGCGGGCCAGACGGGCCTTGCCCTTGGAACGGCCGCCCTTGGCGTTCTGGCGCGACCACTCCAGTTCCTTCTGGATCGCCTTCTGGCGGGCCTTTTCCTGGTTTTCTTCCTGCTTCAGGCGCTCATCCTTCTGCACCAGCCATTCGGTGTAGTTGCCCTTCCACGGAATGCCGCGGCCGCGGTCCAGTTCCAGGATCCACTCGGCGGCGTTGTCCAGGAAGTAGCGATCGTGGGTAACGGCCACCACGGTGCCGGTGTAGCGCGCCAGGAACTGTTCCAGCCATTCCACCGACTCGGCGTCGAGGTGGTTGGTCGGTTCGTCCAGCAGCAGCATGTCCGGCTTCTGCAGCAGCAGGCGGCACAGCGCGACGCGGCGCTTTTCACCGCCGGACAGGTTGGCGATCTTGGCATCCCACGGCGGCAGGCGCAGCGCATCGGCAGCCACGTCCAGCTGGTTTTCCAGGGTGTGCGCGTCGCCGGCGGCCAGGATCGCCTCCAGACGCTCCTGTTCCTTGGCCAGCGCGTCGAAGTCGGCGCCTTCCTCGGCGTAGGCGGCGTACACCGCCTCCAGCGCAGCCTGAGCCTGCAGCACTTCGCCCACGCCTTCCTCGACCGACTCGCGCACGGTCTTGTTCGGGTCCAGTTCCGGTTCCTGCGCCAGGTAGCCGACCTTGATGCCCGGCTGCGGGCGTGCCTCGCCCTCGAAATCGGTATCCACGCCGGCCATGATCTTCAGCACGGTCGACTTGCCGGCGCCGTTCAGGCCCAGCAGGCCGATCTTCGCGCCCGGGAAGAAGGACAGCGAGATGTCCTTGATGATCTGCCGCTTGGGCGGGACCACCTTGGACACGCGGTTCATGGTGTAGATGTATTGCGAGGACATGAGGTCTCCGTAGGCGCGACCCTGCGCCCGACCGTCACGGGAGGTTTCCCGGTGCGGCAGCGGGCACAGACTTGAATGGAATACCGCCAATTATAGCCGGAACCGGTTACCCGCCGCGCCACGGGTAGCCGGCCGGGCTGGCCGCGGCCTGAATCGCCGTCACAGTCCTGAAGCGGGAAGCGTTTCCAGCCGGAAACGGTTCAGATCCGGTGCGCAATATGGGGTCACCACCACCCAAGCAGAGGTCTGACATGCGCATCAATCGAGTAATGGCCGGAGCCGTGGCCTCTGTGCTGGCGCTCGGCGCGGTTGCCCCGGCATTTGCCGACGACGACCATCGCGGCCGCGGTCACGACCGCCGCGAGTGGCGGGAGGATCGTCGCGAGTGGCGACAGGACCGTCGTGACTGGGAGCGCGACCGCCGTGAGGCCCGGCGCGATTACCGGCAGGACCGCCGCGAGTGGCACCGTGACCATGACCGCTACTACCGCCCGGCACCGCCGCCGCGTGTGGTCTACCGCCCTGCCTACGGCCCCGGCTATGGCTGGAAGGTGGGGCACCGCTACCGCGACTACTATCGCGGCCCGATCTACGTGGTGAACGACTATCCGCGCTACCACCTGCGCCGTCCGCCGCATGGCCACCACTGGATCCGCGATGACCGCGGCAACATGCTGCTGGTGGCCATCGCCACCGGCGTGATCGCCCAGTACGTGCTCAGCAGCCGCTGAGGACCCCGCAACATCACTCGGAACCATACGGGGCCGGATTCCTTCGAGGGATCCGGCCCCGTCCGTTTCGGCCCCAGCCGGCCGGTGCGGGGCTACAATCAGGGGCTGAGCCGTACACCCCCTTTCCCTGCCTGCTGGAGTACCCGATGTTCCCGCGTGACGTCCGCATCGAATCCTACGATCCCGAACTGGCCAAGGCCATCGCCGCTGAGACCCAGCGCCAGGAAGACCATGTCGAGCTGATCGCCAGCGAGAACTACACCAGCCCGGCAGTGATGGAAGCGCAGGGCAGCCAGCTGACCAACAAGTACGCCGAAGGCTATCCGGGCAAGCGCTACTACGGTGGTTGCGAGTACGTGGACATCGCCGAGCAGCTGGCGATCGACCGCCTCAAGCAGCTGTTCGGCGCCGACTATGCGAACGTGCAGCCACACAGCGGCTCGCAGGCCAACCAGGCCGTGTACTTCGCGCTGCTGCAGCCGGGCGACACCATCCTCGGCATGAGCCTGGCCCACGGCGGCCACCTCACCCATGGCGCCAAGGTGAACGCCTCGGGCAAGCTGTTCAACGCCGTGCAGTACGGCGTGAACGACCAGGGCCTGATCGACTACGACGAAGTCGAGCGCCTGGCCCTGGAGCACAAGCCGAAGATGGTCGTGGCCGGCTTCTCGGCCTACTCGCAGGTGATCGACTGGGCACGCTTCCGCGCCATCGCCGACAAGGTCGGCGCCTACCTGTTCGTCGACATGGCCCATGTCGCCGGTCTGGTCGCCGCCGGCGTCTATCCGAGCCCGCTGGACCATGCCCACGTCGTCACCTCCACCACCCACAAGACCCTGCGCGGCCCGCGCGGCGGCATCATCGTCGCCAAGGGTGCCGATGAGGACCTGGTCAAGAAGCTGCAGTCGATCGTGTTCCCGGGTATCCAGGGCGGTCCGCTGATGCACGTCATCGCTGGCAAGGCGGTGGCCTTCAAGGAAGCGCTGGAACCGGCCTTCAAGACCTATCAGCAGCAAGTGGTGAAGAACGCCCAGGCGATGGCCAGCACGCTCATCGCGCGCGGCTACAAGATCGTCTCCGGCGGCACCCAGAACCACCTGATGCTGGTGGACATGATCGGCAAGGACGTGTCCGGCAAGGACGCGGAAGCGGCACTGGGCAAGGCGCACATCACCGTCAACAAGAACTCGGTGCCGAACGACCCGCGTTCGCCGTTCGTGACCTCGGGCCTGCGCCTGGGTACGCCGGCGGTGACCACCCGTGGCTACACCGAGCAGGACTGCGTGGATCTGGCCAACTGGATCGCCGATGTCCTCGATGCGCCGAACGATGACGCCGTGATCGCCCGCGTGCGCGATGCCGTCAGCGCGCAGTGCCGCAAGTACCCGGTCTACGGTTGATCGGCTGATGGGGTCGGATCCCGTCCCGCAGGGGAAGGGCTCCGACCCCGGCCCAGGGAGAGCAACGCACATGGATGAGCGTATGGATGAACGTCTGCACAAGCGCCTGCACCTCGTGCAGGCCCTGCTGTTCGGGCTGCCAGGCGTGCTGCTGGGAGGCACCGTGGCCTTGGTGGGCGTGTACTCCGGCCTGACGCAGGAAACCCGCCTGCCGAGCCGGCTGCTGCTGGTGTGCTGGGGCACCGCCGGGGCGCTGGGCATTGTTGCCTGGTTGTACATCGGCGCCGGTTTCCTGCTGCAGGGCCGGTCTGGCCTGCAGGCAGTGGGCCGGGTGTGGTGGGCGTTGCTGGCGCTGGGCGCGCTGGCAGCAGTGCCCGCCGTCGTGCTCGGGCTGGTGGGTCGGCCTGACCGAACGCATGGAGGGCTTCAGCCTGTTGCTGTTCGGCCCGCCGCTGTTGCTGCCCGCGGCGCATCTGGCCTGGCTGCGCTGGCGGCCTGCTCACCTCCCGGGCGCCTGACTTTTCAGGCAGGTCGCATGGTGGTGCAGGGATCGCCTGTCCAGCCTCACGCATCAGGGTGTTTCCGAGTATTGGGGTGCATCTGGGACGGCTGCAGGGTTGCCCTTGACGAGGGGCCGTACAGCACATGGAATTTGCCGGAAAGCCCCTTCTCAGGTACCTTTGCGACGCTGCCATGACCGTGGCATGTAGGTTGTCCCCTGAGCCAGGCGTTCAATGTATTGCCCCTTCTGCCAACATGCCGATACCCGGGTCATCGACTCGCGCGTCTCTGAAGACGGCGCGACGATCCGCCGTCGGCGTGAGTGCGAGGCCTGCAACGAGCGCTTCAGCACCCTGGAAACCGTCGAACTGAAGCTGCCGGCCATCGTCAAGAGCGATGGCACCCGCGAGGCCTTCGACCAGCGCAAGGTACGCGCCGGCTTTGATCGCGCGCTGCAGAAGCGTGCCGTGCCGGAAGACAAGATTGAAGCGGCGGTGCGTGCGGTGGTCCATCAGTTGCGCCTCAGTGGCGAGCGTGAAGTGCCTTCGATCAAGGTGGGCGAGTTCGTGATGAACGAGCTGCGCAAGCTCGATCACGTGGGGTACGTGCGATTCGCTTCGGTCTACCGCAGCTTCGAGGATGTGGCCGATTTCCGCGAGGAAATCGAAAAACTCGAACGCGAGCTGCCGGCCAGCACCGAACAGCTGCAGCTGTTGGGCGATGTGATCGCCCTGGCCAAGAAGAAGAAGGGCTGACCGCCTCTGCGGTGGCCTGTGCCAACCTCGGTTGGCACTGATGGCGCATCCACGGGTGGGTGCCAACCTTGGTTGGCACCGATAGCTGCATTCACTGGTGGGTGCCAACCTTGGTTGGCATCGATGGCATGGATCAACACCGGCAGCGTTACCATGGCCAGATGACCACCCCATTCTCCGTACTCGACCATCTGCACATGGCCAGCGCGCTGCGTCTGGCCGAGCGCGCCGCCTACACCACCCGCCCCAATCCGATGGTCGGCTGCGTGATCGCCCATGGTGAACGTGTGGTCGGGCAGGGCTGGCACCAGCGTGCCGGTGGCCCGCATGCCGAAGTGTTCGCGTTGCGCGAGGCCGGTGGTGAGGCGCGCGGTGCCACTGCCTACGTCACCCTTGAGCCCTGCGCGCATTACGGGCGCACACCACCGTGCGCGCTGGCACTGATCGAGGCCGGTGTATCGCGTGTGGTCGCTGCGCTGCGTGATCCCTTCCCGCAGGTCGATGGCGGCGGATTCGACCTGCTGCGCGGCGCCGGCATCGAGGTCGCCGAAGGGCTGATGGCGGCGCAGGCACGCGAGCTCAACAAGGGCTTTCTGTCACGCGTGGAGCGCAATCGCCCGTGGCTGCGGGTGAAGCTGGCCGCCAGCCTGGACGGGCGTACGGCGATGGCCGACGGCACGTCCAAATGGATCACCGGAGCAGCGGCGCGCGAAGACGTGCAGCACTGGCGTGCACGCGCCGGCGCGATCCTGACCGGTGCCGATACCGTGCTGGCCGACGATCCGATGCTGACCGTGCGCCTGGCCGATGCCGAGGTGATGCCGCCACTGCGCGTCGTGCTCGATTCGCGCCTGCGTTCGCTGGAATGCAGCCGCGTGCGCGAGGGTGGGGCACCCACGTTGTACCTGCACGATGCGGCGGTCAGCGCACCGGATGCCGCCGATGCCGAGTTCGCCTGCGTGCCCAGTGCCGACGGCCGTCTCGATCTTGGCGCGATGCTGACCCTGCTGGCCGGGCGCGGCATCAACGAAGTGCATACCGAAGCCGGCGCTACGCTGGCCGGTGCGCTGCTGCGCGGCGGCTGGGTGGATGAGCTGCTGCTGTACCAGGCGCCCACCCTGCTGGGTGACCGGGCCCGCCCGCTGCTGGCCGGGCTGGGCATCGAAGCGATGCAGCAGCAACGCCGGCTGCGCGTGGTCGAGCAATGCCAGGTGGGTGAGGACCTGCGCCTGCTGCTGCGGCCGTAGCATTGGCAGGCGGCGGACGAGACGGACGCGCGGTAGCCGGGGTGGTCAGTCGTGGAGCAGGATTGGGGGAACATCCCCCGCGATACGCATGTCCCATGCCTCGAACGGCAGCAATGTCAGCAGAATGGCCTGGTGCAGCTGGTCTGAACGTGCCTCATGCAGGTCGCCATGGCGATAGGAGGACCACCCCACCACATGGGTGCGATGCAATGCCGCCGGCGCACTGCGAAGGTGGACGGCGTAGGCGCTGAAGAACACATCGCTGTGCTGCGCCTGCCCGCCGGGCCCGGCCTGGCGCAATGCCCGGTAAAGCGCGAACGTGGGCGCCGGGTCGGGCAACGCGCAGGCGAGCATGAATCGACCAATCTCGGGACTGCCCAGCGGCAGGAACGCCTCGGCGCAGGTGGCCGTCGACAGTCGCGCCAGCAGTGCATCGGTGACATCCTGCATCACCGACGCCGAGGGCGGCACGATCTGCTGCTGCCGCAGCCAGGTGGGCAGATCATCGAGGCTGCGCTGCCAATCGATTCCGTTGCGAGGAACAGCGGCAGCGTCCCACAGGGCCAGCTGGTCGCGCGCAGCCGGATCGTGCTGGAGGACAACACGCGCCCGCAGCGTGTACTCCTGTTCCGGCGTGTGTGGCGCGGCAATGCACACGCCGGTGAACAGACAGGACAGAGCGGCGAGCAGGCGCATGTATGGGGCCGGGAAGGTGCTGCAGGATCGGCCCCGGCATCCTGTGAAGCAATGCAACAAGTTGCAAACGGGGTCATGCAGCGCATGTCCCCGCTGCGATGCCATCATCACGCGATCAGGTGCATTCGAGTGTCGTCGGGCGTGGCCCGGCGCTACCACTTAGCGGCTCAGGTGCATTCGTCGGTCCACATCATCTCGGCCAGCGGGCGCAGTGCCTTGCACTCCTGCGTCATCTCCTCGACCGACTGCACCTGCGCTTTGGCCTTCAGCTCTTCGGCCATCGCGTCCACGCCGCTGATCTGGTCGGGCGCGATCTTCGCCACGCAGCTGCGGTGCTGCTGCAGCAGCAGGTCGCAGCCGGGTATGCCGGTCACTTTCGGCGCGTTGGCTGCCTGCGCGTCCTGCATCCAGTCCTCGAACGGAGCCAGCGCACCGGCCACGGTGCCCACCAGATCATCGAAGTTGCCGCTGTACCAGTAGCCGTTGTCCTTGGCCGGGTAGAGGGTGAAGGTGCCGCTGACCGGCACGCGTGCACCACTCTGAAGCGCCTGGGTGTAGGCGTCGGTGAACTGCTTGCGCGAGGCCGGGCTGGCATGGTCGGCCAGGCTGGCGGCGAACAGCGGGCGGACCTTGCCCAGGTCGGGCACCTGGCAGGTGTAGGTGATCCGCGCCAGCTTCTGGTCTTCAACGTATTCGTTGTCTTCGATCACGCTCTGGGTTGCGCGGCACTTCGAATCACGCAGCGCCTTGGCGTACAGCGCTTCGGTGGCCGCAGCGTCGATCGAAGCGCCGGTGCTGGCCAGTACCGTCTGCCAGGGTTCGGCCAATGCCTTGGCCAGCGCGCCCGGGTTCGGAGTCACGGCGTCCTGGCCCTCGAACGCCGGCTTCAGCGCGTCGTTGAGCGTGCGCGTGGCGGTCGCGTCGTCTTCCAGCAGTACCCGGGAATAGAGATCGAACGTCTGTTCGGGGCTCAGCTGCGTCGAGGCGGCGCTGGCGAACAGGGGAGCGCACAACAGTGCAGTGGCCAGCAGGGAGCGCAGGGGGGTCTTCATGACAGTGATTCCGGGTCCAGAGGCGGGCAAGCCTAGCGCATTTTCCGCCGTTGCCGCAGGCAGAAAAACGGGCCACTTGCCGGGGCGTTCGACCGTACGACGAGGATCGGGGAACGCGCTTCAGGCGGGTGACCACGTGGTCATCGTCGTGGCAGCGTGTTGTCGAACGTGGCTGACCACTGATCACGGTAGGCGTCATGGATCGCCCTGCAGTATCTCATTGAAGATTCCCGACCCAGCATGTTCAGAAGCTCCGCCATGCTTTGATGAAGCGCTGCGCCCCGCTGGCGTGGGTCGTCCGGATAGTGGCGTGCTGCGAATTTCATCTGTGCGTCCAGCATGAGATCACACGCTGGAATGCCGGAGAATACAACGACGGACTCAGCATCGATCCGTTCGTCCCACTCCTTGAAGGGGAGCAATCGCTCAAACAGCGCGGGGGCAAGATCGTCCAAGGTGCCGCCCATCCATGGTCCAGGACTGCCGAGACGGTAGAACGCGGCTTCCGCCTGGTGGATGCGGTCGGGTGCGTCGCTGACAATCGCAGCGTATTGATCGAGGAAGGCCGCGAATCGCTCTTCATCCTTGTCCGGATGGAAATACCTGCGGTTCTCGCGGTAAACGTCAAAGGCCGCCGATACGTCCGGGAGCAGGCATTGATAGCGTACCTCGTGATGATCTGATGTGTCGCGTTTCACGGCCTCGATCCCAGTGATCTCGCAACGGATGCGCTGGATGCGTGCATGTATTGCCTCGGTTGCCGCCGCACTGAACACTTTGTCCAGACCTCCAAAGGCATACAGCCGGTACGTGCTGGATGCGATGTGATGGTGGTGGTCAGCGTCCGCCGTCTCCAGGCTGCGCCTGAGGATGTCCCGGGCTCGACCATCATTGTGGGCAATGACCTGGATATACGCATCAAACGTTGCTTCCAGTGAAAGCGCGGCGGGTTCTGCTGCGCGCGTGGCAAACGGTACGGACAGCAACAGGGCAAGGACAGGTTTCAGCACGGCATGGACAGGAACGCGTGAGGGGTCCAGAGGATCGGGCGTGCCGGCCCGGCAATCCATGCAACCTGTCCGAAAAAAAACGGGCCCCTTGCGGGGCCCGTTCGATCGCACGACGAGGATCGGGCAATCAGAAGCTGGCGCGGACGCCGGCCGAGAACTGGGTGACATCGCGCTGGCCGGAGACTTCTCCCACCAGGCCCCAGGTCGGGGTGAAATTGATCTGGCCACCGACGGTGCCGACCCAGGTGCCCTTGAAGTCGTTGCCGCCATCCATGTAGCCGGCCTTGGCCCACGCTTCGGTCTTCGGCGAAGGCTTGCCACGCACGCCCATGGTGGCGCGGGCCAGGTTGGTGTGATCCTTCAGGTGTTCGCGGCCGAACAGATCCGATTTCACGGTCAGCTCGGCGTTCTGGCGCACCCAGGCGATGTCGGCGGTGTAGTCCAGGCGGTCCGTCCACGGCATGTGGTAGCCGATGCCCAGCTCAGGCTGGTCCAGTTCGAACTTGGCCGACGCACCGGTGAAGTGGTAGCTCTTGCTGGTACGCGACCAGCTGCCGAACACGTGCACCTGCTCGGCCAGCGCGAACGAACCGCGCACGTAGCCGCCGTCAAGCTTCGGGTCGTTGAAATCGCTGTCGTCGGTCTTGACCTGGGTCCAGCCACCTTCGACGTAGGTGTAGCTCAGCCCTTCGGCGGCCGAGGCCAGCGGAGCGACGGCCAGCAGGCTGGCGATGATCAGGAGCTTGCGCATGGGAATTCCTGTGAATTGCAGTCCATTGGCGGGCGCGCCGGAGACGCAGCCCGTGGCGACCTCATGTCGTCCGCGGCGAATTTTAATGAAAGTTTTACAAAATGCGAGAGACAGCCGTCACAGGCTGGGCAGGCTTGGGGTCAGATCCGTTTCCCGCCGGGAAACGGCTGCGGCCCCGGGCATCCCACCCCGTTCAGCCCGGGCTGGTACACTGGCCACGCCGGTTCGCCGGTATACAAACGTCTTCAGGGCGGGGTGCAACTCCCCACCGGCGGTAGGTGCGCAAGCACGAGCCCGCGAGCGCCCCGGCCCACGGCCGGGGGTCAGCAGATCCGGTTCAAGGCCGGAGCCGACGGTCATAGTCCGGATGAAAGAAGACGGTGCCACAGGGCTCATGCCCTGCGCGTGCCTGTTTGCCTTGCGGCGTTTTTCGCTCACATCCTGCGGAGAACGTTACTTGTTTACTGGAATCATCGAAGGCGTCGGCCGTCTGGCCGCACGCGAGTCCATCGGCGGCGATGTCCGCTTCACCTTCAATGTCGGCAACCTGCCGTTCGATCACGTGCAGATGGGCGAAAGCATCGCCATCAACGGTGTCTGCCTGACGGTCATCGCATTCGACCCCAACAGCTTCCAGGCCGATGCCTCCACCGAGACGCTGGGCCTGACCACGCTGGGCCAACTCGAGCAGGGCGCGGTCATCAACCTCGAGCGTGCCATGCGCCCGACCGATCGTCTGGGTGGGCATCTGGTCAGCGGCCACGTTGATGGCCTGGGCCAGGTGCTGTCCATCCACGATGACGCGCGCGCCCAGCGCTGGCGCTTCGCCGCGCCGGCCTCGCTGCTGCGCTACATCGCCAAGAAAGGCTCGATCTGCGTGGACGGCGTCAGCCTCACCGTCAACGAAGTGGACGAGGAAGGCTTCGAGGTCGCGCTGATCCCGCATACCGTGGCCAACACCGCCTTCTCCGCCTCCGGCGTGGGCAGTGCGGTGAACCTGGAAATCGACCTGGTCGCCCGTTATGTCGAACGTCTTGTTGGCGGGCACCTGCAGGGAGGCGCAGCATGAACTTCGCGCCGATCCCTGAGATCCTGGAAGACATCCGCCAGGGCCGCATGGTCGTCATCGTCGATGACGAGGACCGCGAGAACGAAGGCGACCTGATCATGGCTGCCGAGCTGGTCAAGGCCAGCGACATCAACTTCATGGTCACCCACGGCCGTGGCCTGGTGTGCCTGCCGTTGACCCGCACCCGCGCCGCCGACCTGGGCCTGGCGCCGATGGTGCAGGCCAACACCGCGCAGTTCCAGACCAATTTCACCGTCAGCATCGAAGCGGCCGAGGGCGTGACCACCGGCATCTCCGCCCATGACCGCGCGCATACCATCCGCACCGCGGTGAAGCCCAACGCGCGGCCGTCGGACCTGCACCAGCCCGGCCACATCTTCCCGCTGATCGCCCAGCCGGGCGGCGTGCTGACCCGCGCCGGCCACACCGAGGCGGGCGTGGACCTGGCCATGCTGGCTGGGCTGGAACCGGCCGGCGTGCTGGTGGAGATCCTCAACCCGGACGGCAGCATGGCGCGTCGCCCGGAGCTGGAAGTGTTCGCCCGCGAGCACGGCCTGAAGATGGGCTCCATCGCCGACCTGATCGCCTACCGCCTGGCCACCGAGAAGACGGTCGAGCGCGTTGATGAGCGCGACATCGATACCGAGTTCGGCCCGTTCAGGCTGGTGACCTACCGCGACCGCATCGCCCACGACCTGCACTTCGCCCTGGTCCGCGGCACTCCCGACGCTGGCACGCCTACGCTGGTGCGCGTGCAGGTGGAGAATCCGCTGGCCGACCTGCTGCACTGGCGTCGTGACGATTTCGGCGTGGCCGCCACCGACGCGCTGCGTGCGATCGCCGCCGAAGGTGCCGGCGTGATGGTGGTGCTGTCGGCGCCGCGCGATGGCGAGGCGCTGCTCGCGCGCCTGCGCCAGCAGCCCGCACCGGTGGTGCCGGGCAAGGACAAGGATGTGGGCCAGTGGCGCCGCAATGGCGCCGGTGCGCAGATCCTGTCCGATCTGGGTCTGGGCAAGCTGCGCGTGCTGGGCACGCCGCGCCGGCAGATCGGCCTGGCCGGCTATGGCCTGGAAGTGGTGGAGACGGTGGCCCTGTAACGGTCGCCCCGTGGGGTCGGAGGCCGCGGTGCGGGATCCGACCCCGGTAGCGCCGGGCCATGCCCGGCGGATGCCAGGCCCCCGCCAACCACGGCCGGGGCCCATCCACGCTAGAATTACCCCTTATCGAGTCCCCCAAGCCGCATATGAGCCACTACGAAGGCGATCTTCGCACTCCCGAGTCGGCGCGCTTTGCCATCCTGGCCAGCCGCTGGAACGCCCGCATCACCGATACGCTGGTGGCCGGCGCACGCCAGAGCCTGGCCGGCAACGGCATCACCGAAGCCAACATCGACGTGATCCGGGTGCCGGGCGCCTGGGAACTGCCGCTGGTCGCCGCACGCCTGGCCGCCGCCCATGAACACGCCGCCATCCTCACCCTCGGCTGTGTGATCCGCGGCGACACCCGTCATTACGAACACGTGGCCGACCGCTGCGCCGAAGGCCTGATGCGCGTGCAGCTGGATTTCGGCGTGCCGGTACTGAACGGCGTGCTGGCGGTGGAACGCGTGGAAGATGCCGAGGCCCGCGCCGGCGGCAGCCATGGCAACAAGGGCGAGGAAGTCGCACTCGCCGCATTGGAAATGGTCAATCTTCTGGAGCAGCTGCCATGAACAAGAACACCCAGGGCAAGCCCTCCGGTAAACCCGTCCGCCGCGATGGCATTGATCCGGTGCTGCGCTCGCGCGCGCGCCGTCGTGCCGTGCAGGCCGTCTATGCGTGGCAGATCTCCGGCGGCAACGCACAGTCGCTGATCGCCCAGTTCGCGCATGAGCAGGCCCGCGAGATCGCCGATCTGGCGTACTTCGAGGCGCTGATGCACGGCGTGCTCGACAACCGCACCGACATCGACGAAGCGCTGGCCCCGTATCTGGACCGTGGCATCGAGGAAGTCGATGCCATCGAACGCGCTGTGCTGCGCCTGGCGGCGTACGAGCTGCGCTACCGCCTGGACGTGCCGTACCGCGTGGTGATCAACGAGGCCATCGAATCGGCCAAGCGCTTCGGCTCCGAACACGGCCACACCTACGTCAACGGTGTGCTGGACCGCGCCGCCGTGGAATGGCGCAAGGTCGAATCGGGCCACTGACCCGATCGCTGTAGAGCCGTGCCCTGCCTGGCTTGCCGCGCAGGGCAGGGTTGCGTCCGGTAGTGTGGCGCGTGATCGAACTGCAGCCGCGCATGGCCCGGCTGCTACATAAGAGCAGAACGCCCCATGTCCCTGGCCGAATTCGCCCTCATCGACCGTATCCGCGCCCGCACCGCCGAGCGCGATGACGTGCTGCTCGGCATCGGTGACGATGCCGCGCTGCTGCAGCCGCGCGCGAATGAACAGCTGGTGGTGACCGCCGATACACTCAACAGTGGCGTGCACTTCCCGGTGGAGACGCCGGCCTTCGATATCGGCTGGAAGACGCTGGCGGTCAATCTGTCCGATCTTGCGTCGATGGGCGCGCGACCGGCCTGGTGCACCCTGGCGCTGTCATTGCCGGAAACGTCCGAAGACTGGATCGAGGCATTCGCCGATGGCTTCTTCGCATTGGCCGACCAGCATGACGTCGCGCTGATCGGGGGTGACACCACGCGCGGACCGCTGTCGTTGTCTGTCACCGCGATGGGCCAGGTGGGCCGTGGTCAGGCCCTGCGCCGCGACCGTGCACAGGCCGGCGATGACATCTGGGTCAGTGGCACGCTGGGGGATGCGGCAGGTGCGCTGCGCCTGTGGCAACAGGGGGCGCTGAACGTGGCCACGGCCACGTTGCTGGCCGATTACGAAAGCCTCCGCCTGCGCCTGCTGCGGCCGACGCCACGCGTGACCCTCGGCCTGCGCCTGCGTGCCTTCGCGCATGCGGCAGTGGATGTGTCCGACGGACTGCTGGCCGATCTGGGCCACATCGCCCGCCGCAGTGACGTGGCAGCGCATGTCGATACCGATGCGTTGCCGATCTCGCACGCGCTGCGTGAGCTGCTCGGCCGCGATGGCGCGCGCGACTGTGCATTGCGTGGCGGAGACGACTACGAGTTGTGCTTCACCGCGGCCGCCGATCAGCGCGACGCACTGCATTACCTCGCCGAATCGCTGGACCTGCCGCTCACCCGCATTGGCCGCATCGCCGAAGGGCAGGGCGTGCACGTGGATGGCGAAGTGGCCGACGGTGGTTATCAGCACTTCGCCTGACGAATGAGAACGCCGGGCATGGCCCGGCGCTACCGTCCTGACACGGACGGCGTTCATGCACAGGGCGGCGCCTCATGCAGGAGGCAGCACCTTGCCCGGGTTGAGGATGCCATCCGGGTCCAGCGTGGCCTTGATCGCGCGCATGGTCGCCAGCGTGGCGGGAGTGAACGCCTGCGCCATGAAATCGCGCTTGGCCAGGCCAATGCCATGTTCACCGGACAGTGTGCCGCCCAGCGCCAGCGTCAGCGCGAAGATCTTCGGCAGCGCCGCATGCGCTCGCGCGCTCTCATCGGCATCGTCCGGGTGGTACAGGATGTTGACATGCAGGTTGCCGTTGCCGGCATGGCCGAAGGTGACGATGGTCAGGCTGTACTCGCCTGCCAGCGCCTGTACCCCGGCAACCAGGTCGGGAATGCGCGATACCGGCACCACCACGTCTTCGTTGATCTTGCCGGGTGCAACGCTGCGCAGCGCGGGCGACAGTGCCTTGCGCGCCGCCCACAGCTGGTCGCGTGCGCGGCCCTCCATCGCTACGTCCAGTTCCATCATGCCGTCGCCTTCGGCAGCGCTGGCCAGCGCCTGCAGCAGGTAGGGCAGGGTGTCGTGGTCGCCATCGGCCTCGACCAGCAGCATCGCGCCGGCCTCCGGTACGTCGGCGCCATTGAGGCGCAGCAGCTCCAGGCTGCGCGCGTCCATGAACTCCAGGCGGGTCGGTACCACTGGCTGCGACATCAGCCGCGATACCGCGGCGGCGGCGGCATCGGCATCGCGGTACAGCACGCGCAGTCCGGCCTGCGCGACCGGCAGCGGCGTCAGCTTCAAGGTAGCTTCCACGATCAGCGCCAGGGTGCCCTCGCTACCCACCAGCAGGTGGGTCAGGTCGTAGCCGGTGGCATCCTTGGTATAGGCACCACCGCAGCGGATCACCTCGCCGGTGCCGGTGACCGCGACCAGCCCCAGTACGTTGTCTCGGCTGGTGCCGTACTTCACCGCGCGTGGGCCACCGGCATTGCAGGCGAGATTGCCGCCGACGCTGCAGATCTCCGCGCTGGACGGGTCCGGCGCCCAGAACAGCCCATGCGGTGTCAGCGCCTGCTGCAGGGCGCCGTTGAGCACGCCAGGCTGCACCACCGCGCAGCGATCACCGGCACGGATCTCGACGATGCGATCCATGCGGGTGAACGACAGCACGATGCTGCCCGGCAGGGGCACCGCCGCCCCGGTGGTACCGGTGCCCGCGCCACGCGCGACCAGGGCCACGCCGTGCACACGGCAGGCGCGGACCAGCGCCTGCACCTGTTCGGTGTCGGCCGGCAGCGCGACGGCGGCGGGGCGTTGCCGGCGCCATGAGTTGTCCTGCGCATTCGCCTCCAGCGCGGTGTCATCCATGCGCCAGCCCTCCGTACCCAGCAGGGCGGACAGTTCGGCAACCAGGGCAGCGGGCAGGGCAGGGCTCATGTTGGATCTCGTGGAACAACCGGTACGGAGTGGATGGCCTTACAGGCGGCCTCTGCGCCGGGCATCGGCACGGCAGCGTGGGTGATGATCGAGGGCATCAGCAGTCGTCCAGCCGGAATGCGTCGCGCAGCCAGTGCAGTTGTGGCGGTTCGCCGCTGGCCTCGACCACGTCGAAGCGGCAGGGCGCATCGGCCAGTGCAGGATGCGCCTGCAGGTACAACTGTGCGGCCTGTACCAGGCGCCGGCATTTGCGGGGGTCGACCGAGGCGGCAGCGCCGCCGAAGTCGCTGCGCGCGCGGTACCGCACCTCCACGAAAACCACGGTACCGGCGTCGTCCATCACCAGGTCCAGTTCACCGCTTCGATAACGGACATTGCGCGCGCGTGGCTGCAGCCCGGCCTGTTGCAGGTGCAGCTCGGCGGCGGTTTCCACCGCCGAGCCCCGCTGCGTGCGCTCAGCGACCACCGACGATCGGCATCGGCCGGCCGCCGCTGAAGGTCGACCACGCCGGCTGGCGCAGGATGTTGCCATTGCCATCGAGGAACAGGGTGCCGGTGGCGCCTTCCAGGCCGCCTTCGTTGGCCAGCTTGTCCAGATAGCTGCTGATCTTCCACGCGTCGGCGCCGAAGGCGAACAGGCGGCCGGCGGCACCGCGCGCGCTGGGCAGCGTGCTAGCGACCTGGCTGGCCGACGGCAGGCCGGAGACACTGCGCACGTTCCAGGCTTCATTCGGGTAGACGATGCCGTCCAGTGCCACGTCTTCCTCCACCTTGCCGCTGCCGATGGTCAGCTGGGACGTGCCGACGCGGGTGGCGCCGCCGACACCGGCCAGCGCCAGCTGCGGCGCGAGCAGCCGCGCCTGCGGAGCGCGCACGGCGAGAAACACAGCGTCGACCTGGCCGGCATTGCGCACCTGGGCGCCGACATCGCCCACCGCTTCAGGGACCGATACCGTGGCGGCCACCTGGCCACCGCGCTGGGTGAAACGCTGGGAGAAGGCCGCGGCGGCGCGGCGGCCGGTATCGTCGCTGCTGCTGATGACCAGGGCGCGATTGCGCTCACGGCCGCGCAGGTATTCGGCGGCGACGATGCCGTCGTCTTCCGGGGCGAGCGAGAAGCCGGCGCTGCCGGCCGGCGGTGAATCCTTGCCACGGTTCAGCGCCAGCACCGGCACCTGCAGCGGCTGGCGGCCGTATACCGCATCCACTTCATCGCGGCCCAGCGGGCCGACGACGAAGTCGGCACCGGAGGCCACTGCCTTGTCGTAAGCAGCCAATGCACCGGCCGGCGTGCCGGCGGTATCGAAGAAATTGATGTCCGGGCGGCGGCGCGATTCGCCGTAATAGGCGGCGAGCAGGCCATCGCGCACCGGCTGTGCCGCGGTGGCAAGGCGGCCACTGAGTGGCAGCAGCACGGCCAGCTTCGCCGGCGGGCGGTAGCCATCGCTCATTGCCGGCGGGCGCTTGCTGGTATCGAACTGGGCGGCACCGTCGCGGTCGAACGGACGCGGAAGCGGCAGGCCGCGGGCGATCAACGCACGGCCGGCGAAGTTGTACAGCGGATCGTTGGCCGGCAGCGCGGCGGCACGGCTGCGCAGGGTGGCATCGTCGAGGGTGCCGAGCAGGCCTGAAATGGCCGCCTGGTTCTCGTTGCGCGCGCTGCCGGTGAGGCCGGCCTGCGCGCGTGCGCGGTCGCTGGCGGCGCCGAAGGCATCGCCAGTGGCCTGCAGGGCCTGGGCACGGGCGAGCAGCCAGCGCGTGCGCAGGCCGGGTGCGACGTTGTCGCCATTGTCCTTGAGCAGGGCCAGCGCCTGTGCGGGTTGCTTGTCAGCCAGTGCCAGCTCGGCGCCGGTCAGCTGGTAACGCTGCAGGCTGGCACCGGACAGCTGGCGGGCGCTGAGCTGCCCCAACAGGCTGCGCGCGCGGGTGCTGTCGCCGGCCAGGTGCCACGCCCAGGCTGCATCCGCCAGGGCATTGCTGCGCGCGCTGCCGCGCAGGGTGGCCGCCAGGCCCTCCAGCTGCATCGCGGCGTCGCGCGGCTTGCCCTGTTCGATCAGCGCCAGCGCCTGGCTCTGGGCCGGCGATTCGGGCGCGCTGGTGAAGCTGGTGGTGGCACAGCCGGCCAGGAGCATCAGCGACAACGAAAGGGCGGAGATGCGTGCGGCGGGCTTGTTCATGATCGGGTCCATGCGATGAGGGCAGCGGCCTTGGCCAGGTACACGCTAGGATTCTACCCTTGCCCCGTGAGTACCGCTGAAATGAGTGTCCCCACCCTGTATGTCGTCGCCACGCCGATCGGCAACCTGGCCGATCTGAGTCCGCGCGCACAGGAGGTGCTGCGTTCGGTAGCGGCGATCTGTGCCGAAGACACGCGGCGCAGCGGCCAGCTGTTGTCCCATTTCGGCATCCAGCAGCCGCTGGTGGCGCTGCACGAGCACAACGAAGACGCCCTGGCGCAGCGACTGGTCTCGCGCCTGCAGGCGGGCGAATCGCTGGCGCTGGTCAGCGATGCCGGCACGCCGCTGGTCAGCGATCCCGGCTTCCGCCTGGTACGGGCCGCGCGTGCGGCGGGCATCCGGGTCAGCCCGGTTCCGGGTGCCTGTGCCGCCATTGCCGCGCTCAGCGTGGCCGGCCTGCCCAGCGATCGCTTCAGTTTCGAGGGATTCCTGCCGGCCAAGGCCAGCGGGCGCCGCGACCGGCTGCAGGCGCTCGCCGGCGAGGTGCGCACGATGGTGTTCTACGAATCCTCGCACCGGATCGCCGAGTCCCTGGCGGACATGGCGGCGATCTTCGGCGGTGAGCGGCCTGCGGTGCTGGCGCGGGAGCTGACCAAGCTGTTCGAGACGGTGCTGGATGGCGATCTGGCGGCCTTGCTGGCAACGGTCGAAGCCGACGAGAACCAGCGCAAGGGCGAGTTCGTGGTGATGGTGCAGGGGGCCGGCGACGACGAGGAAGCGCAGCTGGCCCATGGCCGTCGCGTCTACGCCACATTGAGCGAGCACCTGCCGCCGTCGACCGCCGCCAAGCTGGCCGCCGAGCTGACCGGCGCACCGCGCAAGGCGTTGTACGGCCGGTAGCGCCGGGCCATGCCCGGCGTGCGCGTCGCGCGGCATCGAACAGCCACCGGGCAGGAACCACCCGCGTACGGTAGAATGCGCGCTGGCGGAGCCGGCCAGACAGTCGCGTCATCCCTTGCGGGGTGCCGAGGAAAGTCCGGGCTCCACAGGGCAAGGTGCCAGGTAACGCCTGGGCGGCGCAAGCCGACGGAAAGTGCAACAGAAAGATACCGCCTACGTCTTCTTCGGAAGGCCGGTAAGGGTGAAATGGTGCGGTAAGAGCGCACCGCGAGTCTGGTAACAGACCGGCACGGCAAACCCCACCTGGAGCAAGACCAAATAGGGATCCTTTGGCGCGGCCCGCGTTGGATCCGGGTAGGTTGCTTGAGCGTTGCGGTGACGTAACGCCTAGAGGAATGACTGTCCACGACAGAACCCGGCTTATCGGCCGGCTCCGCCTCCATTCACCTGTGTAGCGCCGGGCCATGCCCGGCGGCATCCTGCCCGCCGTTCAGAAGTCGATGCGGCTTCCGGCGACGAATACGCCCTGCGGCCCGAAGCGGCGTTCATGGATCTGCCCGTGGCCATCACCATCGATCAGCAGCACGGTGCTGGCACGGGTGCCGTAGTCGTCGCCGCGGATGAAGGCCGGGCTCAACCAGCGCTCGCGTTCCAGTCCGATGCCGGTGTCCGGCAGGTCACTGTCGGCAGGCCGGTGTTCGTCGGCCAGCGCGGTCCATAGCGGGGTCAGGTCCGGGGTCAGGTCCCTTTCGCTTTGCGAAGGAGATCTGACCCCGTCTTCTTCCAGCCAGGCCGTCAGCGCGGCCATCAGCCGCTGTGTCTTCGGCCAGGGGGCATCCAGTGCACCGTTGGACATGCCATGCACGCCCGGCCCCAGGCGCTGCCGTTCGGCAGGGTGGTTGCCCAGATACTCCAGGCTGTCGCTATCGGCCAGCAGCAGGTTGAACGGGGCGTAGGCGCCGGCCACGGCCGCCAAGCGGTCGATATGCACTGCGGCCGGGTCGCGGCCACGCAGGAAGTCGGCCACCAGCGCGCCACGCGAGGGACCGGTCTGGGCGGCCAGCGGATCGCGCACATTGGTGACCACCGCCATCCGGCCGCCGGCACCGACGCCGGCCCAGCCTCCTCCGGAGCGGAGGTCGCGCCCGCCGATGACGGAGGTCTCATCCTGCCAGCGGGCCAGCGCCGCAGTGGGGCGGGCGTGGAACTCATCACGGTTGCCGGTCATCACCAGCCGCCAGCGCGGATGGTGCATCCAGCCAAGAGCAAGCAGGCACATGACGTCATTGTGCCCGGTTTGCGCAGTCTGGCGCCGCTTTCAGCCAGTTCCCGATGAATGCGGGGGCGATGTTTCACGCCCCCTGCACAGGCCTGAACTTCCGTTCAATCTCAAAAATTGAGACGGATCAGCAACTTGTGGATAAGCCTTGAACAATTCTCTAAAGGTTGCTGCAAGCCATTGATGTGGCTGGCGATTTCCCTGCGGAAAAGTTGTTGACAACCCTTCGCTCGCTGCTAAGGTGGGCATCAGAGGGAAATCCGGGTGTTTTGTGGGTTTTCGTGGTTCAATGTTTCACCGGGCGAAGGACAAGGTGCAGGCGTCGTGTTTCAGGGCGAGACGGCCATCACAGTTGACGACAAGGGGCGCATGGCGGTTCCCACCGCTTACCGCGACCTCGTCGCGCGCGCCAGCAACAACCGTCTCGTGTTGACCTACAACCCGTTCGAAGCCGGCTGCCTGTGGCTGTATGCCGAGTCCGAATGGGAGCGGGTCCGCGACGATGTCATGTCCAAGCCCAATACCCAGCGCGTCGTGCGCCTGTTGCAGCAGAAGCTGGTCGGCTCGGCCGCCCACCTGGAGCTGGACGGCAACGGTCGTATCAGCATTCCCGCCAGCCACCGCGGTGCGGTGGGCATAGAAAAGAAGGCGGTATTGCTCGGTATGGGCGACAAGTTCGAATTGTGGAGCGAGCAGGCGCATCGTGCCCTGATCCAGCAGACGTTGTCTGACGAGGATCTGGGCGATGGGTTGCTCGACCTGAAGTTGTGAGCCGGGGTGCCCGGATGCGCCCAGAAGCGCAGGCCGGTCACCTTCCGGTGTCGCAGTCGCCGGCGGTGCACCTGCCGGTCCTGTACACCCAGGTCCTGGACGGCCTGAGGGTGATCGAAAACGGACGTTATCTGGATGGCACGTTCGGTCGTGGCGGTCACGCACGTGGCGTGCTCACCCAGTTGGGGCCGGAGGGACGCCTGCTGGTCATGGACAAGGATCCGGAAGCCATCGCTGTGGCCGAGCGCGACTTCGCGCCGGACCCGCGCGTGTCGATTTTCCGTGGCAGCTTCGCCCAGCTGCTGCAGTGGAACGAGACGGCCGAAGGCCTGGATGGCGTGCTGTTCGATCTCGGCGTGTCCTCACCGCAGCTGGACGTGGCCGAACGTGGTTTCAGCTTCGGCAAGGACGGCCCGCTGGACATGCGCATGGATCCGGACAGCGGCGAAAGTGCCGCGCAGTGGATCAACCGCGTCGAAGAGCGCGAGATCGCCGACGTGCTGTGGACCTACGGCGAAGAGCGGCAGAGCCGGCGCATCGCCCGCGCCATCGTTGCCCGCCGCGAGAAGCAGCCGTTCTCCCGCACCGCCGAACTGGCCGAACTGATCGCGTCGGTGATGCCCCGTGGCAAGGACAAGATCCATCCGGCCACCCGCAGTTTCCAGGCCATCCGCATCCACATCAACCGCGAGCTGGCCGATCTGGAGGCCGGGCTCGACGCGGCGGTGGAGCGGCTCAAGCCCGGCGGCCGGCTGGCGGTCATCAGCTTCCATTCGCTGGAAGACCGTATCGTCAAGCAGTACATGAACCGTCTGGCCAAGGCGCCGCCTGCCAACCGCCGCCTGCCTGAAGCGGTCGCGTTCGTGCCGACCCTGGACCTGATCGGCGGGGCCATCAAGGCCACGGACGACGAACTGGCCGCCAACCCGCGCGCGCGCAGCGCCGTGCTGCGCGTGGCCCAGAAGCGGGAGGCCGACGCATGAGCCGCCTGCTGCTGATCATTCTGCTGGCCTCCACCGTGGCCTCGGCGATCGGCGTGGTGTTCGTGCGCCACCGCCACCGGCAGACGTTCATCGAGCTGTCGCGCGCCGAGCGTGCGCGCGATGACCTGAACATCGAATTCGGCCGCCTGCAGCTGGAACAGGCCACCCTGGCCGAAGCCAACCGCGTCGACCGCATCGCCCGTGAAAAGCTGGGCATGAAGTTCCCCGAAGCCGCCGACGTAGTGGTGGTGCGCCCATGAGCAAGACCGGCCGCAACCGTCCACGCAACGCCTTCAACCTGCGCCAGCGCCTGCGCTGGGTGGCACTGGCGCTCGGCCTGTGTTCGGTGTCGCTGGTCGGCCGTGCGGCCTACGTGCAGATCATCAACAGCGATTTCTACCAGCGCCAGGGCGAGGCCCGCTACCTGCGCGAGCTGCCGATCAAGACATCGCGCGGCATGATCACCGACCGCAACGGCGAACCGCTGGCGGTCTCCACCCCGGTGGCCTCGATCTGGGTGAACCCGCAGGACCTGCTGCGCGCCCCTGACCGCATTCCGGAACTGGCGCAGGCCGTGGGCATGTCGGTGGACGAGCTGAGCAGCCGCCTGTCGCAGAAGTCGGACAAGGAATTCATGTACCTGCGTCGCCGGATCAATCCGGACGAGGCAGAAAAGGTGGTCGCGCTGAAGATTCCAGGCGTGGCCGCGCAGCGCGAGTTCCGCCGCTTCTACCCGCAGGGCGAAGCGATGGCGCATGTGCTGGGTTTCACCAACATCGACGACCGCGGCCAGGAAGGCCTGGAACTGGCGTTCGACGAATGGCTGCGCGGCAAGCCGGGCGCGAAGCGGGTGATCCGCAACCGCAAGGGCGAGACCGTCGAGAGCGATCTGCTGCGTGCCGCCGAACCGGGCAAGGACCTGACCCTCAGCATCGATCGCCGCATCCAGTACCTGGCCTTCAAGGAACTGCGCAATGCGCTGGTGGCCAACAAGGCGGCCGGCGGTTCGATGGTCATCATGGACGTGACCACCGGCGAGATCCTGGCCATGGTCAACCTGCCGACCTACAACCCGAACTCGCTGACCGGTGCGTTGCCCGATTCGCGCCGCAATCGCGCGGTGACCGATCTGGTCGAACCGGGCTCGACGATGAAGCCGTTGACCATCGCCACCGCGCTGCAGGCAGGCGTGGTGACCAAGGACACCATCGTCGACACCAATCCGGGTTACATGACCCTGGGCCGCTTCACCATCCGCGACGTGCCGCGCAACAACGGGGTACTGAACGTGACCGGCGTGATCACCCGCAGCTCCAACGTGGGTGCCGCCAAGGTCGCGGCGAAGATGCCCGACCAGACCTTCTATGACGGTGTGCGGCGCTTCGGCTACGGCTCGGTACCGCACAGCGGTTTCCCGGGTGAGTCGGGAGGTGTGGTGATGCGTCCGGGCCGTTGGTCGGGAACCACCAAGACCACCATGTCCTATGGCTACGGCCTGTCGGTCACGCCGTTGCAGATCGCCACCGCGTACTCGGCGCTGGCCAACGGTGGTCGCCTGATTGCACCGACCTTCGTCAAGGGGCAGCGCAACGAAGGCCAGCAGATCATCGACGAGAACGTCGCCAAGCAGGTGGTGGCGATGATGGAAACGGTGGTCACCCAGGGCGGCGCCAAGCAGGCGGCGGTCCTGGGCTACCACGTCGCCGGCAAGACCGGTACTGCGCGCAAGGCCGGCCCCGGCGGCTACGAGCGCGGTCACTACAACGCGCTGTTCGCCGGCGTGGTGCCCGCCACCAACCCGCGCTTCGCCACTGTCATCGTCATCAATGATCCGCAGGCCGGCAAGTTCTACGGCGGCCTGGTGTCGGCGCCGGTCTATCACAACGTGATGGAAGGCACTCTGCGCCTGATGGATGTGCCGCTGGACGACCTGCAGTCGTGGCTGGCCGCGCAGCAGTCCGGAAAGATGGGGCACTCGGCCTCGATCCTGCCGGCCCCGCCGGCCGAGACCGCGCTGCCGGTCGATGCCGCCGCCGAATTCGATGCCGCGCTGCCCAGCGCGCAGGTCCAGACGCCGCCCGCCACGGGAGGCACGCAATGAGCCCTTCGATGTTGCTTTCGCAGTTGCTTCCGGACGTGGCCCTGGCGGGCCATGATCCCGTTCTGACCGGCCTGGTGCTGGACAGCCGTGCCGTACGCCCCGGCAATGCCTTCGTGGCCATCGCCGGCTTCGGCGCACATGGCCTGGGCTTCGTCGATCAGGCGCGCGCGGCGGGCGCCGGCGCGATCCTGTTCGAGCCACCGGCACCGGACGATCTGCCCGCACCGGCCGATGCCATCGCGGTGCCGGGCCTGCGCGCACGCATGGGCGCAATGGCTGACCAGTTCCACGGTGCACCGTCGCGGGCAATGGCGATGGTGGGTGTCACCGGTACCAACGGCAAAACGTCCACCGTGCAGCTGCTGGCCCAGGCCTGGCATCTGCTGGGAACGCCCAGTGGCAGTATCGGCACGCTGGGTGCTGGACTTTACGGCGCGGTCGAGCCGACCGGCTTCACCACGCCGCTGGTGCTGCAGATGCATGCCCTGCTGGCGCAGCTGCGCGACCAGGGTGCGCGTGCGGTGGCGATGGAAGTCAGTTCACATGCGCTGGACCAGGGCCGCGTCGATGCCGTGCATTACGACGTGGCCGTGTTCACCAACCTCACCCGCGATCATCTCGATTACCACGGCGACATGGCCAGCTACGGCGCGGCCAAGGCCCGCCTGTTCCATCGTCCTGGCCTGAAGGCCGCGGTGATCAACCTCGACGACGCGTTCGGGCGTCAGCTGTTCGCCGACCTGCCGGCCGGCGTGCTGCCGATCGGCTTGAGTTCGCGCGGTGCGGCCGATGCCAACGTGCGCGCCGAAGCGCTGCAGCTGGACGGCCGTGGCATCGCCTTCGAACTGCTCATCGACGGCCAGCGTGCTGCCGTGCAGTCGCCGCTGCTGGGCCGCTTCAACGTCGACAACCTGCTGGCCGTGGCCGGTACCCTGCATGCACAGGGCCAGTCACTGCCGCGTATCGCCGAGGTACTGTCGGCGCTGCAGCCGATCCGCGGCCGCATGAACCGCCTTGGTGGCGAGCAGGGCCTGCCGACCGTGGTCATCGACTACGCGCACACGCCGGATGCACTGGAACAGGCACTGGACAGCCTGCACGGGCATCTGCAGGGCACGCTGTACTGTGTGTTCGGCTGTGGCGGTGAACGTGACACCGGCAAGCGCCCGCAGATGGCGGCCATTGCCGAGCGGCTGGCCAACCAGGTCATCGTGACCGATGACAACCCGCGTGGCGAGGACGGTGACCGCATCGTCGCCGACATCCTTGCAGGATTCACCGATGCCGGCGCGGTGACCGTGCAGCGCAACCGTGCGCGCGCGATCGGTCTGGCCGTGAAGCGCGCCGGTGCCGGCGACATCATCCTGATCGCCGGCAAGGGCCATGAGCCCTACCAGGAGATCAAGGGCGTACGCCACGACTTCGACGATACCGAAGTGGCGGCCGCTGCACTGGCTGCCAAGGCCGGTGTGCTGGCGGCGGAGGGTGCACGATGAAGCGCACCCTGCTGTCGCTGATCGCGCACTGGGCCGGCGGCGAGATCCACGGCGACGATGTCGCCATCGATGCCATCAGCAACGATACCCGCAGTCTCGGCCCGGGCAGCCTGTACGTGGCCCTGCGTGGCGAGCGTTTCGATGGCCATGACTTCGCCGCCGACGCGCAGGCCCGTGGCGCCAGCGCGCTGCTGGTCGAGCGCCTGCTGCCGGTCGAGCTGCCGCAGGTGCTGGTCGCCGACAGCGAACTGGCGCTGGCGAAGATCGCCACGGGCATGCAGCGCGACCGCAGCACCGAGGTGTTCGCGATCACCGGCAGCAACGGCAAGACCAGCGTGAAGAGCCTGCTGCTGGCCATCCTGCAACAGGTGGCACAGCACGCGCACAAGGTGGTCTATGCCAACCCGGGCAACCGCAACAACGAGATCGGCCTGCCGCTGGCGGTGATCGATGCGCCGGAAGATGCCGACTACGCCATCTACGAGATGGGCGCCGGCAAGCCGGGCGACATCGCCTACCTGACCGATATCGCCCGCCCGCGCTATGCGCTGGTCAACAACATCGCGCCTGCGCATCTCGAGCGGATGGGCAGTCTGCTCGGCGTGGCCACCACCAAGGGCGCCATCTACGCCGCACTGCCGGCCGACGGCGTGGCGGTGATCAATGTCGATGATGCCTACGGACGCTGGTTCGAGCAGCACTTCGTCGGCGTTCCGCCGCGCTGCCGCGTGCTGCGTTACGGCCTGGAACACACTGCCGACATCACCGCGCGTGACATCCGCGCCGGTGCGCAGGGCAGCCAGTTCACGCTGGTCTCGCCGATGGGCGAAGCACGCGTGGTGCTGGGCCTGCCGGGTCGCCACAACGTCAGCAACGCGCTTGCTGCCGCCAGCCTGGCGCTGGCTGCCGGCATCGACCTGGCATGGGTCGCCGCCGGCCTGGCCGACGCACAGCCGGTGCCCGGACGCCAGATCGCCCACCAGCTGCGCAATGGTGCGGTGCTGGTGGACGACAGCTACAACGCCAATCCCGGTTCGCTGGCCGCCGCCATCGATGCGCTGGCGGCCGCCCCGGAAGAGGGCTGGTTGGTGCTGGGTGACATGCGTGAGCTTGGCCCGGATGCGCAGTCGCTGCACGCGCAGGCCGGCGTCCGCGCGCGCGCCGCAGGGCTGAAGCGCCTGTATGCGCTCGGTCCGCTCAGTGCCGCCGCCGCCGCCGCGTTCGGCGAAGGCGGCCGCCAATTCGCCACCCATGACGCGCTGTCGCAGGCGTTGAAGGACGAGCTGCACGCCGGCGTGCGCTGCCTGGTCAAGGGTTCCCGTGGCAGCGCCATGGACACGATCGTCAAAGCGCTGCTGGCGCAAGGAGAGGAATCCCCGCATGTTGTATGAACTGGCTCGATGGTTGCAGCAGTTGGAGAGCCTGTTCGGGCTGTTCAACTACCAGACGTTCCGCGCCATCCTTGCCGCGTTGACGGCCCTGTTCCTGTCGCTGTGGCTCGGCCCGGCGATGATCCGCAAGCTTGCCCAGTTCAAGGGCGGCCAGCCGATCCGCAAGGACGGCCCGCAGACCCATTTCTCCAAGGCCGGCACGCCGACCATGGGCGGTTCGCTGATCCTGCTGACCGTCACCCTGTCGGTGCTGATGTGGGCCGACCTGCGCAACCGCTACGTCTGGCTGGTGCTGGCGGTGATGCTGTGCTTCGGCGCGATCGGCTGGTACGACGACTGGATCAAGATCGTCCGCCGCGACCCGAACGGCCTGAAGTCGCGCTGGAAGTACCTGCTGCAGTCGATCTTCGGACTGGCCGCCGGCCTGTTCCTGTTCTATACCGCCGATGTGCCTGCCGCACTGACCTTCTACATTCCGATGTTCAAGTCGGTGGCGCTGCCGCTGGCCGGCATCGGCTTCGTGACCATCGCCTACTTCTGGATCGTCGGCTTCTCCAACGCGGTCAACCTGACCGATGGCCTGGACGGCCTGGCGATCATGCCCACCGTGCTGGTCGCCTGCGCGCTGGGCGTGTTCGCCTACGCCTCCGGCAACGTGGTGTTCGCCAACTACCTGCAGATCCCGCAGATTCCCGGTGCCGGTGAGCTGGTCATCATCTGCGCCGCCATCGCGGGCGCCGGGCTGGGCTTCCTGTGGTTCAACACCTATCCGGCGATGGTCTTCATGGGCGACATCGGTGCGCTGGCGCTGGGCGCGGTGCTGGGCACGATCGCGGTGATCACCCGCCAGGAACTGGTGCTGGTGATCATGGGCGGCGTATTCGTCATCGAGACCCTGTCGGTGATGATCCAGGTCGCCTCGTTCAAGCTGACCGGCAAGCGCGTGTTCCGCATGGCGCCGATCCACCACCATTTCGAACTGAAGGGCTGGCCGGAGCCGCGCGTGATCGTGCGCTTCTGGATCATCTCCGTCGTGCTCGTGCTGATCGGCCTGGCCACGTTGAAGGTGCGCTGACGATGAACGACCTGTCCCGCCAGGCAACACGCCTCGAAGCCATCGAAGGCAGCTACGACAAGTGGCTGCTGGGTGCGATGCTCGCGCTCACCGGGCTGGGCGTGGTGATGGTGGCGTCGAGCTCGATCGCGTTGATGAGCAGCCCGTTCTACTACCTCAACCGCCACCTGGTGTTCCTGGCGATCGGCATCGTGCTGGCGGCCATTGCCGCGCGTACCGAGCTGAAGTCCATCGAGCAGTACAACCAGGTGCTGCTGCTGGGCTGCTTCGCACTGCTGCTGGTGGTGTTCATTCCCGGTCTGGGCAGCAGCGTCAATGGTGCCCGCCGCTGGATCAACCTGGGGGTCTCCAAGTTCCAGACCGTGGAAGCGGTGAAGGTGCTGTACATCGTCTGGCTGTCCAGCTACCTGGTGCGCTTCCGCGACGAGGTCAACGCGACCTGGCCGGCGATGCTCAAGCCGCTGGGCGTGGCCGGTGCGCTGGTGGTGCTGCTGCTGCTGCAGCCCGACTTCGGTTCGTCGACCCTGCTGCTGGCGATCACGGCCGGCATGCTGGTGCTGGGCGGAGTCAACATGCCGCGCATGTCGATGCCGGTGATCATCGGCCTGGTCGGCATGAGCGCGCTGGCGATCATCGAGCCGTACCGCATGCGCCGCATCACCTCGTTCCTGGACCCGTGGGCCGACCAGCAGGGCGACGGCTACCAGCTGTCCAACGCGCTGATGGCGGTGGGGCGCGGCGAGTGGACCGGCGTCGGCCTCGGCAATTCGGTACAGAAGCTGTACTACCTGCCCGAAGCACATACCGATTTCATCTTCTCGGTGACCGCCGAGGAATTCGGCTTCATGGGCACCTGCGTCATCATCGCCCTGTTCGCGCTGCTGGTCGGCCGCACCTTCTGGCTGGGCATGCGCTGCGTGGAAATGAAGCGCCACTTCTCCGGCTACATCGCCTTCGGCATCGGCCTGTGGATCAGCATGCAGACCTTCGTTTCGATCGGCGTGAACCTGGGCATCCTGCCGACCAAGGGCCTGACCCTGCCGCTGATCTCCTCGGGTGGTTCGTCGGTCCTGATGACGTGCGTGGCGATGGGCCTGCTGCTGCGCGTGTCCTACGAGCTGAAGCGTGCCGAGCGCCGCCAGGCCGTGCGCATCGGCGGCGGCGACGATGCTGCCACAGCACCGGCCGAAGAGCCGTCCGCCCCGTCCGCGGGGTCGCTGCCGATGGGCGCGGACGCGCCTGCCGGCGCGGGCCCTGCCGTGCGTGGCACCAGCCGCCTGCAGTCCCGCGTCGAACCGACTTTCGGGAGGCTCGGATGAGTGCTGCCGACCACAACGTTCGCCCGGTGATGATCCTGGCCGGTGGTACCGGCGGGCATATCTTCCCAGGGCTGGCCGTGGCCCGCGTGCTGCGCGAGCGTGGCGTGCCGGTCACCTGGATGGGCGCCGAAGGCGCGATGGAAACCCGGTTGGTGCCGCAGCACGACATTCCGATCGACACGCTGTCCATCACCGGCCTGCGTGGCAAGGGCAAGCTGGCACTGCTGGGCGCACCGTGGCGGCTGATGCGCGCGTTGCGTGCGGCCGGCATGATCATCCGCCGTCGCCAGCCGCGTGCGGTGATTGCCTTCGGCGGATTCGCCTCGGGACCCGGTGGCATGGCCACCCGCCTGCATGGGCTGCCACTGCTGGTGCACGAGCAGAACCGCGCACCCGGCATGACCAACCGCATCCTGTCGCGCTACTCGCGCCGCCTGCTGACCGGGTTCCCGGGCACCTTCGCCAAGGGTGAAGAAGCGGTGGGCAATCCAGTGCGCGCGGAGATCGCCGCGATCGCGCCGCCGGAACAGCGTTTCGCCGATCGCCACGGTCCGTTGCGCGTGCTGGTGGTGGGCGGCAGCCAGGGTGCGCGCGCACTCAACAGCGGCGTGCCGCAGGCCATCGCAGCGCTCGGTGCGGAAGTGCCGGTGCAGGTGCGCCATCAGAGCGGCGAGAAGCTGCACGCCGAAGCGGTCGAGGCCTATGCCAAGGCGGGCGTGCAGGCGCAGATCACTCCGTTCATCGCGGACATGGCCGAGGCATTCGCGTGGGCCGACCTGGTCGTGTGCCGTGCCGGGGCATCCACCCTGGCCGAGCTGTGCGCGGTCGGTGTCGGCAGCGTGCTGGTGCCATTCCCCGCCGCCGTCGACGATCACCAGACCCGCAACGCGGAGTATCTGGTCGAGCGCGGCGCGGCGGTTTTGCTGAAGCAGGACGGAACGCTGGCAGACGGCATTGCCGCACTGCTGCGCGATCTGTCCGAAAATCCCGGCCGCCGCATGCAGATGGCGCAAGCCGCGCGTGCCCTGGCCAAGGTCGATGCCGCCGAGCGCATCGCCGATATCATTCTCGAGGAAGCTGTATGAAGAAGGCATGCCAGCGCGCCTGCCCTGCGCGAGGCCGCGCATGATCCGTCGCCTGCACGACACCAACGACCTGGTGCGCGCCTTCCCGCGCGTGCACTTCGTCGGCATCGGCGGCACCGGCATGAGCGGCATCGCCGAAGTGATGCTGACGCTGGGTTATGAAGTGTCCGGTTCGGACAATGCCGACAATGCGGCCACCCGCCGCCTGGCCGGCCTGGGAGCACGCATCATGCGTGGCCATTCGGCGGCCAATGTGCTGGGCACCGACTGCGTGGTGGTGTCCAGCGCGATCCGCGAAGACAACCCGGAGCTGATGGAAGCGCGCAGCCAGCGCATTCCGATCATGCCGCGTGCGGCGATGCTGGCCGAGCTGATGCGCTTCCGGCGTGGCATCGCCGTGGCCGGCACCCATGGCAAGACCACCACCACCAGCCTGACGGCAGCGGTACTGAGCGAGGGTGGCCTGGACCCGACCTTCGTGATCGGTGGCCAGCTGCTGGCCGCCGGCGCCAACGCCAAGCTCGGCGGTGGGCAGTGGCTGGTGGCAGAGGCCGATGAGAGCGATGGCAGCTTCCTGCGCCTGAATCCGCTGATGTCGATCATCACCAACATCGATGCGGACCACCTGGAGAACTACGGCAACGACTTCGCCCGGGTGCAGGCCGCATTCGCCGAATTCCTGCAGCGCCTTCCGTTCTACGGGCTGGCGGTGCTGTGCATCGACGATCCGGAAGTGGCTGCACTGGCCGCCAGGACGCCGCGCCACGTCATGAGCTACGGCATGAGCCCGCAGGCCGACGTGCGCGCCGAGAACGTGGTGCAGGAGGGCTCGCGCATGCGCTTCACCCTGCGCCTGCCGCAGGGCACCAGCCAGGAAGTGGTGCTGGCACTGCCGGGCCGGCACAACGTGCTCAACGCGCTGGCCGCCGCTGCGGTCGGTTGGCAGCTGGGCGTGGCACCGGATGCAATTGCGCGTGCGCTGGAGGCCTTCGCCGGCGTCGGCCGTCGCTTCAACGACCTGGGCGAAGTAACCACCGCCAGCGGTGCCAGGGTGCGGATCATCGATGATTACGGTCATCACCCGAGCGAACTGGAGGCGGTGTTCGCCGCTGCCCGCGGCGGCTGGGCCGACAAGCGCCTGGTGGTCGCGTTCCAGCCCCACCGCTACAGCCGCACCCGCGACCAGTTCGACAAGTTCGCTGCAGTGCTGTCCAGCGTCGACGCGCTGGTACTGAGCGAGGTCTACCCGGCCGGCGAGGAGCCGATCGCAGGTGCCGATTCGCATGCGCTGGCACGCGCCATCCGCGCCCGCGGCCGCAGCGAGCCGGTGGTGGTGGGCAAGGCCGCCGAGCTGGCGAGCGTGCTGCCGGACGTGCTGCAGGATGGTGACCTGCTGCTGATGATGGGGGCCGGCGATATCGGCGCCGTCGCCACCCACATCGCAGTGGAAGGCTTCAAGGCGGAGGGCGAGGCGTGAGCACGCTGACCTTCCCGCCGCTGCGCAGTACCGACCCGGCCGTGTTCGGCCGCGTCGCCGTGCTGCTCGGCGGTACCTCCAGCGAGCGCGAGGTGTCGCTGGACTCCGGCCGCAACGTGCTGGAGGCGCTGCAGTCGCGCGGCGTCGATGCGTTCGCCGTGGACGGCATTCCGGCCCTGGCCCGGGCATTGGCCGGCGGCGGCATCGATCGCGTGTTCAACATCCTGCACGGCCACAACGGTGGCGGAGAGGATGGCATCGTGCAGGGCCTGATGGACGCCTTCGGCGTGCCGTACACCGGCTCGGACGTGCTGGGTTCGGCATTGAGCATGGACAAGATCCGCACCAAGCAGGTGTGGCTCTCGGTCGGTTTACCCACCCCGCAGTACCGGAAGGTCACTGCCGAGACCGTCCACGCACAGGCGCGCGAGCTGGGCCTGCCGGTGGTGGTCAAGCCGGCCAACGAAGGCTCCAGCGTGGGCATCAGCCGTGTGACCGACGAAGCAGGCCTGGACGAGGCGGTGGCGTTGGCTGCGCGCTACGACGGCCAGCTGCTGATGGAGCAGATGGTAGTCGGCGACGAGCTGACCGTCGCCATCCTTGGCGACGTCGCACTGCCGTCGATCCGCATCGTGCCCAAGGGCCAGTGGTACGACTACAACGCCAAGTACATCGCAGAAGATACCCAGTACCTGTGCCCGGGCCTGGACGGCGAGGCCGAGGACGAGATCCGTCGCATCGCGCTGGCCGCGTTCCGCGCCGCCGGCTGCCGTGGCTGGGGGCGCGTGGACGTGATGCGTGACCGCGCAAGTGGCCGCTTCTTCCTGCTGGAAGTGAACACCGCGCCGGGCATGACCAGCCACTCGCTGGTGCCCAAGGCGGCCCGCCAGGCCGGCATCGGCTTCGAGGAGCTGGTGTGGCGCGTGCTTGAACAGACCCTGGAGGCTGGCCACGCATGAACGCGGTGCTGCGCATCTTCGTCTGGCTTCTGGCGCTGTCGGTGGTGGCACTGCCGGTGGTGGCCGTGGTCAATGGCTGGGTCGGCGCCGAGCGCTGGCCGCTGGCGAAGCTGCGCGTGCACGGTGAATTCAAGCGCGTGCCGGCCGAGCAGCTGCAGCAGGTGCTGTTGCCGTATGCGCGTGCCGGGTTCTTCGCGGTCAAGCTGCAGGATGCGCAGGACGCACTGGAGAAGCTGCCGTGGGTGGAAAGCGCGCAGGTGCGCAAGCAGTGGCCTGACGTGCTGGAAGTGACCCTGGTCGAGCACAAGCCTTTCGCCCGCTGGGGCGAGGGTCGCCTGCTGTCCGAGCAGGGCAAGCTGTTCCCCACGCCGAAGAAGCTGGCCGACCTGCAGCTGCCCGAGCTGGATGGCCCCGACAGCCAGACCGAGGAAGTGGTCAAGCTGTACAACGATTCACGCGCGCTGTTCGCGCCTGCCGGCGTCGACGTGCGCCGGCTGACCATGGATGCGCGCGGCAGCTGGTCGCTGGTGCTGAGCAACGGCACCGAAGTGGTGGTAGGACGCGATGACGCCCGTTCGCGCCTGCAGCGCTTCGTGCGCGTGCTGCCACAACTGGCCAACCAGGCTGCGCCGATCGAGCGCGCCGATCTCCGCTACACCAATGGTTTCACGCTGAGCTGGGGCACCCCGGCCGCGCCGGCTGACGCGCCGGCGACCCCGGCAAGAAGGACGCAGGAAAGGACATGAATCGCAAGGGTGACAAATCGCTGATCGTCGGCCTGGATATCGGCACCTCCAAGGTGGTGGCGCTGGTGGGCGAGTATTCGCCGGGCAATCCGATCGAAGTGATCGGCATCGGATCGCACGAGTCGCGCGGCCTCAAGCGCGGCGTGGTGGTGGACATCGAATCGACCGTGCAGTCGATCCAGCGTGCGGTCGAAGAGGCCGAGCTGATGGCCGGCTGCGAGATCCGTTCGGTCTACGCCTCGATCTCCGGCAACCACGTGCAGTGCAAGAACTCGCCGGGAATCGTGCCGATCCGCGATGGCGAAGTGACCTGGGGCGACCTGGACCGCGTGCTCGACGCTGCCAAGGCGGTGGCGATTCCGGCCGACCAGAAGATCCTGCATGCGATCCCGCGCGAGTACGTGCTGGATGATTCGCAGGAAGGCATCCGCAACCCGGTGGGCATGACCGGTGTGCGCCTGGAAGTGCATGCACACCTGGTGGTGTGCGCGCAGTCCGCCGCCGCCAACATCAGCAAGTGCGTGCAGCGCTGCGGCCTGCAGGTGGATGATCTGGTGCTGTCCTCGCTGGCCTCCAGCGTGGCGGTGCTGACCGCCGACGAACGCGAGCTGGGCGTGGTGCTGGTCGACATGGGCGCAGGCACCACCGACATCGCGGTGTTCGTGCAGGGCGCGATCTGCCACACCGCATCGCTGCCGATTGCCGGCGACCACGTCACCAACGACATCGCGCACATGCTGCGCACGCCGACCCCGGAAGCCGAGCAGATCAAGGTGCGCTACGCCTGCGCCCTGGCCCAGCTGGCCACTGCCGAGGAGAGCATCCAGGTGCCGTCGGTGGGTGATCGCCCGCCGCGGCGCATGCCGCGCCATTCGCTGGCGCAGGCAGTGCAGGGCCGCTACGAGGAAATCTTCGAGATGGTGCAGGCCGAACTGCGTCGCTCCGGCTTCGAAGAGCTGGTGCGCGCGGGCATGGTGCTCACCGGCGGTGCATCGAAGATGGAAGGCGTGGTCGAGCTGGCTGAAGAGATGCTGCAGATGCCGGTGCGCGTGGGAATTCCGCAGCACGTCACCGGCCTGGGCGAAGTGGTCGGCAACCCGGTGCACGCCACCGGCGTGGGCCTGCTGCTGATGGGCAGCCAGATCGAGCATCCGCGCCGGCCATCGCTGCCGACCGGGCGCGCCGGCAGCATGTTCAAGAAACTCAAGACCTGGTTCCGCGGCGAGTTCTGACGCGGAACCCTTAACGCCGGGCATCGCCCGGATGCAACACCCGCAACACAACGCAACACCGGCAACACACAACCCACACAGCCGCAACGGCGGCATGCAGCAGGACGGCAGGACGCCCGAATGCCCATGCCATCGAAAGCGGATACAACGAGGACACGGACATGGCGCATTTTGAACTGATCGAAAAGATGGCACCCAATGCGGTGATCAAGGTGGTTGGCGTGGGCGGCGGCGGCGGCAATGCCGTGGCGCACATGGTCAACTCGGCGGTGGACGGCGTGGAGTTCATCACCGCCAACACCGACTCGCAGGCCATCAAGAATTGCGGTGCGAAGCTGCAGCTGCAGCTGGGCACCAACGTGACCAAGGGCCTGGGCGCAGGCGCGAACCCGGAAGTGGGCCGCCAGGCCGCCCTGGAAGACCGTGAGCGCATCATGGACGCCCTGCAGGGCGCCGACATGGTGTTCATCACCGCCGGCATGGGCGGCGGCACCGGCACCGGTGCGGCGCCGGTGGTGGCGCAGCTGGCCAAGGAAATGGGCATCCTGACCGTGGCCGTGGTCACCAAGCCGTTCCCGTTCGAAGGCCGTCGCCGCATGCAGGTTGCGCTGAAGGGCATCGAGGAACTGAGCCAGCACTGCGACTCGCTGATCACGATTCCGAACGAGAAGCTGATCACCGTGCTGGGCCGCAACGCCACCATGATCCAGGCGTTCCGTGCCGCCAATGACGTGCTGCAGGGCGCCGTGCAGGGCATTGCTGACCTGATCGTGCGTCCGGGCCTGATCAACGTCGACTTCGCCGACGTGCGCACCGTCATGTCCGAAATGGGCCTGGCGATGATGGGTACCGGCACCGCCCGTGGCGATGACCGTGCCCAGGCTGCCGCCGAAGCGGCGATCCAGAACCCGCTGCTGGACGATGTGAACCTGGCCGGTGCCAACGGCATCCTGGTCAACATCACCGCCGGCGCCGACTTCACCATGGCCGAGTTCGACGAGATCGGCCGCACCATCGATGGCTTCGCGTCCGAAGATGCCACCGTGGTGGTCGGTACCGTGCTGGATCCGGACATGCAGGACGAAGTGCGCGTGACGGTGGTCGCTACCGGCCTGAACCGCGTGTCGGCCAGCAAGAGCCAGCGTCCGGGCGAGCGTGCGCCGATCAAGCTGGTGCGCAATGCCACCACCGGCCAGCCGGAGTTCGGCGAGTTCGACACGGGTGGCGATGCGGTCTCCAAGGCCGTGGGCGGCATGGGCCTGGGCCTGCGTCGTGCCAGCAGCGATACCGCGGCAGCCTCCACCGCGTCGGCCCCGGCCTCTTCGGCCCCGGCGGCGGCGGAACTGCCGAACGATTACCTGGACATCCCGGCGTTCCTGCGCCGCCAGGCGGACTGAGCGGAGCTGCCCGGGGCTTGTCCTCCCCGGGTCGCGCCACCATGTCCTGAAGTGCGGGCGCCGGGCCAGGATAGGCCCGGCGGCCCTTCACGCGTGTCCCACCCGCGCGCCGGTGTGTCCTGCCGCCGTTTCAGCCGGGGTAGGGGAGTGCGCGTGTTAATCTAAGGTGTCACTTCCGGTCTGCCCCCATGATCCAGCAACGCACCCTCAAGAACACGATCCGCGCCACCGGCGTTGGCCTGCACAGCGGTGACAAGGTCTACATGACCCTGCGCCCGGCACCGGTCAACCACGGCATCGTGTTCCGCCGCGTGGATCTGGATCCGGTGGTGGAAGTGCCGGCCAAGGCGGAGCTGGTCACCGAAGTGACCCTGTGCACCGGCCTGACCTGCAACGACGCCAAGGTCCAGACCGTTGAACACCTGATGTCGGCTCTGGCCGGCCTGGGTGTGGACAACATCATCGTCGAGCTGTCCTCGGCCGAGCTGCCGATCATGGACGGTTCGGCCGGCCCGTTCGTGTTCCTGCTGCAGTCGGCAGGCATCGTGGAACAGGATGCGCCCAAGCGCTTCATCCGCGTGCTCAAGACCGTGGAAGTGACCGAGGGTGACAAGGTGGCCCGCTTCACGCCCTACGAGGGGTACAAGCTGGGCTTCACCATCCAGTTCGACCACCCGATGATCCCGGCCAAGCAGTCACGCCAGGAAATCGAATTCTCCACGCTGGCGTACACCAAGGAAATCTCCCGCGCGCGCACATTCGGCTTCATGCGCGACCTGGAGTACATGCGTGAACGCAATCTGGGCCTGGGCGGGTCGATGGACAACGCCATCGTGCTTGACGAGTTCCGCGTGCTCAACGAAGACGGGCTGCGCTACGCCGACGAATTCGTGCGCCACAAGATCCTTGATGCGATCGGCGACCTCTACCTCGCCGGTGGCCAGGTGCTGGGCGCCTACGAGGGCTTCAAGTCCGGTCACGCGCTCAACAACAAGCTGGTGCGCGCGCTGATGGCCGATGCCAGCGCGTGGGAGTGGGTCAGCTATGACTCGCCGGCGGTACCGGATCCGGTCGAGTACGCCACCCCGGCCTACGCCTGATCCACATAACGCTTTGAATTAAAAGGAAAAAACGCCGCCTCTCAGGGCGGCGTCCGCATTTCTGGAGGCTGCGATGGATACGACGCAGCAGGTGACGCGACTGTCGGTCTGTCGTCACGGTTTCGTGAACCTGTTGGATCGGAAGCCTGAATTTAACGTTGTTTTAACAACAATCTAACGACAGGTCCACCGGGGACCGCTAGGATGCGACCCGGCCCCCGAAATGTTTCACGCTGCGGTGACACGCGCGACGGGGAGCGGAGCAGGAGGCTCCGTTGTCCTCAGGACCGCTTCTTCGGCTTCGAAGGAACATCCTGCAGGGCTGCCAAGGCGTCGCGTAGCCCTTTGTGCGTGGCGGCTGAAACTGCGTGGGGGCCATTCCGGTTGTCGATCGCTGGGGAGCGTGAGGGAGTGGTGGACGCAGTCTTGATGGTCACCCTGGTGGCCTTCAGCCCGATGGACCGGGCCGCGTCGAGAAGCTGGGCCTCGGCAAGCCGGAACTTGGCATGCCAGACCGGGGACTCGACGAGAAAAACGAGGTGTTCCCCGTCCACATTGGCCAGCCGGCAACGGCTGCGCAGAGGTGGCGGCAACTGGGGGCGCAACTGACGGTCCAGCGCGTCGAGCCACAAGGCACGCCGCAGCGGGTTCCCGCTTTTGTCCGCCATCACCGCATCCAGTGCCGGTTTCGGCACGGAAGCGGGGCGAACGCTGGATTTCGGCTCAGACATGAAAACTCACTGATGGCATTCAAAAAGATCGTAATCAAAACGCGTGAAGGTCAGGCCAAATCGGCGCTCACGCGTTTGCGGTTCTATTTCGAGGACCGCCCCCGTGCCCTGCTGGGCAGCGTGCTCGGGGTAGGCTGCATTATCGGCTTTGCAGGCGGAATCGGCGCCAACGCGTTCAACGATTCGCGGCTGCAGGCCAAGGTCGACCGCCAGGAGGCTGAACTGGCCAAGGTCCAGCGCGATGCGCAGACCCAGGTCAACGCGCTGGCGGCCCGCCTCGGCGAGCTGCAGGCGCAGGCCACCCGCCTCAACGCCCTGGGCGAACGGCTGACCCAGATGGGCAAGCTGGAAGATGGCGAGTTCGACTTCAACGAAACTCCCGGCCTGGGTGACGGCGATGCCGGCGGCCCGACCTCGGACATCCCGGTCAAGGATGTCAACGCCGACTTACAGGTGCTGGAGCAGCGTTTCGCTGCTTCAGGCCGCCAGCTGTCGGTGATGGAATCGCTGATGTTCGATCACCAGCTGCAGCAGAACGCCGTGCCTTCGCGCATGCCGATCCGCAACAGCTATGTCACGTCCGGCTTCGGCACCCGTGCCGACCCCTTCGGCCGCGGTGCCGCCACCCACAAGGGCATGGACTTCCACGCCCGGGTCGGCGATCCGGTCATGGCCGTGGCCGATGGCGTGGTCAGCTTCTCCGGCGTCAAGGGCGGCTACGGCAACGTCGTCGATGTCGACCATGGCAACGGCTACGTCACCCGCTACGCGCACAATTCGCGCCTGGTCGTGAAGGTCGGCGATCTGGTCCGTGCCGGCCAGGAAGTGGCCAAGGCCGGTTCCACCGGTCGCTCCACCGGCGCCCACGTGCACTTCGAGGTGTGGGAAAACGGCAACGTGGTCAACCCGCGCAAGTTCCTCGGCGACGGCGGCAACACGCCGGTCGGCCGTATCAGCCGCGGCTGATTCCAGCGCCGGGCATGGCCCGGCGCCACCCTCCTTGGGGTCAGATCCTTTCGCCACGGCGAAAGGGATCCGACCCCTTTGCTCAACCCCGGTTTGCCGGATCCGGGCCGATCACGCCGCACGGGACGCTTGAAACCCCTCCCGGCCGTCCCAAGCTACAATGGGTGTTGCCATCGACAGGGCGCCAAGCGCCCTGTTTCGTTTGCGGCGGACGGATTCCCCAGGGAAGGCCGGGCGTCGTGTCCATCCAACCCGGTTCCTTCAATGATCAACAGCCTGCTTACCCGCGTATTTGGCAGTCGTAACGAACGACAGCTGCGCCAGCTCAACCGCATCGTCGCCAAGATCAATGCGCTGGAGCCGGAGATCGAGAAGCTTTCCGACGAGCAGCTGCAGGCCAAGACGCCGGAGTTCAAGCAGCGCATCGCCGGCGGTGAGGCCCTGGACAAGGTCCTGCCGGAAGCATTCGCGGTCTGCCGCGAAGCCGGTCGCCGCGTGCTCGGCATGCGCCACTACGACGTGCAGCTGATCGGCGGCATGGTCCTGCACCTGGGCAAGATCGCCGAAATGCGTACCGGTGAAGGCAAGACCCTGGTGGCCACGCTGCCGGTGTACCTCAACGCGCTGGAAGGCAAGGGCGTGCACGTGGTCACCGTGAACGACTACCTGGCCCGCCGCGATGCCGCGCAGATGGGCAAGCTGTACAACTGGCTGGGCCTGAGCGTGGGCGTGGTGTATCCGGGCATGCCGCACAGCGACAAGCGCGAAGCCTATTCCGCCGACATCACCTACGGCACCAACAACGAATTCGGTTTCGACTACCTGCGCGACAACATGGCGCTGTCCAAGGCCGATCGCTATCAGCGCGGCCTGCACTACGCCATCGTCGACGAAGTCGACTCCATCCTGATCGACGAAGCACGCACCCCGCTGATCATCTCCGGCCCGGCCGACGATTCCCCGGAGCTGTACATCCGCGTCAACCGCATCGTGCCGAACCTGGTCAAGCAGGAAGTGGAAGACGGCGAGGGCGACTTCTGGGTCGACGAGAAGGGCAAGCAGGTGCACCTGTCCGAAGCGGGCATGGAGCACGCCGAACAGCTGCTGGTCGAGGCCGGCATCCTCAACGGCGACACCGAAGGCCTTTACGCGGCGCAGAACCTGACCGTGGTCCACCACCTCAACGCCGCCCTGCGCGCGCACGCCATCTACCAGCGTGACGTGGACTACATCGTGCGCGATGGTGAAGTGGTGATCGTGGACGAGTTCACCGGCCGTACCCTGGCCGGTCGCCGCTGGTCCGACGGCCTGCACCAGGCGGTGGAGGCGAAGGAAGGCGTGCCGGTGCAGCGTGAGAACCAGACGCTGGCCAGCATTACCTTCCAGAACCTGTTCCGCATGTACAAGAAGCTGTCCGGCATGACCGGTACGGCCGATACCGAAGCATTCGAGTTCCAGAGCATCTACGGCCTGGAAGTGGTGGTGATCCCGACCAACCGCCCGACCATCCGCAAGGACAGCCCGGACCAGGTGTTCCTCAACCGCAAGGGCAAGTTCAACGCGGTGCTGGCCGACATCGAGGAATGCGCCAAGCGCGGCCAGCCGGTGCTGGTCGGTACCACCTCGATCGAAACCTCGGAAATGCTGTCCGAGCACCTGCGCAAGGCGGGCGTGAAGCACGAAGTGCTCAACGCCAAGCAGCATGACCGCGAAGCGACCATCGTCGCCAATGCCGGTCGTCCCGGCGCGGTGACCATCGCCACCAACATGGCCGGTCGTGGTACCGACATCGTGCTCGGTGGTTCGCTGGAAGCAGAGCTGCATGCGCTGGGCGAAGATGCCACCGATGAACAGAAGGCGGCGATCAAGGCCGACTGGCAGCAGCGCCACGAAGCAGTGAAGGCGGCAGGCGGCCTGCACATCGTCGGCACCGAGCGCCATGAATCGCGTCGTATCGACAACCAGCTGCGTGGCCGTTCGGGCCGCCAGGGCGACCCGGGTTCGTCCCGCTTCTACCTGTCGCTGGAAGACAACCTGATGCGCATCTTCGCCTCCGACTGGGTGCAGAAGGCCATGCGCATGATGGGCATGAAGGAAGACGACGTCATCGAAGACCGCCTGGTCAGCCGCCAGATCGAGAAGGCGCAGCGCAAGGTCGAGGCCCACAACTTCGACATCCGCAAGAACCTGCTGGACTTCGACGACGTCAACAACGACCAGCGCAAGGTCATCTACGCCCAGCGCGATGAACTGCTGGACGCCGAATCGGTGAAGGAGAACGTCGATGGCATCCGCGACGACGTCGTCTTCGACATCGTTGCGCGCTTCGTGCCGCCGAACTCGGTAGACGAGCAGTGGGACCTGCGTGGCCTGGAAGCGACCCTGGAGTCGGAGTTCGGCCTGCAGATGTCGCTGACCGACCTGGTCAAGTCGCACGAGGAACTGGACGCCGAAACCATCGCCGCCAAGGTGCAGGAGCGCGTCAACCAGCACTTCGCCGAGAAGGAAGCCAGCGTCGGCGACGAGACCATGCGCGCGCTGGAAAAGCATGTGATGCTGACCGTGCTGGACCAGAGCTGGAAGGAGCACCTGGCACGCATGGACTACCTGCGCCAGGGCATCTACCTGCGGGGTTACGCGCAGAAGCAGCCGAAGCAGGAGTACAAGAAGGAAGCCTTCGAGCTGTTCTCGGACATGCTGGAGAACGTCAAGCGCGAAGTGGTGACCCTGCTCGCCCGCGTGCGCATCCGCAGCGACGAGGAAGTGCAGGCACTGGAAGCGGCCGAGCGCCAGCAGGTCGAGGCACGCCTGCGCCAGTCGCAGTTCCAGCACCAGGACGCCGGCGGCTACAGCGCCGACGAGGAAGCGGCGCAGGTGCAGGCCGCGCAGCAGGGCGTGGCCCAGGTGCAGCGCGAAGAAGCCAAGATCGGCCGCAACGATCCGTGCCCGTGCGGCAGTGGCAAGAAGTACAAGCACTGCCACGGCCAGCTGAGCTGACCGGCCAGAGAGCCCCGCGAAAGCGGGGCTCTCCCGTTCTGGGGCAGGAAAGTACGCGATCCGCGATTGCGCCGGTCCCCCTGTTGTAGGCATGCTCCCTGCATGCCTTCCCCCACCCGATCGATCCATGTCGTGGCGGCCGTCATCACCGACGCCCGTGGCCGCGTGCTGCTCAACCGTCGTACCGAGAACCGTGACATGGCCGGCCTGTGGGAGTTCCCCGGCGGCAAGCGCGAAGCGGGCGAAACCTCCGCGCAGGCCCTGGTGCGTGAACTGCGCGAGGAACTGGGCATCGAAGCCGAGGTCGGCGACTGGATCATGGACGTGCCGCAGCGGTACCCGGACAAGCACCTGACGCTGGAAGTGCGGCACGTCCGCAGTTGGAAGGGCACGCCGCGCGGTCGCGAAGGCCAGGCCATCACCTGGGTCGCGCAGGACAAGCTCGGACGCTACTCGATGCCGCCGGCCGACCTGCCGGTGGTGGCGGCACTGCGCGAGCCCGACTGCTATCTGGTCACCCCTGCACCGGGTGAGGACGAGGCCGGTCAACGGCAGTGGCAGGAACGGCTGCAGCGCGCGGTCAGTGGCGGCCAGCAGCGCATCCAGCTGCGCCTGCCGCTGCAGCATCCTCGCCGTCAGGCCCTGATCGAGCAGGCGCTGCGCGCGCACCGGCGCGGGGTGCAGTGGCTGCTGAACCGCGATATCGAACTGGCGCGCTCGCTGGGTGTCGGCGTGCATCTGGGCAGCGAACAGCTGTTGTCCCTGCAGGCGCGACCGTTGCCGGATGGGCAGCTGGTGGGAGCCTCCTGCCACGATCTTGAGCAGCTGCAGGCCGCACAACGGCTGGGATGCGACTTCGCCGTGCTTGGGCCGGTGCAGGCGACCGCCAGCCATCCCGAGGCAACGCCGCTGGGCTGGGATGCGTTTGCCGCCCTGCGTGCACAGGTATCGCTGCCCATCTACGCACTGGGTGGGATGGCACGCGGCCAGGTCGCTGAGGCGCGCCGCCATGGTGGGCAGGGCATCGCCGCCATCCGCAGCCTGTGGCCGGAGTAGAGCACGCTCGCGGGGTCAGATCCCCGCGCAGCCGGGCTCTGACCCCATTGCCGGGATCGGACCCCACCGGTCACAAGGTGATCCAGAAACAGCCGTACTGACGTCGCAGTCCCAGCACCGTCGCGGCGCGGGTGGCGCTGCCAGGCAGCGTCTGCTCAAGCCGCAGGCCTACGGGATGGCGCGACGTGGAGGGCTCGGTCGCGGATCCGGCCAGTGCAGGATCCTCGTCCTGGAGAAGGGCCTGTGCCTGCTGCGGATAGACCGGCACGACGTCCACCAGTGGCCGCCGCGCCAGCGACTCCAGCTGGCCGAGGATGCGCTGCGCGCCCGCGTCGGACACCGCCCCCCAGAGATAGAGTGAGGACAAGCGGTTCACGTCGTTGCCGGTAATGCCGGTGCGCAGGGCCTGTACCAGCTCGCTCAGGCGGCGCGGGCAGCGCGCCCCCAGCGAGTCCCGCGGCAGGTGGTTGCCGGCAGGAGCGGGAGGTGGCAGCCGTGATCGCGCGCCGATGCTGTCGCAGGGCCGGTCGGTGTAGACGCTCTGGCCTTGTGCATCGGTGCAGCGGTTCAGGCGCGAGGCCTGGCCGTGGGCAACGCCGGGCGCAGCGGACAGCAGCAGCGGCAGCAGCAGGAGTGAAATGGATCTCATCGACGCAGGGTAGCGCCGAATGCACGCGTGCAGCGTGCTTTCAGCCCTGCAGCAGTTTCAACACGGCCGTTGTCGGCTTGGCCAGGTTCAGTGTGTAGAAGTGCAGGCCCGGCGCGCCGCCTTCGATCAGGCGCTGGCACAGCTTGGCCACCACTTCGGCGCCGAATGCACGCACCGATGCCGCGTCATCGCCGTAGGCCTGCATCTTGCGGCCGATCCAGCGCGGGATCTCGGCACCGCATTGCTCGGAGAAGCGGCGCAGCTGGCTGAAGTTGGCGATCGGCATGATGCCGGGCGTGATCGGCACGTCCACGCCAAGCCGGCGCACTTCATCCACGAAGTGGAAGTAGGCGTCGGGGTTGAAGAAGTACTGGGTGATCGCCGCGTCGGCGCCGGCATCGATCTTGGCCTTGAAGTGCTTCAGGTCGGCCAGGGCATCGGAGGCCTGCGGATGTGTTTCGGGGTAGGCACCGACCTCGATGCGGAAGGCATTGCCATGTTCGGCACGGATGAAGGCGATCAGTTCGGCGGCGTAGCGCAGGTCGCCAGGAAAGCCCATGCCCGAGGGCAGGTCACCCCGCAGTGCGACCAGCCGGCGGCAGCCGATGGCGCGGTACAGCTTGAGCAGCTCGCGGATTTCCTGGCGGGTGCCGCCGACACAGGAGAGATGAGGCGCCGCCTCGAAGCCGTGGTGCTGGTTGAGATGGCGCACGGTCTCGGAGGTGTAGCTCAGGGTCGAGCCACCGGCGCCGAACGTACAGGACACGTACTCGGGCGCGTAGTCCTTCAGCTTCGCCGCGGCACGGTCGAGCTGGCTGCGCTGTTCGTCGGTCTTGGGCGGATAGAACTCGAAGCTGATGGCGGTCATGGCACGGGCGATGGCGGCGGGTGCGAACCAGTATATCGCTTCATCAAGATGGATGTGCAATGAATGTGTGAAGCGCCTGCCGCGAAGGGGGAAGGGCGGGTACCCTGTGCCACTGAATTCCTGATCACGCCGCACACCATGTCCATCGTCCTTACCGATTTCGCCCGTCCCCGCCTGTTCCCGCGCGTGCCGCGCGGCAACACCATCCAGGACTGCACTGCCGAGCAGTTCGAGGCGTATCTCAACGCACACGCACCGCTGAAGGTGCTCGACGGCTACGCGCCGTTCTGCAAGCTGTTCGTCTACGAGAACTGGACCAGCACGCGCTGCCTGACCGTGCCGGTCACCGATGCCAACCGCCACCTGCTGCGCAGCGGCTACGAAGCGCGCAACCGCGATGAGCTGCCGGTGCTGGTGCGTTGGTTCGAAGGCGTCGAATCGCCGCGTGCGAACTACCTGGTGGTGATCCTGTACAGCGCCGAGCAGCTGGCCAAAGAGGGCTCACCGATCGATGCGGACTGGGGCATCGTCGGCTGCATCTACACTGCCGAACCGGAAGAAGTGCCGATGGCGCCGATCACGATGATGCGCAATGCGCTCGGTGTGGAGGAGGGGGGTTCCGGCGTGCCGCTGGACCGTGAGGCCTACCAGCGTTCGGTGGCGTTCTGGGAGAACAACGCCAACTGGCGGCCGTAGGCCCGGTCACGTGCGTCCGGCCGCGCTCAGCCGGAAAGCCATTCCCACCACGGGTAATGGTATTCGCGGTCGATTGCCTGCCAGTGCTGGCCGCAGTGTGCACAGGCGACCGTGTGGCAATCGCCCCAACCATCCTCGGCCTCCTGCAACGAGAGCAGCTGCATGTGGCCCTGTTCGAGCAGGCGCCGGGGATCGAAGAACGGGTAGGTGGGGTTGAGCGCGCACAGGCAACCCTCGCGCGCCTGCCAGTGGCGCAATCGTCGCAGCGCCGCCTTCAGGTGCGCCTGGTTGCTGACCAGCATGCCGCCGAGTTCGACGGGCTGGCAGCGTCGCTCGATCAGGTCGGCGTGCGATGCCAGGGCCTCCAGCGAGGAGGGGGTGAACAACCGCGCAACCGTGCGCGCGGCGTCGGTGATGCGGCTGGCGTCGCGCGACAGCAGATCCTGCAGCAGCACGTCGGCCTGTGCATCGTCGAGCCGGGGTATCGGCGCTGCGGACCACGGCCAGCGCATCAGCGGGCCTTGCCGATGGCGGCGTAATGGCCGGCAGTAAGGCGCAGCAGGTCGGCCGGCGCCAGTTCCACTTCCAGTCCACGACGCCCGGCGCTGACATGCAGGCTGGGCAATACCTGCGCACTGGCATCCAGGAACGTGCGCAGGCGCTTCTTCTGCCCGAGCGGGCTGATGCCACCGACCACGTAGCCGGTGGCGCGCTGGGCGGCGTCGGCAGCGGCCATCTCACACTTCCGGCAGCCGGCTGCTTCCGCCAACGCCTTCAGGTCCAACTGGCCGGCCACCGGCACGATCGCCACCAGCAGCTCGTGGGTTTCGGTGCTGGCCAGCAGGGTCTTGAATACCTGTGCCGGGTTGAGGCCCAGCTTGTCGACGGCTTCGCCACCATACGATTCGGCGTGGGCATCGTGCACATAGCTGCGCACGGTGTGGGCGATCTTCTCGCGCTTGAGCAGGGTGATGGCCGGAGTCATGGGCGCATCGTAGCGTGGGGCGACGCGGCTGCCTTGACCGAGGCTGTTGCCATGATCTGGTAGCGCCGGACCATGCCCGGTGGCGTGGAGATCGTATTGCCTGCGTGTCGATGAGCAGGCGCCTTGTACCCGCCGGGCATGGCCCGGCGCTACCGGGATGCTCGTGGGCTGGCGCTAGCGGCGTGCCTGACGCAGAACGGGCGCCCGAAGGCGCCCGTTCTTTCTGCTTCCGCTGCTGGGGCCGGGGCCCTTTCCTGCGGAAAGGGAACCGACCCCGGGCGCGGCATCAGTAGCGGTAGTGGTCCGGCTTGAACGGGCCTTCCACCGGCACGCCGATGTAGTCGGCCTGTTCCTGGGTCAGGGTGGTCAGCTTCACACCGATCTTCTCCAGGTGCAGGCGTGCCACTTCCTCGTCCAGCTTCTTCGGCAGCAGGTAGACCTTCTTCTCGTAGTTGTCCTTGTTCGCCCACAGGTCGATCTGTGCCAGGGTCTGGTTGGCGAAGCTGTTGGACATCACGAAGCTCGGGTGGCCGGTGGCACAGCCCAGGTTCACCAGGCGGCCCTCGGCCAGCAGGAAGATCGCATTGCCGTTCGGGAAGACGTACTTGTCGACCTGCGGCTTGATGTTGACGTGCTTGATGCCCGGGTAGGACACCAGCGCATCGACCTGGATCTCGTTGTCGAAGTGGCCGATGTTGCAGACGATGGCCTGGTCCTTCATCGCGCTCAGGTGCTCGATGCGGATGATGTCCTTGTTGCCGGTGGTGGTGACGTACAGGTCGGCGCGGCCCAGGGTCGATTCGATGGTGTTGACTTCATAGCCTTCCATCGCTGCCTGCAGGGCGCAGATCGGATCGATTTCGGTCACGACCACGCGTGCGCCGTAGGCACGCAGCGAGGCGGCGCAGCCCTTGCCGACGTCACCGTAACCGCAGACCACGGCCAGCTTGCCGGCCAGCATCACGTCCATGGCACGCTTCAGGCCATCGGCCAGCGACTCGCGGCAGCCGTACAGGTTGTCGAACTTGCTCTTGGTGACCGAATCGTTGACGTTGATCGCCGGAATCAGCAGGGTGCCGGCCTGGGCCAGCTGGTACAGGCGGTGCACGCCGGTGGTGGTCTCTTCGGAGACGCCCTTCCAGTCCTTGACCACGCGGCCCCAGTAACCCGGGCGCTCCTTGGCCACACGCTTGAGCAGGTTCTTGATGACCTGTTCCTCGTGCGAGGAGGAGGCGGTGTTGACCCAGTCACTGCCGTTTTCCAGCTCGTAGCCCTTGTGGATCAGCAGGGTGACGTCGCCACCGTCATCGACCACCAGCTCCGGACCGGTCAGGGTGCCGTCGGCCAGGGTGAAGGTGAGCGCGTCCAGGGTGCAGTCCCAGTACTCTTCCAGGGTCTCGCCCTTCCAGGCGAACACCGGGGTGCCGGTGGCGGCGATGGCCGCAGCCGCATGGTCCTGGGTCGAGAAGATGTTGCACGAGGCCCAGCGCACGTCCGCGCCGATGTCCTTCAGCGTTTCGATCAGCACCGCGGTCTGGATGGTCATGTGCAGCGAGCCGGTCACACGCACGCCCTTCAGCGGCAGCTCGGCCTGGTACTTGCGGCGGATCGACATCAGGCCCGGCATTTCATGCTCGGCGATGTCCAGTTCCTTGCGGCCCCAGTCGGCCAGGGTGATGTCGCGGATCTTGTAATCGCCTTCGGTGGAGAAGGTCTTGGCAACAGCGTTCATGCAGTAGCTCCGGTTGTGGGCGAGCGGGTGCTCGCATCTAGCCGGGCGCCGTTGTTACAGAGCCACCTCACCGAGCCTGGCCGGCCTCATGGGGGTCCGGTCGCAGCGCCCCTCGGGAGGGGAGAGCGGCCATTATATCGCGCGCCCGGTGTTTCATCGGCGTGACCCAACCATCGGCAGATGGGCGCCTGTGCACGGACTGTTAAGGTCGGGTTTTAACGCACCCTCAGGTGGAACGATGAGCACGCATGTACGCCGCAACCGGCGCTTGACCGGCCTGGTCCTGTCCATGGCCCTGTTGGCGGTGGCCCCGCTGGCCTGGGCGGCGGCGCCGCAGCCCGCGGCGGCCCAGGCCCAGGGCGCAAACGGCTACGAGCTGCCCTCGGCCGCGCTGCAGGCGGTGGTCGACGCCCCGCGTGCGCCCTCGCTGTACCTGTCGCCGCGCCGCGATGTGGCCGCGCTGATGCAGATGCCGTCGCTGCCGTCGATCCAGGTGGTGGCCCAGCCGGAACTGAAGCTGGCAGGCCTGCGCATCAACCCGCGCACGTTCTCCGACAGCCGTTTCAGCTTCGGCGAGAAGCTGTGGCTGATGAGCGTGGCCGACGGCAGGGAGCGGCAGATCAGCGGCCTGCCGGGCACGCTGTCGATTGCCAGCCTGGCATGGTCGCCGGACCAGAAGTGGCTGGCCTTCAATCAGGTCGACGCCGCCAGTGGCGCCAATGAACTGTGGCTGGTGGATGTGGCCGCCGGCAGCGCCCGTCGCCTGGTCGCCGGCCTGAACACGGTGATCGGCAGCGGCTACCAGTGGCTGCCGGACAGCCGTGGTCTGGTGGTGTTCACCCGCCCGGCCAACCTCGGCGCCGCCCCGGCCGCCGACGGCATTCCCACCGGCCCCGCCGTGCAGCAGACCAGCCAGGGCGGCGGCGTGGTGTCGATCCGTACCTATCAGGACCTGCTGAAGAACGAGGCCGACGCGCGCCAGTTCGACTACTACGCCACCACCCAGCCGATGGAAGTCAGCCTGGATGGCCGCACCCGCGCGATCGGCGCGGCGGGCATCTTCATGGGCTTCTCGGTGTCGCCGGATGGCCGCTTCGTGCTGCGCCAGCCGGTGCAGCGGCCGTACTCCTATGTGGTGCCGGTCAGCAGCTTCCCGCGCCGCATTGAAGTGATCGACCGTGCCAGCGGCCAACTGGTGCACACCGTGGCCGTGCGCCCGCTGGTGGAAGGCCTGCCGACCGGCAACGACGCCGAAGTGACCGGCGTGCGCGACATCAGCTGGCGCGGCGATGCCGATGCCACACTGGTCTGGGCCGAAGCCCAGGACGGTGGTGATCCGAACCGCGACGCCAAGGTGCGCGACGCCGTGCTGATGCAGGCCGCCCCGTTCGACAGGCCGCCGGTGACGCTGGCCCAGCTCGGCAGCCGTCTGGCCGGCATCAGCTGGGGCCGTGGCGACCTGGCCCTGCTCACCGAGTCGTGGTGGAAGACCCGCAGGACCAAGACCTGGTTGATTGCCCCGGACAACGCCGGTACCGAGCCGCGCCTGCTGTGGGATCGTGATGCGCAGGACCGCTATTCCGATCCGGGCCGGCCCCAGCTGTCCAGCGACGATCGCGGCCGCTCGCTGCTGCAGACCAGCCCCGATGGTGGCAGCCTGTATCTGGTTGGTGCCGGTGCTTCGCCGGAAGGTGACCGTCCGTTCGTGGACCGCTTCGACATCGCCAGCGGAAAGGCCTCCCGCCTGTTCCACTCGCAGGCGCCGAACTATTCGGTGCCGGTGGCATTGCTGGACAATCAGGGCAGCTCGCTGCTGCTGAGCCGTGAAAGCCCGGACGAGCCGACCAACTTCCATGTGCAGTCGCTCACCGATGCCAGCGCGGCACCGCGCGCGCTGACCCACTTCCCGCATCCGCTGCCGCAGCTCAAGGGCGTGCAGAAGGAGCAGATCCGCTACAAGCGTGCCGACGGCGTGGACCTCACGGCCACGCTGCTGCTGCCGCCGGGCTACGATCCCACCCGCGACGGCCCGCGCCCGCTGCTGATGTGGGCCTACCCGGGCGAGTTCAAGAGCGCCGCGGCCGCCAGCCAGGTCACCGATTCGCCGTACCGTTTCAACGCGATCAGCTACTGGGGGCCGCAGGCCTTCCTGGCCAAGGGCTATGTGGTGCTGGCAAGTCCTTCGATGCCGATCATCGGCGAGGGCGACAAGGAACCCAACGACACCTATATCGAACAGCTGGTGGCCAATGCCCAGGCTGCGGTGGACGAAGTGGTGCGCCGTGGCGTGACCGACCGCGACCATATCGCCATCGGCGGCCATTCCTACGGTGCGTTCATGACCGCGAACCTGCTTGCGCATACGCGCCTGTTCAAGGCCGGCATCGCCCGCAGTGGAGCCTACAACCGTACGCTGACGCCGTTCGGCTTCCAGGCCGAAGAGCGCAACTACTGGCAGGCGCAGGACGTGTATCAGAAGATGGCGCCGTTCAACTATGCGGACCGGATCAAGGATCCGATCCTGTTCATTCACGGCGTGGATGACAACAATTCCGGCACCTTCCCGATGCAGAGCGAGCGCATGTTCGCTGCGGTGAAGGGACTCGGAGGGACGGCGCGCCTGGTGATGCTGCCGAACGAATCGCACGCCTATCGTGCACGCGAATCGATCATGACCATGCTGGCCGAGAGCGAGCGCTGGCTGGAGCAGACCATCGGCCCGGCAGCCTCGGGCAAGGCGAAGAAGAAGCGCTGACACGTGCATGCCGGCGGCCCCTGCGAGGGGGCCGCCCCGACGCGGTTGCATTCCACATCGGCAGCGCTGGCGTTGCATGCAGATGAAACCATTTCTGCATCGCAGCACAGCCCCCGATCTGGGATAGGCTTGGATCCAGGATCCGTTGACCGAGGCCCGTGCGTCGCCGATGAACGAGTACCGCAGCAGCATCGAGTTTGCTTCTCCCGATCTTCCGCTCCGCGATGACGTGCGCCGGCTCGGCGCGCTGGTCGGCGACCTGCTGGTCGAGCAGGTTTCGGCAACCTTCCTCGACGATGTCGAGGATGTTCGCACGCGGGCCATCGCCCGCCGCGAAAACCAGGCGCCGCTGTCGGAGCTGGCCGATGGCCTGGCCGGTCGTACGCCGCAGCAGGCCGAGACGATGGTGCGGGCGTTCAGCACCTACTTCCAAGTGGTCAACATCGCCGAGCGCGTGCACCGCATCCGCCGCCGCCGCGACTACCAGCGCGCCGGTACTGCCGCGCCGCAGCCGGATGGCCTGCAGGATGCGCTGCAGCACCTGAAGGCGCAGGGCGTGACGCTGGATGAGTTGGCGCAGTGGCTGCCGCGCATCGATATCGAACCGGTGTTCACTGCGCATCCGACCGAAGCCGTGCGCCGCGCACTGCTGGAGAAAGAGCAGCTGATGGTGGCCAGTCTGGTCGACAACCTCGACGGCCAGCGCACGCCGGGCGAGGCGGCAGCGGATGCTGCACGCTTCCGCATGGCGCTGACCGCTTCCTGGCAGACCACCGACTCCTCGCCGGTGCGGCCGACGGTCGATGACGAGCGCGAGCACGTCGGCTTCTATCTGGTGCAGGTGCTGTACCGGGTGATACCCGTGCTGTACGAATCCCTGCAGCAGGCGCTGCGTGATACCTATGGCGAAGAACTGGCGCTGCCGCGCCTGCTGCGTTTCGGCACATGGGTGGGCGGCGACATGGACGGCAACCCGAACGTGGACGCCCGCACCATCCGCAGCACGCTCGATGCCCAGCGACAGGCAGTGCTGGGGCGCTACCAGAAGGAACTGCTGCAGCTGGCCAGCCTGCTCAGCCAGTCCACCGAGCGGGTGGGCGTGAGCGATGCGCTGCAGGCGCGCGTGTCGCACTACCAGCAGCTGTTGCCGAAGGTGCAGTCGCGCCCGCGGCACGCCGACATGCCGTACCGGCTGCTCAACGACCGCATGCGTGCGCGCCTGCAGGCCACCCTGGACGATGCAGAGGGAGCCTATGCAGGCCCGGACGAGCTGATCGACGATCTGCAGCTGATCCTCGACAGCCTGCGTGCCAACCGTGGCGAGCATGCCGGCGGATTCGCCGTGCAGCGACTGTTGTGGCGGGTGAAGACGTTCGGCTTCCATCTGGCGCGGCTGGACGTGCGGCAGGAATCGAGCGTGCATGCGCGCGCGCTGGCGGCGGTGCTGGGCGGCGAAGCGGCCTGGGAAGGATTGGATCCATTGGCCCGCGCAGGCCTGCTCGGCCCACACGCCAGCGGCGAGCAGCCGCTGCCGGTGGGTGACGACGAGGGCAACCAGCGACTGGATGCGGTGTTCGCGGCGCTGGCCGACGCGCGCGCGCGGCATGGCAGCGAGGCGCTGGGCAGCTACATCATCTCGATGGCACATGATCGCAGCGATGTGCTGGCCGTGCTGGCGCTGGCGCGCCGTGGCGGATTGGCTGACGAGGACGGCGCGGTGCCGCTGGACATCGCACCGCTGTTCGAGACGGTGGACGATCTCAAGCGTGGTACTGCGACGCTGCGTGACCTGCTGGCCGATCCGGTCTATCGCGCTCATCTGCGGGCACGCGGTGATGTGCAGATGGTGATGCTGGGTTATTCCGACAGCAGCAAGGACGGCGGCATCGCCGCTTCGCGCTGGGGCCTGCAGCGTGCGCAGGTGGAACTGCTGGACGTGGCGGCCGAGGCCGGCATCCGCCTGACCTTCTTCCACGGCCGTGGTGGTTCGATCAGCCGGGGCGGTGGCAAGACCACGCACGCGGTGGACGCGTCGCCACGTGGCAGCATCGATGGTCGCCTGCGCGTGACCGAGCAGGGCGAGGTGATCCACCGCAAGTACGGCATCCGCGCGCTGGCGCTGCGATCGCTGGAGCAGGCCACCGGTGCGGTGCTGCGGGCCAGTCTGCGTCCGCGTGCCGCGGAACCTCGCGAGGAGGGCTGGCGACCGGTGATGGACGTGGTCGCCGCCGCCAGCAGCGAGGTCTATCGCGTCTTCGTCGGCCAGACCGGTTTCATGGATTACTTCCGTACGGCGACGCCGATCGATGTGATCGAGCGGATGACGCTGGGTTCACGGCCGTCGCGTCGTCTCGGCCAGGATGCGGCACTGGGCAATCTGCGTGCGATCCCGTGGGTATTCGCCTGGAGCCAGGCCCGCGCGGTGATTCCCGGCTGGTATGGCGTGGGCAGCGGCCTGCAGGCGGCGGTGGATGCCGGCCATGAACCTGTCCTGCGCGACATGGCGCGCGACTGGCCGTTCTTCCGCACCTTCCTGGACGACATCGCAATGGTGCTGTCCAAGGGCGATATCACCATCGCCGAACAGTTCTCGCGTCTCTCCGGTGACCTGCACGGGCGCTTTTTCCCGCAGATCCAGCACGAACTGGCGCTGACCCGCCGCTGGCTGCTGGCACTGATGGACCAGCAGACCTTGCTGGAGCACGATGCGCGGCTGGCGCTGTCGATCCGCCTGCGCAATCCCTACGTCGATCCGATCAGCGTGCTGCAGGTGGACCTGCTGCAGCGCTGGCGCGAAAGCGGGCGGGAGGACGAAGAACTGCTGCGCGCGCTGGTGGCCTGCGTGAATGGTGTTTCGCAGGGCGTGCAGAACACCGGGTGATCCGCATCCGCCGGGCATGGCCCGGCGCTACCCGCCTCGGTGGGTGCGGGGCTTGCCCCGCACGCTCTCACTCTTCAGGTGAAGGCGGATTGGACGCCAGCAGTTCCAGGTGCCGTTGCTCCATTTCCTGCCGCAGCTGGCGCCGGATCAGCGCGGCGGCCTGCCGGCGCTTTTCGTCCGAACTGGCGGGCTGCAGCGGGGGGACAGGCGTTGGCCGCCCCTCTTCGTCCACCGCCACCATGGTGAAGAAACAGCTGTTGGCGTGGCGCACGCTGCGCTTGAGGATGTCCTCGGCCACCACCTTGATGCCGATCTCCATCGACGAGGTGCCGGTGTAGTTCACCGAGGCCAGGAACGTCACCAGTTCGCCCACCGCGATCGGCTGGCGGAACATCACCTGGTCCACCGACAGGGTGACCACGTAGCTGCCGGCGTAGCGGCTGGCGCAGGCGTAGGCAACCTGGTCGAGCAGGCGCAGGATGGCGCCGCCGTGGACCTTGCCGGAGAAGTTGGCCATCTCCGGCGACATCAGCACGGTCATGGACAGCTGGTGGGTTTTGAGTTCGGTCGACATGCACCGATTGTATCGGCGTGGCGCAGCTCGTGTAGAGCCGAGCCCGTGCTCGGCTGCTCTCGGCGCAGGCAAAAGAAAGCCGAGCATGGGCTCGGCTCTACAGAAAGCAGAAGGGCCGCTTGCGCGGCCCTTCGTCTGTCTTACTTCAGCTTCGCATCGGCGCGCAGAGCGGCGGCACGATCGGTCTTCTCCCAGGAGAAGGCCGTGGCGTTGACCGTCTCGCCGGCACCGTTGAGGTAGCTGAACTCCTTCGGCTTGCGGCCGAAGTGGCCGTAGGCCGCAGTCTGCTGGTACATCGGGTGGATCAGGTCCAGCATCTTGATGATGCCGTACGGGCGCAGGTCGAAGTGCTTGCGGATCAGCTTCTCGATCTTGTCGTCGCTGATTTTGCCCGTGCCGAAGGTGGTGACCGAGATCGAGGTCGGCTCGGCCACGCCGATGGCGTAGGAGACCTGCACTTCGCAGCGGTCGGCCAGGCCGGCGGCGACCACGTTCTTGGCGACGTAGCGGGCAGCGTAGGCGGCCGAGCGGTCAACCTTGGACGGATCCTTGCCGGAGAACGCGCCGCCACCGTGACGGGCCCAGCCGCCGTAGGTGTCGACGATGATCTTGCGGCCGGTCAGGCCGCAGTCGCCCACCGGGCCGCCGATCTCGAACTTGCCGGTCGGGTTGATGTGGAACTTGGTGCCCTTGTGCAGCCACTTGGCCGGCAGCACCGGCTTGATGATCTCTTCGCGGACGGCTTCGATCAGGTCCTTCTGCTTGATGCCCGGGGCGTGCTGGGTGGACAGCACCACCGCGTCGATGGCGGCCACTTCGCCGTTCTCGTAGCGCAGGGTGACCTGGCTCTTGGCGTCCGGGCGCAGCCACGACAGCGGCGAGTTCTTCTTCTTGCGGATCTTGGCCTGCTGCTCGACCAAGCGGTGCGACAGGTGGATCGCGGCCGGCATGTAGCTGTCGGTCTCGTTGGTGGCGTAGCCGAACATCAGGCCCTGGTCGCCCGCGCCCATTTCTTCCGGCTTCTTGCGGTCCACGCCCTGGGCGATGTGCGGCGACTGCTTGCCGATCAGGTTCAGCACGCCGCAGGTGGCGCCGTCGAAGCCGACGTCGGAGCTGTCATAGCCGATGTCCAGGATGACCTTGCGGGTCAGCGCTTCGAGGTCGATCCAGGCGCTGGTGGTGATCTCACCGGCAACAATGGCCACACCGGTCTTGACCATGGTCTCGCAGGCCACGCGGGCGCGCTGGTCCTGGGTCAGGATCGCGTCCAGCACCGCGTCGGAGATCTGGTCGGCAATCTTGTCCGGATGGCCTTCGGAGACCGATTCGGAGGTGAACAGGTAGCTGGACATCAGGCTTAATATCCCTTGATTCGGATGGAAAGATGGGCGCGCATCATACACGGGGTGCGCCGCCTGTGCATTGTGAACCCGTACGGGTTGCCGGTGGTTAAGGTGACGTGCCCTCTGGCACAAGGCCTGGCGGGCGTCTGCAGGACACGGTGCGCAGGCAGTGTTCCACTGGCGTGACCATTGCCGCAAGGCCGTGTTGCGGGGGGGAAGGGGCGGTTCCGGCGTTGCCGGAGCGGGACCGGCCGTCATCGTTCTGCCCCGAAACCGCCATCTGCCTGCCGCGTGCCAGGCGCAGGCTGTCGGCCAATCCGGCCGCCGGGTATCAGTGAGCACGCCATGCAGGAACTCGAACAGCGTCTGCAGCAACGCTTTCCGGAGTGGTTCCACGGCCGCCGCGGCCAGCTCGCGCGGCCACTGCTGCGCAGTGTGGGTCGCTGGTCGCGGCTGGACCGGGTGGAGGACTTCCTGCGGCGCAACGCGGACGTGCGCGGATTCGGCTTCGTGGCCGCCGGACTGGAGTTCCTGGACGGCCAGTACCAGGTGGATCCGGCAGCCCTGGCTCGCATTCCGGCCACGGGCCGTCTGCTGATCGTGGCCAATCATCCGTCCGGTGCACTCGACGCGCTGGCGCTGCTGGACGCGGTCGGCCGCATCCGCCGCGATGTGCGGATCGTGGCCAACGATCTGCTGGGCGCCATCGGCCCCCTGCAGGACCTGCTGCTGCCGGTCCGCATCCTCGGCGGCAAGGTCCAGCGCGGCAGCCTGCAGGCGGTGGAGCAGGCGCTGGCCGCCGAGCAGTGCGTGATCGTGTTTCCGGCCGGCGAGGTATCCCGGCTGTCGTTGCGCGGCATCCGTGATGGTCGCTGGCAGCGCGGGTTCGTCAGGTTCGCCCGGGCCGCCGGCGCCCCGGTGTTGCCGGTGCGGGTGGAGGCACGCAATTCGGCCCTGTTCTACGGCGCCTCGACCCTGTTCAAGCCAGCCGGCACCGCGCTGCTGGCGCGCGAGATGTTCGCGCGGCGTGGTCGGCCGCTGCGGTTGCGCGTCGGTGAACCGATGCAGCTGGGACAGGGCGACCCGGGCGAGCAGCTGCTGGCGGTACGGCGCGCGGTGTATGCGCTGGGCCGCGACCTGCGCCCCGGCGAGACTGCCGGTGCCGGCCCCGAACCACTGGCCGCACCGGTGCCGCCGTCGCAGGTGGCGGCCGCCATCGCTGGCGCTGTCCGGCTCGGACAGACCGCCGACGGCAAGCAGATCCTGCTGGCCAGCTGCAGCGCCGACTCGCCGCTGCTGCTGGAACTGGGACGCCTGCGCGAGCTGACGTTCCGCCAGGTGGGCGAGGGTACCGGCCACAGCCGCGACCTGGACGCCTTCGATCCGCAGTACGAGCACATCGTGATCTGGGACGCTGCCGCGCAGCGCATCGCGGGCGCGTACCGCATCATGCGGGGCGCGCACGCCCTGGCCCGGCGCGGACTGGCAGGGCTCTACAGCGCGTCGCTGTTCCGCTATTCCGACGATGCCATCACCCATATCGCCGAGGGGCTGGAGCTGGGCCGCAGCTTCGTAGTGCCCGATTACTGGGGCAGCCGCAGCCTGGACTACCTGTGGCAGGGAATCGGCGCCTACCTGCAGTGCCGGCCCGGCATCCGCTACCTGTTCGGTGCGGTATCGATCAGTGCGGCGCTGCCGCGCGATGCGCGCGAGCAACTGGTGGCCTACTACCAGCGCTACTACGGCGGCATCGCCGGCCTGGCCGAGTCGAACCGGCCCTTCCAGTACTTCGCGGCACCGCCCAGTTTCGGCGAACTGGATGCGGGCGCAGCCTTCGATGTCCTGAAGGCCAACCTGGCCGCACTCGGGACCGGCGTGCCGACCCTGTACCGCCAGTACACCGACCTGTGCGAGCCCGGTGGCGCGCGCTTCCTTGCGTTCGGCGTCGACCCGGCGTTCAGCGACTCGATCGACGGTCTGATCGAGGTGGACCTGTGCGCGATCCGACCGCACAAGCGCAAGCGCTACCTGCGCGATGCCGGAGCGCAGGCATGAGCGCGCTGGCGACGTTGTCGCCACACCGTCGCGCCGTGTTCGTCTCCGACGTGCATCTGGGGTCGCGCCATTGCCATGCGGCCGAACTGGCCGTGTTTCTCACCCAGCTGCGCTGTGAACGGTTGTACCTGGTCGGTGACATCATCGACCTATGGTGGATGGCGCATCATCGCGCCAACTGGCGGCAGTCGCACAGCGACGTCATCCAGGCGCTGCATGGACTGCGTCGCAACGGTACCGAGATCATCTACATCCCCGGCAATCACGATGCCTCGCTGCGCCATGTCTGCGGGTTGATGCTGCCGGCGATGCAGGTGCGTCGTCGTGCGATCCACGTGACCGCCGATGGGCGACGGTTGCTGGTCGCCCATGGCGACGACTACGACGGTGTCACCCATTTCGGCGGCCTGCAGGAAAAGTTCGGCGACTGGCTGTACTACCGCATCCTGACCGGCAACCAGGCGCTCAACGCGGTACGCCGCCGGCTGGGCATGCGCTACTGGTCGCTGTCGGAATTCCTCAAGAAGCGCAGTGGTGCGGCCGAGCGCTACATCGAGCGCTTCGTGCAGGCCGGGCTGGACGACGTGCGCCGGCGCGGCCTGGACGGCATCATCTGCGGGCACATCCACCGTGCGGCGCTGGTCGAGCGCGACGGCCTGGTCTATGCCAACGACGGCGACTGGGTGGAGAGCCTGACCGCGCTGGCCGAAGATCATGACGGCGCGCTGCGCCTGCTCGATCACCATGGGCGGACGCTGGTGGAGCTGCCCGGCGCAGCCCGGCGCGCGGCGGCTGCCTGACCCCAGCGGCACCGGCCACCGTCCGGGCTCTGCTGTCGCCCGGCAAAGCCGTTAGCATCGGGCCATGGATTCCTTGACCCAGATCGTTCTCGGCGGCGCCGTAGCCGCTGCCATCGCCCCGCCCGGACATCGCCGCGCGGCCCTGCTGGCCGGTGCCGCACTCGGCACCCTGCCGGATCTGGATGCCTTGTGGCTGGGCTTCACTGCCGAGGATCCCGTAGCGGTGATGGTCGACCACCGCAGCTTCAGCCATTCGCTGCTGGTGCTGCCCTGGGTGGCGGCGCTGATCTGGTGGCTGTTCAAGCGCTACGGCGGGGGGCGGGTGGCGCAGTCGCCGCTGCGCTGGTTCTGGGCCATCCAGCTGGCGCTGGTCACCCATCCGCTGCTGGATGCGCTCACTGTCTACGGCACCCAGCTGTGGTGGCCACTGCGGCCACACCCGACCATGGGCTCGAGTGTTTTCATCATCGATCCGGCGTACACGGTGTGGCTGCTGCTGGGCTGCGTGGTGGCGTGGTTCGTGCGCGCGCGGCCATGGGCCGGCAAGGTACTCGGGGTTGCCCTGGTGCTCAGTACCGGCTACCTGGGATGGGGCCTGCTGGCCAAGGCTCAGGTCGACCGTGCCGCCCAGCAGAGCCTTGCGGCCATGGGGCTGGGCGATGCGCCACGATTCTCGGTACCGATGCCGTTCAACACCCTGCTGTGGCGGGTGGTGGCGATGACCCCGAACGGTTACGTGGTCGGCGATCGCTCGCTGGTGGCCGACCGCGGCCCGATGCAGTTCGAAGGCCACCCGTCCAATGTGCAGGCCCTGCGTGAAGCGCAGTCGATTCCGGCGGTTCAACGCCTGCAGTGGTTCAACCGTGGCTTCATGCGTGCGCAGATAGTGGACGGAATGCTGGTGCTGAGTGATCTGCGCATGGGCCTGGAGCCGGATTACACCTTCAACTTCGCGGTGGCACGGCAGGTCGATGGGCGCTGGCAGGCGATCGTGCCCGAGCAGCGGCGCACGGATTACAGCAGCCCAGCGGCGCGCGCCGATGTCGGCGTCAGGCTGGCCGCGATGTGGCAGCGGATCTGGCATGCGCCGGCAGCGACGGGCGCCACCGGCGGGAGTGCCCCGGTGCACGCGGGCGATTGATCGGCAGGCGGGGATGCTGTGCCGGCGTCAGGCCGGCGGTGCTGTGCGGTTGAGCTGGATCGAGCGATGCAGGACCTGGCGCGGCGCATTGGCGATGTCGAAGCCGACGAATGCCAGCAGGAACTGCAGACCTGAAATCAGCGAAACCATGACGATCATGAGCGTACCGACCGGCGTCGCAACCTCCGCCGATGCCGATGCGATCCAGTGGTACGCGCCGAACACGCCACCGAAGGCAAGCAGTCCCAGCCCGGCGATCAGCTCCAGCGAGGCGATGGTCAGGTCGCGCAGGAAATAGTTGTAGCCGACACGCTTGAGCGTGTTGCGCACGTGCTTGAAGGCGAACTCGCCCAGTACCCGGCTGATGCGCAGGTTGCTGGTCTCGTCGGCATAGCGCGCGTCCATCGCCACGTCCTGCACCACGGCACGCACCGTGTTGAGGCGGAACAGCATGTCGGTCTCGAAGAAGTAGCGGTCGCTGATCGCATCCAGGGGCAGGTGGCTGGCAACGCGGGCGTGGATGGCGGTGTAGCCGTTGGTCGGGTCGAACACCTGCCAGTAGCCGGAAGACGCCTTGCTCATGAACGACAGCGCGAGGTTGCCGATCCGCCGCAGCAGCGGCATGCGACGGATGTGGCTGAGGTTCCAGAAGCGGTTGCCCTTGGTGTAGTCGGCGTTGCCCTCGGCGATGGGAGCGACGAAGTCCATCAGCAGTGTGGGATCCATCTGGCCGTCGCCATCGACCTTCACCAGGATGTCCATGCCCTCGGCGATGGCCGCGCGGTAGCCGGTCTTGATCGCACCACCGACGCCGCGGTTCTGCGCATGGAACAGCACCCTGACCCGGGGATCGCGCGTGCTGTCCTGGACCATCCGGCCGCTGCCATCCGGGCAGGCATCATCAACGCAGTAGATCGCGGTGACCGCATCGTCGATCGCTGCGAGCACGCCGAGCACGTGGCGGGTCACCCGGTAGCAGGGAATGATGACGGCGATCTTCGGTGGCGTGGCCGGGCGCGCGTAGGCGTTCATCTGCATCGTCCTCAGGGCTGCGGCGGTGCCGGCGGCTGCGCGGGCGCGGCCAGCATCGCGGCTGCGGGCACTTCCACCAGGTCGGCGTACATCGAACGGGGTTCGGCGACGTCGCTGACCATCACATGGTGATAGCGGTTGAACGTGGTGTTGAAGCGGTCTTCGGGCATGTCCGGGAAGCGCGCGCGGAAGTACGCCAGCTGCGGGAAATACAGCGTGTGGTTGACTGCCGGGATACCGACGCCGGACAGCAGCGCACCGTAGCGCCCTTCCACCACCAGCGCTCCGTCCGCAGCCTGCCGTGCACCGCGCGCCTGCATCGACGCCAGCACGGCGCTGCGGTCCATGTCGAAGATCGGCCGGGCCGACTGCACCGGATTGAACAGCCCGTTGGTCAGCACGTTGCCGAGCGCGGCCACCGCCAGCACCAGCGCCACCGGATGCGCGGCGAACCGCGGGCGGCGCGCGGCGAAGGCCAGCACGCCCACGCACAGCAGTGGCCATGCATCGGCCGTGGCATGCAGCCGGCTGAAACTGCCCTGGCCGAAGGCGAACTTGAGCAGGCATCCCGCCAGCAGCAGGGCCGCGAGCAGCAGCAGGCGGCCGCGTCCCAGGCGCACCCCGCCGCGCACCAGCACGATCGCGCAGCCGATGTTCAGCAGCAGGCCCAATGCCAGCAACGCACGGGTGGGCGGCACCATCGACAGTCCGGTCAGCTGGCCGATCCGCAGCGGCACCGGCAGGAAGATCCAGCAGGCGACCAGCGCGATGCCGGCGGCCAGCACCCCCAGCGACAGCCGGTGGCCGCGCGCCCAGCGCAGCACCTGCGTCCAGTCGGCGAGGACGGCGGTGAACAGCGGCAGCAGGCTGCTGAACACTGCGATCTCGCAGGCGTTGGACGGCTCGAACGCAGGCAGCGGATAGAATCCGCGCGTCATCAGGTTGGGGAACCCGTGGGTGAGCAGCGCGACCGGGCTGACCCCGCCGCCTGCGCTCTCGCGCTGGCCGGGATAGACGGTGTTGCGGACGATCTCGATCGCTTCGTGGAAATAGCCCAGGAACGCCAGCAGCGCCAGGCCGCCGGCGACCGCCGCATCGAGCAGGCGTGCCACTGTCAACGCATCGCGGCGGAAGGCCAGCACCAGCACGCCCATGGCCAGCAGCGCTGAAATGATGAAGGGCGGATAGGCCACGGCCAGCAGCCAGACCACCAGTGCGTAGGCGCTGGCGAGGATGCGCAGCCAGCGGTTGTCGATCCGCAGCCAGGCCACGGCTACCCACGGTGCCAGCGCGAACGCGCCCCAGTTGGTCGTCCACCACACCTGCACGTAGGGCGAGAAGTACAGGGTCAGCGCGACCAGCACGGCCGCCAGCGGCGGAACCCGCAGCTGGCGCAGGAACAGTGCCCAGCCGCAAAGGAACGCCATCGCCATGAACATGAAGAAGAACGAGTAGGCGTTGGCCGGTGGCAGGATGAAGAAGGCCCAGTGGTACGGCTTGAACAGCAGGCCCCAGTCCAGCAGCGGAAGCGCCTGGAACGAGCGCAGCGTCTCGTGGTATGGCGAAAACGCGTTGGTCGCGCCGAAGTCGTTGGCCACCGCGATCTGCACGTAAGGGGTGTAGACCATCCACTCGTCCATGCGGATGCCCCGCGCCTTGCCGAGCAGGGGCTCGATCGGCGCCAGCCCCAGGTACTGGCTGGCCATCGCATAGGACGAGGGCGTCAGTGCAAATGCGACATACAGCAGGCACAGCACCGCCACGATGCCCAGGCATAGACGGGCCTGGCGGGAGTCGAGGCCATCCAGCAGGCCGCCTTCCCGGGCGGCGAGGGGCAGCGTGCTACCCGGAGTCGTTGCGCGTGCTGTCATCAGGAATCCCTTCAGGCGCGGAGCTCGGTGGTCCCGTTGCCGCGCATGCGGAAGGGGCCGGGTCCAGCGCGCGCCCGTCCTCGACGCCAGCCCGCGACGATTCTAGCGGGTTGCCAGCCATGCGGCGCGTGGCACTGCCGCAGCGCAGCGGTGCAGGCGCCGGTCAATACACCGTCGCGCGGCCCTGCACGAACGAGAAGAAGAACACGGCATTGGGATCGTTCTGCACCAACCGGAACTCGCGACGCATGCCCTCCACCGTATCCTCGTCCACGGTGCCGGCCTGCAGCAGCTGCTCGGCGGCCGACAGCAGCAGCTGCTCCCAGAACGCGATCATCGTCTTGCGCCGCGCCGGCTCGCGGTTGTCCAGGTGGATCGTCTTGATCTCGGTATGCACATCGCGGAAACCACCGGCCAGCAGCAGGTTGCCGAGCTTGGCGCCGACGAAGGGATCGCCGCCGTGGTCGTACTGGAAATCATTGAATGCCATCCAGTAACGCCAGATGTGCGGCGAATACGGATCGAGCAGGAACGATGCGTTCATCACTTCGGTGATGTAGACCGGCGATCCCGGTGCGAGTACACGGCGCACTTCGCTGAGCACGCGGGCCGGCGAAGGTACATGCTCCAGCACCCAGCACAGGAATGCCGAATCGAAGCTGCGTGCCTCGAACGGCAGCTCGCCTGCATCGGCCTGCTGCAGGGTGTAGCGATCGCTGCACCACGGCGTGCGCGCGAGGTTCTCGCGGGCGGTCGCCAGCTGCGTTTCGCTCAGGTCCACGCCGGTCACGTGCAGGTCCGGGAAGCGGCGCAGCAGGATCTCGGTCTGCGCGCCGACGCCGCTGCCGACTTCCAGCAGGCGTCGTGCGCTGCCGTAGTCGATCTGGCCGAAGATGCTCGATTCCAGCAGGCGGGCCTGGGTCATCAGGCGCTGCTGTTCGGTGCCGGAGAACCCGTGCAGGTAGGTGGGGGAGGAAATCGGCGGTGTCATGGTCGCGGGCTCGTGGTGCGTCGTGCAGGGTCGACTGCGGGGCGTGCGGGGTCAGGCAGCCGACGGCAGCGCCGGTTGCCCGGCGATCAGTCGGTCGAAGTACTCGGTGGTCAGCGTGATCTGGCTCTGCGGATCTTCGGCGCGGTTGACCACGGCGCGGAACGCCGCATTCTCGGGCCGGTCCTTGGCGTACCAGCCCAGGTGCTTGCGCGCGATGCGCACGCCCTGCGGCTCGCCGTAGAAGGCATGCAGGGCGTGCAGGTGGCCAAGCAGAATATCGCGCACTTCGGCCAGTGACGGCGGGGTCAGTTCCTCGCCGGTGGCCAGGTAGTGCGCCACCTCGCGGAAGATCCACGGCCGGCCCTGCGCCGCGCGACCGATCATCACTGCGTCCACGCCGGTCTGCTGCAGGACGAAGGCGGCCTTGCGCGGCGAATCGATGTCTCCATTGGCGATCACCGGAATGCGCAGCGCGGCCTTGATCTCGCCGATCGTGGCGTACTCGGCCTGGCCGGTGTAGTGCTGGTCGCGGGTGCGGCCGTGCACAGCCAGGGCGGCGATGCCGCTGTCCTCGGCGATGCGCGCGATCAGCGGCCCATTGCGGTGGTCGCAGTCCCAGCCGGTGCGGATCTTCAGCGTGACCGGCACATCGACCGCGTTGACCACGGCAGCAAGGATGCGCGCCACCAGCGATTCGTCACGCATCAGCGCCGAACCGGCCCAGGCATTGCAGACCTTCTTGGCCGGGCAGCCCATGTTGATGTCGATGATCTGCGCACCATGGTCGACGTTGTAACGCGCCGCCTCGGCCAGCTGCTGCGGCTCGGTGCCGGCGATCTGCACGCTGATCGGTGCCGGTTCACCCTCATGGTCCATGCGGTGGATCGACTTGCGCGTGTTCCAGAAGCGCGGGTCGCTGATGGTCATCTCGGAGGCGGCCAGGCCCGCGCCCAGCCGTTTGCACAGCAGGCGGAACGGCTTGTCGGTGACGCCGGCCATGGGCGCCAGCACGACGTTGGGAGCAATGGTGTAGGGGCCGATCTGCATACGCCCATTGTAGGCCGCAGGCGGTCACATGGCCGGGTCGGCGAGGCGCCGGTTCAGGCCGATCCGGACCGACCTCATGCCGTACGGGCATCAGCAGATGCTTGACGGTTGCTTCCGCCGCCCCCAGTGGCGGGTCATGGTGGGCGGCTGGGGCAGGGCTGCGTGCCCTGCATGGGCGCAGGCAGAAAAAGGCCCGGGCACCTGCGCGCCCGGGCCGGTTCATGCAGCTGCGGCGTGGACCTACCGGATTTCCACGTCGGCCGGGGTCAGCCGTGGCATCGCCGCTGCGGCGCCTTCCTTCTCGGTCGAGCGGCCCGCGAACTGGTTGGCGAAGCGCACATGGCGTGCGAACGGCGCCTCCGGCAGCTGGGCAAGGGAGGCGGCCAGCGCGCCGTTGAAGGCGTCGCCGGCACCGGTGGTATCGATCGCCTGCACCTGCTCGGCACCCACGCGGTAGTACGGCTGGGTGTCGCCGCGCAGGTTCTCATCGGCATGCGAAACGAACACGCCCACCGAGCCCAGGGTGACCACCACGGTACCGTTGCCGACCAGCTTGCGGCACAGCGCATGCAGGCTGGCACCATCCAGCGCGGCCACGTCGTTGGCATCCACGCGCTCGCCGACATGGCGGCCCAGAAGGGCGGCGAACTCGGTCTCGTTCGGGGTGATCACATCGGCCAGCTTGAGCAGGCCGATGGTCGAGGGGGCGTCGGCCGGTGCGGTGTTGAGCACGGTGGTGACACCGGCCTCGCGGGCGGCAGCCAGTGCCGCCTCGATGGTCTGCACCGGCGACTCCAGCTGCACCAGCACCACCCGGGCACCGGTCAGCAGCGCCTGTTGCTGCTGCAGGAAATCGGTGCTCAGGGCGGCATTGGCGCCCGGGCCGATCACGATGGTGTTACGACCCCGTGCATCGACATAGATGCCGGCGGTGCCGGTCGGTTCGCTGCTGGCTTCGGCGATCAGCGCGAAACCGTCCTGGCCGGCGAGGTCGCGGGCGGTGGCACCGCCGGCGTCATCACCCAGGGCGCACACGAAGTGGGTATCGGCGCCCGCGCGGCATGCGGCCACGGCCTGGTTGAAGCCCTTGCCACCGGGGCCGGTGCTGTAGCGGCCGGCAATGGTCGCGCCCGGTGCCGGCAGCGACTCGCACCGCCACACGTGATCGACATTGAAGGAACCGACGACAACGACACTGCTGCTCATAGGGAATCTTTTCTCGAACTAGGGTTCAACTGAAATGCGTCAGCACGCCGGCGATGGTCGCCGTCATGAAGGTGGCGATGGTACCGCCCAGTACCGCGCGCAGGCCGAACTTGGCCAGGTCGTGGCGACGTTCCGGGGCCAGGCCACCGATGCCGCCGATCTGGATCGCGATCGAGCTGAAGTTGGCGAAGCCGCACAGCGCATAGGTGGCGATCAGGCGACCTTCATTGGACAGGGTCACGCCGGCGACCTGGCCGTTCACGATCTGCGACAGCTCGGTATAGGCGACGAATTCGTTGATCACGACCTTCTGTCCGATCAGCGACCCCACGGTGGTGGCGTCGGCCCACGGGGTGCCGATCACCCAGGCGATCGGTGCCAGCAGGTAGCCGAAGATGGTCGACAGGTTGGTCGGCTTGCCGATCTGTGCGGCCAGGCCGGTCACTTCGCCGAGCCAGGTCAGCGGGGCGTTCAGCAGGGCGATCAGGGCGATGAAGGCCAGCAGCATCGCGCCGATGTTCAGCGCCAGCTTCAGGCCGTCGCCGGCGCCGGCCGCCGCCGCGTCGATGATGTTGCTGGAGGTCTTCTCCACTTCCATCTTCACCGTGCCGCGGGTCAGCGGGGTGCCGGTTTCCGGGATCAGCAGCTTGGCCACCACCAGCGTGGCCGGTGCGGCCATGATGCTGGCCGCCAGCAGATGCTTGGCGTAGAACGCCTGCTGGGTCGGGTCGCCCCCGCCGAGCATGCCCACGTAGGCCGCCAGCACGCCGCCAGCGATGTGGGCCATGCCACCGATCATCATGGTCAGCAGCTCGGACTGGGTCATCTTGGCGATGTACGGGCGCACGGTCAGCGGCGCCTCGGTCTGGCCAATGAAGACGCTGGCGCAGACGCTGGTGGTTTCGGCACCGGACACGCGCATCACCTTGGTGATCGCCCACGCCATCACCCGGACGATCGCCTGCATGACGTTCAGGTGGTACATCACGCCCATCAGCGCGGAGAAGAAGATGATGGTCGGCAGCACCTGGAAGGCGAAGATGAAGCCGTAGTTCTGGACGTCCATCAGCGAGCCGAAGATGAACTTCGAGCCCTCGTTGACGAAGCTCAGGACCTTCACGAAGCCGTGGCCGAGCGCATCGAACACGTCGCGGCCGCCGGGGACCAGGATCACCAGCGCCGCAAAGGCGATCTGCAGGGTGATGCCGGTGGCGACGAGCTTCCAGTCCACCGCGCGCTTGTTGTTGGAAAACAACCAGGTGATGCCGATCAGCACCGCCAACCCGAACAGGCCGAAGCCGATCCTGCCCAAACCTTCGACCATGTGAGTGACTCCCCTGGGGCGTCGCGAAAAACGGGAAGCCTAGTGCAGGGCAGGGGCCGGGGCAAGGAAAAGCAGCGTGCGCGCGGCCATCGGCACCGATCGGGCCAGCAACGGCAAGGGGTTGCGGTCGGCACGACGGGTAGAATGGGGCTCGATTCCGGCCCGGATGCGGGCCCGCAGCAGGAGATTCGCATGCACTACCGCCGCCTGGGCTCCACCGGCCTGCCGATATCCGCCCTGTCCTTCGGCGCCTGGGTGACCTTCGGTGACCAGATTCCGCGCGACGAGGCCCGCAACCTGGTTGCTGCGGCCTGGGACCATGGCATCAACTTCTTCGACAATGCCGAGGGGTATGCCAATGGCCGCGCCGAGCAGGTGATGGGCGATGTGATCGCCGACCTGCGCCTGCCGCGCGATGGGTTCTGCGTGTCCAGCAAGGTGTTCTTCGGCAGTGCCAAGGATCCGCGACCGACCCAGCGCGGCCTGTCGCGCAAGCACGTCACCGATGCCTGCCATGCCGCACTCAAGCGCCTGCGGGTGGACTATCTGGACCTTTATTACTGCCACCGCCCGGATCCCGACGCGCCGATCGCCGAGACCGTGCACGCGATGGATACCCTGATACGGCAGGGCAAGGTGCTCTACTGGGGCACGTCCGAGTGGTCGGCGGCACAGATCCAGCAGGCGCTGGACATCGCCGCGCGACACAACCTGCAGGGGCCATCGATGGAGCAGCCGCAGTACAACCTGCTGCACCGCGAGCGGGTGGAAACCGAGTACGCCCCGCTGTACGCGGGGGCCGGCCTGGGCACCACCATCTTCTCGCCGTTGGCGTCCGGCCTGCTCAGTGGCAAGTACGACCGTGGCATTCCGGCCGACGCCCGGCTGGGCCGCGAGGGCATGGAGTGGCTGCAGGATCTGGTTCTGGGCGCCGATGCACAGGCACGCCTGGCCCAGGTCCGTCATTTCAGCGCGGTGGCACGCGAGCTTGGCCACGCCCCGGCCAGCGTGGCCATCGCCTGGTGCCTGCGCAATCCACAGGTGTCCAGCGTGATCCTGGGCGCCAGCCGGGTCGAGCAGCTGCTGCAGAACCTGCAGGCCCTGGAAGTGCTGGAGCAGATCGACGCCGCCGGCTGGGCCCGGATCGAAGCCGCCTTCGTCTGACCTGCAGCATTTTCCCGCCGGGAGTCGAGCCGTGCTCGACCCCAGGGTCACCGCTGCACGCCATTTGATTCACAAAATCTATCGAATTTCGGATTTCGATCATTAATCTCATCAATCAAATTGAGAATGGTTGTTGATTGTCAACTGAGAATCATTATCATTTAACTCGTCCCTCGCACGAGTCCAGATGCTCATGAACGCTCAACCTGTACTGCTGCGCCCTGAAACACTGACCCTCCGCGATCGTCCGGTCCGCGTCGTTCCGCCGGAAGAGGTCATCGACAGCGAAGCCCTGCTCAAGGGCCGTCGTGAAATCCTGATCCAGCACGGCGATCGCTTCTATCGCCTGCGGCACACCAGCAACGACAAGCTGATCCTGACCAAGTAATGCGGCCTGGTCGCCCGCCTCCCTCCCTCCTGCCGGGCGCCGCCCGCAGGGTGGGCGACCCGACCGTTCCCGCTCTCTCCCCCTCGGTCTACCGCGTGCGCTCCGGCGTGCCGGTGGCCGGGGGTTCCCCTGCCTGACCGAACGAACCCGATGACCCGCCATACCGCCCTTTGCCTTGCTGTCTGGATGGCGCTCCCGCTGTCCGCCCACGCTGCCACCGCCGCCAGCGCCGCGCCCGATGCGCGCGAATTCGATCGCGTGCAGGTCACCGCCACGCGCACCGAGCGCGCAGTGAGTGACGTCGCCGCGACGGTGGACGTGATCGACCGTGAGCAGATGGACCGGCACCTGGTCCAGGACATCAAGGATCTGCTGCGCTACGAGCCGGGCCTGTCGGTCAGCCGCAGCGCCGCGCGCTTCGGCCTGGGCAGCATCCGTATCCGTGGCCTGGACGGCAACCGTGTGCGGGTGCAGACCGATGGCATCGCGATGCCGACCAGCTTCAACATTGGTTCGTTCTCCAACGCCAACCGCAACTTCACCGATCTGGACACGCTCAAGCGCGTGGAGATCGTGCGCGGCCCGGCCAGCTCGCTGTACGGTTCCGATGCGCTGGGTGGCGTGGTCGCCTTCGTCACCAAGGATCCGGCCGATTACCTGAAGGATGGCAAGGACAGCTACGTCGGCCTGAAGTTCGGCTACGACGGTGAATGGAAGGGCCTGCTCGGCGGTGTCACCACGGCGTTCGGCGGCGAACACTGGAGCGGCATGGTCAACATCAACCATCGCCAGGGCCAGGAAACCGACAACAAGGGTGACGTGCGCAGCAACGACAACACCCGCACCGCCCCCAACCCGCAGGACCGCGACGGTCGCAGCGGCCTGGCCAAGCTGGTCTATGCACCGAGCGAGGACCAGCGCTTCCGCCTGACCGTGGAAGGCAACGAAGACAAGACCGAGACCAACGTGCTGTCTTCGATCGACCGTACCACCACCACCGGCATGAAGGCGCGCGACAAGCAGAACCGCACCCGCGTGTCGTTCGCGCATGAAATGGATGCGCTGGACAAAGGCTTCGCCGACAGCCTGCACTGGCAGCTGTATACCCAGCACAGCGAAACCACCCAGATCACCGATGAGGACCGTGCCAACCGCAGCCGTCGCCACCGCGAGTTCAACTTCGACCAGCGTGTGTACGGCCTGCAGGCTCAGTTCAACAAGGCCTTCAGCACCGGCAGCGTCGAGCACGCGCTGACCTATGGCTTCGAGGGTGCACGCACCGAGATCCGCCAGAAGCGCGATGGTTTCCAGGTGCTGGCCAACGGCCAGACCAGCACCACCATCCTGCCCGATGCGTTCCCGGTACGCGATTTCCCGATCAGCAAGACCACCGAGCTGGGCCTGTATGCGCAGGATGAAATGCGCATGGCTGGCGGCAGGCTGTCGCTGGTGCCGGGCGTGCGCGTGGACCGCTACGAGCTGAAGCCGGAAGTGGACAACATCTTCGCCGAGGACAATCCCGGCGTGGCGGTGGCGAAGCTGACCAAGACCAGCGTCTCGCCCAAGCTTGGCATGGTCTATCGCTTCACCGACGAATGGTCGCTGTTTGCCGGTTACTCGCACGGCTTCCGCTCGCCGCCGTACAACGACGTCAATCTCGGCTTCACCAACTTCGCCTTCGGCTACACGGCCATTCCCAATCCGGACCTGAAGCCGGAAACCAGTGATGGCATGGAACTGGGCCTGCGCTTCCTGTCGCCGGCTGCCTACGTCAGCGTCAGCGGCTACTACAACGAGTACAAGGACTTCATCGAGTCGCAGTCGCTGGTCGGCACCAATGCGCAGGGCCTGATGGTGTTCCAGTCGCGCAACATCGCCGACGCCCGCATCTACGGCGCTGAACTGAAGGCCGGCGTCGACTTCGGCCAGATCAGCCCGACCCTGCAGGGCTGGGCACTGCGCAGTTCCGTGGCCTGGTCGCGCGGCGACAACAAGACCGAGGACACCCCGCTGGATTCGGTCGACCCGCTGCGCGGCACCGTCGGCCTGATGTACGACACCGATGCCTGGGGTGTCGAACTGGCCGGCACCTTCGTCAAGCGCAAGGACCGCGTCGCCTCGGCCACGGTGTACCGCCCGGCCGGCTATGGCGTGGCCGACCTGATGGCACATTGGAATTTCGCCCCCGGTGCGACCTTCAACGTAGGCGTGTTCAACCTGGGCGACAAACGCTACATCGATTGGTCCAACGTGGGTTCGACGCTGTCGCCGACCAGCCGCGTGCTGGATCGCTACACCAGCCCCGGTCGTACCTTCTCCGCCAGCCTTGCCGTTTCCTGGTGACCTCATGAGCCGAGCATTGTCCGCACGCAGGAATGACTCCATCGCCGCGCCACACCGCGCGGCATGGCCGACCCCGGCACAGCTGGCCACGCTTGGCACCGTGTTGTGTCTCTACCACGCCGACGGCAACGAGCTTGGCGGCTGGCGCCAGGCGGTGCGCGTGCATGCCTGCCAGGGCGTGGACAGCGAGGGCCTGCGCGAAAGCCTGTGCTTCCTTGACGGCCGTGGCCGCTGCGTGTGGCGCCTGTACCTGCTGCCGGACAGCGACTTCCTGGCCTGGGACCGGTTGGTGGCCGCACTGCCGCCGGGCCCACAGCACGACAGCGACGGCAGTGTCGGTGAACGCCTGTGGCGGCGCCTGGCCGGTCATCTCGGCGGCCAGCGTTGGCGCCTGTGTGCGCTGCGCCTGCATGCCGCCGATGATGGCCGCACCCTGGCGGCCAGCCTGTCGACGCTGTCGGCGCTGGGCGCGGCCACCGCACGCCGCATCGCGCGCCTGGAAGGCGCCGAGGGCGAGCTGGCCATCGACGACTGCTGCTGTGCCGACGCCGCGCGCCGGCCGGCACCACGGATTCCCGGCGACCTGCCGCTGATCCGCCTCTGATCTGTTCCTGATGGAACGCTCGACGGCCACGGATGGCCTCTCAACGAACCTGCAACCCCGAAGGAAGATCCCGATGAAATTCCAGACAGCCAGCGTCCTGCTGTTGCTCGCCGGCAGCGGCGTGGCCAGCGCGCAGCCCTCCGACATCGCCCGCGACCACGACAGCATCCTGGCCATGCAGGGTGAGTACACCGTGGATTTCGCCTTCGACGAAACCGTGCTGCTGAAGCCGGGCTACGAGCGCGCGCCGGCGATGCGCAGCGGCGGCAATGAAATGGTCATCGTGGTCGAGGACAGCCCGAAGCGCATCGTGCTGCAACACCTGCTGCTGGACGAGAAGAGCGGCCACATCACCAAGCACTGGCGCCAGGACTGGGTCTACGAGGCCCCGAACCGCTTCGAGTTCAGTGCCGACCAGACCTGGCGGGTACGCAGCATCCCGGCGGCGGTGAACCAGGGCGCCTGGACCCAGTGCGTGTATGAAGTAAGCGATGCACCGCGCTACTGCGGCACCGGCAAATGGACCTACACCAACAACGTGCCGAGCTGGACCAGCGACCTGAGCTGGCGCCCGCTGCCGCGCCGTGAGTACACCAAGCGCAGCGACTACAACGCGCTGGCGGTGGTCAACCGCCACACCCTGACCCCGAACGGCTGGACCCACGAGCAGTTCAACACCAAGGTGCAGCGCAACACCGACGGCAGCCAGGTGGAGATCGCGCGTGAGTTCGGCTTCAACGACTACGTGAAGACCACCGAGATCGACTTCACCCCGGCGCGCGACTACTGGAAGGCCACCGCCGGCTACTGGGCCAAGGTCCGCCAGCGCTGGGACGGTTTCCTGACCCGCGCTCCGGGCGTGCACCTGAAGACCAAGCTGGATGGGATGGCGATGATCATTCCGCTGTTCACCCAGGCGCAGGACCTGCAGGACGGCAAGCAGGTGAAGGACGCGCAGATCGACGAAGTGTTCGCCAGGTACGTGGAAAAGGCCCAGTAGGGTCGAGCCATGCTCGAGGCCACAGCCGGATCCACGCATGGCGTGGATCTACCGCAAGGAAGGGTGCCGGGCTTGCCCGGCACGCCTTCCGGGGCGCGCCTGCGTCAGGCTTCGCGCAGGGCCAGGGCGGGCGGGGTATGCAGGATGCGCCGGGTGCCCCACCAGCCCGCCAGCAGGCTCAGCCCGATGCCGACCACGCCGCCCAGCAGCAGGCCCGGCCACGGCGGCAGCAGCGGCAGTTCGAACACCTTCTGCGACACCACCAGCCCGATCACGGCCGTGGCGCCCACCGCCAGCAGCGCGGCGAGCGTGCCCAGTGCCCCGAACTCGACCAGTACCGCACCGCGCAGCTGGCGCCGGGTCGCGCCCAGCGTGCGCAGTACCGCGCTGTCGTAGCGGCGCTCGCCGGCCGTGGCCTGCAGGGCAGCCAGCAGGACCAGCACGCCGGCCAGCAGGCTGAACACCATCACCAGCTGCACCGCCTGCGCCACCCGTTCCATCACGTCGCGCACCTGCGAGATCACCGCATCCACGTCCAGCAGCGACAGGTTCGGCTGTGCACGCACCAGTTCGCCCAGCCCGGCTGCCTGGCCGGCCGGCAGGTGGAATGCCGAGAGCAGGTTGTGCGGGGTGTCGCCCACGGCGTTCGGATTCAACAGCACGAAGAAGTTCGGCCGGAACGTGTTCCAGTCCGCCTTGCGCACGCTGGTCACGGTGAACTCGCGCTGCTGCTCGCCCACGGAAATGCCGATACGGTCGCCGGTCGAGACGCCGTAGCGTTTGGCCCAGCCGGTTTCCACCGAGGCTTCGGGCGCAGTGCTGTCCGCCTTCCAGAAGTGGCCCTCAAGCAGCGTATTGGCCGGCGGGAAAGTGCTGCGCCAGCTGAAGTTCAGTGGCCGGTTCTCGTCGTCGTCCTCGCGCGGGCCGTTTTCCCGCCCCTGGCCGTCCTGCGCCTGGTCCACGCGCACCGGCGGCTTGCCGTTGATCGCGATCAGGCGGCCGGTGGCCATCGGTTCGATGCTGGCATCGGCCGCACCCAGCGCGCGCAATGCTGCCAGCACGCCGTCGCGTTGTTCGGGCTGGATGTTGATCAGGAAGTAGTTCGGCGTGTTCTCCGGCAGGCGCTCGCGCCACTGCTGCAGCAGCCCCGGCCCGGTCACGGCCAGCAGCAGCAGCGCGCACAGCGACAGCGACAGGCCCACCAGTTGCATCACCGCCAGCATCCGGCGGCGGGTCAGGGCGGCCAATCCCAGCCGCCAGTTGCCGTGCAGGCGGTGCTGCAGGCTGCGCAGCACCTGCAGCAGCACGAAGCCGCCCAGGCCCGCCGCTGCGGCGAGAGCGGCCAGGCCACCCAGCACCCACAGGGCCAGTTTCAGGTCGCCGGTCACCTGCACGGCCAGCACCAGGCTGGCCAGCAGGGCGGCGACGTAGGCCAGCAGCGAGGCGGGCGGCAGAGCAGCGAAGGAGCGGTTGAGCACGCGCATCGGCGGCACGCCGCGCAGGCGCAGCAGCGGCGGCAGGCCGAAGCCGAACAGCAGCAACAGGCCGATGCCTGCACCGGTCAGCGCCGGTGTTGCCTGGGGCAGCGGCAGGCGCTGCGGTATCAGGCTGCCCAGCACCTGTACCAGGCTTTCCTGCGCGGCCATGCCCAAGCCGATGCCGAGCAGGCAGGCCGGAACGGCCAGCATCAGCAGCTGCAGTGCCAGGCCCAGCAGGATGTCGCGCTGGCGTGCTCCCAGGCAACGCAGGATCGCCACCTGGTCGATGCGGCGCAGGGCGAAGCGGTTGGCGGCCAGCGCGGTGGCAACGCCGGCCAGCAGCACCGCCAGCAGCGCGCTCAGGCCGAGGAAGCGCCCGGCCAGATCGAAGGCCTGGCGCACGCCGCGCTGGGTGTCATCCACGCTGAGCAGGCGCATGCCCTTCACCTGTGGCTGCAGCCATTGCCGGAACGCCGCGATCCGGTCGGCCGGCCCGGCGAACATCAGCCGGTAGCTGATGCGGCTGCCGGGACCGAGCAGGCCGGTGCCGTCGACATCAGCGCGATTGACCAGCAACGTCGGCGACAGCGTGAGGAGGTCGCCGCCGGCATCCGGTTCGGCCTCGATGATGCCGGCGATGCGCAGCGTACCAGCGCCGAACTCGAGGTCATCGCCGGCCTTCAACCCCAGCGCCTGCAGCAGGCGGGGATCGGCATAGGCCTGGCCCTGCGGCGGCATGCCGGCATCGTCGATCAGCGCACCACCGGGCGTGCTGCGTACCCGCAGCGTCCCCCGCAGCGGATAGCCGGCCTGTACCGCCTTGATGCTGGCCATCTGGCTGGCATCGCCCTGGAACAGCACGGTGCCGAAACTGGCCATGCGGGTGGATGCCAGTCCCCGCTGCCTGGCCTCTTCGGCGAAGGCGGCCGGCGGGTCGTCACGACCGGCGACGCCGAGGTCGCCGCCGAGCATCTCCGCAGCGCTGCTGGTCAGTGCCAGGTTGACCCGGTTCACCAGCGTGCCGACCGCGGTCATCACCGCCACGCCCAGCACCAGCGCGGCGAACACGGTCAGCAGGTCGCCGGCCAGGGCTTCGCGGCGCAGCGCGCGCCACGCATGCCGCAGCAGGTTCATGCGCGGGCCTCGTGCGCGACCGCCTGCAGGCGGCCGTTGTCGATGCGGTGGATGTGCTGGCAGCGCTGGGCCAGGCGCAGATCGTGGGTGACCAGCACCAGCGTGGTGCCGCTGCCGGCGTTGAGCTCGAACAGCAGGTCGCTGATGTGCTGGCCGGTGCTCTGGTCCAGCGAGCCGGTCGGCTCGTCGGCGAACAGGATGCGTGGCCGGGTGACGAAGGCACGCGCCAATGCCACGCGCTGCTGTTCGCCGCCGGACAGCTGGCGTGGGTAATGGCGCGCGCGATGGGCCAGCCCGACCTGGTCCAGCACGGCGTCCACCCGCGCGCGATCCTCGCGCCCGCCCAGCTCCAGTGGCAGGGCGACGTTCTCGGCGGCGGTCAGCGCCGGCAGCAGGTGGAAGCTCTGGAAGACGAAGCCGACCTCGCGAGCACGCAGCTGCGCGCGGGCTTCCTCATCCAGGCTGGACAGTTCGTGCCCGGCCAGAGCGATGCGACCGCGGCTGGGCAGGTCCAGCCCGGCGAGCAGGCCGAGCAGGGTGGTCTTGCCGGAGCCGGAGGCGCCGACGATGGCCACGCTGGTGCCTTCATGGACCGTCAAAGTGATGTTGTCCAGTATGTGGACTTCACCCTCCGGGCCATGCACGGATTTGCCGACCTGGTCGACGGCGATGGCGACGGGCGCGCTGCGGGGGGACAGGCTGTCGATGAGGAGACTCCAATGCGCAAGACGGGATGGAGCCGGCGAGCCGGCATGATGATGGTGCTGTTGCTAGGGTTCCTGCTGTTGCCCGGGCTGGCCTGTGCCAAAGGTCCGGCCGGTACCGTCCTGGTGCTCGGCGACAGCCTCAGTGCTGCCCACAATATCCCTGCCGATGCCGGCTGGGTCAGCCTGCTGCAGCAGCGGGTCAGGCAGCAGTCGAAAACGCCGGCGCGGATCGTCAACGCCAGCATGAGCGGCGAGACCACCGCCGGCGCCCTGACCCGGCTGCCGGGCCTGCTGGCGAAGGAGAAGCCGGACGTGGTGGTGATCGCTCTGGGGGGCAACGACGCCCTGCGCGGGCTGACCCCGGCGCAGGTGCAGGGCAATCTGGAAAAGATGGTGCAGGCCAGCCAGAAGGCGGGCGCCAAGGTGCTGCTGCTGGGCATCGATGTGCCACCGAATTACGGCCCGGCGTACCGCCAGCGGCTGGCGGCCGCCTACCGCGCGCTGGCCGACCGCTACGCTGTGCCGCTGCTGCCGTTCCTGCTGGAGGGGGTGGCCCTGCAGCCGGGGATGATGCAGGCCGACGGCCTGCACCCCACCGCCCAGGCCCAGCCGAAGGTGCTCGACAACGTCTGGCCCCTGCTCAAGCCGCTGCTCTGAGCAGCGGATCGGACCTCTTGACGGAACTTCACATTGCCTCCACCGTCGATCCGGCATGTTTCACAAAGCTGAAGTTAGAGGGAATCACATGCGTCAGACGAAGGAGACTTCCGGCTTGGTGCTGGTGGTCGAAGACAACCGCAACATCTCCGAGATGATCGGCGAATACCTGGAAGGTCGTGGCTTCGAAGTCGACTATGCACAGGATGGCCTGGACGGCTACCGGCTTGCGGCGGAGAACAGCTATGACGTGGTGGTGCTGGACCTGATGCTGCCGCGGCTGGATGGCATCGAAGTCTGCCGGCGGCTGCGCAACGATGCGCGCAAATCGACGCCGGTGCTGATGCTGACCGCGCGCGATACGCTGGACGACAAGCTCACCGGCCTGGGTTTCGGTGCCGATGACTACCTGACCAAGCCGTTCGCGATCCAGGAACTGGAAGCACGCCTGCGCGCGCTGATCCGCCGCGAACGCCGCCAGGTGGGTTCGGAAGTGCTCAAGGTCGCAGACCTGGTGCTCGATCCGGTCAGCATGCGCGCCACCCGCGCCGGCACCGAACTGCAGCTGTCGCCGATCGGCCTGCGCCTGTTGACGATTCTGATGCGCGAATCGCCGCGGGTTGTCACCCGCCAGGAAATCGAGCGCGAGATCTGGGGCAACGGGTTGCCGGATTCGGACACCCTGCGCAGCCATCTGTACAACCTGCGCAAGATCATCGACAAGCCGTTCGATCGCCCGCTGCTGCATACCGTGCAGAGCGCCGGCTATCGCATTGCCGACATCGCCCAGCCGATGGCCTGAGCAGGGACCGTGCCGGTGCAGCTGCAGGCCCGGTGCGGTAGCGGACGGGCAACAGGGCAGGGGATGACCGACCGGCAGTGTCGGCGGTCATCATCCCTGCACGACCACGGCGCGGTGCGCTGCCTATAATCGCAGCGCTCTGACCGGGACCCCGCAATGCCGCACGGCCTGCCGCGCAAGATCCGTATCGCCTTCATCCTGCAGGCAGTGCTGGCCAGCCTGGGCATCCTGCTGGGCGCATGGCTGGTGTCGCTGGTCATCAAGCACAGCCTGGTCGGTGCAGCGCTGCGCGAGGAAGCGGCGTATTACTGGACGCTGCACGACGCATCCCCGGCACAGCCCCCCCCCAATACGCAGAACATCCGCGGCTACCTGCTGGAAAGCGGCCAGTCCGCGTTGTCGCTGCCGGCCAACCTGCGCGACCTGGAGCCCGGTTTCCACGAACTGCCGGCGGATGACCAGCTGGTCCTGGTCGATGTGCGGCCGGCCGGCCGCCTGTATCTGGTATTCCTGCGCTCACGCGCGGAAATGCTGGCGTTCTGGTTCGGCATCGTGCCGGTGCTGCTGACCCTGCTGGCGGTGTATGGCGCCAGCTGGATCACCTATCGCGCCTCCAAGCGTCTGGTATCGCCGGTGAACTGGCTGGCGCGGCGCGTGTCGCGCTGGGACCCCGGCCACCCCGAGGCAGCCGATCTGGAACCGAACAAACTGCCGGCGGACATGCAGGGCGAGACCCGGCAGCTCGCCGCGGCCCTGCATTCGCTGGCCAACCGGGTCAGCGCGCATGTCGCCCGCGAACGCAACTTCACCCGCGATGCCAGCCATGAACTGCGCACGCCGTTGACGGTGATCCGCGTGGCCAGCGACATGGCGCTGGGGGATGATTCCCTGCAGCCGCGCCTGCGCCGCAGCCTGCAGCGCATCCAGCGTGCCGGGCGTGACATGGAAGCGGTGATCGACGCCTTCCTGATCCTTGCCCGCGAGGCGGATGTCGAGCCGCAGGTCGAGCTGTTCGATGTCAACGACATCGTCCGTCACGAGGTGGACAACGCCAACGAACTGCTGGGTACGCGCCCGGTCGTGGTGCACCTGCACAGCGACGGACCGGTGAATCTGCATGCGCCGCCGCGGGTGCTGCAGGTGGTGGTCAGCAACCTGGTGCGCAACGCCTGCAGCTATACCGACGAAGGCCGCATCGACGTGCATGTGCGCGACGACCGGGTGGTGGTGCGCGACACCGGCATCGGCATGTCTGCCGAAGCCCTGTCGCGCGCGTTCGAGCCGTTCTACCGCGCCGAACCCAGTCGCCCGCAGGGCACCGGACTGGGCCTGTCGATCGTGCGCCGGCTGTGCGATCGCTTCGGCTGGAAGGTCAGCCTCTCCAGTGAACCCGGGCAGGGAACCGAAGCCACCGTGATCTTCCGCTAGAGGGCTCTTGCCGGATCAGAAGCGGGCATTCCGCGGAATGGCGGGGGTAGCGCCGGGCCATGCCCGGCGTGCGCAGTGTCTCAGTCGCAGGTCACCTTCGGTGCCAGCGCGCGGGTCCAGATGGCATATCCGGCGGGCGTCATGTGCAGCATGTCCTCACGGAACAGCGCGCGATCAGGCTGGCCGTCGGCGCCCAGCATCGGCGTGTAGATGTCGGTGAAGCCGGTGTTGGGCAGCCTGGCCAGCGCCGCCTTGACCAGCGTGTTGGCCTCGTTGATCGCCGGCATCAGGTGCGCCCGTGACGGGCTGGGCTTGATCGACACGTATTCCACCCGGGTCTTGGGCAGGTCGCGATGCACGCGCTGCACGAAGGCGACCACATCGTCGCGCACCTGCACGGCGCTGCGGCCGCTGTTGAGGTCGTTGTCGCCGGCGTACAGGAACACCTTGCACGGCGCGTACGGGATCACGATCTGCCCGGCATACCAGGTGCTGTCCCGGACTTCCGAGCCGCCGAAGCCCCGGTTGAACACCGGCTGGCCGGCGAAATCGGCCGCCAGGCTGTCCCACATCCGGAACGACGAACTGCCGATGAACTCGATGCCACCACGAGGCGGCGGGGCGACCTTGTCGGCGGCGGCGAAGGCGGCCATGTCGGCGGCCCAGGCCACGTTGGAGACCTGCTCGGGAACGCGGGGCGACGGCGAGGGAACGCGTGCCAGCGCCAGCGGCGCAAGGGTCAGCAGGCCCAGCATCAGCAGAGCGGGACGGCGGTGGGACATCGTGCACTCCAGGCAGGAAGGAGGGAGACATCATAGGAGGCGGGCGCGGCCCGCGCTTGTCCCCGGCAGGCCATTCGGCCCGGCCGCGCGGAGTATGGCCGGCGGCCTTGTGGCAAAATGGCGACTGTCTGCCCATCCCTGTGCACCCATGACTCCCTGCCGTGCGTCTGAGCGGTCGCTGCGCCGCGCCCCCGTTGCTGGATGCTCCACCCGTGGCTGACCAGTTCGGCCACATGCCGCGCGGCCCGCGCCGCATCTTCCAGGCCGCGCGCTGGTCCTGGCAGGGCCTGCGGGCTGCCTGGCTGCATGAGTCCTCGTTCCGGCTGGAGGTCTACCTGCTGGTCCTGCTGACCCCGGTGGCGATCTGGCTCGGCCAGACCCCGGTGGAGCGCGCGCTGCTGATCGGCTCGATGCTGCTGGTGCTGGCGATGGAACTGGCCAACTCCGCCATCGAGGCCGTGATCGAGCGCTACGGCAGCGAGATCCACGAGCTGGCCGGGCGCGCCAAGGACATGGGTTCGGCCGCCGTGTTCGTGCTGATGATGAACGTACTGCTGTGCTGGGCCCTGGTCGTGGTCCCGCATGCACTGGCCGGCCGCTACGGCTGAACCCCCATTCCCCCACTGCCTTGAAGAGTTTCCATGTCCTTTGAGTTCCTCGCCGACCCCAACGCCTGGGTGACCCTGTTCACCCTGAGCGCGCTGGAAATCGTGCTCGGCATCGACAATCTGGTGTTCATCTCCATCGCGGTCAGCAAGCTGCCGGAAGAGCGCCGTCCCTTTGCGCGCAAGCTCGGCATCGCCGTGGCCTGCATCACCCGTATCGCACTGCTGGTGTCGCTGGCCTACCTGGCCCACATGTCCGCCAACCTGTTCACCGTGGCCGGCATGGGCATCTCCATCCGCGACCTGGTGCTGATCGTGGGTGGCCTGTTCCTGATCATCAAGGGTTACATGGAGATCAAGGAACTGATCACCGGTGGCGAAGACGAGAATCCGGCGACCAGCAAGGCGTCGGGCGTGTTCGGCATGGTCATCCTGCAGATCGCCATCATCGATATCGTGTTCTCGCTGGACTCGGTGATCACGGCCGTCGGCATCGCCGACCACATCCCGGTGATGGTCGCTGCCATCCTGCTGTCTGTGCTGGTCATGCTGCTGGCGGCCAATCCGCTGGGGTGCTTCATCGACGCCAACCCGACGGTGAAGATGCTGGCGCTGGCCTTCATCCTGCTGATCGGCGCGGTGCTGATCCTGGACGGCCTCGACGTGCATGTGCCCAAGCCGTATATCTACGCCGCGATGGGCTTCTCGGTGCTGGTGGAATGGTTGAACCTGCTGATGCGCCGTCGCGCGCGCGACCACCACGTGCCGGGCGCCGGCGACTGGTAAAGCGTATGACCTCGAACCCCCGGCCCGGCCGGGGGTTCTGCTTTGCGGGCTACCGCGTCCGCCGGGCATGGCCCGGCGCTACCGGGGTACGCCACGCCTCGGGCAACGCCGGGCCATGCCCGGCGGGGGCTTTTGCCTGCAATGCCGGCGTACGCCTTCACTTGTGAACCCGCATCAACAGTGTTTTCCCCGGGCGAGGCTTAATCCGGTGCGGCAAAGCGCGCAGGCTACGCGCTCCCGATTCCCGCCCCCAGGAAGTCCCCCATGAAGTCCAGAGCCGCATTGCTGGCGCTTGCCGTCGGCGCCTTCGCCATCGGCACCACCGAGTTCGCCCCGATGGGCCTGCTGCCGGTCATCGCCGACGGCGTAGGGGTTGGCATTCCCACCGCTGGCATGCTGATCACGGCCTACGCCATGGGCGTGATGCTGGGCGCGCCGGTGATGACGCTGCTGATGGGGCGGTTCGGCAAGCGCACCGCGCTGATGCTGCTGATGTCGATCTTCGTGGTCGGCAACCTGCTGTCGGCACTGGCGCCGAACTATGGCCTGCTGCTGCTGTCGCGCCTGGTCACCAGCCTCAACCACGGTGCCTTCTTCGGCATCGGCGCCGTGGTCGCCGCCAGCCTGGTGCCGAAGGAAAAGCAGGCCGCCGCCGTGGCCACCATGTTCATGGGCCTGACCATCGCCAACATCGGTGGCGTGCCGCTGGCAACCTGGGCCGGCCAGCAGCTGGGCTGGCGCCTGTCCTTCGCCGGCACCGCAGTGCTGGGCGTGGTGGCGATCACCGCGCTGGGCCTGGCGCTGCCGGCTTCCGCGCCGGGTCCGCGCCCGGACGTGCGCCGCGAACTGAAGGCGATCCTGCAGCCGCAGGTACTGCTGGCGATGGCCACCACCGTGCTGGGTGCCGGTGCCATGTTCACCCTGTACACCTATGTGGCACCGGTGCTGACCGAACTGACCGGCGCCTCCAATGCCTTCATCGCGATGTCACTGGCGCTGATCGGTATTGGTTTCACCGTCGGCAATGGCATCGGCGGGCGCATGGCCGACTGGTCGCTGGATGGCGCCACGCGGATCCTGCTGGCGGCGCTGGCCGTGTTGATGTTCGTGCTGCCGCTGGCCTTCATGAATCCCGTGACCGCGGCGTTGGGTGTGCTGCTGTTCGGCGCGGCGACCTTCGCCATCGTACCGCCGCTGCAGATCCGGGTGATGGAAGCGGCCACCGAGGCGCCGGGCCTGGCGTCGTCGATCAACGTGGGCGCGTTCAACCTCGGCAATGCCGTGGGTGCGGCGCTCGGCGGTGCGGTGATCAGCTCGGGCCTGGGCTACGCCGCGATTCCGGTGGCCGGTGGCCTGCTGGCGGCATCGGGCCTGCTGCTGGCGTGGCTGGGGCGTCCCCGCACTGCGGTGGCCGAAGCCTGCTGAGGGGTGTTGGATTCCGGCAGGGCTTGCAGCCCTGCACCCGCCGGATCAACGTCAACGTCAACGGCAAAAGCCTGCATTCCGTGGGTTGGTGGGGTGGGTCCGGTTGAGGGGGACGCTGTAAGTACCCCTGCGGGGCCCGGCCCATTCCCGCGATCTGTCGCAACGGCGTTCCTCTCTGGTAGGTGTCGACCTTGGTCGACACGAATGCCTGAAGAACCGGCTTCTGCTTTTGATTTTTTTCTTTTGATCTTCCCGCGGTGCGCAGGAAACCGTATGAGGCCGGGCGGGTGGGCGTGGCGGGGGTATCCGCGCCATGGATGGCGCGGATAAGCCTCCCGGGACGGATTCACGGCGTCCCCCGCCATGCCCACCCGCCCGGACTACTCAGGCGATCCCTGAGCATGGCCACCGCGGAGGGGGCGGCGCCCGATGGCCGGTCTTTCACCCGAACCATGGCATGCTCGGCGCCAAGCCCACCCGGAACCTCCGCCATGCGCCTGTTCACCCGTGTCCTGCCCCTGATGCTGCTGGCCTCCCTGCTGTCCGGCTGCGGCTACAACGCGATCCAGCAGAAGGATGAAGCGGTCAAGGCCAGCTGGGCCGAAGTGCTCAACCAGTACAAGCGCCGCGCCGACCTGGTGCCCAACCTGGTGCAGACCGTGAAGGGCTTCGCCAGCCAGGAAGAGCGCGTGCTGACCGAAGTCACCAACGCCCGCTCGCGTGTCGGCCAGATCAACGTCAACGCCGATGACGAAGCCTCGCTCAGGCAGTTCCAGCAGGCCCAGGGCGAACTGGGTAGCGCGCTGTCGCGCCTGCTGGTCGTCACCGAGAACTACCCGGTGCTCAAGTCCGACCAGAACTTCCGTGACCTGCAGGCCCAGCTGGAAGGCACCGAGAACCGCATCACCGTCGCCCGTGGCCGCTACATCCAGCAGGTGCAGGACTACAACACCTACATCCGCTCGTTCCCGCAGGTGATCACCGCCAAGCTGTTCGGCTACAAGACCAAGCCGAACTTCACCGTAGACAACGAAGCGCAGATCTCCAACGCACCGGCGGTGGATTTCGGCAACGCGCCGCAGCAGCCGGCGCCGCAGCCGGGCCACTGACCGATGCGCCTGGCCACTGCGCTGCTGGCCCTGCTGCTGTGGCTGCCGCTGGCGTCGCTGGCGCAGCAGCTGGCGCCGATTCCGGCGCTGGATTCGCCGATGGTCGATACCACCGGCACGCTGGATGCCACGCAGAAGCAGGCGCTGGTGCAGCAGGCGCTGGACCTGCAACAGCGCAAGGGCAGCCAGCTGCAGGTGCTGGTGGTGCCCACGACGCAGCCGGAGGACATCGCGCAGTACACGACGCGGGTCTTCGACCAGTGGCAGATTGGCCGCAAGGGTGTGGATGACGGTGTGCTGCTGGTGGTGGCCAAGGATGACCGGCGCGTGCGCATCGAGCCGGGCTACGGCCTGGAGGGTGCGATTCCCGATGCGATCGCCAACCGCGTCATCCAGGAATACCTGGTGCCGCGTTTCCGCAGTGGCGACTACGCCGGCGGCATCACCGATGCCACGGCGGTGCTGGTCAAGCTGATCGACGGCGAGTCGCTGCCGGCGCCGGTCAGTGGTCAGCGCGGGCGCGAGGCCGACGGCGGTGGCGATACCTGGATCCTGGCGCTGTTCATCGGCGTGTTCGCAGGCACGGTGCTGCGGGGCGTGTTCTCGCGGGTGCCGCGGCCGGTGCGCGGGCTGCTCGGAGGTGCGGGTGCGGCGGTTGCTGCCTTCCTGTTCACCTCCACGCTGCTGGCCAGTGGCCTGGCGGGCGTTGTCGGGCTGGTGGTGGCGATGCTGTCCGGCCATCCCGGCCGCTTTGACGGTGGCGGCGGCTGGGGTGGTGGCAGCTGGGGCGGCGGAGGCGGCTTCGGTGGCGGTGGTGGATTCGGCGGTGGCGGCGGTTGGGGCGGCGGTGGTGGCCGCTCCGGCGGTGGCGGTGCTTCGGGGGGCTGGTGATGATCCAACGACTGTGTCGCCACGTGTTTTCCCCATCGGTACGGCGCGCGTTCCCGCCGGCCACGCTGCAGGCGATCACCGAGGCCATCGCGACCGGTGAGCAGCGCCATGGCGGGCAGGTGATGTTCGCGGTGGAAGCGGACCTGCCACTGGCCGCGCTGTGGCACAAGGTCACCCCGCGCCAGGCGGCCGAACACGCCTTCGCGCGCCTGCGCACCTGGGACACGGCCGACAACAACGGGGTACTGATCTACCTGCTGCTGGCCGACCACGCCATCGAGATCGTCGCCGACCGGGGCCTGAGCGACCGGGTCAGCGCGGCGCAGTGGCAGCGGGTGTGCACCCACCTGCGCGAAGGCCTGCGCGGCGCCAGTCCGGTGGATGCGCTGCGCGATGCGATCGACGAAGTCTCCAGCCTGGTGGAAGGGCACTTTCCGGCCTCGACGCGGTCGGAGGATGACGCGCTCCCGAATGCGCCGCAGATCCTGGGCTGAGCCCCGGTCCCGGGCCGGGTCGGGGCGCTAAAATACCCGTACTCCTGCCAGGCGTCTTCCATGATCTATTTCCACGACATCGACCCCATCGCCCTCTCGCTGGGGCCGATCAAGGTGCATTGGTACGGCATCATGTACCTGCTGGGTTTCACCGCCGCCTGGCTGCTCGGTCGTCGCCGGATCGCCGCCGGGCGCCTGCCCGGCGTCGATGCCAACGGATTCTCCGACCTGTTGTTCTACGCCATGCTGGGCGTCGTGCTCGGCGGGCGCATCGGTTACATGCTGTTCTACGCGCTGGGCGATTTCCTGCACAACCCGCTGCTGCTGTTCAAGGTATGGGACGGCGGCATGAGCTTCCACGGCGGCCTGCTCGGCGTGCTGGGCGCCTGCTGGTGGTGGTCGCGCAAGCACGCGCTGCACTTCTTCGACACCATGGATTTCATGGCGCCGCTGGTGCCGCTGGGCCTGGGCTTCGGCCGCATCGGCAACTTCATCGGCGCCGAGCTGTGGGGCAAGTACACCGACGGCACCTGGGGCGTGGTGTTCCCGTCCGGCCTGCCGGCGCCGCTGAACCAGCTGGACCACGCGACCCTGCAGGCGCAGTTCGCGACCGGCGCGCTGAACCAGTACGCACGCCACCCCTCGCAGCTGTATGAAGCCTTCCTCGAGGGGCTGGTGATGTTCGTGGTGCTGTGGGCGGTGTCGGCCAAGCCACGCCATCGCTATCTGGTGGGGGGGCTGTTCGCGCTGATGTACGGTGTCTTCCGCTTCACGGTGGAATTCGTGCGCATGCCCGACAACGGCATCTACGTAGCGTTCGACTGGCTCACCCGCGGCCAGATCCTCAGCCTGCCGCTGATCGCGCTGGGCCTGGTGCTGCTGGCGATGTCGCGCCGCGCACCGGTACTGCAGCCGCAGCCGCTGGCGGTGGAGGGCAAGGCATGAAGGCCTACCTGGACCTGCTCTCGCACGTGCTGGAGCACGGGACGGAGAAGAGCGACCGCACCGGTACCGGCACCCGCAGCGTGTTCGGCTGGCAGATGCGCTTCGACCTCAACGAAGGTTTCCCGCTGGTCACCACCAAGAAACTGCACCTGCGCTCGATCATCCACGAGCTGCTGTGGTTCCTGAAAGGCGATACCAACATCGGCTACCTGAAGGACAACCAGGTACGGATCTGGGACGAATGGGCCGACGGCAACGGTGATCTTGGCCCGGTGTACGGCAAGCAGTGGCGCAGCTGGGCCACCGCTGATGGTCGCGAGATCGACCAGATGCAGTGGCTGGTGGACGAGATCAAGCGCAATCCCGATTCGCGGCGGCTGGTGGTCAGCGCCTGGAACGTGGGCGAGCTCTCGCAGATGGCGCTGATGCCCTGCCACAACCTGTTCCAGTTCTACGTGGCCGATGGCAGGCTCAGTTGCCAGTTGTACCAGCGCAGCGGCGACATCTTCCTCGGCGTGCCGTTCAACATCGCCAGCTATGCGCTGCTGACCCATATGGTTGCGCAGGCCACCGGCCTGGGCGTGGGCGACTTCGTGCATACGCTGGGCGATGCGCACCTGTACTCCAACCATTTCGAGCAGGCCCGCGAGCAGCTCTCGCGCTCGCCGCGAGCGCTGCCGAAGCTGTGGTTGAACCCGGAGGTGACCGATCTGTTCGGCTTCCAGTTCGACGACATCCGCATCGACGGATACGATCCACATCCGGCGATCAAGGCGCCGGTGGCGGTGTGAGCGCGATGAAGCTTTCGATGGTCGTGGCGCTGGATCGCAACCGTGGCATTGGCCAGGGCAATGCCATGCCCTGGCACCTGCCGGATGACTTCAAGCACTTCAAGGCGCTCACCCTGGGCAAGCCGATCCTGATGGGGCGCAGGACGGCCGAGTCGATCGGCCGCGTGCTGCCGGGGCGGACCAACCTGGTGCTGACCCGCAGCGGTCAGGTGCCGTTCGAGGGCATGCGCGCGGTGGCCTCGCTGGACGAAGCGAAGGCGATCGCCGAAGGCGAGGGGGCCAGTGAGCTGTGTGTCATCGGAGGCGGCGAGATCTTCCGCCAGCTGCTGGACCAGGCCAGTGACCTGTACCTGACCTGGGTCGATGCCGAAGTGCCGGCCGACACCCATTTCCCGCAGGTGGACCCGCAGCTGTGGCGGGAAACAAGCAGTGAGCCGCATCCGGCCGACGAACGCCACGTCTATGCGTTCCGCTTCGTGCATTACGTGCGCCGCTGATCCCCGCACCTGTAGAGCCGAGCCATGCTCGGCTCCCTGAGGGCTCAGCCCTGCGGCGGTGTGCCGGTGCTGTTGCCGCCACCCGTACCGCCACCACCACCACCACCGCGCCGACGGCGGCGACGTGGGCCGCGGTTGCCCGGGTTGGCAGCGGTGTTTCCGCCGCCCTGTTCCTTGCCCTGTGCCGCAGCGGTAGACCGCTCGTGGGCCGGTCGCGCCGGCGGCCGGGCATTCGGAACCGGAGCAGGTACATCGCGGCCGGGCACCTGCACCACGCGCAGCTCATCGGTATCGAGCTGGATCGCGGTCAGCTTGCCGCCCCATACCGCGCCGGTATCGATCGCGTGCACGCCCTGGGTGATGGTCAGGCCCAGCGCCGACCAATGGCCGCATACGACCTTCAGGTCGCGCTCGACCCGGCCGGGCACTTCAAACCACGGATACAGTCCCTGTTCCTGCGTGCCCGGCGTGCCCTTGTCCTCGATGCCGATGCGTCCGCGCGGAGTGCAGTAGCGCATGCGGGTGAGCACGTTGATGATCGCCCGCGAACGGTCGTAGCCGGACAGGTTCGGTGCCCAGCTTGGCTTGTCGCCATACATGTTGCGGAACAGCTTGCGGTAGCTCGCGCCGTGCAGTTGCACTTCGACTTCGGCCGCATGCTTTTCGGCCATCTGCGTGGTCCATTTCGGCGCAAGGCCGGCGTGCACCATCATCCAGCCCATCTCGCGGTCCACATGCACCAGCTTCTGCAGGCGCAGCCAGTCCAGCAGTTCGTCGCGGTCCTCGGCCTGCACGATGCGCAGCAGGTCCGGATTGACCTTGCGCTGCTCTTCCTCGGTGCGTGCACCGACCGCCAGCAGCGAAAGATCGTGATTGCCCAGCACGACCACGCTGTGCTCGCGCAGCGAATGCACCAGCCGCAGCGTTTCCAGGGATTGACCACCGCGGTTGACCAGATCGCCGCAGAACCACAGGGTGTCCTGCGCGGGGTCGAAGCGGAGTTTCTCCAGCAGTCGCTGGGTCACGTCATAGCAGCCCTGCAGGTCGCCGATCGCCCACACACTCATCGTCCGGCCTCCGTGTCAGTGCAGGGTACGTGGGATGGCCAGCACGAACGGTGCGACCGGCGCGGCGAATTCGGTGCCGTCATCGGCGACCATGTCGTAGTGGCCCTGCATGGTCCCGTGATCGGTCGCCAGCATGACACCGGACGTGTAGTGGAAGTCTTCACCGGGACGCAGCCGCGGCTGCTCACCGATCACACCTTCGCCATCGACGTGCTCGACGCGGCCGTTGGCATCGGTGATGCGCCAGTGGCGCGCGACCAGCCGCGCGGCCACCCGGCCCTGGTTGTGGATGCGGATCGTATAGGCGAACGCATAGCGGCCGTCTTCCGGCACGGACTGGTCATCGAGGAATCGCGGTGCGACCTCGACGGAAATGGCGTAAACGTCAGCGTCTTCCATACCGGCAGTGTAATCAGGAGGCATTGGCCAAGGCGATGAATTCGGCCACGTCCAGCTGTTCGGCACGGGCATCGGGGCGCACGCCGGCAGCGGCGAACTGGTCGGCCGACACCACGTTGTTCAGTGCGTTGCGCAGGGTCTTGCGGCGCTGGCCGAAGGCGGCCTTGACCACTTCGGCGAAGCGGGCATGGTCACGGATGCCGACCGTGGCCGGATCATGCGGCACCAGCCGCACCACGGCCGAATCGACCTTCGGCGGTGGCCGGAACGCACCCGGCGGCACCACGAACAGCGAGGTGACGGTGCAGTAGGCCTGCAGCATCACGCTGAGGCGGCCGTAGACCTTGCTGCCGGGGCCGGCTGCCATGCGGTCGACCACTTCCTTCTGCAGCATGAAGTGCATGTCGCGGACCACGGCGGCATGCTCGAGCGCATGGAACAGGATAGGCGAGGAGATGTTGTACGGCAGGTTGCCGACCAGACGGATCGGCTGTCCGGCCGCCAGTTCGGTGAAGTCCACGCGCAGCACGTCGCGGTGGACGATGGCCAGCTCGCCCAGCGGCTCGGCGGCAGCGGTCAGCGGCGCGATCAGGTCGCGGTCGAACTCGATCACCGTCAGTGACGGATGCACGCGCAGCAGCGGCAGCGTGATCGCTCCCTGGCCGGGGCCGATCTCGACCAGGCGGTCACCGTCCTTGGGATTGACCGCCATCACGATCTTGTCGATGTAGTGGCGATCGGCCAGGAAATGCTGGCCAAGCTGCTTCTTGGCCGGGGCGGTGAACACCGGGCCGGAGGGGGAATGCGGGGAATTCATGCGCTCAGTGTACGTTGCCGCGCAAGCTGCGCACACAGCGTCGTTGCCGCCTGCAGGCTGGATGGATCGGCAATGCCGCGGCCGGCCAGGTCCAGCGCGGTACCGTGATCGACAGCGACGCGCGGGTAGGGCAGGCCCAGGGTCAGGTTCACGGCCTGCTCGAAGCCGGAGTACTTCAGCACCGGCAGGCCCTGGTCGTGGTACATGGCCAGGACCGTATCGAAACCTGCCAGCTTGCCTGGCAGGAACGCGGTGTCGGCCGGCAGCGGCCCGACCAGATCCATGCCTTCAGCGCGCAGGCGCTGCAGCAGCGGGATGACCAGATCCAGTTCCTCGCGGCCGAGGTGACCGTCTTCACCGGCGTGCGGGTTCAGGCCGAGCACGGCGATGCGCGGCGATGCCAGCCCGAACTCGCGGCGCAGCGCGGCGTGCACGGTGCGCAGGGTGTGCTCCAGGCCGGGCGCGGTGATCGCATAGGCGACCTCACGCAGCGGCAGGTGGGTGGTGGCCAGGGCCACGCGCACGATGTGATTGGCCAGCATCATCACCACCTTCACCCCGGCCTGGTCGGCCAGCAGTTCGGTGGTGCCGCTGTAGGCGATGCCGCCCTCATTGATGACCGCCTTGTGCACCGGGCCGGTGACCACGCCGTGCAGCTCGCCCGACAGGCAGGCCTGGCCGGCGCCGAGCAGGGCGCCGATGACCGCGCCGGCATTGGCCGGATCGGCGTGGCCGAAGCGGCTCGGGACGGCATTGGCCACGACGCGCAGACGCAGGTCGCCCGGGAAGCGGGCTTCCGCCTTCTCGGGCAGCAGTTGCAGGGGCAGGTCCAGCGCGGCGGCGGCTGCGCGCAGGGTATCCGGGTCGGCGAAAGCCAGCAGCCGGCAATCATCGCGCGGCTGCTGGATCAGGCGGATGCACAGCTCCGGGCCGATCCCGGCGGGCTCGCCCGGTACCAGAGCGAGCTCGGGGCGCATCGGTCAGGACTGCGGCGGCGTCGCGGTGTTTTCCGCGCGGTCACCGCTGCGGAAGCTGACGTAGGCTTCGCCACGCAGCTCCTGCAGGAAACGGTTGTATTCGTCTTCCAGCTTGCGGCGGCCGATGGTTTCGCGGACCTGCGCACGCTGGTTGTCGTTGGTCACGTCGGTCTGGCGGGTCGCCACGCGCTGCACGATGTGCCAACCGGCGTCGGTGCGGAACGGCTGGCTGACACCGCCGTCCTGCACGCTCTGGACCTGCTGGCCGAAGGCCGGACCGAACGCATCTGCCGGGAACCAGCCCAGATCGCCGCCCTGGCCCTTGCTGTTGTTGTCCTCGGACGACTCCCTGGCCACCGTCTGGAAGTCGGCGCCGCCGGCAATGCGGGCACGCAGGGTGTCGATCTTGGCCTTGGCGGCCGCATCGGTCTGGTTGTCGTCCACGCGCACCAGGATGTGGCGGCCGTGGAACTCGGTGACGGTATGGGTGCCGGCGGCGGCGCTGGAATCGCGCACTTCCACCAGCTTCAGCAGCTGGAAGCCGCTCGGACCACGGATCGGGCCAACCACGTCACCGGCATTCATCTTTTCCATCAGCTGCGCGAACGCGGCCGGGATCTCGTCCATGCTGCGCCAGCCCAGGTCGCCGCCTTCCAGTGCATTGGGGCTGTCCGAGTAACGTACGGCGGCGGCATTGAAGTCCAGCTCACCCTCGTCCAGCAGGGCCTTCACGCCGTCGGCCTTCTTCTGGCCGGTGGCGATCTGCTCGGCATTGGCGCCGTCGGGCAGGGCGATCAGGATGTGCGCCAGGTGGTACTGGTTGCCGGCGGTGGCCTGCTGCTTCAACGCGGCATCGACTTCGCCCTCGCTGACGCTGATGCGGCTCTGCGCGAAGCTCTGGCGCAGGCGCTGCACGGTGATCTCGTCACGCACCGAGGCGCGGAAGTCGTTGAAATCGATGCCGTCACTTGCCAGGCGCTGGCGCAGCGCGTCCAGATTGGAACCATTCTGCTGGGCGATGGCATTCATCGCCTGGTTCAGCTCCTGGTCGCTGACGCGGATGCCGCTGCCCTGCGCACGGGCCACCTGCAGCTTGACCAGCACCAGGCGCTCGAGCACCTGCCGGCTGAGTACGTCATCCGGCGGCAGCTGGGCCTCGCGGCCGGCGTACTGCGCCTTGATGTTGGCGATGGCGCGCTGGAGTTCGCTCTGCAGGATCACGTCCTCATCGACGACAGCGGCGATGCGGTCCAGCGGCTGCGCCTCCTGGGCAAGTACCTGCAGGGGGGCGGACACGCTGGACACCGCCAGCAGCGAGGCGAGAAGAACGGGGAAGCGCTTGGTCATGGGATCAGATTCGGATCGTAGTCGTCCCGGGTCGTCCCGGTATTGCTGGGGGGCACGAGATAGAGGTCGTCGCGGTTGTAGCCGAGGATAGCACGGCGCAGGGTGCGGTCCGTGTCCTGGCCCAGGGAGCTGAGGCCCTTCAGCACGAACTCCAGCTGGATGGAATTATTCAGCTCGCCCTCGCGGTTGCGCACGTAGCGGCGGGCCACCGCGCGCACGGCCAGGCAGCAGCTGTCCCACTGGACGCCACCGATGATTTCCAGCGGCTTCTTGTCTTCCAGCGAGTAGTAGTAGCGGCCGACCAGGCTCCAGCGGGGGTTCAGCGGGTACAGGAACGACAGGTCGGCCTGCTTCAGCAGGTCGGTGCCGTCCGGGTTGATGCGGTGGCGGTAGGTCAGGTTGACCACGCCATCGTTGGGCATCAGGTAACGGGCGCGGAAGCTGGCCAGGTCCTCACGCTTGTATTTGGGGTCCCACTGGTAGGTCGCGCTGAGGGTCCAGCGGTCGTTGACCATGTAGTTGGCATCGGCGATCCAGGCCGACTTGCCCTTTTCCACCGGCGGGCCACCCGGCACGGCGGTCACCCGCGATTCGTCGAAGTACTGGATCTGGCCGATGGCCGCCGAGAACCGCTCGCGGCCGGTGGTCTGGTCGATGAAGCGGGTGCCCAGCGCCATGGTCAGCTGGTTGGCGTCGTTCTGGCGGTCGGCGCCGGTATAGCGCGAGTCGCGGAACAGCTGGCCCCAGCTGAAGGTGAAGTCGCGGGTATCGAAGATCGGCAGCTCGTCCTGGTTGCGGTAGGGCGTGCGCAGGTAGAACAGGCGCGGTTCCAGGGTGTGCAGGAACGAGCGGCCGCCGATGGTGGTCTCGCGGTCGAAGAACAGGCCGGCATCGATGCTGCCGATCGGCAGGCTGCGGCTGGGCGAGGTGTTGCCGCGCAGCTGCTCGGGGGTAGCGGTGGCCGGATCAACGCCCTGCGAAACCAGCACGTTGCGGCGGATGCTGTCGGCCAGCTGCCGGTCCAGGTCGTAGGCGGTGTAGCGGTAGGCCAGGGTCGGGGTCACGTACCAGGCCGCACCGCTGAACGGCAGCGACACATAGGGTTTCAGGTCCAGGCGTGCGCCGCCGTACATCCGCTGGGTCTGGCCGGTACGGGTGTACTCAAGGTCCGGTCCGGCCTCGGGGCCGTACTTGAAGTTGATGTCTTCATGGGTGAAGCGCACGGCTTCGGCGTACACGCCGGTTTCCAGCCACGACAGGACCGGCTTGTCCCAGTTGAAGTACAGGCGCGGCTGGCGGTTGTAGGCCAGCGCGCTCTCGTTGAGCGTGTAGTCGGTCAGCTGCCAGCGGTCGGCCATGATTCCGGCCGTCCAGTTCTGGCCGGTGCCGTACAGGCCAACGGTGCTCTGCAGGTTCGAGGCGGTCACGCCCACCAGGCGGTTGGCGAAGTCCTCGACGTAGCGCTCGTCGCTGACCCAGGCCAGGTTGGCACGTGCCTGCCAGTGGCTGTCCACGTTGTGGTAGCCGCTGAACATGACACGGCCGCGATCGCGGTCGCGCAGCTTGTCGTTGGGGATGTAGGCGGTCAGCAGTTCGCCGCGGCCGCCGTTGTAGAGGTAGCGGAACTCGTTGTCGAGCATCAGGCCGCGCCGGCTCATGTAGCGCGGCATCAGCGTGTCGTCGTAGTTCGGTGCCAGGTTCAGGTAGATCGGCTGGGTGTAGTCGAACCCGTTGCGCCCGGACATGCCCAGCTGCGGGAACAGCAGGCCGGTCTTGCGCCGGTCGTCGATCGGGAATTTGAAGTACGGCGCCCACAGCACCGGCACCTTGCCGATGCGCAGCACGGCATTGCGTGCCGTGCCGAAGCCCTCGTCGTTGTCCACTTCGATCTGCGGCGCCGACAGCTTCCACACCGGCTGCGACGGGTCGCAGGTGGTGTAGGTGGAGCGGTGCATCTGCCCGACCGCGCCCTGCAGGTCGACCGATTCGGCGTCGCCGTTGCCACGGCGGGACACCAGCTGGTACTGGATGTCGGTGATCTTGTGGGTGTCGCTTTCCTGGTTGCCCTCGGCGCGCTTGGCGACCATCCGGATCGACGCGTCCTGGTAGCGGACATTGCCATCGGCGATGTAGTTGCCGGACTCGGTGTCGAAGCTGAGCTTGTCGGTGCCGACGAACTGGTCGCCGCGACGCAGGGCGACGTTGCCCTCGTACTGCGGCACCGTGGTGGTACCCAGCAGCTGATCGCCCTCGATATCGGTCGGCTGCTGCTCGCGCGCGGCGCTGGCGGCGGCCTTGTCCTGGCCCGGAACCGGGGTCGGGGCGTCGGTGAACGCGGGAATGACGTCGGTTGCCGGGCACAGGCCCCAGTTGAGCGGCTTATCATCGGCCATCGCCGGCAGGCAGACGGCGATGCTCAGAGGCAGGGGAAGCAGGCGGAGGGCTCGGCGCACGCGGTTCGGATTCGGGCGAAAACGGACGGTAGCTTGCCCCATCCCTTGCATAGGGGCAATGAAGGCGGCCCGGTCGCACCGGTTCGGGTTCATCCAGCCGGGGGGGACGCCGCTGGCGACATCAGGGCCTGCACGTGGGCCACGCTGCATTCGGCCAGGGCCTGCAGGTCGTAGCCGCCCTCCAGCATCGACACCACCCGGCCGGCCGCATGGCGACGCGCCAGCGCATGCAGTTCGCGGGTGATCCAGGCGAAATCCTCGGTCTCCAGCATCAGATCCGCCTGCGGGTCGCGCAGATGGGCGTCGAAGCCTGCCGAGATCAGCATCAGCTGCGGGCGGAAGTCGTCGATGGCCGGCAGCATCTCGTCGGCCCAGACATTGCGGAAGCGGAATCCGCCACTGCCCGGCTGCAGCAGGATGTTCATCAGATTGCCCGCGCCACGGTCACGGCGCAGCCCAGAGTTGGGGAACAGGCCGGCCTGGTGGGTGCTGTAATACGACACCCGTGCGTCGTGCTGGAAGATGTCCTGGGTGCCGTTGCCATGGTGGACGTCGAAGTCGACCACCGCGATCCGCTCCAGCCCGTGGCGGTCGCGCGCGTAGGCTGCGGCGATGGCGATGTTGTTGAGCAGGCAGAAGCCCATGGCCGTGCTGCTGGTGGCATGGTGACCCGGCGGGCGCACCGCGCAGAACGCCAGCGGGTCCGCGCCCAGCATCACCGCATCCACCGCGGCCACACCGGCACCGGCAGCATGCACCGCCGCGCTGGCCGAGCCGGGCGAGGTCCAGGTGTCCATGTCCAGCTGGCGCAGGGGCACGGTCTGCGGTTGCAGCACGAAGTCGAGCAGGGCGCTGTCGTGGACCCGGCTCAACTCGCCGAACTTGGCGGGTGGGGCCTCGCGCCAGTCCAGCTGGCCGGGGAATGCGCCGCGCAGGGCGTCGAGCACGCCCTGCAGCCGTTGCGGGCATTCGGGATGGCCCGGACCGGGATCGTGCAGCAGGCAGGACGGATGGGTGAAGACCAGCATCGTACGGACTCAGCCCTGCCGGTGCTGGGGCTGCCAGAGCGCCTCGCCCTGCCCATCGGCGCGGGCCAGCACCCGGGCCAGCACGAACAGCAGGTCCGACAGCCGGTTGAGATACTGCAGCGCTTCGCTGCGCACGTTCTCATGGCGGGACAGCGTCACCGTCTCGCGCTCGGCGCGGCGGACAATCGTTCGTGCCAGGTGGCAGCGTGCGGCGGCTTCGCCACCGGCGGGCAGGATGAACTCCTTCAGCATCGGCAGCGTGGCGTTGTAGTAGTCCAGCTGCTGTTCCAGTGCCGAGACATCGGCGGCATGGATCGCGGCATGGCCGGGGATGCACAGCTCGGCGCCCAGGTCGAACAGCTGGTGCTGCAGATGGACCACCAGCGCGCGCACGTGGTCCGGAAGCGGTGCGGCCAGCAGCAGGCCCAGCGCCGCGTTGGCTTCGTCGACGGTGCCGTAGGAGGCGACGCGGGCATCGTCCTTGGCTACGCGCTGGCCATCGCCCAGTCCGGTGCTGCCGTCGTCACCGGTGCGGGTGTAGATGCGCGAGAGGCGATGGCCCATGGCGCAGCTCAGTGCCGGATGTCGCGACGGGCCTGCTGGAGCTTGAGCACCTGCTCCACGGCCAGTTGCAGGGCGGCGGCCAGCGCCACGTAGATCGCCGTGGTCCGCAGGTAGGGGCCGAACCACTGTGCGTAGTTCTGCGCCCAGCCCGCCAGCGTCGGCTCGGCAACGTTGCGGGTGGTCCAGTAGAAGCCCCCCTGCGCAAGCAGGTGGCACAGCGCCACCGAGGCCACCAGCAGGAGCGCACCCTTGGCCAGCACCGGCCAGCGCGCGCCGCGGTAGTTGTGGCCCAGCAGCATGCCGCCGGCCCACAGCGAGAAGTACGCCGGCAGCAGCAGCCAGTAGCCGGGCGACACGCAGTAGTGCTGCCAGAAATCCAGCCCCGCGCTGCGGATCACGATCCAGTCGACCAGCACCGCGAACAGCATCAGCAGCGGAAAGGCCCAGCGCGTCCAGCGCGCCAGGTAGAAACCGCCGATGAAGAACACCGCCCAGGAGGCATCGGGGATCGCCGCGAAGTGGTTGACCCGGGTCGCCGCCAGCAACAGCACGAGCACGGACAGGACGAAGGCACGATTGGCGGTGTCGGACATGGCGGCGGGCCCGGAGCGGATTCAGCTTTCATTCTAGCCCGCCGCGCGGGTTGGCGCAGGCAGCGTCGCGTTCGGTGTACAGCCGGGGCGAGCGCGTATCATGAACGCCATGAGTGAACGACATGACGTGCTGATCGTCGGCGGCGGACTGGTGGGTGCCAGCCTCGCCATCGCCCTGGACCGCCTGGGCCGCGACGTGGGCCTGATCGAGGCCAGCCCTGCCGGTGGACTGCCGGCGGTGTTCGACCAGCGCAACCTCAGTTTCGCCGCCGCCACCGTCAACGCGCTGACCGCGCTGGGGGTGATGCAGAAGCTGGCGATGGCGCCGGGACCGATCCGTCGCATCCATGTCAGCCGCGCCGGCGACTTTGGCCGGGTGCAGCTCGATGCGGCCGATTACAACCGGCCGTGGTTCGGCCAGGTGGTGGTCGCACGTGACTTCGGTCATGCGCTTGAGGCACGCCTGCAGGAACTGCCGCGGCTGCGGCGTTACCGGCCGATGCGTTTCCTCGGCCTGGGCGGGGTGGTGGAGGGCTGTCGCCAGGTGCATGTGGCCGACGACGCCGGCGAGCGCACGCTGCTGGCACGGCTGGTGGTCGGTGCCGATGGCACGGCCAGTGCGGTGCGGGAGGCGCTGGCCATCGAGGTCGACCGCCACGATTTCCAGCAGACCCTGTTCGTAGCCCGCGTGCGCAGCCAGCGCGCGCCCGACGGCACGGCCTGGGAGCGCTTCACCGATACCGGTCCGACGGCCCTGCTGCCGCGTGGCGACCGCCATTTCGGCACGGTGCATGGGGTGGCGCGCGAAGACGCCGACGCGGTGATGGCGCTGGACGACGCAGCGTGGCTGCAGCGCCTGCAGCATGCCATCGGCTGGCGTGCCGGGCGTCTGCTGGAGTCGGGTCCGCGCAGTGCCTACCCGCTGATCCAGGTGCTGGCGCGCGCCCTGGCAGGCGAGCGCGCGGTGCTGCTCGGCAATGCCGCACAGACCATCCATCCGTTGGGCGCGCAAGGCTTCAACCTGGGCCTGCGCGATGCGCTGACCCTGGCCGAACTGCTGGAAGACGATGCAGGCGATGCCGGCAGTGATGCGCTGCTGCGTGCGTATGTGGCCCGTCGGGAAGAGGATCGCCAGCAGACGGTGGCGTTCTCCGGAGGACTGGCGCGCCTGACCAGCAATCCTGCGCCGTTGATGCGCCCGTTGCGCAGTCTCGGCCTGGTGGCCGCGCAGCGCGGTTCGGTGCAGTCGATGCTGGTCGGCGGGGCGATGGGTTTCCGTGGCGTCGTGCCGCGACTGTGCCGCGGAGAAGCCGCATGAACCGCCGCGCGCGCCTGGACGTGGTCATCGTGGGAGGCGGCGTGGTCGGTGCCGCGTGTGCACTGGCGCTGGCCGATGCGGGGCTGGCCGTCGCCCTGGTGGAGGGCCGTGAGCCCGCGCCCTGGCAGGCATCGCAGCCGGACCTGCGCGTGTTCGCCTTCGCGGCTGACAACGTGCAGCTGCTGGACCGTCTCGGCGTGTGGCCTGCGATCGTACAGGCGCGGGCCTGGCCGTATCGCCGCATGCAGGTATGGGATGCCGCGGGAGGCGAGGACCTGCTGTTCGATGCCGACCGCCTGGGGCGTCGCGAGCTGGGCTTCATCGTCGAGAACGGGCTGTTGCAGGATCGCCTGTGGGCGGCACTGCCGGCGGCCGGGGTGCAGCTGCATTGCCCGGCACGGGTGGAGGCGCTGGAGCAGGACGAGGAAGGGGTGCGACTGCGCCTGGATGACGGACGCAGGCTGGAAGCGGCCCTCGCCGTGGCCGCCGATGGTGCCGAGTCGACGCTGCGCGAGCTGGCGGGCATCGACGTGGTGCGCCACGACTATCACCAACGTGGCGTGGTGGCCTACGTCGACAGCGAGCTGCCCAACCAGGCTACGGCCTGGCAGCGTTTCCTGCCGACCGGTCCGCTGGCGCTGCTGCCGGTGGCCGAGCGCCGCAGCTCGATCGTGTGGACCTTGCCTGACGAAGAGGCGGTGCGCGTGCTGGCGCTGGAGGAGGAGGCATTCAATCGCGAACTGACCCGCGCCTTCGCCGCACGGCTGGGCGAACTGCGCCTGGTGTCGCCGCGCGCCGCGTTCCCGCTGCGCCGCCAGCTGGCCCGCCACTATGTGGCCGGCCGCGTGCTCGCACTCGGCGACGCCGCGCATGTGGTGCATCCCCTGGCCGGGCAGGGCGTGAACCTGGGGCTGCGGGATGTCGCTGCCCTGCGGCAATGGCTGGCGCCGTCAGCCGAGCGCCGTGGCCAGCCGCGTCTGTCGCCGCAGCGCCTGCAGCGCTGGGCCCGCGAGCGGCGCAGCGACAACCAGGTGGCCGCCTACAGTTTCGATGCGATCAACCGCCTGTTCTCCAACGACGAGATGCACCTGACCCTCGCCCGTGGCCGCGCGCTGGGCTGCGTCGGCAAGTGGCCGCCGCTGGTTCAGGCGTTCTGGAAGCGCGCCGCCGGCGTGTGACGACCCCGTTTGGCGGTTGATCCGCCGGTAGCGCCGGGCCATGCCCGGCGGGATCCGTGAACCGGATCAATCAATCAGCCAGCCGGCCAGGTCGGCACGATCCAGCTTGCCGCGGCGCTTGCTGTCCAGCGCGGTGAACTCATCGGCCAGTGCAGGATTGGCCTGGGCCTCCGCACGGCTGATGAAGCCATCACCGTCGGTATCCAGCGCGGCAAAGTGGATGCGGTACTGGCCGGTCACGCTGCTGGGTTCAACCGAGCGCACCGTGACCTGGGCCTCCCCTGCGGGCATCGGGATATCGACGCTGCCGGTGACCCGTCCGGCATTCAAGGGCTGCTGGCGGATGGCTCCGCCGGTCGGACCCAGCGGTTGGCTCTGCGCGGGTGTGGGCGGCAGCTGCTGCGCCAGCACGGGGGACGTGGCCAGCAGGGCAGCCAGCAGCACGGGCAAACGCGGACGGTACATGACGGACTCCTGGCAGGCGTTGACGGAAGCGTACCCGCGGCATCCTGTGCGGGCGATGACCCTGCCGCGCATCACCGCATCGGCGACGCCAGCACGGTGATCTCTTCGCGGTCGTGATAGAGCTGCTTGGCACGCACTTCCAGCGACGTGCCAGCCTGCTCCTGGAACAGGTCCAGGCACAGCCGGGTCTCGTCCCAGCGCTTCTTCATCGGCAGTTTCAGATTGAAGATGGCATGCCTGCACCAGCCTTCGCGGAACCAGGTGGCCATGCGTTCGGCAACGCGACGCGGTTGCTCGACCATGTCGCACACCATCCAGTCCAGCGGCTGCTCCGGGTGCCAATGGAAGCCATCCGCGCGCAGGTGCTCGACCAGGCCGGTATCCAGTACGTGCTGGCGCAGGGGGCCGTTGTCGATGCTCAGCACCTGCATGTGCTGGCGGGTCAACACCCAGGTCCAGCCGCCCGGTGCCGCGCCCAGGTCGGCCGCGCGCATGCCGGGTTTCACCAGTGCCTCGCGTTCTTCCGGCGTCAGCAGGGTCAGCAGGGCTTCGTCCAGCTTCAGCGCCGAACGCGAAGGTGCCTCCGGCAGCAGTTTCAGGCGCGGAATGCCCAGTGCCCACGGTGCGCTGTCGGCGGGGTCGGCCACGCAGATGAAGGCGTGGGTGCCGTCCACGAACACCACGTGCAGGCGTGGCAGCCGTGCATTGGGCTTGTCGCTGAGCTTGCCGGCCTTGCGCAGCGCCGGGCGCAACGCGTTGCCGAACGCACGGGCGAGCCCGGACAGTGGCTTGCCGGCATCCGAATCCGGATGTTCGACCCACAGATCACCAAAGCGTGGCGCATCGGCCAGCACCTCCAGCATCGGCGTGATGCGATCGGCCGGATCCAGCTGCGGCAGTTCAGCCAGCACCACCAGCTTCTGCCGCGCGAAGATCAGGCCGCGCCACGGCAACCGCGGTGCCAACGCGGCCGCTTCGTCGCACATGAACAACACATAGCCGTCATTGCGCTGGGTACGTGCGTAGCCGGCGAACCCTGCCTCACCGGCGCGGAACTGCAGTTCGCCGGCCAGCTCCGGCTCGAAGCCCTGCCGGCACAGGCACAGCAGGCCGATGCCGGTTTCAGTAACGGGCGCCATCGCTTTCCCCATAGGCGCGCAGCACGCTGCGTGCGGCGTCGCGGTTCAGGCCCTGCACCACCTCGATGCCACGCTTGTTGAGCTCGCCCACCCAGTCGGCCGGCAGCGGGCCTTCGTCGAACGGGGTCAGTTCCTCTACATCGGCGGCACTGGCGCCGATCAGCAGGCGGTCGATGCCGGCCCACACCGTAGCGCCGTAACACTGGCAGCACGGCTGCGAGCTGGTGGCCAGGGTGACCGGCGACAGCACGGCATTCAGGCGCGGCGTCTGCAGGCGCTGCTGGGCCAGCATGTAGGCCATGTTCTCGGCATGTGCCAACGAGGTGGCATGCGGCATCACCCGGTTCACGCCGGCGGCGATCACCTTGTCGTCCGGACCGAACACCACGGCGCCGAACGGGCCGCCGCTGGCGTGCTCGACGTTCTGGCGCGACAGCTCGATGGCCAGCGCGACCTTGGCCTCATCGCCCGGATATCGACGATCCAGGTCGATCTCGTCGTGGATCCAGGCGGGAAGGGTCAGGTGGACTTGCGCATACAGCATCGCGGGGGTGCCTCGTGTGGGATGGGAAAAGTGCGGTTGCTTGGGAAACCGGCGCGCAGTGTAGCCGCACCGGCCTGTACCGGGTGTGGGCGCGTCAGCCGGGTGAGCCGGTGCGGATCACCACGTACTGCTTGCGGAACTCCAGCCCGGCCTGCGGCCAACTGGCGGCATACGCGCGCAGCAATGGCAGGGCAGGGGCGAAGTCGTGGCCATTGACCCGGCAATCGGCCTCGCACAGGCCATCGGCATCGCGCGAGGCGAACAGGCAGATGGCAAGGAACTGGCGCGCTTTCAGCAGCTCGTCGAAGGCGTCCATGCTCCTGGTGAACAGGCAGCAGGGGCAGGAACCGTGGTCGTCCTCACTGCATGTGGCGACCTCCACCTCCTGCGCGCGGTAGTGGGCCAGCGGCCCCAGCACCACGGTGCGCCCGTGTTCCTTGCCGTCATCACCTGCTGGATAGGTCAGGCCCATCATCGGCAGGCCCTGCGCATCGTCGGCGCCCACTGCGGTCTGCAGGGTGGCCAGGTCCACCCGCACCCAGGCCTGGAAGCCGGACAGCAGCGAGGCCTGCTCATCGGCGCCGTTGGCGTGCTGGTACTCGAACAGGCCATCGGCGAACAGGGTGGGGTGCTGCGCCTCGATGACCGTGGAGGTCTGCCAGCCACCGTTGTCGCGCGCGTGTGCCGCCATCGCATGCGGGGTCAGGCGCAGGCCGCTGTCCAGCAGCAGCGCGCCGCCGTCGACGCGGCTGGCGATGCCAGCGTCCTGCAGGACCTGCTGCAGCAGCGGGAGGAGGGCGGTGGACGTCGTGGTCATGTCAGGCCTGTGGATGGATCGGGTGGAGCATCCAGGCCGGGCCGGGTGCTAGTGATCGAGTGCTTCGCGTTCTGCGCGATATCGCCGTGCGTCGGACTGCTGCTGCGGATCGTTGCCATGGTCACGCAGCCAGGTATCCAGTTCGCGGCGATAGTCCGCGCGGAAATCGGCGTTGCCCGGGCTGAAGTGCAGCTTGCGTGCGGCGACCTCCACCCGCTCGCGCGCGCTGGCACGGGCCTGGGCGATGCCGTGCGGTGATTCGGTGGTGAGGATGACGAAGTTGCGCGGAAAGCCCGGCGTGTACTTCACCACGAACGGCTGGTCCTGAGCCGGGATGCGGATCGCGTTCTCCAGCGGCCACAGCGAGGCGGTGTTGGTGTGGAACACCACCTCCACGTCGCGACCCTCGGCGGTGCGCAGCACCGCTTCGTAGCGCCAGATGTACTGTTCGTTGAGCGTGGAATTGGTTTCCTCGGCCTTCACGATCACCGCTTCACCGCGCTCGCCCACCGCATTGAGGAAAGTGGCGTTGAGGAAGCTGCCGAGGAAGATGTTGAGCATCGCCAGCGGAAACACCACGATGGCGTAGACCGGTGAACGCCGCCACCACGAGACCAGCGCGGCCAGCCCCATTGCTGCAAAGAAGGTCAGCAGCGGATGCTGCGTCAGAAACCAGAGCAGGGCGGACAGGGCGGTGATCATCGTCGCGGGCGTGCGGGCGTGCGGGCGCCGTGTCGGCGCCCGCGCAGGTCTTCAGGCCGACCAGGTATCGCGCAGCGTCACGCTGCGGTTGAACACCGGCTTGGCTTCGGTGTGGTCGCGGCGGTCGGCAACGAAGTAGCCGGTGCGCTCGAACTGGAACGACTGCTCCGGCGCGGCGCTGGCCGCGGCCGGCTCGACATAGCCGGTGACGGTGCGGCGCGATTCCGGATTGAGGTAGTCGCGGTAGGTCCTGCCTTCCGACTCGTCGTCCGGGTTCGGCACCGAGAACAGCCGGTCGTACAGGCGAATCTCGGCCGGAACGCCGTGCACGGCGCTGACCCAGTGAATGGTGCCCTTGACCTTGCGGTTGGCCCCTTCCATGCCGGGGCGCGACTCCGGATCCAGCCAGCCGCGCAGCTCGGTGATGGTGCCGTCGGCATCCTTGATCACCTCATCGCAGCGGATGATGCCGGCACCACGCAGGCGCACTTCGGCGCCCGGCACCAGGCGCTTCCAGCCCTTCGGCGGTACTTCGGCGAAGTCCTCGCGGTCGATCCAGACCTCGCGCGCGAACGGCACCTGACGGCTGCCGAAGCTCTCGTCCTTCGGATGGTTGCTGAAGGTGAGCTGTTCTTCATGGCCTTCGGGCAGGTTGGTCAGTACCAGCTTGAGCGGGTCGACCACGGCCATGCGGCGCGGTGCGGCGCCATCGAGGTCTTCGCGCAGCGCGCCTTCCAGCACGCTGAAGTCGATCAGCGAGTTCTGCTTGCTGATGCCCACGCGTTCGGCGAACAGGCGCATTGCCGCCGGGGTGTAGCCGCGGCGACGCAGTCCCTGCAGGGTCGGCATGCGCGGGTCCTCCCAGCCGTCCACCAGCTGCTCGGTGACCAGCGCCATCAGCTTGCGCTTGCTCATCACCGTGTAGTTGATGTTCAGGCGCGAGAATTCGATCTGGCGCGGCTTGGCAGCTTCGCGCGGCAGGCCGGCATCGACCAGCGGCTGGGTCAGTGCGTCGTCATGGGCGAAATCGACGTTGTCCACGCACCAGTCGTAGAGCGGGCGATGGTCCTCGAATTCCAGGGTGCACAGCGAGTGGGTGATGCCCTCGATCGAATCGCCCAGCGCATGCGCGAAGTCGTACATCGGGTAGATCGGCCACGCATTGCCGGTGTTCTGGTGCTCGACATGCTTGATGCGGTACAGCGCCGGATCGCGCAGGTTGATGTTGCCGCTGGCCATGTCGATCTTCGCGCGCAGGGTGCGCGCACCGTCCGGGAATTCACCGGCACGCATGCGGCGGAACAGGTCGAGGTTCTCCTCGACACTGCGCTCGCGCCACGGCGAGGGACGGCCCGGCTCGGTCAGGGTGCCACGGTAGGCACGCACTTCCTCGGCCGACAGGTCACACACATAGGCCTTGCCCTGCTCGATCAGCTTCTCGGCGGCGAGATAGTAGGCCTGGAAGTAATCGGAGGCGTGGCGCAGTTCGTTCCACTCGAACCCCAGCCAACGGACATCATCCTGGATGGCGGCCACGTACTCCGGGTCTTCCTTGGCCGGATTGGTGTCGTCGAAGCGCAAGTTGCATACGCCGCTGAACTCGCCGGCAATGCCGAAGTTCAGGCAGATCGACTTGGCATGGCCGATGTGCAGGTAGCCGTTCGGCTCCGGCGGAAACCGGGTCTTGATCGCCTGGTGCTTTCCGCTGGCCAGGTCCTCGCGCACGATCTGGCGGATGAAATCGCGCTTTTCGTGGCTGTCGGCGGGGGTCTCGGGGCTGGCGGGGGTGTGCTCGGACATGAGGCTGGGCGAAAAAGGGCAGAAAGACCAACAGTCTAGCGCGTAAGGGGAAGGGCTGCCGGGGTTGCGCCCGCGCTACCGGGCGCAGGGGGGGGCAGGGGTAGCGCCGGGCCATGCCCGGCGAGCGCAGCGGCGGCATTCAGCGCCCGGGCGTATGCTGGAGGCCTCTCCCGTGGAGCCGCCCCATGCACATCGTGTACAAGGCCGACAATCTGTTCGACGCCCACCTGGTGAAGCACGCGCTGGAAGACGCCGGCATTCCTGCCTTCGTGTTCGGCGAGCAGCTGTTGGGGGGCATGGGCGAGCTGCCGCTGTTCGGTGTATTGAGGGTCGGCATCCCCGACGCCGCGCGGGCCGAGGCTGAAGGCATCGTCGCCGGCCTGGACTTGGGCCACGCCGCCGACGCCCCCATTTCCGATGCAGACGACATTGCCGGCCTTCCGGCGTAGGAGCGCATCATGTTGGGAATCGGACAGGGCATCCTGGGCATCGGCGCCTTCAAGCAGCGCCTGCCGCGCCCGGAAGAGGCGCTGCCAGGGCGTGATCAGCCACTGCCGCTGCACAGCAACCAGCACTTCGTGAACAGTCACCCGCTGAAGGACCGCTTTGCCGGCCTGCAGCAGATCCGTTTCGCGCTTGGCTGCTTCTGGGGAGCCGAGCGCAAATTCTGGTCGGAGCCGGGCGTGTACAGCACGTCGGTCGGCTATGCCGGCGGCGTCACGCCGAATCCCACCTATGAAGAAGTCTGCTCCGGCCTGACCGGCCACACCGAAGTGGTGCAGGTGGTGTTCGATCCGAAGGTGGTGAGCCTGGAACGGCTGCTGCAGCTGTTCTGGGAAAGCCACGACCCGACCCAGGGCATGCGCCAGGGCAACGACACCGGCACCCAGTACCGTTCGGCGATCCATGCCACCGACGAAACGCAGTACGCCGCTGCGCTGGCCAGCCGCGAGGCCTACCAGGCGCAGCTGGACGCGGCCGGCTACGGCCCGATCACCACCGAGATCGTGTTCCCGGCGCCGGAGTACTACTACGCCGAGGACTATCACCAGCAGTACCTGGCGAAGAACCCGAACGGTTACTGCGGCATCGGCGGCACCGGGGTGAGCTGCCCGATCGGGCTGGATGTGGAGGCGCCGCGCTGACGCGCGGTGGTCCGCCTGCGGCGGGCAGAAGCGGAAAGCAACTGCCGAAGCAAAAGCCAGAGCCAAAGCCAAAGCGGCTCTGGGTTGCTGTGAGTAGGGCGGGGCGGTGTGGGTCGGCAGGACACGCCGTGAACCCATCCATGGGGGCTCGATGGCGCCATTCATGGCGCCAACGGTCCTGCCAACCCACACCACCCCACCTCCGACAGTTTCCCGGTGACGGTGGGCAAGAGCGTGGGTTACTGACGAACTGAAGGAAAACAAAAAGGACGCGGCCTTCGCCGCGTCCTTTTTGTTTGATCCTGCGGTGTCTTTTGTAGAGCGGAGCCATGCTCCGCTCCGAGCAAGCGAAGCGCGCGACCCGCTGTTGCTCTTCTCTCTTTCTTCCGTGGCGGGCGGCCGCAGGAAATTGTCGAAGGCAGGGTGGGTAGGCTGTGCAGGGGCGTGAGCCGCATGGATGCGGCGACCGAGCTTACAGGGACGTACTTGCAGCGTCCCCTGCACGGCCTACCCACCCTGCCAAACGCATGACCCGCCTTTCGCGACCAAGCCCCCGCCACGAGGGGCTCAGCCGTTGGCTGGAACCCTTACAGCGCCGCGCGGATCCGCTCGCGCAGCGCTTCCAGATCCTTGGCGAACGCCTCGATACCGGTCGCCAGCTTCTCGGTCGCCATCGGATCGGCAGCCAGATCCGCCGCAAACGTCGCCGCATCGATCGGGGTCACCGCCACGCCGTTACCCTCACCGGGCACCAGCTTGCGCGGCAGCTCGCCGTGATCGGCGTCGAGCTTCTCCAGCAGATCCGGCGAAATGGTCAGGCGGTCGCAGCCGGCCAGCGCCTCGATCTGTGCGGTGGAACGGAACGAGGCGCCCATCACCACGGTCGGCGAACCACGGCGCTTGAACTCCGCATACACGCTGCGCACGAACTTCACGCCCGGGTCCTCATCGATGTTGGCCGGGGTCTGGCCGTTGGCCACGTACCAGTCAAGGATGCGGCCGACGAACGGCGAGATCAGGAACGCGCCCGCTTCGCTGCAGGCCAGCGCCTGGGTCGGGTTGAAGATCAGCGTCAGGTTGCAGTCGATGCCCTCGGCCTGCAGGATCCGCGCCGCTTCCACGCCTTCCCAGGTCGCGGCGATCTTGATCAGGATCTTCTCGCGCGGTACGCCGGCATCGGCGTACATCTGGATGAACTGGCGGGCCTTGGCCACGGTGGCGGCGGTGTCGTACGCCTGGTCAGCATCCACCTCGGTGGACACGCGGCCCGGCACCAGCGTGCTGAGCAGCGCGCCGACGCCGATGGTCAGCCGATCGGCCACCGCATGCACCACGGCCTCGCGGTCGCCGCTCTGCTGACGGCCCCAGGCCAGTTCGCGCTCGATCAGATCGGCATAGACCGGCAGGTCCAGTGCCTTCTTCACCAGGGTCGGGTTGGTGGTGCAGTCCACCGGCTGCAGGCGCTTGATCGCCTCGTAGTCACCGGTATCGGCAACGACCACGGACAGTTCGCGCAGCTGGGACAGTTTGGACGAGGTACTCATTACGGCTCCTGGTACGGGGAATCGGATCGCGCGCAGTGCGCAGCGGAGATCAGGGACGGTCGTTGTGCACTGCGGTCACGCGCAGGCGCAGCTTGCGACCACCGGGTGCAGTCCAGTCGATGCTCTGGCCGACCGACAGGCCGAGCAGGGCACTGCCGACCGGGGCCAGCACGGAAACCTTGCCTTCATCGACGTTGGCTTCGCGGGGGAAGACCAGGGTCAGGACGTGCTTCTCGCCTGAGACCCCATCTTCGCACTCCACGCGGGAATGCATCATGACGATGCCTTCGGGAATCTGGTCCGGCGCCAGCACGGTGGCCCGGTTGAGTTCTTCGGCAAGCGCGAGCGCGGCAGGCGTCTGGCTCAGCGCAGGGGCTTCGAGCATGGCCTCCAGGCGGTCCATGTCGAAGGTTGAGACAGTGATCGACGGCGGCAGGCCGCTGGCGGTGTTCATGTAAAACTCCTTGGTTGAAAACCATGCAAAAGGCGGCGCCTGCTGGCGCCGCCTGTCTGTATTGTGGGGACAAATGCGACCGGAATCGACTCCCGCCGCTCGGGGGCGGGGACGCGGGGCCGTCAGCCGTTCAGCGCGGGGCCGGAAAGGCTGGCCGGATCGGCGGCCGTGCCATTGGCGGCTTCCAGCGTGAACAGCGCATGCGGCAGGCGCTTGAACTGGCTGGCCAGCTCCATCAGGAAGTCGTTCATCGCCGAGCTGCGGCGCCAGACCATCGCAATACGGCGGCTGGGCCGGCCCTCACCGATGAAATCGAGCAGGCGGATGTTGTTCGAGCGCGGGACGGGGGGCTGCACCGACAGGCTTGGCAGCAATGTGATGCCGACATCGGCGGCGACCATCTGCCGCAATGTTTCCAGGCTGGTGGCGCGGAACTCGGATTTCTCGTTGGCGCCGAACAGCCGGCACACTTCCAGCGCCTGGTCGCGCAGGCAATGGCCGTCTTCCAGCAGCAGCAGCTTCTGCGTGGCCAGTTCCTGCACATCCAGATGAGCGCGCTGGGCGAGCGGATGGCGACCGGAAACGGCCAACAGGAACGGCTCCTCGAACAGGAACTCGGCGTGCAGCTGATCGTCGATCACCGGCAGTGCCAGCAGCGCGGCATCGAGCTTGCCTTCGCGCAGGCGCTCCAGCAGCACATCGCTCTTCTCTTCGACCAGCAGCAGTTCCAGTTCCGGGAAACGTTCGCGGATGCGCGGGATCACATGCGGCAGCAGGTACGGGCCCAGGGTCGGGAAGATTCCCAGGCGCACCGTGCCGGCTTCCGGATCGCGGCTGCGCCGTGCCGCTTCCTTCAGCTGCTCCACCTCGGACACGATCACCCGCGCCCGTGCAGCGGCTTCCTGGCCGGCCGGGGTCAGCATCACCTTGCGGGGGGCCCGCTCGACCAGCGGCAGGCCCAGCTCTTCTTCCAGCTTGCGGATCTGGGTGGACAACGTGGGCTGGCTGACGAAGCACGACGCGGCAGCCCGACCGAAATGCTTGTGGTCGGCCAGGGCTACCAGGTACTTCAGATCGCGTAGATTCATCCTCACATCCCAGGGATAACGGACCGGCTGGCGGCGTGGTCACCCCGCAGCTGACAATGCTCCCGGCAACCCGGGAGCAGTGGATCAGGCAGCTTCGGCAACGGCCCCGCTGCTCTTGCTCACCGACGAGCGGATCAGGTGATCGAACGCGCTCAGTGCGGCGGTCGAGCCGGCGCCCATGGCGATGATGATCTGCTTGTAGGGTACCGTCGTGCAATCACCTGCGGCGAACACGCCGGGCACACTGGTCTGGCCACGGTCGTCGATGACGATCTCGCCGCGCGGCGACAGCGCCACGGTGTCCTTCAGCCACTCGGTGTTGGGCAGCAGGCCGATCTGCACGAAGATGCCTTCCAGCTCTACGCGGTGGGCGTCGCCACCGATGCGGTCCTTGTAGACCAGCCCGGTGACCCGGCTGCCATCGCCCAGCACTTCGGTGGTCTGGGCGCTGGTCAGCACGGTGACATTGCCGAGGCTGCGAAGCTTCTTCTGCAGCACCTCATCGGCGCGCAGGCTGGAATCGAATTCCAGCAGGGTTACATGCGACACGATGCCGGCCAGATCGATGGCAGCTTCAACGCCGGAGTTGCCACCACCGATCACCGCCACGCGCTTGCCCTTGAACAGCGGGCCATCGCAGTGCGGGCAGTAGGCCACACCCTTGTTGCGGTACTGCTCTTCGCCCGGCACATTCATCTGCCGCCAGCGCGCACCGGTGGACAGGATCACCGCACGCGACTTCAGCACCGCGCCGTTTTCCAGCTGCACCTGTACCAGCCCATCGTCGCCGGCCGGCACCAGCGCGGTGGCGCGCTGCAGATCCATGATGTCCACGTCGTACTCGCGCACATGCTGCTCCAGCGCGGTGGCGAGCTTCGGGCCTTCGGTCTCCTTGACCGAGATGAAGTTCTCGATGGCCATGGTGTCCAGTACCTGGCCGCCGAAGCGCTCGGCGGCGATGCCGGTGCGGATGCCCTTGCGCGCGGCGTAGATCGCTGCGGCCGCGCCAGCCGGGCCGCCGCCCACCACCAGCACGTCGAAGGCCTGCTTGGCGGCGATCTTCTCTGCGTCGCGCTTGCTGGCGTTGGTATCCAGCTTGGCCACGATCTGTTCGAGCGTCATCCGGCCCTGGTCGAAGACTTCACCGTTGAGATACACGGTCGGCACCGACATGATCTCGCGCTTCTCCACTTCCTCCTGGAACAGCGCGCCGTCGATGGCCACGTGCTGGATGCGCGGGTTGAGCACCGCGGCCAGGTTCAGCGCCTGCACCACGTCCGGGCAGTTCTGGCAGGACAGGGAGAAATAGGTCTCGAACCGGTACTCGCCTTCCAGGCTCTGCACCTGCTCGATCAGTTCGGCGGTGGCCTTGGACGGATGACCGCCCACCTGCAGCAGCGCCAGCACCAGCGAGGTGAATTCATGACCCATCGGCAGGCCGGCGAAGGTCAGGTGGATGTCCTGGCCGGGCGTGCCCAGGTCGAACGAAGGCACGCGGCCCTGGCCATCACGCAGCACCTGCAGCGAGATGCTGTCGGACAGGCTTTCCAGGGTCTGCAGCAGTTCCAGCATTTCCCGCGACTTGTCGCCGTCGTCGGCATGCGCGGTGATCTGGATGGGGCGGGTCACGCGCTCCAGATAGGTCTTCAGCTGCGACTGCAGGTTGGCGTCCAACATCGGGTCTTCTCCTGGCTTCAGGCAAACAGGGGGCGTGGCACCGCTGTAGAAGGTAGCGGACCAGCAGGGGGTAGGGGTGAACCCAAGACAGTGACCGTGGAAGGGGCTGGCTGGCCGCGACGGGCCGGCGATGGCTGTCTTGGGTTCACCCCCACGCCGGCGATGCCGCCGGCATGGAGATGGGCCTGCCGTGGCGTGGGGCCACGGCGTGCCGGTGCTGCGTTAGATCTTGCCGACCAGGTCCAGCGACGGGGTCAGGGTCTTCTCGCCTTCCTTCCACTTCGCGGGGCACACCTGGTTCGGGTTGGCGGCGGTGAACTGGGCGGCCTTCAGCTTGCGCAGGGTCTCGGAGACGTCGCGGGCGATCTCGTTGGAGTGGATCTCCAGGGTCTTGATCACGCCTTCCGGATTGATGATGAAGGTGCCGCGCAGGGCCAGGCCCTCTTCCGGAATGTGCACGCCGAAGGCGTTGGTCAGCTGGTGGGTCGGGTCGCCGACCAGCGGGAACTGGGCCTTGCCGACGGCCGGCGAGGTTTCGTGCCACACCTTGTGCGAGAAGTGCGTGTCGGTGGTGACGATGTAGACCTCAGCGCCAGCCTTCTTGAACTCGGCGTAGTGGTCGGCGGCGTCTTCGATCTCGGTCGGGCAGTTGAAGGTGAATGCAGCCGGCATGAAGATCAGGACGGACCACTGGCCCTTCAGGCTGGCATCGGAAACCTTGATGAACTCGCCGTTGTGGTAGGCGTTGGCTTCAAACGGCTGGATCTGGGTATTGATGAGGGACATCATTTTTCCTCTGGGTGAAGGGAGTGGGTGAATCGACAGGAGCTAGGTTACCGGCTCAGTTGCGATAAGAACAATCCATTGATTGCATCTATTTGATAGATGGAGACTATCAAATTGCCATGAGCCCGCACTGAACCTTGCGTCCCTCATCCTGCAACTGCCTGTGTGACAAGGAAAATCGCCAGGGACGCGTGAAGAGGGCTGATAGCCCCTCCTTATGCCCTCGGGCGAAACCTGAACGGATTCCAGCTTTTGTAGAGCCGAGCCCGCGCCCGGCTGTGGATCTATGGAGCCGAGCCCACGCTCGACCGCGGATCTGTAGAGCCGAGCCCATGCTCGGCTGTTCCAGAAGCAGCCGAGCATGGGCTCGGCTCTACAATTGCGGAATGTCTTCCCCAACCCAACCCTCCCTGCGCCAGGTGGTGGCCGACGCCAGCGCCCGCCTGGGCGGCATCGACGCCCGCCACGAAGCCGAGCTGCTGCTGCTGCATGTGCTGGAGCGTCCACGCAGCTGGCTGTTCGCCCATGCGACCGATCCGCTGCCGGCAACGGCGCAGGCTGCCTTCGAGGCGCTGCTGGCGCGTCGCGCCGCCGGCGAACCGGTGGCCTACCTGACCGGCCGGCGCGGGTTCTGGACGCTTGATCTGCGGGTCGATGCGGCGACCCTCATCCCGCGTCCGGAAACCGAACTGCTGGTGGAGCTGGCGCTGGAACGCCTGCCACCGGACCGCCCGCTGTCCGTGGCCGACCTCGGGACCGGCAGTGGTGCGATCGCCCTGGCCCTGGCCAGCGAGCGGCCGCTGGCACAGGTGCTGGCCACCGATGCCAGCCCTGGTGCACTGGCCATGGCTGCGCGCAATGCCGCCCACCATGAACTGCGCAACGTGCGTTTCGCTGAAGGTGGACAGGACTGGTACGCACCGCTGCAGGGCGCGCGCTTTGCACTGATTGCCAGCAATCCGCCCTACATCGCCAGCGAAGATCCGCATCTGCAGCAGGGCGACCTGCGGTTCGAGCCGGCCAGCGCGCTGGCGTCCGGCATCGACGGACTGGACGATATCCGCCGCATCGTCGCAGGCGCGCCCGAACACCTGCAGCCGGCGGGCTGGCTGCTGATCGAGCACGGCTGGGACCAGGGCGCGGCGATCCGCACGCTGTTCGATGCGGCCGGTTTCGCCGACGTGCAGACCCAGCAGGACCTTGAGCAGCGTGATCGGGTCACCCTCGGCCGGCGACCGGCCTAGAATGTGGGTTCTCCTGCCCCGGCAGGGCATCACCCTGGAGCTGCAAGCATGCGTACGCTGTACCCCGCCATCACCCCCTATGACGTCGGCACCCTGAAGGTCGACGACCGCCACACGCTGTACTTCGAGCAGTGCGGCAATCCGGATGGCAAGCCGGTGGTGATGCTGCACGGCGGTCCGGGCGGCGGTTGCAGCGACAAGATGCGCCAGTTCCATGACCCGGCGAAGTACCGCATCATCCTGTTCGACCAGCGCGGTGCCGGCCGTTCCACGCCGCATGCGGATCTGGTGGACAACACCACCTGGGACCTCGTCGCCGATATCGAGCGGCTGCGCGAGCATCTGAACGTCGACCGCTGGCAGGTGTTCGGTGGTAGCTGGGGGTCAACCCTGGCGCTGGCCTACGCCGAAACCCATCCGCAGCGCGTCACCGAACTGGTTCTGCGCGGCATCTTCATGCTCCGCCGCTGGGAGCTGGAGTGGTTCTACCAGGAAGGCGCCAACCGCCTGTTCCCCGATGCATGGGAGCACTATCTGAAGCCCATTCCGGTGGTTGAACGCCATGACCTGATCTCGGCGTTCCACCGTCGCCTGACCAGTGAAGACGAGGCGACCCGCCTGGAAGCAGCCAAGGCCTGGGCCGTGTGGGAGGGTGCGACCAGCTTCCTGCATGTGGATGACGACTTCATCAACAGCCACGAAGACCCGCATTTCGCGCTGGCCTTTGCCCGTATCGAGAACCACTACTTCGTCAATGGTGGCTTCTTCGAGGTGGAAGACCAGCTGCTGCGCGACGCGCACCGCATCGCCGACATCCCGGGCGTGATCGTGCATGGCCGCTACGACGTGGTGTGCCCGCTCGCCAATGCCTGGGACCTGACCAAGGTGTGGCCGAAGGCGAAGCTGGAAATCACCCCGGCATCGGGCCACTCCGCGTTCGAAGCGGAGAATGTCGACGCGCTGGTGCGCGCCACGGACAGCTTCGCGTAACGCGCCGGTGGCGCCGGGCCACGCCCGGCGGCATCGCGATCTGTTGCCGCGGTTTGACTCGCCGGGCATGGCCCGGTGCTACCAGTCCCCTGCAAGCAGCGCGTCGGCCAGCACCTGCAGCTTCGGCGAGTGCTGGCGCGAAGGTGGGTAGATCAAAGAGAGTTCGCGGCTGCGGCCTTCATACGGTTGCAGCACGCGCAACAGACGGCCGTCGGCCAAGGCGTCGGCCACGGCGAAGTCCATTACCTGCACGATGCCGATACCGGCGATGGCGGCTTCCACCAATGGGTCGCCGCTGTCGAACACCATCCGCGTCGGTGGCGTGAACTCGCGCAGCTGGCCGTCCTGAAGGAACTGCCAGTCCACCAGGCGGCCACTGCGCAGGTTGCGCACGGCCAGGCAGGCATGCCCCGCCAGTGCGGCCACATCGCCCGGTGCACCGCGCCGGGCGAGGTAGTCCGGGCTGGCGACGGTCACCCAGCGCAGCGGTCGCAGGGGCCGGGCGACGATGCGCTGGTCGGCGATGGTGCCGGTACGCAGCGCGGCGTCGAACCCCTCTTCGACCAGGTCGACCAGGCGATCGCTGAGCACGGCTTCGACCTGCAGTTGTGAATGGCGCTCCAGCAGCGGCGCCAGCAGGGGCACCAGCACCTTGCGGCCGAACATCGACGGCGCACTGATCTTCAGCGTGCCCGACGGCGTGCAGGGGCGATCGGCAAGCTGCCGTTCCGCGTCCTCCAGTCCGCACAGCAGTGGCGCGACCTGTTCTACAAACTGGCGCCCATCCGGGGTCAATGCCACGTTGCGCGTGTTCCGCTGCAGCAGCTTCACGCCCAGGTCCACCTCGAGCCGGCTGATCGCGCGCGACAGCCCGGACTGGCTCAGGCCGAGCTGGCCGGCAGCGACGGTGAAGCTGCGTGCTTCGGCCACCTGCACCAGCATGCGCACCGCGTTGAGGTCCATCGATGATCCACTCATGCAGAAAATCATGACAGATATGGCGGGTGAGGGGTTTATTGATTCCGCTGCATCAATGAGACTGCGCTCCCCCTTCAGTCCAGACCACCGATGCCTCCCCTCAAATACCCGCGCTGGGCACTGACCCTGCTGGCCACCGCCCAGCTGATCATCGCCCTGGATGCCACCATCATCTTTGTCGCGCTGCATGACATGGGCCGCGCGCTGCAGATCAACGCGCAGCAGCTGCAATGGGTGGTCAGTGCCTACACCGTGGCCTTCGGCGGCAGCCTGCTGCTGGGCGGGCGCGCCGCCGACCTGATCGGCCGCCGCCGCTTCTACCGCCTGGGCATGCTGTTGTTCGCGGTGGCATCGCTGCTCGGCGCGCTGGCGCCGAATGCGGGCCTGTTGATCATCGCGCGCGCAGCGCAGGGCATCGGTGCCGCGCTGCTGTTCCCGGCAACGCTGGCCCTGATCAACACGCTGTATGAAGAAGGCCCGGCCCGCAACCGCGCGCTGGCGATCTGGAGCATGGCCAGTGCAGTGGGTCTTGCCTTGGGTACGCTGCTCGGTGGCGTACTCACCCAGGCCTTCGGCTGGCCGGCGGTGCTGGCGGTGATCGTGCCGCTGGCCACCGCGTGCGCGCTTGCCGCCGGTGCGTGGCTGCCGCCCGATGCTTCGCGCCCGCAGGGCCGTTCGTTCGATCTGGCCGGCTGCATCACCGTGACCCTGGGTGGCAGCCTGCTGGTGACCACGCTGGTACAGGGCCCCGAATGGGGGTGGGCGGCGCCCGTCACGCTGGGCTGCCTGGTGCTGTCGATACTGATCCTGTTCGCGTTCGTGCAGATCGAGCTGCGCAGCCGCGATCCACTGATGCAGTTCGCGCTGCTGCGCCTGCCGGGCCTTCGTGCCGCCCTCGGCCTGACCTTCGCTTTCATGAGCAGCTACGGTGTGCAGTACTACTTCATGGCGCTGTACTTCCAGGACGGCTACGGCTGGAGTCCGCTGCAGGCCGGCCTGGCATTCCTGCCGGCCACGGCGGTGTGCACCGTGGGCATCCAGCTTGCCGAGTGGACGCTGCAGCGCTGGAGCGCGCGCAGAGTGCTTGTGATCGGCAACCTGGCCGGTGCCGTCGGCATCGCCTGGGTGGCGGCGGCACTGCCGCATGCCTCGAATTTCTGGCCATTGCTGCCGGGCGTGGTGGTGTTGAGCATCGGCCAGGGCATGACCTGGACCGCGATGTGGATCGTGGCGGGTCAGGGCGTGCCGGCGGCGCAGCAGGGCGTGGCGTCGGGCATGGCGGCCACCGCACAGCAGATCGGCGGTGCGCTGGGCCTGGCGGTACTGGTGATGGTGGCCAACGCCGACGTGGCAGCTGCCGGCTCTCCGGATGCGCTGGCCGGGCTGGTGCGTGCGGAGTACGGCGCCGCAGTGTTTGCACTGCTCGGCGTGGTCATCGCGCTGGCCCTGCGCCCGGCGCCGGTCGCCCCGGCGGTCCCCGCCTGCCTGGCCAACGACGCATGATCGACCTGCAGGATGACCCGGTAGCGCCGGGCCATCCCCGGCGAGGCGCAACGCGACGGTGAATCCTCCAGTGCCGCCGGGCATGGCCCGGCGCTACCGGGCCCGGATGGCGTTACACCGATGCCAGCAGCCGTGGCTGCAACGCGCTGAAGATCCGCGCCAGCCGCTCGGCCCACGCCTGCTGCCCGGCCGCGTCGGCGATCAGGTCCTGACGGATCTCCAGTTCCACGTGCACCAGGCCGCGCCCTTCGCCGTGCACCGGTACCGCGTAGTCGCTGGTACTGCTTACCGAATACGGTTCGTTGTCACCGACCACCAGATCGCCTTCGTCGCGCAGTGCCTGCAGCAGGGCGTGGGCAAAGCGCGTGTCCTGGTGGTAGAGCACGCCGGCATGCCATGGCCGCAGCGTGCCGTTCATGGAGGGAGTGAAGCTGTGCATCATCACCAGCAGGGTCGGGCGGTCGGCTTCGCGGCGCGCATCCAGTTCCGCTTCGATGCGGGCGTGATAGGGCGCGTGGATCGCGTCGATGCGCTGCTGACGTTGTGCGGCCGACAGGCCGGCGTTGCCCGGTACCACGGTGTGATCGCTTGCTTCCGGAATCAGGGTCGGCGATGCCAGCGGACGGTTGCAGTCGATCAGCAGGCGCGAATAGGTCTGCTCGATGGCCCAGGCATCCAGCCGTTCGGCCAATGCACGCGTGGTGCCGGCAATGCCGATGTCCCAGCCGATATGGCGGTCAAGTTCGCGCTGCGGCAGGCCGAGGCCGGCCAGTGCGCGCGGTACCTGCTGCCCGGCGTGATCGGCCAGCAGCAGGTACGGCGAAGCGCCCTGCGGCCGGTGGATGGTGTAGATCGCCGGGTCGTCAGCGCCCAGCAATGCCGGCAAGGTGTGCAGGTCGGCGTCAGCCACGCGGACGCCCGTCCAGGTGATGTTCGATCATCCACAGCCCGGCCCAGAGCTTGGCATCGAGCTCGTAGCCTTCGCCCATCTTCTGCACCAGCCACGCGGCAGCCTGCTTGAGCGGGACCTCGTGCACCGTGATGTCCTCGCTGTCATCGCCGCCGCCTTCGCCGATCCGGCGCAGGCCGGTGGCGCGCACGAAGGCGATCTTCTCGCTGCTGGCGCCTGAGGAGGTCGGGCCGATCATCAGCACTTCGGCGTGCTCGGCGGTCCAGCCGGTCTCTTCTTCCAGTTCGCGTACCGCCGAGACTTCGATCGACTCGCCGGCATGGATGTCACCGACCAGCCCGGCCGGCATCTCGATGGTCGATGCCTGCAGGGGCACGCGGAACTGCTCGACGAACAGCACCTTGTCCTCGGGGGTGACGGCGATGATGATCGCCGCCAGGCCACCGGCGTGGGTGCGTTCGCTGTATTCCCAGGTGCCGCGTACCAGCATGCGCTGGTACTTGCCTTCATAGACGACACGCGGGGCTTCGGTATTGCGCTGGCTCATGCGGGCTCGCCGGAATTGGAAAAGGAGGGAGTGGGAAGCGGGTCGGCCATGCCGGCGGCGTTGAACAGCCGGCGGCGGGTCATCGGGCCGAAGCGCAGGGTCTGGCACAGGCCGCCGAGCAGCTCCGGGTCGGCCGTCTGCCGCAGCAGGCCGGGCTGGCAGCCTTCCAGCGGCGCGTCCAGCGCGATGGTGGTCAGCTGTCGCCAGAGCAGGGCATGCTCGCGCTGCTCGCGCAGGCGCACTGCCATCTGCGCTGCGCCGCGCAGGCGCAGGAAGGGCACTTCGTCCAGGCGCTCGTACAGCACATCCAGGCTGCCGAAGTGGGCCAGCAGGACCGCCGCGGACTTGCTGCCGACGCCGCTGATGCCGGGGATGTTGTCCACCGCATCGCCGCACAGTGCCAGGTAGTCGGCGATCTGGTGCGCATGCACGCCATGCCGCGCTTTCACCCCGGCCACGCTCCAGCGCTGGTTGCGCGCATAGTCCCACTGCTCGTCGTGGTCCAGCAGCAGCTGCGACAGGTCCTTGTCGGCGGAAATGATGACACCGCGGTGGCTGCCGCGGTGCACATGCAGGGCGCTGCCGATCAGGTCGTCGGCCTCGTAGTCGTGATGGGCAAGCACGGCCAGACCGAGCGCCGCGCACAGTGCCTTGCAATGCACGAACTGGCGCTTCAGCGCCTCCGGAGCCGGATCGCGGTTGGCTTTGTACGCCGGATACAGGCGATGGCGGAAGCCGCTGTCCAGCGCCTCGTCAAAGGCGATGGCGATGTGCTGCGGACGCTCGCGTTCGAGCAGGTCCAGCAGGAAGCGCGCGAAGCCGTGCACGGCATTGGTCGGCCAGCCCTGCGCATCCTGGAACTGGTCGGGCAGCGAGTGCCAGGCACGGAACACGTAGATGCTGGCGTCGACCAGGTACAGCGCCGGCGCCGGTGCCGGCAAGGTCATGCCGGTGGCGTCCAGTCGCGCAGCAGGGCGGCTGGATCCGGACGCTCGCGCTCGGGCACGTCGGCGCGGGCGGTGCCGATATGGATGAAACCGGCGATGCGTTCGCCGTCGGCCAGCCCCAGATGGGCGTGTACGGCCGGGTCGAACGCCATCCACGCCGTCAGCCACTGGGCGCCGAAGCCCAGCGCCTGTGCGGCCTGCAGCAGGGCAAAGCAGACGCATCCAGCGGTCATCAGCTGCTCCTGCTCGGGCACCTTCGGGTCGGGGCGGGGGCTGGCCACCACCACGATCACCAGCGGCGCATGGCTGAAACGCTGGCGATCCTTCTCGAACACGGCCTCGCCGGCAGTGGGATCGCGCTGGCGGCTGCGCTCGGCCAGGAACGCGCCCAGAGTGTGACGCGCATCGCCGGCAATCTTCAGGAACCGGAACGGCACCCGCTTGCCGTGGTCGGGCACCCGCACCGCCGAGGTGAGCATACGCAGCAGGGTCTGCGGGTCCGGCCCGGGCTCGCCCAGCTGCCGCGAGGGCACCGAGCGGCGGGCATCGAGGGCAAGCAGGGCGGCGGGGTCGGGCATGGCGTCTGAACCGGTCATCACGGGCATTTGATTATAGTCGCGGTGGTCGATGACGCCGTGGCTGCGGCGTCTCTCCCCTCACTATCAAACTGTGATGAACATCATGCCACTGGCGGCAATCGGACGCCGGCTTCCTCTCGCCTCGCGGGCCTTGCACGGCTTACGATATCCCTCTTGCCGGGCCGTGGGTCACGAGGTTTGAAGTGAGGACTGTTTCACTGTCCGTGAGGGGCGGGCCGGCCTACCATCGACGTATCGGTACATGGGGTGTGCCGGTCGTCGCGATGTCCATGTTGTCTGTCGCACCAGAGAAGGTGGGGAGCCTTCCCGAATGATGAGCGCGCCCACACCGTTGGGAACGTCGGGTCGTGACCCGGCCCAGTTCCAGCTTGCCCGTGACGCCGTCCTGCCCGCGCTGTGCCAGGCCTTCGGGGCGGCACTGGCGCGCTTCGACGACGCCCTGTTCGACCGTGCCGGCAATGCCGGCGCCTCGCAGCTGCTGTTCCTTGATGCGATGCGCGAGCTGCGCCGGCGGCGCGAGGAGATAGCGGCGGCCTTTGCCGGCCATCTGCAACGCGCCTGGGCGGCTCTGGTTGCCGGAGAGCCACTGTCGGCGGATGCGACCCTGTCCGGCCCGGCCGAGGATGGCCTGAGCCTGCTGGCCGAGCACGTGCTCGAATCGCGACTGGCGGTGCGCAACTTCGCCACGGTGCTGCTGCGTGATTTCAAGCCGGTTCTGGCGCGGCTGGACCGCCGCCTGGGCTGGCTGGCCGGCGATGTGCCGCTGGATGCCGACCTGAACCCGATCAGCCCGGAACATCTGGGCGTGGCTATCCACGAGGCCTTCGCCGGCTGCGAACTGGCGCCGGAAGTCCACCTGGTGCTGATCAAGCTGTGCGAGCGCGACCTGCGCGCGCCGGTCGGCCGCATCTACGACAAGCTGGACGAGCAGCTCGCGGCGGCCGGCGTGATGTCGCAGATGGGCGCGGTGCGCCGCACCCCGGCGGCCCCGGGCCCGCGTTCACCGCAGGGGCTGGACGATCTGGTCGAACAGCGCCCGGTGCCGGGGTTCGACAGCGATTTCAGCGATGACGAGCAGGCCGCACCGGCGTGGGCGCAGCGCTTCGCCGCGCGCTGGTCCGAGCGCCGAGGCCACCTTCAGCAGGCCGGTGGGGACGGTCCCGGCGCCGCCGGCAGCGAGGCCTATGGCCAGCAGGGGATGTTGCTGGAAGCGCTGCAGGAACTGCTGCAGCAGACGCGCCACGTGCGTGAGGACGCAACATCGGCCGCGCAGGTGGCCGTGGGCCAGCAGCGCCCGTTGAGCCAGCGCGAGATGATGTCGGTGCTGTCGCTGCTGCAGGCGACCCCCAGCGCCACGCTGCGTGCGGCGATCGGTGAGGATGGTGAGTCGCTCGCGCAGCGCCTGAAGAGCGAGGTGTTGTCCAGCGCCACCCGGCTGGGCGTCGACCCGGGCCAGACCCGCCTGGATCCGCAGGACGAGGACGCGATCGACCTGGTCGGCATGCTGTTCGACGTCATGCTGGATGAACGCGAACTGGAGGGTCGCTCGCGCGAACTGATCGGCCGCCTGGTGGTGCCCTTCGTCAAGGTCGCCATGCTCGACCGCCGCATGTTCGTGCAGAAGACCCATCCGGCGCGCAAGCTGCTCAATTCGTTGGCCGAGGCCTGCGAAGGCAACACCGGCGAGAGCCAGGCCGAGCGCATGCTGATGGCCAAGGTGGAGGAGATCATCGAGCGCCTGGTCGCCGAGTTCAACGAGAACCTGGCCATCTTCCTCACCCTGGAAGAGGAGTTCCGCGACTTCCTGGTGCAGCACCGTCGCCGCGTCGAGATTGCCGAGCGGCGCGCAGCCGAAACGCAGCGCGGCCAGGAAAAGCTGGAAATGGCCCGCACGCGCGCGGCCACCGAGCTGGATCGCCGCATAGGCGATGCCACCCTGCCACCGGCCATCGCCGAGTTCCTGCGCCAGCCGTGGCAGCACCACCTGACCCTGGCGCTGCTGCGCGAGGGCGAAGACGGTGCATCGGTCGCCGAAGCCCTGGCCCTGGGCGATGGCCTGCTGGAGGAAGTGGCCGAAGCGCGCCGGCAGATCATCGGCAAGCCCTGGCTGCAAGCCTGGCAGCCGGTGCTGGCCAAGGTGTTCGCCAGTGTCGGCGTACACGGCGATGCGGCAACCTCGGCCATCGATGCACTGCATGACACCCTGCAGGGCATCGCCGAGTCACGGCCGGAGCTGGAACGTGCGCTGCCGGAGCTGCCGCAGGTTGTCCTGCCCATGCCGCCGGTTGCGGACTCGCCGACGGTCGAACTGGGCAGCCAGGTGGATACCGACGATTTCGACAATGCCGATGCCGATCGCTTCCGCCGGATGGAGATCGGCAGTTGGCTGGACTTCGTCGACAAGGACGGCAAGGTGCAGGCCGGCAAGCTGTCCTGGGTGAGCCCGATTTCTTCCCGGCTGCTGTTCGTCAACCGGCGTGGCGTGCGCTTCTGCGTGGCTTCGCCGGAGGAACTGGCGGTGATGGTGCGGCTGGGCCGCCTGCGTGCGCATGTCGACGATGGCGCCTTTGACAGCGCCATGCAGGGCGTGATCGACCGCCTCGACCCGGGCAACGCCACCCTGCACTGAGCGGGAGCCGCCTGCTAGGATCGGGAAAACTCACCGATCAGCGGGGACCTGCATGGCCGTGGCGTTGCTGGGGATCAAGGAGACCGCGCCGGGCGAACGGCGCGTAGCGTTGACGCCGGAGACCGCGCGCAAGCTCGCCGCACTGGGCGTCACCGTCTGGTACGAAACCGGTGCGGGCGAGGCCGCCGGTTTTCCCGATGCCGCCTATCAGGACGCGGGCGCACGTGCATTCGATGACGGTCGCTGGGGCGAGATCGACATCCTTCTGTGCGTGCAGGCGCCGCCGGCGCAGGTGCTGGCCCGGCTCAAGCCGGGCGCAGCCGTGGTCGGCCTGCTGACGCCGGCCAGCGATCCGACACTGGCGGCGCTGGCCAGCGAGGACCGGCTGCTGCTGTTCCCGCTGCAGCTGTTGCCGCGCACCACCCGTGCGCAGGCGATGGATGTGCTCAGTTCGCAGGCCGGCATGGCGGGCTACAAGGCTGCGCTCATCGCAGCCGAGCGTGCACCGCGCTTCTTCCCGATGCTGACCACCGCGGCCGGTACCGTGCGTCCGGCCAAGGTGCTGGTGATCGGCGCCGGCGTTGCAGGATTGCAGGCGATCGCTACTGCGCGCCGCCTCGGCGCCCAGGTGGAAGGATTCGATGTGCGGCCGGAAACGCGCGAGCAGATCCAGTCGCTGGGCGCACGCTTCCTCGACCTGGGCGTCAGCGCGGCCGGCGAGGGCGGCTACGCGCGGGCGCTGACCGAGGAAGAACGGGCCGAGCAGCAGCGGCGGCTGGCCGACCATCTGCGCAGCGTCGATGTAGTGATCTGTACCGCAGCCGTGCCGGGCCGTCCGGCACCGACCATCGTTACTGCGGCGATGGTGGAAGGCATGGCGGCGGGCAGTGTGATCGTCGATCTGGCGGCCGAGAGCGGCGGCAACTGCGCGCTGACCCAGCCGGGGCAGTGCATCGAACACCAGGGCGTGACCATCGATGGACCACTGGGCCTGGCCAGCCGGGGTGCGACCCAGGCCAGCGAGATGTATGCGCGCAACCTGCTCAACTTCGTTGCCCTGTTCGTACGCGAAGGGCAGTTGAGCTTCGACTGGGAAGACGAACTGCTGGCAAAGACGCGCTGGCAGGCGTGAATGACATGGGGTCAGATCCCTTTGCCTCTGGCAAAGGGATCTGACCCTGCATCCCGAAGGCCTACCGCGGCTTTGCCGGTGGCGGGTTGTCCCGCACCCAGTCGCGACGCTCCTCCGGCGTCATCCGGGACCAGCGATCGCGCAGGGCGTCGCGCTGGGCAGGGGGCAGCTGGCGCATCTGCCCGAACAGTGCGCGTGCCTGTTCACGCTGTTCCGGGCTCATGTGCTCGAACCGGCGCAGGCCACGGCGGGCCTTGTCGCGCTCTTCCGGGCTCATGGACTGCCAGCGCTGGCCATGGGCCAGCATGCGCTGGCGCTGACCGGCATCGGCGCCGTTCCAGCGGTCGCGCAGCGGGGCCAGCACCGCCTCGCGCTGGGCGGGGCTGAGCTGATCCCAGGCAGGCAGTGGAGCACCGGGAGCGGGCGGCGCGGGCGCATGGGTCTGCGCCAGCACCGGTGCTGCAGGCAGCAGCGCCAGGGCGATCAGCAGGGGCAGGGAGAGATGTCGCAGCATGATTCACTCCATCGCCAGGTCGGTGTCGCCCAGCCACAGGTACAGATCGGGATTCTCGTCGTACAGCGCGCTGTTGTCTTCCACTGCGGCAACGGTCGGTACCGGCGCTGGCCGCGTCGGCACGTCCGGACCGGTGAACTGCACGCCGATGCCCAGCGCCACCACCAGCGAGCAGGCGCTGGCCAGCCACCAACGCCAGCGCCCACGATGGGCTGCATGGGCGCCCTGGCGGGCCTGGCGCAGGCGCGACAGCGTTGCCGGCGACAGCGCCTGCAGAGAATGCGCATGCAGGCGCCGCAAGGCGTCATCGGAGGGCAGGGAGCGGTTCACGGGGGGTTCTCCAGATAATCCTGCAGCGCCTGCCGGGCGCGTGCGAGATGGGTCTTTACCGCGCCTTCGCTGCAGCCCATGGCGCGGGCGGTGGTGGCGCCGTCCAGATCCTGCAGCACGCGCAGGGTGAACGCTTCGCGCTGGCGGGCGGGCAGCGTACGCAGCGCCTGCACCAGCTGCTGGTACTGCTGGTGCTGCTCGTGCGCCTGCGCCGGGGTAGGGCCGGGGTCGGCCCAGTCGATGTCGGCACCGTCGGCATCCTGGTTGTCGCGCCAGAACGGCAGGCGGAAGCGGCGTCGGCGCTGCAGGTCGATCACCCGCCGGCGCAGGATGCTCCAGAACAGGGGCGCCCATTCGCTGGCGGGCTTGTCGGCATAGTCCAGCATGCGCAGCAGGGCATCCTGCACGGCGTCCAGGGCATCCTCGCGCTGGCGCAGGCCGGCCTCGGCGAAGCGGAACGCGCGCGGGCCGATGCTCGCCAGGAACGCTTCCAGCGACGCCGGCAGGGCATCGGTGTCGGCGGTCGGGGGGACGGGGCTGCTCACCAGCACAGGGTACGGTTCCTTGCTCGGGGTCACCATCGACAACGCGTGAGCGCGGCCCCGGTTGACGAGGATGCGCGCCGGGTTCAGCCCATGGTTATGATGGGCCGACGAAGACAGAGCGGGAGCGTTGCTGATGAGTGACGGGTTCGTGGCGCTGTACATCTTCATGCTGGCCGCCATCGCCGGCCACGTGATCATTTCGCGGGTGCCGGTGATCCTGCACACCCCGCTGATGTCGGGTTCCAATTTCATCCACGGCATCGTGCTGATCGGCGCGATGGTGGTGCTCGGCCACGCACAGACGCCGCTGGAAAAGGCCTTGGGCTTCATCGCCGTGGTGCTCGGTGCCGGTAACGCCGCCGGCGGCTACGTGGTCACCGCGCGCATGCTGGAGATGTTCAGGCCGAGCGCGCCGCGGGCAGGCAAGGACGAACCGAAGGAGCCGCAGGCTTGAACATCAGCACCGTCGAACTGCTCGATTGGCTGGTCAAGGCCAGCTACCTGGTGGCCGCCACGCTGTTCCTGCTCGGCCTGCAGCGGATGGCCTCGCCGCTGACCGCGCGCAGCGGCATCCGCTGGGCCGGGCTGGGCATGCTGCTGGCCACCGCGGCCACCTTCTTCCTGCCCGAGCTGCACAACGTGCCGCTTATCCTGGTCGCGCTGCTGCTGGGTGCCGGCCTGGCCTGGTGGTCGGCCGGCAAGGTCGCGGTCACCGACATGCCGCAGATGGTGGCGCTGTACAACGGCATGGGCGGTGGTTCGGCGGCGGCGATCGGTGCGGTCGAACTGCTGCGCTACGCCTTCCTGGCCCATCGCGATACCACGCACTGGAGCGAACAGGCGCTGGCCGACCTTGCCGCACGCCAGCCTTCCACCACCGTGCTGCTGCTGGCGGTGGTCGGCGCCGCGATCGGCGCGGTGTCGCTGTCCGGCTCCGTGATCGCCTGGGCCAAACTGGATGGCCGCCTCGACAAGCGGGTCACCTGGCCAGGGCAGCAGGCGTTGAACCTGGGGGTGGCGCTGGCGGTGGTGGTGCTGGCCATCGTCGCGGCCAGCACGCTCAGCACCTGGGCGATCATCGCCTTCTTCGTGCTGGCACTGGCGCTGGGCGTGCTGATGACGCTGCCGATCGGTGGCGCCGACATGCCGGTGGTGATCTCGCTGTACAACGCATTCACCGGCCTGGCGGTGTCCTTCGAGGGCTACGTGCTGGGCAACGAGGCCTTGATCATCGCCGGCATGATGGTCGGCGCGGCGGGCATCCTGCTGACCCGCCTGATGGCCAAGGCGATGAACCGGCCTATCCGCAACGTGCTGTTCTCCAATTTCGGGGGTGGTGCAGGCGGAGAGGCACAGGCGATCACCGGCGCGCAGAAGCCGATCGAGGCGGCGGATGTGGCGGCAATGATGGCCTTCGCCGAGCGTGTGGTGATCGTGCCCGGTTACGGCATGGCCGTGGCCCAGGCCCAGCACAAGATCTGGGAACTGGCACAGCGGTTGGGGCAGCGCGGGGTCAAGGTGAAGTTCGCCATCCATCCGGTCGCCGGGCGCATGCCCGGGCACATGAACGTGCTGCTGGCCGAGGCCGGTGTGCCGTACGACCTGATCGCCGACATGGACGACATCAATCCCGAGTTCACCAGCACCGATGTGGTGCTGGTGATCGGCGCCAACGACGTGGTCAATCCGGTCGCACGTACCGATCCGGCCAGTCCGATCTACGGCATGCCGGTGCTGGACGTGATCAACGCTCGCAACGTGGTGGTGATCAAGCGCGGTCGCGGGACCGGCTTTGCCGGGATCGAGAATGCGCTGTTCTACGCCGACAACACGCGCATGCTGTACGGCGACGGCGCTGAGGCAGCGTCGTCGCTGGTCAGCGAGCTGAAGGCGCTCGACGGCGGGCATTGAGCCGTAGCGGCAGCGCCGGGCATGGCCCGGCGCTACCCGAATCAGGTGCGATCAGCGCGCCAGCCAGGCGCCGACGGCCACGCCGATCGCCAGCCACAGCCATTCCATCGCGCCATTGGCCAGGTTGATCAGCGTCCAGGCCAGATGCGGGCCCATGCGCAGCGAGGCGTCCCAGGGGTTGAGCCCCATCGAGCCGCCCATCCAGGCGCTGGCGATGGCCCAGTTCGCCACCGCCGCCACCAGCAGCGTGCCGGCCACCACGAGGGCCACGCGAAGACGGCCGGGACCGAGTGTGCCCAGACGCAGCATGAACACCAGTTCCAGAGCAGTCAGCACCGCCATCCAGCCGACCTGGCGGCCGGTCATCAGGGCCAGCAGCATCCAGGCGAGGGGAGCAACAACCAGGCCCAGCAGCAGCATGAAGGGCCAGAGCCAGGTCACGGTCCTGGCACGCGCGGCATTGGAGGACATCGAAGCTTCCTGAAAGTCACCCACAGGATACTGTGGTTTGCCGCGGTGCACCGGCGGGCGCAGGACGGCTGGGCTAGAATGCCGTCTTGCGTGGCCATGGCCACGGCCCCATATCGGTCCCCATGTATTCCCGTAGCAGCGAACCTGTCCACTTCGAACGCGATTGCGAGGCCGTGATGGTCCCGCAGGGCGACACCGTGACCCTGCCCGCCGGCAGCTATGGGTACATCACCCAGGCGCTGGGCGGCAGCTATTCGGTATTCGTCGAAGGCAACCTGTTCCGCATCGCCGGCAAGGATGGCGACGCCATCGGCAAGGAAGCACCCGCTCCGCTGGAACTGCCGGCCGACGCCACCGACGAACAGGTGGAGCAACTGGTATGGCAGCAGCTTCGCACCTGCTTCGATCCGGAAATTCCGGTGAACATCGTCGAACTGGGCCTCGTCTACGAGGTCGAGATCAAGCATCTGGACGAGGGCCAGCGCGAGATCGACGTGAAGATGACCCTGACCGCGCCCGCGTGCGGGATGGGTGACATCCTGGTCGACGACGTGCGCAGCAAGCTGGAAATGATCCCGACCGTGGCCGAGGCCGACGTCGAGCTGGTGTTCGATCCGCCATGGAACCAGCACATGATGTCCGAGGCGGCCCGTCTCGAGACCGGCATGCTTTGACCCAGGGCCCGCAGTGACGCGGGCCCGGCACTACCCGCAACCAGAACAGGAATCCTCCGGTGTCCCAGTCCATCCCCAGCTTCGCCGTCACCCGTTCGGACCACCCGCGCAGCGCTGAAGAGCGCGCCACGATCCTGGAGAAGCCGGGTTTCGGCCTGCACTTCACCGACCACATGGTGGAAGTGCGGTGGGACAAGGACACCGGCTGGCACAACGCCAACGTGCGTGCCTATGGCCCGTTGCAGCTGGACCCGGCAGCGGCCGTGCTGCATTACGGCCAGGAGATCTTCGAAGGCATCAAGGCCTACCGTCATGCCGACGGCTCGATCTGGACCTTCCGTCCGGACGCCAACGGCCGTCGCCTGCAGCGCTCTGCACAGCGCCTGGCGCTGCCGGAACTGCCGGTGGAGATCTTCGTCGAGTCGCTGAAACAGCTGATCGCCGTGGACAGCGCCTGGGTGCCGTCGGCGGATGAGTCCAGCCTGTACTTCCGCCCGTTCATGATTGGCGACGAGGCCTTCCTCGGCGTGCGTGGCGCGCACAAGGCCGGCTATTACGTCATCGCCAGCCCGGCCGGTCCGTACTTCGCCAAGGGCGTGGCACCGGTGTCGATCTGGCTGTCCACCGAATATGCGCGTGCGGCCAAGGGCGGCACCGGCGCGGCCAAGTGCGGTGGCAATTACGCCGCCTCGCTGCTGCCGCAGCAGAAGGCCCAGGCGCAGGGCTGCTCGCAGGTGCTGTTCCTCGACCCGGTCGAGGGCAAGTACCTGGAGGAACTGGGCGGCATGAACGTCTTCCTGGTCTACAAGGACGGCACCCTGGTCACGCCGCAGCTGTCGGGCAGCATCCTGGAAGGCATCACCCGCGAGAGCATCCTGCAGCTGGCCCGCGACCGCGGCATGAAGGTCGAGGAGCGCAAGGTCAGCATCGACGAGTGGAAGGACGGCGTTGCATCCGGTGCGATCAGCGAGGTGTTCGCCTGCGGCACCGCTGCGGTGGTGACTCCGATCGGCCAGCTCAAGGGCGAAGGCTTCTCGGTGGGCGACCTCAACGCGCCGGCCGGCGAAGTGACCATGTCGCTGCGCAAGGAACTGACCGACATCCAGTACGGCCGCCTGCCGGACCGTCACAACTGGCTGGTCAGGCTGGGCTGATCCTCCCGCCAGGCTGTAGCGCCGGGCCCATGCCCGGCTGCGCTGTTCCCCGAAGGCCCGTCCCCGCGACGGGCCTTCGTCGTTTACGGGGAAGGCCGGCCGCCGATGTCGGCAAAGTCATCGGTGGACAGGACATCTGCCCAGTCAGGTTCGTGCGCGTGGCGCGAAAGTTCCTTCATCTTCACAAACCCTCGACCCGGAAAGTCTCAGATCGAACATTTCATGTTCCTGAAAAGACACTGAAAATATTGTGGTGTCCGGTTTAGGCCATTAGCGTCATCGGCACGGCGGATCGTAAGGGGGATCCGCTGGCTCGCCGGACTCCGGACCTCGCCAACGCAAGCCAGCCCATGGTTCGGGCCGGTGTTTCTGCCGATTCCGGCATTCACACCACTAGAAGGGGAAATACGATGTCCCAGGTAACGCAACCGCGTGTGCGTCGAGTGTGGGTGGTCCTTGGTGCTTCCGTTCTTTCATCGCTGCTGCTGGCCACGCCTGCGCTGGCCGGTGATGTCCAGCTCAGCGGGCTGCAGTCCGCGCCGACGCACCAGCGTTTCATCGTCAAGTATCGCGACGGCAGTGCGCCGGTGGCCAACACCACCGCCCTGGCATCGTCGCTGAAGACGGCGGCTGCGGGCCTTGCCAGCAGCCAGGGCCGCGCGCTGGGCCTGCAGCAGGTCCGCAAGCTGGCCGTCGGCCCGACCCTGGTCAGGACCGATCGTCCGCTGGACCAGGCCGAATCCGAACTGCTGATGCGCAAGCTCGCCGCCGACCCCAACGTCGAATACGTGGAAGTCGACCAGATCATGCGCGCGACGCTGACGCCGAACGACACCCGCTTCAGCGAACAGTGGGGGTTCGGTACGTCCAACGCCTCGATCAACGTGCGCCCGGCCTGGGACAAGGCCACCGGCACCGGCGTGGTCGTCGCGGTGATCGACACCGGCATCACCAACCACCCCGATCTGAACGCCAACATCCTGCCCGGCTATGACTTCATCAGCGACGCGGCAATGGCACGCGACGGCGGTGGCCGCGACAGCAATCCCAACGACGAGGGTGACTGGTACGCCGCCAACGAATGTGGCGCAGGCTACCCGGCCTCCAACTCCAGCTGGCACGGCACCCACGTTGCCGGCACCGTGGCAGCGGTGACCAACAACAGCACCGGCGTGGCGGGTACTGCCTTCAATGCCAAGGTCGTGCCGGTGCGCGTGCTCGGCAAGTGCGGTGGCTACACCTCCGACATCGCCGACGCCATCGTGTGGGCCTCCGGCGGCAGTGTCAGCGGCGTGCCGGCCAATGCCAATCCGGCCGAGGTCATCAACCTCTCGCTGGGCGGCGGCGGCAGCTGCTCGACCACCTACCAGAACGCGATCAACGGCGCCGTCGGCCGTGGCACCACGGTGGTGGTGGCCGCAGGCAACAGCAACACCAACGTGTCTTCATCGGTACCGGCCAACTGCCCGAACGTGATCGCGGTGGCGGCCACCACGTCGGCGGGCGCACGTGCCAGCTTCTCCAACTACGGCACGGGCATCGACATCTCCGCGCCGGGCCAGGGCATCCTGTCCACTCTCAACACCGGCACCACCACGCCGGGCAGCGCCAGCTATGCCTCGTACAACGGCACCTCGATGGCAGCACCGCACGTGGCCGGCGTGGTCGCGCTGATGCAGTCGGTCGCACCGAGCCCGCTGAGCCCGGCCCAGGTGGAAAGCATCATCAAGAGCACCGCTCGGCCGCTGCCGGGTGCCTGTTCGGGTGGCTGTGGCGCCGGCATCATCGACGCCGATGCTGCAGTGGCGGCAGCGATCAATGGCGGTGGCAACCCGAACCCGGGCGGTACCGTGCTGCAGAACAACGTACCGGTGAGCGGACTGGGTGCCGCATCGGGCGCTTCGCTGAACTACACCGTCAATGTCCCGTCCGGCAGCAGCCAGCTGCGGGTGACGATCAGCGGCGGCAGCGGTGATGCCGACCTGTACCTGCGGCAGGGCAGCGCGCCGACCGATACCGCCTACACGTGCCGTCCGTACCTGAGCGGCAACAGCGAAACCTGCACGGTCAACAGCCCCGCTGCCGGTACCTGGTACGTACGGGTGAAGGCCTACAGCACCTTCTCGGGCGTGACCCTCAACGCCCAGTACTGAGCCCAAGACCCTCTCCTAGGGCACGCCCTGGCTTCGGCCGGGGCGTTTTCGCATGGGGCCGCGCGGTGGTGCGTGCCGCCGCGTGGTGGTGGGTGCCGACCTTGGTCGGCACTCCGTTCCTCAAACCGATTCGAAGCGGTTTGCGGCAACGTTCTTGCGCACGTGCTGCGGGTCGAAAATCCGCCCGTTCATCGCGATGTAGACGCCGGCCGGCAGCGACTGTACCGCGCCGATCGCGCAGCCGATGTTGAACTCCGCGTCCGAACCGCGGAAACGTGCCGGACTGAGCGCGCCGGTCATCACGATGGTCTTATCCGCGATCGTCGCCAGCACCTTGCCGGTCTGCACCATCGAATCGGTGCCATGGGTCACCAGCACATGCCGGGTCGGCTGCGCCGCGATGGTGGCCCGGATCAGCTCGCGGTCCTCATCGTTGATGTGCAGCGAGTCCTTGCGCAGGATCGGAATCACGTTGAAGCGGAACGTCACCCCCAGCTCGCGCAGGATCATGCCGATCTGCGGATCGCCGATCTGGTAGTCCGACTTGTCGTCGAAGTAGATCTTGTCGATCGTGCCACCGGTGGTGACGACCAGGAGCTCTTCCATCATGTGCATGCGCGAAACCAGGACAGGTGCAGCGGCGCGGGGCCGGGAACGCAGATGATACGGCCCGGGAGGCGCAGCGTCAGCGTCGCCTGCCGAAGCGCGCACGCAGGCCCGGCAGGCTGGCGGCGAAGATCACGGTCAGTGCCAGGGCAATCTCGAGCAAGGCCAGCCAGCGCGTTTCCGGGTGGCTCCAGGCGCTCATCACGCCATGGCTGAACCAGCCCAGCGCCAGCACGGAGGCCCAGAACCCTGCCTTGCGCCAGCCCAGGCGCAGGGCGATGGCCAGTGCAAGCGGTGGGGCGGTGAACACCAGCTGGGTGGCCAGCCAGTGCTTGTCGTTGATGAACCAGCCTGCAAACAGCGCGGCCAGACCCATCAGGGCCAGCAGCAGAACCGTACGCGGCGCGGCGTTCATCGGGCCAGCCGCTGCGCGATATCGGCGACGCGACGGCCCAGCGCCCGCGCCAGCACCGCCTCATCATCGGTCGGCTGCGGGTCATCGGCCGCTCCCGCCACATGGCTGGCGCCGTAGGGCGTGCCGCCGCTGGTGGTGTGGCTCAAACCCGGTTCGGTGAACGGAATGCCGACGATCAGGCAGCCGTGATGCAGCAACGGCACCTGCATGGTCAGCAGGGTCGATTCCTGCCCGCCGTGCATTGATGCGGTCGAGGTGAACACGCCGGCGGGCTTGCCCGCAAGCGTGCCATTGACCCATTCAGCACCGAGTCCATCGAGGAAGTGCTTGACCGGCGCGGCCATGTTGCCGAACCGCGTCGGACTGCCCAGCAGCAGCCCCTGGCAGTCGGCCAGGTCCTGCACGCTCACGTAGGGGGCGCCATCGTCGGGTACCGGCGGCTGTGCGGTCTGGGTCACGGCCGCCACCGGCGGCACCGTGCGCAGCCGCGCCACCATTCCCGGCACCTCGCCGATTCCCCGCGCGATCTGGCGCGCCAGCCGTGCCACCGAGCCACCGCGGCTGTAGTAAAGCACCAGGATCTCGCCCATCGTGCCCAGGTCTCCTCATCGTGTGGACGCCAGTATGGCTATCCTGCGTGCATTCCGCATCGGGTACCCTTGCGCCGATGGAACCTCTGGATACGCTCAACCTATGGATGGAACGCGCGCGCGATCGTGCGCGTGCCGCCAGCTTCGGCCGCTTCCTGTGGCACCGCTTTCTCGATGACCGCCTGTTCCAGGCGGCCGCCGCACTGGCCTACACCACGGTATTCGCCCTGGTTCCGCTGGCGATCGTGGTGTTCGGCGTGCTTTCGGCCTTCCCGGTCTTCGACCGCTGGAGCGACCAGCTCAGCGACTATGTCTTCTCCAACTTCGTGCCCAATGCCGCACGCGCCGCCGAAGGCTACCTGCGGCAGTTCTCGGCCAGCGCTGGCCAGCTCACCGCGGCCGGCTTCATCGCCCTGGTCGTCTCGCTGCTGATCACCCTCAACAGCGTGGAAGAGACGTTCAACAAGATCTGGCGGGTCGGATCGACCCGGCCCAAGCTGACCCGCTTCCTGGTCTACTGGACCGTGCTGACCCTGGGCGCGATGCTTGCCGCCGCCTCGCTGGCAGTGTCGGCACGGGTACTGGCAATGCCGCTGTTCGGGACCCAGGAGGGGCGCTGGCTGGCCGACCTGTCGCTGCGGCTGGCACCGGTGCTGATCGAATTCGTCTGCATCAGCCTGATGTTCCGGGTCGTGCCGCACCATACGGTGAAATGGCGGCACGCCGTCCCCGGCGCGATCCTGGCGGCGGTGATCCTGGAGCTGGTGAAGTGGGGCATCGGTGCCTATCTGGGCAGTTTCCAGTCCTACCAGAAGCTCTATGGCACGGTCGCGTTCGTGCCGATCCTGCTGCTGTGGATCTATCTGTGCTGGGTGGCGGTGCTGCTGGGCGCATCGCTGGCATCGTCGATGGCGGCGTTCCGCTACCAGCCGGTCGAGCTGCGCCTGCCGCAGGGCTATGAATTCTATGGGCTGCTGCGCCTGCTCGGCCGCTTCCACCAGGCGCGTGCCCGGGGCAGGGGGCTGGCCGATGACGAGATCCTGCGGCTGGAGCCGATGCTGACCGACTCGCTGCTGCAGGACCTGGCCTGCAAACTGGAGGCCATCGGCCTGCTGCGCCGCGACGAGCGGGGTGAGTGGCTGCTCGCGCGCGACCTGGACCAGGTCAGCCTGGCCGATCTGTACGAATGCACCCAACTGCGCATCCCGGTGGCGGAGCAGCATCTGCCCTACCGGGAAGACAGCCTGGGCCAGGCCGCGCTGGCGGCGCTGGATGAACTGCGCCTGCCTCTGCGTGAGCGCCTCAAGCGTCGCGTGAGCGATATCTATCCCGATTCCGGAGACACCCCATGACCCGCACGACTCCGCTGCTGCTGGCAGTTCCATTGGCTGTGGCGCTTGCCCTGGCGGCCTGCAAGCCTGCGCAGGACGCGACGCCGGCCAGCAGCCAGCCACCGGCGCAGGCTCCTGCACCGGCGGCACCGCCTGCGGCCGAGGACACGCCGGCCGAGCGTGTCACGGCCGAGTTCCCCACGTTGAAGATGAAGGCCGTCGATGGCAGCGATTACGACCTGGCGGCCCATCGGGGCAAGTGGGTGGTGGTGAATTTCTGGGCCACGTGGTGCGCACCATGCCGCAAGGAGATGCCGGAGCTGTCCGCGCTGCACGCCATGCGCAGCAACATCGAAGTGGTCGGCCTGGCCTATGAGGACATCGAGGTGCCGGAGATGCAGTCCTTCCTGACCAAGCATCCGGTGACCTATCCCATCGTGATCGTCGATCCGTTCGATCCGCCGGCGGACTTCGCCACGCCGCGGGGGCTGCCGCTGACGCATCTGATCGATCCGCAGGGCCGGGTGGCGCACAGCTTCCTCGGCCCGGTTACAGCGGCCGACATCGAGAAGCAGATCGCGGCTGCGAAGTAGTGGGTGTGTAGGCAGGGCCTGCGGCCCTGCACCCGCTACGCGCAACAGCAACAGCAACAGCCGAAGCGGAAGCGGGTTCCCTGAGGGATGGCGGGTGGGCCCGGTTGCGGGGGACGCCGTGAACCCATCCATGGGGGCTTGGCCGCGGCATCCATGCCGCGGACACCCCCGCAACCGGACCCACCCCGCCTTCGACAGTCTCCTGCGATCTGTCGGAACGGCTATTGGGTCAGATCCGTTTTCCTGCGGAAAACGGCTCTGACCCCAATTTGGATTTCGCTATCCGAGAGATTCCATCACGCATGGCGTGGACCTATCAGATGTCGGGAAACTGTCAGAGGTGGGGCGGTGTCGGAGTGCGGGGTGTCAGCCGCATGGATGCGGCTGCCAAGCCTACAGGGACGTACTTGCGGCGTCCCTGCACTCCGACACCGCCCCGCCACCCCGCGGTATGTCTGCCTTTGCCGTTGCCGTTGCCGTTGCTGCTGCCGTTGCTCGTAGCGGGTGCAGGGCCGCAGGCCCTGCAGACAACCCCTACTCCTCGACCGGGAAGTCCTCGATCGGCTTCAGCACATCGTAGTGCTCGCGATGCAGCTTGCCCTTCAGCTTCGGCAGCTCCGGCAGAGGCGCGTCCACGCGGGTGTCGGGCAACCGGTCCAGCAGGTTGCGTACCAGGGTCAGCCTGCCCAGCCGCTGGTCGTTGAAGTCCACCAGGGTCCACGGCGCACCTTCGCGATGGGTGGCACGCAGCATGGCCTCCCGTGCTTCGGTATAGGCGCTGTACTTGCTGCGCGATTTCAGGTCGACCGGTGACAGCTTCCAGCCCTTGAGGGGATCGATATGGCGCTCGGCGAAGCGCTTCTCCTGCTGCTCCTGGTCCACGCACAGCCAGTACTTGAACAACAGGATGCCGTCATCCACCAGCAGCTGCTCGAACACCGGGGCCTGGTGCAGGAACTGCTGGTACTCGCTCTCGCTGCAGTAGCCCATGACCCGCTCGACACCTGCGCGGTTGTACCAGCTTCGATCCATCAGCACGATCTCGCCCGCCGCCGGAAGGTGCCCGACATAGCGCTGGAAGTACCACTGCGTCGCCTCGCGGTCGGTCGGCTTGGGCAGTGCCACCACCCGGCATTGGCGCGGATTGAGGTGCTGGCTGATGGCCTGGATCGCGCCGCCCTTGCCGGCGGTGTCGCGGCCTTCGAACAGCACCAGCAACCGCTGCCCGCTGTGCTGCACCCAGCGGGCCATCGCGGTCAGTTCCAGCTGCAACGGCAGCAGCAGTTCGTCGTAGTCCTTGCGTTTGAGCTTGCCCATCGTCATGCCGCGCGGAAAGGAGGGCCCAGCCTAGCGCAGCGGTTGCTCAGGCGCCGTCGACGCCCTGCCAGCCCTGCTCATGTGCCAGCTGCTGCAGCAATGCCGAAAGGTCGCGGGCGAAACCGGCCATGTCGAACACGCCGCTACGCGCGCGGGCCTGTGCCAGTTCGGCGCGCAGTGCGGCCAGCGCTGCCGGATCGTTGCCGAGCGCACGGGCGGTGGCGATGAACGCCGCATCGTCGGCAACGTTCATCCGTGCCAGGCCCAGGTGATGGTTGAGGCTGCCGGCCACGCGCGCGGCGAAGGTCTCGCCCGGGCAGGTGAGTACCGGGCAGCCCGCCCACAGTGCGTCGGAGGCCGTGGTGTGCGCGTTGTACGGGTGTGTATCCAGGAACAGATCGGCCAGTTGATAGCGGGCCAGATACTGCGGATGCGGCAGCTTGGGCATGAACACCAGCCGCGCCGGGTCCAGACCCGCTGCCTGCGCCGCTGCCCGCAGGCGCGCATCGGCCTGGCCGGGGCCGGACAACAGCCATAGAACGCTGCCAGGCACCGCCGCCAGGACGGCGAACGCCCGCCCCATGCTGCGCGGGTTGAGCTTGTAGCTGTTGTTGAAGCAGCAGAACACCACGCCGTGTCCAGGCAGGCCGCACGCGGCGCGATCCGGTGCCGGCTCGAGCGCGCGGGTGTTGTCCGAGGGCTGGAACGCGCGCGGCAGGTACACCACGCGCTCGCTGTGGTGGGGCGCCAACGCCGCTGGCAGGACGAACGCATCGGCGATCACCGCATCCAGCCACGGTGCGCCGGATGTGCCGGGATAGGCCAGCCAGTTGAGTTGCAGCGGGGCAGGGCGCAGCGCCAGCACTTCCGGCGCGCCGCCACCGCCCCAGCCACGCAGGTCGAACAGCAGGTCGATGCCCTGTGCACGGATGGCGGCAGCGATGTCGGCATGGCGGCGCCCCGCCAGATCGTGCAGCCGGGTTGCCGCCTGCAGCCGCTGGCGGATGCGGCTGCCATCGTCCCGGTTCAGTGCGAACAGATGCAGCTGCAGTTCCGGGTGGCGGCCCAGCTGCTCGAACAGGGCAACGGTCAACAACCCGGTCGGATGTGCGCCGAAGCCGTTGGAGAGGAAGCCGATCCGCAGGGCTCCCTGCGTCCGTACCTTCACAGCGGGCATCGGCCGCACCGATGCGGCCACGGCTGCGGCGCGCGTGCGGGCGCAGGCCAGCTGCTCGGCGGCGCTGGCGTCTTCGCTGAGGAAGGCAAAGGGCTCGATCGCGCCCTGCCCGGTCGCGACAGCGCCGCGCACCTGCGCGGCCAGGGCCTCCACGTCCTGCCAGTCGCACAGGCGGCGTTGCCATGCCAGTCGCTGGGCGGCGATATAGGGTTCGTCGGGCATCAGCCCATGTGCACGCCGGTACGCGGCCGCCGCGCCCTCGGGGTCGCCGGCATCTTCCAGGGCATGGCCCAGCCACAGCGCGATGCCGGGATGCTCCGGAGCGCGCGCTGAAGCCTGTCCCAGCAGCGTCGCAGCGTCGGCGTGCGCACCGGCCATCCATGCCACGCGACCCAGTCGGGCCAGTGCTTCGGGATGGTCCGGTCGCAGCTGCAGTGCACGCCGCGCGGCCTGCTCGCCTGCGCCGATGTCGCCGGCTTCCAGTTCCAGATCGGCCAGCATCACCCAGGCGACGAAGTCACCGGGCTGGCGCGCGATCGCCTGCTGCAGTTGTTGCCGCTGCTGCCAGGCCGACATCGGCGTCAGCCCGCCGACAGCTGGGCCAGGGCATCCACCTGGTGCTCGTGGCTGAGGCGCTGCAGCAGCGGGTCCAGATCGCCGGCGAGGATGTTGGGCAGGTCATACAGGGTCAGGCCTTCCACACGATGATCGGTGATCCGCCCCTGCGGGAAATTGTAGGTGCGGATGCGCTGGCTGCGATCGCCACTGCCGACCTGCAGGCGACGCGATTCGGCCTGCGCGGCGTCCTGGCGCTGGCGCTCGGCGTCGAGCAGCTGCGCCTTCAGGCGTTTCATCGCCTTGTCGCGGTTCGCGTGCTGGCTGCGTTCGGTCTGGCATTCCACCACCACGCCGGTAGGCACGTGGGTGATGCGGATCGCCGACTCGGTCTTGTTGACGTGCTGGCCACCGGCACCGGATGAGCGGAAGGTGTCGACCTTCAGGTCGGCGGGGTTGATGACGATGTCATCGACTTCGTCCGCTTCCGGAATGATCGCCACGGTGGCCGCCGAGGTGTGGATGCGGCCCTGCGATTCGGTGGCGGGCACGCGCTGCACGCGATGCGTGCCGGATTCGAATTTCAGCCGCGAGAAGGCGCCACGGCCGACCACGCGCGCCACCACTTCCTTGTAGCCGCCGTGCTCGCCGGGGTTGTCGGACTCGATCTCGACTTTCCAGCCTTGGCGCTCGGCATAGCGCGCGTACATGCGGAACAGGTCGCCGGCGAAGATCGCTGCTTCGTCGCCACCGGTACCGGCGCGGACTTCCAGGAACAGATTGCCCTCGTCACGTGGGTCGCGGGGCACCAGCAGCAAGGCCAGCTCCTGCTCCAGTTCCTGCAGGCGCGCCTGGGCCGAGGCGATTTCCTCATCGGCCAGCTCGCGCAGGTCCGGATCGGCGCGCATGCCCTCGGCGGCGGCCAGGTCGGCCTTGGCGCGCGCCTCGTCGGCCAGTGCGGTGGCGACCGGTTCAAGTTGGGCGAATTCGCGCGAAAGGTCGCGGAAACGGGTGTTGTCGGCGACCACGTCGGGTTCGGCGAGCAGGCGTTCCAGTTCTTCGCGGCGCTCGGCCAGCGCTTCCAGCTTACGGCGCAGGGTCGGCGTCATCGGTTCTCACGGGTGGGTGGCGGTAACCCGGCGTGGCCGGGAACAGGCGCTCGGCGGCGCGGGTCAGGTCGGCATCGCCGCTCAGCGCGGCCGCGCGCAAGGCAGCGGTCGGGGGGTGCAGGAGCCGGTTGGTCAGGCCGTGGGCCAGCAGTTCCATGACCTCTTCGGCCGGCTTGCCGTTGGCCAGCTGCTGACGGGCACGTTCGAGCAGCTCGGCGCGGGTGGCGTCGCCGAAGGCACGCAGTTGCCGCAGCGGCGCGTGGTGGGCGCCGGCCTGCAGGGTCTCGACGAAGCGCGATACCTGCAGGTCGATGATCGCTTCGGCTTCGGCGGCCGCCTCGCGACGGCCGCGTCGATTGTCTTCCACCGCGCGTTCCAGATCGTCCACGGTGTACAGGAAGGCATCGTTGAGCGTGCCGACCTCAGCCTCGATGTCGCGTGGCACGGCCAGATCGAACAGCAGCATCGGCTTGTGCCGGCGTGCACGCAGTGCATTGGCCACGGTCTCGCGGTGGATCACCGGTTCGCGTGCGGCGGTGGCCGAGAACACGATGTCGGCCTCGGCCAGATGGCGTTCAAGCTCGGTCAGCGGCAAAGCTACGCCGCCATGACGGCTGGCCAGTTCCTGCGCATGGGCGAGCGTGCGGTTGGCGATCAGCAGCCGCCGCACCTTGCCTTCGCTGAGGTGGCGGGCGGCCAGCTCGATGGTTTCCCCCGCACCGACCAGCAGCACGGTGGAATCATCCAGGCGGGCAAAGGCATTCTGCGCCAGGCGCACCGCAGCCGAGGCGACCGACACCGGGTTGGCGCCGACCTGGGTATCGGTGCGCGCACGCTTGGCCACGGAGAACGTCTGCTGGAACAGCCGGTCCAGGCGCTGGCCAAGCAGACCGTGGTCGCGCGCGGTCGACCAGGCATCCTTCACCTGGCCCAGGATCTGCGGTTCACCCAGCACCATCGAGTCCAGGCCCGTCGCGACCCGGAACAGGTGGCGCACGGCGTCGGCATCAGCATGCTGGTACAGGTAGCCCTGCAGGTCGCCGGCCTGGCTGCGCAGCCACTGGTCCAGCGCCTGCGCCGAATCGGCCACCGCGTACAGTTCCGTGCGGTTGCAGGTGGACAGCAGCACCGCCTCGGCGATCTGCGGGGTGTCGCGCAGCGAACCGAGCGCGCGCGGCAAGGCATCGCCGGCGAAGGCCGCGCGCTCGCGCAGTTCCACCGGCGCGGTCTGGTGATTCAGTCCGAGCACCCACAGGGTCATTGTTCAGTTGCTTGCGATAAGCTGCTGGCCATTGGACGACATTTTAAGGCCCCGATGCCGACGATGCCCGCATTGATTCGCATCCCCAGTGTTCTGCTGCTGTCCCTGGCGTGCAGCCAGGCCCTGTCGGCGGCGCCCGCCAAGCCCCCGGCGCGGGGCGCCGCCACCGAGGAACTGGCACTGGAGCCGGTGATGGCCGGCGAGTTCGCCCTGCAGGCCGGCAAGCTGGCCGAGGCGGCGCGCTGGTACCTGCAGGCCGCCCAGCGCAGCGACGGCGATGCCGGCCTGGCCGAGCGCGCGACCCGTATTTCCATGCTGGCCAACGACGATGCCAGCGCCGCCCAGGGCCTGGCCCTGTGGCAGCAGCGCGCGCCACGGTCGCTGGCCATGCGCAGCGCGGCCGGTGCGCTGGCGATGCGCCAGGGCGACGTGAAGGCGGCCCGCAGCGAGCTGCAGAGCCTGCTGCAGGACAGCGATGACCGCGGCTGGAAGTTTGCCCTGGCCGCGCTGGTCGGCGGTGGACGCGATCCGGCCGTGCCGGCGCAGGTGCTGGGCGAGCTGGTCGATGCCAACGCCATCCCGCCGAAGATCGAGGCCTGGCAGGAATTCGGTCGCCTGGCGCTGCGGATGGAAAAGCCGGAGCTGGCACGGCGCATGATCGATGAGGTGGTCAAGCGCTTCCCGGAAGAGCCGCGCGTGGCGTTGCTGCGCGCCAGCCAGCTGCAGCAGGCCGGGCAGACCGATCGCGCGCTGGCGCTGCTGCGCGAGGTCGAACCGAAGACCCGCCAGGATCCGGAACTGCGCAACGCGGTGGCCATTGCCTACGACAGCCTGAACCAGCCGGCCGCCGCCGAGCGGGTGCTGGCGGTAGGGCCGCAGGACGTGCAGACCTGGGGAATGCGGGCGTCGCTGCTGGCCAAGCAGGGAGACAAGGCGGCCCTTTCCAACCTGTACAGCGAGCTGTCGCGGCAGGCCGCCAAACCGGACCCGGCGCAGCGCCTGCTGCTGGGCAAGATCGCGGAGTATCTGAAGCGTTATCCGGAAGCGGTGCAGTGGTATCACAGCGTGCCGGGCGGCGATGAACTGAGCGAGGCCCGCCTGCGGGCGGCGAGCGCACAGGCGCTTGCCGGGCGCCAGAGCCTGGCGCTGGACGAGGTACACGCGATCCAGTCCGATGCCGGCGTGGACGACGAGGTGCGCCGCGACGCCTATCTGCTGGAAGCGGAGCTGCGGCAGCGCGCCAGCGACGATGCAGGTGAACTGGATGCGCTGGCCCGCGGTCTGGCCGCTTACCCGGACGAGAATGCACTGCTGTACGCGCGTGCGTTGGCCTGGGAACGCCGTGATGATATTGCCCGTGCCGAGGCCGACCTGCGCAAGATCCTGATCACCGAGCCGGAGAACGTGCCGGCGCTGAATGCGCTGGGCTACACCCTGGCCGATCGCACCGGTCGCTACCAGGAGGCGCTGGAACTGATCGACCGTGCCCGCGTGGCCGAGCCGGACAATGCCGCCATCGTCGACAGCTATGGCTGGGTGCTGTATCGCCTGGGCCGCAACGAAGAGGCGCTGGTGCAGCTGCGTCGTGCGTGGACCCTGGCCAAGGATCCGGAGATCGCCGCACACGTCGGCGAAGTGCTGTGGGTGCTCGGCCGGCATGACGAGGCCCGCCACTTCTTCGAGGAAGCGGCCAGGCTCGACCCCGACAACCGCGCGCTGCAGCGTGCCCGCGAGAAATTCAATCCATGAGTGTTTCCCTTTTCCGGCCGCTGCTGTTGGCAGTGGCGACCGTCGCCATGACTGCCTGTACGTCGCTGGGCACCCAGAAGACACCGGCGCCGGCCGTGGTCGAGACCGTGTCGGTGGAAGCGGCACAGGCCGAAGCCGCTCGGGTAGCGGCGCTGCAGGCGCAGCCGGAGTGGTCCTTCCAGGGCCGGGTAGCGGTCAGCAAGGGCAAGGACGGTGGCAGTGGACGCATCGACTGGCAGCAGGCCGGGCGGCGCTACGTGATCGAGCTCAGTGCACCCGTGACCCGGCAGAGCTGGAAGCTGACCGGCGACAGCCAGCATGGAGGCGGTCGCCTGGAGGGACTGGCCGGCGGCCCGCGTGAAGGCGAGGACGCGCAGCAGCTGCTGCTGGAGGCCACGGGCTGGGAAATCCCGGTCAACTCCCTGCCCGAGTGGGTGCGTGGGCTGGCGGTTGCCGATCCCGCCGGCGCGGGCAAGGTCGAGCGTGATGGCGAAGGTCGCCCGCGCCGCATGCAGCAGATGGGCTGGCAGATCCAGTACCTGGACTGGTACCCCGCCGAGGCCGGGCGCCCGTCCCTGCCGCGCCGGATCGAAGCCAGTAGCGGAGATGCCAAGGTTCGCCTGCTGGTGGACCAGTGGGGGCAGGGCGCGCCATGAGCGCGGGTGCGGAGGATGCGGGCTGGTCCTGGTGGCCGGCCCCGGCCAAGCTGAACCTGTTCCTTCATATCACCGGCCGCCGCGCCGACGGCTATCACGAGCTGCAGACCGTGTTCCGCCTGCTGGATTGGGGGGACCGCATCGGCCTGCGCCTGCGTGAAGACGGCCAGGTACGTCGGCAGGGTGAGGGATTGCCGGGTGTGGACGAGGCCGACGATTTGGCCGTACGTGCCGCTCGCATGCTGAAAGAGGTCGCCAACATCGACCAAGGTGTCGACATCATCGTCGAAAAGCATATTTCGGCCGGTGGTGGGTTCGGCGGTGGGTCATCCGACGCTGCCACCGTGCTGGTGGCGCTGAACCGGCTCTGGAACGCCGCTCTGGACGAGGACGCGTTGGCCGCGCTGGGCCTGCGCCTGGGCGCGGATGTGCCGGTGTTCGTGCGTGGCCGTAACGCCTGGGCCGAAGGTGTGGGAGAGCGGCTGCAGCCGATCACCCTGGCACCGGCCTGGTATGTGGTGGTCGAGCCCGGCGTTCATGTTCCGACCCCGGTCCTGTTCGCAGCCCCGGATTTGACGCGCGACAGCCCAGTGGCGAAAATAGACGACTTCGCTTCCGGGGCCTTGGTCGGGAACGCGTTCGAACCGGTGCTGCGCCGCCGCGAGCCTGCCGTCGAGGCAGCACTTGCCGCGTTGAGCGACATCGGTACCGCGCGACTGACCGGTTCTGGAAGTGGTTGTTTCGTCGAATTCGCATCGCAGACTGCCGCACAGCAGGGGCGGGCGAAGTTGCCGAAGGAGTTGCGGGCCAGGGTGGCTGCGGGCGTTGCGCGTTCGCCGCTGCTGGATGCACTCGAGCAACACTGATTTCAAATGCAGGGGCGTCGCCAAGAGGCCCAAGGCACCAGGTTTTGATCCTGGCATTCGTAGGTTCGAATCCTACCGCCCCTGCCAATGCGGCTGTGTCCGCGCCTTCAGCGCATCATCCGCGCGGGACGTGGAAACAACCGCGGTGTTGTCAGCAGCAAGGGTCCGGCGTGGTCCTTGCCGCCACCGGATCCCCGCCACTCGTCCCCGCCCGAGACAATCATGATGCAAGAGTCCCCGAACCTGCTGGTCTTTTCCGGCAACGCCAACAAACGTCTGGCGCAGAACATCTGCAAGGAACTGGGGGTTCGCCCGGGCAAGGCGCTGGTCTCGCATTTCTCCGATGGAGAAGTGCAGGTGGAGATCGAAGAGAACGTCCGCAAGCAGGACGTGTTCGTGATCCAGCCGACCTGCGCGCCGAGTGCGGAAAACCTGATGGAACTGCTGGTGCTGATCGACGCGCTCAAGCGCGCATCGGTGAACAGCGTGACCGCCGTGGTGCCGTACTTCGGTTACTCGCGCCAGGATCGCCGCATGCGTTCCTCGCGTGTGCCGATCACCGCCAAGCTGGCGGCGAAGATGTTCAGCACCGCTGGCGCTGATCGCGTGCTGACGGTCGACCTGCACGCCGACCAGATCCAGGGCTTCTTTGATATTCCGGTCGACAACGTTTATGCCTCCCCGCTGCTGCTGGCCGACATCTGGCGCGCCTACGGCACGGAAAACCTGATCGTGGTGTCGCCGGACGTGGGCGGCGTGGTCCGCGCCCGTGCCGTGGCCAAGCGCCTGGATGATGCCGACCTGGCGATCATCGACAAGCGCCGTCCACGCGCCAACGTCTCCACCGTGATGAACATCATCGGTGACGTCGACGGCAAGACCTGCGTGATGGTCGATGACATCGTCGACACCGCCGGCACCCTGTGCGCCGCCGCCGCTGCCCTGAAGGCGCGCGGTGCGCTCAAGGTCGCCGCCTACTGCACCCACGCGGTGCTGTCAGGCCCGGCGGTGGACAACATCACCAATTCCCAGCTCGACGAGCTGGTGGTGACCGATACCATCCCGCTGAAGGACGCAGCGCGGGTGTGCAGCAAGATCCGCCAGCTGAGCGTGGCGGAGATGCTGGCCGAAACGATGCGCCGCATCGCCTTCGGCGAGTCGGTCAGCTCGCTGTACGTGGACTGAGTTTTTCGTCCCTGCCGGCAACGGCAAGGACTTCCCCGGATGCTTCTGGTCGCGGAAGCATCTTCAATCGCCAAGCCGCAGGGCAAGGCAACAACCTGAGTAGTCGAAAATGTCGAAGACCCATGAAATCAAGGTCACCAAGCGTGAACTGCAGCGTAAGGGTGCGAGCCGCCGCCTGCGTCACGCCGGTGTGATCCCGGCCATCGTGTACGGCGGCAACGCCGAGCCGGTCGCCATCAGCCTGGACCACAACGAAATCTGGCTGGCCCAGCAGAACGAGTGGTTCTATGCCTCGATCCTGGACCTGAACCTGGACGGCCAGGTGCAGAAGGTCCTGCTGCGTGACATGCAGCGCCATCCGTACAAGCAGCTGATCATGCACCTGGACTTCCAGCGCGTGAACGAGAACGAAGCCCTGACCGCTTCGGTCCCGCTGCACTTCATCAACGAAGACACCTCGCCGGCCGGCAAGGCTGCCGACGTCGTGGTCACCCACGAACTGAAGGAAGTGACCATCAGCTGCCTGCCGAAGGACCTGCCGGAGTCGATCGAAGTCGACCTGGCCGACCTGGCTGCTGGCGACGTGGTGTACCTGTCCAACATCAAGCTGCCGAAGGGCGTGGAAATCCCGGCCCTGGCGCTGGGCAAGGACCACGACGACGCGATCGTCACCGCCAAGCACGGCAAGGAAGACGCTGCCGACGCTGAAGAAGCACCGGCCGCCGAGTAATGCCCCCGCGGCGCCTGCTCCGGCAGGCGCCGCCCCGGCATCTACAGGAAGATCCAATGGCAGGACTGCGACTGATCGTTGGTCTGGGCAATCCCGGATCGGAGCACGCCCGGACCCGGCACAATGCCGGGTTTCATTTCGTTGAGGCCCTGGCGGAAAAGGCAGGGGCGCGATGGAACGTGGACAGCAAGCTGTTCGGCGAGACCGCCAAGGTCGAGATCGCCGGGCAGACGGTATGGCTGCTCAAGCCTGCCACTTTCATGAACCTCAGTGGCAAATCGGTCACCGCCGCGCAGCGGTTCTGGAAGATCGAGCCCGAGGAAACCCTGTTGGCGCATGATGAACTGGACCTCCCGCCCGGTGTGGCGCGGCTCAAGTTCGACGGCGGTCATGGCGGCCAGAATGGCCTGCGTGACACCATCCGCCTGCTGGGTCACGGCAAGTTCCATCGCCTGCGCGTGGGCATCGGCCATCCCGGCCACAAGGATCACGTGGTGGGCTGGGTGCTGGGCCGCCCGTCCAAGGACGACGACCTGCTGATCGCGCGCGCCATCGACGATGCGATCGACGTGATGCCGCTGGCCGTGCAGGGCGATTTCAATGAAGCGATGAAGCGCCTGAACACCCCGAAGTAGCTGCCAACCCCGGTTGGCACCCGCAATGATCGATTGAAACAGCTTGGGAAAGCGGCGCGCGCGCTGTTTTCCCAATCAATTTCACCCCAGAGGTTGTCAAAGATGGGTATCAAATGCGGCATCGTCGGCCTGCCCAACGTCGGCAAGTCGACCCTGTTCAACGCGCTGACCAAGGCGGGCATCGCCGCGGCGAACTTCCCGTTCTGCACCATCGAACCGAACGTCGGCATCGTGCCGGTGCCGGACCCGCGCCTGAACGAGCTGGCAGCGATCATCAACCCGCAGAAGGTCATTCCGACCGCCGTGGAATTCGTCGACATCGCCGGCCTGGTCGCCGGCGCTGCCAGCGGCGAAGGACTGGGCAACAAGTTCCTCGCGCACATCCGCGAAGTCGATGCGATCACCCACGTGGTGCGCTGCTTCGAGAACGCCGACGTCATCCATGTCAACAACAAGGTCGATCCCATTTCGGATATCGAAACCATCGATACCGAACTGGCCCTGGCTGATCTGGACAGCGTCGAGAAGGCGCTGAACCGCGCCGAGCGCGCTGCCAAGGGTGGCGACAAGGAGGCCGCCGCGCGCAAGCCGGTGCTGGCCAAGCTGCAGGCTGCGCTTTCTGACGGCAAGTCCGGCCGTTCGGTGGGTCTGGACGAGGAAGAGAAGGCGCTGGTGCGCGACCTGTTCCTGCTGACCCTGAAGCCGGTGATGTACATCGCCAACGTGCTGGAGGACGGGTTCGAGAACAACCCGCACCTGGAAGCCGTGCGCGCGCACGCTGCCGCCGAGGGCGCGCAGGTGGTACCGGTGTCCGCCGCGATCGAGGAAGAACTGTCGCAGCTTGACGACGAGGATCGCGACACGTTCCTGGCCGACCTGGGCCTGAGCGAGCCGGGCCTGAACCGCGTGATCAACGCGGCCTACAGCCTGCTGGGCCTGCAGACCTACTTCACTGCCGGCGTGAAGGAAGTCCGCGCCTGGACCGTGCGCAAGGGTGCCACCGCCCCGCAGGCCGCCGCGGTCATCCACACCGACTTCGAGAAGGGCTTCATCCGCGCCGAAACCATCGCGTATGACGACTTCATCAAGTACAAGGGCGAAGCCGGTGCCAAGGAAGCCGGTCGCCTGCGCCTGGAAGGCAAGGAATACCGCGTGCAGGAAGGCGACGTGCTGCACTTCCGCTTCAACGTCTGATCCAGCGGCATCGGATCGACCCCGGACGCCCCGCCCCGAGCGGGGCGTCCGCGTTTCCGGCATCCGTCCCTGCGCTGGACAAAAATTGACCATGCTCTGAAACGCCTGCAGCGCAACGTTCGCACACACTTGTCCACATCAAACCCCCACCGCTTTCCACGCGCGGTGTGGAAAACCCAGCGTGCCGCTGTAGAGCCGAGCCCATGCCCGGCTGATGCCAGCCGGAGCCGAGCATGGGCTCGGCTCTACAGAAGCTTGTCCGCACGCCGTGGACAAAATTTCACCGCGCTTGGAAACGCCTGCGCGACAACGCTCTCACCCACTTGTCCACATCAAGTTCCCATTGCCTTCCACGCGCCGTGTGGAAAACAATCGCGGCCGTGGATAAAAAATAACCACGCATGGAAACGCCTGAGGCGCAAGGCTCTCGCCTACTTGTCCACACCAAGCCCCCATCGCTTTCCACGCGTGGTGTGGAAAACCACGGCCGACAGCAGATTCCGATTTCGGACTTGTTGCATGGTGCGCGGCGCGGTGCTGCTTCAGGCTGACCTCTGACCCTTCCACTGACACGGGCGGCATCACGCCTGTGCGCGACCCGGAGAGTTGCTATGACGACGCGAACGTATGGGTGGGTAGTGGCGATCGCGGCCCTCGGGTTGCTTCTGGCCTACGGCTGCCAATACATGGTCGTGCGGCCTGCACGAGGGAGTGCATCAGCCCCGGAGTGCAGTGCGGTCAGCCTGTTGAGTGCCATGCGCGAGCGGCTGCGACCCGAAGCGGACTTCAGCGAAAGCGGAGGTATCTACCTGGACTCTGTTGACCCGGAGGATCCAGAGGCACTGATCGCCTATGCAGCACTGGGTCGTATCTGCCAGGAGCCAGCAGGACGACGCACCGATGAGGGGCAGGCCCTTGCCAGACGGCTTGCCCGGATCGCATCCAGCTTCATCGTCGGGGGAAGGCTAGAGCCCGGTCGCTACGTCCTGACCGCGGCCACGGATGGCTCCCGGGGCGATGAAGTGGTGGCAGTGTCACCGGAACACCTTGCACTGCTGCGGAGCATGAACACCCGCACGCTGGGGAGAGCAGTGATGCTGATGGACAGCAAGCGTCCCTACGGTGATATGCATTATTTCTACATCGACATGGCCCGCGCGCTGGGGGAGCCGGTTCCGCTGGACGCGAATGGTAATGCGACGTTCGCGCCGGGGGTGATTGCCCGGTACGACGAACTGCATGGACAGATGCTTGATGTGGTCCGTGTCTTCTGGCGCTTTGCGGAGCCGGCGCAGTCTACGTCCTGAGCGGAACTGCACGCGGAAGGGGACGGAGGCCTGCGCCGCCGTCTTCCCGCCTGAGTTCAATGCAGCGGCACGCCTTACAGCGCGCTGCCGCCGAACTTGTGCGTGTACTGCAGATTGATCGTGCGGCCCACGCTGTCGAACCAGGAGACGTCGTAGTACGGGTACGCCGTGTATGTGGCGTCCTTCGGCGGCATCTTGTTGAACACGTTGACCACAGACAGAGACAGGCGCGAGTGGTCGTCGAAGCGATACTGCACCGACGCGTTGTAGCGGTACGTGGCCCTGATGTACGGGCTGTCGCCGCTGTCCCAGTCGAACACCTGGTCGTAGCTGTCCGAGGTGGGCAGCTTGCCCAGTCGCGAACCGTACACGGTGGCCGACCACGCATCCTTTTCCCACGTCACACTGACGCTGCTCTTGGTGCGTGGGATGTCGAAGCCGCTGTTCACCGCGAACTGGTCCTCGATCGCATCGCCGGTGTAGCGCTGGAAATCGTGCTTCTTCACCCAGGTGTGGCTGCCGTTGAAGATGAAGTCACCGATACCGGTCTGCAGGCGGTAGCGCAGGCCTGCATCGATGCCTGAGGTCGACTCGCGTGCCACGTTGATCGGATTCACGTGCACCCCGTACAGGCGGCCGTCGGCGGTCCGTGTCACCCGCGCCAGTGCGTCCACGCAGGTTGGTGACGTGATGTCGGCGTCGCCCAGGCGGCAGTTCGCTTCACTGGCCAGGATCGTGCGCACGTCCATGTCCTGCACCTGCCTGCGCATGTCGATGTCGAACCAATCCACCGAAAGATCCAGCCCTGCGGCCGGCGACCAGACGAAGCCTGCGCTCCACGAGGTGCTGGTCTCCGGGTCCAGCTCGCGGTTGCCGCTGCGGCTGCGGATGACGTTGCGCTCGTAGTCCGAGCAGTCGTCGGCCTGTTCGGCGCGGCAGCTGTACAGGTCCTCGGCGCTGGTCTCGTCGTTGCCGGGGCCGGCAAACACGTAGTGCAGGTCCGGGGCGCGGAAGGCCGTGCCGTACGAGCCGCGCATCAGCAGGCTCTCGACCGGGCGCCACTCAAGGCCGCCGCTCCAGGTCGCCTTGCCGATCGTGTGGCCGGAGTAGCGGTACTGGTCATAGCGACCGGCCACGCTCAGGTTGATCGTCTCGTGCAGCGGCATGCGCAGCTCGGCGGCCGTTGCCCAGCGGTTGCGCGAACCCTTGCCGTCGGAATCCTTCCAGCTGTAGTAGTAGTACTGGGTCGCCAGCGGATCGGGATTCAGCGCGTAGGCCTGCTGGCCCACTTCCACGGTCGCGGCAAAACCGGCATCGCCGCCGGGCAGGGCGAACAGCGAGCCGTTGGTCAGGGTGAGGGCGGCCGTCTCGGTGCGGGACTTCGGGGTATAGGTGGTGCGCGCGGCGATCGCGTCGTACTCGGCGCGGGTCAGCGGGCGGTACAGCCGCGACGGATCGGCGTTGTAGATCGGGAAGCCGTCATCGTCCTCGCCCAGCTGCGGGCCCAGGAACAGGTCGTTGGCCCTGCCGGCGATGATCTGCGGCCAGCTGATCCGCGACTGGTACTGCGAATGGCTCAACGCCGCTTCGTAATCCCAGTTGCCGGCCAGGTTGCCCTTGAAGCCGGTGGTCACGCTGAAGGTCTTCTGCGTGCTGCGCACCATCGCGTTGCGCAGGCCACCCATTTCCTCGGGTGAGAACTGGCGCTGCCAGAACTCGATTTCGCCGGTGGCTTCGTTGCTGAAGTAGCCCGACTCGTCTCCGTCGGCGGCCATGCGGCCCCACGACGTCACATCGCGCATCAGCGCCAGCGTGTGGTAACCCATCTGCACGTCGGCGAACCACTGCTGGCCGTTGTCGAAGTCATAGCTCAGCGAGGCATAGCCGTTGGCGCCGCGGCGCTTGCTGAGGATGGTGCCGTAGCCGATCGACGCGTCGCTGCCGCAGTAGTAGCCGTAGCGGGGGCGGAAGGCATGGTAGGTGCTGCCCTGGTTCTGTCCGCTCAGGGCATCGCAGGTGGCCGCGCCCGGATCCAGGTAGTCATCGTTGTAGTCGGTGCGCAGGTAGGCACGGCGGGCGATGCGCGAGCCCTCGGTCGGCCCGTCCTGAGTCGAATCCTGGATGTCGCGCTCATAGGCCCACAGCGGCGTCTGCGACTGCAGCTCCACGCTGTACACCGCATTGAAACGGCCCGTGCTGAACCCGCTGGACAGGCTCATGTCGAAGGAATCGCCACCGCCTTCACTGGTGGTACCCATGCGCACGTCGACCGTGGTGCCGTCGGCCTTCTTCTTGAGGATGAAGTTGACCACGCCGGCGATCGCGTCCGAACCATAGATGGCCGAGGCGCTGCCGGTCAGCACTTCGATGCGGTCGATCATGCCCAGCGGAATGTTGGACACGTCGGTGAAGTTGCTGCGGCCCTGGAACGGCATCGGGAAATCGGCGATGCGGCGGCCGTTGACCAGCACCAGGGTGTGGTTGGGCCCCAGCCCGCGCAGGTCGACCTGCTGCGCACCCGGCGAGAAGTCGGCGCCGCTGGAGGATTGCTGGCTCTGCGTCTCGCCGCCGTTCTGGGTCATTGCCCGCAGCACGTCCGGCACGGTGGTGAAGCCGCTGGAACGGATCTGTTCGGCGTCGATCACCGTGATCGGGGCGGGGCCCTCGACCTGGGCGCGCGGAATGCGTGAGCCGGTGACCTGTACCGCATCGAGCTGCCGTACCGGAGAGGAGGCCGGAGCCTGGGCCGCCGCAGAAGCGGCAAGGCCCATCAACGCCAGCTGGATCGACCACGCCATCGCCTGTCTACGCATGAGAAGTTCCCGGAAGTAATGCCGGCCCGCAGAGGAGGGGCCCATCCCCCATTCAGATTTCCGCAATGGGCGCCGGCATTTAACGCCTTTTTCATGCCCTTGACTACTGATGACCCATCTGGCAAAGAGTGAAAGCGCTTGCAGGTCGTTTCTGTTCAGGGAGATCAAGATGCGACGGTTCCATCGAAGGCTGCGTCACGTGCTTGCCGGCCTGGCAGTGCTGGTTCTCCTGGGCTCGCCGCTGGCCGCGTCCGCGCAGGACCTGCAGGTGCCGGGATTCGCCTATTACGAGACCGGCGATCTCGATGCCCCGCGACCGGGGCCGAGGGCGCCGGCGATGATGCTGATGGGCGGCGGAGAGTGGGTGCCGGAGGCGTTCCAGTGGTGGTTGAAGCAGGCCGGCAATGGCCGCGTGCTGATCCTGCGCGCCTCCGGCAGCGACGAGCTGCAGGAGCGTCTGCACCATGACATCGGCGGCACCACCGCCGTGCAGACCCTGGTGTTCGACAGCCGTCGTGGCGCCGACGACCCGGCCGTACTGCGGGTGGTGGCCGCGGCCGACGCCATCTTCATCGCCGGCGGCGACCAGTCGCGCTACATCCGCTTCTGGAAGGGGACCGCACTCAACCGCGCGCTCAATGCCCACGTCCGTGCCGGCAAACCGATCGCCGGCACCAGTGCCGGACTGGCGATCCTCGGTGGCTATGCCTACGGCGCGCTTGACGGTGGCAGCGTCACCTCCGCCGCCGCGCTGGCCGACCCGATGGGCAGCGCGGTGACGATGGACAGTGGCTTCCTGCAGATGCCCTATCTGCAGCGGGTGGTCACCGACACCCACTTCGACCGGCGTGATCGTCTCGGTCGCCTGATCGTTTTCGTTGCCCGTGCCGCGCAGGACAGTGGCGACCCGGACATGATCGGCATCGGCGTGGACGAAGACACCGCGCTGTGCGTGGAGCCTGACGGACGCGCGCAGGTCTACAGCGCCGATGGTCATGGCAGGGTCTGGGTGGTCCGCCCGGGACGTGGCGCGGACCGGCTGACGCAGGGCGAACCGCTGCGTTTCCACGCTGTGCCGGTTACCGTGGTGGCAAGCGGTGGCCGCATGCGGCTGGACGACTTCCAGGCCGACGCCGACTATCACGCAGCGGTCGATGTTGACGGTGGCCGGATTGAACTGATCCGTCGCTGACCGCTGCTGCCGGCCGCGCGCCGGCGCTTCCCTTCGGGCATCTCGTCGAGCCTGCTCGATGCCATCGCTTCCATTTCCGGAGATATCGATGAAGCTTCATCTGGCGCTGTCTGCGCTGCTGTCCCTGCCGTTGCTCGCCCATGCTGCGCAGGATGCGTCGCCCCTGCTGGTCATCCATGGCGGTGCCGGCGTCGAGCGCAAGGATCTGTCCGCCGCCGAGGAGAAGGCGGCACGTGCGGCACTCCGTGCGGCGCTGCTGAAGGGGCATGCCGAGCTGGCAGCCGGTCGCCCTGCACTGGCGGCGGTCACCGCAGCGATCACCGTTCTCGAGGACGATCCCACGTTCAATGCCGGCAAAGGCGCGGTGTTCACCCACGAAGGGCGCAACGAGCTGGATGCGGCCGTGATGGATGGCGCCACCCAGGCGGCCGGCGCGGTGGCCGGCGTGCAGCGCGTACGCAACCCGATCCTGCTGGCAACGGCCGTGATGCAGGAATCGAAACACGTGATGATGGTCGGGCAGGGCGCTGAGGCGTTCGCCGTCGAGCAGGGCATGACCCTGGTCGATCCTTCGTACTTCCGCACCGACAAGCGCTGGCAGCAGCTGCAGCGCGCACTGAAGGAGGAGGCCGGCGGCCAGGCCCACGCCGACCTGGAAACGGCCCGGCACTTCGGCACGGTCGGTGCGGTTGCGCTGGATGCGCAGGGGCGCCTGGCAGCGGGGACCTCCACCGGAGGAATGACCAACAAGCGCTACGGGCGCGTCGGCGATTCGCCGATCATCGGCGCCGGCACCTGGGCCGATGCACGCTGTGCGGTGTCGGGAACCGGGTGGGGCGAGTACTACATCCGCACCGCTGCCGCGCACGAGATCTGCGCGCGTATCCGCTACCAGGGCCAGTCGCCGGCGGAGGCGGGCAGGGGCGTGATCAACGAGGCGATTCCGCAGATGGGTGGGGATGGCGGTGCGATCGTGCTCTCCGCCGATGGAAAAGCGGCCACGCCGTTCAACACGCAGGGCATGTACCGCGGCTGGATTGGTGCCGACGGCGTTCCGCATGTGGCGATCTTCGCCGACGAGGCCTTGGCACTGCCCGGGCAATAGGCTTGCGTATCAAAGGGTTTGCGACGCATGTGAAAAAAAGTGAAAAAAAGCGTTGACAGGCCCCCGCTTCATCTCCAGAATTGCGGGCTCACCACCACACACCGCAACGCTTCGGCGGCACGGGATGGGGTTGAAACGGAGGGATACCCAAGCGGCCAACGGGGGCAGACTGTAAATCTGCTGGCTTACGCCTTCGGTGGTTCGAATCCACCTCCCTCCACCAGCTTCACGTTGTGGCACTTCCCGGTGCGGGAGTAGTTCAATGGTAGAACCTCAGCCTTCCAAGCTGATGGTGCGGGTTCGATTCCCGTCTCCCGCTCCATTGAATGAACTTTGAATGTTATCGAGTTCATGCCATAATGCAAAACTCGCTCACGTAGCTCAGTCGGTAGAGCACTTCCTTGGTAAGGAAGAGGTCGAAGGTTCGATTCCTTTCGTGAGCACCATCTTCAGCACCACACCAGACGAATTCGAGATAAGCAGCCATGGCCAAGGGTAAGTTCGAGCGCACCAAGCCGCACGTCAACGTCGGCACCATCGGTCACGTCGACCACGGCAAGACCACGCTGACCGCCGCGCTGACCAAGATCGGCGCCGAGCGCTTCGGTGGCGAGTTCAAGGCGTATGACGCC
>NZ_JCAFRQ010000008.1:0-70631 GCF_059368375.1 Stenotrophomonas sp. YJH_SMC_106-19
GACGATCCGCCCCCTGACGGTCAGCTCCACCGAGCGTGCCAAGCGGCCATCGCAGAACACCATCAGGCGGTAGTCGGTCTGCTGTCTGTCCATTTTCACTTGCCACTTGTTCTCTGCTGCCTGCTTCAAGAAGAAGGCAGCGACCTGCTCTGGATCAGATTCGAGCTCAGCGTCGAAGACCACCGCCAGGAAGGTGACCTTCTGCAGCATCTGGACATCAGTCGGAGGGAATCCAGAAGGCAGCACGAACGTCCTGGCAGCCCCTCGCAACTCTGCTTCCGTTGGCTTCCCATTCCAATCTCCGCCTCCTATCGAACGGCCCATTGAGAGGTAGGTCGCACCTATCAGGACAGCCACCGCCACGTACAGCAGCGACCGGAAAAACGATTTGGTCTTTACCATCCACTTCCCCAACTGCCGTCTCTTTCCGAGATCGGAGATGACTCTGTTTTCCCTTACTTTTCCGCAGATAGAATCTTGCAGTTTGTCAGCGCAAGAATCGCGAAGAACGCCACCGTCATGCCAATGAGCTCAAACTGAATTGAGTCCGGATGACGCTTGCAGGCTTCAAACGCAGGAACGTCCTCCGCATGATCAAGGCACTCTCTGACAAGACGGTAGAGCGACGACGCCCTACTGTAGAAATAGACCAAGGCGCCGACACTTGTAGCCCTCGCCGTCAAAAGAAAGATCTTTACAAACTTGGCATTATTCACATTTTTCTTCCAGATACTGATTGATGTTTCTTCCATAGCTGGTGGTCGCAGCTTCCATGAATGCAGCCTATTGTCACCGCGATTGGGGTCTCATCTGGTCCATCCCGCTTGCATCGGCAGCTTTCGTCTTTCCGAAAAATCGAGGTAGACCGAAAGTGCAGACCGACAAGTCAGCCCCTGCTTCTGAGCGTTGCATGCGTTGTCAGAACCAACATCTCGAACAGTGCGTAGATTGCCCCCAGTGTCGCCAGATAGCTCCATCCGCTTCCGACGTTTGGACCACAGTATTCCCCGGTAAGGCAGTTGAAGAGATGTCGCAGGATCTGCAGCTCACTCCAGAGGGCTGCGCTGGTCACAACCAGCATCGATAAAAAGATCGCTCGATTCCCAGTCGCCTTGGCTCCGTTTCATTGCAAGCCTCCGCAGCTCCAGCCATGAACGGAGCGCGAGAATACCTACTGCGCCAAGACCCACGAATCCCAGCAGATGGATGAGAGCGCTCAATAGCGAATTGCTCATTTTCTCTCCATGCAGTTGATGCAGCAGCATGGGCCGCATCTGGGGTCATCATGTGGAGGGCCTGATGAGGTCACTGCTGGTTGCAGAAGGCGATCCAACCGGCGATTAGCCGCAGGGCATTGATATGGCTCTCGAAGCCATGTGGATGCACGCACCGCTCCTTGCCCGGAATGTTGCCGTGACTACCGCCCATACCGGCTTCGACCATATCAGTCCGAATCCACTGTCAACGATTCCCTTGTCGTCGAGAGCTTCCGAGTGAGCGCCGCCTGTACAGAATGACGGCTGCCGTCACTCCGAATATCGCCGTGCCAAGACCCACCACTTCCCTTGCCCCGAAGACTTCGCCTGACAGAAGTCTGCCAATAGTCACCACAAGGAAGTTCACCGGGAGCATCACAAGAAGCGCGATGCCAAGCCAGAAAAGCACTTTCATAATGTTTGCTTTCCACAATCGCAGAGGCGAAGCAGGGTCCGTCACGTTGTCCTTTACCCTCTGGTGGCTTCGTCCGCGTCTGACGACTTTGCACTTCCTGTAGCATATTTCGGATTCCTTTAGTCAAGCGAATGGAGCTTCATGCTCGCTTTTATTCCTTGTGTTGCCGGATCTGGAGTCGCTTTCGCCTGAGCCGTGGGTTCAGGAGGAAGTGGATAGTAATCTGGAGTTCACACAGTTGAACAGAGCGATGTGTGCAGTCGCGATGTCGTATCCGTCGCCGAGGCGCAGATCGCGATCACGGTTTTCCATATGCGTTCCGCAGTAGCGCACTACTTCAGAACAACGACCCCTGAGGCGAATCCACCTTCGGCGGCAGCGGCTTCTGGAAGCGGCTGCAATCCAGTTTCGGCCAGTGGCTGTTCTGGGCGTCGAAGCCCAGGCGCTTGCGCGCCAGCTTGAAGCGGTTGTTCAACAGATCCGCATAGACCCCCTGACCCCGCATGCGCGTGCCGAAGCGGCTGTCATAGTCCTTGCCACCGCGCAGCTGCTGGATGGTGCTCATCACGTGCGCGGCGCGATCCGGATGGTGGGCGTCCAGCCAGTCGCGGAACAGCGGTGCAACCTCCAGAGGCAGGCGCAGAAGCACATAGCCGGCAGTACGCGCACCCGCCTCGTGCGCCGCTTCGAGCACGCTTTCCAGTTCACTGTCGTTGATCCACGGAATCACCGGCGCGACCATCACGCCAACCGGAATGCCCGCCTCATGCAGACGCTTCATCGCGCGCAGGCGAGCGTGCGGTGCAGAGGCGCGCGGCTCGAGCTTCGCCGACAGGCGTGGATCCAGCGAGGTCACCGAGAAATGCACGCTGACCAGGTTCTCCGCCGCCAGTGGTGCGAGCAGGTCGATATCGCGCTCGACCAGCGCGTTCTTGGTGATCAGCGAGAACGGATGCTTCGTCTCCAGCATCACCTCGATCAACTGACGGGTCAGCTTGAACTTGCGCTCGATCGGCTGGTACGCATCGGTGTTGATGCCGAGCGCGATCGGTTGCGGGACGTAGCCTGGCCGGGACAGCTCCTTGCGCAGCAGCTGCGGCGCATTGGTCTTGGCAAACAGCTTGGTCTCGAAATCCAGGCCCGGCGACAGGTTCAGATAGGCATGCGACGGGCGCGCGAAGCAGTAGGAACAACCGTGCTCACAGCCACGATACGGATTGACCGACTGGCTGAAGCCTACGTCCGGGGACGTATTGCGGCTGATGATGCTGCGCGCGGTTTCAGCGCGTACCTCGGTGCGCAGGCGGGGGGCCGCGAACTCGTCGCTTTCATCCACGTCCCAGCCGTCGTCCACCGCCTCGCTGACGGTGCTCTCGAAGCGCCCGGCAAGGTGGGAGGTGGACCCTCGGCCTTTGATCGCGATACCCATGTGGGTAGCCTACGCCGCTGCCGTCTCAGCGGCTGCGACAACAGTATTGGCCCCGCCGGGCAGGGTCCGGCGCTACCTCAGAGCAGCGCCAGATAGCCCCGAACGGTCGCATCCAGCCCGTCATACAGGGCCTCGCCGATCAGCGCATGCCCGATCGAGACCTCCAGCACCTCCGGCACGTTCGCCAGGAAGTCACGCAGGTTGTCCTGCGACAGGTCATGGCCGGCATTCACGCCAAGCCCCACGGCCTGCGCGCGGCGCGCGGCCCTGGCGAACAACGCCAGCATCGCTGCGGCGTCGCCTGCGGCGTGCGCTTCGGCATAGGGTCCGGTGTACAGCTCGATGCGATCGGCGCCGACCTCGGCCGCCTGTTCCAGCAGCGGGTTGCCGGCATCGACGAACAGGCTGACCCGGCAGCCCATCGCCTTCAGCTCGGCCACCAGCGGACGCAGGCGCTCGCCGTCGCGCTCGAAGTCGAAACCGTGGTCGGAGGTGATCTGGCCATCGCCGTCCGGCACCAGGGTGGCCTGCGCCGGACGCGTCTGCGCGCACAGCGGCAGCAGCCCCGGGTAGCCGTCGCGTGGCGGTGCGAAGGGATTGCCTTCGATGTTGAATTCGACGCCACGGACGCGGGTCAGCGTGGACAGCGCCATTACGTCCTCGGCGGTGATATGACGTCGATCGGGTCGCGGATGCACGGTGATGCCATGGGCGCCGGCATCCAGGCAGGCCTGAGCGGCACGCACCACATCGGGTTCGGCACCACCGCGCGAATTGCGCAGGACGGCGATCTTGTTGACGTTGACACTGAGCTGGGTCATCGAACGGTACTACTTGGGAAGAGGGGACGGATCGTGTTCGTCGCGGTGATCCGCGCCACGGGCCTCGGCCTGCTCACGCAGGCGGCGCAGCTCGTCGGCATCGATCAGGGTTGAGGGATCACTCTGCAGATCACCGAACCGGGCCACGTAGCGGCCACGCACCCAGGCCAGCAGGAAGGCGAGGGCCGCCAGCAGCGCCAGCGCCATCAGCCCCGGGCTTGGGGTTTTCAGCGCGAAGGCGAAACAGCCCAGCGCCGGCAGCAGGTACAACCAGTACATAGTCAGGCTCCCCGGATGATCGCCGCAGTGTAGCGCCGCCTTACAGCAGCGGCGAGGCCAGGCGCGCGAAGGCCTCGGGCAGGCGTTGCAGCCACAGCGAGCGGGCCGCGGCCTGGTCGTGCACGCGGGTAGCGCGCTCGAACTCGGCCTCCAGCAGGCCCGCCAGGGCGGCCACCCGCTCGCGGTCGCTGATCATCATCGACAGTTCGAAGTTCAGGCGGAAACTGCGATGGTCGAAGTTGGCGCTGCCGACGATGCAGACGTCGTCGTCGGCGATGAAGGCCTTGGTGTGCAGCATGCGGGGGCCGTACTCGTAGATCTTCACCCCGGCGTGCAGCAGCTCGTCGAAGTAGGACCGTGCGGCCTGGGTCACGAACCAGGAATCGCTCATCTTCGGCACCAGCAGGCGCACGTCCAGTCCCCCCAGCGCGGCCGAGGTCAGCGCCATCCGCGCGGCTTCGCCCGGCACGAAGTAGGGCGTGACCAGCCACACGCGCTCCTGCGCTTCCTGGATGGCCGCCACGTGGAGCCGGTGGATGGTCTCCCAGCCCGAGTCCGGGCCGGACACCAGCACCTGTGCGTTGATCGAGCCTTCGCCGCGGAGCGGCATGTCCGCCGGCCACATCCGCGCGATGTCGAAATGCGAGTGGTCCTGACCGCTGGCGTAGAGCCAGTCCTCGGCAAACACCAGTTGCAGGCTGCGGACCACGTGACCGCGGATGCGCATGTGCAGGTCGCGATAGGCGTTGGCGTTGCGGCTCTCATCCTCGTCATCGGTGATGTTGATGCCGCCGGTGAAGGCGAGGCGGCCATCGACGATCACCAGCTTGCGGTGGGTGCGCAGGTTCAGCCACGGTCGCTTGAAGGGCTTCAGCAGCTGGCGGGGATGGAACCAGACCGCTTCACCGCCGGCGTCGAGCAGCGGCTGCAGGAAGCGTCGCGGCACCGCGGACGAGCCCACTGCATCGAGCAGCAGCCGCACCTGCACGCCGGCGCGGGCACGTTCGACCAGGGCATCACGCAGTGCGGTTCCGGCATGGTCGGGATTGAAGATGTAGTACTCCAGATGCACGTGGTCACGCGCCTGCGCCACCGCTTCCAGCAGCGCGGCATAGGTCGCCGCGCCATCGACCAGCCAGGTCACTTCGGTGGCACTGCTCGGCGCCAGTCCGGTGGTGGCCTGTGCGATCTTGGCCAGCTCGGTGCAATCGGCATCGGGCGGGCAGACGTCGCTGTAATGCTCCATCCCCGATCGCGCGCGGCCACGACGCAGGCGCTGCCGCTTCACCTTCTGCGGACCGAGCAGGTAATAGATGAAAAGGCCGAGGTAGGGCAGCAGGGCCAGCGACAGGATCCAGCTCAGCGTGGCTACCGGTTCGCGCTTCTGCAGCATGATCCAGCCCGCCAGCGCGAGCAGGTACAGCAGGTAGGCCACGGCCAGGATCGAACCCAGGTGGGCAATGCCATCAAGCCAGTGGCGGAGGGAGTCGAAGAGGGCGAGCATGCGCCGATCATAGCGGGCGCGTGAAGTCAGAGGGGGTCAGATCCCTTTTCCGCAGGGAAAGGGATCTGACCCCGTCGGGCTTCGCAGGCACAAAAAAAGACGCCCCTGTCTCCAGGGGCGTCTGCAGTCGCGTCATGACTGTTGTGTTGCGGTATTGCGTTTACTGCTGTACGAAGCCGATCTTCTTCATCTGAGCATTCTTCGCGGCAGCCAGAACCTTGGCCATCACGTCGTACTCGGAATCCGGGCTTGCATCGATCCGCAGTTCCGGCTGGTTGGTCGGGTCACGCTGGACCTCCTGTTCCATCCGCTGCTGCAGCTCGCTGGTGCTGATCGGGCTGTTGTTCCACGAGACCTGGTTGCTGGCGTCGATCTTCAGTTCGATCGGCGGCGGCGGTTCGACCAGCTGCGGCGGTGGGTTGAGCACGCGCTGCGGCAGGTCCACGGCGATCGGGTAGGTCATGATCGGCGCGGTCACGATGAAGATGATCAGCAGCACCAGCATCACGTCCACGAGGGGCGTGACGTTGATGTCGGCCATGGGGCCCTTGCCACCACCACTACTGAATGCCATGGCTTATTGCCCCTTTTCTTTGGTCGCGACGAAGCCGACGTCCAGCATGCCCTGCTCCTGCGCGACCTTGGTCAGGTCGTTGATGACGCGCATCTTGGTGGTGCGGTCACCACGCAGGTTCAGCGGCGGCTGCGGGGTCTGCTGGGCGGCGGTCGCCAAGCGCGACTCGAGCGTCTGCTTGGTGATTTCTTCGTCGTTCCAGTAGATCGAGCCGTCTTCCTTGACTGCCAGGGTGATCGGACCGGAGCGCTTTTCGGCGTCATCCGGATTCTGGATCAGGTTGGCTTCCGGCAGATCCACCTTGACCTTGTGGGACATCAGGGGCGCCGTGATGATGAAGATGATCAGCAGCACCAGCATCACGTCCACGAGGGGCGTAACGTTGATGTCGGCCATGGGGCCGCCGCTGTTACCACTACTGAAAGCCATAACGGGCTCCGTCTAGATCTTGATGACTACTTGCTTCGTCGCGGGTGGAAGCGCGCCGCAATCAGCGGACGCGCGAACCGGTGGCGAAGAAGTCGTGCAGGTCGTGCGCGAAGGTATCGAACTTGCTGATGGTCGCGCTGTTGATCTTGCTGAAGAAGTTGAAGGCGAACACGGCCGGGATCGCGACGAACAGACCGATCGCGGTCATGATCAGCGCTTCACCCACCGGACCGGCAACGGCGTCGATCGAAGCGGAGCCGGTGGCACCGATCTTGATCAGCGCGCCGTAGATGCCCCACACGGTACCCAGCAGACCGACGAACGGTGCGGTCGCGCCGACGGTGGCCAGCAGGGTCATGCCCGACTGCAGCTTGTTGCTTTCGCGGGTGACGGCCTGACGCAGGGCGCGGTCGACGAATTCCGAACGGCTCAGGTTCTCACCCAGCCCACCGGTACCGCCGCCTTCAGCGCGCTGGTGGTGGGCAGCTGCCTGGGCAGCGTCCAGGGCGATCTTCGAGAACGGCTCCGAAGCCGGCTGCTCTTCCATCGCACGGATGGCGTCCTGTGCGTTCGGGGTGTCCCAGAACAGGCTGACGACGCGATCGGCAGCGCTCTTCAGGCGGGTGGCGCGGAAGATGTTGATGACGGTCCAGTACCAGGACATGGCCGACATGATCACCAGGGTCAGCAGCACGACCCAGGAAACAGCGAAATCCCCCGGCTTGGTGGTCATTTCGTGGATCAGGTGCTCGAAGCCCATCTGCGACAGGGCGTTGGACGGATTGCCCCCGGCAGCAGCGGCGATGAAAATTTCCTGCAGCATGACGCTTACCTTTGTTGTGTGTGGTGATAAAGGGTGTAGCTAAGCTAAACAATCGAACCGGAGCGGGGGTGGCCCGAAGCCACCCGAACGCATCAGTTCAGCGCAAAGTTGACCGGGACGCGAACGCGACCTGCCGTCTTCTTACCGCCAGATTCAGCGGCGTTGAAGCGCCACTTGCGTGCTGCTTCCATCGCAGCACGGTCCAGGTCGCGGTTACGGCTGGACTTTTCCACCGTGACATTGGTGACGTTGCCGCTGGCATCGACATCAATGATCAGGATCACTTCACCCTGGATACCAGCGCGGAATGCTGCCGGCGGATAACGCGGGGGATTCATCGCCTTGGACGAGATGTCCACGCTGGCCTCGATCGACGCCGGCGGGCTTGGCGGCGACGGCGGGGTCGGCGGAGTGACGATATCGTTCGGACGCGGTTCCGGCACGTCCACGACCGGCGCCTGCGGCGGCGGCGGGACCGGCGACGGCTTCGGCGGCGACAGATTCTTCACCGGCGGCGGCGGAGTATCTGTCGGCGGCGGCGGCGGCGGCGGCGGGGGCGGCGGCGGCGGTGCGTCGACGATGGTCACCATCACATTGCGTTCCTTCTCCGCAGCGGCCTTGGGAGCCACGGCAGGGATCAGAAGCATCATGAAGGCGGCCAGATGCAGGGCGATTACAAACGCGATGCCGACGATGCGAGGCCAGCTCAGCCCCTTGTCATCGGGTTGTTCGTACCGGTGAACGACTAGTTGTTCCGTCATGCGCCAAGAGCTCAATAGTGGGGCCGGGATGCCGGGGGCGGAATCCCTGATCAGCGGTGCATGACACCGCAGGAACCTCCAAGCTTATACCAATCCTGAGCGCCTGCGCATCAACTGAGCAGGCGTTCAGGCGTTATTCCTACTTACTTCAGGTTGATGATTTTCTTGGCATCAGCCTGGTTCTTCACGCCCTTCGCCAGCGCCTGCTGGGCGGCCTGCTTGGCCTCGGGGACGCGACCTTCGGCATGCAGGACGCGTGCCAGGTTCAGGTAGGTCTCACCGTCCTTGGACAGCGGGGCGGCCTTCTGCCACGCATCGATCGCCTGCGGCACCTGGTCGGAGTAGTAGTAGGACTGGGCCAGCGCCAGGTAGACCTGGTAATCCGGCTTCAGGATGCCCTTCTGCAACCCTTCGTTGATGACCGCGATGACGTCCTTTTCCTTGTTCTCGGTGTTGGCATAGATCGAGTACAGCTGCTTGTACTCGCGCTCTTCGGTGAGCTGGCCGCTGCTGCGCAGCTTGTCCATCACCGCGGCGGCCTTGGGCATCTGGTCGGCCTGCATGTACATGTTGGCCAGGTTCAGCTGCGCCTTCTTGTCGTTCGGGTTCTTCGCCGCCAGGGCCTCGGCGGCCTGCACGGCTTCACCGGTCTGGCCGGCCTCGGACAGGGCCGCCATCAGCAGCTGGTTCCAGCTGTCCTTCGGCTCGGTGGAGCCGGCGATGGCCTGCTTCAGCACCGGGATCGCTTCCTGGTAGCGCTCCAGCTGGTACAGCGCCTGGCCCTTGGCGATCAGCTCGTCCGGCTTGGTCGACTTGCTCTCGGCGAAGTACTTGTCCAGGGTGGCCAGGCCTTCGGCGGTCTGGTCTTCCTGCAGCTGCAGCTGGCCCAGCATCAGCATCGACTGGAAGTGGCCGTTGTTGTCCAGGCCGTTGAACTGCAGCACCTGCTTCAGGTAGGCGATGGCGGCGGCGACATCGTCGGTCTGGTAGGCGGCCTGCGAAGCCAGCTGCGCGGCCAGCGACTTGTCGTACTCGTTCGCGGCGCTGTCAGCCAGGATCGCGTCGGCCTGGGTGCGGGTCTCCGGGAACTTTTCCTTGTTGTAGCTGTCTACCAGTTTCTGCAGCTTGCCACCCATCTTGGCCGAGGACTTGGCCGCCGGCTCCTGGCGGGTCGCATTGGGGTACAGCGGTTCGGCCTTGGCCTGCTTGCTGCTGCCGCCGCGGTTGCCACGGTCGGAGGAACGCGAGGACTGCGCGAGCGCATCGGTGACCACGGCGCCGGTCAGGGCGGTCGCGACGAGGACGGAAAGCACAGCTTTGTGTTTACGGAAAATCATCGTTCACCTCGATCGAACCGCCGGATAGCGGCAAAGTCGGACTGTCAGAAAAATCTGAGCCGCCAAACGTATCAGAAACAGATGGCGTGAGAAATCGTTTTATGTGCTGCAATACAGCATGAAACTGCGCACTCATCCGCACTTTGGTCGCAGTCCGGCCGCCTGCGCCTGCTGGTAGACCGGCATCAGGGCAGGGGAATCACGTCGCAGCTCCTGGATCCGGTTGGCCGGATCGGGGTGGGTGGACAGCCATTGCGGGCTGCGTCCGCCGCTGGCGGCCATCATGTTCTGCCACAGGTCCACCGCCTGCGCCGGGTTGAAACCGGCCTGCGCCATCAGCCGCTGGCCGATCACGTCCGCCTCGCTTTCCTGGGTCCGCGAGCCCGGCAGCAGGAACGCCGTCTGTGCCCCCATGCCGCCAAGCTGGTTGACCGTGCTGGCCGCGCCTTCGCCATAGGCAGCGCCGGCCAGTGCGCCGAGTACCGCCAGGCCGGTCTGCGCGCCCATCTGCCGGGTGATGCGCTCCTCGTGGTGGCGGGCGATGACATGGCCGATCTCGTGGCCGATCACGGCCGCCAGCTGGTCCTGGTTCCTGGCTACGGTGAAGATGCCGGTGTTCACGCCCACCTTGCCGCCAGGCAGGGCGAAAGCGTTGGGTTCCTTGTCGACGAACACGGCGGTTTCCCACCGTACGCCACGGTATTGTGGAGGCAGCTGGGCGACCAGCGCGTTGACCACGCACTGCACGTAGCCGTTCTGCCGGCCGTCCGTGCTGATCTTTTCCTTCTGCTTCGTCTCGGCGAACGCCTGCGCGCCGAGCTGGTCAAGCTGTGCCTGCGAGACGCCACCGATCATCTGCCGCCGTCCGGTCGGCGATGTGGTGGTCGCGCAGGCGCTGACCAGGGTGGTGATGACAAGGGCCAGCAGCAGTTGTTTCATGGGTCCACCCCCGTGTTCATGAGCGCAGTGTGTATCGTCGCTGCTTAATCTTTCGTCAAGCGGACAGCCGTTACGTCGCGCCGAAGAACACCAGCGCCACCAGTGCCACGGCATTGTTCAGGGCATGTGCGGCGATGGCCGCCCAGAGCGTTCCGGTACGGCGGTACAGCCAGCAGAATGCAGCGCCCATGCCGCCGTAGACCAGCCACAGCTGGGCGATCTCGGCCGGGCCGTTGGCGCTGGTGCCGGGAATTTCATGGATCAGGGCGAAGGCAAGGCTGCTCAGTATCATGCCCAGCAAGGGGCGACCGGCCTGCCACAAGCGCCCGAACAGGACGCGCCGGAACAGCAGTTCCTCGTAGGCCGGCGCCAGCACCACCGCGAACAGCATCAGGAACAGCGGAAAGCGCGCGACCGCGTTCTGCATCAGTTCCACGTTGGTCGGCACCGGTTCGATGCCGAACTGCCGAGACAGGAAGGCGATGCCGTTGCTGCCCACTACGATCAACGTGGCCACCAGCAGCGTCCAGCCCCAGGTGGAGGGCCGGCGCAGCGCGTCACGCGACGCCTGGCGTTCGGCCGCATTGGCCGGTCGTCGCCAGAAATACAGCAGCAGGGCCGCGCCGCCGGTAGCGAACAGCGCCATCAGGATCTGCGCCAGGGCCCCCGGCTGACCCAGTGCTTCGGTCAGGGTGCCGGGATCGGGTGCGGCGCCGTTGGCCTTCGCGTTTGCGTAGCCGACCATCATTCCGCGGTACAGGCCCCAGAACAGGCCACTGATCAGGCTCAGGCCGAACAGGGTGACGGCGGCGATGCCCAGATCGATGAAGAATCCCGCCAGCGGCGAAGCGGCGCGGGGGGCGGCGGTCGCCGGCGGAACCGGCGGCGGTGCGGAAACCGGAGCGGAAGCGGACATCAGATACCTGCGATCAAGGGGCAAGGGCCGGCGCGCCTCCCCGCGCACCGGCCACGTCCCGATTGTGTCAGATATCCAGGTTGGCGACCTTCAGTGCGTTGTCTTCGATGAAGTCGCGACGCGGCTCGACGACATCGCCCATCAGGGTGCTGAAGATCTGATCGGCGGCCACGGCGTCTTCGATGCGTACCTGCAGCAGGCGGCGGGTATCCGGATTCACGGTGGTATCCCACAGCTGTTCCGGATTCATTTCACCCAGGCCCTTGAAGCGCTGGATCTGGCGACCGCGCTTGGCTTCATCCAGCAACCAGTTCTGCGCCTTCACGAACGAATCGACCTCGATCGACTTGGCACCGCGGGTGATGGTCGCCCCCTCGCGTACCAGGCCATGCAGCAGCTTGGCTGCCTGGTGGATCGCGCGCAGTTCGCCGGTTTCCAGGGCCGAAAGCGGCAGCACCTGGATGTGCTCTTCGCCCATGTGACGTCGGGTCACCAGCACGGCCGCGGGGCGCTGTTCATTGGCCTCCTGCAGTTCCAGGCTGAAACGCGGGCTGCCCAGGCTGCCCTGGTTCAGGCGCCTGGCCAGCGCGTCCAGGCCTTCGCCTTGTCCGGCATTGCGCAGGGTGTCCAGTTCCAGCGGCATGAAGTCGACCAGCGCTTCGAGCAGGTTGCGATCATAGCGATGCGCATTGCGTTCGATCGCGTCCTGCGCGGAGGCGTAGGCCAGCAGCAGCTTCTCCAGGGCAACGCCCTCGATGCCGGGCTCGCCGGCGGCCGGCACCAGCGACGCGTTTTCCACCGCGCTGCTGGCCAGATAGCTGTCCAGCGCCGGATCATCCTTCAGGTACAGCTCCTGCTTGCCCTGTTTGATCTTGTACAGCGGCGGCAGGCCGATGTAGACGTAGCCGCGCTCGATCAGCTCCGGCATCTGACGGTAGAAGAACGTCAGCAGCAGCGTGCGGATATGGGCGCCGTCGACGTCGGCGTCGGTCATGATGATGATCTTGTGATAGCGCAGCTTGTCCGGGTTGTACTCATCACGGCCGATGCCGGTACCGAGCGCGGTGATCAGCGTACCGACCTGGTCGGACGACAGCATGCGGTCGAAGCGCGCACGTTCCACGTTGAGGATCTTGCCGCGCAGCGGCAGTACCGCCTGGTTCTTGCGGTTGCGACCCTGCTTGGCCGAACCACCTGCCGAGTCACCCTCGACGATGAACAGCTCGGACAGCGCCGGATCCTTCTCCTGGCAGTCGGCCAGCTTGCCCGGCAGGCCGGCGATATCCAACGCGCCCTTGCGGCGCGTCAGGTCACGGGCCTTGCGGGCCGCTTCGCGCGCGCGCGCGGCATCGACGATCTTGCCGGCAATCGCCTTCGCTTCGTTCGGATTCTCCTGCAGGAATTCTTCCAGACGCTGGCCGAAGGCACTTTCCACGGCCGGACGCACGTCCGAGCTGACCAGCTTTTCCTTGGTCTGGCTGGAGAAGCTGGGATCGGGCACCTTCACCGACAGCACCGCGATCATGCCCTCTCGCATGTCATCGCCGGTCAGGTTGATCTTTGCCTGCTTGGCGATGCCGTTCTGCTCGATGTAGTTGTTGAGCACACGGGTCAACGCACCGCGGAAACCGGCCAGATGGGTGCCGCCGTCCTTCTGCGGAATATTGTTGGTGAAGCAGTACATCGTTTCCTGGTAGGAATCGGTCCACTGCAGCGCCACTTCCACGGTGATGCCGTTGGATTCGCCGCTGACCGCGATGACGTTCGGATGCAGCGGCGTCTTCAGCTGGGCCAGATGCTCGACGAAACTGCGGATGCCGCCTTCATAGTGGAAGTCGTCGCGCCGGCCATCGCCGCGTTCGTCCGCCAGCACGATCTTGACGCCGGAGTTCAGGAACGACAGTTCACGCAGGCGACGGGCCAGGATGTCGTAGTGGAATTCGACGTTGTCGTGGAACGCGACGGTCGACGGCCAGAAGCGCACGGTCGTGCCGCGCTTGGTGGTGCTTTCCAGCTTGGCCAGCGGGCTGACGGCAGCGCCGTTGCTGAATTCCTGCTGGTAATGGAAGCCGCCCTGGAATACGTCCACCAGCAGCTTCTGCGACAGCGCATTGACCACGCTGACACCCACACCATGCAGACCGCCGGAAACCTTGTAGCTGTTGTCGTCGAACTTGCCACCGGCGTGCAGGACCGTCATCACCACTTCGGCTGCCGAGACTTCGCGGCCCAGCTTGGCGCTCATCTGCTCATGCTTGCCGACCGGAATACCACGACCGTTGTCGGAGACCGACACCGAACCGTCGGCGTGGATCGTCACCGCGACATGGTCAGCATGACCGGCCAGCGCCTCATCGATGGAGTTGTCGACCACCTCGAACACCATGTGGTGCAGGCCGGTACCGTCATGGACGTCGCCGATGTACATACCGGGACGCTTGCGGACAGCCTCCAGGCCTTCCAGGGCGGTGATGCTGTTGGCGTCGTAGTTGCCATTGTTTACCGGGGTGTTCTGTTCGTCGCTCATTGCGCTTGCCGTAGGCTCCGCAGGTCGGGCACCACAGGAAGCGGTGCGCCGAGAATGAAAGGATTGCAACCCGAATTATACCAGCCGGGGTCGAGCGGCCCTGTTGTACGCACTATGGCACAGCCACGATCTGTCCATGTTCCACGTGGAACCGGGTAATGTCGGTCAGCGCCTGCAGCGCGGCCGGCGTTTCGGTTGCCGTGACGAAGATCTGCGCCGGGCCGGCAAGCAGGCGCTCCAGCACCCGCGCCTGGTGGGTGCGATCCAGTTCGGAGGCCAGATCGTCCAGAGCAATGACCGGCCATTCCCCGCGCTGTTCCGCATAGTCTTCGGCCTGGGCCAGCAGACACGCCAAGGCCGTAAGTTTGGCCTGGCCGCGCGACAGCGCGTCCCGCCCTGGAATATGGCTGAAGTCCACGCTCCAGTCCGCCCGATGGGGCCCAACGGATGTATAGCCCGCCTGCCGGTCCCGCTCGCGTGCCAACAGCAGTGCATCGGCCAGCGGCAGTTCGTGGCGGCGCCATCCCGGACTCAGGTCCAGCGCCTGGATACCCAGCTGGGGGGCAAGACTGGCCGCCAGCGCGATGGTGCGCTCCTGCAGCCGCTCCAGATAACGCTGACGTCGGCTGGTCAACGGTTCGCCGGCCTCTGCCAGTTCGTAATCCCACGTATCGAGCATCCTTGCTGGCCCTCCCTGTTTGAGCAGGGCATTGCGCTGCTTGAGCGCCCGTGAGTAGCGGCGCCACAGGGACAGAAAATCCGGTTCCACGTGGAACAATCCCCAATCGAGGAAACGGCGACGGGGCTCACCACCACCGCTGACCAGAGCATGGCTGCCCGGCTCGAACGTCACCACCGCCAGTGCAGCACATAGATTGCCGAGCTGGCTGACATCTTCACCATCCAGACGTCCCTTCCAGTCCTGTCCAGTATGGCGGAGACCGGCCTTGCGGCGGTGTGGCGATGACTGGGCGCGCTGTTCCTCCCATTCCACAAAGATGTCCAGCGCATCCTGGCCCTGGCGGACCAGGCCGTCGCGCACCCGACCACGGAAGCTGCGCCCGTAAGCCATCAGATGCAACGCCTCCAGCACACTGGTCTTGCCGGCCCCGTTATCGCCCGTCAGCAGATTCAATCCCGGTTGTGGCGACAGCTCCACCACGCCGAAGCGGCGCAGATGGTGCAGGACGAGGCGACGGATCTGCATGGGGTGCGAAGGACCATCCGCACGAAGCGGTAGAGGGGCAGGGAATCCATCAGCTTACTGCATCGGTCAAGTCCGCCGTTGGCGTCAGGCTATCGCTCTGCAGACCATGGCGCGGTTGCGAACGTGTCCTGACCGGCTTACGGACGACGGCCCGCAAAAAACCTGCCGCATTTCCTTGAAATCTGCGCACCAACGCCCGTGGCGGTTCCACAGATTTCAAGAATTTCAAGCCAGCGGTTTCACGCTATGCACAGCGGCCCGGTATTACTTATACACAAGGTATGGGCAATCTGTGGATAAAAAAGCCGCTTTGGCCCTGCCTGAAATCTATCCACAGGTTCCCCCCCAGCCCCAGGCGCCGATATGCAGGGGGTTTCAGTACATTAAAAACCAATAAAATCAACGAGATGACCCTGTTTTCCACGAAATCTGGCTCTACCATCACCACCAGGCTTTAGATTTATACCCAGATTTAGAAGCTAGGAAGGGCAGACAGCGCCTGCAACGACGTCTGTGGATAGTCGCGTCAGCAACAGGAGCAACTACGCGGATCCGGGCAGGCAGAACAGCTATAGGGATCTGCCACACCGGGGACTGGCCCCTTGCAGCACGATGGAGAAACGGGATGCTCCACGTGGAACCCCCCCAAAAAAAACCGCCCGGAACGTTCCGGGCGTCTTCTGGTTCCACGTGGAACAGCGCAACCGTCAGAGACGCAGCGGCATCACCACATGGCGGGACTTCTCGCTGCTGGACTCGCGCACCAGCGCCGACGAATTGGAGTCGCGCAGCTGGATGATGACCTCTTCGTCGCGCAATGCGGACAGGGCGTCCAGCAGGTAATTCACATTGAAGCCGATGGCCAGATCGCTGACGGTGGTATCGGCTTCGATCTCTTCCTGCGCTTCTTCCTGTTCCGGGTTATGCGCGCTGATCTTCAGGTTGCCCGGCGAAACTTCCACGCGGATTCCGCGGTACTTCTCGTTGGACAGGATGGCCGCACGCTGCAGCGAGGCACGCAGTGCCTCACGGTCGACCTTCACCTCGCGGTCGGCACCAATCGGAATCACGGCTTCATAGTCCGGGAAACGACCATCAATCAGCTTCGAGGTGAACGTGACATCGTCCCGCTTAACGCGCACGTGGCTACGGCCTACCTCCAGCTCGATCTCCCGGTCGCCGCTCTCCAGAAGGCGCTGCAGCTCGGTCACGCCCTTGCGCGGCACGATGATCTGTCGCTTGGAGCCGCTGGGCTTGGCCAGATCCGTTTCACACAGGGCGAGGCGGTGTCCGTCGGTGGCCACCGTACGCAGCGCATCGCCACGCAGGTCGAACAGCAGGCCGTTGAGGTAGTAGCGCACGTCCTGCTGGGCCATCGCGAACGCAGTGCGTTCAATCAGCTCCTTCAAGGTCGCTTCGCCGATCGCCACGCGCTCGGTGGCTTCCACCTCGTCTACCGACGGGAAGTCGTTGGACGGCAGCGTTGCCAGGGTGAAGCGGCTGCGACCCGCCTGCACGGTGATCTTGTCACCGGTCTGCGAGACGGTGATCCGGCTGCCATCGGGCAGGGCGCGGATAATCTCGAACAGCTTGCGCGCCGGAATGGTGGTTTCGCCGTCCTGGGCATCTTCAACCGCGATCCGCGACACCATCTCCACTTCCAGGTCGGTACCGGTCAGCGAAAGCTGGCCGTTCTGCACCTGGACCAGGAAATTGGCCAGAACCGGAAGGGTCTGGCGGCGTTCGACCACGTTGACGACCTGTGCCAACGGCTTGAGAAAGGCTTCGCGCTGCAGTGTGAAACGCATGTGGTTCCGTGCCCCTATGCTTTAAAAAATGTGGAATAAATCAAAAGCTTGGTGGTGCTGGTAGAGACAGAATCGCTGGAAAACAACGTTAAGTCTTTGTAATAAAAAGGATTTCTGGCCTCGAAACCCTCTGTATTACCGCCCCCCAGAGGGTGGGGAAAGCTGTGGATAAATTCCGCGCGTTGTCAGGCGCCTTTTTTATCCACAACTCATCCCGCGCTTGCTACCGGATTCTGCACCGTTTTGTGCGATGACGCCTCATCGGCGTCCGTGCATCATTCGCTCAGCTTCCGGATCAGCTTGTCCCAGTCCTCACGGAGCTTGCCGTCGGTTTCCATCAACGTCCGGATCTGACGGCAGGCATGCAGCACCGTGGTGTGATCGCGACCGGCGAATGCGTCGCCGATCTCGGGCAGGCTGTGCTCGGTCAACTCCTTGGTCAGGGCCATGGCGACCTGGCGCGGACGAGCCAGCGATCGGGTGCGGCGCTTGGACAGCAGATCCTTGATCTGCAGTCCGTAGTAGTCGGCAACGGTTTTCTGGATGTTGGGAATGCTGATCGCCTGCTGCTGGGCGCGCAGCAGGTCACGCAGGGTTTCCTGCGCGAACTCGGTGGTGATCGCACGGCCGGTGAAGTTGGCGCGGGCGGTCAGGGTATTCAGCGCGCCCTCGAGGTCGCGCACATTGGAGCGCATCTTCTTGGCGATCAGGAACGCAACATCATCGGGAATCTCCGCACCGCGTTCGCGCGCCTTGGCCAGCACGATCGCCGCACGGGTCTCGAAGTCAGGCGGTTCGATTGCGACCGACAGTCCCCAGGCAAGCCGCGACTTGAGGCGTGCTTCCAGCCCTTCGACCTCACGCGGGTACCGGTCACAGGTCAGGATGATCTGCTGCTTGCCGTCGAACAGGGCGTTGAAGGTGTGGAAGAACTCTTCCTGGGTGCGATCCTTGCCGGCGAAGAACTGGATGTCGTCGATCAGCAGCGCGTCGACCTGCTGGAACTGGCGCTTGAACTGATCCATGGTCTTTTCCTGCAAGGCCCGGATCATCGCGCTGAAGAACTGTTCCGAGCGCAGGTACAGCACCTTCGCACCCGGATTGGCCTGGCGCATGGCGTTGCCGGCGGCGAACATCAGGTGGGTCTTGCCCAGTCCGGTGCCTCCGTACAGCAGCAGCGGATTGTGTGCGCGATCGCCCGGTTTCTGCGCTGCCTGGAACGCAGCGGCGAGGCCGAGCTGGTTGCTGCGGCCTTCGACGAAGTTGGCGAAGGTGTAATGGCTGTCCAGATTGCCGGCGAACGGCACCTGGGGTTCGCTGGCTGCGTGCGCCGAATGCGTGGAAACCGGCGCGGTCTGCGCCTCCACGGGGCGCGGACGGGAGCCGATTTCAAGAAAAACGTCGCTGAAACCGGCGAAATGCGCCAGCAGCTCGCGGATGCGCGCCAGGTACAGCTCGCGCACCTGGTCGACGATGAAGGCATTCGGTGCATACAGCACCAGGCTGTCCACGCGCAGATCGGCCTGCAGCGGCTTCAACCAGGTGTGAACGTCTTCAGGCGGGAACTCCGCTTCGAGGCGTTCGAGACTACGGGACCAGGCATCCATCAGCAATAATCGTCCGATGGCCGGGGTGGGGGCGCGACAAGGCGCCCAAACACAGGCCGGAAAGGGGGGAAATGGATGGCTCAGACTACCACCGAGCGCCCGCCTTCGGAATGCTTGTCCCCTACTTATTCACAAAAACATCCACAGCTATTGCACAGGCCGGTGAATTCGCGTAGTCCCCAGGGCTTGACGCGGGGTGGGGTACCTCTCTAGAATTTCCGGTTCTTTCCGTCCCATTCATACGAGAGGCCCCAATGGCCACCAAGCGCACCTACCAGCCCAGCAACCTCAAGCGTAAGCGCGACCACGGCTTCCGTGCCCGTATGAAGACCGCTGACGGCCGCAAGATCCTGTCGCGTCGCCGCGCCAAGGGCCGCAAAGTCCTGAGCGCCTGATTGCCATGCCGCACATCGCGGCAGACGCAATCCCTTCGACAGTGAATACTGCAGACCCGCGCAAGCGATTCCCTCGCTCTGCGCGGGTTCGCACGCGTGCCGAATACTCAACGGTCTTCAACGGCGCCCGCCGTGTGTCCGATCCGCTGATGACCCTGCACTGGCTGCCGGCTGACCGGCCGGCCAGGCTGGGTCTGGCGGTTTCCCGCAAGGTCGATCCGAACGCCGTCGGGCGCAACCGGATCAAGCGCGTCCTGCGCGACATCCTGCGTCAGACACGAACCGATATCCAGCCAGGCGACTTTGTCGTCGTGGCCCGTAGTGCTGCGCGTCATGCCAGCAACGACGACATCCGCCAGGCCTTCCTGCGCCTGCTGCGCCGCCTGCGTGCATTGCCCGCGCCGGGCGTGGACGGCACAATGCCGCCGCCTGATGGCATCGCAACTCCCTCTTTGACCGAGCCGGCACCGCGTTCCGGCCCCGCCGAGCCTGTCCGCTGATGAACCAGACCCGCGTATTTCTTATTTTTGCCTGGCTGATGGTGGCCGTGCTGCTGTGGATGGAGTGGAGCCGCGAGCAGGCCGCTCCGACCCCTGCTCCGACGACCCGTTCTGCCCCGGCCGCGGCGCAGACCGTGCCGGGCGCCGCCGCAGGCAGCGTTCCCAGCGCCCAGGTGCCGGCGGCCCCGGGCCAGGCGCCCACGCAGGCCCAGGCCAGCGCGACCCCGGCCGCCCAGCGCGTGACCGTCACCACCGACGTCCTGCGCCTGGTACTGGACGGGGGCCGCGTGCTCGACGCCGAGCTGCTGCAGTTCCCGCAGACCAAGGATGAAGGCAGCCCGCCGGTCCGCCTGCTGACCGAAGATCCCGCGCATCCGTACAGCGCGATCAGCGGCTGGGCCAGCCAGGACAAGAACGCCCCGGTGCCCGGCGCCGACGGCTTCAAGCTGGTCGGTGACACCCGCGACTTCGTGCTGGCCAAGGGCCAGAACGAACTGCAGATCCCGTTCGTGTGGACCGCCGACAACGGCGTGACCATCAAGCGCACCCTCACCGTCTCGCGCAACGAGTACGCCGTGCGCTTCAAGGATGAAGTCAGCAATGCCGGCGCCACCACGTGGAACGGCTACGTCTACCGCACCCTGGATCGCACCCCGACCATCCTGTCGCGGAGCATGACCAACCCGGATTCCTTCAGCTTCAACGGTGCCACCTGGTACGACAACGACAAAAAGTACCAGCGTCGTGCGTTCAAGGATTACCTGGAGGACGGTGCCCTGAACCAGAACATCACCGGCGGCTGGCTGGCGATGCTGCAGCACCACTTCTTCACCGCGTGGATCCCGCAGAAGGACCAGGTCGCCCACTACGTGCTGTCGCAGGTGGACGGTCGTGACCTGATCGAAGCGCGCGGACCGGCCTTTACCCTGGCCCCGGGCCAGTCCACCAGCACCGAAGCGCGCCTGTGGGTCGGCCCCAAGCTGGTCAACCTGATCGCCAAGGAAGACGTGCCGGGCCTGGACCGCGTGGTCGACTACAGCCGTTTCTCGATGATGGCGGTGATCGGCCAGGGCCTGTTCTGGGTGCTCAACCAAGTGCACAAGCTGGTCGGCAACTGGGGCTGGGCGATCGTCGGCCTGGTGGTGCTGCTGAAGCTGGTGCTGTACCCGCTGTCGGCCGTGCAATACAAGAGTGGCGCCAAGATGCGCCGCTTCCAGCCGCGCATCCAGCAGCTGAAGGAACGCTATGGCGATGACCGCCAGAAGTTCCAGACCGCGATGATGGAGCTGTACAAGAAGGAGAAGATCAATCCGATGGGCGGCTGCCTGCCGATCCTCATCCAGATGCCGATCTTCTTCGCCCTGTACTGGGTGCTGGTGGAGTCGGTCGAACTGCGCCAGGCGCCGTGGCTGGGCTGGATCCAGGACCTGACCGCGCGTGACCCGTACTTCATCCTGCCGGTGATCAACGTGGCGGTGATGTGGTTCACCCAGAAGCTCACGCCTGCGCCGGGCATGGACCCGATGCAGCAGAAGATGATGCAGTTCATGCCGCTGGTGTTCGGCGTCATGATGGCCTTCATGCCGTCCGGCCTGGTCCTGTACTGGGTGGTCAACGGCGGCCTGGGCCTGCTGCAGCAGTGGTGGATGACCAAGCGCCATGGCGGCGACCCGGTCCCGGCCACCGCCGCATCGGCTCCGGTCAAGAAAAAGTAATCGGTAGAGTCGGCCGCTGGCCGGCTGACCGCAGCAGAAGCCCGCCGTAAGGCGGGCTTTTCGCATGAGGCGGTAGAATTCCGCGCGTGCGCAACCGGAGACGTTCCAAGCGATGAATGAGGCAGCCCGCACCGACACCATTGTCGCCATCGCCAGCGCGTCAGGTGCAGGTGGCGTCGGCATCCTGCGCCTGTCCGGCCCGCGCGCCGCCGCCATCGCCAACGCACTGGGCGCAACCGGCCTGCGCCCACGTCACGCGCATTACGCACGTCTACGCGACGCCGACGGCGAGGTGATCGACGATGGCATCGTGCTGTGGTTCCCGGCACCGAACAGCTTCACCGGCGAAGAAGTGGTGGAATTGCAGGGCCATGGCAGCCCGGTGTTGCTGCAGCAACTGGTTGCACGCTGCATCGCGCTCGGCGCGCGGCAGGCGCGGCCCGGTGAGTTCAGCGAGCGCGCCTTCCTCAACGGCAAGCTCGATCTGGCTCAGGCCGAGGCCATCGCCGATCTGATCGCTGCGGGCGACAACCGCGCCGCGCGTGCTGCCCGTCGCTCGCTGGACGGGGTGTTCTCGCGCCGCATCGACGCCGTGGTCGAGCAGCTGGTGCTGCTGCGCGTGCATGTGGAAGCGGCCATCGATTTTGTAGATGAGCCGCTGGATACGCTGGGCGGCGCGCAGGTGCGCCGCGGGCTGGAACTGGCACGCAGCGACCTGGCCCTGCTGCGCCGCGATGCCGAGCGTGGCCGTCGCCTGCGCGATGGCCTGCACGCGGTGCTGATCGGCCCGCCCAACGCCGGCAAAAGTTCATTGCTCAATGCGCTTGCCGGCAGCGAACGCGCCATCGTCACCGACATCGCCGGCACCACGCGCGACACGCTGCGCGAGACCATCCGCCTGGATGGACTGGAGCTGACCCTGGTCGATACCGCCGGCCTGCGCGACGGTGGCGACGCCATCGAACGCGAAGGCATGCGCCGCGCGCGCGTGGAGATCGAACGCACCGACCTGGCGCTGATCGTGCTGGATGCGCGCGATCCGGCGGCGGGCGAGGCGGCCATCGGCGAAGCGGTGCGGGCTGTGCCGCACAAGGTCTACATCCACAACAAGTCGGATCTGCTGCAGGCCGGCCCAACCGTGGACGATCCGGACCGTGTGTTCGTTTCGGCCGCCACCGGTGCAGGACTCGGCGACCTCCACGCGCGCCTGCGCGCGATCGCGTCGGCAGGCGCGGGCGAACAGGTGGACGGCGAGTTCTCCGCGCGCACCCGCCACGTGGATGCAATCGAGCGTGCGCAGGAACATGCCCGTCGCGCTGATGACGAGCTGGCCCACGAACACCTGGAACTGGCAGCCGAAGAGCTGCGGCTCGCACATGACGCGCTGGGCGAGATCACCGGGCAGATGAGCGCCGATGACCTGCTGGGACGGATCTTCTCCAGCTTCTGCATCGGCAAGTAAGCCGGGGTCAGATTCCCGCAGGGGCTCTGACCCCGTTTGCCACATGGGGTGACAGCCGCTGCGGGGATCCGACCCCAGGTCCCCCACCTGTCACATTGCCGCCGCATACTGCCGCCCATCACCTACCGTTGGGGGACGTTGCAGTGAAGTCGTGGGGTTGTGCGTTGCTGTTGTCGCTGGCCGTGGCACCATCGGTGGCCATGAGTGCTGAATCCTCTCTCCCGGCTGCGGCCAGGGCGTCGGTCTATGGTCATCGCGGCGCCAGCGCGCTGCTGCCGGAACACACCCTGGCTGCGTATGCACAGGCCATCGCCGACGGAGCCGACTACATCGAACCGGACCTGGTGATGACCAGGGACGGGGTGATGGTGGCCCGCCATGAGAACGAGATCGGGGGCACCACCGATGTCGCCTCGCATCCCGAATTCGCCAGCCGCCGCACCCGCAAGGTCATCGACGGGCAGACGGTGGACGGATGGTTCACCGAAGACTTCACCCTGGCCGAGCTGAAGACGCTGTACGCGCGCGAACGCCTGCCCGACCTGCGCAGCACGGCCTACGACGGCCAGTTCCGCATCGCCAGTCTCGATGAAATCCTCGCGTTCCTGGTCCAGCAGGCCGGCCGCGCCAATCGCGGCATCGGGCTGGTGCCGGAGATCAAGCATCCGACCTACTTCCAGTCCATCGGTCTGCCGATGGAAGACAAACTGCTGGCCGCGCTGCGTGGCAATGCCTACACCAACGTCGGCCCGGTCACCATCCAGTCCTTCGAAACCGCCAACCTGCGTTACCTGCGCAGCAAGATCCCGCAGGACAGCAACATCCGCCTGCTGCAGCTGCTGTGGAAGGGCGATACCCAGCCGGCCGACGTCGCCAAGGCCGGGGGCACGCTGACCTATGCACAGATGATGACTCCAGCGGGCCTGAAGGACATCGCGGCCTATGCCGATGGCATCGGTCCTGAACTGCGCTCGATCATTCCGCTGGACGCCAACGGTGCGCTGGGAACGCCGACCGCGCTGGTGCGCGATGCGCACGCGGCCGGCCTGATGGTGATCCCGTATACCTTCCGCCCGGAGAATCAGTTCCAGCCCAGCAACCTGCGCAGGGGAGCGGACAACGCGCGCAACGCCGAAGGGTCGATCGCCGAGATGCGCGCCTATCTGGCCACCGGCATCGATGCGTTCTTCACCGATGACCCGGCGCTGGGCCGGCAGGCGGTGGATGGCACTGGCGCGGCGGGCAACGCGGCGAACTGACACGTCAACGCCGCCGGGCATGGCCCGGCGCTACCCGGGATGCCGGTGAACCGTAGCGCCGGGCCATGCCCGGGACCCATCCCACCTCAGCCGCGCGGTTCGTCCGGCCGCCGGAACGGGATGACCACGTAATCCTGCCCTTCGCGCGGCTGCCACAGGACCGGCACACGGTGTGGCGACGGCGGCTCCAGTTCATCGTCGGCCAGCGGTTCTGCGTTGTCTTCCTCGTCCTCCCAGCTGTAGCGCGGACGCGGTGGCAGCGGGTCAGCGGTACGGAACAGCAGCGCTGCGATGATGCCGGCGAAGGCGCCGCCCATGTGCGATTGCCAGGACACGCCGTCGGCATGCGGCAGGATGGTCATCAGCATGCCACCGTAGAACAGCATGCCGATCAGGCCGGTGGCGATGGCGGCGCGGTCGCGGCGCAGCAGGCCGAGGCCGGCGAGCAGGAACATCAGGCCGTGGGTCACGCCGCTGGCACCCAGATGGATGCTGCCGGGATTGCCCAGCATCCATGCGCCCACACCCGATCCCAGCCAGAGCAGGGGCAGGGCGCGGACGGTGGCCTTGGGATAGACGCTTCCGGCCAGGGTGCCGAGGATCAGGATCGCGATGCTGTTGGCGGCGATGTGCTCGACCGAGGCATGCAGCAGCGGGCCGCCGAGCAGGCCGAGCAGGCCCTTGGCTTCCAGCGGCGCTACCGCCCAGGGGCGCCAGTCGAACGTGCCCTGCAGGGCGAACACGACCACCAGCACCAGCACGGCGGCCAGGCTGACATTGAACGCCCGCAGGATGCGGAGGCGGTCGTTGCGGGGGGCCGGCACGTCGCCGGCGGGCAGGGGCGCGTTGCTGTTCATACCTCAAGCAATGGCGGTGGCTGGCGCGAAACCAAGGCCACCGCTGCGGGAGAGTGGAAGCGGCCAGCGGGACAATCCCGCTGGCCATGTCTGCCAGCCGCGATCAGGCCTGGCCTTCGCCTTCCTTGGGCGGGTACTTCAGGCTCAGCACGACGGTGGCGGCAATGATCAGCGCGACCACGCCCAGCGAGACCGGGGTCGGGATCTTGAACAGGTCGATGATCATCATCTTGATGCCGATGAAACCCAGCACCAGTGCCAGGCCGTACGGCAGCAGGTGGAAGCGGTCGGCCATGCCGGCCAGCAGGAAGAACATCGCACGCAGGCCCAGTACCGCGAACACGTTGGAGGTCAGCACGATGAACGGATCGGTGGTGATCGCGAAGATCGCCGGGATGCTGTCCACCGCAAAGATCACGTCGGTGACGGCGATCAGGATCAGCACCGCGAACAACGGGGTGAACCAGCGCACGCCGTCGCGCTTCACGCTCAGGGCGTTGCCGGCGTACTCCGGCAGCAGGCGAAGGTGCTTGCGCATCCAGCGCAGGGCCGGGTTGCTCTCCAGGTCCGGCTCCTGTCCGGCGGCAAACCACATCTTCCAGCCGGTGAACAGCAGGAAGGCGCCGAACACGTAGAGCAGCCAATGGAACTGGCTGATCAGCACGCTGCCGGCGAAGATCATGATCGTACGCAGCACGATCGCGCCCAGGATGCCGATGATCAGCACCTTCTGGCGCTGTTCCTCCGGCACCGCGAAGTAGCTCATGATCATCAGGAAGACAAAGATGTTGTCCACCGCCAGCGCCTTCTCGACCAGGTAGCCGGTCAGGAACTCGAGACCGACCTTGTTGGCCACGACCTGGCCGGCCGTCTCATTCAGGTAGTACCAGAGGCCGGCGTTGAACAGCAGGGCCAGCGCGACCCAGCCGATGGACCACCACAGGGCCTCCTTGAAGGTGACCTTGTGCGGGCCACCATGGCGCATCAACACGAGGTCGACCAGCAGGGCGATGACCACCACCGCTGCGAAGCCGCCCCACAACCACATGTTACCGATCGTCTGCATTGGGAATGTCCGTTGGAAAGATGAATGCCAGGCCGGACGGCGAGGATCTGCAACGGAGGATCGGGAGGGGATCCAGGGACAGAGCTTCGCCAGTACGGCGAAGGTCTCGCTCGCAGTTCCAGTCGGCTGGAACTGCCGTTGCACCGGAGCCTGCGGGCTCGAAATGACGGCGACAACGTCTGGGAGCTACTCCCCTTCTGGCGCCGATTCTGCGGCCTGCCGCGTCCGCCGTCAAATGCCCGGGCACGGGGGTCGGATCCCCGCAGGGGGCCCGAGCCCATGTTCCCGCCAGAGAGGGGTCAGAGCCCCTGCGGGGATCTGACTCCCGGCGGCCGGTTTACAATAGGTGGATGAATACCCCCCTTCCCGTTGTCCGCCTCAAGAACGCGTGGCGCTCCAGCCACCCGTGGATCTTCCAGAAACTGGTCGAGAAGCCGACCGTCCGGCCCAAGCCCGGTTCCCTCGTCGACGTGGTCGGGGTGGACGGGGAATTCATCGGGCGCGGGTTCTACAACGGGCACTCGCGCATCGCCGTGCGCATTCTTGAAACCCATCAGGCCGTTGCGGTTGATGCCGGCTGGTTCTCGCGCAAGATCGCCCAGGCGGTGTCGCTGCGCCGTGAGGTGCTCAAGCTCGACGCGGTGTCCGACGCCTGGCGTGTCGTGCACAGTGAAGGTGATGGTCTGTCCGGCCTGGTGGTGGACCGCTACGGCGACCTGGTGGTGGTCGAGTTCTTCGCTGCCGGCATGTTCCGCCACCGCGAATGGATCTACGATGCGCTGCGCGAGCAGTTCCCCGGCTGCCGCTTCCACAGCTTCGCCGACGAGCACGTGCAGAAGCAGGAAAGCTTCGACTTCCACGGCAACACCACCACCGAAGCGTCGGTGATCACCGAGTACGGCATCAAGTTCCGCGCCGATCCTGCCGGCGCGCACAAGACCGGCTTCTTCGCCGACCAGCGCGAGAACCGGCAATGGCTGAGCCAGCAGGTGGAAGGCAAGAGCGTACTCGACCTGTGCTGCAACACCGGCGGCTTCGCGGTCTATGCAGCGGCACGCGGGGCCTCGGACGTGGTCGGCATCGACATCGATGAAGACGTCATCCAGATCGCCAAGGGCAATTCGCGCCTGAACAACGTGCGCCCGAAGTTCATCCAGTCCGACATCTTCCCGTGGCTGCGCGATGCCGCCAACCGCGGTGAGCAGTACGACGTGGTGATCCTGGATCCGGCCAAGATGACCCGCGACCGCGACCAGGTGATCAATGCGCTGAAGAAGTACTTGGACATGAACAAGCTGGCGCTGGGCGTGGTCAAGCCCGGTGGCCTGTTCGCCACCTTCTCCTGCACCGGCCTGGTGGCCGAGGACCAGTTCCTGGACATGCTGCGCCGTGCGGCCTATTTCTCCGGCCGCACCCTGCAGATCCTGAAGGTTGCCGGTGCCGGCGCGGATCATCCGTTCATGGCCCACGTGCAGGAATCGCGTTACCTGAAGGCGGTGTTCTGCCGCGTGGTTGATTGACCGCGTGGCGCTGTAGAGCCGAGCCCACGCTCGGCTGATCTGTCTGGCAGCCGAGCATGCGCTCGGCTCTACAAATTGGCCGGCCGCAGCGCTATGGTCGGGTTCTTCCCATTGCCGGTAGGAACCCCATGCCGTCGTTGCGCCGTCTGTCCGTGCTGCTTGCCCTGGCGCTGAGCGCGCCGCTGAACGCCCATGCCATCGAGTTCAGCGCGCAGGAGCTTGCGCGTGCCAAGACATTGCAGCAGCGCCTGCTGACGCTCGACAGCCACCTGGATACGCCGGCCAACTTTGGCCGCACCGGCTTCGATATCGAACAGCGCCATGATCGCAATGCGCTGTCACAGGTGGACTACCCGCGCATGGTCGAGGGATCACTGGACGGCGGGTTCTGGGCGATCTACACCGACCAGGGCGACCGCAGCGCCGCCGCCCACCTGGCCGAGCGCGATCACGGCCTGCAGCGCCTGCTGGAAATCCGCGAGATGGTGGCGGCCAACGGCGATCGGTTCGCCCTGGCCCTGACCGCTGACGATGCGGCGCGGATCAAGGCCGCCGGCAAACGCGTGGTCTACATCAGCATGGAGAACGCCAGCCCGCTGGTGGCCGACCCCAGCCTGCTTTCGTTCTATCACCGTGCCGGCCTGCGCCTGCTGAGCACGGTGCATTTCGCCAACAACGAGTTCGCTGATTCTGCGACCGATCCGAAGGGACCGGAGTGGAAAGGCCTGAGCCCGGCCGGCAAGGCGCTGGTGCGCGAGGCGGTGAAGCTCGGCATCGTCATCGACCAGTCGCATGCCTCCGATGCCGTGTTCGACGATCTGCTGGCGATGATGCCGGTGCCGTTCGTGCTCTCGCACAGTTCAGCCAAGGCGGTCTACGACCATCCACGCAACCTCGACGACGCGCGGCTGAAGAAGCTGGCCAAGGCCGGTGGTGTGATCCAGGTCAACGCCTATGGCGGCTATCTGATCGACACCGGCAAGACGGCCGAGCGCAAACAGGCCGAAGAAGCACTCAGCCGGCAGCTGGGAGGCTGGGAAGGCATGGGCATCGAGCAGGGCGTGGCCTTGTTGAAGGCCGAACAGGCACTGGACCACGAACACCCCGTCCGGCACGCCAGCCTGGAGGACTTCTTCGCCCACTTCGAGCACATCCTCCAGGTGGTCGGGCCCGAACACGTGGGCATCGGCCTGGACTGGGACGGCGGCGGCGGCCTGAGTGACCTGCCCGATGTCAGCCAGCTGCCGAAGATCACCGCGTGGCTGCTGCGCAAGGGATACACGGAACAGCAGATCGCCGGCATCTGGGGCGGCAATCTGCTGCGGGTGATGCGGCAGGCGCAGGACTACGCCGCCAGGCAGGGCGGGTAACCGCCCCACCCGGGCCGGATCTGCGCCGGGCCGTGCCCGGCGCGGTCTGGATCAGCGCGCGATCAGCGCATGGCGACGGCTGTACAGGAAGTACAGCACCAGGCCCGCGACATTCCACAGCAGGAAGTACAGCTGCGTGGTGTGCGGCAGGCTGATGAACAGGTAGATGCAGCCCAGCGCCGCCAGTGGCCCGACGATGAAGGCCAGCGGCGTGCGGAAGGTCCGCTCGCGGTTCGGTTCACGCACGCGCAGCACGACCAGGCAGATGCCTACCGCGGTGAACGCCGCCAGGGTGCCGGCGTTGGCCAATGCCGCGATCTCGTCCAGGCGTGCCACGCCGGCCAGCGCCGACACCACCAGCGCGGTGAACAGCGTGGTGGCCACCGGCGTGCCGGTGCGCGCGCTGACCTTGGACAGGCCACGCGGCAGCAGGCCATCGCGGCTCATGACGAAGAAGATGCGGCTCTGCCCGTACAGGAAGGCCAGCAGCACGGTCGGCAGGGCGATGATCGCGATGACACCGATCACCATCGCCGCGGTGGGGTGGCCGAGCTGGCGCATGATCAGCGCCAGTGGCTCAGCACTGTGGCCGAACACTGCGTAGCTCATCGCACCCACGGCGGCCAGCGCCACCAGCACGTAGACGATGGTGCAGCCGATCATCGAACCGATGATGCCGATCGACAGGTCGCGGCCCGGGTTCTTGGTCTCCTCGGCAGCGGTGGAGATCGCGTCGAAACCGTAGAAGGCGAAGAAGATGATCGCGGCGGCCGCCATCACGCCTCGCTCGACACCATCCGGACCCAGTGATTTGGCGAAGCCATACGGCATGAACGGCTGCAGGTTGCTGCTGTCGAAGGCCGGCAGTGCCACTGCCACGAAGATGGCCAGCGCGATCAGCTTGAACACCACCAGGATCGCGTTGAGGGTCGCGCTCTCCTTGGTGCCGGCCATCAGCATCAGGGCCACCAGCCAGGTGATGACGATCGCCGGCAGATTGATCATGCCGCCTTCCACGTGCGGACCCGCGGCCAGCGCGGCCGGCAGGGTCACGTCCCAGCCGAACTGGGTGTGGACCCACTCCAGGAAGCCGACGAAGTACCCCGACCAGCCCACGGCCACCGTGCTGACCACCAGCGAGTACTCCAGGATCAGGCTCCAGCCCACCACCCAGGCGAACACCTCGCCCAACGCGCTGTAGCTGTAGGTGTAGGCACTGCCGGCGGCCGGCATCATCGTCGACAGCTCGGCGTAGGACAGGGCCGCGCAGGCGCAGACCGCACCGGCGATGGCGAAGGAGATCAGGACGGCCGGGCCGGCGAGATTGGCACCGACGCCGATCAGCGTGTAGATGCCGGTACCGACGATGGCGCCGATGCCCAGCGCGATCAGGTGCGGCCAGCTGAGTGTCGGGACCAGTCGCCTGCCGGCTTCATGGACGGTGACGGAATCTAGGGACTTGCGCCGGAGCAGGGACATGCAGGCCTCGGAAGGGGTGACTGATAACGACAAGTCTCCGAGTGTGACCGAACGCAGCGCAGCATTACCACTGACGGGGGTCATGCCTGGCGCAGCGCGCGCATGACCGCGACGACACTGCCGGAATCAGCACAAAGGCTGCGGAACGGGCCCGACGCCCGTCGCCGTGCCGGTCAGCCGTTCAGTCCCAGGCGGATGCCGAAGCCGACCAGGAACACTCCGGCCACGCGCCGCAGCGCGTCGCTGACGCGCGGATGCTGGATCAACCGGCGCCGCGCCAGGTTGCCGACCCAGATCAGCAGCGAGCAGTAGGCGATGCTGACCACGAAGATGATCCCCGCCAGCGCGACGAAGGTGGCGATGCCCTGGTGCGCCCTGGGGTCGATGAACAGCGGCAGGAAGGCCATGTAGAACAGGATCGCCTTCGGATTGAGCAGGCTGACCAGGATCGCCTGCTGGAAGTAGCGGCCCGGCTGCATGCGGATCGGGCCGGCATCGCCGCCCTCCTGCCTGGGCGTGCGCAGCAGGCTGATGCCCACCCACACCAGATAGGCCGCGCCCAGGTACTGCACGGCGTGGAAAACCAGCGGGTTGGCCTTCAGCAGGGCCGCCACGCCGGCCAGGGCCAGCCACATCAGGATCTGGTCGCCGACCAGCAGGCCTGCCAGTGCGGTGTAACCACCGCGCACCCCGCCCCTGCCGGTGGCGGTCAACAGGGTGAACGTGCCAGGCCCGGGCAGGGCGAGGAACACCAGCACGGCGACCAGAAACGTCCACAGGTCCTGGATGCCCATCCACGGCATGGCGATGTTCTCTTGCTACGGGGAGCCGGTATTGTCGGCCAGTGCCGCGCGCTGCGACAGGGGGCCGCCGCCGCCCTCGGGCATGCCCGACAGCAGCGGTTGCAGGTGCTGGCGCAGTTGCGCATGCAGCTGCCGCACCGCGGGCGAGAACTGCTTGCGGTGCGGGCAGACCAGCTGCAGTGGGATGTGGCTGCCCACACCGCCAAGCAGCAGCTGCAGGCGCCCGGCGAGCACGTCCTCGCGCAGGTCCAGCCAGGACTTGTAGGTGATGCCCTCACCGGCCACCGCCCAGCGCCGCACCACATCGGCGTCGTCGCACACCAGCGGGCCCTGTACCGGGATCACCACGCGACGGCCGTCGATCTCGAAGGCCCAGCGGTCGTAGGCGCGACCACCGAGCTGGTAGGCCAGGCAGTCGTGATCGCGCAGATCATCCAGCCGCTGCGGCGTGCCGCGCCGCTGCAGGTAGCCGGGCGACGCCGCCAGCACGCGCCGGTTGCCTTCCAGCAGGGGCAGGGCGACATAGCTGGCATCATCGAAATGCCCGATGCGGATCGCCACATCGACCGGATCGCGGAATACATCAGCCACTTCGTCGGACAGGCGCAGATGCAGCCGCAAGCGCGGATGCATCGCACGGAACCGGGTCAGCCACGGCAGCAGCAGGTTGCGTCCGAAGTCCGACGGGGCAGAGAGCCGCAGCGTGCCATGCAGCTCGGCATCCTCGCCCTGCACCCGGGCCTGGCCTTCGCGCAGGGTCGCCAGCACCTCCTGCGCGTAAGGCAGGTACAGCGCGCCTTCGGCGGTCAGCCGCAGGCTGCGGGTGGTGCGCACGAACAGGCGCAGGTCCAGTTCGCGCTCGAGCCGGGCCACGGCGGCGGCGACCTGTCCGGGCAGCAGGTCGGCCTCGCGCGCGGCCTGCGAGAAGCTGCCCAGCGCGGCGGTACGGACGAACAGCTGCAGGTCGTCGAAGCGGATCATTTTCATCGCAGGAGTGAAAGTCCTGCCCGATTGTGCGCCTTTCCGGCGGACCGTGCGCGGCGCACGCTGTGGCCTCCTTTCCCACTGGACCGCTGCCATGCGCGCCATTGCCTATTCCCATGCCGGCCTGCCGATCGACGATGCACAGGCCCTGATCGATATCGACCTGCCGCTTCCGCAGCCGGGCCCGCGCGACCTCCGGGTGGCGGTGCGCGCGGTGGCGGTGAACCCGGTCGACACCAAGGTCCGCCGCAACATGGCCACCGATGGCCCGCGCGTGCTCGGCTGGGATGCCGTCGGCATCGTCGATGCGGTGGGCAGTGAGGTGACCCTGTTCCAGCCGGGCGACGCGGTGTACTACGCAGGCGTGATCGACCGGTCCGGCAGCAATGCCGAGTACCAGCTGGTGGACGAGCGCAGCGTGGGCCGCAAGCCGGCCAGCCTCGACGATGCGGCCGCCGCAGCCCTGCCGCTGACGGCGATCACGGCCTGGGAGCTGCTGTTCGATCGCCTGCGCATCGCCGAGGGCGCAGGCGAGGGCCAGACCCTGCTGGTGATCGGCGCGGCCGGTGGCGTCGGCTCGATCCTGGTGCAGCTTGCGCGTCGCCTGACCCGCTTGACCGTGATCGGCACCGCCTCGCGCCCGGAGACGCAGGACTGGGTGTACGCGATGGGCGCGCACCATGTGATCGACCACGGCCAGCCACTGGCCGAAGGGCTGGCACGGCTGGGCATCGCGCAGGTGGAGCATGTCGCCAGCCTGACCCACACCGACCAGCATTTCGCGCAGATCGTGGAGGTGCTGGCGCCACAGGGCCAGTTGGGGCTGATCGACGATCCTGGCCAGCTGGATGTGATGGCGCTCAAGCGCAAGGCGCTGTCGCTGCATTGGGAATCGATGTTCACCCGCCCGCTGTACCGGACGCCGGACATGCAGCAGCAGCACGTGCTGTTGAACCGCGTCGCGGACCTGGTCGATGCCGGCGTGCTGCAGACCACGCTGGGCGAGCATTTCGGCCGCATTGAAGCGGCGAGCCTGCGTCGCGCGCATGCCGTGCTGGAGAGTCACCGCGCCAAGGGCAAGATCGTTCTCGAGGGCTGGTAGAGGCCTGTCTGCCTCCTGCAGAGCAAAGCATGACCCGGCCCTGCAGGAGGCCTCGCGGTACGTGCCGCTGCCTCAGGGGTCACCGTTGTCGACGTGTTCGGCGAACCCGGGTCGCGACCGCAGGCGGTCAAACCAGGCGTCAAGGCAGGGCAGCGCGGGCCTGGCGCCGGGGGTGCTGCGCCAGCGCTGGGTGGACAGGCCCAGCGCGATGTCAGCCAGGGTGAAGTCGTCGCCGGTGACATACGCTCCCGTGCCGGCCAGCTGGGCATCCAGCAGACCCATGAGCTCATTCCAGCGGGCCAGGCCGGTCTCGGCGCGGCCGTCGTCGGGATAGTCAGGATGCTGCCGCACGCGCGCCATGAACACGTGGCGCCAGGCGCTGTTGAGGTCGGTCGCCTGCCAGTCCATCCATTGCTCGACCTTCGCACGCGCCTGCGCATCTGCCGGCAGCAGGTCAGCGCGTCCGGCGCGGGAGGCCAGGTAACGGCAGATGCTGTTCGATTCCCACAGCACGAAGCCGCCGTCGCGCAGCACCGGCACCTGCAGGTTCGGATTCAGCCCGGCCAGCTGCCGTGCCGACGGTGCCGGGTCGTGCTCGATGGCCAGCCTGAGCTCGGCGCACAGCCACAGCACCTTGCGTACGTTGATCGACGTGGGCTTTCCGAACAGCGCGAGCATGACCGGGGCGGGACGCAGCAGTTGAGACTGGCCCAGCCTACACTGGTGCCATGCAAACCGAATCCCTGCTCATCGCCGGCCTCCTGTTGGTCGTACTCATCCTGCAGCTGGTCGCCCTGCTGCGCCGCCCACCGCATGATCGGCTGGAGCAGGCCGTACGCGAGGAGGCACGGACGGGCCGCAGTGAACTGCGCGAACAGTTGGATGGCTTTGCCCGGGCGCTGACCGACCTGTCGACCCGCACCGACCAGCGCCTGGACCTGCTGCGCGAGGCGCTGGGCGAGGATGCACGCAAGGCACGCGCCGAAGCCGCCGACAGCCAGCAGCGCAGCGGCGCCCTGCTGGCGCAGCGGCTGCAGGAACTGCGAGGCCAGCTGGAGAGCTTCGGCCAGCAGCAGGAGGCGCGCATCCATGCCTTCGGCCAGCAGCTGCAGGAACTCACCGGCCGCACCGATGCCCAGCTCGGCGCGCTGCGCCAGACCCTGGTGGACGATGCACGCAAGGGCCGCGAGGAAGGGGCGCTGTCCCAGCAGCGTCTGACCGAGAGCCTGGGCCTGCGGCTGCAGGAGCTGACCCAGCGCAATGAACAGCGCATCGCCGAGATGCGCGCCACTCTGGAAGAACAGCTGCGCGCGCTGCAGAACGACAACGCCCAGAAGCTGGAGCAGATGCGCCACACCGTCGATGAGAAGCTGCAGTCGACGCTGGAAACACGACTGGGCCAGTCGTTCACCCTGGTCTCCGAACGCCTGGAACAGGTGCAGCGCGGGCTGGGCGAGATGCAGCAGCTGGCCACCGGCGTCGGCGACCTCAAGCGCGTGCTGACCAACGTCAAGAACCGCGGCAGCTGGGGCGAAGTGCAGCTGGAGAACATTCTCGAGCAGACCCTGACCCAGGAGCAGTACGCGCGGGGCGTCAAGGTCCGTCCAGACAGTGGCGAGATGGTCGACATCGCCGTGCGCCTGCCGGGCCGCAGGAACGACGACACGCCGGTATGGCTGCCGATCGACTCCAAGTTCCCGCGTGAGGACTATGAGCGCCTGCTCGATGCGCAGGAGCAGGGCGATGCCGAGGGCGTGCGCCTGCAGGGCATCCAGCTTGAGCGCGCGGTGCGGGTGCAGGCCAAGTCGATCTGCGAGAAGTACATCGTGCCGCCGCACACCACGGATTTCGCAGTGATGTTCCTGCCTACCGAGGGCCTGTATGCCGAAGTGATCCGGCGTCCGGGCCTGGTCGACGGCCTGCAGCGCGATCACCGCGTGGTCGTGGCCGGGCCGACCACGGTCACCGCTCTGCTCAACAGCCTGCAGATGGGTTTCCGCACGCTGGCCATCGAACAGCGGTCCAGCGAGGTGTGGAGCCTGCTGGGGGCGGTGAAGAGCGAATTCGGCAAGTTCGCCGGCATCCTCGAGAAGGCCGAGAAGCAGATCAGCACCGTGGGCCGCAGCATCGGCGACGCCAGCCGCAAGACGCGCACCATCGAGCGCAGGCTGCGCGGAGTGGAATCGCTGGCCACCGAGCAGGCGCAATCGCTGCTCGGCGACCTGGGCGAAGGGGATGCGGAAGGCAGCGGCGAGGATGACGGAAGTGAAGGCGGGACCGACGCCCGCTGAGCGACGCAGACACCCTGCCGACGGGGGCGATGCGTATGCTGGCGGCCTGTCCATCGCCAACAGGTACCGCCATGCGTTTCCACCTTGCCGCCAGTGCCGCCCTGGCCGCAGTGCTTGCTGCATGCAGCAGTACACCGCCTGCCACGCAAGCCGGTGATGCCCAGCCAGGCCCGGAGGCCACGCAGGCCTACCAGGACGCGCGTGATGTGGACTGCCAGGCCGCCGGCGGCACCCTGCAGCCGCTGGGACGCCTGCAGCGCCTGCAGTGCGTGATTCCATACGCCGACGCAGGAAAGACCTGCAGCAGCAAGCGTGACTGCACCGGCCAATGCCTGGCCAGCGACGGCATCGCCGCCGGCACGGCAGCCACCGGCACCTGCCAGCGTGACGTCAGCCAGAACTTCGGCTGTCGTCAGCGCATCGACGACGGCAAGGCACAGGGCACGCTCTGCGTGGATTGAGGCGTTCCGGCGCAGCCACGTGGCGCTATGCTGATGGGCCATTCCCCGCTGTTGCCGGAGCACCCCGCGTGAGCACCCCGATCCAGGACATTCCCCTCACCACCATCGACGGCCAGCCGTCCAGTCTTGCCGATTACCAGGGCAAGGTGCTGCTGCTGGTCAACGTCGCCTCCAAGTGCGGCCTGACCCCGCAGTACGAGGGCCTGCAGGCGCTGTATGCGCAGAAGCAGGCACAGGGGCTGGAAGTGCTCGGTTTCCCGGCCAACAATTTCCTTGGCCAGGAGCCGGGCAGCGAGGCGGAGATCCAGCAGTTCTGCCAGCTGACCTACGATGTCACATTCCCGATGTTCGCCAAGATCAGCGTGGCCGGCGATGACACGCACCCGCTCTACCAGCAGCTGATCGCCGCGCAGCCGCAGGCCATCGGCGAAGGCCCGCTGCGCGAGCGACTGTCCAGCAAGGAGATTCCGATCCACCCGGCGCCGGCGGTGTTGTGGAACTTCGAGAAGTTCCTGGTGGGCCGCGACGGCGCGGTCATCGCCCGCTTCGCGCCGGATGTGGCCGCCGATGATGCGCGTCTGCGCGAGGCCGTCGACGCCGCACTGGGCGCCTGATCGCCCGCAATGAAAAACCCCGCCGAGGCGGGGTTTTTCATCGGGTGCCGGCAGGACTCAGTTGCCCCACTGCGGCATCGGCATCGCATCGATCGGGATCGGCGAATTGGGATCGTCCTGGCCGCGGTTGCGCTTGCCACGCAGATCGTTCTCGATCTGGTAGTTGCGACGCTGCAGCCACGCATCGCGGACCAGCGCGTACTCGTCCACCGCCGAACTGCGCAGATCGTCCACCGCCAGCAGCTGCGCGCGGCTGTCGACCAGCTGCAGGCCCTGCAGGCCGATGCGGACCTTGTCCTCTTCGATGTTGCGGATCGGCGAGAGCGGCATGTCGCCGGCCAGGCCGAACACATCACGCACGGTGCGGGGACCGAAGAACGGCAGCTCGACGTAGCGCGAGCGACGCCAGCCCCATGCACCCAGCGTCTGGCCGAAGTCTTCCTTGCGGTTGGCGACCATCGCCTTGCTGGCCGGATCGAACAGGCCACCGATACCCAGCGTCGAGTTCATCAGGAAGCGACCCAGCGTGTCCCAGGCATCATCCGGACGGCCCTGCAGCAGCTGGTTGACGATCGTTACCGGCGAGCGCAGGTTGCTGAAGAAGTTGCTCACACCGGTGCGGGCAAAGCGTGGCACCACGTGGGTGTAAGCCGTCGCCAGCGGTCGCGCGACGGCATTGTCGACCGCCACGTTGAACCGGTGCACCTTGCGGTTGAACGGTTCCCACGGGTCGTAGGCCACCGCGTTGCCAGCCGCACCGTCGGCGCCGTACAGCGCGTCGAAATCATCGTCGCCGCCGGGCTGCGCAGCGGCAGCCGAGGCACTGGTTCCAGCAGACGCGTCCGTGGCCGGAGGCGTATTGGCCGTGGCCGTTTCGCCGCTGGCCACGGGGGTGGGCTCCGCTGCCGGTGCGGGGGCATCGGTGGCGGTATCGGTGGCGGCGGTCGGGCTGGCCGGAACCAGCGTATCGGCAACCGGCGCATCGCTGCGCGCGGGCTTGCCGGCACAGGCGCTGAGCGCGGCGGCCAGGACGATCAGGGGGAGAGCGCGTACGACGTTCATGTCAGCTCGCAGCAGAAGTAGCGTTGAAATCCAGGTCGGGCGACAGCCGGTAGGCTGCGCTCAGTTCGTTGTAGCCGGCGGGCATGCCGGAGATCACCAGGGGGTGGCCGGCCTTGCGCGCGCGCGCGGCCAGCTCGGCCAGCAGGGCCAGGCCGGCGCTGTCCACGCGCTCGACCTCGCCCAGTTCCAGCCGTGCCAGCTGCGCCGGCAACGCCTGCAGCTGCGGCCACAGTGCAATGACAGCGGCACGATCCAGCGCCCCGCGCAGGCGCAGGGTGCCGCCTTCCAGCAGTGCCAGCGCGTTACTTGCCATTGCTGGCCGGTCCGGCCTGGATGCTGCCGCTGTGCAGTTCGTTGGCCACCTGTCGGATGCCCTTCTGGCGCAGGGGACTGTCGAACTGGTTGCGGAAGGTCTGCACGTAGGAGATGCCCTCGATGTTGACGTCGAAGATCTTCCACTGGCCGTTCACGTTGCGCATCCAGTACTCGACGGGCGTCGGCTCGTTGCCCGCACGCACCAGCTCGGTGCTCACCCGCACGCCGCGGTTGCCGGGCAGCGGGCTTTCACCCTTCAGGCGGAAGCTCGGCCTGCCCTGGATGTTCAGCAGGGCCGAACCGTAGCGCTGCATCAGGCTGTCGGCCATCGCATCGGCGAACAGCTTGATGTCCGCATCCGACGCGCCGCGTGCATGCGTGCCCAGCACCAGGCGCGCCGCGTAGTCGCGGTCGAAGGTGCGGTTCAGTTCGCTGTCGATGTAGGAGCGCAGGCTGGACGGATTGCTGCTGAACTCGCTCTTGCGCTGCTGCAGGGTGGACAGGATGCGGCTGCTGGCATCGATCACCACTTTGCCGGCCTGGGCCTGCGGAGCGGCGGCAGCGGGGGCCGCGGCCTGCGCCTGGGCGAGCAACGGGGTCGCCAGCAGCAGCGAGGACGCGAGCAGGGCCGGGATCAGTTTCATCTTCATGGTTGCGGTTCCTTTGCAGGCGCCTGTGCGCCATCGTTGGGCTTCGGGTCTGCGCCGCCGGCGGCGCCGCCACTGAACATGTACTTGCCGACCAGCTGGATCAGGTCCACTGCCGGCTGGGTGAAGACGATCTCCTCACCGGGCTTGAGCACTTCCGGATCACCACCGGGCTGAAGACCGATATAGCTCTCGCCCAGCAAACCACTGGTGAAGATGCCGGCCGAGGTATCCGCCGGCAGGTCCTTGACCTTGCTGTCCATGCGCAGGGTCACGATGGATTCGAACTTGACCGGGTCCAGGTCGATCGCGGCAACCTGGCCGACGGTAACGCCGCCGATCTTGACCGGCGCCTGCTTGCGCAGCTGGCCGACCTGGGAGAAGCGCGCCTTCAGCTCGTAGCCGTCACCGCCCCAGCTCCAGCGCTGGTTGGTGGAAGCCACGGCCAGCACCAGCAGCGACGCCAGGGCCAGCAGCAGGAATGCGCCGACGGAGAATTCGAGTCTGGGACCGCGGATGGCCATGGGGAGTACCTGATCGAGTCGTTGTGGCCGCGCGCACCGCGCACCGCCGATGGAAGGGTTAGGTGAACAGCATTGCCGACAGCACGAAGTTGAACATCAGCACCAGCAGGGAGGCATTGACCACCGCACGGGTGGTGGCCACCGAAGTGCCTTCGATGGTCGGCTCGGCGTGGAAACCGACATAGGCGGCGACCAGGGCTGCAGTGCCGCCGAAGATCGCCGACTTCAGCATCGCCACGCCGAAATCGTCCCAGAAGTCGACACTGTTGCGCAGCGCCGACCAGAACACGCCATTGTCCAGGCCGAGCACGTGGACCGCTTCGAAGTAGCTGGCGCTGATCGCCAGCGAACAGAAGATGCCGGTCAGCAGCGGCACGGTCAGCACGGCTGCCCAGAAGCGCGGCGCCACGGCCTTGGCCACCGGGTCGATCGCCATCAGCTCCAGTGCCTTGATCTGGTCGGTGGCACGCATCAGGCCCAGTTCGGCGGCGATCGAGCTGCCGGCACGGCCGATGAACAGCAGCGCGGTCAGCACCGGGGCCAGTTCACGGTAGAGCGACAAGCCGAGCAGGGTCGACAGGGCATCGGCCGCGCCGAAGGTGGTCAGCGTGCGGTAGCCCTGCAGGGTCAACACCAGACCGACGAAGGCGCCGCCGACAGCGATGATCGGCAGCGAGCGCGCGCCGATCTTGTAGATCTCGCGGGTCAGTTCGGCCAGGAAATCACGGGTCGGCAGCGAACCGCGCAGCACGGTCAGCGAGAACAGGCCGGCGCGGCCCAGCGAGCGGGTGGCTTGGATGAAGGGCATCAGGCGACCCTCGCGCGCGGCTCGGCGTCGAACGGGATGGGGCCATCGGGCTGGCCGTGCAGGAACTGACGCAGCAACGGGTCCTGGCTGGACTGCAGCGCGTCGGGCGTGCCCTGGAAGACGATGCCGCCATTGGCGATGGCGATCACCTGGTCGCAGATCGGCAGCGTCTCGTGCACGTGGTGGCTGACGATGATGCTGGTCAGTCCCAGACTGTGGTTGAGACGCTGGATCAGGCTCATGATCACCCCGGACGCGATCGGGTCCAGCCCGGTCAGCGGCTCGTCATAGATCATCAGCGGTGGATCCAGCGCCAGCGCACGGGCCAGCGCTACGCGGCGCGCCATGCCGCCGGACAGCTCGCGCGGCCAGGCATCGGCCGCGGCCAGCAATCCCACCGCGTGCAGCTTCATCTGCACCAGCCGGCGCAGCACCGCCGCCGGCAGGCGGGTGTGGGTGCGCAGCGGCAGGGCGACGTTCTCGGCCACGGTGAGGTCGGTCAGCAGGCCATTGCCCTGCAGCAGGACGCCGACGCTCTTGCGCATCTCCAGCAGCTCGCCGCTGCGGTGCGGGATCGGCTTGCCGAACAGGGTGATATCGCCGGCCGCCGGGCGCAGTTCGCCGGTCAGCGCGGCCAGCAGGGTCGACTTGCCGCTGCCGGAGGGACCGAGCACGGCGGTGATGCTGCCCTTCGGCACCTGCAGGGAAACGTCGCGCAGGATCGTGCGTCCGCTCCGGTCGATGCGGACGTTGGACAACTGCACCAGACTGGAGGTGGAAGCCGACATGGGCACCATTAACATTTTTTCGACATCGAAGGATCGGGTCAGCCGGCTGAACATAAGCAGACTGGACGGTGCAGTATTGTGGCACGGCAGGGCCCCGGGCAGGTCGGGACAATCGCCGGGCGACCCGGAACAATCCGTGCCGGTGACAGGTTTGACCATTGAATACTGCCAGCCGTGCTGCACACTGTGCATGATGAGTGACCCGGGCAGCGACTTCCGCCTCTACCATTCCAACTCGCTGGATGTGCTGGCCGCGCTGCTGGCACGCAACGTCCGTGCGCCGATGCCAGGGCAGCCGCTGCTCGCACCGGACGTGGTGCTGATCCCGCAGGTGGCGATGCGGCGCTGGCTGCAGGCGACATTGGCCGCCGAATACGGTGTCGCCGCCAACCTCGAATTCCTCACCCCGGGTGAGTTCGTCGCCCGTGCGCTCAACGCCAACGTCGATGGCGAAGCCGACGATCTCGATGCTGCCGGCCTGCACTGGCGGCTGTACCGGGCGCTGCGCGATCCGGCGCTGCTCGGGCAACCACCGATGCGCGCGCTGCAGTCCTATCTTGCCGGCAGCGATGGGCTGAAACCCTGGGCCCTGGCCGGCGAGCTGGCGTCGGTGTTCGAGAAATACCAGGCCTGGCGGCGCGACTGGCTGCTGCGCTGGGAGGCCGGGGCCGACCCGGCCGATCCCCAGGCGATCCTGTGGCGCGCCGTTGCCGGTGGGCATGGCTACCGCGCGCGCCGCATCCAGACCTACCTGGACCGCTTCGAGGGCGCCGGCCAGCCATTGCCGCAGGGGTTGCCGCCGCGCATGTCCGCATTCGCGACGCTCAACATCTCCCCGGACGTGCTGCGGGTCATGGCGACCCAGGCGCGGGTGGGCGAACTGCATTTCTACCTGCCCACCCCGGTGCAGTCGTACTGGGGCGACCTGCAGACCCTGGCCGAGCGGCTGCGCAGCGGCGCTCCCGATCCCTTCGGCGAAGCGGCGGGAGAAAACCGCCTGCTGGAAGCCTGGGGCGCAGCCGGCCGCGACTTCATGGCGGTGCTGGGCAGCTATGAAGTGGTACACCCGGCCGGTGAGATCGCCGCCTACATCGACCCGGAAGACGACGTGCGGCCGACGATGGCCGACGGCGGCCTGTCCGACAGCCTGCTGCACCGCCTGCAGCGCGATCTGTTCCACCGTCGGGCGCTGCCGTCCGGCGAACTGCGTGATGGCCTGGCCGGCGATGATCCCAGCCTGCAGGTGCACGCCTGCCACACCCGCCTGCGCGAACTGCAGGTCCTGCACGACCAGCTGCGTGGCCTGCTTGAGGATGACCGCTTCGACCCGCCGCTGCAGGCCCGCGAGATCGCCGTGCTGGCGCCGGACATCGATCCCTACGTGCCCTACCTGGAGGCCGTGTTCGGTGGCCGCGGTGGCGAGGACGACCACATTCCCTACGCGTTGGCCGACAGCAGTCCGCTGGCGGGCGAACCGCTGGCCGATGTGTTCGTGCACCTGATTGGCCTGCCGGTCTCGCGGTTTGGCCTGAATGAAATGCTGGATCTGCTGGCCAGCGCGCCCCTGGCCGAGGCAGCCGGACTGGACGCGACCGACTTCGACCGCCTGCATGGCTGGCTGCAGCAGGCGGGCGCACGCTGGGGGCTGGATGCGGACCATCGCGCCCAGCACGGCGCGCCACCGGATGATGCCTACACCTGGCAGTTCGCGCTGGATCGCCTGCTGCTGGGCCATGCCACCGGCAGCGATGCCGACCTGGCCGGCGTCGCGCCGTGGACCGGGCTGGAAGGTGGCGCGCTGGATGCGCTGGACCGCCTGCTGCGCCTGCTGCGGGTACTGGCCGCCTACCAGCGCCGTCTTGGCGAGACGTTGACTCCGGCGCAGTGGCGGCAGCGCCTGCTGTCGCTGCTGGATGCGCTGCTGCCGACCCCGCCCGGCTCACCCAACAGCCAGCGCGCGCTGGAGCGGCTGCGCAAACTGCTCAACCAGTTCGCCGAAGACGCAGACAAGGCCGGCTTCAGCGACGGGGTGCCTCCTGAAGTGATACGTGCGCATTTCGGCTCCGCCCTGGCCGAAGCCGACACGCGTGCACCTCTGCTGACCGGCGGCATCAGCTTCGGCCGCATGGTGCCGATGCGATTGCTGCCGTTCCGGGTGATCTGCGTACTCGGCCTCAATGATGGCGATTTCCCGCGTCGCGATCCGGCGGCCGGCCTGAACCAGCTCACCGCCGAACTGGACACGCCCCGACGCCGCCCGGGCGACCGTTCCACCCGCGAGGACGATCGCTTCCTGTTCCTGCAGCTGTTCGCCGCCGCACAGGACGTGTTCTACCTCAGTTATCTCGGCGCCGATCCGCGCGATGGCAGCGTGCGGGAACCGTCGGTGCTGGTCAGCGAGCTGATCGACGCCGTGGCGGCCTACCACCTCGATCCAGCCGCCGCCGCCGCGGCATTCACGGTCCGCCACGCGCTGCAGCCGTTCTCCCCCGCCGCGTTCGGCGATGGCGACCCGCGTCGCTTCAGCTACCGCCGGCAATGGCATCCGGCAGCCGGTCGCCTGGCCGGGCAGCGTGGCGGGCTGTCGCCGTGGTTCGACGCGGCGGCGCTGCCGCCGCCGGTCGAAGCTGCGGTGGAAGAAGAACTGTCTCTGGAAAGCCTGCGCCGGTTCCTGTGCGACCCGGCTGGGCAGTTCCTGTCGCAGTCTCTGGGCCTTCGACTGGCCGATGAGGTCGAGGACGTCGTTGATCTGGAGCCGCTGGTGCTGTCCGCGCGAGGGCCGGACACGCGCAGTGTGCAGGCCGCGGTGGTGCGTGCCACCCTCACCGGCGATGACGACCCGCTCTACCCGAGGCTGCGCGCACGTGCGCTGGTGCCGTCCGGTGCGCTGGGCGAGCGGCAGTTCGAGGTGGAACAATCGAAGACCCGCCCCTATGCCGACGCAATGCTGGGCTGGATGCAGGGCGTACAGCCGGAAAGCCGCCGCTATGAGGTCCAGATCGACGGCGTGCGCCTGCACGGCCGGGTTGCCGATCGCCATCCTGGTGGTCTGGTGCGGCTGCGCGCGGGCACGCTCAACGGCAACGCGGTGATCCGCCAGGGGCTGGACTGGCTGCTGGCCAATGCGGCAGGCGACGCGTTGCCGCTGGTCCAGTTCCACGACGGTGGTGACGCCGGTCAGGGTCCGCACGTCCTGCCGGCACTGTCCGTGCCCGCGGCGCGGGCCGCCCTGCGCGCGCTGCTGCAGCTGCGCCGGCGTGGCCTGCGTGAGCCGTTGTGGTTCGCTCCCTACACCGGCTGGGTGCTGTACACGACCAGCGGCGAGAAACAGCGCAGCGAGGGCTGGAAGCAGTGGCATGGCAGCGACCGCAGCTGGGGCGAATCCCGCAGTGACGCCTGGCAGTTGCTGATGCGCGGTGCCGATCCCTTCGCAGACGATGCCCGGTATGCCGAGCTGCTGCACAACAGCCAGGTGGTGTTCGGCGCGCTGCGCGAAGGCCGCGTGCCCGGCGCCGGTTCACATACAGAGGTCACCGGATGAACGCTACCGTGGCAGGCAGCCCCATCGAACATCCCGGTATCGACCCGTATCTCGCACTGCCCCTGGATGGCGTCCGCCTGATCGAAGCCAGTGCCGGCACCGGCAAGACCTTCACCCTGGCCACGCTGTTCACCCGGCTCGTGGTCGAGCAGGGCCTGCGTATCGGCCAGATCCTGGCGGTGACCTTCACCGATGCCGCTACCCAGGAACTGCGCAAGCGCATCCGTGAGCGACTGGCGCTGGCCGCGCGGATGGTCGACCTGCCTCCGGGCGACGGCGAGGCACCCGACATGCGGTTGACCCGGCAGATCCTGAGGCGCCATCTCGATGCCGGCAATGAGAGCGCGGCGGCGCTGAAGCGTCGCCTGCAGGTCGCTGCCGACGAAATCGATCTGGCCGCGATCTTCACCATCCACGGCTTCTGCACCCGCGTGCTGCGCGAGCACGCACTGGAGAGCGGCCACACCTTCGATCCTCCGGAGCTGCTGACCAGCGACCGCGAGCTGATGGAGGAACTGGCGGCTGACCTGTGGCGCGTGCACGCCAACGATCCGGCCACACTGGAGCCGCTGACCTTGTTGTGGTCGAGCCCGGACGCACTGGCAGGCGACCTGCGCGCGCTGCTGGCCGCACCGCCGCTGCATCCATTGCCATTGCCGACGCTGCCGGACGATCCGCGGCCGCGGATGCTGCAGGCCGCGCAGGTCCTCGCGTCCGCCATCGACTCTGGTCTTGATGCGGCCCGTGGGCAGATCGCCACGGCGTTCGAGAAGAAGGTCTTCGATGGACGTCGTGCCAAGCGGCCGAGCTTCGACAAGGCATTCTCCACCCTGGTCGCCGGGCAGGCGGTCGCGGACTGGTCACGCGATGGAAAACTCCATCTGGAGAAGCTGCTGCCCACTTCGATGCAGGCACTCTGCCGGAACGATCAGCAGGGCGCCTGCCCGGATGCGCCCCTCTTCGACGCATTGCAGGCCTGGTGGGATGCCGCCGACGTGGTCATGTCGTGGCTTCGCCAGCGCGCGATCCGCTTCCTGCACGCCCTGCGCGCCGAAGCCGCGCAGCGACTGGCCCTGTTGAAACAGACGCGACGGGTGCAGACCTACGATGACCTGATCGACGGCGTGGCGCTTGCCCTGCAGGGGCCGCAACGGCTGACGCTGGTGCAACGGCTGCGCGCGCAGTACCGCATTGCCCTGGTCGATGAGTTCCAGGACACCGATGACCGCCAATGGGGCATCTTCCACACCCTGTTCGGCGATTCGCCGGAGGTACGCGAACTGGGACTGGCGCCAGCGCTGTTCCTGATCGGCGATCCGAAGCAGGCGATCTATGGCTTCCGCGGCGGCGACATCCATACTTACCTCAAGGCCAGGCAGGTTGCGCAGCCTGCGCCGGCACTGGACCAGAATTTCCGCTCGCGGCCTGCGCTGCTGCGCGTGCTGCAGATGCTGTACGACAACGGCGGTGAGGACGCCTTCCTCGAGCGTGACATCCGCTTCGAGCCGGTGCGGCCGGGCGGCGTACGTGTAGATGCGGATTACCAGCGTGATGGCCATGCCGCCGCAGCCCTGACCCTGCGCGTGCTGCGCAGCGGCGGTGACAGGCCGCTGGCTGCCGATGCCTCCCGCGAGGCAGCGACGCGGGCGTGTGTGGCCGCCATTCACCAGGTGCTGGTGGACGCGCGCGCCGGCAGGGCCCTGCTGCGTGGTCGCCCGGTGCAGCCGGCTGACATCGCCGTGCTGGTGCGTTCGCATCGCGAGGCCACGCTTGTGCAGCGTGCGCTGGCGGCTGTTGGAATTCCCGCGGTGGCAGCCGGCAGGCAGAGCCTGTTCGCCACCAGCGAAGCCCGCGACCTGCGCGCGCTGCTGCTGGCCCTGCTGCAACCGGCCGACGAAGGCCGCCTGCGCACCGCGCTGGCCACCGTGCTGCTCGGCCAGCCTGCCAGTGCGATCGCAACGATGGAACGCGAAGGCGACCTGCAGCGGGGATTCCAGGCGCAGCTGCTGCACTGGCGCGAACGATGGCAGCGCGGCGGCCCGTTCGCGGTGATCGCCGACGTCTGCGCCGCACAGGGCGAACGCCTGCTGGCGCTGATCGATGGCGAGCGCCGGCTGACCAATTACCTCCAGCTCGGCGAGCTGCTGCAGGAGGCGTCGGCACAGGCGCTGGGCATGCATGGCCTGCTGGACTGGCTGCAGGGCCGGATGGCCAGCGCCGACCAGGACGATGAGCAGCAGCTGCTGCGCCTGGAATCGGACGCGCGCCGTGTGCAGATCATCACCCTGCACAAGAGCAAGGGCCTGGAATACCCCTTGGTGTTCCTGCCGTTCGTGGGCATCGAGCGCGGCGCGAACAACAGCGCTGCACACTGCACCGTGCATCTGGACGGCGAGCGCCAGCTGCACTGGAAGCTGGACAGGGATGAGGTGTGGGACGCCGTCAGCCGCCAGGCGCGGCACGAACAGCAGGCAGAGGACGCGCGCCTGCTGTACGTCGGCATGACCCGAGCCGAGCACGCGCTGTGGATCGCCATCGGTGACCTGGCCGGTCTTGCCAGGACCCCACTGGCGCCGTTGCTGGGCGACCTGCAGGCCCTGCGTGGGTGCGCCGATGTGCAGGTCGACGACAGCGAGCCGGTGGCGCAGCTGCCGCAGCTGGCGGTGGAAATGGACGGCGAACTTCCGGCAGTGCGCACGCAGGCGCGTCGCGTGCCCCACGACTGGTGGGTATACAGCTTCACCCAGCTGGCCCATGCCGATGCCGGCAGTGGCAGTGACATCGAGGCGGCCGCCACCGAACTTCCGGCGCCGGCGGCCGACGAACCGGTTGGCGCAGAGCTGCCCCTGGAGCCCGCGCTGCCGGATCCTGCCGCGACCGAAGAGGCCGCGCCGGTCGACCCGCGTTTCATGGGCAGCCGCTTCGGCAACGTGCTGCACGAAGCGATGGAGAACGTCGACTTCGCCGCATGGGGCGCCTGGCAGCCTGGCCAGGAAGCGCCGGAAGGCCAGGCCGCCGTGCTGCGCAAGGCATTGCGCGAAGAGGGCTATGCAGATGCGGACCTGGATGACGGCATCGCGGTGCTGGTGCCACTGGTCGGCCAGACCCTCATCGCGGAGCTGCCGGAGGGCGGCGCGCTGTACAGCGTGCCCGCGCAGGATCGTCGTGCCGAGATCGACTTCCACTTCGCCATCGAGCCGACCGCTGTGCCGGCGCTGCTGGATGTACTGCATGCCCATGGCATCGCCAGCGCGCGCCGGGGCTTCGGCCAGCGCCGCCGGCTGGAAGGACTGATGACCGGCATGATCGACCTCACCTACGTGCGCGATGGCCGCTGGTACGTGCTCGACTACAAATCCAACCGGCTGCCGGGCTACAGCCCCGACCTGCTGGCCATCGCCATGCGCCACAGCGAGTACGACCTGCAGGCCCTGATCTATACCGTCGCGCTGCATCGCTGGCTGCGCTTCCGGCTGGGGGCGGCCTACCGCTACGAACGCGACATGGGCGGCATCCGCTATCTGTTCTGCCGCGGCCTGGATGGCACTGGCAATGGCGTCTACACCGATCGTTTCCCGCTCGAACTGGTGGACGCGCTCGATGCGTTGTTCGCCGGAGGCAGGCAGGCCCTGGCCGAGCTGGCGGCACGCGCGCTTGGAGCCAGCGCATGAGCCTGCTCAGGGATCTGTACCGCAATGGCCAGCTGCGGACGATCGACCACGCCTTGGCGACCGGCCTGCAGCGCCTGCGCACGGACACCCCGGAGGACGTGGCCCTGGCGGCGGCCCTGGCCTCGCTGGCGGTATCGCTGGGGCATGCCGGTTTCGATCCGGCGCAGCCGCACCGGCTGCTGGAAGGCGTATCCGCCTGGCCGGCGCCGCAATCCTGGATCGAGCAGCTGCGCGCCTCGCCCTGGGTCGCGACCCCCGGGCGCGCCGATGCTGTCGCAGATGACGCCCCGCTGGTGATGGAGAATGGCCTGCTGTACCTGCGCCGCTATCGCGAGTACGAGCGGCAGCTGGCGGCAGGCCTGCAGCGCATCGGCGGCCATCCGCTGCCGGCGCCGGATCTGCCCGCGTTGGCGCCTCTGTTCGCACGGCTGTTCCCGCAGGCCCGGGATGCCGAGGATCATCAGGCGCGCGCGGCAGGCGTGACCCTGCGTCATCCCTTGGCGCTGGTGACCGGAGGACCCGGCACCGGCAAGACCACCACCATCGCGCGCCTGCTGCTGTTGCTGGCTGCGCAGGCAGCGCATTCCGGCCAGCCACCGCCGAAGGTGGCCTTGGCCGCACCGACCGGCCGCGCCGCAGAGCGGATGGCTGAAAGCCTGCGTCTGGCCGTGCAGCGGTTGCAGGAGGAGGGCCTGGACCCGGCGCTGTGCGCCGCATTGCCTACCACCGGTACCACCCTGCATCGCCTGCTGGGCGTCATTCCCGACTCGCCCCGCTTCCGCCACCACGCCGATAATCCGCTGCCGCTGGATGTGGTGGTGATCGACGAAGCGTCGATGATCGATCTGCCGATGATGGCCAAGCTGGTCGATGCCATCGCCAGCGGCACCCGCCTGATCCTGCTCGGCGATCCTGACCAGCTGCCCTCGGTCGAAGCCGGCGACGTGCTGGGCGCGATCCTGCGAGCCAGCGGTGATGGCATGGGCACGCGCGTCGATGATGCACTGGCGTTGCAGGGGATGTTGGCGGCACCGGCATTGCAGCCGCCGGCGCCGGTCCATGCATTCACCGGTCGGCGGGTGCAGCTGCAGCGCGGTTACCGGCAGAGCGACGCATTGGATCTGGCACCGTTGGCGCGTGCCGTCCGCGATGGCGACAGCGTCACCACGCTGCGACTGCTGCGCAGTGGCGAACTGTCGGGAGTCCGCTTCCACGAAGGGGAGCCGGATCCGCTGCGTGACCAGCGTGAGCATCTGCTGGGCCGCTGGCGTGCATTGGCCGATATCCGGGACCCGGTCCTGGCACTGCAGCAGGCCGGCCGCCTGCGCGTGCTGACCGCGCTGCGTGAAGGGCCGCAGGGAGCCCGTGGCCTCAACGAGCGGATCGAACAGCTGCTGGCCGGCACCACCCCGGGCTACTTCCAGGGGCGCCTGCTGCTGGTAACCGAGAACAGCTATCGGCATCGCTTGTTCAACGGCGATGTCGGCATCTGCCTGCGCGACAGCACGGGCGCGATGGTGGCGTGGTTCCCCGGCGACACCGCCGATCAGCCGCGCGCCTTCCATCCGGCCGCATTGCCGGCGCACGAGAGCGCGTTCGCAATGACCGTGCACAAGGCACAGGGCTCGGAGTTCGATGAGGTCTGGCTGCAACTGCCACGGCAGGACAGTCGCGTGCTGTCGCGCGAGCTGATCTACACCGGGCTGACCCGTGCCCGCCAGGTCCTGCATGTGGCGGCCAGTGCCGACGTGCTGCAGGCCGCGCTCAAGCGCCATGCCAGTCGAATCGGCGGCCTGGCCTGGCGGCTGGGTGCAGAAGAGGTGGCCGAACAACCAGCGCGCATGGAACAGCCCACGGTGCAGGGCCAGTTGTTCTGAACCGGGGTCGGATCCCCTTCCCAACGGGAACGGGATCCGACCCGGCGTCATTCCGCGATCAGCACCAGGCCATCGGGGAAGACGATGGCCGCTTCATCCGCGCTGACATCAAAGAAGCCCACCCCGTGCTCCTCCGCAAGGTCCTGTACCCGGCCGTGCGCACGCTCGGCCACGGAGTAGGCAAACGCACCGTAGATGACGTGCCGGCCGATGCTGTAGTCGGTGACCTCGGCGCGATCGTCCCCATCGTTGCTCAGCGGACCATTCAAGGGCGGGAACTCCTGTGCCATCGCGGCGAACCAGCCCTGCAGTGCCGGACTGCTGACCACCGGATCGTCGTACTCGTGGTTCTCGCCCCAGGCGGTCTGCTTCTCGAACCAGGCGATGAACGCTGCCGCCTCACGCGGGGCGACGCTGGCCTCGAACACCATCATGTCGTAACTCATTGAACCGTCCTGTTGTCGGGGCGAAAGGCCGCCGGGCATCGCCCGGCGCTACGGGGTAGCGATGGTAGCGCCGGGCCATGCCCGGCGGATCGCATCACATGGACGGCGATTCAGCATCCGCCAGCCCCGGCGCCAACGCTTTCGCCTCCGGGAACAGGGCGAAGCGCAGGCCCACCAGGCCCATCAACGCCTCGTCGCGTGCCTTGCAGGCCGCCACGCTGCCGACCCGCCCCAGCGAGGCATCCAACCGCTCGCGCAGCGTCTGATCGGCGGTGATCGGCCGGCGTGCCGCGACCTGGCGCCGATAGTGCGCGGCAATCTCCTGCAGGATCTGCTCAACGGCCTCGCGGCTGCGGTCGGGCAGTTCCAGCCGAGCACGCCGCAGCTGCAGGATGTTCAGGCCGATGCGGGCTTCATTGAGCATGTCCACCGACGCGATGTCGCTGCCTTCCGGCGTCGCCGCCAGCCGGGGGGCCAGCAGCCCGAGCAGATCGAGCATGCGCGCGGCGAAGCGCTGCCGGTCCTGCTGTCCGCGGCCTTCGGCCGCTTCCGCCAGGGTGGTCCAGCCTTGCCGGACCAGCCGCCGCGCGGTCCATTCGGCACCTACCGAGCGGAACAGGCGGGTCATCACCACCGCAAAGCCGATGCCGATGAACATCGCCACTGACGAGTTCACGAACGTCTGGATGTTGGCGCTGTAGGTGTTCTGCAGGCTGAGCAGCGCGGCCAGATTGACCGTCAGCGGCAGCGCAAACAACGCACTCTTGGGGTGGTGCAGCAGCAGGCCCAGCGGCAGGAACGCCACCGCCAGCACCAGTGCCAGCAGTCCGAAGTCGTGAACGGCGGGGAATACACCGAACAGGTACACGCCTGCGACCAGCGAAGCCACCATCGCCCACACCAGGAACGAGACCATGCTCGGTGCCGGATCATCCTGTGCCGCGAAGAAGGCCGCCGTCACCGCAGCCATCATCGCGCCGTTGCCACCGCCTTCCCAGCCCAGCGCGATCCACAGCACGCAATAGCCCATCAGCGCCACGCCGGCGCTGAGCGCCGAGAACAGCGCCATGCCGTAGTCGACGTGCCTGTCGGCCGCGACCCGGTCGGTGCGGATGCGATAGTGCGCGCGGTCCAGCGGCGCGTTGCCGTGGTCGATCGCCTGCTGCAGCGTGCGGCAGTCCTGCCACAGGTCCACCAGCTCTTCCAGCCGCAGCAGCAGGCTGGCCAGCTGCAGGTGCTGCAGGTCGCGGTCCACCTGCGGCTTCACTGCGCTGATGCGCGCACGCAGGCGGGCGTAATCACTGGCACTGGCCGGTTGCTGCAGCCATTCGTGAATGTCGTCGATCACTGCCGGCAGCCCATCGGGCAGCGACTGGCCATTGCTTCGCAGCGCACTCAGGCGATCGGCAATGGAGGAAAGCACCGGCAACAGCAACAGCATGCGCTCGCGCAGCCGCTCCATGGAGACCGCCGCGCCGGTGTGGCGCGGATCATCGCGGCGCAGGAACTCGATCAATGCCTCGAACTGCACCAGATCGGCGGCCAGGCGGTTGCGCGGTGCATGCGCGCGGCCTCGCTCCAGGATCTGCCGGCACCACTGCGCCGCATCCTCCATCCAGGTGCCGATGCGTGCGCGCAGCATCGGCCGCACCGAAGCCGGGAACAGCAGCGAGGCGAACAGCACCGCCACCACCGTGCCGAGGATGATCTCCTCGCTGCGTGCCACGACCGTGTCGAAGATCGTCTCCGGCGAGGTCACGGCGGGGAAGCCGATGAAGGCGGTCGTATAGCCGGCGAGCAGGAAGGCATAGCCGCGCGGGCCGCGGTTGAGCAGGGCCAGGAACAGGCAGCCGGCCAGCCAGAACGACATCGCCGCGCTCAGCAGCAGTGGGGTTTCCACCAGCGCGGGCAGCACCAGCAGTGTGGCCAGGCCGGCCACCAGGGTGCCGACGATGCGGTATACGCCCTTGGCGCGGGTTGGTCCCAGCAGCGGCTGGCTGACGATGTAGACCGTACCCATCGCCCAGTACGGGCGCGACAGGTTGCCGGCCATGGCGATGTACAGGGCGGCGATCGCGGCCAGGTAGGTCTTGATCGAGAACAGCCACGCCTGGCGATCGGTCACGGCGTTCATCACTTAGTTCGCCGTGGCCCGTGGAGCGGCCGTCGCCTGCCAGCCACCGCCGAGCACCAGGAACAGGTGGATCTGATCGCGCGAGACCTGTGCTTCGGCCGCGGCCAGTGTGGCATCGCTGGTGGCCAGGCTGCGGTCGGCGTCCAGGCTGGCCAGGTACGGTGTCCGCCCACCCTGGTAAAGCCGGCGGTTCTGCTCGGCTGCCAGCGCGGCCTGTTCCTGGGCGATGCGCAGCGACTGCAGGCGGCGCAGGTCCTGTGCGTAGCGGTCCAGAGCGGTCTGCGTCTCACGCAGTGCCTGCAGCACAGTGTGGTCGAACTCGGCCAGCGCCGCATCGGCGCCCGCTTCGGCAGCGTGGATGCGTGCATGACTGCCCGATGACGGCAGCGTCCACGAGATCAGCGGCCCGATCGACCACTGCTGGGTCATGGGCTGGCCGAAATCTTCCAGCAGGCCGGCGGCGCCGATCGAAGCCCCCAGACGGATGTCCGGATAGAGTTCGGCAGTAGCCACGCCAATGCGCGCGGTGGCCGCGGCCAGCCTGCGTTCGGCCTGGCGCACATCCGGACGACGCTGCAGCAGCGCACGGCCATCTCCGACCGGCAGCGGTTGCGTCAGCGACGGTGCCTGTGCGCAGTCGATCACTCCGCCCGGCAACTGGCCGGGGGTCTGGCCGAGCAGGGCGGCCAGGGAGTACGCCGCCGCCGAGCGCTGCGCGCGCAACGGCGGCAACGCGGCCTCCAGCAGGGCGACCTGGGCATTGGCACGGGCCAGTTCCGGCGGCGTGCCGCGGCCGGCCGCGATCAACCGCTCGGTCACCGAGCGGCCGCGCTGCTGCAGCTGCAGCGAATGCTCGGCCACATGCAGTTCGTGGTTGGCGTGGCAGATCTCCAGATAGCTGTCGGCCACCTGCGCGACCACGCTGACCTGGGCCAGGTCGCGCGCCGCTGCGACCGCCTGCTCGTCGGCCCGCGCCGCTTCCGCACCGCGCTTGAGCTTGCCGAACAGATCGAACTGATAGCTGACCGCGAACTTGCCATCGGCCAGGTTGATCACCGGCAGTTCGTGTTCCTGCAGGAACGATTCGGCCGACAACTGCGCGCGGCTGACGCCGGCCTCGGCCTCGTACTCGAAGCCACCGGCGTCCAGTGCCTGTTCGTACACGGCCGCCGCGCGGCGCAGGTGGGCATCAGCGGCTTTCAACTCAACGTTGTCGCGCAGCGCCTGGCTGATCAGGCCGTCCAGCACCGGATCGTCGTACAGCGACCACCAGCGCGCCGGCAGCGGCTGGTTGGCGGCGATCTGCGGGTTCTGCGTATCGATGAACGCCGCATTCGCCTCCGGGCGCTTGAATGCCGAGCCTTCCGGTAGTGCATAGTCGGGACCAACGGTCCTGCACGCGGCCAGGCTGGCCAGTGCGACGATCAGGCCGAGACGGGACAGTGCGGTATTCACAGGCGGCCCCGCGTCGGCGTGGGGCCGGCCTTGCTGTCATCTGCGCGGTGGCCGGTATCCACCGTCACGGTGGCGGTGCGGCCGGCGATCAACTCAACACCCGCGGGAAGATCATCGATGGCAATCCGCACGGGAATGCGCTGCGCCAGCCGCACCCAGTCGAATGCGGGTGTGACGTTCGGCAACAGGCTGCTGCCGTTGCTGCGGTAGCGGTCCTCGATGCCGGCGGCGATGCTCTCCACATGTCCCTGCAATGGCCTGGATTCACCCATCAGGCGGATGTCCACGCGCTGCCCGGGCACCACACCCTGCAGGCGGGTCTCCTCGAAATAGCCATCGATGCGGAATGAGCCGGTATCCAGCAACGCCAGTACCGGTTTGCCGGCCACCACGTAGTCTCCGACGCGCAGCGTACGGTCGTTGACCCGGCCGTCTGCCGGTGCGCGCACTTCGGTGCGGCCCAGATTGAGTTCGGCCAGATCGACTGCGGCCTGTGCCGTGGCCAGCGCGGCCTGTGCGGCCTGCAGCTTGGCCCGGCGCACTTCGGCGTCCTCGGCAGCGACGAGGTCCTGCAGGCTGCGATCACGACCGATCTCGCGCTTCAGCTGGGCCACCGACGCCTGGCGCTCGGCCAGGCTGGCCTGTGCCTGCTCCAGTGCGATGCGGTAGCGCGCACGGTCGACCACGAACAGCAGGTCGCCCTTCTTCACCGCCTGGTTGTCGGCGACGTTCACCGTCTCCACCAGGCCGGACACATCCGGCGCCATCTGCACCACGTCCGCGCCGACATGGGCGTCACGGGTCCAGGGCTCGTCCATGTAATAGACCCACAGCTGGCGCAGCACCAGCAGCGCGACGATCACGGCGGCACCGGTGAGCAGCACCGGCAGGGACTTCTTCACGATCTTGTTCACGATTGCATCCAGCGCAGAAGGTGGAAAAGCAGGCCCAGCACGATCCCGTACAGCGCCAAGTTGAACAGCGCCGGGTGCCAGACATGGCGGTAGGCACCGGCGCGTTGCAGCAGCGCGTGCAGACCGCTGTTGAGCAGATAGGCCAGCAGCATCAACCCGAGCAGGGTCGGGACGAACACTCCGTGGAGACTGAATTCACCAGGCATCGGTAGGGCAGGGCAGATGGGGGAGGGGAGGAACAACGGCACAACAACAACGGGTGACAGCCGCTGGCGTGGCAACGGCAGCGGCAGCATCCGGGGACATCGGTCTCACGTGATGCGGTCGGCGGCCTCGGCCAGCAGGCGCCATGCCTTCAGCACGGCGTGCAGTTCATCCATGGAAAGCGCGCCGAACACGTCCTGACGCAGGTCGATCAACTGATCTTCAAGTTCCTGCACCAGGGCTTGGCCGGCCTCGGTCAGCCACAGCAGGTTGGCGCGACGGTCGCTTGCATCACTTTCACGGCGGACCAGGTCGCTGGCACAGAGCTTGTCCAGCAGGCGTACCAGCGAGGGGCCCTCCATGCCCAGCTGCTGGGCCAGGGCGACCTGGCGGATGCCGCCGCCGGAGCGGCCGATCATCAGCAGGGGCATGGTGCAGGCGGTGGAGATCCCGTAGCTGCCCAATCGGCTGTCGGCCAGGCGCTGCCACTGCCGCCCTGCATACAGCAGGCCGGAGCTGAGCTGCATCTGCAGCACGGTGCGCTCGTCGAGGGGGCGGTCCATAGATAGATAGGATACTACTAATTTCATTCCTATCAATAGGTTTGCTGAATGGGCGCCCCATTGCGGTAGCGCCGGGCCGTGCCCGGCGAGCGGCATGGGGCCCGTCCACAGAGCCCGCCGGGCATGGCCCGGCGCTACCGCAGCACGTTCCGGAGCCATGAGCCTCGGCCCTCGACCCCGACTGCCGGGGCGCGATGAACCATCCCCACGGGACGACCCACCCCCGGTCCTCCGCCACCCGCCCCACATCCCGCGAACGCGGTGGGTGGGCTCCTTAAAGGCAAGAGCAGAAGCAGTGCGGACCAACGGTCCGCACCCACCAGGGCAGCGGCGCGCCGCTCCCGAAGCCATGAACCCCCGCTTTTGACCCCGCTTTCGGGGGCCGACCGCGCCAGCAGGACATTGTCGGAGAGGGGAGGGGCAGGCCGGGCAGGACCGTCCACGGCATGGATGCCGTGGCCGAGCCTACAGGGACGTACTTGCGGCGTGTCCTGCCCGGCCTGCCCCTTCCCCCTCTCGCTCAGCAGCCACGAGGCGCCGGAAGAACCCCCGATGAACCATCCCCACGGGACGACCCCCCCCCCGGTCAGGTACGATGCTCGCCCCCCGTTCGGGACGCTGTACGCAATGAGCAAGAACAACGAAAAGGCCGCCCCGCAGGGCGACGTGACCCAGGACCAGGCCGAGGATGCCGTGCGCACCCTGCTGCGCTGGGCCGGAGAGGACCCGTCCCGCGAAGGCCTTCTGGACACCCCCCGTCGCGTCGCCGAAGCCTACGGCGACTGGTTCAGCGGTTACCGCGATGACCCGCGCGCCTACATGGAGCGGACCTTCGAGGAAGTCGCCGGTTACGACGAACTGATCGTCCTGCGTGACATCGAGTACGAAAGCCACTGCGAGCACCACATGGCGCCGATCATCGGCCGCGTGCATGTCGGCTACCTGCCGGCCGGCAAGGTGGTGGGCATCAGCAAGCTGGCGCGCGTCGTCGAGGCCTATGCCCGCCGTTTCCAGGTGCAGGAAAAGATGACGGCGCAGATCGCCCAGTGCATCCAGGACGTGCTGCAGCCGATCGGCGTCGGCGTGGTCGTCGAAGGGGCCCACGAGTGCATGACCACCCGCGGCATCCACAAGCGTGGGGTCAGCATGGTCACCTCCAAGATGCTCGGCAGCTTCCGCGACGATGCGCGTACCCGCGCCGAGTTCCTGCGCTTCATCGAAGTGGGCGGCAAGCGCTGAGCCGCTTCTCCCCGCACCGCCGGCCCATGGTGGCCGGCCTGCCCACGGCTGTCCCCGCGACGGCCGTGCGTGGCTGCCCGCAGCCGCCTGTCTTTCCCGATCCCCTCGCTGCATGAAGCATCGCGAACGCATCTCCCGCTACCGTCACCTGCGCGAACAGCCCCAATGGAAGCTGCTTGCCGCCGACCACGCGCCCGAAATCATCGGTCTGCTGCAGAGCCTGCTGATGGACGGCGAACGCACCTTGCCGTCCTCGGTGCTCAACGAGCGCCTGCAGCGCGCGCTGGACCAGCTCAATGGGGACGAACTGGCCCGTGACCTGCCGCGCACGGCGCAGGCCTACATCGCACACTGGCTGTCCCAGGGCTGGCTGGAGCGGCGGCTGCCCGAGGGTGCCGACCAGGAGCAGTACGAACTGTCGACCCAGGCCCTGCAGGCGATCCGCTTCGCCGACAGCCTCGAGCAGGCGCGCGTGGCTGCCACCGAGAGCCGCCTGGCACTGGTCATCGAACAGCTCTCGCAGCTGGCTGCACAGACCGAATCCGACCCCGACGCACGCCTGTCTGCGCTGCGCGACGAGCGCGACCGCATTGACGCCGAGATCGCGCGGGTCAGCGCCGGTCGTGTGGTTGCCCTGGACGGCAAGCGTGCACTGGAGCGCGCCCGCCAGATCATCGGTCTCGCCGACGAGCTGACCGAAGACTTCCGCCGGGTGCGTGACGGCTTCGAGCAGCTCAACCGCGAGTTCCGCGAGCGCATCATCGACGACGAAGGCGAACGTGGCGATGTGCTGTCGCAGCTGTTCGAGGGTGTGGACGTGATCGGCGAAAGCGATGCCGGCCGCAGCTTCCAGGCATTCTGGCGCCTGCTCAATGATGCCGAGCAGAGTGCGCAGCTTGATGCCGCGCTGGAAGCCGTGCTGGCACGGGGCTTTGCACGCCGCCTGGATCGCAACGAGCGCAACTTCCTGCGCAGCTTCACCAGCACCATGCTTGAACGCGGCGGCCAGGTACACGATGTCCTGCAGAATTTCGCGCGCAGCCTGCGCGGCTTCGTGCAGAGCCGCGGTTATCTTGAACAGCGTCGCCTCAATCAGCTGCTCAAGCAGGCCCAGTCCGAAGCGCTGGCTCTGCGCGACGAGTTCCCGGCCCAGCGCACGATTGGCCGTGACCTGCAGTTGACGACCAGCCGGCTGCGCTCGTGGTCGCAGTGGAAGCTGCACGACCCCCGCAGCGCCCAGGTCGATGGCAATGTCGAGTACAACGACGCGGCCAGCATCAGCCTGGAGAGCGTCGGTGATCTGGTGGCCTCGTCCGAAATCGATTTCCGCACCCTGCGCCGCGACCTGCACGACCTGCTCGATGCGCAGCCGCGGCTCAGCATCGCCCAGGCGCTGTCGCAGCGCGAAGCGCCGCAGGGCCTGGGCAGCGTCATCGGCTACCTGTCGCTGGGCACGCGCTTCGGCAGCGTGGTCGCTGGCGAACAGGAGCTCGCCGAATGGCGTGGCGGCGACGGCCAACTGCGCCGCGCACGCATCCCGCTGGTTTGGTTCACCCAGGAGAGACGCCATGAGCTGGCATGAAGACCCCATCGAAGCACCGTCTGCCGACCAGGCCGAGGACGCCTACGAGGCCGAGCCGGCGATGCTCGAAGCGCAGCCACGGCGCGGCAACAGCGTGTACTACCTGGGTGATACCGGCCGCCTGCCGCTGGATGCCCGGCGCGCGCTGTGCCAGCTGCTGATCGGTCCCAGCATCGACCAGCTGCGCCACGCCAAGCTGTGGCCGGCACTGGTGCGCAGCGAGGCGGGCATCCGTTCAGCGCTGTCCGACCTGTTCCTGGAACTGGTGCTCGACCGCGAAAGCGGTGTGGCATTCACCCGCCAGGCCGACACCGAAGACGTCGATGCACCGGTACTGCTGCGGACCTCGCCGCTGACCTTCATCGACTCGGTGCTGTTGTTGTTCCTGCGCCAGCAGCTGGCTGAGGCCGACGCGCGCGGCAACCGCGCGGTGGTCGCCGACGCCGAGATGGCCGAAGCGCTGGCCATCTACGAGAAGAACCTGTCCACCGACCGCGCCGGCTTCAACCGCCGCGTTGCATCGGCCGTGCAGAAGATGAAGGACAACCACATCCTGACCCGCCTGAGCGGCCAGGACGACCGCCACGAAGTCTCGCCGGCGCTGAAGCTGCTGTTCTCCGCCGAAGACGTGTCCCAGCTTTCGGCGGTGTACCGCCAGCTGCGCGAAACCCCGGCCGCCGAAGCCTGAGAGACCCGAACACCGCATGGCCATTTCCAAGCACACCCCCGCCCTGTTCAATGAAGGCCTGCCGGACCCGCGCCTGCAGCAGTTCCGCATGCGCCGCCTGCAGGTGCACAACTGGGGCACCTTCAACGGCCTGACCGAAGTACCGATCGCCGAGCGTGGCTTCCTGTTCGTCGGCCGTTCCGGCTCGGGCAAGTCGACCCTGCTCGATGCCATGTCCGCGCTGCTGACGCCGCCGGCCATCGTCGACTTCAACGCGGCCGCACGCGAAGCCGAGCGCAGTGGCCGCGACCGCAACCTGGTGTCCTACGTGCGCGGCGCGTGGGCCGACCAGCAGGACAGTGGCACCGGCGAGATTGCCACGCAGTACCTGCGCAAGGGTGCGACCTGGACCGCACTGGTGCTGGAGTACCGCGCCGGCGACGGCCGCGTGGTCAGCCTGGTGCGCCTGTTGTGGATCTCCGGCAACGGCACCTCGGCCGGCGACGTGCGCAAGCACTACATGATCGCCGAGCGTCCGTTCGACATCGCCAAGGATCTGGGCGGCTTCGATCTGGACCTGCGCAAGCTCAAGCAGAAGCTGGCCGACGTCCACCACTTCGACACCTTCTCCGGCTATGCCGAGCGCTTCCGCGACCTGCTCGGCATCGACAACGAGATGGCGCTGCGCCTGCTGCACAAGACGCAATCAGCGAAGAACCTGGGTGATCTCAACGTCTTCCTGCGCGACTTCATGCTCGACACGCCGAAGACGTTCGACGCCGCCGAGCGCCTGGTGAGTGATTTCGCCGAGCTTGACGGGGCCCATCAGGCGGTGGTCACCGCCCGTCGCCAGGTGGAGACGCTGTTGCCGGCGCGCGCCTATTACGCCGATTTGAAGGAAATGCACCGGCAGCGCGGTGACGACGAGGCGCTCAAGCTGGGCGTCGACAGTTTCCGCGAGAGCCGCCGTCAGGCGCTGATCGAAGCGCGCCTGCGCGAGATGGACGTGCGTGACCGTGGCCTGCTGGGGGAAGAGGCGCAGCGCCGCGCTGCGCTGGACAACCACAGCGAACGCCTGGCCGAGCTGGAACTGCAGCGGCGTCAGCAGGGCGGCGAGCGCATCGAAGAGCTGGAGCGTGAGCAGGGCCGCGCCGAAGCCGAGCGCGATCGCCGCAAGGCCAAGCGCGACCAGGCGCAGGAAGCCGCACGGAAACTGCAGGCCGAACTGCCCGACGATGCCCATGGCTTCGCCGAACTGGTCGAGCGTGCGCAGAACGAACTGCAGGATCGCCAGCGCGCTTCGGCCTCGCTGGACGATGCCATCAGCGAGCGCCTCGGTGGCAAGCGCGATGACGAGCGTCGCTTCGCTGAAGTACGCCTCGAACTTGACGCGATGCAGCGCACGCCCTCCAACATTCCGGCGCCGATGCAGAAGCTGCGTGCACGGTTGGCGGAAGAGACCGGCATTTCCGAGGTGGCGTTGCCGTTCGTCGGCGAGCTGATCCAGGTCCGCTCCGAAGAACAGGGCTGGCAGGGTGCGATCGAACGCGTGCTGGGTGGCTTCGCGCTGTCGCTGCTGGTTGACGACAAGCACTACAACGCGGTTGCCGACTGGGTGAACCGCACCCACCTCGGCATGCGCTTCACCTACTACCGCGTGCGCCGCAACGACGAGGCGTTCGCCCGCGAACCATCGGCGAAGTCGCTGCTGCACAAGCTGGAGCTGCGCGACCACGTGTTCGAGAGCTGGCTGCGGCGTGAGCTGGGCAAGCGATTCGACTACGAGTGCGTGGACGCCAGACAGCTGCGCAACGTCGACCGCGGCATCACCCGCGAAGGCCAGGTCAAGCATCCGGGCGATCGCTTCGAGAAGGACGACCGCAGTGCCGTGGGCGACCGCCGTCGCTGGATTCTCGGTTTCAACAATCACGACAAGGTCGGTGCGTTCGAACGTGAGGCGCAGGAACTGGCCAAGCGCATCGCCAGCTGCGAGACCGATATCGCGAGCCTGCGTGGCCAGCGCGATCGTGACAACGAGCGCCGCCTGGCCTGCCACGAGCTCGCGGGTATCCAATGGAACGAGATCGACGTCGCCGCGCCCCAGCAGCGCCTGACCGACATCGAAGCCAGCCTGCGCGACCTGCGCGAAGGGAATGCCGACCTGGCCAGGCTGGCACAGCAGATCGACGCCGTGCGCGCCGACATCGAGCAGGCCCGCCGCACCTATGAGGATGTCCGCGTCGAGCGCGGCCAGCTGGTCCGGGAACGTGACCGCCTCGACCGCGCGCGCCAGCAGAGCCGCGCGCTGGTTCTGCCAACGCTGGCCGAAGCGCAGGAGAGCGGCCTGGCAGAGCGGTTGCAGCAACAGGGCCCGCTCAGCCTGGAAACGCTGGAAGCGCACATGCGCCAGGTCAGCAACGCGCTGAACGAACAGTTGTCGTCCTCGCAGCAGGACCTCAACCGTATCGAAAACCAGCTGGTCGGCTGCTTCCGCCGCTTCATCCAGCAGTGGCCGGAAGAATCCGGCGACTTCACCGCATCGGTGGCGTCGGCCGAGGACTTCCTCGCCCGCCTCGACCGTCTCGAACGCGATGGCCTGCCGCAGCATGAGGAACGCTTCTTCGATCTGCTGCAGAACCAGAGCAAGAACAACCTGCTGGCCCTGCAGCGCCACAGCGCCGAGGCTCGCAAGTCGATTGGCCAGCGCCTGGACGAAGTCAACGCCAGCCTGGAGCAGGTGCCGTTCAACCGGGGCACCCTGCTGACCATCGAATTGAGCGACCGCCGGCTGCCGGAAGTGCTGGAGTTCCAGCTGCAGCTGCGCGAAGTGCTGTCGCAGCAGCAGACCGAGCAGCGTGAACTGGCGGAGTCACAGTTCACCGTGCTGCGCCAGCTGGTCAACCGCCTGGGTTCGCAGGAAGGTGAGGACAAGCGCTGGCGCGAGCTGGTCCTGGATGTGCGCATGCACGTGGAGTTCATCGGCGTCGAACTCGATGCGGAAACGCGCCAGCAGGTCGAGATCTACCGCAGCGGCGCCGGCAAGTCCGGTGGCCAGCGGCAGAAGCTCGCCACCACCTGCCTGGCCGCAGCGCTGCGTTACCAGCTCGGCGGCGCTGACAGCCAGCTGCCCAGTTACGCGGCGGTCGTGCTCGACGAGGCCTTCGACAAGGCCGACAACGAGTTCACCGCGCTGGCGATGAACATCTTCGACAACTTCGGTTTCCAGATGGTGGTCGCCACGCCGCTGAAGTCGGTGATGACCCTGGAGCCCTTCATCGGTGGTGCCTGCTTCGTCGAGATCAGTGGCCGCCACGATTCGGGCGTGCTGCTGATCGAGTACGACGAAGAAGGAAGGCGCCTGAAGCTGCCCGAGCGCAGCCGCCAGCAGGCCAATGAACCGGAGGAAGCCGAAGCCTGACCGCCTCGGGCAATCCACCTGTAGAGCCGAGCCATGCTCGGCTGCTCTTCGCGACCTGAAACAACGTGCCAACCAAGGTTGGTACCTACCATTTCATAACGTCCCTCACGAACCGCCGAACGTATCCCAGCCCATCCGCGCGATCAGCACTACCACCAGGCCCACGAACAGTTTGCGGATGAACGGCGTGCCGCCTTTCAGTGCCAGCCGCGTGCCGACCACCGAACCGATGATGTTGGCCGTGGCCATCGGCAGTGCGAACAACCACAGGATGTTGCCGGTCGGCACGAAGAACGAGATCGCCGCCATGTTCGTCGCCAGGTTCACGACCTTCGATGCGGCCGACGCACGCAGGAAGTCCAGGCCGAAGAAGCGCACGAACAGGAAGATCAGGAAGCTGCCGGTGCCTGGCCCGAAGAATCCATCGTAGAAGCCGATCGCAGCGCCGATCACCAGCGCGATGGTCAGTTCGCGCCGGCCGATCTCCTGCGGCCGGTGCAGCGCGCCGAAATCCTTCTTCCACAGGGTGTAGGCCAGCATCGCCACCAGCAGCACCAGCACCAGCGGCCGCACGGCATCCTTGGGCAGCAGGCTCACCGCCGTAGCCCCGGCGAACGAGAACACGAATGCCGTGCCCGCGGCGAACAGTACCGGCTTCCAGGGGAACCGCACGTTGCGTGCATAGCGCCACGCCGCCGCCGCCGTGCCGAACATCGAACTGAACTTGTTGGTACCGAACAGCATCGCCGGCGTCTGCTGGGGCAGCACGGTGAACAGGCCGGGCAGCTGTACCAGTCCCCCTCCACCCACGGCAGCATCGACCAGGCCGGCAATGAAGGCGATCACCACCAGCCACCACAACTCGGGGGGAACCAGTTCCAGCACGGGGATCATTCAATGTGGGGGCGCGACAGCATACGCCTATCGCCGATGGATGCCCGACGTGACTCGAGCGACAATACCCTCATGAGCCGAAACCCTGCCGATTCCTGCCCCTGTGGCCTCGCCACGGACTACGCCGACTGCTGCGGCCGCTTCCATGCCGGCGAGCCCGCACCGGACGCCGAGCGCCTGATGCGCTCGCGCTACAGCGCGTACGTACGTGGTCTGGCCGACTACCTGCGGGCCACCTGGCATCCGACCACCCGTCCCGCCGAACTGTCACTGGACGAGGCGCCCGGCCAGCGGACGCACTGGCTTGGCCTGACCGTCCACGAGCACCAGGTGAATGGGCCCGACCATGCGGAAGTGCGATTCACCGCCCGCTACCGGGTGGGCGGCGGCAGTGCGGTGAAAATGAACGAGCGCAGCCGGTTCGAGCGCATCGACGGACGCTGGTACTACCTCGACGCGATCTGAACCGGTTACGCGACGGCATCGATGTGAACGGCGCGATGTCACGCCATGACGTTGCGCTCACCCGCACCGCTGGATGCTGGCTGCATGGACAGCGCTACCGTCGCCGTCGCTGCTCCGCAGCGTGAACTCGCCCACCGCTATGCGCAGACGCGCGCCCGCAGCGTGCTGCTGGCCGAACCGCTCAGTGCCGAAGATGCCATGCTGCAGAGCATGGCGGACGCCAGCCCGAGCAAATGGCATCTGGCGCACACCACGTGGTTCTTCGACCGCTTCGTGCTGGCCGGTCTATCCGGCGCACCGGCACGTGACCCCGCGTGGGACTACCTGTTCAACAGCTACTACAAGAGCATTGGACCGGCGCATGCCAGGCCGCAGCGTGGCCTGCTCTCGCGCCCGTCGCTGCAGCAGGTACTCGATTACCGGCAGCAGGTCGATGCACACCTGCTGACGCGTCTCCGCGATGGCGATCTTGACGATGAAGCCCTGCAGCATCTCCAGCTGGGCCTGCAGCACGAGCAGCAGCACCAGGAGCTGCTGCTGACCGACATCAAGCACGCGCTCTGGTGCAATCCGCTGCATCCGCCCTACCGCCAGGACCTGCGCGCCGCCGTCAGCGTAGCCAGTCCGCTGGGCTGGATCGAATCTCCCGAGCGCATCGTCACCGTCGGCGCACCGGCGTGGCCACAGCACGCTACCTTCGCCTACGACAACGAATCGCCACCGCATCGCGTGCTGTTGCCGGCCCACATGCTGGCTGATCGACCGGTCTGCAACGCGGAGTACCGGGACTTCGTCGAAGCCGGCGGTTACCGCGATCCGCGCTGGTGGCTCAGTGAGGGCTGGGCTCTGCGCGAAAGCGAGGACTGGCAGCATCCACTCTATTGGGATGACGCCCTCCAGCGCGAATACACGCTCGGCGGCTGGCGCGACCTCGACGCGCATGCGCCGGTGTGCCATCTCAGCTACTACGAAGCCGATGCGTATGCCCGCTGGGCCGGTGCGCGCCTGCCCAGCGAATTCGAGTGGGAGGCCGCCGCGACGTCGCAGCCGATCGCCGGCCATTTCGCCGAGGACGATCATCTGCATCCTGCTGCAGCACAGGGCGGGGGACTGCGGCAGCTGTTCGGCGACGTCTGGGAATGGACCGGCAGCGCCTATGGCGCATACCCCGGATTCCGTCCGTTCGCCGGCAATCTGGGTGAGTACAACGGCAAGTTCATGTGCGGGCAGTGGGTCCTGCGCGGCGGCAGCTGTGCCACCCCGCGCGGGCATGTGCGCGCCAGCTACCGCAACTTCTTCATGCCACCTGCGCGCTGGCAGTTCTCCGGCCTGCGCCTGGCGAGGGATCTGCCGTGAGCACCGTACAGGATGCGCTGCAGGCGCTGACCGATCTGACGCCCAGCCGCGAGCAGATCCTCGCCGACACACTGGCCGGACTGTCGCGCACTGCGCGCCAGCTGCCGTCGAAGTACTTCTATGATGCGCGCGGTTCACGCCTGTTCGAACAGATCACCCACACGCCGGAGTACTACCCCACGCGCACCGAGCTGGCCCTGTTGAATCGGGTGCTGCCGGATATCGCACGCGTGGTGGGCCCGCGCCTGCACGTGGTCGAGCTGGGCAGCGGCAGTGGTCGCAAGACCGCGCTGTTGCTAGCCGCGCTGCAGGATCCCGTGGCCTACACCCCCATCGAGATCTCCCGGGCGGCGCTGCTGTCGAGCATCGATCACCTCGCTCCCGCGCTTCCCGACGTGGAAATGCTGCCGGTCTGCGCTGACTTCACCCGTCCGGTGGACGTGCCCGCACCGGAGCGCGAGCCCGCGCGGCGCCTGCTGTTCTTCCCGGGGTCCACGCTTGGCAACTTCGCCGGCGAGGACGCCCTCGCCCTGCTGCGGGCCATGCGTCAGACCATGGGTGACCACGGCCTGGCCCTGATCGGCATCGACCTGCACAAGGACCCCGCGCTGATCGAAGCCGCCTACAACGACGCCGAAGGCATCACCGCGGCATTCACCCTCAACCTGCTCGTCCGCCTCAACCGTGAGGTGGGCAGCGATTTCGATCTGGACGGCTTCCGCCACCGTGCCCGTTACAGCACCGAACGTCTGCGTATCGAGACCGATCTGGTCAGCCAGCGGGCACAGGACGTCCACCTCGATGGCCGCACCTTCCACTTCGAGGCCGGTGAGGCGATCCGCGTCGAGTACAGCCACAAGTACACCGATGACGGCTTTGATGCGCTGGTGCGGCAGGCCGGCCTGCAGGTTGCGCAGCGCTGGGACGCTGACAGTCCAGCTTACGGCCTGCGGCTGCTGCGTACGCTCTAGAGAGGCCAACGGCCGGCAACTGCTTCAGCATCGCCGGTCGCTCAGCCTCTAGTATGGTGTCAGCACCGGCAACACGGAGGACGCCATGCCCACCCTGACCGCACTCGGCCTGGCCGCGGCACTGGCCGCGCCGTCAACGGCGCCCGACCTGACCCCGCCCGATCCCGCGTTCACCCGGTGTCTGGCACAGCTGCAGGCAACGGCAGCTACCCAGGGCATTGCCGCAGACCGCTTCGGTGCGATCACCGCCGACCTGCGTCCTGATCCCAGCGTGCTCGGCTTGCTGGATGCGCAGCCCGAATTCTCCACCCCGATCTGGGACTACCTGGCTGCACTGGTGGACCGCCAGCGCGTCGACGATGGACGGGCCATGCTGCAGCAGCACCGCGACCTGCTTGATCGCATCGCCGCGCAGTATGGCGTCGATCCGGTCACCATCGTCGCCGTCTGGGGCGTGGAGAGCGACTACGGCCGTGTATTCGGCAAGCGTCCGCTGCTGCAGTCGCTGGCGACGCTGTCCTGCGCCGGCCGGCGGCAGGCGTTCTTCCGTGGCGAACTGCTGGCCCTGCTCACGCTGATCGATCGCGGTGATCTGCAGGCTCAAGGTCTGACCGGGTCCTGGGCCGGCGCGTTCGGCCATACGCAGTTCATGCCCAGCACCTACGCACGCATCGCCGTCGACGGCGATGGCGACGGTCGCCGTGACCTGGTGGGCAGCATTCCCGACGCACTGGCGTCCACCGCCAACTACCTCAAGCGCGCCGGCTGGCGCACGGGAGAACCGTGGGGCATGGAGGTGCGTGTTGCCGACGGCTTCAATACCAGCCTGGCCGGCCGTACCCAACGCCGGTCACTGGCTGACTGGCGTACGCAGGGCGTGACAGCGCTGGACGGCAGCGCGCTGGCTCCGGCGGGTCTGGCTGCCGGCGCGCGGGCGGCACTGCTGCTGCCCGCCGGCATCAAGGGGCCGGCCCTGCTGGTGTTCCGCAACTACGATGCGATCTACAGCTACAACGCTGCCGAAAGCTATGCGCTGGCGATCGCGACGCTGGCTGATCGCCTGCGCGGCGGCAGCGGCCTGGCCACCGCCTGGCCGACCGATGACCCCGGGCTGGGCCGTGATGAGCGCCGTCAGCTGCAGACCCTGCTGCTGGCGCGGGGGCATGATATCGGTACCGCTGATGGCATGATCGGCACAGCCAGCCGCCGGGCGATCCAGGCCGAACAGCGCCGCCTGGGATGGAGCACGGCCGATGGACGAGCCGGCCAACGCATCCTGCGCGCGCTGCAGAGCGCGGCGCCGCCTGCGGTGGCCTCCACCCGCTTCACGCTTCCCAGCAACTACAGTGCCGTGCAGTCGCCGGCCATACGGAGTCGATCCAACGTGCAACAGATCCAGGGCGTACGCAGTGGCCAGTTCCAGGGGCTTGATGCCTGGCTGGTGGAAACCCCCCAGGCCACCGCAGCCATCAGTGTGTTCGGCGGCCAGCTGCTCTCCTTCGTACCCAAGGGGCAGCCCGATCTGCTGTGGCTTTCGCCACGCCGTGCCGCATTGCCGACCCCCATCCGCGGCGGCAGCCCGGTGTGCTGGCCGTATTTCGGGCGACAGGGGCAAGGCGACGATGTGCCCGCGCATGGTTTCGTGCGCACCCTGCCGTGGGAGCTGAAGGAGGCCCGCCGGCTGGACGACGGCAGCATCGAACTCGTATTGGCTCCCCCTGCATTGGACAACCTCGCTCTGCGCCTGGCCATGACCGTGCGCATCGGCCGTGAACTACGGCAGCAGCTGGTGACCGACAATCCTGGCACCGTGCCGGTGACGATCACCCAGGCGCTGCACAACTACTTCCGCGTGGGCGATGCCAGCAAGGTCGAAGTCGATGGCGTGGACGGGCTGGAGTATCTGGACAAGTTCGAGAACTATGCACAGGCGCGGCGCCAGCAGGGCCCGTGGTCCCTGCGCGATCCGCGCGACCCGGGCCGCAGTGACCGCATCTATACCGGGGCAGATGGCCACTACGTCCTGCGCGATCCGGTGCTGAAGCGTCGCATCACGATCCGTACCGAAGGCAGCCGCTCGCTGGTGGCCTGGAATCCTGGCGCGGAAGCGGCAGCGAAGATGGCCGACGTGGGAGACGGCTGGCGCGATTACGTCTGCCTGGAAGCGGCCAATGCCGGGCCCGACGTGATCACCATCGCACCGGCCGGTCGCCACGTGCTGGTACAGACCTTGTCCAGCTCGCCACTGTGAGTGGACATCCCGCCACGGATGGCAATCCCTACGCTGCGCCGGTTGCCGGCGATGCGCCGTCGAGCCTGGACGCCGCAATGGCGGTCTATGACCGTCATCCACGGCTCGCCCGCGTGGTGGCCGACAACTTCGCTGTCTATGCCGAGTTGTGGCGGCTGCGTCGGGATCCGCCGGGCTGGCCGCGTCCCTGGAACTGGGCCGCGTTCCTGTTCGATTTCAAGTGGCTGCTGTACCGGCGTATGTACGGCATGGCGGTGGCCTACGTCCTGATCAGCATGGTGGGGGGTGCCGCCATCGTGCTGGCCGGAATGGACGACGCGGCGATATGGGGGTTGACGTTGGCCTTGAAGATCGCAGTGTCACTGGCGGCCAATGCGCTCTATCTGCGCCGCTGCAGGGCGGTGATCGCCCGCGCCGAAGCGGCCGGCGCGGGTGACGGCGCACGCGTCGAGGCCTATATCGACCGGCGCAGCGGCGTCAGCCGGCTGGCCCTGGCCCTGGGCCTGGGCATCGCGTTCAGCGTCGCACTGCAGGCGTTGGACCTCTTCGGCGGCGCCTAGCTGCGGGGCTCACGTGGCCGCAGGACCAGCAGGCACAGCGCGCCAGCGACCAGCCCCCAGAAGGCGGAACCGATACCGGCCAGCGACATCCCCGACGCAGTGACCAGGAAGGTGACCAGTGCCGCCTCGCGGTCGCGCTCCACCGCCAGTGCGCTGGCCAGGCTGTTGCCGATGGTGCCGAACAGTGCGATGCCAGCCACGCAGGCCACCAGCTCCCGCGGGAACGCGGCGAACAGTGCGGCCACGGTGGCGCCGAACAGGCCGATGACGATGTAGAACACACCTGCCGCCATCGCCGCGGTATAGCGCCGGGAAGGATCCTCATGGGCATCGCGGCCCATGCAGATGGCTGCGGTGATCGCGGCCAGGTTCAGCGCATAGGCACCGAAGGGGGCCAGTACCGTGTTGACCACGCCGATCCAGCCGATCAGCGGCGATACCGGGGCGTCGTAGCCGGAGGCGCGCATCACGGCGACGCCGGGAATGTTCTGCGAGGCCATGGTCACCACGAACAGGGGCAGGGCGATGCCTGCCACGGCAGTCCACGACAGGGAAGGTGTCACCCACTGCGGGACCGCCAGCTGCAACTGCAGCTGCTGCGCGTGCAGCAGACCGCGGCTGGCCGCGACCGCGATGCCAACCAGCAGGGTCGCGATCACGGCGTAACGCGGGAACAGGCGCCGGCCAGCCAGCCAGGTCGCGAACATCGCCAGGGCAAGTACCCTCTGGCTGTCCATTGCGACGAACACATCCAGGCCGAAGCGCAACAGCACACCGGCCAGCATGCCCGCCGCCAGCGCCATCGGCACACGTTGCATGAGCCTGGCGAAGATGCCGGAGAAGCCGGCCAGCATTGCCAATGCCGCAGCAAGCAGGAACGCGCCTGTCGCCTCGGAGAGCGAAGCGCCGCCGGCGCCCACCACCAGCATCGCGGCGCCGGGCGTCGACCACGCGGTGACCACCGGTACCCGATAGCGAAGTGACAGCCCGATGCAGGTCACGCCCATGCCCAGTCCCAGCGCCCACATCCAGGATGCGATATGGGCCTGATCGGCACCGACCGCCTGCGCGGCCTGGAACACGATCACCGCCGAACTGGCGAAGCCCACCAGTACGGTGATGAAGCCGGCGACGATCGCCGGCATCGATAGATCCCGCCACCATCCGTGGCGCACCTGCGTACTCATTGCCTGCTCTCCCGTGTGCATCCCTGCATTGATAGCGCCTGAGGCGTTGCCCGCGCAACGCGCGGGCAACGCCTCAGGGAGCATCGAGTGCGCGCACCGGCCGGCACAAGCGCCAGCGCTGTCATTGTCCTGAAAGATAGTGGTTGACGAATCCGGCAGGATCTCTAGAATTCGCTCCCTCGCTGCAGCGCGATGCTTCCCCGGAAGCAGCACGCAGAAGCGACGCCACGCCAGCGGACGAGATGATCGAACGAAGGTGTTGACGGACTCGAAAAGTCCGTCATAATAGGCGGCTCGCAACGACGAAAGCCTCTCGGGGCCAACGACGAAGCAGCTCCGGCGACAACGTCCACCCCGGTGCGACGGCCTTGAAAAAGGTGTTGACGAAGCGGAAAAGCCGGCTATAATGGGCGGCTCGCTACGAAGGAAACTTCGCGGCATACGGGAACGGCGCTGAGGCCACTTCCCCGGATCTTTGAAAGTATGCGCAGGTATCTTGTGAAGGCGCCTGCAGGAAGGATGACTGTCCATCTTGCAGACGTTTGATCAAGCAACTATTAATTGTTTTAAAGCAAGCGATAC
>NZ_JCAFRQ010000009.1:0-43517 GCF_059368375.1 Stenotrophomonas sp. YJH_SMC_106-19
ATGGCTGGCGAAGCCGCGTGCCCACAGACCGTGGCCACGCTGGCCATCACCGCTGGCCCCCGCACCTGCTGCCGTCGGCTCGACCAGATGCATTGCCAGCTGGTTGAACAGGGTGCCATGGCGCATGCCCGGCTGTGCCGACATCGACTGCGCGACCTGCGCGGCCAGGCCATCGGCATCGCCACCGGCACTGCGCATCGCCGCCTGATGCTGCTGGACCACGTTGCCGATGCTGCCCAGCAGGGCGTTGTCGGCCAGGCGCAGGGTGGCGTGCGCGTCGCCACGCAGCGCACCGGCCTGCTGCGCGACCACGTCGCGGTCGGCGAACTGCAGTACGCCCAGCAGCGGCTTCAGGCCACTGTCCTGGCGATCGGATGCAGCTCCCAGCACACGCCCCAGGTCATCACCGGACGGGCCGTTGGCGAACAGATCCCGCTGGTCGAAGCCCGGGTTGGCGGTCAGCCACAGACCATCGGCCGTCTGCCTGACATTGAAACTCAACAGCGAGTTGTGGCGCGGACGGAACACCTCACCGCCGCTGATGCTGGCGCTGTAGCCAGGGTCGCCCAGCCGCACGACCTCCTGGAAGCCGTCCTGGTAGATCGGGCCTTCAACCAGATCGCGACGGAAGTCCTTGCTGTAATAGCCCTGCGCCACGTTCAGTTCAAGGAAAGCGCCCTTGGAGATCACCAGCGCGCCATCGAGCACTTTGTTGGTGGACGGGTCGAAGAAATTACCCACGCGCACGCGACCACCGGCACTGCCGCCGCTCTCGGTCACGTCGAACAGCACTTTGCCGCCGGGCATGATGTTGACGTAGCCATGGGTGACCAGATCACCTCCGCGCGGCATCAGCGTGCCGAACACGCGCAGGCGGTTGAAGCCATCCTCGCGCCAGGACGGGCCGGTGCCACCCAGCAATGCAGTGCTGTCCATCGCGGTGCCCGCCACGTCGCCGTGGCCGACCAGCATGCCCGCACCGAGCACACGCACTTCCGGGGCACGCAGGGCGCCACCTTCCAGGGCGATGGTGCCATTGTCGACCAGCATGAAGTCCGCACCGGTGGTTGCGGACGAGCGCCAGACAGCGCCATTGGCAATCCGGATCACGCCCATCGAATCGTCCAGCGTGGACGCGTCCAGATCGCCCAGCCGAAGCTTGGACAGCAGCAGGGCCTGCACGCCGGGATCGCTCAGATAATCCTGCACCGAACCAGCGCCGATGCCCTGCGGACCCGTGCTGGAAAGGTTGTAGATGGTCAGTGCGTAGGAAAAGTACGCCGACGGCCGGTCGGTGCTCCAGCGCGCGAAGTCATCATCGACGAAGGTCTGCAGCTGGCGTCCCGACCGCAGGTAGCCCGGATTGATGTCACCGGTGACGTCCGCAGTGACATTCAACGTATCGCCCGGATCACGATAGCCGGTTGCGGTGATGATCCGGTTGCTGTGAATGTCCTGCCCAGGGAACGACTCCAGCGCGCTGCCGCTGCCATCCGGATCGAACGTGACCGACGTACCGGGGGTGCGCGCAGGATCGCGGAACACCAGCAGGCCGTTGGGCTTGACCACTTCGTACATCGCCTTGTGCAGCAGCCCAGCATCCATGCCGCCGCCATAGTTGCCGGTGTAGATCTGGGTCATGCGCGGCGACGGCTCGTAGATCACATTGCTGCCGTTGTTGGCCGCATGGATCTCCACCGAATCGACAATCGGCAGATCGCCGGCCAGATAGCGCTCCACGCCCCCGGACTGCATGATCGAGCAGGACGAGATGCAGTGGCCCGATACGATGGTGTTCAGGCCGGACGTGCGGATCACCCCCTGCAGCCACTCGCCGGCAATCAGCGCGCCACCGTTGGAGGTGCGCAGCACCACCTCCCGGATCGGCCGCCCCTCGGCCTGCGCCTTGGCCAGCAGCGCCGGCAGCGAAACGACGTCGGCGAAGGTGACGCCACCGCTGAGGAAGATGCGGTCTCCCTGCACGTGATAGTTCATTGCCATGGCGTCATCAGCCTTGACCATGACGCCAACACCAATCAGGCCGGCCAGGGCCAGACTCAACTTGGACTGCTTCATACCGTTCTCTCTCCCCCGCAACACGCGGACGAGAAGCTAAACGCCAGAGCGGGAGACCCTCCCCCACTGCATATCACGGAAAAAAATGAACATATTCAGATCCAGTTGGCAGTCAAAACTGTGGCTGAGTTAGCGCTCTTGAACGCCTTTACAGGAGAAATACAGCCTCCGGCAAATTTAAAAACGCAGAAAGGGCGGTAACACCCCCAGTGGCCATCCGGGTGAAAGGTGAACGAATTCATGATCCACACGTGCAGGCCGGCGGCTCTTCCCCATCCGGTCATCGTCGCGTAAAACTCGGTGACGCCCCCCCCTCATCGTTGCCCGAGGCCAGCCCTGTCCGCTTCGTCCCCCCTGATCCATCGCGCACCGGATCCGCCTGGGCCTCCGGACGCCTTCATCACGTTCGTAAGGGAAGAGCGCGCGCCGTTGTGCACTTTCCTGCGTACCCGTGGGGTGGGCCCGGAGGATGCGGAGGACATCGCCCAGGACTGCATGGAACGGTTGATCCGCTATCGCGCGCACGGCACCGAGGAGCTGCGCCTGCTGCTGTATCGTATCGCCCGCAACCGCCTGGCAGACCGCGGCCGCTCGCCGCAGGCGAGACCGCATCTGTCGCTGGCCGAGCGCGATGGCAGCGACGAGCCCTCCAGCACGTCAGCCGACCCGCTGCGCCAGGCCGAATCCGGGCAGATGCTCGCCCTGCTCCGGCAGGCCCTGTTCAAACTGCCGGAGCGCGCGCGCGAGGTGTACCTGCTCAACCGGATCACCGGGATGAGCTACACGCAGATCGCGCAGCACTGTGGCATCACCGCCAAGACCGTGGAAAAACACATCGCCCGTGCACTGCAGGGCCTGCGCCAGGAGCTGGGGCCACACCCGCTGCACAACGACAGGGACAACGAATGATCAGCACCCGGCACACGGAAGAGGCGGGAGTGTTCGAGCGCGCCAGCGCCTGGGTGGCGCGCCTGGAGGCACACGACTGCACGCCCGAGGAACGCGAGCGCTTCGAAGACTGGCTGGCGGAGGACACCCGCCACGTCAAGGCGTGGGTACAGGCCGAAACGCTCTATCAGCAGAGTGCGGGCCTGGCCCAGGATCCCTGGCTGCGCACGGCGGCGGCGCGCGCCGCGCATCCGGCCCGGCGCCGCTGGCTGCCCGGCGTCGCTGCTGCGGCGACGCTCTGTCTGGCCATCGGCATGGGCTGGATGGTCGCCACCGATGGCAATCCCACGCCCCGCATCTATGCCAACGACAGCCTTGCTCCCCGCCAACAGACGCTGGCCGATGGCAGCTCCGCCATCCTGGACGCAGGGACCACGTTGACCGTGCGCATGGGCTGGCGCCATCGGGAACTGGTCCTGGAGCAGGGTCGGCTGCAACTGCAGGTGGCACCGTCGCGCAAGGCCCTGCGCGTGCAGGCAGGCAACAGTTCGATCCGCGATATCGGAACCACCTTCCAGGTGGAGCGCCTGCGCGACGGCCATGTCGAGGTCGCCCTGCTGGAAGGCGCAGTGGAGGTCACCAGCGGCAGCGCGCAGCACACGCTGGCCCCGGGCCAGCAGCTGCAGGTACTGCCCTCTGGGCGGATCCAGCCGGGCCCTGCGCTCGCCTCGACCGAAGCGGCTGAGGCCTGGCTGCAGGGACGGCTGGTGTTCGATGCCACTCCCCTGGCGACCGTGGTCGAACGCATGAACCGCTACGGCCGCACGCAGATGGTGATCGCCGATCCGGAGATCGCCAGTCTCGCGGTCAGCGGCACCTTCCGTGCAGGCGACGCAGAGGAACTGCTGTCTGCGCTGGAGCTGGGATGGTCGGTTGCCGGCCAGGCGCGCCCGGATGGCGCGCTGGAACTGCGGCGTACCTACTGAGGAGAAAGGCGGTGATGGCAGGACCGGGCGCGCTGCAGTGGGGGCTGCTCCGGGGGCTGCTGTGGGTCATGTTCGGCGCTGCCAGCGCCGCGCCGGCCCACGCCGGCCAGCAACCCGCCAATGTCGACTACCACATCGCACCCGGCCCGCTGGCACCGGCACTGCAGCAATGGGCACGCCAGAGCGGCATCGCCCTGGTCTTCGACGCCCGCGAGCTGACGGGCCTGCACACCCCCGGCGCCGACGGCCGACAGGCACCGGCGATCGCTCTCAAGCAGCTGGTCTCCGGGATGCCGGTGAACATCCTGCGCACACCCTCGGGGGCGTTCGTCATCCGCCGCGTCGCTGCTTCTGCCGCGCCCCCTGCACGTGCCCCGACCGTGACGTCGCCCAAGCCGCCGCCGCCCGTCGCACTGGCCCCCGCGCAGGTGGAACTGGCACCGGTACACGTCACCGGCAGCCGCCTGCCGCGCACCTCCGTGCAGACGACGCTGCCGATGACGATCATCGATCGCGAAGACATCCTGCGCAGTGGTTACGGCAGCCTGTTCGACCTGTTGCGACACCTTCCCGGCATGAACGGCCACCCGGCGATGACCACGTCGCGCGGCGGCGATTCGCAGTATCTGCCGGTGGGCGCTGCAGCCACCACCAGCCTGGATGGCATGGGGCCGCGTGCGACCCTGTTCCTGGTCAACGGCCGGCGGCTGCCACGCTATCCGATGGTGTCGCTGGAACAGGGCGGGCTCACCGATCTGGGCGGCATTCCCCTGAGTTTCATCGAACGCATCGAGCTGGTGCGCGGAGGCGCGTCGGCCATCTATGGTGCCGACGCGATGTCCGGCGTGGTCAACATCATCCTGCGCGAACAGGCCGAAGGCCCGGAGGCGACGGTGCAATCGGGCATCAGCAGCCGCGGCGACGCGCAGCAGAATCGCCTGCAGATCGCCAACGGCGGCGTACGCGAAGGGGGAGACCGCTGGTTCGCCGGCCTGGACCTGCATCGCATCGAGCACGTGGCCGGCGATCGCCGTGCGTGGCATGCGGAAACGTCGTTGTATCCGATCGGCGCGTTCTACGACGGCGCGTACATCCCCGCCGAACTCTGCGAAGGTCCCTTGATGCAGCGTGAGGATGGCTGCTGGTTCGACAGCGCGCGGCCGCGCTCGCTGCAGCCCGCGTCGGATACTGCCTCGGCCTACCTGCGTTACCGGCACGAGCGTGGCGAAGGACGCTACGCCTATCTGGAAGCACGTGGCAGTCACAATCGGCAGCGTTTCGACCTGGGGCCGACCGCCGTTGCCATCGGCCTGTACGGCATCACGTTCAACAGCGTGCTGCGCGAGGCCGGAAGCGTGCGCCCGCACGTGCGCGCCAGCGATGCCGACATCACCCTGGGTATCGGTCGCGAGCAGCAGTCACGCAGCTGGGATGCGGGCATCAGCGCGCAACGCAGCCAGGTCACCCTGGTCACGCCGGGCACCGTGCGCACCGAACCGCTGCTGCACGCCGCCGAGACACTGGACTACCTTCCCGGCTTTACCTCGCTGCGTGCGGACAAAGCGCAACAGCTGTTCCCGTCGATCCGCAATCGTGGACGCACTGACCAGTGGCAAGGCTGGTGGGGCATGCAGCGGCAACTGATGCAGTTGCCTGGAGGGCCGGCCCAGCTGGCCACCGGCGTCGATCTGCGCTACGAAGCATGGGCCTCGTTACCCGATCCGTTGTTGATCCAGGGCGATCTGGCACTGGGCCTGCCCCAGCAGCAGCGACGCCTGTCACGTCGCAGCGGAGCCACCTATGCCGAGGTCGGCCTGCCGCTCAGCCGCTCGCTGCGCATGGACGTGGCCGCACGCTGGGACCGCGATGGTGATTACCTGGCGTTCTCGCCACGCGCGGGACTGCGCTGGAGTCCAACGCCCCACTGGTCGTTCCTGCTGACCAGCGGACAAGGCTACCGTGCGCCCAGCCTGTTCGAGCAGCGACGCCCCCCTGGCTACTTCGGCCTGGTCGCGCTGCCGGCCTCGCCGGGCCTGCCGCCCTGCGCACAGCCCGCGATCGACGGCAGCTGCCTGGTCAACGTGGAGGTCGCCGAGAACGACGCGCTGAAGGCGGAGCGTTCACGCAGCCATTCGCTGGCAGCCACGTGGACGCCCAACGACGTGTTCTCGCTGTCACTGACCCACAACATCGTCGAGCTGCGCAACGAGATCCTTGCCCTGCGGCCCACCGACGCGGCATGGAACCGCAGCACGTGGGAGCTGGATGACGAAGGGCGGCTGAGCAGTCTTCGCCTGTCATTCGACAACATCGGCCGCACGACGTCGCGCAATTGGGTAATGCGCGGCGAATACCGCGTCGACACCGATGACACCGGCCAGTGGCTTTTCTCACTGGACGCGCTGAAACAGCAGGCGCTGCGCCGCGAACGAGGGCAGGATGGCAGCGTGGATCTTCGCGGCCATGCCACGCCGGCAATGGCCGCGATCCTCACCGTGCAATGGCAGAACACGGCATGGGACGTGGCATTGCGCGGCAACCAGGTGGGACGCACGCGCGCCTGGCTGCCCGGTGCGGAATGCCCCGATGACCAGCGCGAGATGAACCATTGCATGAATCCACGGCAGCTGCGCTGGAACCTGCACATGGCGCGCAGGTTGGGGCCGCGGGTGATCGCCGCGCTGGACGTGCACAACGTGCTTGACCGGCAGCCGGTGAACTATCTGGTCGGCAACGGCGGACAGTTGCCGGGTTTGGATGATCCGCTGGGCCGCTATTTCCTGCTGACCCTGCAGTTCCGTTGAGGCCGCTGGCATCCACACGCGGGTGACACGGGCGGCACGCTAGGGTGGGCGCACGCCCACCGTGAGGTACGTCATGCGTCCTTCGATCCGCCCGGTCGTCTGCGTACTGGCCCTGTTGCTCAGTGCCGGCGCGGCACGCGCCGACTCGCCCGCTTCGACCCCTGCGCCACCGGACCAGGCCTGGCAGCCGCTTTTCCAGCAGGTCCAGCGCGCACATCTGTTCCCCGACCAGAAGACCTTTGCCGATGCTGTGCCGCGGCAGTCGCCGGCTGCACTGCTGGCTGACTGGCAGCGCGCGCAGCGAGAGCCTGGCTACACGCTGCAGGCCTTCGTCGACAGGGCCTTCGACCTGCCCGGTGGACCTGCGCCCTACGTCTCACCCGCCGGCCAGAGCCTGCGCGCGCATATCGAAGGCCTGTGGCCCGTGCTGACCCGGCAGTCCACGGCGGTCGATCCCCATGGCTCGCTGCTGCCGTTGCCGCACGCGTATGTGGTGCCCGGCGGGCGCTTCCGCGAGGTGTATTACTGGGACAGCTACTTCACGATGCTGGGACTGGCCCCCAGTGGCCGCTGGCCCCAGGTCCGCGCGATGGTCGACAACTTCGCGTGGCAGCTCGACCAGTACGGGCACATTCCCAACGGCAACCGCAGTTACTACCTGAGCCGCTCGCAGCCGCCGTTCTTCAGCCTGATGGTGACCCTGCTGGCCGCGCACGAAGGCGATCAGGCGTACCGCCGCTATCTGACACAGCTGCGCACCGAGCACGACTTCTGGATGCGGGGCGCCGATGGCCTTGCGCCGGGCCAGGCACGCGAGCGCGTGGTGCGCATGCCCAATGGCGACCTGCTCAACCGCTACTGGGATGCTCGCGCGGTGCCGCGTAGCGAATCGTGGACGGACGATCTGGCGACGGCGGCACAGGCACCGCAGCGGGCACCCTCACAGGTGTACCGCGACCTTCGCGCCGGCGCCGAATCCGGCTGGGATTTCAGCTCGCGATGGATGGACGACCCCAGTGCACTGTCCAGCATCCAGACCACGTCGATCGTTCCAGTCGACCTGAACAGTCTGCTGTACCACCTCGAGCAGACCATCGCCCGGGCCAGCCGCGTGGCCGGCGACCGCGCATCGGCCCGCGACTACTCGGCCCGGGCCGAGGCCCGACGCACGGCCATCAATCGCCTGCTGTGGGATGCGGCGCAGGGCTGGTATGCCGATCATGATCTGCGCAGCGGACAGCTGCGCCCTGCCCTGACCGCTGCCGCGCTGTATCCGTTGTGGTTGAAGATCGCCACCGATGAGCAGGCGCGACGCAGCGCCGACGCGGCCGAAGCACAATTGATGCGTGAGGGCGGCCTGCTGACCACCACCCTCGTCAGCGGCCAGCAGTGGGACGCGCCGAACGGGTGGGCACCGCTGCAGTGGGTGGCCGTCGATGGCCTGCAGCACTACGGTCAGGAGCGCCTGGCGCGGCAGCTGGGAGTGCGCTTCCTGCGCACCGTGCAGTCCGTCTACGATCGGCAAGGCAAGCTGGTGGAGAAGTACGTGGTCGATGGCTCCGCGGGCGGAGGGGGTGGCGGCGAGTATCCGCTGCAGGATGGCTTCGGCTGGAGCAACGGGGTGACACTGGCACTGCTGGATCGCCTGTGCCCGCGGCAGCGGACCTGCGAGAACGCGGGCGACGTCGAGTAGCTAGCGCACTGATCGTGCGATCGTGTACTGCGCCGCGTAGTAGGTGGACAGCACCAGCAGGCTTGCCAGCGGCAGGCCACCGGCGAAGCGGTCCCAGGCCAGCAGTGAATCGCTGGCGACGAACAGCAGGGCGCCGGCTGCCGCCCAGCGCGCACTGCCCGCTTCGACAGCGTCCGGTCGCGGGCGGGTCCACTGCCGCGCCAGCGCCAGGATCGCCATGCACGCCAGTACCACCACATAGGCCAGCACAGGGATGCGCATCGGCGGTGGCAGATGCGGCCATAGACCGGACACGTTGAGCGCGGCGAACACACCCAGAAGTCCCCCTGCGGCGACCAGGCCGCGACCCGCGCGCAGACCATCGCGGAACGCGACGATGTAGCAGAGGTGGGCCAGCAGGAACGCCAGCAGGCCGGGGACGAAGGCATCCATCGGCAGCATGAGCGCGATGTCGCCTGCGCACGAGAGCAGCATGCCCGCCAGCACCGCGCGCCGGTACGATGGCGATCCAGCAGGATGCACCTGCCATACCATCGCCGCGATCAGCAGGGTCGCTGCCGGCTTTGCCAGCCAGTGCAGCCAGCGGCCTTCGCTGGGCAGGAATGCACCGACGATGGCCAGCACCGCCAGCAGCAGGACCGCACTGCCGCCCAGGCGTGGTCTCATCGCGGCTTCCACAGCTCGGCCAGCTGATCCGGGCGGCCGGGAATGCGCTCCAGCACCGGATACTGCAGGCCACCGTGATAGTCGATCCGGATCGGCACGATGCGGTCGAGCTGCTTGACCAGCAGCGTGATCGGCGCCTTGTTGGTGGCGGCGACGGCAACCGCGTCCTTCAACCGCTCGCTGCTGTACTCGCGGTCACCGATGGCGATCACCTTCATGCCCGGCGCCAGGCCTGCGTTGAAGGCGGGACTGTCCCAGATCACGTCGCCGACCACACCGCTGTCCATCACCGTCGCACCGAGCGAGTACGCCAGCAGCGCCGCCTTGGCGCGTTTTTCCTGTGCCTTGTAGGCATCGTTCGGCGCGTCGCGGTAGACCAGCTTCCAGCCGGCCAGTTCCAGACCGCCGGTCAGCGACCCATGGCCGTCCAGGCGCTGCCGCAGGAAGCCGGCCCAGTCGTACGGAGCAATGGCGTTCAAGGTCGCCACCACGTCGTCGAACGTATACGGATTGACGTCCCAGTCACCGTTGCCTACACCAAAGAAGGCACGGGCAAAATCATCCAGGCTGCGCCGGTTGCCGGTCAGCGCGCGCAGCCTGCCCTCCACTTCCAGCCACAGCATCTGGCCGCCGGAGTAGTAGTCCTCGCTCATCTGGTAATTGCGATACGGCAGTGTGCGCCGCTGGGCGATGGTCGGGTCGTTGGTGGTGTCCTGCAGTGGCCGCCAGGCCAGTCCCGGGCGACCGCGATCATAGGTCGCCGCAACATTGGCCAGCATGTCGCGCGCCTGATCGGTGGACCACAACCCCGAGCGGGCGGCCAGCACCTGGCCCCAGAACTGCGTCTGGCCTTCGTACACCCACAGCAGGCTGTCACCCATCGGAACGTTGAAGTTGTCGGTTGCCAGGTCCGCGCCACGGCGATACTTGCCGTTCCAGGAATGCGTGTACTCGTGCGGCAGCAGGTCACGCATCCATGCCGAGTCATCCCACTCGGTGAAGTATCCCGGCGCAGCGCTGTTCTCGCTGGAGCGATGATGCTCCAGCCCGATGCCGCCCAGTCGGTCGGTCAATGCCAGCAGGAACTCGTAATGGTCGTAGTGGCGCGCGCCGTACAAGCGGTCAGCCTGCTGCACCAGGGCGCGGTGCGCCTTGATCTGTGCCTCGGTCGGCTTCAGCGACTTCGCTTCATCGGCGAACACGTTCAGGTGCACCGGCGCCTTGGAGCCCGGGTCCAGATCGATGCGCTGGTAATGCTCACCGGCGAACAGCGGCGAATCGACCAGATGGTCGAAAGTGATCGGCTTGAACACCACCGTGTCACCGTCGCGCCGGACTGTTTCGAGCGCGGTGGCATAGCTCCAGCCCTTCGGCAGGGTCACGCTGGCCTGGGCCTGCAGATGGCGTGCATCGACCCCGGCCGGATACAGCGCGTTGGCGTTCCATTGCAGGTTGAGCATTTCCGGCGTCATCACCACGCGGCCCTGGTTGCCGCCCTGCGAGGACAGGAAATCGAACTGCGCCACGATCTCGCTGACGCCCTCCGGCACATCGACCTTGAACGCATAGACGTTGTACTGGTCGCGCTGCCAGGCCAGCGGCCTGCCATTGGCCGTGACGCGCAGGCCAGCGAGCTTGTCGATCGGGCCGGTGGGCGAATGGTTGCCGGGAATCCACTGCGGGTACAGCAGGGTCATCGGGCCGGGTTTTGCCGGCACGGTGGCGGTCACCTTGAAGATGCGCCGGGCCAGATCGCGCGCGTCCACGTCGATGCGCAGCAGGCCGTGCGCAGCGGCATCGGCCGGCGGCGGGCTCTGCGCCAGCGCGGGTGTGGCCGCCAGCGCGAACAGCACGGACATCACCAGGGCACGGGTCTTCATCGGGCGGCTTCCAACAGCGGAGAATCCTCCGATGCTAGGCCTGTGTGGTGCGCGGCCCCATGGCCAAAGGTCATGGGCGGGCTGCCCATCCGCGCATGCCCAAAAGCGTGCGAACCAAGGTTCGCACCCACCTTGTGCTGGTTTGCACCCACCAGAGCGGTTTCAGTAGATCCACGCCATGCGTGGATGAGGCCTTTCCCGGTCAGTCGATCAGGCGCAGGCGCAGTTCCTTCGGCAGCGCGAACACCATCGATTCCGGCTCGCCATCAAGCTCGGACACACTGCCGGCGCCCAGTTCGGCCAGGCGCGCAAGCACGCCATCGACCAGCACCTGCGGTGCCGACGCACCGGCAGTGACGCCGATGTGCTGCTTGCCCTGCACCCAGGCCGGGTTGATCTCATGGGCGCCGTCGATCAGGCAGCTCTCGACGCCTTCGCGCCGTGCCAGCTCGCTCAGCCGGTTGGAATTGGAGCTGTTCGGGGACCCGACCACCAGCACCAGGTCGCAGCGCTTGGCCAGGTCACGTACCGCGTCCTGCCGGTTCTGCGTGGCGTAGCAGATATCGTCGTTCTTCGGCCCCTGCATGGCCGGGAAGCGCTCGCGCAGGGCGTCGATGATGCCGCGCGTATCGTCCACGGACAGCGTGGTCTGGGTGGTGTAGGCGAAGTTCTCGGGCTGGTTGATCTGCAGCGTGGCGACCTGCTCCACATCCTCCACCAGGTAGATCTGGCCGGTACCGGCTTCCTGGTTCCACTGCCCCATCGTGCCTTCCACTTCCGGATGGCCCGCGTGGCCGATCAGCACCACGTCGCGGCCCGCACGGCAATGGCGCGCCACTTCGAAGTGGACCTTGGTGACCAGCGGACAGGTGGCATCGAATACCTTCAGGCCACGACGCTCCGCTTCCAGGCGCACTGCCTGCGATACACCGTGGGCACTGAAGATGACGGTGTTGTTGTCCGGCACCTCGTCCAGTTCCTCGACGAAGATCGCACCGCGCTGCTTCAGATCATCGACCACGAAGCGGTTGTGCACCACCTCATGACGGACGTAGATGGGCGCGCCGAGCGTTTCGATCGCGCGCTTCACGATCTCGATCGCACGATCGACACCGGCACAGAAACCACGCGGGTTGGCGAGCAGCACATCCATCAGTTCAATCTCCCGGCAGCGGCCGGCTTACGGTTTCGGAGTGGCATTATCCGCCTTTTTGGCGGACCTGCCGTCGAACAGGCCGGTCAGGGCGATGCCGATGGCACCGACCACGATGGCCGAGTCGGCGATGTTGAACGCCGGCCAGGTATAGCTGCCAACGTACCACTGGATGAAATCGACGACATGACCGTGCACCTGGCGGTCGATCACGTTGCCGATCGCCCCGCCGATGATCAGCGCATAGGGAACGGCGGCCTTCCAGTTGCCACGGGCGGTGCCACGCAGCCACCATGCCATCAGGCCGCTGATGGCGATCGCCAGCGCCGTGAAGAAATACTTCTGCCAGCCACCGGCGTCGCTGAGGAAACTGAATGCGGCACCGGTGTTGTAGGTGCGATACCAGTTCCAGAAGCCATCGATGACCACCACCGGCTGGAACTCCGGCAGGCTCGACAGGACCCAGGCCTTGGACCACTGGTCCAGGCCGATGATGGCCGCCGACAGCAGCAGCCAGACCAGAGCGTTGGGATGCGGACGGGCGGCGCTCATCAGAACCAGCTCCGAACTTCGCCAGCGCCGTCGATGTTGCTCACGCAACGGCCGCACAGTTCCGGGTGATCGGCATGACTGCCGACGTCGGCGCGGTGATGCCAGCAGCGCACACACTTGGCCTTGGTGGTCGGCTGGGCACTGACGAACACCTCGTCGGTGGTTGCCGGACGCACCTGCACGTCACCGCTGATGAACAGGAAGCGCAGTTCGTCGGCCAGCGGCTGCCAGCGCGCCGCCTGCTCTTCGCTGGCGGCCACGGTGATCTCGGCCTCCAGGGCGGCGCCGATCGCGCCGTTGGCACGCATCGGCTCGAGCACCTTGGCCACCTGCTCGCGCACGGCCAGCAGCTGGTCGAAATCGGCAGCGTTGAGCTGGGCATCCGCCGGCAGCGGCGCCAGGCCCTCGTACCAGGTGGTGAACAGCACGTGGCCGGTGCGCGTGCCCGGCAGATAGCCCCACAGCTCGTCGGCGGTGAAGGTCAGGATCGGTGCCACCCAGCGGGTGAACGCCTCGGCGATGTGATACATCGCGCTCTGCGCCGAACGGCGACCGTGCGAGTCGGTCGGCATCGTGTACAGGCGGTCCTTGGTGACGTCCAGGTACAGCGAGCCCAGGTCCACGCTGCAGAAGTTCAGCAGCAGCTGCACGATCTCGGCCATGTTGTAGCCGTCGTAGGCCGCCTTGATCTTCTCCTGCAGTTCCCACGCGCGATGCACGATCCAGCGGTCCAGCGCGACCATCTGGTCGAGCGGGCGCAGGTCCCGGGCCGGATCGAAACCGTCCAGGTTGCCGAGCAGGAAGCGCGCGGTGTTGCGCAGGCGACGGTAGGCGTCGGCATTGCGCTTGAGGATTTCCTGCGACAGCGACATCTCGTTGCTGTAGTCGGCCGAGGCGATCCACAGGCGCAGGATGTCCGCGCCCAGCTTGTTCATGATGTCCTGCGGCTCGATGCCGTTGCCCAGCGACTTGGACATCTTGCGGCCGTGCTCGTCCACGGTGAAACCGTGGGTGAGGCACTGCTTGTAGGGCGCACGCCTGTCGATTGCCACGCCGGTCAGCAGCGACGACTGGAACCAGCCGCGGTGCTGGTCCGAGCCTTCCAGGTACAGGTCGGCCGGCTTGCCGAAGCCACGCGCGGCCAGCACGCCTTCATGGGTGACACCCGAGTCGAACCAGACGTCGAGGATGTCGGTGACCTTCTCGTAGTCGGCCGCTTCTGCGCCCAGCAGTTCGGTTGCATCCAGCGAGTACCACACGTCGATGCCCTCGGCTTCGACACGGTCGGCAACCTGCTGCATCAGCTCCACCGAGCGCGGGTGGATCTCGCCGGTCTGGCGATGGGTGAACAGTGCGATCGGCACGCCCCAGGTGCGCTGGCGCGAGATCGTCCAGTCCGGACGGCCATCGACCATGCTCTGGATGCGCGCCTTGCCCCAGGCCGGGAACCAGCCGACGGTGTCGATCGCGGCCAGCGCATCGCTGCGCAGGTTGGCCTTGTCCATCGAGATGAACCACTGCGGGGTGGCACGGAACACCACCGGCGTCTTGTGGCGCCAGCAGTGCGGATAGCTGTGGCGGATCGGGTGGAAGGCCAGCAGCGTGCCGTTGTCGCGCAGCACGCCGATGATGGCCTCCTGCGCCTTCCACAGGTGCTGGCCGGCCAGTACCACGTCACCGGCCGGCGGCGTCGATTCCAGGTACACGCCACGGCCATCGATCGGCGTCACCTGGCCGGCGTTGTACGTGTCGAGCAGGCCGTACTTCTGGCTGACCACGTAGTCTTCCTGGCCATGTCCAGGAGCGGTGTGCACCGCACCGGTACCGTCTTCGTCGGACACATGGTCGCCGTTGAGCAGCGGGATCGCGCGCCCGGCATAGAACGGATGCGACAGCAGCTGGTTTTCCAGTGCAGCGCCCGTGGTTTCACCGTGCAGTACCACCTCCTCGACGCCGTAGCGCTGGAGCGCACGTCCAGCCAGCGCAGCGGCAAGCACCAGCCAGCGGCGCTTGCCGTTGTGCGCCGGACCTTCGGCCAGCACGTAATGGATGTCCGCACCCAACGACACGGCCAGCGACGCCGGCAGCGTCCACGGCGTGGTGGTCCAGATCGGCACCGCCACGTCCACATCGGCCGGCACGCTCACGCCGAATGCCTGGCCGATGGCCTGCGGATCGCGCGCGGGGTATGCCACGTCGATCGCCGGCGATTCCTTTTCCTGGTATTCGATCTCGGCTTCGGCCAGCGCCGAACCGCAGTCGAAGCACCAGTACACCGGCTTGGCACCCCGCACCAGGTGGCCATTGGCCACCACCTTGGCCAGTGCGCGGATCTCGTTGGCCTCGAAGTCGAAGCTCAGGGTCTTGTACGGGTTGTCCCAGTCACCGGTCACGCCCAGACGCTTGAAGTCCACGCGCTGGATGTCGATCTGCTCCTCGGCGAACTCACGGCACTTCTGCCGGAATTCAACCGCATCGAGCTTCACGCCGACCTTGCCCCACTTCTTTTCCACCGCGATCTCGATCGGCAGGCCGTGGCAGTCCCAGCCGGGCACGTAGGGCGCATCGAAACCGGCCAGGTAGCGCGACTTGACGATGATGTCCTTCAGGATCTTGTTGACCGCGTGGCCCAGGTGGATGCGGCCGTTGGCATACGGCGGGCCGTCGTGCAGCACGAACAGCGGGCGGCCGGCGGCGTTGTCGCGCAACTGCTGGTAGAGCCCCTGCTCCTCCCACCGCGCCAGAATGCCCGGCTCGCGCTTGGGCAGGTCGCCGCGCATCGGGAAATCGGTGGCTGGCAGGTTCAGGGTGGTCTTGTAGTCCTGGCTCACGCAGTGGCTCGCAATCTATGTTCGGAAAGGATGGCGCGCGCCTGCTCGGCGTCGCGGTGCATCTGGTCGGTCAGTGCCGCCAGATCATTGAACTTCTCTTCGTCACGCAGCTTGGCGACGAATTCAACGTCGATGTGGCGACCGTACAGGTCACCCTGGAAATCGAACAGGTGGGCTTCCAGCAGCGGCTCCACGCCCTCCACCGTCGGCCGCGTGCCGAAGCTGGACACCGACGGCCAGGGCTGGTCGAACACACCGTGCACCCAGGTCGCGTAGATGCCCGACAACGCCGGGGTCTTGGGGAAACGCAGGTTGGCGGTCGGGAAGCCCAGCGTGCGGCCGAGCTGGCGACCACGCACCACGCGCCCGCTGATCGCGTAGGGGCGACCGAGCAGATCGCCGGCCCGGGCGAAATCGCCGGACTGCAGCAGCTGGCGGATGCGGGTACTGGAAATGCGCTCGCCGTGCAGGTCGACCGCCTCGATCTCGCCCGCGCTGAAGCCCAGCTCGCCACCCAGCTTCTGCAGCAGGGCCAGATCACCGCGGCGACGGTTGCCGAAGCAGAACTCCGGCCCGATCCACACTTCGCGGGCATTCAGTCGCCGCACCAGCAGCTGGCGGACGAAGGTTTCGGCCGGCATCGCCGCCATCGCTGCATCGAAGCGCAGCAGCCCCACCGCGTCGACCCCCAGCTCGCGCAGCATCTCGACCTTGCTGCGTGCCAGCGTCAAGCGCGGTGGTGGTGTGCCCTGGGCGAAGAACTCACGGGGCAACGGTTCGAACGCCACGGCCACCGCAGCCACGCCCAAGGCGCGCGCGCGCGCAACGGCATGCCGCACCAGTGCACGATGCCCCAGATGGAGGCCGTCGAATGCACCGATGCAGACCACGCTTCCGTTGGGGAGCAGCTCCCCGCCCTCGACGCTTCTGAACAGCCTGCTCATCAACTCCCGTTCCGGCCCACCCGGGGCCGCCGCTTCAATGGTGTAACCCTGAAGTATAGCCGCCGCAGGCGACGATCAATGCCCGCGCAGGTCGCGCGGGCGGAAGCCCATGGCCAGCATCGCCAACAGATAGGTCAGGCCACCGCCCCCCACCAGCAGGATCAGGCCGCCGATCCGGTGCCATTTGTCCATCCCGGTGAAGGCCGGCATCCAGTACAGCAGGGCCAGCAGCACGCCGACCATGCACGCGCACGCCACCAGCAGCCGCACGAGGTAGCTGCCCCAGCCCGGCAGGCGCTGGTAGACATCGGTCTTGCCCAGCCAGTACCACAGCAGGCCCAGGTTCAGGTAACTGGACAACGCACTGGCAATGCCCAGCGCCAGATGCAGGCCGGGCTGCTTGCCGATGGCCGTCATCACACCCTGCGCCTTCAGCGCGTCCGGCACCATCACCTGATACAGCACGGCCAGCAGGACGAAGTTGAACACCATGTTGGCCACCAGCGCGGCCACGCCGGCACGTACCGGGGTGCGGGTATCCTGGCGGGCATAGAAGGCCGGCAGGACCACCTTCAACAGGGCGAAGGCCGGCAGGCCGAAGCTCAGGCCATACACCGACAGCGCGGTCATGCGGGTGTCGAAGGCGGTGAACTGGCGGTACTGGAACAGCGTGGCGATCAGCGGTTCAGCCAGCAGCACCAGGCCCAGCATGGCCGGCACCGAGATCAGCAGGGTCATGCGCAGGCCCCAGTCGAGCGAGCGCGAGAAGCCCTCGCGGTCGGTGCTGACGTGGTGGCGGGCCAACGCCGGCAGGATCACCGTGCCCAGGGCCACGCCGAACACCCCCAGCGGCAACTCCAGGAAGCGGTCGGCCAGGGACAGCCAGGACTGCGAGCCATCCGTCAGCTTGGCCGCGATCAGGGTGTCCAGCAGCAGGTTGATCTGCGCCACCGAGGAACCGAACAGGGTCGGCACCATCAGGGTCAGCACCTTGCGCACACCCGGGTGGTTCCAGCCCCAGCGCGGCAGGGTCAGCAGATTGATGCCCTTGAGCGAGGGCAGCTGGAACAGCAACTGCAGGATACCGGCCGCCAGCACGGCCCAGCCCAGCGCCAGGATCTGCTTTTCCGGGGTGCCGCCGAGTTGCGGCGCCAACCACAGCGCGCCGGCGATCATGCACAGGTTGAGGATGACCGGGGTCAGCGCTGGCATCGCGAAGCGCTGGAAGCTGTTCAGCGCCCCGCCGGCCAGCGCGGTGAGCGAGACGAACAACAGGAACGGGAAGGTCAGGCGGAACAGATCGACCAGCAGGGTCTGTTTGACCGGGTCGGTATCAGCGCCACTTGAGAACACCACCGCCAGCTGGGGAGCGAAGATCAACGCCAGCGCGGTGACCACCAGCAGCGTCCCGCCCAAGGTGCCCGCCACGCGTGACATCAGTTCGCGCAGTTCGGTGTGGCTGCGGGTCTCCTTCACCTCGGTGAACACCGGCACGAAGGCGGTGGCGAAGGAGCCTTCGGCGAACAGGCGGCGCAGGAAATTGGGTACCCTGAACGCCACCCAGAACGCATCGGTGACCGCATTGGTGCCGAACGTGGTGGTGATCACCTGGTCCCGGACAAGTCCGAGCACCCGCGAGACCATGGTCATGCTGCTGAACGACAGCAGGCCCCGCAACATCTTCGGTGAACTCACTCAACGTCCCTCTTGACAATCGACTTGACGTACATTTCCCGCGCCATCATACTAGCCAGCTTGCTGTTCCCATAACACCGATTTTTTCAGGAAACCACCACCGTGGCCAATATCAAGTCCGCCAAGAAGCGCGCCAAGCAGACCGTCGTGCGCAACGCGCGCAACGTGGCTCAGCGCTCGATGCTGCGCACCGCTGTCAAGAAAGTGATCAAGGCGCTGGACGCCAACGATGCCGCCGGCGCCGAAGCCGCCTTCGCCGTTGCCCAGCCGATCCTGGATCGCTTCAGCGCGCGTGGCCTGATCCACAAGAACAAGGCTGCTCGCCACAAGAGCCGCCTGAACGACCGCATCAAGGCCCTCAAGGCCGCCTGATCCGGTTGCCGCCGGGGCTGCCGTCCCGGCGACACGCAAAAGCCCGGCTTCGGCCGGGCTTTTTGTTGCCTGCACTCCGGGCCCTGCCCGCTTTCCGTAGAGCCGAGCCCATGCTCGGCTGCTGCCTGCATCGCAACCAACAAAAAAACCCGGCCGAAGCCGGGCTTTTCTGGCGGGAGCCACAACGCCCTTACTGCGCGTTGCGGGCCTCCAGCTCCTCTTCCTTCTGCCGATCGAAGAAGGCCATGATCCGGCTCATGATCGGGAAGGTACCTTCGCGCCCCAGGGCGGACACCAGGAACCAGGGCTCCTTCCAGCCCAGCTCGGCCACGATCTGTTCGGCCGCCGCCTTGGCCTCGTCCTCGAACATCAGGTCAGCCTTGTTCAGCACCAGCCAGCGCGGCTTTTGCAGCAGTTCCGGATCGTGCTTTTCCAGCTCGCGCTCGATCGCGCGCACCTGCTCGACCGGGGAGATGCCTTCCACGCCACCCTCCATCGGCGAGATGTCCACCAGGTGCAGCAGCAGGCGGGTGCGCTGCAGGTGGCGCAGGAACTGCGCGCCCAGGCCGGCACCGTCGGCCGCGCCCTCGATCAGGCCCGGAATGTCGGCAATCACGAAGCTGCGGTAGTTCTCGACCTTCACCACGCCCAGATTCGGGTACAGCGTGGTGAACGGGTAGTCGGCCACCTTCGGCGTCGCCGCCGAGACAGCGCGGATCAGGGTGCTCTTGCCGGCATTGGGGAAGCCCAGCAGACCGACGTCGGCCAGCAGCTTCAGTTCCAGCTTCAGCGTGCGCTCTTCGCCCGGCTCGCCCGGCAGCGCCTGGCGCGGCGAACGGTTGGTCGAGCTCTTGAAGTGCATGTTGCCCAGGCCGCCCCTGCCGCCCTTGGCCACCAGCAGGCGGTCGTTGTGCTGGGTCAGGTCGCCGATGATTTCATCGGTGGCGACGTTGATGACCACGGTGCCGACCGGCACGGTGATGGTCAGATCTTCGCCACCCTTGCCGTAGGCCTGCCGGCCCATGCCGTTCTCGCCGCGCTGCGCCCTGAAGATGCGGTCATGGCGGAAGTCGACCAGGGTGTTCAGGTTTTCGTCGGCGCGGATGTACACGCTGCCGCCCGCACCGCCGTCGCCGCCGTCCGGGCCGCCGAGCGGAATGAACTTCTCGCGACGGAAGCCAATGCAGCCGTTGCCGCCGTTGCCGGCGAACACTTCGATTTCTGCTTCGTCTACCAGTTTCATTGTTTCGATGCCTGCGATGGGCGCGGCCAACCTGCCGTCGCCTTGAATGTAATGCCAGCCGATGGCGGGCAACCCGGCGCAGCCGGTCTTGCTTTTACTCTAACGAAAAGCCCCGCCGAAGCGGGGCTCTTCATGCAGCATTCCCATGCCGGGGCACGGGTGCCGGCGGATGCCTGGATCAGGCTTCGGCCGAGACGATGCTGACGGTGCGACGCTTCTTCGGACCCTTGACCGAGAACTCCACCTTGCCGTCCACGAGGGCGAACAGGGTGTGGTCACGGCCCAGGCCGACGCCGGAACCCGGGTGGAACTGGGTGCCGCGCTGGCGCACGATGATGTTGCCTGCTTCGATGGCCTGGCCGCCGAAGATCTTGACGCCGAGGTACTTCGGGTTGGAGTCGCGACCGTTGCGCGAGGAGCCTACGCCCTTTTTATGTGCCATGACTGCTTCTCCTGATGCTTAGCCGGCGATGCCGGTGATCTCGATTTCGGTGTAGTACTGACGGTGACCCTGGCGCTTCATGTGGTGCTTGCGGCGACGGAACTTGATGATCCGGACCTTGTCAGCACGACCCTGGGACAGAACCTTGGCGGTGACGGCGGCGCCCTTCAGCGCATCGCCCAGCTTCACGCCATCGCTGTCGCCCAGCATCAGGATGTTGTCGAACTTGATCTCGCTGCCGACTTCGACTTCGAGCTTTTCAACGCGGAGCTTTTCGCCCTGCGCCACGCGGTATTGCTTACCGCCGGTGACCAGTACTGCGTACATGACCAGGCCTTCCTCTGTAGTTATTGTGGTCTGAGCTGCCGCCATCGAGGGCGGACAGGAGCGGAATTGTACGCAGATCAACGGCCGCGGGTCAAGTCAACCCCTGAACGGGCTGGGGGGCCCGGCCGGAACGGGGTCGGATCCCTTTTCACAACGTGAGAAGGGGATCTGACCCCCACCTGTCGGCCTGTCTCAGAAGGTGAGACACCGGGCTGGCATTGTCGCCCATTGCCCCCATCTGGTCACCTCGGTAGGCTGACCGATTGCCGTTCCCTGCTGGCCCGGCACCCAGCCAACGCCCCCACAACCGGATTCCCCATGGCGATGGATTTCATCCGCATCCGCGGCGCGCGGACGCACAACCTGAAGAACCTCGACCTCGACCTGCCCCGCGACAAGCTGATCGTGATCACCGGCCTGTCCGGCTCGGGCAAGTCGTCGCTGGCTTTCGACACGATCTACGCCGAAGGCCAGCGTCGCTACGTCGAGTCGCTGTCGGCCTACGCCCGGCAGTTCCTGAGCGTGATGGAGAAGCCGGACCTGGACCACATCGAGGGCCTGTCTCCGGCGATCTCGATCGAGCAGAAGTCGACGTCGCACAACCCGCGCTCGACGGTCGGCACGATCACCGAGATCTACGACTACCTGCGCCTGCTGTACGCCCGCGTCGGCACGCCGCGCTGCCCCGACCACGGCTATCCGCTGGAAGCGCAGACGGTCAGCCAGATGGTCGACCAGGTGCTGACGCTGGACCCGGAACAGCGCTACATGCTGCTGGCCCCGGTGATCCGCGATCGCAAGGGCGAACACGCGCAGGTATTCGACCAGCTGCGCGCACAGGGCTTCGTGCGCGTGCGCGTGGATGGCGAGCTGCATGAGATCGACGCGGTGCCGCCGCTGGCGCTGCGCCAGAAGCACACCATCGAGGCGGTGATCGACCGCTTCCGCCCGCGCGAGGACATCAAGCAGCGCCTGGCCGAGAGCTTCGAGACCGCGCTGAAACTCGGCGACGGCATGGCCTCGGTGCAGAGCCTGGACAACACCGCCAGCGCGCCGACCCTGTTCTCCTCCAAATACTCCTGCCCGGTCTGCGATTACTCGCTGCCGGAGCTGGAACCGCGCCTGTTCTCGTTCAACGCGCCGATGGGCGCCTGCCCCGGTTGTGATGGCCTGGGCATGGCCGAATTCTTCGATCCCTCGCGCGTGGTCGTGCATCCCGAGCTGTCCCTGGCCGCCGGCGCAGTACGTGGCTGGGACCGTCGCAATGCGTACTATTTCCAGCTGATCGCCTCGCTGGCACGTCACTACAAGTTCGACGTCGATGCCGCCTGGAACTCGCTGCCGGCCAAGGTGCAGCAGGCCGTGCTGTATGGCAGCGGCGAGGACGCAATCACGTTCACCTACTTCACCGAAGCCGGCGGCCGCACCCAGCGCAAGCACCGCTTCGAGGGCATCATTCCCAACCTGGAACGCCGCTACAAGGAAACCGAGTCGGCGGCCGTGCAGGAAGAGCTCGGCAAGTACATCAGCGAGCGCGCCTGCCCCGAGTGCAACGGTGCCCGCCTGAACAAGGCTGCGCGCAACGTGTTCGTGGCCGACCGGCCGCTGCCGGACCTGGTGGTGCTGCCGATCGACGAAGCCCTGAAGTTCTTCAGCGAACTGAGCCTGCCGGGCTGGCGTGGCGAGATCGCCTCGAAGATCGTCAAGGAGATCGGCGAACGCCTGGGCTTCCTGGTCGACGTGGGCCTGGACTACCTCACTCTGGAGCGCAAGGCCGATACCCTCTCCGGTGGCGAGGCACAGCGCATCCGCCTGGCCAGCCAGATCGGTGCCGGCCTGGTCGGCGTGATGTACGTGCTCGACGAGCCGTCGATCGGCCTGCACCAGCGCGACAACGAACGCCTGCTGGGCACCCTCACCCGCCTGCGCGACCTCGGCAACACGGTGATCGTGGTCGAGCATGACGAAGATGCGATCCGCCTGGCCGACTACGTGCTGGACATCGGCCCGGGCGCGGGCGTGCACGGTGGCGAGATCGTCGGCCAGGGCACCCTGCAGGACATCCTGGATGCACCCCGTTCGCTGACGGGCCAGTACCTGTCCGGCAAGCGCTCGATCGAGATCCCGGCGCGCCGGCACCGGCCGAATCCGAAGATGACCCTGCATCTGCGCGGCGCCAGCGGCAACAACCTGAAGGGGGTGGACCTGTCGATTCCCTCGGGCCTGCTGACCTGCGTGACCGGCGTGTCCGGCTCGGGCAAGTCGACGCTGATCAATGACACCCTGTTCTCGCTGGCCGCCAACGAGATCAACGGCTCCTCGCACCCGGTCGCCCCGTACAAGGAGATCGATGGCCTGGACCTGTTCGACAAGGTCGTGGACATCGACCAGTCGCCGATCGGCCGCACCCCGCGCTCGAACCCGGCCACCTACACCGGCCTGTTCACCCCGCTGCGCGAGCTGTTCGCACAGGTGCCCGAAGCGCGTGCGCGTGGTTATTCACCAGGTCGTTTCAGCTTCAACGTGCGCGGCGGACGCTGCGAGGCGTGCCAGGGTGATGGCCTGATCAAGGTCGAGATGCACTTCCTGCCGGACGTGTATGTGCCCTGCGATGTCTGCCACGGCAAGCGCTACAACCGCGAAACGCTGGAGATCCTGTACAAGGGCTTCAACATCAACGACGTGCTGGAAATGACCGTCGAAGATGCGCTGAAGCTGTTCGAGCCCGTGCCGTCGATCGCGCGCAAGCTGGAAACGCTGGTGGATGTCGGCCTGAGCTACATCAAGCTGGGACAGAGCGCGACCACGCTGTCCGGTGGTGAAGCGCAGCGCGTGAAGCTGTCCAAGGAGCTGTCGCGCCGCGATACCGGCCGCACCCTGTACATCCTCGATGAACCGACCACCGGCCTGCACTTCCACGACATCGAAGCGCTGCTGGGCGTGCTGCACAAGCTGCGCGACGAAGGCAACACGGTGGTGGTGATCGAGCACAACCTCGATGTGATCAAGACCGCCGACTGGATCGTCGACCTGGGGCCGGAAGGCGGCCACCGGGGTGGCACCATCCTGGTCACCGGCACGCCGGAAGACGTGGCCGCCTGCCCGCAGTCGTACACCGGGCAGTTCCTGGCACGCATGCTGCCGTCCACCAGTGCGCGCCCGGAGCAGCCGGCCGCCGTGGCCAACAAGCCCGACGCCCGGCCGCCGCGCAAGGTGAAGCCGGAGAAGGTGGCGAAGAAGGCCGTGGCCGCCAAGAGCACCGGCAAGGCCAGCAAGAGCACGACCAAGAAGAAGGACGCCTGATGAGCAGCGAACACAAGATCCTGGCCCGCATCCCGATCAGCGTGCGCTGGCGCGACATGGACAGCATGGGCCATGTGAACAACGCCAAGTACATCTCCTACCTGGAGGAAGCGCGCGTGCGCTGGATGCTGGGCGTGGAAGGCGTGTCGATGACCGACCGCATCGCGCCGGTGGTGGCCGCGACCAACGTCAACTACCGGCTGCCGATCGTGTGGCCCAACGACATCCTGGTCGAACTGTTCGTCGAGCGCCTGGGCAACAGCAGCGTCACCATCGGTCATCGCATCGTCGACCAGCAGGACGAGTCGAAGCTGTACTCCGATGGCAACGTGGTGGTGGTCTGGATGGATACCCAGACCGGCAAAAGCGCGCCGCTGCCGGACGCGATCCGCAGCGCATCGAGCTGATGCACTGCGGGTGGGTGCCGACCCGGGTCGGCCCCACCCCGCCGGGCATGGCCCGGCGCTACCGACGCCGGTCCGACCCTGATGCCCGGCGGAACGGGCGCTGCATCATGGAGCGGCCTTGCGTACCGTCAGCGTTGCGCTGGCGGTGCCACCGCCCTCCAGCTGCAACTGCAACGGCACGACCTGCCCTTCCTTCAAAGCTCCCTCGCCTTCCATCAGCATCAGGTGCAGGCCACCGGGCTTGAGCTCGGTGCGCGCCCCGGCTGCAATCGGCAGCCGTTCGACTTCGCGCATCCGGCTAACACCGTCGACCACGGTGGTCTCGTGCAGTGACACGTCGCCGAAGGCCCTGCTGCCCGCGCCCACCACCGTCACCGGCGCTGCGCAGCGGTTCACGATCGTCCCGTAACCCGCCGTCATCGGCATGGCCGGGTTCGGCGGCAGGCGCACCCAGCCCTGCTCCACCGTCACACAACGTGATTCCGCCGCCGCTGATGCGGACGCACACAGAAGCAACAGTACGCCAACGAATGGTTTGGTTATCATCGCCCACGTTCCTTCTTCGCAACGAGACCGCAGCATGACGACGCTCATCGAGGTGATCAACCATGGTCCCATCCGCGAACTGCGCCTGGCGCGGCCGCCGGTCAATGCGCTGGACACCGACCTGTGCCGACAGCTGATCCACGCCGTCGAGCAGGCCATGGCCGACGATGCGCACGGCATCGTGCTGTCCGGCAGCGAGCGCGTGTTCACCGGCGGCATGGACGTGCCACACCTGCTCTCCCACGGCGATGACAAGCACAAGCTGCTGGATACCTGGAATGCCTTCTTCGGCGCGGTACGTACGCTGGCCGAGAGCCGCATCCCGGTGGTCGCCGCGATCACCGGCCACGCCCCTGCCGGCGGTTGCGTGCTCGCCCTGTGCTGCGATTACCGGGTGATGGCGCGCAGCGCCGACCCGGCACGCCCGTATGCCATCGGACTGAACGAGGTGCAGGTCGGCCTGATCGCACCGGAAGGCATCCAGCGCCTGCTGCGCCGTACCGTCGGCGTGCACCGCGCGGGGGTGCTGCTCACCACCGGTGCCCTGGTGCCGGCCGAGCAGGCGCTGCAGATCGGCCTGGTCGACGAACTGGCCGAGGGCGATCTGGTGGTCGCCCGCGCCGTGGCCTGGCTGCAGAACCTGCTCAGGCAGCCGCGGCAGCCGATGCTGCTGACCCGCGCCGTGGCCCGCAATGACCTGCACGAAGCGCTGCACCCGGACCTGATCCAGCTGGACCGGTTCGTAGAGGCCTGGTTCGCCCCGGACGCACAGAATGCCCTGCAGGCGCTGGTGGCGCGGCTGGGCAAGTAACGGTCTCCGCGCTCTGGGGTCAGCCCCCTTCTGCAATGCGAAAGGGATCCGACCCCGGACCGGTATAATCAAGGCCTCTTCATTGTTGTGGCCGCCCCCTTGAACGACACGCCCGAACCCGTCGTCTCCGAGCTGATCGACCTGCTCACCCTGGAGCGGCTGGAGGACAACCTGTTCCGCGGACAAAGCCGCGACATCGGCACCAAGTACGTGTTCGGCGGGCAGGTGCTGGGCCAGGCGCTGGCCGCCGCCCAGGCCACGGTCGACAACGGGCGCCATGTGCATTCGCTGCACGCGTATTTCCTGCGGGCCGGCAACATCGACCATCCGATCGTCTACGACGTGGACCGCACCCGCGATGGCGGCAGCTTCTCCGTGCGCCGGGTGACCGCGATCCAGCATGGCAAGGTGATCTTCTTCTGTGCTGCCTCGTTCCAGCAGGCGGAGACCGGTGCCGAGCACCAGCACAAGATGCCCGAAGTGCCTCAACCGGAAGACATCGAGCCGAACCGCCCGTTGCCGGCCGAAGTGCTGGAGCGGCTGCCGATCAAAGTGCAGCGCTGGCTCTCGCGCGGTGGCCCGTTCGAGTTCCGCCACGTCTATCCCCGCGACGAACTGAATCCGCCCAAGCGCCCGCCCTATCACCAGGTCTGGATGCGGTTGAGCGAACCGGTCGGCGATGCCCCCGAGCTGCACCAGGCGCTGCTGGCCTACGCGTCCGACTTCCATCTGCTGGGCACGGCGACCTTCCCGCACGGTATCAGCTACTACCATCCGCACGTGCAGATGGCCTCGCTCGACCACGCGATCTGGTTCCACCGCCCGTTCCGCGCCGACGACTGGCTGCTCTATTCGCTGGACAGCCCCAGTGCGCAGGATTCGCGCGGCCTCGCCCGCGGCCAGTTCTTCACCCGTAATGGCGTGCTGGTGGCCAGCACGGCGCAGGAGGGCCTGATCCGCGTGGTTCCCGACCAGACTGCAGCGGCCGCCGTGCCGGCCAAGGACTGATCCGATGCGTCAGATCTTCAGCAGCCAGCGTGTGGAAACCGTCGAGGGCGTGGCCGAGCTCCTGCGCAGCCATGGCATCGAAGTGAAGGTGACCAATGGTCGCTCGTACAAGACCCGGCGGCGCGGCCAGTTCAGCTATACCGACCTGGGCAATACGCAGGGCTATCCAGCGGTCTGGATCGTGCGCGCCGACGACCAGCCACGTGCGCGCGACATCCTGCGCGATGCACGCCTGCTCGATACCACCCGCCGCGACCATCCCACGGCCGAGTTCGCGTTCCGCGACACGCCGGATGCCGGCAGCGGCGGGCGCAGCTGGGCCTGGCGGATCCGCATCGCACTGCTGGTGGTGATCGCTGGCGTGGCGCTGGTGATCGGCCTGCGCCACCGCGGTGGCCCGGCCCCCGCAGCACCCGCCCCCGCCCCACAGACGCAACCCCAGCAGCCCGCGCCGGAACAGGAAGAAGAGCGGGTCCGCATCCGGCCCGCGAACTGACGCGCCGGCAGCGCCGGGCCATCCCCGGCCACCGCAGCGGCCAGAAACCCCGCCGGGCATGACCCGGCCCTACCGGCAGGCGGGCCGGTCACATCGGGCGCGCAGCTCCGTCTTGGGACACAATCCAGCAGGAGCTGCCGCCATGACGACTTTCGCTGCAACGATCGACGAGACGCTTGAACGCGAGCTGCCGGCGGCCAGCAGTGGCTGCCAGCACGCCTATGGGCGCATCGTGCTCGCCTGCCAGAACACCGTGACCGCCATCGCCCTGGCCATCACCGGCGATCGCCAGGCCAGCGAGGACATCGCGCAGGAAGCGTTCGTGAAGGGCTGGCAGCAGCTGCACCAGCTGCGCAGTTCCACCAGCTTCCTGCCCTGGCTGCGGCAGATCACCCGCAACCTCGCGCGCGACTGGCTGCGTGCACAGCGCGGCAGGCCCCTGAGCGGCGAGGCCGCCGAAGTTGCGCTGGGCATGGCGGCCGACCCCTCGCCGACTGCCGCCGACCGCCTGCAGCGACTGGAAGAGGAGGTTGCCGCCGAGGACATCATCTCGGCGCTGCCCACCGACAGCCGCGAAGTCCTGCTGCTTTACTACCGGGAAGGTCAGCGCTCGCAGCAGGTGGCGGACCTGCTGGGCCTGAGTGATGCGGCGGTGCGCAAGCGCCTGTCGCGGGCCCGCGCGCAGGTCCGCGAGGGACTGCTGCAGCGCTTCGGCGAATTCGCGCGCAGCAGCGCACCCAGCGCTGCCTTCGCAACCACCGTGGTCTCGATGGTGCTGATCGCTGCGCCCGGCACGGCCAGTGCCGCGATCCTGCTCGGCACCGGTGTGGGCATTGGCGGCAGCAAGCTGGGGTTGGGCGGCGCCAGCGCAGCCGGCGGTACCGCGATGGGATCGCTGACAGCGGCGCTGGGGCACCTGCATCTGGTCCCGGCCCACAACTGGGCAGCGATCGCCGGTGCCGTGCTGGGCGGCGTGCTGGGCAGCTACCTGGGCGGTCGCTTCCTGCTGTCCTACGCCGAAACGGAACCGGAGCGGACCCAGGTCCGGCGCTTCGTCCATCTCAACACCTGGACCGTGATGGCCTGCTGCCTGTCCATACTGCTGGTCGTGCTGCTGCAGACGCCGGTATGGGTACACCTGGTGGTCATGGCCATCGGCCTGGGTGCGGTCAACTACCAGTGCCTGGGACCGCTGCAGCGCCTGATGCGGCCCTTGATCGTGCGCGACGCAGCGCGGCGCGGGCGGCAGGGCATCAACTGGAAGTACGAAGCGATGTACGGCCGCAGCGCCATCATCGCGATGAACCTGCTGGTGATCGCCCTGGTGGCCTATACGCTGCTCGACAGCGGTCGCCTGTAACGGACGACGCCGGCAGTCTGCCGGCGTCGTCGTTGAACGTTGCGCCGTGATCAGCGCTGCGGCTTCGGTGCGGCGCCGTCACGCGGCCCCCCGTGGCGCGGGCCGCCATGCATCGGGCCCTTCGCCGCATCGAATTCGGCCTTGCTCAACTGGCCGTCCTTGTTGGTGTCGGCAGCGGCGAACCAGGCGTCGCGATGCTGCTTCATGCGCAGCTCGCGATCCGCCTTGTCCAGATAGCCGTCCTTGTTGAGATCGAGCTGATCGAAACGTGCCGCCAGGCGCGGATCGGCCTTGGCCTCTTCGCGGCTGATGCGGCCGTCCTTGTCGGTGTCCAGCCTGGCCCAGCGCTCGCCGCCATGGCCGCCACGACGACCATGCTGCCAGCGCGGCATTTCATCGCGCGACAGCCTGCCGTCCTTGTTGCGGTCCAGTTCGTCGAACTTGGCCGCCAGACGTGGGTTGGCCGCGGCCTCGCTGCGGTCGATGACACCGTCGCCGTTGGTGTCCAGCTTGGCCGGACGCTGTGCCGGTGCGGTCGGGGGAGTCGCCGCCAGCGCGACACCGGAGGCGGACGTGGCAAGCAGCAGGGCCAGCAGCAGGGGGGTACGGATCATGAGGTCACTCCTGGGGATGAGGTTGCGTCGGGGTGATCACTTCACCCTCGAATGACAACAACGCCCGGCCGCGACGGCGGTTGACGCAACCGCCAGTTCCGTTCATCCGGCGGACAGTCGCGTTCATTGCGACACGCTGGGGCTATGCTGTGGCCATGGCGATCCACGGCGACAGAGACGACGAACTGCGGCTGTTCCAGACCGGCGAGCACCCCTGCGGGTACTGGCCGGACCGGGTGGCGCGCGACCTGGTGATGGATCCCCACGACCGTCGCCTGGGCGGCCTGTATCCACTCGCACTCAGCTGGGGCTTCCGCCGCAGCGGCGACCTGGTCTATCGGCCCCACTGCGCGCAGTGCCATGCCTGCGTGGCGGTACGGATTCCGGTGGCCCGGTTCGCGCCGGACCGCAGCCAGCGTCGCTGCGCCACCCGCAACGCCGACCTGGAGGTGCGGATCACCGCCGCCACTGCGCGCGAGGATCTGTTTGCCCTCTACCACCGCTATCTGGTGCACCGCCACGCCAACGGCGGCATGGACGATCATGGCCCGCACGAGTTCGAGCAGTTCCTGATCGGCAGCTGGTCGCACACCCGCTTCCTGGAGATGCGCCTGCCGGGCCACGATGACCGGCCCAGCCAGCTGCTCGGAGTGGCCGTCACCGATGTCACCGAGCACGGCCTTTCGGCGGTCTATACCTTCTTCGATCCAGACCACGCAGCGCGGGGACTGGGCACGTTCGCCATCCTGCAGCAGATCGAATGGGCGCGTCGCGAAGGACTGCCGCACGTCTATCTGGGCTACTGGATCCGTGAACACCAGAAAATGGACTACAAGCGCCGCTTCCGTCCGCTGGAGGCCTACGATGGCCGTCGCTGGCACGATTTCGACCTCGATCTGGACGGCCGCTGACAAACCGCTGACACCGGGCGGGGTGCACAATAGGCGGCATGAACACCCAACCCCTGATTCTTGCCCTGGCCCTGCTGTGTGGCGCTGCGGCCCCTGCTCTTGCCAGGACCCCTGCGATGACCGAAACACCGTCCGCATCGCTGCGCCTGGCCACCTACAACACGTCGCTGTACTCCGATGAGGCCGGCGGCCTGATCAGGGAGCTTGAAGGCGACAGCGCGCATGCGCGCAAGATTGCCGCCGTGCTGCAGCAGGTGCGCCCGGACCTGGTGCTGCTGAACGAATTCGATTTCGACGACGCCCATCGCGCCGCCGACCTGTTCCAGAAGCGCTACCTGGAAGTGGCGCAGCCGGGCGGCGGCGCGCCGCTGCACTTCGCCTACCGCTACCTGGCCCCGGTCAACACCGGCGTGCCCAGTGGCCTGGACCTGGACAACAACGGCGTGGTCGGCGGCGAAGGTCGCAGCCGTGGCAACGATGCCTGGGGCTACGGCCTGCACCCGGGCCAGTACGGCATGCTGGTGCTGTCGCGCTACCCGATCGATGAAGCCAGGGTACGCAGCTTCCAGCTGCTGAAGTGGAGCACGATGCCGGGCGCGATCCGTGCGGTCGATCCGCGCAGCGGGCAGAGCTTCTACAGCGACGCCGTGTGGTCGCAGCTGCGCCTGTCGTCGAAGTCGCACTGGGATGTACCGGTGCAGACCCCGGCAGGCGTGGTGCATGCGCTGGTCTCGCACCCGACGCCGCCGGTGTTCGACGGCCCGGAAAAGCGCAACGCGGCGCGCAACCACGACGAACTGCGCCTGTGGCAGGAGTATCTCACCGCGGGTGACAAGTCCTGGCTGTGCGACGACAAGGGCCAGTGCGGAGGTCTGGCGCAGGATGCACGCTTCGTGATCCTCGGCGATCTCAACAACGACCCGGTCGACGGCGATGGCCGCCACGAGGCGATCGTCGAACTGATCGAGAACGCACGCGTATTGCGCTACCCCACCCCGCGCAGCGCGGGGGGTGAGGAAACCAGCCTCGCCTATGCCGCCAAGGGCATCGTGCGCAAGGGTGCGCCTTTCTACGCCACCGGCGACTTTGGCCCGAAGTCCGGCACCCTGCGACTGGATTACGTGCTGCCTTCCACCGGGTTCCAGTACGTGGGCAGCGGCGTGTTCTGGCCAGCCAGCAACAGCCCTGAAGCGAAGATTGCCGACGGCAGCGACCACCACCTGGTGTGGGTGGATGTGAAGTGACCCCAGGCGCCAGGCGCGCTGCTCTGCCTTGCAGAAAGCCGCCGGGCGCGGCCCGGCGCTACCGGCTTACGGGCGCAGCTCGACGCCGATGGCGTCGGCGGCATCACGGGCGATCGAGCGCGCCTCGTCGATGGTGTCGGCGCGCGCCAGGGTGACGCCGACACGGCGCTGACCGTGCACGCTCGGCTTGCCGAACAGGCGCACGGCCGTATCCGGCACCTGCAGTGCGGCCGCGACGTTGTTGAAGTACGGCACGCCTTCGCCCTGCGCCAGCAATGCACAGGATGCCGACGGACCACTCTGGCGGATCACCGGAACCGGCAGGCCCAGGATGGCGCGTGCGTGCAGCGCGAACTCGCTCAGTTCCTGCGATACCAGCGTCACCAGGCCAGTGTCGTGCGGGCGCGGGGACACTTCGCTGAACCACACTTCATCGCCCTTCACGAACAGCTCCACGCCGAACAGGCCCCAGCCACCCAGGTCATCGGTGATCGCACGCGAGATCTCCTCCGCGCGCGCCAGCGCCTTGTCCGACATCGGCTGCGGCTGCCAGCTCTCGCGGTAATCGCCGTCCTTCTGCAGATGACCGATCGGCGCGCAGAACGAGGTGCCTGCCGCGTGGCGCACGGTCAGCAGAGTGATCTCGTAGTCGAAATCGATGAATCCCTCGACGATGCAGCGGCCGGCGCCCGCGCGGCCGCCGGTCTGCGCATACTCCCAGGCCGGCGCGATGTCCGCTTCGCTGCGCAGCGTGCTCTGTCCCTTGCCCGAGGAGGACATCACCGGCTTGACCACGCACGGCAGGCCGATGGCGGCCACGGCGGCGCGGTACTCCGCCTCGGTATCGACAAAGCGGTAGGGCGAGGTTGGCAGGCCCAGCGTCTCGGCGGCCAGGCGGCGGATGCCCTCACGGTCCATGGTCAGGCGTGCGGCACGCGCGGTGGGGATCACCCGCAGGCCCTGCTCCTGTTCCAGCTGTACCAGCGTCTCGGTGTGGATCGCCTCGATCTCCGGCACCACCAGGTGGGGCTGTTCCTGGGCGATCAGCGCGCGCAGCGCCATCGCGTCCAGCATGTCGATCACGTGCGAACGATGCGCGACCTGCATGGCGGGCGCATCGGCGTAGCGGTCGGCGGCGATCACCTCCACGCCCAGCCGCTGCAGCTCGATGGCCACTTCCTTGCCGAGTTCGCCCGAGCCCAGCAGCAGCACACGGGTGGCGGAGGGCGAGAGGGGGGTTCCGAGCTTGGCCATGGAGGGGTCCGGCAGTGATGTGAAGGCGGGTGGGCATTCTAGCCGGTCCAGCGGCGGTTCCCGACGAACGGTAGTCGCCATCTGATATCAATTTGATATCGTCGCCTCGAACCCTCAAGGACGTACTGCCATGAAAGAGAAGTCGCTGTCCTCCCTCAACGGCCTGGGCACTCTGGCGGGCGCATTGCTCGTCGCCGTCTTCGGCGGTGTGCTGTTCGTGCTGGGCATCGCCGCCAAGGCGTCGACCGGCTCCCCCAACCTGCTGATGATGCTGGTTGGCGCGCTGGTCGCGGTGGTGGCGCTGTTCGCGCTGGCGGGCCTGTACACCGTGCAGCCGAACCAGGCCGCGGTGGTGAGCCTGTTCGGCAAGTACGTCGGCACCGTGAAAGACAATGGCCTGCGCTGGAACAACCCCTTCTACAGCAAGCGCCACGTCAGCCAGCGCGTGCGCAATTTCGAAAGCGGCAAGCTGAAGGTCAACGAGCTCGATGGCAGCCCGATCGAGATCGCCGCAGTGATCGTCTGGCAGGTGGTCGATGCCTCCGAAGCGGTCTACAACGTGGACGACTACGAGAGCTTCGTGCACATCCAGTCCGAATCGGCGCTGCGCGCGATGGCCACCAGCTATCCCTACGACCAGCATGAAGAGGGCCAGCTGGCGCTGCGCAGCCACGCCAGCGAGATCTCCCAGCACCTGAAGAACGAGTTGGCCGAGCGCCTGGCCGACGCCGGCGTGCAGGTGATCGACGCACGCATCAGCCACCTGGCCTATGCTGCCGAAATCGCCCAGGCCATGCTGCAGCGCCAGCAGGCCAACGCGGTGATCGCGGCACGCACGCGCATCGTTGCCGGTGCGGTCGGCATGGTCGAGATGGCCCTGGGCGAACTGCAGAAGAACGGCGTGGTGCAGCTGGACGAGGAACGCAAGGCGCACATGGTCAGCAACCTGTTGACCGTGCTGTGTTCGGACCGGGGCACGCAGCCGATCGTCAACGCCGGTTCGCTGTACTGAATCACCCTCGCAACGGGGCGCCCCACCGCCCCGCCAGGAGCATCCATGAGCGAGAAGAAAGCCTATCCACTGCGCATCAACGCCGACGTCCTGGCCGCGGCGCAGCGCTGGGCCGACGACGAACTGCGCAGCCTCAACGCGCAGATCGAGTACCTGCTGCGCGACGCGCTGCGCAAGGCCGGCAGGCTGCCGCATCCCAAGCCACCTCAGGAGGAGAAGGAATGAGCAAGCGCTGGACGTACCAGACCCTGGAAGTGCCCTCGACGCTGATGGGCAGCATGAAGACCGAAGCCGTGCAGGAGGCGTTGAACAAGCAGGGCCAGCTTGGCTGGGAGCTGGTCAACATCGTGATCCCCGCGCCGATGAGCGCAGCGGTGCTGGTCTTCAAGAAGGAGCTCTGACCATGAAGACCCGCCGTTCGCTGTTCGCCCTTTCACTGGCGCTGCTGAGCGGTGGCGCATTCGCCGCCGAACCGCGGCAGGTTGCCGCCCGCTTGCTGGACCACCTGCAGGCCGGCCGCATCGCCGATGCAGAGGCGATGCTGACCCCGCAGATGGCCCGTGCCGTTCCCGCCGAGAAGCTCGACAGCGTGTGGCGGTCCCTGGGCGAACTGCAGCAGCGGGGCCAGGCCCGCAGCAGCGAGCAGCAGGGCCTGCACCTGGTGGAAGTGCCGCTGCAGTTCACCGGTGGCGCGGTGATCGCGCAGGTGGCCGTGGATGCACAGGACAAGGTCGCCGGCCTGCTGCTGCGCCCCGCCCCCGCGGCCAAGGCACCGCCGCCGCCGGCCGATGCGACCTACAGCGAAGTTGATTTCAGTGTGCCGCAGACACGCGGTGCGCTGCCCGGCACGCTGGCGCTGCCCAAGGGCAAAGGCCCGTTCCCGGCAGTGGTGCTGGTGCACGGCTCGGGCCCGCAGGACCGTGACGAAACCATCGGCGGCAACCGTCCCTTCCTCGATATCGCCCGTGGCCTCGCCGCGCACGGAATCGCGGTACTGCGCTACGACAAGCGCACTCTCGCCCGGCCCCAGGATTTCCAGAGCGGCACCTTCACTGTCGATGACGAATCCACCGACGATGCGGTGGCGGCACTGGAGGCCGTCGCCAGCGACCCGCGCATCGACGGCCGCCGCGTGTTCGTGCTCGGCCACAGCCAGGGCGGCATGCTTGCGCCACGCATCGCCAGCCGCTGGCCACAGGCGCGTGGCGCCATCCTGTGGGCCGCTCCCGCGCGCACGCTGCTGGACCTGCTGCCGGAACAGAACCGCTACCTGCTGAGCCTGGACGGCGACATCAGCGCGGCCGGTCAGGCGCTGCTGGACAAACTGGACAGCCAGATCGCCGCAGCACGTGGCAGCACGCCGGTACCCGCCAGCGAACTGCCACTCGGCGTTCCGCAGTCCTTCTGGAAGAGCATCGAAGCCGTAGATGCCCGCGCCGATGCACAGCGGCTGCGCGCACCGCTGCTGATGCTGCATGGCGGGCGCGATTTCCAGGTTCCCGATGCCGACTGGGCACTCTGGCAGAAGGCCCTCGCCCGGCGCGACGATGTGCAGTGGCGGACCTATCCGGCGCTGAACCACATCGGCATCGCTGGCAGCGGCCCGAGTTCGTTGAAGGAGTACACCCGGCCCGGCCATGTCGATGCGGGGTTGATCGATGACATCGCCCGATGGGTGGAGGCACAACGATGAGCCCCAATGAAGCCCGTCCGTTCGAGCTGGCTGGCAGTTCACCCCTGCGCGTGCTGTGGGTGCTGTTGCCGGTGCTGGCCGTGCTGGTCATCAGCGTGTACGTGCAGTTCAGCCGCACGCGTGCGCCTGCACCATGGATGGAAGTCACCCTGTCGCCGCCGTTCTTCCTGATGAACGGCAGCGCGGCATGGAGCATCGCCGTGCTGGTGCTGATCGGCGTGGGCCTGGGCACTTCGTTCTTCCGCCGCCGCGTGGAGCTGGTGGGTGGCGTGCTGGATGTGCGCTCGACGCTGTACCGGCGGCGTACACCGGTGCGCGACATGCTGCTGGACCAGGCCGAGGTGGTGGACCTGGCGCAGGACCGCCGCTATGGCATCCGCTTCAAGACCAACGGCTACTCGATGCCCGGCTTCTATTCCGGGCATATGCGGCTGCAGGGCGGCGGCAAGGGCTTCGCCCTGGTCACCGACCGTCACCGCACGCTGGCGATCCCGGTGCGCGGCGGCAGCACCCTGCTGCTGAGCATGGAACGCCCACAGGCATTGCTTGACGCCCTGCGCAAGGTGGCCGCAGCCGCGCCACGGCAGTAAGCTGCGGACATGCATCGCCGACCGCTGCTGCTGCTGAACACCGAGGCCATCGAACTGTGGCCGGCCGATCTGCTGCGCGCGCGCAGCAACCTCGATGCACGCCTGCTGGCGCGGGCCCGCTGGGTGCTGCGGCGCAAGCGCGATGGCCGCTATCTGGCCGCCGTGCTGGCGCAGGGCGTTCATTCGCTGGTGCCGCGCCTACCGCACGAGCCTGGCGTGGAGGAGGCGCTGGCACTGCTGGATGCCCGCGCGTCACGCCCTTTCGCTGCGGCACTGGAGCAGCGATGGCTGCCCCTGGCGGGCTTGCAGCAACGCCTGCAGCACCTTGGCCTGGATGCGCAGGGTTACGCGGATGACACCGGGCTGCCGCTGGAAGCCGAGCCGTGCCTGCTGCATTTCGCCGGCCGCGATCGCTTTTCGCGGCCCCTGTGGTTGCGCCGCGACGCGGCGCAGGGGTGGCGGCGGATGCGCCTGCACGCGGCCCGCGATGGCGTTGCCCTGGATGCCATTTCCGGCTTCCGCAGCCATGCGTACCAGTTGGGAATCTTCGAGCGGAAGCGCGGCCGCGGCCTGAGCGTGGCGGAGATCCTGAAGGTCAACGCCGCGCCGGGCTTCAGCGAACATCACAGCGGGCACGCACTGGATATCGGCACCCCGGGCGATGCACCTGCAGAGGAATCGTTCGAGCGTACCGACGCGTTCGCGTGGCTGCAGGCGCACGCCCGCGGGCATGGATTCCACCTGAGCTACCCGCGCGGCAACCCGCACGGGATCGTCTACGAGCCCTGGCACTGGTGCTGGAGACCGGCCAACGGCTGAGCCCCTCCCCGCACTGCCCTCACCGCCGCAGGGCGTCGATCGCCAGCAGCACCCATCCCACCATCAGGCTGGTGCCGCCCACAGGCGCCAGCCGGGTAGGCCACTGCCAGAGCGCGCTGCCCACCAGGCTGCCGGAGAACAGCACGACGCCCAGCAGCAGCACGTACAGCGCCAGATGTGCGATCACGCCCTGCGCGCGCCGTCCCACCGCAACCAGCACGGCACCATGGGCGAACGCATACAGCGCCGCCATGTTCAGATGCTGCTGCGCCTGCGGATCGGACACGCCATGCGAGGCATAGGCCGACAGGCCGATCGAAGCGGCCGCCAACAGCGCACCGATGCAGGCCAGCAGCGAGGGCTTACGCGCACGTCGTTCCAGATTGAACATGACTGCTCCTTGCGCGGCGCCCGCCCGGCGGCGGACGCGGGATGAAAAAAAACGCGCCGCAGGAAGCGGCGCGTTTTCGTGTCCAACACTACATGGGTCAGCCAGCGCTTACTTGACGGCCCAGTAGATGTCGTAGGTGCCTTCCTGGGTGAACGACTTGTCCACGCCGTCCTTCCACGATTCGTACGGACGGTCGATGACTTCGTTGCCCGAGGTCACTGCCCACGCACGCAGGCCGTTGCGGGCCACGTCCAGGCCGGCCATGTGACCGGTGTAGGCCGCATGCGCCGAACGATGCGGGGCGACATGCAGGTACTTGACCGGGGCACCACCGTCGATCTTGACGGTCAGCTCCTCACCGGTGGCACCTTCGGTACCCTTCTTCTTCACCGGCTGTGCGATGTCGAAGGCGTACTTCTCGGCACCGAAATCGGTGGTGATGATGCGGAACGGACCGGCGGCTTCAAGGCCATTGGCCTCCATCACGCGCTTGATCCACTCCTGGTTGTCCTTGATGGACTTGGTGATGGTGTCCTGGCCGCGGTCGACGTTGCCGGCGTTGACGACCAGCAGGTCTTCGGCCGGCACCTGCACGATACCCAGATCGGTCAGCGGCGCTTCCGGAGTGCGGTAGTCGACGTTCGGCACGGTGGCCAGCATGTTCGCCATGCGCGACAGGCCCAGCTTGATGTCGTCGCCGATCTGGCGGCTGACATACAGGCCGGCGTAGCGACCGAACAGGTCGAAGCCGTACTTCACCGAGTAGTCCTGGGTGATCTTGACGTTGCGACCACCCTTGCCGGTCGGCTCCAGATTGAAGGTGGTGACCTTGTCGTGACCCTTGGTCGGGTCTTCGATGGCGATCACAACACGCTTGTTCTCTTCGGCCTCGGTCACCTTCCAGGAACCGTTGCCCAGGTCCTTGGAGGAGAAGTCGAGGGTGGCACCGACGCCGGAGGCCGGGCCGGACAGCTTCAGTTCAACGGCGGGATCGCGCAGTACCAGCGGGTTCCAGTCCTTGAAGCGGCGCAGGCTGCTGACCGTGTCGTACACGATCGTCATCTTGCGGTTGGTCTCGATGCTTTCGGTGATGTGGCGCTCGCCCGGCAGACATACGCCAATGATGACGAACAGGCCAGCCACGATCCCCAAGGCGATCAGGAACTCGATAATACGGGTCATTCAGGAGTCTCCGGGGCCGATCCCACGGCCGGGTTGATTGAAGCGAAGCGCCAATCCTAGCAGGCTTCGCGGGCATTGTTTATCGCGATTGGCGCACCGGTTTCCCTGCCGGCTGCGTATTTGTATGGACAAAGGATTGGCAGGGTAGCGCATCCGGCCGCCCCGCATGTAGGGGGCAGCCCGTCCCGGGGCCCGGGAATGCCGGCCAAACCTTTGCCGCAAAAGGCTTTTCGTCAGACCAGCTGCAGTTCGAACGCCTTCAGGACGGCCCGCGTACGGTCGCGCACGCCCAGCTTGGACAGGATGTTGGACACATGGTTCTTGATGGTGCCCTCGGCCACGCCCAGCGAATTGGCGATCTCCTTGTTGGAGAAGCCGCTGGCCATCAGCCGCAGGATCTCCGTCTCGCGGTCGGTCAGCGGGTCCGGCCGGTCCAGGCTGACGAAATCATTGCGCATGTGTTCCAGCCCGGACAGCAGCCGCTGGGTCACTGCCGGCTGCACCAGCGATCCGCCGTCAGCCACGGTGCGGATGGCGCCCACCAGCTGGTCCAGGGTCACGTCCTTGAGCAGGTAGCCCTTGGCACCGGCCTTCAGGCCTGCCAGCACCAGCTGGTCGTCGTCGAAGGTGGTCAGGATGATGGTCGGCGGCAGCTGTTCCAGCCGCGACAGGACCTGCAGCGCCTCCAGCCCGGACATCACCGGCATGCGCATGTCCATCAGGACCACATCCGGACGGACCTGGGGCACCAGTTCGACCGCCTGCCGGCCGTCGCCGGCCTCAGCCACCACCTCGATGCCGTCGTCCAGCGCCAGCAGCGAGCGGATTCCCTGCCGCACCAGGGTTTGGTCGTCGACCAGGCAGACGCGAATCATCAACGCACTCCTTCAGGAACCTTGGTAAGGGCGGCCACCAGCACGGTTGCCGGCACCGTCGCACGCAGGCAGAAGCCTTCGCCGGGGCGGGTTTCCACCTGCAGCTGGCCCCCGCATTGTTGCAGGCGCTCGCGCATCCCGCGCAAGCCATTGCCCACATTGACCATTTCCGCACCGACACCGTCGTCGCGCGCCTCGACCACCACCCGGTCCGGCGCCTCACGGTACACCCGGATCCACAGATGGCGGGCCCCGGAGTGGCGCACCGTATTGGTGATGATCTCCTGGGTGCAGCGCAGCAGCACGTGGGCCCGCTGCGGATCCTCCACGTTCAGGGGGTCCTCGATGTCCAGCTGGATGTCCAGCGAGGGCACGTTCTCGGTCAGCGGACGCAGCGCGGCAGCCAGGTCGATGGCGCTGGTCTCGCGCAGCTGGCTGACCACTTCGCGCACATTGCCCAGCAGCAGCTTGGCCAGCGTGTGCGAGCGTTTCACGTGGTCCAGCGCCTTGCCTTCGGCGAGATGGCCGGCCACTTCCAGGTTCAAGGTCAGCGCGGTCAACTGATGCCCCAGCAGGTCATGCAGCTCGCGCGAGATGCGGGTGCGCTCGTTGACCCGTGCGCTCTCGGCCAGCAGGGCGCGGGTCGCCCTCAGCTCCGCATTCAGCCGGCGCTGCTCGTCGCGGGCGTCGGTCTGCTGCCGTGCGACCAGGCTGGTCACGAACATGAACATGGAGAAGCCGCCATACAGCAGCGACTGCATGAGTGCCTCGAACAACGGCATGTCGAGAATCAGATAGTAGACCGGCAGCACCGCCAGCTGGCTGAGCAGCAACCAGATCACGCCACTGCGCACGGGCAGCATCCACGGGATCACCCCGGCGGCCACCATCATCAGGATGCTGCCCAGGCCCGAACCGCTCAGGTAGCTGACGCCCAGGGCCGAGCCGGTCAGTACCACCAGCACCACCCGGTCGTACCACGCGGCCTGGCTGCTGTCGCGCAGGCCACGGGTCAGCCAGAAGTAGCCGGCGCCGAAGAACAGGTAGGCGGCAAACAGCCACAGGGACCAGCTGTCGATGCCGCTGCCGCCGTGCCGCAGCATCGACTCGTACTGGGAATACACCACGGGCAGGCCGACCATGACCCAGGTGAACAGGCCGGCCAGGCGCAGGACTCGGATTTGGCTGAGATATCCCAACATGGAGGCATCTTAGGCTGAACCAGCGCTCCTGCCCCCGGGCAGAAGTCATGGCGACGGGCGTGCCCCCGCCAGCCACCCATGCAATAATCGTGCGCAGGGTCCGTTGCAGGACCAACCGCGTTACCCCACGGAGTCACAATGTCGATTGTCATCCGCGACGTGCGCGAGCACGAGCTCGATTCCGTCCTGGCTTTGAACAACAACGCTGGCCTGGCCATCCTTCCGCTGGATGCCGCACGCCTGCGCCTGTTCTATGAAACCGCTGAGTACTTCCGCGTCGCCGAGCGCGACGGCAACCTGGCCGGGTTCCTGATCGGCTTCGGCAGCGACAGCCAGCACGACAGCAGCAACTTCGCCTGGTTCAAGCAGCAGCTGGACACCCCGTTCTTCTATATCGACCGCATCGTGGTCGCCAGCCGCCGCCGCGGTGGTGGCGTCGGCCGGGCGTTCTACGCCGATGCGCAGAGCTTCGCCGAGCTGCGCTACCCGCAGATGACCTGCGAAGTCTTCCTCGACCATGGTGCCGATGCCGCCCTGCTGTTCCACGGCAGCTTCGGCTTCCGCGAGCTGGGCCAGAACACCATGCCGCAGGTCGATGTGCGCGCCAGCATGCTGGCCAAGGAACTGTGCAGCTACCCGTGGGTACAGGAGACCTACGGCGGCAAGCTGCCGGATGTGGCATGGACACGCGACCGGCAGCTGCCGGCGCAGGCACAGCGGCCGACGGGGACCTGAGCGTGGCGGTGAATTTCGATTACGAACAGGCAGGTGAACTGAAGATCGGCCAGGTCGGCATCGCCAACCTGCGCGTGCGGACCCTCGATGTCGAACGACTCGTGCAGGAAATGCGCGAACGGGTGACCCGCGCCCCGAAACTGTTCGGCCGTGCCGCGGTGATCCTGGACTTCGGCGGCCTCAGCCAGGTACCGGACGTGGCCACCGCCCAGGCGCTGGTCGATGGCCTGCGCAGCGCCGGCGTGCTGCCGGTGGCGCTGGCCTATGGCACCAGTGCGGTCGACCAGCTCTCGCAGCAGCTCGGCCTGCCGCTGCTGGCCAAGTTCCGCGCCCAGTACGAGCGTGTCGAGACCGAGCCGGCCCCGCCGCCTGCGCCTGCACCGGAGCCGCGCCGCGCCGCCCGCGCTGAGCCGAAGCCGGCCCCGGCCGCTCCGGTGGCCAGGGTGGCCGAGGGCACGGCACCGCAACCGGGCCGCATGCAGCTCGGCAATGTACGTTCCGGCCAGCAGCTGTACGCGGAGAACTGCGACCTGACGGTCATGGCGACCGTCGGCGCCGGTGCCGAGGTCATCGCCGACGGCAGCATCCATATCTACGGCACCCTGCGCGGCCGCGCGCTGGCGGGTGCCCAGGGCAACACCGCGGCACGCATCTTCTGCCGTGATTTCCATGCGGAACTGGTGGCCATTGCCGGCCACTACAAGGTACTGGACGATGTCCCGGACAACCTGCGCGGCAAGGCCGTGCAGGTGTGGCTGGAACAGGACCAGGTCAAGATCGCTGCGCTGGACTGACGCAGCCCCAACATCATGCAGAACCAGGAGAAGTCCTTTGGCTGAAATCATCGTAGTCACCTCCGGCAAGGGCGGCGTCGGCAAGACCACTACCAGCGCGAGCCTGGCCTGCGGCCTGGCACGGCGCGGCAAGAAGGTGGCGGTGATCGACTTCGACGTCGGCCTGCGCAACCTCGACCTGATCATGGGCTGCGAACGCCGCGTGGTGTACGACTTCGTCAACGTCGTGCACGGCGAAGCCACCCTCAAGCAGGCCCTGATCAAGGACAAGCGCTTCGACAACCTGTACGTGCTGGCTGCCTCGCAGACCCGCGACAAGGACGCGCTGACCCAGGAGGGCGTGGGCAAGGTGCTGAAGGACCTGGCCGCCGACGGTTTCGACTTCGTGATCTGCGACTCCCCGGCCGGTATCGAGAAGGGTGCCTTCCTGGCGATGTACTTCGCCGACCGCGCGGTGGTGGTGGTGAACCCGGAAGTGTCCTCGGTGCGCGACTCCGACCGCATCATCGGCCTGCTGGATTCGAAGACACACAAGGCCGAATCCGGCCAGGACGTGCCGGCCTTCCTGCTGCTGACCCGCTACAGCCCGTCGCGCGTGGAAACCGGCGAGATGCTGAGCATCGTCGACGTGGAGGAAGTGCTGGGCCTGAAGGCGATCGGCGTGATCCCCGAATCGGGTGACGTGCTGAACGCCTCCAACAAGGGCGAGCCGGTGATCCTCGACGGCGAATCGATCGCTGGCCAGGCGTATGACGATGCGGTGAGCCGCATCCTGGGCGAGGAGCGGCCGATGCGCTTCACCACCGTGGAGAAGAAGGGCTTCTTCAGCAAGCTGTTCGGAGGGTAAGCATGGGCCTGTTTGATTTCCTCAAAGCGAAGAAGACCACCGCCGAAACCGCCAAGAACCGCCTGCAGATCATCATCGCGCAGGAGCGCAGCCATCGCGGTGGCCCGGACTACCTGCCGCTGCTGCAGCGCGAGCTGCTGGAAGTGATCAAGAAGTACGTCAACATCGACGTCGACGCGGTGAAGGTCGACCTGGTCAAGGATGGCCAGCACGACGTGCTGGACATCTCCGTGGCGCTGCCGGAAGGCCCGGAAAAGCCCTGACCCCCTGCCCCGCCCGTGCCTGCATGGGCGGGGCTGCATGATTCCGCATGACTGACACGACAACCGCCGTGGACATCACCTGCGTGGGCGATATCGCCTTCGCCGATGCACAGCGCCTGCTTGCCGCGCATGGGCTGGAGCTGCACCACGTCGCCGCCGGCGAGCCGATTCCCGGCAGCTACTGGGGCGAACCTGAAGCAGGCATCATCGCCAGCAACGTGTATGTGCGCGACGACACGCCCGTGCATTCGATGCTGCACGAGGCCTGCCATCTGATCGTGCTGCCGCCGGAGCGGCGCGCGCAGGTGCATACCGATGCCACTGATTCGGTCGCCGAGGAAGATGCCACGTGCTACCTGCAGATCGTGCTGGCCGCGCAGCTGCCCGGTGTCGGCAGCGCACGGCTGATGGCCGACATGGATGCGTGGGGGTATACGTACCGGTTGGGATCGACGAGAGCGTGGTTCGAGCAGGACGCCGAAGACGCGAAGGCGTGGTTGATCGAACGCGGGTTGCCAGTGGCGTAAGGCCGCGGGCGCGGTTGGCCACGGGCGCGTGGCGACGCGCCGAACTCTGCGGCGCCCCTCTTTTCACTCGGCGCGGTTCGA
>NZ_JCAFRQ010000010.1:0-41515 GCF_059368375.1 Stenotrophomonas sp. YJH_SMC_106-19
CGCAGCCGCATCAAGGACACCGACTTCGCCAAGGAAACCGCTGAACTGACCCGTACCCAGATCCTGCAGCAGGCCGGTACGGCCATGCTGGCCCAGGCCAACCAGGTACCGCAGGGCGTGCTCAGCCTGCTGCGCTGATCCACGGCAAGAAGGTACCGCTGCCGCCGGTCGAACCGGCGGCAGCGGCAACCCGACAGCCACGGCGCACGCAGGCGCGGGCCATGCCCGGCCCGGGACGCTTCCCGAACCGGCTTGGCATCGCCCGCCCCTGCGGACCTCTGTTTCAGCGCTGTACCTTTGACTGTACGCACCGGGCGGCTTCGTCTCCCCCCGATTGTCAGTAGCCTGATCCCTCCCCTGCTTTGGGGGAGGGTTTTTTGCAGACTCCCGGCAGCCTGCGTCGTCCCGACCGCACCCTGCCCCGTCACTCCTGCAACCTGCATGCCAAACCTGCCGTCCGGCACTGGCACGGCGCATGCATCAACGAAGTCCTCAAGACCCAGCGGCGCAGGCCGCTATTTTCGTTGACGACGGGCGGCCGCAGCGCGGCGCCCGGATTACCAGGAGAAACGACGTGGCAGACTTTGGATACGGTGGCATCGGCTCGGGCCTGGACATCTCCAGCATCGTCAGCCAGCTGGTCGCGGCCGACCGCAAGCCCGCCGACAATGCGCTGAACCTGCAGCAGTCCAAGACCAAGATGCAGCTGTCGTCGATCGGCACCGTCACCGCGGCCTTCGACAAGCTGAAGACCGCACTCACTGCACTGAAGGCCACCACGGCCTTCGACACCCGCACGGTCACCGCCAGCAAGGGCGGCAGCGGCGGTACCGACGAGATCCTGACGGCCAGCGTGGCGCTGTATGACGTCGGCACCACCAAGGCGGCAGCGTCCAATGGCACGCACATCATCGACGTCAAGTCGCTGGCGACCGCACACAAGCTGATCGCCGACACCTCCGTGCCCAAGACCGATACGTTCGCCGCCGGAACCTTGACGTTGACCGTCGGCGTCGGCGACAAGGCCAAGACCATGAACGTGGAGGTCGAGGAAGGCGACACGCTGACCACGATCCGCAACAAGATCGACGCCGCCGGCCGCAAGGAAGGCGTGCAGGCCACCCTGATCAGCTCCGGCGACAACCAGTACCTGTCGATCGCACAGGAAAAGACCGGCGCGGCAAACGCGATCAAGCTCGAATACGCCGGCAGCGACCCGAAGTTGGGAGCGCTGGTCGGCAGCCTGAAGCAGAACACCGCGGCCGCCGATGCCAAACTGACCATCGATGGCGTTGAAGTGGTGAGCGCCAGCAACACCGTGGCCGACGCCGTGCCGGGCCTGACCCTGAACCTGAAGAAGGAAGGACAGAGCACGGTCACGATCAGCACCGACACGGCCGCGGCGACCAAGGTGATGCAGGATTTCGTGACCGCGTACAACGCGGCCATCGCCGCCATCAACACCGAAACCAAGTACGACGCCAAGACCAAGGAAGCGGCAGCCCTCACCGGCGACGCACAGATGCGCGGCGCCGCCAGCCAGCTGCGCTCGGTGATGTCGGGCGTGCTCAAGTCGTTGTCCGGCGATGGCCTGGACGCCAAGGCCATCGGCCTGCAGACCCGTGGCTACCCCAATGCCGATGGCAGCCTGGTGCTTGATACCACCAAGTTCGCTGCCGCGCTTGCCAGCCAGCCGGAGAAGATCCGCCAGGCGATCACCGGCGATGCCGGCGGTGCGGGCCAGCTGTACTCGCTAGTCGACGGCTACGTGAGCACGACGGTCGGCAAGGAGGGTGCGTTCGTTGCCCGCACCAAGGGCCTGAACAACACCCTGGACAGCATCGACAAGCGCCGCAAGGACCTGGATACACGCATGGTCGGCGTGGAGGCACGGTACAAGAAGCAGTTCCTCGCACTGGACAGCCTGATGGGCAAGCTGCAGCAGAGCAGTTCGGCGCTGCAGCAGCAGCTGGCGCAGTTGAACGGTTGACGGACGCGCGCGGCACTCAAGTTTGGTGCCGAACGCACCGATAACGGACGCAACAGCAATCATCGCGGTACTGCCGGCAGTGATCGTCACGATCCTGCTGCAGCACCCAGCGCAAGGAGAATCACGAATGTACGGTTCCAGCCGTCAGTACGCCGAGCAGTACCGCCAGGTGGGTGTGACCAGTGCGGTCACCGATGCCGATCCGCACAAGCTGGTGGCCCTGTTGCTGGCGGGCGCGCTGGAGCGCGTGCGGCGCGCGCTGGCCAGCCTCGAGCGCGGCGACCATGCCGGCAAGGGCAAGGCGATCGGCGAGGTCTGCGCCATCGTCGGCCACCTCAACGGCTCGCTGGACCATGAGGCCGGCGGCGAGATTGCCGGCAATCTTTCGTCCCTCTACGACTACGTGCTGCAGCGCCTGACCGAGGCCAACCTGCACAACGACCGCGCCGCCCTGGACGAATCGCTGCAGCTGCTGGGCGAGATCGACAGCGCCTGGAACGCAATTCCGCACGAGCAGCGCCGTACGGCAGCGGTGGCACCATGAGCCTGCAGGCACTGCATGCGCAGCTGGATGCTTTCGAGAAAGCGCTGGGTGAAGATGCCTTCGACACCGCCGACAGCCTGCTCGAAGGCCATGACAGCAAGCTGCACGCGCTGTTGAGCCAACCGCTGGCGGCCGCCGACCATGCGCCCCTGACCGCGCTGTTCGAACGCCAGCAGAGCCTGCTCACCCTGCTGCGCCATCGCCGCGACGCTGTGGCCGTGCAGCTGCACGATGGACGGCGCTCCCTTCGCGCCGCGCACGCCTACCTGCAGGCAGAATCGCTGGCATGACCCTCCTGCCGACCACGTCGCTGCATCACCCGGCCGAAAGCGAGCTGTTCGACGAGACGCTCAGCTGCGAACTGGCGCTGCCGGTCGAGTTCCAGGCCGGCAACGCGGCGGGACGTACCAGCAGCGCCGAAGGCCTGCTGCGCAGCCTGGCGCTGGTCGAAGACAGCCGTGTCGATGAACACGACGAACGCAGCGAGGCCAGCCTTCCGCTGCAGCGGCTGGAAGCCAAGCTGGATCTGGCCATCGTGCTGCTGGGCCGGCTCGTGCGCCAGCAGGGCCCGGCATTGACCCTGCGCCCGGTGCGCTGGTCCCGGCGCGGCATCCGCCTGCAGCTGGGGCCCCGCAGTGGCGCGGCCCCGGGCCAGGCCGGCGTGGTCCGCGTGCAGCCCAGCGACTGGCTGCCCGACCATATCGATCTGCCGGTGGAAGTGGTTGCCGAGGCCGCCGACGGCAGCGGAGGCCACTATCTCTGGCTGCGTTTCCATCGCCTCGGCGACGGACTGGAAATGGCCATGGAGCGGCATCTGTTCCGCCTGCACAGACGTCAGGTGGCCGAAGCAAGGCGGGCGCGCTGAACCCTGGCACGCCCGCCCGCAACGGACGACGCTTGGCTCGCCCGTTCAGCTAAGTTAAGGTGGACTCCCCTCCCGGACCTCCAGCGTGCCTGTGCGAGTTCTCATCGTCGACGATCACACCCTGGTCCGCGCCGGCCTGGCGCGGCTGCTGCAGGGGTTTGCCGACGTGCAGCTCGTGGCCGAGGCCAGCAACGCCGAGCAGGCGCTGCAACTGGCCCTGCAGCACGCGCCGGACGTGGTGCTGATGGATCTGTCTCTGCCCGGACGCACCGGCCTGGAAGCACTCAGCGACATCCGCATGCGCGCACCCGGCACCCGGGTGGTGATGATGACCATGCACGATGATGCCGCCCACGTGCGCGACGCACTGGACCGCGGTGCCGTCGGCTTCGTGGTCAAGGATGCCGCTCCGCAGGAACTGGAACTGGCGCTGCGCGCTGCACACGCGGGCCAGGTGTTTCTGAGCCCGCAGATCTCGGCGAAGATGCTGGCGCCCATGCTGGGCCGCGAGAAGCCCACCGGTATCGCCGCGCTGTCACCCCGCCAGCGCGAGATCCTGCGCCGCATCGGCAAAGGCGAAAGCAACAAGGAAATCGCCGCCGATCTCGGCATCAGCGTCAAGACCGTGGAAACCCACCGCGCGCGCATGATGGAGTCGCTGGGGTGCCGCCGCGCCAACGACCTGCTGCTGCTCGCCGCCCGCCACCAGCACGAGCTGGAGTGACCGCGCCATCCGGATGACGGGTTCCCGTCACCCCCACAGGCACTGACGGAATCCCGTACACGCCGGCACGACGCCCCGACCGCGTGCGCAACAGGAAATCAAGGGCTTGCGACCGGGAAACGTCAACATCCCGCGCCGATGTCGGGAAAACCCCTACACGCTGTCGGGTAATTCACCAACCATCTCAGGAACCCCCTGATTCCGCACCTGCCGGATCAGAAGCAAGATGCGTTCCACAAGGCGTCGGGGAGCGGCGCCGGGGAACCACGATGAAGGCTGCACTCTCGGCCCAGCTGGGCCAACAACTTCACCTCACCCCGCAGTTGCTGCAGTCGATCCGGCTGCTGCAGCTGGACGGGCTGCATCTGGAACAGGAAATACAGCGCCTGCTCGACTCCAACCCGATGCTGGACATCGAGGATGCCGAAGCGCCTGCGCCCGAACCCGTCGACGCCGGCGCCACCACGCTGGAAACCGCGGCGTTCGACGAGCTGCCCGAATCCTCGATGTGGGACGTTGCCGGCGCCAGCTGGCAGGACGGCGACGATGACCGCATGGCACGCATCGCGGCGGGCGAATCGAGCGATCCGCAGCTGCGCGTGCTGCAGCGGCTGGCACTGGACCTGGACGACTGCGAGCTGGCGGTCGCCGCCTTCTGGCTCGAGCATTGCGATGACGCCGGCTATCTGCAGGCACCGCTGGCACAGCTGCAGCTGCTGGCCAGCGCCCAGTTCGACATCGCCGCGGATGGCGTGGAAGCGGTCCGCCAGCGCCTGCTGCATGGCGAGCCCGCCGGCATGGCCGCGCGGGACCTTCGCGAAAGCCTGCAGGCCCAGCTGCGCAGCCTGGACGGCGTGGTTCCCGCGCGGCACCTGGCCACCCGCATCCTTGCCGGCGCGCTCGAGCCGCTGGCCGCGCACGACTACCCCGCCCTCGCCCGCCTGCATGACGCCGAGATCGGTGACGTGCGCGAAGCAGTGCGACTGATCCTCTCGCTGCAGCCCCGCCCGGGTGACAACCTGCTGCCGGAACGCAATGCCGTGGTGGTACCAGACGTGGTCGCCTGGCACGCCGACGGCCAGTGGAAAGTGGCCCTGAATCCGGCGACCAGCCGCCGCGTATCGATCAACACGCAGTACGAACAGGCGCTGGCCGACAGCAACGAGGCTGCACCGGCGCTGCGCGAGATGCTGCAGGAAGCGCGCTGGTTCAGCCGTGGCCTGTCGATGCGCTATGACACCCTGCTGCGTACCGCGCGGGTGATCGTCGAGCGCCAGGCCGCGTTCCTGGTCCGGGGCGAGGAAGCGATGGCGCCGCTGACGCTTAAGGAAGTGGCCGAGGAGATCGGCATGCACGAGTCCACCGTCTCGCGCATCACCACCGGCAAGTACCTGCAGACCCCGCGTGGCACCTTCGAGCTGAAGCACTTCTTCGCGGTGCGCCTGGAAGGCGCCAGCGTCTCCGGCCAGGCGGTGAAGGCCATGGTGCGCCGCCTGATCGATGCCGAGCCGGCCGGTCGGCCGCTGGCCGACGAGGCCATCGCCGCCCTGCTTTCGCGCCAGGGGGTGAACATTGCCCGCCGAACCGTCGCAAAATACCGAGAACAACTGGATATCGCCCCGGCCCGCGAACGGCGCCGGCTCAGCGCCAGGCAACCGCAGCTGGCCCGGGTGGGCTGAAAAGGATGTTGGACATGAACACGCTCACGGTCCTGCTGGTCGACGACCACGAAGGTTTCATCAACGCAGCGATGCGCCATTTCCGCAAGATCGACTGGCTGCAGATCGTCGGCAGTGCCGGCAACGGCCTGGAAGCGATCGAGCGCTCGGAGACCCTGCGCCCGCAGGTGGTGCTGATGGACCTGGCAATGCCGGAAATGGGCGGCCTGCAGGCGACCCGCCTGATCAAGTCGCAGGATGACGCCCCGTACATCGTCATCGCCAGCCACTTCGATGACGCCGAGCACCGCGAGCATGCACTGCGTGCCGGCGCCGACAATTTCGTCAGCAAGCTGTCCTACATCCAGGAAGTGATGCCGATCCTGGAAGGCCTCAGGGAGGATCGATCGTGAGCGAGTCGCGCATCCTGGTGCTGGACAACGACGCCGTGCGTGCCGAACGCACCGTTGCCCTGCTGGAATTCATGGACTTCAATCCGCGCTGGGTTTCCGACGCGGCAGACTTCGACCTGGGCCGGCAGCGCCAGAGCGACTGGATGGCGGTGATCGTCGGCAGCCTCGACGACAGCGCCGCCAGCACCGCCCTCTACGCATGGCTGGGCGGCAGCAGCCTGCCGCCGCCGGTGCTGCTGGCCGATGGCGAGGCCAGTGCCTTCGCCCACCGCCACGGCCTGCATGAAGCCAACATCTGGCCGCTGGAGACGCCGCTGCGCCATGCGCAGATGGAAGCCCTGCTGCGCCGTGCCAGCCTCAAGCGCCTGGATGCCGAGCACCAGGCGGGCGCGGTGCAGGAGCAGGGACCCACCGGCAATGGTGCCGCTGTGAGCGCGCTGCGCACGATGATCGACCAGGTCGCGGCATTCGACACCACCGTACTGGTGCTGGGCGAGTCGGGCACCGGCAAGGAAGTGGTCTCGCGCGCCATCCACCAGCGCTCGCCGCGCCGCGACGGGCCATTCGTGGCGATCAACTGTGGCGCCATTCCAGCCGACCTGCTCGAGAGCGAACTGTTCGGCCACGAGAAGGGTGCCTTTACCGGCGCGCTGACCGCGCGCAAGGGCCGCTTCGAAATGGCGGAGGGCGGCACCCTGCTGCTGGATGAGATCGGCGACATGAGCCTGCCGATGCAGGTCAAGCTGCTGCGCGTGCTGCAGGAGCGCAGCTTCGAGCGTGTCGGCGGCAACCAGACCATCCGCTGCAACGTGCGGGTGATCGCAGCGACCCACCGCGATCTGGAGAGCCGGATCGCCGACGGCAAGTTCCGCGAAGACCTGTTCTACCGCCTCAATGTGTTCCCGATCGACGTGCCGGCCCTGCGCGAACGGCGCGAGGATCTGCCGGCACTGGTGGAAACCATTGCCGCGCAGCTGGCGCGCACCGGCCGCGGCGAAGTCCGTTTCACTGCCGAAGCCCTGCAGGCGCTGGCGGGCTACGAATGGCCAGGCAACGTACGCGAGCTGACCAATCTGGTCGAACGCCTGGCGGTGCTGCATCCGGGTGGTTCGGTCCGCGTGCAGGACCTTCCCGCGCGCTACCGGGGCGACGCCCTGCTGGCCCCCGTCAGCACCCCGGCGGCGGTACCGGCAGCACCCAGCGAAGAGCGATTGGACCTGCGCAGCTTCTCCTTCCACACCCCCGGCAGCGGCGGCCAGCCGTCGCTGGAGCACGGCATCGCGGTCAACCGCGCTGCGGCTGCCACGGCCCTGCCCGACGACGGCCTGGACCTGCGCAACCACATGGCCAGCATCGAGCTGGGCCTGATCAATGAAGCGCTGGAGCGGACGCAGGGGGTGGTCGCCCACGCCGCGCAGCTGCTGGGCCTGCGCCGAACCACCCTGGTGGAAAAACTGCGCAAGTACGGCATCGAACGCGAGCAGGCCGAACTGGCCAGCTGAGCGTGATCGCCAGCATGAAGGGGGCACGGACGCCTGGGCTTGCCCGGGCGTTCGTGTATCCGGCGGCCGCCGGCAAGGCCAAAAAACCGACGCCGGTTCACTGACACCGGCAGATGACGACATCGTATCGGCACGCCAGCTCGCCCGTCCTCCGCCGAACGCAAACTTCCGTCACGTTTCTGAACCACTCAGGCGTTCCGGCACGGCACTTGCAGTGATCCCTGCAGATTCCCCATCCCTGTTCCTGGAACCGTTGCAGATGTCCCACTCCGTCACTTCGATCCTTTCGCAGATCCGCACCTACCAGTCCCAGATGGGACAGCCGGTGCTCAATCCGCTGGCTGAAGCGCCGCGCAGCAATGCCCTTCCTGGTGCGGTGCTGGATGCGCCGCAGGTGCAGCCGGCCAGCTTCACCGAGACCCTGCGCGGTGCGATTGCCGGCGTCAACAATGCGCAGCAGACGTCCGGCGCGCTGGCCAAGGCGTTCGAGATGGGCGAACCCGGCGCCGATCTGGCCAAGGTGATGGTCGCCTCGCAGCAATCCCAGATCGCCTTCCGCGCCACCGTGGAAGTCCGCAACCGTCTCGTCCAGGCCTACCAGGACGTGATGAACATGCCGCTGTAAGGAACTTGACGCATGGCACTGACGCTTTCCAAGGACAGCCTGAACGCCGAGAAGGCGGGGCAATGGTTCGACCGCCTGCAGAGCCTGCAGATCACCCGTCGGCTGGGGCTGATGGCGATGATCGCAGTGGCGGTGGCGGCGGGCCTGTTCGTGTTCTTCTGGTCGCAGAAGCCCGGCATGGTTCCGCTGTACACCGGCCTGGACCAGAAGGCCACCGCTGAAGCGACCGACCTGCTGCGTGCAGCGCAGATCCCGTTCGCCCTGGACCCGGCAACCGGTGGCATCACCGTGCCGGAGAAAAACCTGCATGACGCCCGCCTGAAGCTGGCCGGCTCCGGCCTGACCGACAGCGGCAAGCTGGGTTTCGAGCTGATGGAGCGCGACCCGGGCTTTGGTGTCAGCCAGTTCGTGGAAAGCGCGCGCTACCAGCACGCGCTGGAAACCGAACTGTCGCGCACCATCAATACGCTGCGACCGGTGCGTGACTCACGCGTACACCTGGCCATCCCCAAGCCCAGCGCCTTCACCCGCCAGCGCGACGTCGCCAGTGCTTCGGTGACCCTGGAACTGCGCGGTGGCCAGCAGCTGGAACGCAGCCAGGTGGATGCGATCGTGCACATGGTCGCCGCCAGCATTCCGGACCTGTCGCCGGAACGGGTGACCGTGGTCGACCAGAGCGGGCGCATGCTCAGCATCAGCGACCCGAACAGCGAAGCGGCGGTCAACGCCGCCCAGTTCGAGCAGGTCCGCCGGCAGGAGACCTCCTTCAACCAGCGCATCCGCGAGTTGCTGGAACCGATGACCGGCCCGGGCCGCGTCAATCCGGAAGTCAGCGTGGACATGGACTTCTCGGTCACCGAGGAAGCGCGTGAGCTGTACAACGGCGAGCCGGCCAAGCTGCGCAGCGAACAGATGAGCGAGAACACCACCAGCACGCCCGGACCGCAGGGCGTGCCTGGCGCCACCAGCAACACGCCGCCGGGCCAGGCTGCGCCGCCGCAGACCGCGCAGACGCCGAGCGAAAGCAGCAAGAACGCGACGCGCAACTACGAGCTGGACCGTACGCTGCAGCACACCCGCCAGCCGGCCGGCCGCATCAAGCGCGTGTCGGTGGCGGTGCTGGTGGACAACGTGCCGCGCCCCGGCGCCAATGGCGCACTTACCCCGCAGCCGCTGTCGGCCGCCGAACTGACCCGCGTCGAGGCGCTGGTCAAGCAGGCCGTCGGCTTCAGCGCCGAGCGGGGCGATACGGTCTCGGTGATGAATGCCCCGTTCGTGCGCGAGACCACACCGGTGGAAGGCCCGGCTTGGTGGGAGCTGCCGTGGGTGCACGATGCCGGCCGCATGCTGCTGGGGGCCATTGTGGTGCTGGCGCTGCTGTTCGGCGTACTGCGTCCGGCGCTGCGTGCCATCACCGGCCAGGCGAAGAAGCACGACCCGCTGGCACTGGAACCGCATACCGCTGACGTACAGCTGGTCGATGACGATGGCAGCCCGCTGCCGGCCCTGGGTGCCGAGCGCGCTGGCCTGGGTGGACCGGAGGCGCTGGCCCTGCCGGTGGACTCCTACGAGGAACGACTGCGGATGGCCCGTGAAGCCGTGAAGACCGACTCCAAGCGCGTGGCCCAGGTGGTCAAGGGTTGGGTGGCCAATGACTGAGGTACCGTTGACCGGAGTGCAGCGCGCCGCCGTGCTGCTGCTGTCGCTGGGTGAACTGGACGCGGCCGAAGTGCTGCGCCACATGGAACCCAAGGAAGTCCAGAAGATCGGCATCGCGATGGCCACCATGTCCGACATCACCCGCGAACAGGTGGAACGGGTGATGGACCAGTTCGGCCAGGAGCTGGGCTCCAAGACCTCGCTGGGCGTGGGGTCGGACGACTACATCCGCAACATGCTGGTGCAGGCACTGGGCAGCGAGAAGGCCGGCAACCTGATCGATCGCATCCTGCTGGGCCGCAACACCACCGGCCTGGATGCGCTGAAGTGGATGGATCCGCGTGCGGTCGCCGACCTGGTCCGCAACGAGCACCCGCAGATCATCGCCATCGTCATGGCCCACCTTGAAACCGACCAGGCCGCCGATGCGCTGAAACTGCTGCCCGACCGCACCCGCGTGGACGTGCTGCTGCGCATCGCCACCCTCGATGGCATTCCGCCGAACGCACTCAATGAACTCAACGAGATCATGGAGCGCCAGTTCGCCGGCAACCAGAACCTGAAGTCATCCAACATCGGCGGCGTGCAGTGCGCGGCCAATATCCTCAACTTCATGGACAGCGGCCAGGACCAGGCGATCCTGGGCGAGATCGCACGCATCGACGCGCCCTTGAGTGGCCGCATCCAGGACCTGATGTTCGTGTTCGACGACCTGGTGGATCTGGACGACCGCGAGATGCAGCTGGTGCTGCGCGAAGTCAGCGGCGAGCGGCTGGGACTGGCCCTGCGCGGCGCCGACATCAAGGTCCGCGACAAGATCACCCGCAACATGTCCCAGCGTGCCGCCGAGATCCTGCTGGAGGACATGGAGGCCCGTGGGCCGGTGCGTCTGTCCGACGTGGAAGGCGCGCAGCGCGAGATCCTGGCCATCGTCAAGCGCATGGCCGATGAAGGCACCATCACCATCGGCGGCAGCGCGGAGGCCATGCTGTGAGCACGGTCGTGCGCTGGCTCGCCCCTGACCTGCTGGCCCAGCCGGAACCCGTGCTGGAACAGGAGGACGCGTCCGGGCACGCCGGGCCGGATCCGGAGCACGAGCCGGAACCGCCGCTGCAGTTGCCGACCCTGGAAGAGATACAGGCCATCCAGGACAGTGCCGAGAAGGAAGGCTTCCAGCACGGCCATGCGGAGGGCTATGGCCAGGGCCAGGCCGAGGTGCGCCGGCTTGCCGCGCAGATCGAGGGCATCCTGGACAACTTCAGCCGCCCGCTGGTCCGCCTGGAGAACGAGGTGGTCGGTGCGCTGGGAGAGCTGGCGGTCCGCATCGCCGGTGCCCTGGTCGGTCGCGCCTACGAGGCCGAACCGGCGCTGCTGGCACAGCTGGTCGGCGAAGCCATCGATGCGGTCGGCGGCAGCACGCGCGAAGTGGAAGTGCGCCTGCACCCGGACGACATCGCTGCCCTCGCCCCCTTGCTCACCCTGCCACCGCAGCAGCGGCTGGTGGCCGACACCAGCCTCAGCCGCGGCGACCTGCGCGTGCATGCCGAGGCCGTGCGCATCGACGGCACTCTCGAAGCCCGCCTGCGTGGCGCGCTGGACGCAGTGATCCGCCAGACCGGAGCGAACGCATGACGGCCGAAACGCCACTGCCGCCGCCTGCGGCCGACTGGGCCCTGGCCCGCAATCTACGGTTGGCCCGTCGCCTGGACGGGCTGCGCGTGGACACCGCGCACGGCCGTGGCCTGATCCGCGAAGGCGTGCTGCGCCGCGCGGTCGGGCTGACTCTGGAAGCGGTCGGCTGCGAAGCACCGCTGGGGGCCAGCTGCAAGGTCGAAGTGGTCGACGGTGGCTGGGTGGATGCCGAAGTGGTCGGCTTCGCCGGTGAGCGCACCTACCTGATGCCCAGCGCCGAACTGCATGGCCTGTTGCCCAACGCGCGGGTCGTGCCGTCGGCACGGCGCGGCGGCGTGGAAGTGGGCGAAGGCCTGCTCGGCCGGGTGATCGACAGCGATGGCGTGCCGCTGGACGGCAAGGGCCCGATCCGTGCCGAAGGCCACGTCGGCATGGCCGGTGTGTCGATCAATCCACTCGCGCGCGAGCCGATCACCCAGCCACTGGATGTGGGCGTGCGCGCCATCAACGCACTGCTGCCGATCGGCCGTGGCCAGCGTGTCGGCCTGTTCGCCGGCTCCGGCGTCGGCAAATCGACACTGCTGGGCATGATGACCCGCTACACCGCTGCCGACGTCATCGTGGTCGGGCTGATCGGCGAACGCGGCCGCGAAGTGCGCGATTTCGTCGAAACCACGCTGGGCGAGGAAGGACTGCGCCGCGCGGTGGTGGTCGCCAGCCCGGCCGACCGGCCACCGCTGGCGCGCCTGCATGGCGCCTACCGTGCAACCGCCATTGCCGAATGGTTCCGCGACCAGGGCCTGAACGTCCTGCTGCTGATGGACTCGCTGACCCGCTTCGCGCAGGCACAACGCGAGATCGGCCTGTCGGTGGGCGAACCGCCGACCACGCGCGGCTACCCGCCGTCGGTGTTCGCCAAGCTGCCCGCGCTGGTCGAACGCGCCGGCAACGGCGCCAAGGGGCGCGGCTCCATCACCGCGTTCTACACCGTGCTGACCGAAGGCGACGATCCGCAGGATCCGATCGCAGACGCCGCACGCGCGATCCTCGACGGCCACATCCTGCTGTCGCGCCGGGTCGCGGACAGCGGCCTGTACCCGGCCATCGACGTGGAATCGTCCGTCAGCCGCGTGGTCACGGAAATCGCCGACGAACCGTGGCGCCTGCGCATCCGCAAGCTCAAGCGGCTGGTGTCGGCCTACTCGGCCAACCGCGACCTGATCGCCATCGGCGCCTACCAGCGCGGCAACGACGCAGCCACCGACGAAGCCCTGGAACGCTGGCCGGAAATCATGGAATTCCTGGGACAGGACGTGGCCAAGGCCGCGGATCTCCCGCACAGCCAGGCGGCGCTGCAGCGCCTGGTGGAAAACGAGGTGTAAGCGATGAACCAGTCCAAGCGTATCGACCCTCTGCTGAGGCGGGCACAGGAACATGAAGATGCGGTCGCCCGCGACCTGGCCGAGCGCCAGCGCCTTCTCGACACTCACCTGTCGCGTCTGGACGAACTGCGACGTTATGCCGAGGAGTACGCCAACGCACAGATGGCCGCGACCAGTCCCGCCCAGCTGTTGAACCGGCGTGCGTTCCTTGACCGCCTCGACAGTGCGGTGGAGCAACAGCAGCGCACCGTCGACGGCAACCGCGAGAAGGTCGAAGCCGAACGCGCGCGCCTGATCCTGGCCAGCCGCGACAAGGCGGTGCTGGAGCAGCTGGCCGCCAGCTATCGCGCACAGGAAAAGGTGGTGACAGACCGCCGTGACCAGCGCGAGATGGATGACATCGGCGCGCGCCGCTCCCGCCTGGCGCAGGCCGAGGACCAGGACGGCACAGACACCGGAGGCCGTTCGTGACGCCCGCCGCGCTTTCGGGCAGCAGCACGACGGCCACTCCGCCCGGCGTGGGCAGCAGCCCGTCGCGCACGGCACGCAGCGAAGGCGGCAAGGACTTCGGTCAGCTGCTGCAGGGCGGTGCGCCCGTCCCGCCCGCGGACAGCCCCGCGCCGACCGGCGTTGCGGCCACCGGCGGCGATGACGCCGCCAGCGTGCGGCCCCCCGCCAGCGAGCAGGCTACGGGCGAGGCCGCTGCGCCACCGGCCGGCAAGGCTGCGACCGACCAGGACGCGACGACGGAAACCGACGAAGCGCCCTGGCCTCCATTTGGACTGGCCGGGCTGGTGCTGGCCACCCCACTGCCCGCCGACCCTGCGGCCAGCGTCCCACCGTCCGCAACGGGCACAGCGCCTCCGGCCCTGGCGGCGACCACCGCCCCCCCATCGCCGGTTGCCGCGTCGCCTGCCGCCGTGGTGCAGTCACCCGCCACGGGCGTCGATGGCGAGGACGGCGCACTGTCCCTGCCTGTGCTGCCGACGGGCGACGCCGCGCTGGAGCGCAGCGGTGACACCGACAGCACGTTGCAGGGTGATCGTGCCCCGCCGGCACCCCTGCAGGCGCCCCTGCCCGCCGCACTGCAGGATCTGAAGGCGGCGCTGTCCAGCAACGCGGTCTTCAACGGTGAACCGACGCCGAAGCCGGTGCTTGGCGACGATGGATTCGACCAGGCCATTGGCGCCCGCCTGGGCTGGCTGGCCGACCAGAAGATCGGCCACGCCCACATCCGACTGAGCCCGGACGATCTGGGGCCGGTGGACGTACGCCTGCAGCTCAACGGTGACAAGGTCCACGCCAGTTTCAGCAGCCCGCACGTGGATGTCCGCCAGGCGCTGGAAAGCAGCCTGCCACGCCTGCGTGAACTGCTGGGCGAACAAGGCTTCCAGCTGGCCCACGCCGATGTCGGCCATCAGCCGGGCGGCGGTGGCGCACCTGCCGGCCAGGCCGGGCAGGAGGCAGGTCGGGGTGACGGAGAACCGACGCGGGGTGATGCCAGCCTGCCGGCCACCCCGTTGATCCGCCAGCGTGGCCTGCTGGACGCCTACGCCTGACGTGCGCGACCGACGCAGGCCCTGCCGACGGATTTCCGTCGCACCCTGTTCCCGGTGCATCGGCACACCCCTTGCATATCCCGGTGAAGCAACCCTCAGGAGCTTCACCTCGTGGCCGCAGCCGCTGACAAAACCAAGAAGAACGTCGAAAAGGACAAGGCCCGCACGCCGCGCAGTCCGATCCTGATCACCGCGCTGGTGGCCGTACTGGCTGCCGCTGCCGCCGGTGGCGGCGTGTGGTTCTTCACCCAGTCCACGCAGGAAGAAAAGACCAGCCAGGCGCCGAAGAAGAAGAACGCCACGCCGGCACCGGCGCAGTACTTCGCGCTGGAGCCCGCGTTCGTGGTCAACCTCAATGGTCCCATCGACGGCCCGCGCTACCTGCAGCTGGAAGTGCAGCTGATGACCCGTGATCCGGCCGCGCTGGAGGCGATCAAGACCCACGCCCCGGCCCTGCGTGCACGACTGCTGATGCTGTTCTCGCAGGTCGATCCGGCACAGATCGCCGATATCGCCGGCAAGAAGAAGCTGCAGGCCGATTCGCTGGCCGAGGTGCAGAAGGTGCTCAAGGCCGAGACCGGCAGCAATGGTGCCGACGATCTGCTGTTCACCAGCTTCGTGACCCAGTAAGGGCCCACCGATGAATGATCTGCTGTCCCAGGACGAGATCGATGCCCTGCTCCACGGCGTGGACAGCGGCGCGGTCGAGACCGACCCGGAGCCGCCCTCCGGCGAAGCGCGTTCATACGACTTCGCCAGCCAGGACCGCATCATCCGCGGCCGTATGCCGACGCTGGAAATGGTCCACGAGCGCTTTGCGCGCCTGTGGCGCATCGGCCTGTTCAACCTGATCCGGCGCTCGGCCGAACTGTCGGTGCGCGGCATCGAGCTGATCAAGTTCAACGACTACATGCATTCGCTGTATGTGCCGACCAACCTGAACCTGATCCGTTTCAAGCCACTGCGCGGCACCGGCCTGATCGTGTTCGAGCCGACCCTGGTGTTCGCCATCGTCGACAACTTCTTCGGCGGCGACGGGCGCTACCCCACCCGGATCGAAGGCCGCGAGTTCACCGCCACCGAGATGCGCGTGATCCATCTGCTGCTGAAGCAGACCTTCGCCGACCTGCGCGAAGCGTGGGCACCGGTGATGGACGTGGAATTCGAGTACATCAACTCGGAGATCAACCCGCACTTCGCCAACATCGTGACCCCGCGCGAATACGTGGTGGTGTGCCGCCTGCATGTCGAGCTCGACGGCGGTGGCGGCGACATCCACGTCACCCTGCCGTACTCGATGCTCGAACCGATCCGGGAGCTGCTCGATGCCGGCATCCAGAGCGATCGCAACGACCGCGACGAAAGCTGGGGCCAGACCCTGCGCGAGCAGCTCAACATCGCCGAAGTGACCCTGTCCAGCGTGCTGGCCAGCAAGCGCATGACCCTGCGTGACCTGACCCGGTTGAAGGTCGGCGACATCCTGCCGATCGAGCTGAGCCCGCAGGTGCCGCTGTGTGTGGAGAACATCCCGGTGTTCACCGGCGAATTCGGCATCGCCAACGGCATGAATGCCGTGAAGATCACTGCTACCCATCCGCCGGGCACCCGCCCGCGCGTACCCGTCATCCAGGAAGACCCGCAATGAACGATACCGACGCCCTCGAACCGACTCCGGCCCAGTTCGGCACCCTGCACGCCGACGAGGCCTCCGGGGTCGATCTGAATCTGGACGTGATCCTCGACGTGCCGGTGACCCTGTCGCTGGAGGTCGGCCGCGCCCGCCTGCCGATCCGCAACCTGCTGCAGCTCAACCAGGGCTCGGTGGTGGAGCTGGAGCGTGGCGCCGGTGAATCGCTCGACGTATTCGTCAACGGCACCCTGATCGCGCATGGCGAGGTCGTGGTGATCAATGACCGCTTCGGCGTGCGCCTGACCGATGTGGTCAGCCCGAGCGAACGCATCCGGAGACTGCGTTGAGCCTGCTGGCGTCCACCCTGCTGGGCGTCGGCAAGGCCGCCGCCCCGGTCGGCCAGCACGCGGCCTCGGCACCGGGCCTGTTCGGCGCGGTGCTGGCGCTGCTGGCCGTGCTGGCCCTGGTGGTCGGCCTGGGCTGGCTGCTCAAGCGCCTGCCCGGCAGCGGCTTCCGCCCGGCCGACGGCATGAAGCTGGTGGCCAGCCTCAGCGTCGGCGCCAAGGAACGCGTCGTGGTGGTGGAGGTCAACGGCCAACAACTGCTGCTGGGCGTCACCGCCGGCAGCATCAACGCCCTGCACACCCTTTCCGAACCGCTGCCGCCGCCCGCGCCGGTGCGCGTGCCGGACCTGAAGAACCTGCCGAATTTCGCCCAGCTGCTGCAGCAGCGGCTGCGCAAGGACCCCTGACATGCGTGTCATCCGTACCCGCCCAGCTACCCTGATCGCGTGGCTGCTGCTGATTGCCCTGTGCCTGCTGCCCGCGCTCGCCTTTGCCGCGCCGGGCGCTGCTCCGACCACGCCACTGCCGGATGTCAACGTGGGCAGGATCGGTGGCCAGCCGGTCAGCCTGCCGCTGCAGACACTGCTACTGATGACGGCGATCACCCTGATCCCGTCGATGCTGCTGGTGCTGACCTCGTTCACCCGCATCATCATCGTGCTGGGCCTGCTGCGGCAGGCGCTGGGCACCGGCCAGACCCCGTCCAACCAGGTGCTGCTGGGCCTGGCCCTGTTCCTCACCGCGATGGTGATGATGCCCACCTGGGACAAGGCGTGGAGCAGCGGAATGGCGCCCTACCTCAACGGCCAGATCGACTTCCAGACCGCGTGGACGCTGACCACCCAGCCGCTGCGCGGCTTCATGCTGGCGCAGATCCGCGAGACCGACCTGATGACCTTCGCCGGCATCGCCGGGCACGGCACCTACGCCAGCCCGGATGCGATCCCGTTCCCGGTCCTGGTCGCCTCGTTCGTGACCAGCGAACTGAAGACCGCCTTCGAGATCGGTTTCCTGATCTTCATCCCGTTCGTGATCATCGATCTGGTCGTGGCCAGCGTGCTGATGTCGATGGGCATGATGATGCTGTCGCCGATGCTGGTCTCGGCACCCTTCAAGATCCTGCTGTTCGTGCTCGTCGACGGCTGGGTGCTGACGGTGGGAACGCTGGCGGCCAGCTTCAATCCGGCGTGACCCGGACCGGCGTGATTGCAGGGGCCGCCAGCCATTGCCGGCGGCCGCATTGACCACCGCCGGGCAGGACCCGGCGCTACCGATGGAAAGACGATGTCTCCCGAACTTGCCCTGACCGAACTGCGTGGCGGCCTGATTGCCGTACTGTGGGTGGCTGGCCCGCTGCTGCTGACCGTACTGGTGGTAGGTGTGGTGGTCGGTGTCGTGCAGGCCGCGACCCAGCTCAATGAGCCCACCATCGCCTTCGTCGCCAAAGCGGCAGCGTTGACCGCCGTGCTGTTCGCCTTGGGCAGCCTGCTGATCGGCCATCTGGTCGAATACACCACGCTGCTGTTCCAGCGCATTCCGCACCTGATCGGCTAGGACGCGCACCGCGATGGATGCCGCCACCCAGATGGCTGCCGACGGCCTGCAGGCCTTCGGCATGATCGGCACCGTGCTGTGGACGATGCTGCGCATCGGCGCGGTAGCCATGGCCATGCCCATGGTCGGCACCCGTGCGGTGCCGGCGCGGATCCGCGTGGTACTGGCCGGTACCCTCGCCATCGCGCTCGCCCCGCTGCTGCCGCCTGTGCCGGAGTGGACCGGCTTCGATGCGGCCACCGTGCTGACCATCGCCCGTGAGCTGGCCATCGGCGTGGCCATCGGCTTCCTGCTGCGGCTGGTGTTCGAAGCTGGCGCGATGGCCGGCGAACTGGTGGCACAGGGCACCGGCCTGGCGTTCGCGCAGATGAGCGACCCCCTGCGCGGCGGCACCTCCGGCGTGATCGGGCAGTGGTTCTACCTGTTGTTCGGCCTGCTGTTCTTCACCGCGAACGGCCACCTCGCGCTGATCTCGCTGGTCGTGGATAGCTACCGGGCACTGCCGATCGGTGCGCCGCTGCCCGATCCGCACGCGTTCTTCAGCATCGCCCCGACGTTCCTGCTGACCGTGCTGCGCGGTGCGTTGACACTGGCCATTCCGTTGACGGTGGCGATGCTGGCGGTGAACCTGGCGTTCGGCGTGCTCGCCCGTGCGGCACCTGCGCTCAATCCGATCCAGCTCGGCCTGCCGGTGTCGCTGCTGCTGGGCCTGTTCCTGCTGGTCCTGCTGGCCGGCGAAATGGGGCCCCCGGTGCAACGACTGTTCGATGCGGCGTTCCAGGCTGCGGACGCGGTCACACACTGACGCTTCCATCACGCTTTGCTGCTTGCCGTCCCCCCGGGGACGCGCGTTAGAGTGAATACGCGGCAACCGGGGGGATGCCGCACCTGGCGGCCGCTTCTGGCTGCCTGCCACATGCATGCCCCACCGTAGTTTCCGTCGACAGGCAGGTCCGGGAGACTGACGAATGCTGGTAGGCACGTACAACGCATGGCTGGTGGCAGTCTCGCTGTTGGTGGCCGTGATGGCTTCCTACACGGCATTGGCGATGGCCGGACGCACGGTCACGGCACCCGGCAGGGGCGCGACCTGGTGGTGGCGGCTCGGTGGCGGCTTCGCGATGGGCCTGGGCATCTGGTCGATGCACTTCATCGGCATGCTGGCCTTCGACCTGCCCATTCCGCTGGGCTACGACCTGCCGATCACCCTGCTGTCGCTCGCCCTGGCCATCGCCTCGTCGGTGTTCGCGCTCTGGCTGGTCTCGCTGCCCACCCTGCCACATCCCCGCCTGGCAGGGGGCGCCTTGCTGATGGGCACCGGCATCGCCGGCATGCATTACGTCGGCATGGCCGCGATGCGCATGCAACCCGGCATCGACTACCACACGGGCTGGCTGCTGCTGTCGCTGCTGGTTGCGGTCGCTGCATCCTGGACCGCCCTCTACGTGGCCTTCCGCCTGCGCGCGCAGCGCACCCGGGTCGGTGACCGGCTGGCCGCCGCCGGCCTGCTCGGTCTGGCCATCGTGGGCATGCACTACACCGGCATGGCCGCCGCACGCTTTCCACAGGGCAGCATCTGCGGCGCTGCGGTGGGCGATGGCCTGCAGAGCACCTGGCTGGCGATGCTGGTGGTGGTGCTGACCGTCGCGATCCTGGCGGTGGTGCTGGTGGTGTCCTGGCTGGACCAGCGGGTGGAAGCGCAGCTGCTGCGCCTTCGCAACGCGATGCTGAGCACCTCGCTGACGGATGCGCAGGAGGAATTGACCCAGGCCGCGCTGCACGACCCCTTGACCCGCCTTCCGAACAGGCTGCTGCTGCAACGGCGCATCGTGCAGTCACTGGCCGAAGCCGAACAGGGCGGCAGCCGCTTCGCGGTGATGTTCATGGACCTGGATGGCTTCAAGCAGGTCAACGATGCCTATGGCCACCAGGCCGGCGATGCCCTGCTGGTGGCCGTCGCCGAGCGCACCCGCCAGCTGCTGCGGCCGAACGACCTGCTGGCGCGGCTCGGCGGCGACGAGTTCGTGCTGGTGGTGCGCATCGACCATGACGAGGACCTGCCGACCCTGGCCCGGCGCATCCTGCAGGCGGTGGGAGGCGGCCCGCTGCTGCCCGACAACGAACTGCAGGTGACTGCCAGCATCGGCATCGCCATCTGCCCCGACCACGCCGCCAGCGAACGCCAGCTGATGGCCTTCGCCGACGCTGCGATGTACCAGGCCAAGGAATCCGGCCGAAACTCCTTTGTCCTGTTTGCGGATTGGATGAACGACAGCGCCGAACAGCAGTTCCGCCTGCTGGCCGACCTGCGCAGGGCGATCGGCAGCGAACAGCTGTTCCTGCACTACCAGCCGAAGATCCGCGTGGCCACCCAGAAGGTCGCCGGCGCCGAGGCGCTGATCCGCTGGCGTCATCCGGAACAGGGCCTGATTCCACCGGATCGCTTCATCCGCCTGGCCGAGCGCAGCGGCGCGATCAACGAGATCGGCCGCTGGGCGCTGGACCAGGCGTGCCTGCAACTGCGGCACTGGCACGACGCCGGCCACGAGGGCTGGTCGATATCGGTCAACCTGTCGCCGGTCCAGTTCAGCTCGCCGCACCTGCTGCGCGATGTGCGCGACGTGATCGAGCGGCATCGCATCACGCCGCGCAACCTGGTGCTGGAGATCACCGAAAGCACCGTGATGCGCGACACCGACACCAGTTTGCGGCTGCTGCAGGCGTTGTCGGTGCTGGGGGTCGGCATCTCCATCGACGATTTCGGCACCGGCTATTCCAGTCTGCTGTACCTCAAGCGCCTGCCGGCCACCGAGATCAAGATCGACCACGCCTTCGTGCGCGATCTCGAACACAGCGCGGAGGACGTGGTGATCGTATCGGCGATCGTGGCGCTGGGCCATGCACTGGACATGGACATTGTTGCCGAGGGCGTGGAAACGGCTGCCCAGCGTGCCTACCTTGAGCGGCTGGGGTGCGATTACCTGCAGGGCTACCTGCTCGGCCGCCCGGTCGATGCGGGCCGTTTCATGCAACTGCACGACCTGCCGCGGCCACGGGTGGAGCTGGCGCAGACCCCGCCCCCACCGGCCCCGCCAGGGTAAGGTCGGACTCTCCGCGGCGGGCGGCCACCCACCGTATGATGGCCACGCGCCCGCCATTGCAAGGAACACCCCGTGACCTTACGCGCTCTTCTTGCTGGCCTGCTGCTGGCGCTCACCTGCACCGGCGTGGCCGCCAGCGATCTGCGGTGGTCGCTGCCCCGCGATGCGCCGCCAGCACAGGTGGATACGGCACTGCAGGCGCTGGGTACGAAGCTGTTGCAGTCGGCAACGCTGACCGATGCACAGCGCTGCCATGCGCTGCTGGCCACGGGTCGCTACGCCGAGGCACGCGCCATGATCGAGAAGCTGCGCGCGACGCTGGCCGCTGCCGGCAATGGCGCGGCGGCCCAGCGCTGGATGCCGATGCTGCTGGCAAGCACTGGCGCGCGGGATGCGGAAGCGTATTCGCGCGCCTTCCATTCGGCCTTTGCTGGCCTGGATGATGTTGCCGCCGTGCAGGCCGATGCAGCGCTTGCCTTGCCTCCCGCTGCGGTACAGGCGCAGCTGACGCAGGCGCTTGCGGCACAGGCCGATGCCGCCACCGTGCCGCAGTCAGCCGCGCTGGAGCTGGTGCGCCTGCAGGCTGTGTTGCGCGCGCAGACCCTGGCTGCGGCACTCGCCCCTGCACTGCTTGACGCAGAACAGCAACGCCGCTTCGTGATCGACAGCGGATTGCGTATCCCCGTGGCCGAAGGGGTGGTGCTGTCCGCGCAGCTGGCACGGCCCCGCAGCGCGTCCGCGCCGCTGCCGACGGCCATGCTGTTCACCATCTACACCGACCCGCCCAAGAACCGTCTGAAGATGCTGCTGGCCGCAGCCCACGGCTACGCCGGCATCGTGATCGACGCACGCGGAAAAGGTCAGGGTACCGGCACCATCGCCCCCTACGAACACGACGGGGTGGACGCCAATGCCGCGATCGACTGGGTCAGCCGCCAGCCCTGGAGCGACGGTCGGGTCGCCATGTATGGCGGCAGCTATGAAGGATTCACCGCATGGGCGGCAGCGCGCCATCACCATCCGGCACTGAAGACCATCGTGCCCTACGTGGCTGCCATTCCGGGCCAGGGCCTGCCGATGGAGAACAACGTATTCCTCAGCGCCAACTACGGCTGGGCCTTCTACGTGGCCAATGGCCCGATGCTGGATACCGACACCTATGGGCAGCAGGACCGGTGGTCACAGCTGCCCGGCCGCTGGTATGCCTCCGGCCGGCCGTACCGGCAGATCGACCAGATCGATGGCACCCCCAATCCCTGGCTGCAGCGCTGGCTCGCCCACCCGGCCTATGAGGGTTACTGGCAGGCCATGGTGCCGTACGCCGAAGACTTCAGGGACATCCGCATTCCGGTGCTGACCATTACCGGCTACTACGACGACGGCCAGATTTCCGCGTTGCAGTACTTCACCGATCACATGCGCTACCGGCCGGACGCCGATCATGTCCTGCTGATCGGGCCGTATGACCACGGCGGTGCCCAGGCCGCCAGCAAGCCGATGCAGCTGCGCGGCTACACGGTGGACCCGGTCGCGCAGTTCGATACGCCTGCGCTGACCTTCCAGTGGCTGGACCACGTACTTCGCGGTGCCCCGCGCCCGGCGCTTCTGGCCGACCAGGTCAACTTCCAGCTGATGGGCAACAACACCTGGGGGCATGCAGCCACCCTTGAGGCCGCTGCGGGCGGCCATCGCACGTACTACCTGTCGGCAGCCGCTGAGGGCGACCATCACCCGTTGCAGGAACAGCGGCCAACGCCGGGAACACTGCGGCAGACGGTGGACCTCGCCGATCGCACGGAGGTCCGGCATGGCTACTATCCGTTCCCGATCGTGGCCGCCGGGGACGAGCCGGACACGGCACTGACCTTCCTCTCCGAGCCCTTCCCAGCACCGATGGACCTGATCGGACGCTTCTCGGGCGATCTGAAGGTCCGCATCAACAAGCGCGACATGGACTTCACGGTCACCCTGTACGAGCTGCTGCCCGATGGGCGCAGGATGCAGCTGTCCTACTACGTCGGCCGGGCCAGCCACGTACGCGACCCGACCACGCGGCAGCTGCTGGTGCCGGGGCGATGGACAGACCTGCCCTTCGATCGCACCCGCATGGTCGCCCGCCGTGTTGGCGCGGGCAGCCGGCTGCTGGTGAAGGTGGACGTGCTCAAGGACGCCATGCACCAGGTGAACCACGGCACCGGACGCGATGTCAGCGACGAGTCAGCCGCCGATGCCGGTGAGCCCCTGCAGGTGGACTGGCACAGCGACAGCACGCTGAGCATCCCGCTGCGGCCGGCCCTGCCCGGCTAGCGTCGGGCGTTGCCCCGGCGGTGAACCACGCGCCGCGGAACAGTTCTTGCAGGCAGCCCGGCATCCCCTGCCGCAGTGCCCGTGATGTCCGAGAACGAATCCGCCGGCGAAAAGACCGAACAACCCACCGAAAAACGCCTGCGCGAGGCCCGGGAACAGGGCAACCTGCCGCGTTCCCGCGAACTGGGGACCGCCGCGGTGTTCGGTGGCGGCGTGCTGGCGGTGATGGCCATGGGCGGCTCGATCGGCCGTGGTGCCACGCAATGGATGAAACAGGCGTTGAGTCCCGAGCAGGGGCTGCGGCAGAACCCGAAGGAACTGTTCGGCCACTTTGGCGACCTGCTGCTGCAGTTCATGCTGGTGATCACCCCGCTGGTGCTGGTCTGCCTGCTGGCCAGCTTCGTCGCCCCGCTGGTGATGGGCGGATTGCGCTGGTCGGCCAAAGCGATGATGCCCGACATCAATCGGCTGAACCCGCTGACCGGCCTCAAACGTCTGTACGGGCCGGAAGCCATCGCTGAATTCACCAAGTCACTGCTGCGCGTGGCGTTCGTGGGCGTTGCCGCCGGACTGGTGGTGTGGAGCGGCTTCGACACCCTGCGCGGCTTGATCCACCACCCACTGGAAACCGCCATCACCGATGGCCTGGGCTTCACCCTGCGACTGCTGCTGGCCACCGCCGGGGCAATGCTGGTGCTGGCGGCGATCGACGCGCCGTACCAGCGCTGGAACTGGATGCGCAAGCTGAAGATGACCCGCGAGGAACTGCGGCGGGAAATGAAGGAAAGCGAAGGCAGCCCGGAGGTGAAGGGCCGCATCCGCCAGCTCCAGCAGCAGATGGCCAACCGCCGGATGATGGAAGCGGTGCCCACCGCGGACGTGGTGGTGGTCAACCCGACCCACTACGCCGTGGCCCTGAAGTACGAGGGCGGCGCCATGAACGCGCCCACCGTGGTGGCGCTGGGCGTGGACGAGACCGCCCTGCGCATCCGTGAAGTCGCCGATGGCAACAAGGTCGCCATCGTCTCCGCCCCGCCTTTGGCACGCGCCTTGTATCGGGAAGGCCAACTCGGAAAGGAAATCCCCGTGAGACTGTATTCGGCCGTGGCCCAGGTCCTGTCCTACGTCTACCAGCTGCGCGCCTGGCGCACCGGCCCGATGCCGGGCGCCCCGCACATCGAGGTGGATGAATTCGGCAAGGGAGGCCGGGCATGAGCGCGCAGGCCTCGTCCGGATTCAACACCCGCCGGCTGCTGGAGATGATCCGCCAAGGCCTCGGCGCACCGCTGATCGTGCTGGCGCTGCTGGCGATGGTGGTGGTGCCGCTGGCGGCGCCCGTGCTCGATGCGCTGTTCACCTTCAACATCGCCATCTCGCTGATGGTGCTGCTGGCGGTGGTGTACGTGAAGCGCCCGCTGGATTTCACCATCTTCCCGATCGTGCTGCTGGTCACCACCATGCTGCGGCTGGCACTGAACGTGGCCTCCACCCGCGTCATCCTGCTCAACGGCCAGAACGGCCACGACGCGGCCGGCAAGGTCATCGCCGCGTTCGGTGAATTCGTGATCGGCGGCAACTACGCGGTCGGCATCGTGGTGTTCGCCATCCTGACCATCATCAACTTCGTGGTCATCACCAAGGGCGCCGGCCGCGTCTCGGAAGTGACCGCACGCTTCATCCTCGACGCCATGCCCGGCAAGCAGATGGCCATCGATGCCGATCTCAACGCCGGCCTGCTGACGCGCGAAGAAGCCAAGCTGCGCCGCGAGGAGGTCCGCGAGGAAGCCGACTTCTATGGCGCGATGGACGGCGCCAGCAAGTTCATCCGGGGTGATGCGATTGCCGGCATCCTGATCCTGTTCATCAACATGCTCGGTGGCCTCGCCGTGGGCGTGCTGCAGCATGGCATGCCGTTCGGCGATGCCGCTGCGACCTACACCCTGCTGTCCATCGGTGACGGTCTGGTGGCGCAGCTGCCGGCCCTGCTGGTTTCCAGCGCAGTGGCGATGCTGGTCACCCGTGCCTCGCGCTCGCAGGACATGGCACAGGCGATGACCGGCCAGGTGTTCGGCCAGTACCGTGCCCTGGCCATCACGGCCGGCATCATTGGCCTGGTCGGCCTGGTGCCCGGCATGCCCAACGTCGCTTTCCTGACGCTTGCCTCCATTCTCGGCTTCATCGCCTGGAAGCTGTACCGGAAGGGACAGGCCCCGGCCCCGAGCGACGCTGCCGGCAGCGACCCCGGCGCGGTCAGTGCGCTGGGCCGACCGGCGGCGCCGGCCCCCACCGCGGAACTGAGCTGGGACGAACTGCGCCCGGTCGACCCGCTGGGGCTGGAGGTCGGTTACCGGCTGATTCCGCTGGTGGACAGCAATCAGGGCGGCGAACTCATGGCACGCATCAAGGGTGTGCGGCGCAAGCTGACCCAGGACGTGGGATTCCTGATTCCATCCGTGCACATCCGCGACAACCTGGAACTGCCGGCCAACGGCTACCGCGTGCTGGTGCATGGCGTGCCGGTGGCAACCGCCGAGATCCATCCCGACCGCGAACTGGCGCTGGACCCCGGCAGTGCGCTCGGCCCGCTGGACGGCATCGCCGGCAAGGATCCCGCCTTCGGCCTGGACGCTACCTGGATCCAGCCGCACCAGCGCGCCCAGGCCGAAACCATGGGCTACACCGTGGTCGACCCGGCCACCGTGGTCGCCACCCATCTTTCCCACCTCATCCGCGAGCATGCGCCGGAGCTGCTGGGCCACGAAGAGGTGCAGCACCTGCTGGCCAACCTCGCCAAGAGCGCGCCCAAGCTCGTCGAAGATCTGACGCCCAAGGCGCTGCCGTTGTCGGCCGTGGTGCGGGTGCTGCAGAACCTGCTGGTGGAACGCATTCCGATCCGCCAGCTGCGCAAGATCGCCGAAGCACTGGTGGAGCACGCGCCGTCCAGCCAGGACCCGGCCACGCTCACCGCCGCAGTGCGCACCGCGCTCGGCCGCTTCATCGTGCAGGAGATCGCCGGAATGTCGGCGGAGCTGCCGGTGTTCACCCTCAACCCGCAATTGGAACGCGTCTTGCAGGAGTCCACGCAGGGCAACGGCGCCGCGCTGGAACCCGGGCTTGCCGAGCGACTGCATCAGAGTCTGGCCGAATGTGTCAGCAAGCAGGAAGCCCGCAACGAGCCCGCGGTCGTGCTGGTTCCCGGCCCGGTACGTGCCGCGTTGGCACGCCTGGTCCGTCACAGCGTTCCGTCGCTGTCGGTACTGGCGTACAGCGAAGTGCCGGAGGACAAGCGCCTGAAGCTGGTCGGAACGATCAGCTGACGCCGCCCACCGATGCGTCAGAAAACAGACACCACCTTCGAACCACCGCAACAGACAGATGCCAAGGGGAACCCGTTCCGTGCAGACCACCGACCACCCGCGTTCTCCCACCACCACCCCGCCGTCCCCGTCCCGTGACCACAGCATGAAAATCAAACGATTCGTCGCCGCCGACATGCGCTCGGCCATGAACTTGGTGCGCAAGGAACATGGTCCCGATGCTGTGATCCTGTCCAACCGCCGGATCGAGGAAGGCGTCGAGATCGTCGCCGCAGCCAACTATGACGAGAGCGCGGTGCAACGCGCGCTGGAAGCCTCGCGGCGCGACGTGGCTCCGCCGCCGCCGAAACCGCGCACCGCCGCGGATGCAGTGATCGCCGCGGTCACCCGCCGCCGCTCCACGACACCGGCCCAGCAGCCGGTGACCGCCACCACATCGGCCGTGGCCGCCCTCGCCCGCGCGGCCGTCGGTGCCACCGGCCGCACCCTGGACAGTGCGGACGAGATCGTGCCCACCCGCGGCAGTTCCGGCTTCGCTGCCACCCTGGCGCGTGCCACCGTCAACGATCCGGCACTGCCGGAGCAGATCTTCGCGCCGTTCGCGAGCGCCGTCGTGGCTCCCGCACCGGCGCCCGCCAACCGCGCCCGTTTCCTGATCGACCCGCCGCAGGACGAGCATCACGAATCCCCCGCGCCGGCAGTGCTGCCGCCGCCGCTGCCGATCACCGCTGCGGCCACGGCGCAGGCCGAGTCCGTGCACCCCGAGCCGCCGTACGCGCAGGACGTTGCCGAGACCACGCCAGCCCCTGCCGCTGCCGCTGAAGCGGAGACCGCGCCGGCCCCGGCGCCGCTCCTTGCCCCGGCGCCGGTACTGACGGTGGTTGCACAGGACGATGCCGAGATCCGCCAGCTGCGCCACGAAGTGGCCGGCATGCGCCAGGTCATCGAGCGCGAGATGAACCGCTTCACCGACGAGCGCCTGCGCGGCTGCCCGGTGCGGGCGACCGCCCTGGACCTGATGGACGAGTACGGATTCGATGCCGGGCTGGCCCGCGATGTGGTCATGCAGATACCGCTGGAAACCGAAGCCCACCGGGGCCGCGGGCTGATGCTGGGCCTGATCTCGCGCAGGCTGCCGATCGCGCCGGTCGATCCGCTGGAAGAAGGCGGCGTGATCGCTCTGGTCGGTCCAACCGGGGCCGGCAAGACCACCACCATCGCCAAGCTCGCCTCGCGCTTCGCCGAGAAGCACGCGCCGCGCGATGTGGCCCTGGTCACCACCGACACACTGCGCATCGGTGCCCGCGAGCAGCTGTACGGCTATGGCCGCCAGCTCGGCATCGCGGTGCATGAAGCCAACAGCGGTACCGACCTGGACCAGCTGCTGGAGCGGCTGAAGGACTACAAGCTGGTGCTGATCGATACCGCCGGCCTGGGCCCGCGTGACCGCGCCCTGGCCGCGCAGCTGCAGTGGCTGCGTGCCGCCCGCCAGGTCCGCACTCTGCTGGTGCTGCCGGCCAATACCAGCTTTGGCGACATGGACGAGGTGGTGCGCCGCTTCGGCGCGGCCAACCTGCAGGGCCTGGTGCTGAGCAAGCTGGATGAGACCGGCCGCTTCGGCAACGCCCTGTCAGTGGCGGTAGACCACGCGCTGCCGATCACCTGGGTGACCGATGGCCAGGACGTTCCGGACGACCTGCACCGGGCCAGCGCGGCCAATCTTGTACTTCGCCTTGAAGATTTGCGCCGAGCGGCCGATATGCCCTGCAACCCGGAGTTGAACCATGCCGTCGCGTGAGTACGCCAAGCTGACCAAGACCTTCCCGCTGTCGGCCACCCGCAGCGAGCCGCTCGGCCCTGTGCGCACCATCGCCGTGACCGGCGGCAAGGGCGGCGTCGGCAAGACCAACGTCTCGGCCAACCTGGCCGTGGCGCTGGCCGGCATGGGCAAGCGCACGCTGCTGCTCGACGCCGACCTGGGTCTGGCCAACATCGACGTGATCCTGGGGCTGAATCCCACCCACACCCTGGCGGATCTGGTCGCCGGCCGCTGCTCGCTGGAAGACGTGATCGTCGAAGGTCCGAACGGCGTGCTGGTGGTGCCGGCCGCGTCCGGTCGGCGGCACATGGCCGAGCTGGCCCCGGCCGAGCACATCGGCCTGGTGAACGTGTTCTCCGAACTGGAACGCGAGCTGGACATCATGGTGGTGGACACCGCCGCCGGCATCACCGACGGCGTGCTGACCTTCTGCCAGGCCGCACAGGACACGGTTGTCGTGGTCTGCGACGAACCGGCCTCGATCACAGACGCCTACGCACTGATCAAGGTGCTGTCGCGCGAGCGCGGCGTGGACCGCATCCAGGTGGTGGCCAACATGGTGCGCGACCCCAACGAGGGCCGCGTGCTGTATGAAAAGCTGACCCGGGTCTGCGAGAAGTTCCTTGCCGATGTCTCGCTGAACTACCTGGGCTGCGTGCCGCAGGATGACTGGCTGCGCCTGTCGGTGCAGCGCCAGCAGCCGGTGGTGAAGGCCTATCCATCCAGCCCGGCGGCGCTGGCGATCACCGAGATCGCCCGTCGCACCGCCCGCTGGCAGGCCCCCACCGAGCCACGCGGTGGCGTTGAATTCTTCCTCGAGCGCATCCTCAAGCAACGCGGGGTGGCAGCATGAAAGGCGCGGCCCAGTACAGGGAAGTCCAGCGCTCGGCGGCGACCGAGGTCATCGCCCAGCACTCGGACCTGGTGCGGCGCATCGCCCATCACCTGGCCGCACGCCTGCCGGCCAGCGTCGAAGTGGACGACCTGATCCAGGCCGGCATGATGGGCCTGATCGAAGCCTCGCGCAGCTACGACGCCGACCAGGGTGCCTCGTTCGAGACCTATGCCTCGATCCGCATCCGCGGCTCGATGATCGACGAGATCCGCCGCGGCGACTGGGTACCGCGCTCGGTGCATCGGCGCGCCCGCGATGCGGCCGCCACCATCCGCCGCCTGGAGCAGACCACGGGCCGTGCAGCCAGTGCCACCGAGGTGGCGGCGGCCATGGACATGCCACTGCCCGAATACCTGCGGCTGATGGAGGACGCCTCGCGCGGCCAGGTGCTGAGCCTGGAATCGCGCATCGAAGACCAGGGCGAACTGGACACCGTCGCCCAGGGCGGACCGACACCGCAGCAGGTCCTGGAACGTGGCGAGTTCGGCCGCGAACTGGGCAAGGCCATCGGCCATCTGCCCGAACGCGAACAGCTGGTGCTCTCGCTGTACTACGAGCAGGAGCTGAACCTGAAGGAGATCGGCGCGGTGCTCGGCGTGAGCGAATCGCGCGTCTGCCAGATCCACGGCCAGGCCGTGCTGCGCCTGCGCGGCCGGCTGAAGATCTTCGAGGCCGCGGATGCCGGGCTTGAAGAATGAACATGCCTGCGGCGGCCACGGCCACCGCGGGCGACTGAACAACAAAGGAACTCCGATTTGAACAAGAACATGCGCATCCTGATCGTCGACGACTTCTCGACCATGCGTCGCATCGTCAAGAATCTGCTGGGCGATCTGGGCTTCACCAACACCGCCGAAGCCGAGGACGGGCATGCTGCGCTGTCGATGCTGCAGAGCCAACCGTTCGACTTCGTGGTCACCGACTGGAACATGCCGGTGATGACCGGCATCGAACTGCTCAAGGCGATCCGCGCCGATGCCAAGCTCAAGACCCTGCCGGTGCTGATGGTCACCGCCGAGGCCAAGCGCGAGCAGATCATCGAAGCGGCGCAGAGCGGCGTGAACGGCTACATCATCAAGCCGTTCACCGCGCAGACGCTGGAAGAGAAACTGGGCAAGATCTTCGAACGCCTGGCGGCCAGCGCCTGATGGACGCCACGGTCGACAAGAACGCTCTCGCCCTGCGCCTGCAGGAAGCCCTCGACGCGCTCGAATCCGGCGACGAGAGCGCCTGGCGCCAGCGCATCGACGCCCTGGTGGCCGCACGCACGCAGCCGATGATGAGCGGCCTGTCACGGCTGGCCCGCGAACTGGGCCAGGCCCTGGGCGAACTGCCGACCGTCCCCAGCGAGGCGGGCGAGCTGGACGACGCCTGCGCGCGCCTGGACCATGTGGTGGCGATGACCGAACAGGCCACGCACCGCACCCTGGACCTGGCCGAAGAGTGCCGCAGCCTCACCGAACAGCTGCGCGCCGAAGGCCTCCAGCCGGGGCAGGATGCGCAGCTGGAACGCATCCGCCACAACCTGACCGAGATTGCCCTGACCCAGAGCTATCAGGACCTGACCGGACAGATCATCCGTCGCGTGGTCGGCATCGTCCGCCGCGTGCACGAAGGCTTTGGCGCGCTGGGCCTGCCACCGGAGCAGCATCGCACCGATCCGGCGCTGGCCGGACCGGCACTGAAGGGACTGGACCGCCACGCGGTCTCTCAGAACGACGCCGACGACCTGTTGTCGGACCTGGGACTGTAAGCATGAGCGCGGTATCCGACGACATCACCGCCGATTTCATCATCGAGGCACAGGAAATCCTGGATCGCCTCGGCGAACAGCTGGTGTCGCTGGAACAGGCGCCGCAGGACGCCGACCAGCTCAACGCCGTGTTCCGTGGCTATCACACGCTCAAGGGCGGCGCCGGCTTCCTCGGCATCACCGCCATGGTCGAGCTGTGCCATGCCGCCGAAGAGGCACTGGGCGCCGCCCGCGCTGGCCAAGCGGTGCTGCAGCCGCATCACTTCGATGCCGCACAGCAATCACTGGACTACCTGCAATCGATGCTGGATGCCGTGTCTTCCGGCAACGAACCCGGCTATGCCCCGCCGGACCTGATCGCCCAGTTCGACGTGCACGGCACTGCTGCGCCGGCTGCTGTCGCCCCCACAGCAGCCGCGCCCGCTGCCGGTGACCTGATCACCGACGACGAGTTCGAGGCCCTGCTCGATCAGCTGCACGGCAGCAACGCCCCCACCGCGGTGGCGACGCCGGCCAAGGCCGACGATGGCCTGATCAGCGAGGATGAGTTCGAAGCCCTGCTTGACCAGCTGCACGGCGGCGCCGCCCCGGGCGCGAAACCCGTGACTGCCCCGCCGGCGCCTGCACTGCCCGCACCGCGCCCCGCGGCCGCCGCGGTCAAGCCCGCGGCCAACAAGCCGGTGGCCGAGGCCGAGCACACCGTGCGCGTGGATACCAAGCGGCTGGATGCGATCGTCAACCTGATCGGCGAGCTGGTGCTGTCGCGCAACCGGCTCAAGACCCTGCGTGCGCGCCTGCGCGACGAGGAACTGGACCGCGCCGTGTCGACCCTTGACATCGCCACCGCGCGCCTGCAGTCGGCAGTGATGCGCACGCGCATGCAACCGGTCGGCAAGGTGTTCTCGCGCTTCCCCAAGGTCGCCCGCGATGTTGCCCGCTCGCTGAAGAAGGAAGTGGACCTGGAGCTGGTCGGCGCCGAAACCGAGCTTGACCGCAACCTGGTCGAGGCCCTGGCCGACCCGCTGGTGCACCTGGTCCGCAACGCCATCGACCATGGTGTGGAGATGCCCGATCTGCGCGAAGCACAGGGCAAACCACGCATGGGCCACGTGCGTCTGTCGGCCCAGCAGGAAGGCGACTACGTCAGCATCGAGGTGCAGGACGATGGCGCCGGCATCGATCCGGAAAAACTGCGCGCGAAAGCACGCGAAAAGGGCTTGATCGACCCGGAGGCGGCGGCCCGGCTGAGCAGCGAGGAATGCCTGCACCTGGTGTTCCTGCCCGGCTTCTCCACCAAGCAGCAGGTGACCGACATCTCCGGCCGCGGCGTCGGCATGGATGTGGTGCAGTCGCGCATCCGCGAGCTCAGTGGGCAGATCCAGATCCAGTCGGAACTGGGTCGGGGCAGCCGCTTCCTGATCCGCGTGCCGCTGACCCTGGCGATCCTGCCAACCCTGCTGGTGCAGGCCGGCGAGGACGTCTATGCGCTGCCGCTGGCGCGCGTGATGGAAGTGCTGCATGCACCGCGCACCTCGCTGGGCTGGTTCGATGGCCGGGCGGTGCTGGATCGTCGCTCGCACACCCTGCCGCTGGTCGATCTGCGCCAGTGGCTGGATGTGACGCCGGCCGCCTCGGCGCTGCTCACCATCGTGGTGCTGCAGGCCGGCGAGGCGCGCTTCGGCCTGGTCGTGGACCAGGTCCGTGGGCGCGAGGAAGTGGTCATCAAGCCATTGCCGAAGGCCCTGCGCGGCCTGCGCGGCTACGCCGGTGCGACGCTGATCGGTGATGGCCGGATGGCCCTCATCCTCGACGTGGATGGCCTGCGATGACGCTCGCCGGGCCATGCCTGGCGAACCAGAAACTGTGACTACCGTCTGTACGCGATCGACCGGTGTCTCAAGTCCCATTCACACACGCCGATACCGGACCCATGGATAGACTCAGCCTCATCGGACTCTTTCTCGCCCTGGCCTCGCTGGTCGGCGGCAGCATCCTCAAGGGCGCCGGACTGGCGTCCCTGTGGTCGCCTGCGGCGTTCGTGATCGTCATCGTCGGCACCATCGCCGCGATCCTGCTGCACACCGCACCCGCCGTATTCAGGCATGCCTTCCGGATCGTGCGCTGGGTCGTGCGCCCGCCGCACAGCGATCGTCGCGAGCTGATCCAGCAGATCGTCGAGTGGAGCAACATCGCCCGCCGCCAGGGCCTGCTGGGCCTGGAAGCGCAGGTGGAAGCGCAGCAGGATCCGTTCCTGCGCAAAGGCCTGCAGCTGCTGGTCGACGGCGTCGAGCCCGAATCGATCCGGCACATGCTGGAGATCGAGCTGGGCAGCCAGGAACACCGTGACCAGGCCGCTGCCAAGGTCTTCGAGGGCATGGGCATCTATGCGCCGACGCTGGGCATCATCGGTGCGGTGCTGGGCCTGATCGCCGTCATGAAGAACCTGGCCGACCCCAGCAAGCTGGGGCATGGCATCGCCGCCGCCTTCACCGCCACCATCTACGGCATCGCGTCGGCCAACCTGCTGTTCCTGCCGATCGCCGCCAAGCTGAAGGGAGTGATCGCCCACAACAGCCGCGACCGCGAGATGGTCATCGAAGGCCTGATCTCGATCGCGCAGGGTGAGAACCCGCGGAACATCGAAACCAACCTGTCCGGCTTCCTGCACTGACATGGCCCGCCGCAGACACCACGAAGAGCACGCCAACCATGAAGCATGGGCGATCCCCTATGCCGATCTGATGACGCTGCTGCTGGCCTTCTTCGTGGTGATGTATGCGATCTCCTCGATCAACGAAGGCAAGTACCGGATCATGGCCGATGCGCTCACCGATGCCTTTGGTGGCGCGCCGCGCACCATCAATCCGGTGCAGGTCGGCAACAAGCAGGTGCAGGGGGGCGGCTGGGACAGTCCTTCGGTGATCAAGTCCGGCACCAAGATCGGCCCGTCCGCACCGGCACCCTCGCACGACCCTACCCTGCTGCCGGCCATGGCCTCGCAGATGCGCATGCCGGTCTCGGTGCACGACCAGCAGCAGATCGCCCGTGCCGAGCGCCAGCTCAGCAGCATCGCCGACCGGTTGACCGCCGCGCTGTCGCCGCTGATCGAGCGCGGCATGATCAGCGTGCGCCGCACCGAGCTGTGGATCGAAGTGGAGATCAACAGCGACATCCTGTTCCCGACCGGCTCGGCGGCGCTGGACGTGCACGCGCGCGGGACGCTGTCCAGCCTGGCCGGTGTGCTGCGCGACGTACCCAACAGCGTGCGGGTGGAAGGCCACACCGACAACGTGCCGATCGCCACCGCCACCTTCCCCTCCAACTGGGAACTGTCGGCCGCGCGGGCCGCCAGCGTGGTCCACCTGTTCGCCGACCAGGGCCTGCAGCCTTCGCGTCTGGCCATGGTCGGCTACGGCCAGTTCCGCCCGCGCGAGGACAACGACAGTGCGCAGGGTCGCAACCGCAACCGGAGGGTGATGGTCATCATCCTGGCCGACACCTCGCACTCGGTCGACCCGCTGGGCCAGCGCCTGAACGCCGCCAACGGCGCGGCCGACCCGTCCGCCGGGCCTGCGGCAACACCCGCCACAGTGCCCTCCCCGTCCCCCATCGCACCGGTGCAGTTGCCACCGGTGCCGGCTGGCAGCCGTGTCGGCGCCGCCGCTCCCCCGGCAATGAAGGAGTAAACCCATGCGCATCTGGGCAGTCGCCAACCAGAAGGGCGGAGTCGGCAAGACGACGACCACCCTGGCCCTCGGCCGCAACCTGGCCACGCAGGGCCATCGCGTGCTGCTGATCGATCTTGATCCCCACGCCTCGCTCAGCCGCGCCTTCGGCGTGCCGGTGGACCCGCCACCGACCGGCGTACTTGAGCTGTTCGGCGCACCTCCAGCCGAGCTGTCCAGCCTTTGCCACACCAGCAGCGTCAGCGGCCTGGACTACGTCTGTGCACAGCCGGCACTGGCCACGCTGGAGCGCCGCAGCGCCAACCAGCCGGGCCTTGGCCTGGCGCTGCAGAACGCGCTGGCACGGCACCAGGGCCAGCACGACTACATCCTGCTCGACTGCGCGCCCACACTCGGCCTGCTGATGATCAATGCGCTCGCGGCAGCGGACCGCCTGATCATTCCGACGCAGGCCGAGCCGCTGGCACTGCACGGGCTGGACGGCATGGTGCGCACCGGTGAAATGGTCGAGCGCTCGCGCCGGCGCCCGCTGCCGATCTCGATCCTGCCCACCCTGTTCGACCGCCGCACCCGCACCGGCAACGAATCACTGCGCAGCATGCAGGACCGCCACGGCTCACGCGTCTGGGAGGATGCGATTCCGATCGACACGCGGGTCAGCAACGCGGCCGGCCTGACCCTGCCGAGCGTCGGCGAGGACTATCCCGGCCGCGGGCTCGCGGCCTACCGTCGCGCGCTGAACTGGATCCTTGGCGAGGATGCGCGCGCGCTGGAGCAAGCCGCATGAACACCACCGGCGTGCTGGACGACTATCTGGACGAGCTGCTGGGCGAAGCGATCGCCCCGGTGGCGGCCAGCCCCGATGCAGGCAACACGGCGCTTCCGGCGGCGATCGCCGAACGCGAGCCGACCTGGGACGACCTGCCGGCAGAGGTCATCTACGAAACCGGCAGCAGCGACGTGGTGCCCGTGGATGACGCCGCTCTGGCGGCCGCCTTCGAGGCCGCCAGCCAGTCCGCTGCACCGGCCGCTGCCGAACGCCAGCCGACCTGGGACGATCTGCCCGATGAGGTGATCTACGAGACCGACGGCGCGGAAAGCCCGTTGCTGGCCCACACCGACAGCCCCGCGCTGCAGGCTGCCTTCGAGGCCGCCGCCAGCGGCGAAGGGGTGGATCCGGTGGCGCCCGCGCGGATCGTGCCCCCGGCACCCGCCGCTGCGCCGCCGGTAGCGGCTGCACCGCCGCGTGTCGCCCTCGAAGCACCCGCCGCCAGCCGCCCTGCCAGCTGGCAGGAACTGCAGGCGCAGGCCCATCGACCCGCCAACAGCCCGCATCCGCAGCACCGCCGCGCGAACGAGCGCACCTCGCGCTGGCTGCGGATGCGCTGTGGCAGCCAGGCCTATGCACTGGAACTGCTGAAAGTGCAGGAGGTGGTACTGCCGGTACCCCTGCTGCCGCTGCGCGGCACTGCGCCGGCGATGCTGGGGATCATGAACCTGCGCGGCCAGGTGGTGCCCGTGATGGACCTTGGGCTGCACCTGGGCGCAGCGGCGGCCGAGGACGACGCACAGACCCGCATCGTGGTGCTGGAGGAAGACGGCGAGACCATCGGCCTGCGCGTCTCGGCCGTGGAAGACGTCGCCAATCTCACTGATTCGCAGATCGAGCCACCGGATACCGCCCGCATCTGCCAGATCTCCAACGACCTCTTCCGTGGTGTGGCCCGCGTCAGCCAACGGCCGATGATCCTGCTCGACGCCACCCGCCTGCTCAACTGAGGCGGGGGCCACGCGTTGCCCGGGCCCGTCGGAACGGGCACGCAGGGCCTCACCGCCCCCTAAAGAACCCCTGGCGGGTGCCGATATGGATGACGGAACCGTTTGTCCGGAGCAACGATGAGCACTGTCGAACTGGGTGAGGATCTCGGCATCGAGACCAGCACCGAGCTCAAGAACCGCCTCGCCCCGCTGGTAGCGCAGGTTGGCGAGCTGACCCTGGATGCAAGCCAGGTCGGCCGCGTCCACACCGCCGCCGTGCAGGTGCTGTGTGCATTCGTGCAGGCACGCCGCGAGGCGGGCCTGGACACCGGCTTCCACGGTTGCACTGCAACCTTCCGTGACGCCGCGCGCCTGCTGGGCGTCACCCAGGCTCTGGGCCTGGACGTACCCCATGACAACCTGAAATCTGTGGAGAACGCTGCATGAGCGCACGTATCTTGGTGGTGGACGATTCGGCGTCGATGCGCCAGATGGTGTCCTTCGCCCTCACCTCGGCCGGTTTTGCCGTCGAAGAAGCTGAAGACGGCGCGGTCGCGCTCGGCCGCGCGAAGGGACAGCGCTTCAACGCGGTGGTCACCGACGTCAACATGCCGAACATGGACGGCATTGCGCTGATCCGCGAGCTGCGCCAGCTGCCGGACTACAAGTTCACGCCGCTGCTGATGCTGACCACCGAGTCCGCCGCCGACAAGAAGTCCGAAGGCAAGGCCGCCGGCGCCACCGGCTGGCTGGTCAAGCCGTTCAACCCGGAACAGCTGGTCGCCACCGTGCAGAAAGTGCTGGGCTGATCGCCCCGCACCGTTCCCCTTCTTCGCTTCCGGATCACCACTGCATGAGCATGGACCTGCAACGCTTCCACGCCACCTTCTTCGAAGAGAGCCGCGAAGGCCTCGACGCGATGGAGGCCGGCCTGCTGGCCCTGGAGTCGGGGCAGCAGGACGCGGAGATCATCAACTCGGTGTTCCGCGCCGCCCACTCCATCAAGGGCGGTGCCGGTACGTTCGGCTTCGATGCCATCGCCGCGCTCACCCACGTACTGGAAACGCTGCTGGACGAGCTGCGCGCCGGCAAGCGCGCGCTGGAAGGCCACGCGGTCGATGCGATGCTGTCGTCCGTGGATGTGCTGCGCGCCCTGCTGCGCGAGGCCGAGCACGGCCAGGCGGCCGATCCGGCGGCCGTCGCCGCGGTGAAGGCGCGGCTGGAGGCAGTGCTGTCCGGCCAGCCGGCAGCCAGCGCCCCGGCCGCGGCTGCCGCCGCAGCACCGGTGGACGATACGCCCGAAGCCTGGCAGATCGGCTTCACCCCCGCGCCCTCACTGTTCATGAGTGGCAATGATCCGCTGCGCATCATCCGCGAACTGGAACATCTCGGCTCGCTGCAGGTCGCTGCGCGGCTCGAACGCCTGCCCGGCTTCGCCCAGCTTGACCCTCTCGAAGCCCATCTTGCGTGGGACCTCGGCCTGGTCGGCAAGGTGCCGCGCAGCAAGATCGAAGACACCTTTGCGTGGGTGCTGGACGACTGCGAACTGGACATCCGTCCGGCCGCGCCGCCGAGCCTGGCCACCCGCGCCCCCGATACAACAGCCAACGCCCCTTCCACGCCCGTTGCTGCAGTACCCCCCGTTGCCGCCGCCCCTGCCGCCAGTGGCACCCCTGGCACCAGCCAGGACGCGGAAACCTCGATCCGCGTCAGTGTCGACAAGGTGGACGCACTGATCAATCTGGTCGGTGAACTGGTCATCACCCAGGCCATGCTCAAGCAGGTCTCGCATGCGCTGGATCCGGTGCTTGCCGAGAGCCTGTTCGCCGGCCTGGATCAGCTCGAACGCAACACCCGCGACCTGCAGGAAGCCGTCATCGGCGTGCGCATGCTGCCGGTCGACGCCGTGTTCCGCCGCTTCCCGCGCCTGGTCCGCGACCTCTCCACCCGCCTCGGCAAGCAGGTCCGCCTGCGCACCATCGGTGAAGGCACCGAACTGGACAAGGGCCTGATCGAGAAGATCGCCGATCCGCTCGTCCACCTGGTCCGCAACTCCATCGACCACGGGCTGGAAATGCCGGACGTGCGCAAGGGCGCAGGCAAGGACGAGACCGGCACCATCACCCTGGCGGCGTCGCACCAGGGAGGCCACATCGTCATCGAAGTCAGCGACGACGGACGCGGCCTGGATCGCGCCAGGATCCTCGCCAAGGCGGCCGAACGCGGCCTTAGCGTGCCCGACAATCCCACCGACTCGCAGGTCTGGGACCTGATCTTCCAGCCGGGCTTCTCCACCGCCGACGCCGTCACCGATCTCTCCGGGCGCGGCGTGGGCATGGACGTCGTCCGTCGCAACATCCAGGCGCTGGGCGGTGAAGTACAGATCGAAAGCAGCCTGGGCACTGGAACGCGTACCCTGATCCGGCTGCCGCTGACCCTGGCCATCCTCGACGGCATGACCGTGGCGGTGGCGGGCGAGACGTTGATCCTGCCGCTGGCCTATGTGCTGGAAGCCCTGCAGCCGCAGCCGGAGGACATCCGCAGCATGGCCGGCGAAGGGCGCGTGCTGCGCGTGCGTGGCGAGTACCTGCCGATCCTGTCCCTCAGCGAGTACTACGGGTACGGCGCCCGCATGCCCGGCAGCGAATCGCTGGTGGTGGTGGTGGAAGGCGACGGGCAGAAGATCGCACTGGAAGTGGACGAACTGGTCGGCCAGCAGCAGGTCGTGGTCAAGAACATCGAGAACAACTACCGGCGTATCGGCGGCGTGTCCGGCGCCACCATCCTCGGCGATGGCCGCGTTGCACTGATCGTCGACATCGGTGGGCTGGTGCGCTCGCTGCGCGTGCCGCAGGCCGCCTGAGTCCGAGCGCAGGTGATCCAGGGCCGCCGCCCCACACGGGCGGCGGCTTTCGTTTGTGTGCAGCCCGGTAGCAAGGCGAGTGTGCGCCTCCCGCTCCATTTCGTGAACTCCGTCGGCCCACGGCGCCGCAGGAACCCCCCCGCGTGCAGGCCGGAACACGGCCCCTGCAACGCGTCCGCGCCGCCGTCCCTACGCATCCGGATGTGACGCCCATCCATAAAGTCCGCCGACCGTGCGCCGCTATCTCGCAGTGACAGTCGTGACCGGACTCGCATCGGCTCCGATTCACGCTGCACTCCCCGGCCGGCACGCACGCCCGCCACTCTGCCCACCTGGAGCACCTGCATGAAGTGGTTCCACGATCTGCCCATCGCCCGCAAGCTGGCCGTGGGGTTCACCCTCACCACCCTGATGACCCTGCTGCTGGGTGCGTTCGCACTGTTGCGCCTGAGCCAGGCCAACGACCAGTTGGGGGCGATGGCCAGCAACGATATTCCGTCGGTGCAGCATCTGGGCGAAGCCCGCTCGCAGCTTGGTGAATTCCGTACCTACGAGCTGGCCCAGCTGACCATGCTGGACCAGCCGGACAAGGTGGCCGACTACAACAAGCGCATGGACACCACCGCCAAAGCCGTACGCGATGAACTGGCGGCCTATGCCGCCTTGCCGGCCCAGGACAAGGAACGCGAACTGTATCGCGCCGCCTCGGCGCAGGTGGATCGCTACTTCGCCGCCAACAAGGCCATGCGTGACGCAGTGGCCGCCGGCGACGGCATCATGGCGCAGCAGATTTCCGACGAGCAGTCGCGCCCGGCACGGCGTGAACTGTTCGACGCCCTGAAGGCACTGGGTGCCCACATCGCCGGCCTGATGGACGCGCGGATCGCCGATGCCAACGCCACCCATCGCGCCAGCATGATCGCCATCATCGGCTGCATCGTACTGCTGTCGTTGCTGGCCGCCGCGCTGGCCACGGTCATCTCGCGGGCCGTGACCGGTCCGCTCGGCAAGGCCGTGCAGGCCATCCAGGCAGTCGCCCGCGGTGACCTGAGCGTCAGCACCCGCGCCACCAGCAACGACGAGGCCGGCCAGATGCTGTCCGCCACCGCGGAAATGACCGCAATGCTGCGCCGATTCTCCGAGCAGACGCAGCTGATGGCGCAGATGCATGCCGGACCGGATATCAGCCATCGCATCCCGGAAGACTTCCCGGGTGTCTACGGCCAGCTCGCCAGCGGCATCAATACGGTCATTTTCGAGCACCTGGACGCGATCCGCGATGCGATCGACGTACTCAACCAGTATGCCGTCGGCAATCTCGCACCGGACGCGCGCCGCCTGCCCGGCAGCCGCGCCATCCTGCATGAGTCGATGGATGCGGCCAAGTCCAGCCTGCTGGCGATCAATACGCAGATCCAGCAGCTCGCGGCCGCAGCCGCCGCGGGCGACTTCAGCCAGCGCGGCGACGCACAGCGCTTCCAGCATGATTTCAAGGTGATGATCGATCACCTGAACACCATGATGGAGGTCGCCGACAGCAATCTCGGCCAGCTCTCGCAGCTGCTGCAGTCGATCGCTGCCGGGGACCTCACCGCGCGCATGGACGGGCAGTTCAACGGCGTGTTCGCACGGATGCGTGACGATGCCAATGCCACCGTCACCCAGCTGACCCGCATCGTTGGCCAGATCCAGGCCAGCGCCTCCAGCATCACCCTGGCCGCCGGCGAAATTGCCTCGGGCAACAACGACCTGTCGCGCCGCACCGAACAGCAGGCCGCCAACCTGGAAGAAACCGCCGCCTCGATGGAGGAGCTGACCTCCACCGTGCGCCAGAACGCCGAGCACGCCCGCCAGGCCAACCAGCTCGCCATCGGTGCCCATGGCGTCGCCTCCCAGGGCGGCGAAGTGGTCGGCCAGGTGGTCACCACCATGTCC
>NZ_JCAFRQ010000011.1:0-7472 GCF_059368375.1 Stenotrophomonas sp. YJH_SMC_106-19
CCATGGCGTCGCCTCCCAGGGCGGCGAAGTGGTCGGCCAGGTGGTCACCACCATGTCCGCCATCGAAGCCTCCTCGAAGAAGATCGCCGAGATCATCAGCGTCATCGACGGCATCGCCTTCCAGACCAACATCCTGGCCCTGAACGCCGCGGTCGAGGCCGCCCGTGCCGGTGAACAGGGCCGCGGCTTTGCGGTGGTCGCCAGCGAAGTACGCACCCTCGCCCAGCGTTCGGCCGCTGCCGCCAAGGAGATCAAGGGCCTGATCGACGACTCGGTGGGCAAGGTCGCCGATGGTTCTGCGCTGGTGCACAAGGCCGGGGCCACCATGGGCGAGATCGTCGCCTCGGTGCAGCGCGTGACCGACATCATGGCCGAGATCTCCGCGGCCTCGCAGGAACAGAGCGCCGGCATCGAGCAGGTCAACCAGACCGTGGTGCAGATGGACGAGACCACCCAGCAGAACGCCGCGCTGGTGGAGGAAGCCACCGCCGCTGCACGGGCGATGGAGGAACAGGCTGTGCAGCTGGGTGAGGCCGTGGCCCGCTTCCGCCTGGAATCACAGAACGAAGCACCGCTACCGGCGGTGGTCGTGGCGGCGCAGCGCAGAACGCCAGCGGCAGCTCCAGCGGCCAGGCCGGCCCCCCAGCGCGTCGCACGCGCCGCGGCGGCGCAGCCGGCGCTGGCACTCGACGGCGACTGGCAGGAGTTCTGACCTCATCGGAACCGGGACGCGTCGGATTCCTGCACACTGGCAGGGATCCGACCCTCGACCGGCCCGGTCTGATCGCCGTGACTCCTCGCCGGTCGTCGCAACGCATCACAGTTCCAGCGTTGCCCCGGCCAACTGATTGAATTTTTCTTCAGGTTCAGCCGCCGCTCGCCGCTAACGGGACACGGTCCTACGCGAGCCAGCGATGCCAGCCAGCAACGACCCCGACCCGATACCGGTACAGCGTGGGCGAATGCTGGCCGGCGTGCTGCTGCTCGCTGCGTGGCTGGGATGGACCCTCGCCGCGCTGTGGGCGCAGGCCGATGCTTCACAGCCACCGGCCAGCCACTGGCGCGCCGTGGACGTGCTGGCGCAGCTGTCGCCCGCCGTGCTTGCCGCCAGCCAGCAGCATCCCCTGCTGCTGCGGCAGTCCATCGTCTGTGGCTGCGCCCCATCGGCGCGCACACCCGACGGCATCGACCTGCGGGAGGCCCGCACGCCGCTGCCCTTCGAATGGTTGGTGCTGTACCAGCAGCGCCTTGTCTATGCCGGGCCCTCCCTTCTCGACGCGGGCTGCGGCGGCCGTCCGCTCGCAGCCGCTCCACTGGTTGCGGGGCTGCTGCGCAATGCACAGGCGCCCGTGATCCTTTCCCATCATTGCCCATGCCACAAGGAGTAGCGCATGCATGCCTCCACCCGTAATACCGCCGCGCCGACCGGTCAGCCGACACCGCCTTACCTGCGCACGCTGGCCGCGGGTGCCGACCGCCTGTTCCTGCTGGTCAGTGCAGGGCTGGTCCTGGCCTCGCTGGCACTGGCCGTGCGCCATGGTCAATGGACACCGTGGCTGCTGGTCGCACTGCCTGCGCTGCTGGTCAGCGCGGTGCAGGTCCACCTGCAACCCGGCAGCCGCCTCAGCCGCTGCACGACAGCGCTGGCGTGGATGGTGCTGTCGGCCACCTTGATCCACCAGACGCACGGACAGCTGGAGACCCACTTCACGGTCATCGTGCTGATCGCACTGCTGCTGTACTACCGCGACTGGCTGCCGATCGTGGTGGCCGCCGTGGCGATCGCCGTGCATCACGTGCTGTTCTTCGCCCTGCAGACGCGCGGCCTGCCGTACCCGGTATTCGCCGCCGGCAGTGGTCTGGGCGTGCTGGTCCTGCACGCCCTGTACGTCACCATCGAGGCCGGCCTGCTGTCGGTGATGGCCGTCCAGATGCGCCGCCAGCTTCTGCTGCTCGGCCACGACCCGCAGCAACTGGCACACCTGGCACGCGGCCTGGCCGACGACCAGCCCCTGCCCGAGGCGCTGCATGCCAGCCAGTTCCCGCAGGACTCGCTGGCCGCCGCCCTGGTCCAGGCCAGCACCCGGCTGCTGCAGCGCCGCCAGCGCGAGCTGGCGGCCGGTGGCGAATCGCTGCGCATCCGCAGCGCGCTGGACGATGTCACCACCAACGTGATGATCGCCGACCGTGACCGCAACATCGTCTTCGTCAACCGTCCACTGCAGAAAATGCTGGCCGCCGCCGAAGCCGACCTGCGCCGTGACCTGCCACAGTTCAGCGCCGCCGACCTGCTGGGCCGCAACATCGACATCTTCCACCGCAATCCGGCCCACCAGGCCACCCTGCTCGACCGCCTCACCGGCACCTATCGCACGCAGATCCGCGTCGGCGGCCGGGCCCTGCAGCTGATCGTCAATCCGATCATCGGCGACGACGAACAGCGCCAGGGATTCGTGGTGGAGTGGGCCGACCGCACAGCCGAGATCGAGGTCGAAGAAGAACTCGGCCATATCGTCGATGCCGCCGCGCAGGGCGACTTCAGCGGCCGCGTAGGCACCGCCGGCAAGGAAGGCTTCTTCCTGCAGCTGGCGGAACGCCTCAACGGCCTGCTGGATGCCAACGCACGCAGCATCGAGCAGATCTCGCAGCTGCTGTCCTCGCTCTCGCGCGGCGACCTCACCGTGCAGATGCAGGGCGACTTCCACGGCGTTTACGCCCGCATCCGCGACGATGCCAACACCACCATCGCCGAGCTGACCCGCATCGTCGGCAGCATCCAGGCAGCCTCCAGCCGCCTCACCGGCGCCGCCGCCGGACTGGCGCAGGGCAACGGTCACCTGGCCAGCCGCACCGAACAGCAGGCGGCCAGCCTGGAGGAAACCGCCGCCACCATGGAGGAGTTGACCGCGACCGTGCGCCAGAACGCGGGACATGCGCGGCAGGCCAACCAGCTGGCCACCGATGCGGCCGACATCGCCGGCGAAGGGCGCACGGTCGTCGGCCAGGTGGTCACCACCATGTCCGCCATTGAAGCCTCCTCGAAGAAGATCGCCGAGATCATCAGCGTCATCGACGGCATCGCCTTCCAGACCAACATCCTGGCCCTCAATGCGGCGGTCGAAGCCGCCCGTGCCGGTGAGCAGGGCCGCGGCTTTGCCGTGGTCGCCAGCGAAGTGCGCACCCTCGCCCAACGCTCGGCGGGTGCTGCCAAGGAGATCAAGGGCCTGATCGACGCCTCTGTCGGCAAGGTCAGCGATGGCGCCGCACTGGTGCAACAGGCCGGCAGCACCATGCAGCGGGTCGTGGCCGCGGTGCAGCAGGTGAACCAGATCATGGGCGAGATCTCCTCCGCCTCGCAGGAACAGAGCATGGGCATCGAGCAGGTGAACCAGAGCATCGCGCAGATGGACGCCAGCACCCGCCAGAACGCCACGCTGGTGGAGGCGTCCACCGCCGCCACCCACGGCATGGCCGAACAGGCACAGCTGCTGGCGGCCGCGGTAGCGCGCTTCCACCTGCACGGAGGGGACGACAATCCGGCGGTGATGCAGCGTGTGCGGCAGATCGCCGGTATCGAGGAATGATGCCTTCGGCCCATTCCTTCGATCCCGGCCCGGCCGATGGAAGGTGATGAAACTCACACTTCATAATCCGGCGCGGTGGCCGATATCCCCATCGAGCCACGCGCCGGCGCGCGCAGGCGCCCGCCCCTGACCACAGATTCCATGTCCGACGGCAACGACACAGCAGTGCACGATGTCCATGCGGCCGACGCCGCGGATGAACGCTTCCTGGTCCGTAATCCGCGCCAGCTGCGGCAGCTGCTGCGCTCGCTGATCGAGCAGCGCTCCCTGATAAACGCGCATATCGACGGCCGCGATCGCTCGTTCCCGACCGCGCTGTTGGAACTGGACGAAGACGAGGACGTGCTGCTGATCGATGGCAGCCCGCAGGAGGCGTCCAACCGGGCAGCCGAGCAGGCCGATCATGTGCTGTGTTTCGCCCAGCTTGAGCGCGTGCTGGTGCGCTTCCGTCTGCAGGGGCTGCAGCGCGTGGACAACGACGGCCACGTCGCCTTCCGCGCTGCGCTGCCAGAGGAACTGATGCATCTGCAGCGGCGCGAACTGTACCGGCTGGAGACCCCCATCACCGACTCGCCCCAGCTGCTGCTGCCGGCTGCGGACGGACGCCCCGAGGCGTTGTCGATGCGCGTGGTGGACATCAGCGGCGGAGGCCTTGCCGTCGCGGTGCCCAGCGACTGCGCCGTGTTCGGCCTGCAGCAGCGCTACGCGGCGGTGCTGTCGCTGTCGGATGGGCCGGATCTGGATATCGAACTGGTGGTCTGCAACCTGCTGCCGCAGCGCCAGCCCAACGGTACCGAAATCAAGCGCGTGGGGATGCGCTTCGACAGCCTGCCTCGCGGTGGCGACAGCGCCATCCAGCGCTACATCTTCCGGATCGACCGCCAGCGCAAGGCACGCCGGAACGGAGAGATGTAGCTGGCGCCGGCCGTGGCCTGGCGCCATCCGGTCCTCACCAGACGGGAATGTCCTGTCACGGCCCTGCCTAAAGTCCCCCCGCGCGGGGCCGATATCGAGCCTGACACCGGGACTTCCGGCAGAACCAGGACCCCTCGATGAACGACCAGACCCGCTCCGCCGCCAGCGCCGGCGGCGAATTCCTCAGCTTCACGCTCGGCGCCGAGCATTACGGCGTGGATATCCTCAAGGTGCAGGAAATCCGCGGCTACGATGCCGTCACCCGGGTGCCGGACGCACCGGATTACATCAAGGGCGTAATCAACCTGCGCGGAACCATCGTGCCGGTGATCGACCTGCGCCTGAAGCTGCGCCTGGAGAACGCGCGCTACGACGCCTTTACCGTGATGATCGTGCTCAATGTCGATGACCGTGTGGTCGGCATCGTGGTGGACAGCGTCTCGGACGTCATCCCGCTGTCGTCCGAACAGATCCGCCCGACCCCTGAATTCGGCGCTGCGGTCGATACCCGGTTCATCTCGGGCATCGGCACCCAGGACGACCGCATGCTGATCCTGCTGGACATCGAGACCCTGCTGGACAGCGCGGACATGGGCCAGCCGGCCCTGCTCGAGGACGCCGCCGCCTGAGTCTGCGTACCGCTTCACGTTGCTGTCACGAAACCCTTCAGTTCCCTGCGGCGGTGCCGATAGGGGGACAGAGGCCGGCCGCGCGGGAACGCGTACCACCGGCAAAAAACCATCACCCTCCCGGAGAACCACCCCGATGAAGTCCCTGCTCGCGCTCGTTTCGGCTGCCGCCCTGGCCACCACCGCGTCGTCCGCCCTCGCCCAGTCCTCGGACATGATCCCGCCGGAACTGGCCCCGCGCTCGGTGGGCAAGGACGGCATGGTCTGCGGCAAGGTCGAGAAGGCCCGCTTCGCCGAAGGTTCCGAAGGCCAGCCGACGTTCCTGTACATGGGCGGCGCCTTCCCGCGCCACACCTTCTCGGCGCGCATCGCCGGTGAAAACCGCAGCAAGTTCTCGTTCCCGCTGGAAACGCTGGAAGGCAAGACCGTGTGCGTGATCGGCAAGATCCAGCGCGATGCCTCGCGCGCCGAGATCGAAGTCAGCTCGCCGGCCGGCCTGAAGCTGGCCAACATCAAGTAATCCGCTGTCCGTCGCAGTCACGCCGGTCCTGGTGCCGGCGTGGCCGCCGCCGCAACCGGGCCCGATGCCCGTGCGCGTCTGCCTTAGGAGATCGCAACGCCCATGCCTTGGATCAACAACCTGAAACTGATGCCGAAGCTGATGGTGACCTTCGGCGTCATCCTGCTGGTGATGCTGCTGCAGGGCATCGTCGCCTATCGTGGCCTGCATTCGCTGAACAACGTCACCACCGAGTTGGCCGGTTCGCGCATGGAAAGCATCCGCCTGGCCGGCGAGATGCGCGGCATGCTCGGCGAGTACCGCAACAGTGCCTACCAGCAGCTGATCCGTGCCAGCGATGACGTCAAGGCCGACGCGCGCAAGCAGGCTGCCGCGCTGCGTACCAGCATGGACAGTTCCATCAAGGACTATCCGAAGCTGGTGGACAACGCCCAGCAGAAGAAGCTGTTCGACACCTTCGCCAAGGACTGGAAGGACGCCCTGGCCTCCTACGACAGCGTCACCGAGATGCTGGAACTGGACCTGCCGGACGACGCCATCGATACCTTCGTCGGCGAGACCCGCACCAAGCACCGCAAGGCCGCCGCGGCGCTGGAAGCCCTGATTGCCGAAGACAACCGCCTCGCACGCGCCTCGCGCGAACAGGCCGAATCCACCTATGCCGCTTCGTCCGTCCTGACCGTGATCGCCCTGCTGGGTGGCGCCGCGCTCGGCCTGGTGCTGGTGTGGCTGTTCGCCCGCGCCCTCGTCGGCAGCGTGCGTGGTGCCGTCTCGGTGGCCAATGATGTCGCCGGCGGCAAGCTCGACGGTCACATCGATGTCAGCCGCCAGGATGAAGTGGGCGAACTGATGCAGGCCATGCAGCGCATGCAGCGTGATCTGCGTGAGCGCATCGAGACCGACCAGGCCATCGCCCGTGAGAACCTGCGCATCCGGACCGCGCTGGATTACAGTTCGACCGGCGTCTACCTGACCGATGCCAACAACACCATCGTCTACAGCAACCGTGCCCTGCAGCAGACGTTGAGCCAGTACCAGGACGATGTGCGCCGCGACCTGCCTGACTTCGATGCGCAGGACTCGCTGATCGGCAAGCCGGTCACGGTGCTGGAACACCGTGGCGAGATGGACCCGTCCCTGCTGGCGAACCTCAAGCAGCACGGCGTGGCCCGTCGCCCGATGCAGTACGGCGATGCCCAGTTCGCCCAGGTCGTGTCGACCATCCGCAACGAGGACGGCGACACCGTCGGCTGCGTGGTGGAATGGCGTGACCGTACCCAGGAAGCGCAGGTCGAGGCCGAAGTGGCCCGGGTGATCGCCCGCGCCGCCGCCGGCGATCTGTCCGGCCGGATCGAAACCAGCGACAAGGAAGGCTTCTTCCTGCAGCTGGCCCAGCAGATCAACGGCCTGCTCGACGCCAACGCCGGCAGCATCGAACAGATTTCCGGCCTGCTCGCCGCGCTGTCGCAGGGTGACCTCACCGTGCGCATGCATGGCGACTACCAGGGCGTATTCGCTCGCATGCGTGACGATGCCAATGCCACTGCCGCGCAGCTGAGCGAGATCGTCACCCGCATCAAGCAGTCCAGCCGGGCAATCAGTACTGCCGCCGGCGAGATCGCCTCCGGCAACAACGACCTGTCGCGCCGTACCGAACAGCAGGCCGCCAACCTGGAAGAAACTGCCGCCTCGATGGAGGAGCTGACCTCCACCGTGCGCCAGAACGCCGAGCACGCCCGCCAGGCCAACCAGCTCGCCATCGGTGCCCATGGCGTCGCCTCCCAGGGCGGCGAAGTGGTCGGCCAGGTGGTCACCACCATGTCC
>NZ_JCAFRQ010000012.1:0-5444 GCF_059368375.1 Stenotrophomonas sp. YJH_SMC_106-19
CAGGTGCTGAGCTGGAACCTGGGTGTGACCAGCCGGGCCAGCGAGCGGCTGTCGGTGATGGTCGACTATGTGGGCGAGCGCCGCGACGGCCAGCTGCAGAATGGTGTGCAGCTGGGGCTGGGTTACCGGTTCTGATGCAGGGAGGACGTCCTCGCCCGCCGGGCGGGGACGTCCACCGGCGGCTGATCCGCCTCTACCGCCCGCACAGGTTGGCGCAGGAGTGTCTTGAGTCGCGAAGGAGCGGTCTTCCGTGGATCGCTCAGATGGAATCTCATGGTGCGGGCCGGCAAACGTGTAGCCTGGTCTGGTGGCGCCGGGCCATGCCCGGCGGAATGCGAATTCCCCAGTAGTGCCAGCCCACGGCTGGCAGTCCTGATTGCTGAGCGAAGCCTTCATGGCCCTGCTTCAGCACATGCGACATCCCACGCCAGTGTCGCATTTGCACCGAAAAGACCCTCCTGCTGCTGAACAGATGTTCCAGAACGACGGTATCGGCAGGGAGTCGGTTGGCTCTCCATAATCCCTGGACAGAGTCGGATTCCGGGCACGTCGGCAAATGTGGCAAGCATTGCCACGGGGCGTCGGAAGTCGGCTCATGGTTTCCCTTCTCCCCTGTGCCTATACTCGATGCAACGCATACAGCGGCCCGATCCATAGCACGGAGGCTTACCACGATGTCCATTGGCGCGATTCCTGACGTTTCTCTGGTCGATAACAGCGAACAGCGCACACCGCTGATACTGGTACTGGACTGCTCCGGCAGCATGGATGGTAGCCCGATCGAACAGCTCAACGTTGGTCTGAAGCTGCTGGAGAAGGAGCTGAAGGACGATGTGATAGCGGCCAAGCGTGTGCGCGTGTTGCTGGTGGAATACGGTGGCATGGACACTGCCGCCGTACGTGGTGACTGGTGCGATGCAATGGATTTCACTGCGCCCACCCTGAAGGCCAACGGCACCACCCCCACCGGCGCGGCGGTGGAGCTTGCCCTGCAGGAAATCGAAGATGAGAAGCAGCGCTTCCGGCAGGCTGGCGTGGCCTACACGCGGCCATGGTTGTTCCTGATGTCCGATGGCCAACCGACCGATGCCTGGGAGGCGGTGGCCGAACAGTGCCGCAGTGCCGAGGAACAGAACAGGGTGGCGGTGTTTCCAATTGCAGTGGGTAATGCCGACCTCGGTGTGCTTGCCCGGTTCAGCCGCAATGGCGAGCGCGGGGTGAAGCGTTTGCAGGGCCTGCAGTTCAAGGAGCTGTTCCTGTGGCTCAGCGCGAGCATGCGCGTGGTGTCCAATTCGACGCCCGGCGGGCAGGTCCAGTTGCCGGCGACCGATAGCTGGTCGCACGTGCCGGTCTGACCGTGAGTTGGCGCGTTATGGCTGCCTCGGCTACGGGGCGGTCGCACGTGGATCGCGGGCAGCCCTGCCAGGACGCGCATGCCGCGGTATGCAGCGGTGCGCTGCTGGTGGCGGTGGTCTGCGATGGTGCCGGCTCGGCCTCGCACAGCGATGTCGGGGCGCAACACATGTCGTGCAGCGTCGCCGCTGCACTGGCGGCGGCAATGGCGTTGGGCGACGCACCGCTGACGGTGCCCGTGGACGCGCTGCGGCCGATCATCGAAACGGCCATCGATGACGCGCGCGGTCAACTGGCGCTGTTGGCCGCCGGACGTGGCCTGCGCCTGTCCGACCATGCCTGCACCCTTGTGGGGGTAGTAGCCGATGCGCGTGGTGGCTGGTTCCTCCATATCGGCGATGGGGTCGCCGCCTGCGCGTTCAGCGATGGCACCGCCGATGCAGTGTCGCTGCCGGCCAACGGCGAGTACGCCAACGAAACCTGGTTCGTTACCGGAGCCAATTGGCGTCAACAGTTGCGGCTGACCCGTTTCGAAGGGGCGGTGCAGGCGCTGGTGCTGATGTCCGACGGCGTGCAGCCCTTTGCGATGGGACGCCGAGGGGACACCTTGTTCCAGCCGTTTTTCGGGCCGGTGCTGCGCTATCTCTCTGCCGTGGATGAAGCACATGGCAGCCAGGCCTTGCAGGCGACCTTGTCCGACCCGCGCACGGATGGCATTACCGGCGATGACAAGACGCTGCTGATCGCATTGCCGGGCTGAGCACATGCCTGGCCGCAGTGGAGAAATCATCTTCGACCAGCGGCGCCAGCCGCTGACCCTGCTGCGCCTTCTCAAGAGTGGTGGCGCCGGCAGTGTGTTCACTCTGAAGGAGCGTCCGCGCGAGGTCGCCAAGCTGTATCACTCGGCCAAGGACGTGCCGTTCTACGAGCGCAAGCTGCGGGCAATGCTGGAACTGCAGCCGGATCTGCCGACGCTCCGTGAGGGTGGGCGCGAACGTGTGCAGATCGCATGGCCGACCGGTCTGCTCCGTGACCGTGGCGGGCGCTTCATCGGCTTCAGCATGCCGATCCTGGACGTGTCGGCCACCACCGATCTTGAGCATGTACTGCAGGAACGGCAGGCACGCGTTGAAAAGCTGCCCACCGGTCTGGGCGCGAAGATGACCCTGGCTGCGAATCTGGCGGCGACCTTGGCTGCCTTGCACCGCTGTCAGCACTACGTGGTCGATCTCAAGCCGCTGAATGTCCGCTTCTACCGCGATTCGCTGTTCATCGCCATGCTTGATTGCGATGGCTTCAGCATCCAGGGCAAGGACGAGCGTTTCCCGGCCGGCCAGGTGACCACCGATTATCTGGCGGCCGAGTTCCAGCAGCGTGGGGTCACGCCTGGCGAGGAAGAGGCGCAGGATCGCTTCGCATTGGCGGTGATCGTATTCCAGCTGCTCAATTCGGGCCTGCATCCGTACGCCGGGCGCCCCCAGGGGGGCGACGTGCCCAACGACCTGCCTGGGCGCATCGCTGCGCGGTTGTATCCCTACGGCCGGCGCGGCATCAGCCGCCTGCTGCCCGCACCGGTCAGTGGCCATGAAATGTTCCCGCCGGCTCTGCGCGATCTGTTTGATCGCGCGTTCTCGGCGCAGCCGCAGCGCCGTCCATCGGCGCAGGAGTGGTCGTCGCTGCTGATGGGCTACGCGCAGCGAAGCGGCGGCCAGTTGGTGGCGTGCAGTCAGGATGCCAGCCACCAGCACTTTGCCGGGCTACCCTGCGCGGCGTGCGCGCGCGCCGGCCTGGTCGCACGCAGTGCGCGCGTGGCACAGCAGACGAACGGCGGCAAGGGCCGCGGTCGCAAGCGGAAACGTACCCGCACGGCCCAGCCACTGCGGCAGGCGGCAGCCGCCCGCCCGGTGGCAAGGCCGGCCGCTCCGGGCGCTGCTGCCACAACCAGTCAGCTTCCCGGCCTGGGGTCGCGGGTTACGATGGCGGCGGTCGGCACCCTGGTGCTGGGCTGGGTGGCCGGCTGGGGCATGCCGGCCTGGCGTGCCTACGACGCGCTGCCCTCGCCGGGCTGGTGGGATGGCTTTGAGCTGGCCGTGCAGTCCGGCATGCTCCTGCTGGGCGTGCTGTTCTACATCCTGTGCGTGCCGGGCTTGATCATGAGTAGGCGGCCGTGAAGTGGCTGGGCTGGCTTGCCGTGCTGCTGGCGGTTCTGATTGGCCTGACGCCGTTGTGGGCGTGGCTGGGCGGTCTGGTTTACTCCACGTTTGATGTCCTGGGCCATCTGGGTGCTCGCCCATCCATCAGCGATGGCCGCGCTGCCTTCCGCGCGGCGGTGATGCTGGGCGGCACGGCTTCGGTGCTGTCGCTGCTGCGCGTGGCCTGGCTGGATCGGTCCGGCGATTACCTGGTGGCGGCTCTGATGCTGGGCTTGGGTTTCGTCGTGGTGGTAGTGATCTCTGGTGGCGGAGGCTCTGTTGATCGCGACGCACCGCGCCAGGTCTACATAGCGGCGAACGACTTGGCGCGCGGGCAGCGGCAATGGAGTTCGCGCGAGGCGTTCGAGCAGGACTCGCTGCAGACAGTGGAGGCGGCGATGCGCGCTGGTGCCCGCGGAGACGTGGCGCAGGTCGATCACCTGTTGAGCGAGCTGAAGGCATCTGCTCGGCTCTGGCCGCGCACGTCTGACCATACGCGCGAGTTCGCGCGCCTGCGCGACCAGTACAGCGCCGTGGTGGGCAAGATGAACGCGCTCTCTCCGCCCAGCCGTACCGGTGCCATCGATCGCAGTGTGCTGGAGGCAAGGCGGAGCCCGGAATACAGGGCGCTGGACGCGGAATCGACCGAACTGCTTCGGCAGATGTGGGCTGCGTCGCCACGCCGCCCGGCCATTGCTCTGGCGCTGTTGACCGAGGACATGCGAGCGCTGTCGGTGCGCAGCTTCTTCGGCAGGCGGCAGCTGCCCCCTGCGTTGGACGAGTTGCCATTGCAGGAGCGCCTGTATCGGATACAGACCCTCTTGGAACAGGTGCTGGCCTATGCGCCCAACGAAGTTTCTGTATGGGAGGCCTACAGCGAAGTGATGGCCGACCAGGACGAGGAACTGGCGCTGGGCGCGCGCGTGGTAGCCGGCCAGTTGGAACGACGGCTGCGCAGCGGCGTGGACTCGCGTGACTACCTCAATACCGGCAACATCCTGCTGGGCAGCGACGTGCGCCTGGGGGCCATCATGATGTCGCGCGGCAGCAGGGAGCGCTCCCGCATTCTGGAGGCGCGGGCCTCGGCGCTGCTCGGGCCGGCTGCCGACAAGGTTTCTGAGGGTACAAGTGATGACGCTGGCGGCGACACGGCGGCCTCGCCTGGCGGGATGGCAGAGCCGGGCCTGCCAGTGGTGTCGGCGACGTCGCCCTCGGATGAGCCCGACGCAGAGCGAGCGCTGCCGCCACGCGGAACGCTGGCCGATGGCACAGGGTTGTGGGTGCCGCCGCGGCCCCGGGCGCCCGCAGCCCCTGCGCAGGAAGACGGCGGGCCGCCCAATACGGCGGAGGGCGATCGGGGAACGCTACGTGTGGATCTGGCCGCGGCCGGCTTCACACCCGAGCCGTTGCCGCCTTTGCCGGAAGGCACCGTCGTTGCCCGTAACGTGCGTGTGTTGCTGGTGGTTGATGTCTGGGAGGACGGGCAGGTGACCTCGGTCCTTGTGCAGAGGAGCAGCGGCGTCCTGGCGCTGGACCAGGCTGCGCGGGCGGCGGCGGCGCGCTGGCGCAGCGCAGTCAAGGTACCGGCTGGCGGGGAGCGGCGAGGGGTGGCAGTCGAGTTCCTGCCATCGGGTGGCGAGCCCCCCGTGCTTCGCTGACTGCCTTCATCCGCGGTTCCCCCGCCGATTGAGGCGGACGTCATTGCGTATCTGGCCCATGCGGATGATGTTCGGCAGCAACAGCCAGACGGTGGGGGAGCAGGTGCTGAGCTGGAACCTGGGTGTGACCAGCCGGGCCAGCGAGCGGCTGTCGGTGATGGTCGACTATGTGGGCGAGCGCCGCGACGGCCAGCTGCAGAATGGTGTGCAGCTGGGGCTGGGTTACCGGTTCTGATGCAGG
>NZ_JCAFRQ010000013.1:0-4057 GCF_059368375.1 Stenotrophomonas sp. YJH_SMC_106-19
ATGGCTGGCGAAGCCGCGTGCCCACAGACCGTGGCCACGCTGGCCATCACCGCTGGCCCCCGCACCTGCTGCCGTCGGCTCGACCAGATGCATTGCCAGCTGGTTGAACAGGGTGCCATGGCGCATGCCCGGCTGTGCCGATATCGACTGCGCGACCTGCGCGGCCAGGCCATCGGCATCCCCACCGGCACTGCGCATCGCCGCCTGATGCTGCTGGACCACGTTGCCGATGCTGCCCAGCAGGGCGTTGTCGGCCAGGCGCAGGGTGGCGTGCGCATCGCCACGCAGCGCACCGGCCTGCTGCGCGACCACGTCGCGGTCGGCAAACTGCAGTGCACCCAGCAGCGGCTCCAGCGCCGACGCCGGCTGCGACGCGGCCGTCCTCAATGCCTGGCCGAGGCCCGCGCCCGACGCCACGTTGGCGAACGGAGACACGTCATCGAAGGCCGGATTGGCGACCGCCCAGATGCCGTCGCCGGTCTGCACGATATTGAACGTGAGCAGCGAGTTCTCGCGCGGATGGAACCTGCGCTGTGCCGTGTCGGCACTGGTCAGATCGGCACTGTAGCCCGAGCCGTCCTGCCGCTCGGCACGGGTGAAGGCGACCTGTCCGGCCTGCAGCTGCGGCACGCTGGCATCGAACTCGCTGTCACTGTCGTTCAACAGCGCGGTGGTCAGCTCGTTGCCTTCCTTGCTGCCATAGATACGTCCCTGTACCAGCGGGATCGAAAGATCCTGGCGGTAGTAGCCCGGTGCGATATCCAGCGCGAGCTTGCCGACCGTGCCGCCGATCAGGAAGCCCGGCGCAGTGGTGGCCGCCCCGTTTCCGCAATAGTAGTAGCTGCCCTGGCTGTCGCAGCGATGGACTTCGAATGCGTCCAGTACAAGGCCCGCCTGGCGCGTCTCCGGGGTGATGTCGAACAGCAGCCGGCCGGCATTGGGATAGGCGAAGCTGACATAGCCGTTGACCGTCAACGGGCCGCCCTGCGGATGAAGATCGCCACCGGCCACCCTCACCCGCGCCACCTGCGGAACATTCCAGGGGAAGTCGGGATAGTCCGGGTCCCCGACATAGGCCGTCGCGCCGATGGTTCCATGCCCCTTCAGTGCGGTCCCTGGATCCAGCGTCACGACGGCCGTGGAGATTCGACCACCGGCCATCGCCACCTCACCTCCACGCCGGACCAGCAGCGTATCGCTGTTGTCCAGTTCGCCGGTCGAGGCGAGGGACAGCGAACCGTCCACGATCGTGCTCCCGGCCTTCAGCAGACCGTCCCTCACATCGACGGCACCGTTGCGTCCTATCACGCTGTTGCCGGTAAGCAGGTTGCTCTGCGCTGTGATGTCCAGCCTTCCCGAGTCCACCCACAGGATCGACGCACCGCTGTCTTCTGTCGCGGACCAGTGGGCGCCTGCGGTGAGCTTGATCACGCCAAAGGCATCGCCGCCGACGACCTTGTCCACATCCACATCGCGCACATAGGAGAACTGCGCGGGATCGAATGCCGGATTGATGTTTCCGCTCACCTGCTTGCCATCGATGATCAGGACATCGTTGGTCGTTGCATAGTCCATCGAGGTCGCCACCCTGTCGCTGAACAGCGTCACGTCCGGATAGGCCGTGCAGCCACCGTCCTCGCTGGTGTCGCGCGTCGGGCAGAAGCGGGTCGCGATGGCCATCGTGGCCGGATCGAAATAGCGCAGGAAGCCGGAGCTTTCCGCCAGTTCGTAGTGGGCCTGGGTGATCCGGCCTTCAATGACGGCAAAGTCCCTGGCGCCAAACATGTCCCGGTAGTACTGGATGTACTTCTCCTGGCCCGGGTACGGCGTGGGAACACCATCCCGGGCTTCGCCATGAATCCCCAGCACGGTCATGTCGTAACCGTCATACACCGGCAGGGCGAAGCGGGTGATCCGACGATTGACACCGGCGACGAACGCATCGGCACACGCCGAGTAGCAACCACCGTCCAGCACGGTATCCAGGCCATTGCGGCGGATGACCTCGCCCATGCCAACGCCACCGCTGGCAGCACCACCGGGTGAATTGCGGAAGACGATCTGGCGGATGGTCCGTCCCTGCCGGTTCGCCGCGCTGAGAATGCGCTCCAAGGTCCTGGGATCGCTGCTCTCGACGCCGCCGGAGTAGTAGATCGTGTCGCCGTTCAGATGGAAGGTGCTTGCCTGCGCATCGAGCGTGGAGAGTCCCGCCATCAGAGCGAACGACATCGCCATGCTCAGCCTGGACCGGGAAGTGAGGGGGGAGATCGACGAGTTCGACATGCGGGTTACCTGTGTTCGAGAGAGTGCCGCCCCGCCAACGCCACTGCCGATGCAGGGCCACTGGACGTCGCAGTGCCATCCGTCGCGCCTGTGGCCGACGACAGGAAGCACTAACGGCCGAAGGTCGCCCTCACCCCCAGTCGGGCGGCGAATCGCGCCACCTGCCCTCGCATTCCGCCGGGCATGGCCCGGCGCCACCAGACACAAAAAAGCCCCGACCAGGGCCGGGGCTTTTCATCAAACATGGTGCCGGAAACAGGAGTCGAACCTGCGACCTACGCATTACGAATGCGCCGCTCTACCAACTGAGCTATTCCGGCCGAGCACGCGATTTTACGGGCTCCCCTGCCCGGTGGTCAATCCACCCTCGGTCAGCCTGCCTCCACCCGGTTCGCGCACGCCCGCCCGGCTGCGAAATCCGCCAGGTTGCCCAGCGTGATCGCCGAGATCTCCTGCAGGGCCTCCACGGTGAAGAAGCCCTGATGGCCGGTCACCAGTACGTTGGGGAAGGTCATCAGGCGCTGGAACGCTTCATCGTCGATGATTTCCCCGGAGAGATCCTGGAAGAACAGCGCGCTTTCCTGCTCGTAGACGTCGATGGCCAGGTGGCCCAGCCGGCGTGATTTCAGCGCGCGGATGACCGCATGGGTGTCGACCAGACCGCCACGCGAGGTGTTGACCAGCATGGCACCCGCCTTCATCTGCGTCAGCGACGCATCGTTGATCAGGTGATGGGTATCCGCCGTCAATGGGCAGTGCAGCGACACGATGTCGGCGCGGGACAACAGCTCGGCCAGAGCCACGTTCTCTCCCAACGCGGCGAAGGATGCCGATGGATAGGGATCATGGCCCAGCACCGTGCAGCCCAGGCCCTTGAAGATGCGCGCCGTCGCCACACCGATCTTGCCGGTGCCGACGATGCCGACGGTGCGGCCATGCAGGGTGTGCCCAAGCAGGCCATCGAGCATGAAGTTGCCTTCGCGCACGCGGTTGTAGGCGCGATGTGTCTGCCGGTTGAGGGTCATCACCAGGGCCAGTGCGTGCTCGGCGACGGCTTCAGGCGAGTAGGCCGGCACGCGCGCGACGAACAGGCCCAGCGACGTCGCAGCGGCGAGATCGACGTTGTTGAAGCCGGCGCACCGCAGCAGCACGGCGCGCACGCCCTGAGCGTGCAGGGCCTGCAGCACAGGGGCATCAAGACGATCATTGACGAACACGCAGACGGCGTCGCAGCCCTGTGCCAGCGTGGCGGTATGCAGGTCGAGCGAGGCATCGAAGTAGACGAACGCGAAATCCTGTTCTGCGGCGCCGCGCTGATTGGCCTCGTCAAGAAAGCGACGATCATAGGGCCGGGCGCTGAAGACTGCGATCTGCATGGAGGGGCCTGGGTGGAATTCCATGCCGAACGATACCGCAGCAGCGTGCGTCCTGGGACGGCACCGGCGATGCAGACATCGCCGGTGCCGCCGGCCACTCAGAACCGGTAACCCAGGCCCAGCTGCACACCATTCTGCAGCTGTCCGTCGCGGCGCTCGCCTACATAGTCGACCATCACCGACAGCCGCTCGCTGGCCCGGCTGGTCACACCCAGGTTCCAGCTCAGCACCTGTTCGCCCACCGTCTGGCTGTTGCTGCCGAACACCAGATCCGGCGCCGCCGCAAAGCCGGTGCTGTAGCGGGCCTGCGTATCCCCCAGCTCCTTCTGCCACACCACCCGCGCCCGCGGGGTGATGCGCTCGCCGTTGTTGCCCTCGAAGGTCTTGAACAGCTGCAG
>NZ_JCAFRQ010000014.1:0-3082 GCF_059368375.1 Stenotrophomonas sp. YJH_SMC_106-19
CGAGGAGGCTTCGATGGCGGACATGGTGGTGACCACCTGGCCGACCACTTCGCCGCCCTGGGAGGCGACGCCATGGGCACCGATGGCGAGCTGGTTGGCCTGGCGGGCGTGCTCGGCGTTCTGGCGCACGGTGGAGGTCAGTTCCTCCATCGAGGCGGCGGTTTCTTCCAGGTTGGCGGCCTGCTGTTCGGTACGGCGCGACAGGTCGTTGTTGCCCGAGGCGATTTCGCCGGCGGCCAGGGTGATGCTGGAGGCGCTGGCCTGGATCTGGCCAACGATGCGGGTCAGCTGGGTGACGGTGGCATTGGCATCGTCACGCATCCGTGCGAACACGCCCTGGTAGTCGCCCTGCATACGGGCGGTCAGGTCGCCTTCGGCGATGGCTGACAGCAGCTGTGACAGCTTGCCGAGGTTCTCATCGCTGACTGCCATCATCGCGTTGAGGTTTTCCAGCATGGTGCGGAAATCGTGATCGAAGCGCTGTGCGTCGCCGCGACGGCTGAAGTCACCGGCAGCGGCGGCGCCGGCCAGCTGCTTGATCTCGGCATTGATGCGGCCGAGGTTGTCCTTGACGGTATCAACGGCGTGGGTCATCGCCGCCTTCTCGCCCGGGTAGCGGGCGATATCACGGCTCAGATCGCCGACGGCGTATTGCTGGACGACATCGAGCACATCATGAAGGGTCTGCACGTGGCCGCCGACCAGCGCATTGGTCTCCTGCACCATCAGCCCATACTCGCCGGGGAATGCGCTGGCATCGATGCGGTAGCTGAGTTCACCGGCGTCGTGGCGACGTGCCATCTCACGTTGGCCACCGATCACGGCGTGCAGCTGCCGCTGCATGGCGGACATCGCATCCAGCAGGCGGCCGGGCTCGTCATGCGGCTGCGGGCCGATATGGCTGTCCAGTCTGCCAGCGGCGATGCCTTCGGCCACGGCCGTAGCCTGCTTCAACGGTACCGCGATGCGGTTGCCGATCAGCCAGCTCAAGGCCAGCACGATCAGAACCACCACGCCACCGGAGATCGCCATGATCGTGGTGAACACCAGGGCCTGCTTCTGCACGTCGTCCGTGTAGACGCCACTGCTGATGACCCAGTTCCACGGCGCGAACAGCCCGGCATAGGCGATCTTGCCGACCGTGCCTTCGCTGCCGGGCTTGGCCCAGCGGTAGTCGACGAAGCCGCCCCCGGCCTTGGCTGCCTCGACCTGCTGGTAATAGATGCGCACCCCTTCATCGGTGCGGAAATCCTTCATGTCCTTGCCGACCAGGTCCTTGCGGAACGGGTGCATGAGTACCCGGTAGCCGGTGTCGTAGACGTTGTAGTAGTAGGTGTCGTTCTCGGCACGCATCCTCTCCAGCGCCTGCAGTGCGGCGGCCTTGGCTGCCTCTTCGCTGAGCTCGCCGGTACCGGCCAGGCGGTGGTAGTGCTGGACAATGCCGTAACTCAGTTCGACCTGGGTCTTCAGCGAGGTCTTGCGCGTTTCAGTCAGGTCGAGGTACTGCATGCGGGCGGCGATCACCGACAGCGCGACCACGCCCAGCGCGATGAGCAGCGTGAGCAGATTGAGCTTGCGCCGGACGGAGAGATTGCTGAAGTAGTGTTGCCAGCGATGCATGAGGTTCATCGAGCAGGACCAGTTTGAAGCAGGCGGGCGGCGCCGAGCCGGCCACGGCGGAATACACCATGACACCCCCGTTATCGGCCGCGGGCGCGCGGGATTGAGGTGGAGTGCCGGAACGCATTCAGGTTTCCTTGCAGCGGCGGCTGCGGCGCTGCCTGCGGCAGGCTTTTGAAGCGACGGCAACAGCAACGGCAACGGCAACGGCAATGGCAGGTCATGGCGATGGTTGCTACGGTTTGGCCGGGTCGGGGTGGGCAGGCAGGACACGCCGTGAACCCATCCATGGGGGCTCGATGGCGCCATCCATGGCGCCAACGGTCCTGCCTGCCCACCCCGACCCGGCCCGCCAGGGCTTCACTTCGGCGGACGGCAAGAGCATTGGGTTTCCAAGTGGGAAGAGGGGTCAGATCCGTTTTCCTGCGGAAAACGGATCCGACCCCGGAAGTGATCTGGCTTTTGCTTTTTGCTCTTCTTTTTTCAATCCGGGGTGGACGCGCACGGAAACTGTCTGTGGCCGGGAGGGTTGGTTGCGCAGGGGCGTAAGCGCCATGGATGGCGCGCCCGAGCCTACAGGGACGTATTCACGGCGTCCCCTGCGCGACCCACCTTCCTGGCCCAAACGAAGGAAATCCGCAGCTCTCCGCGGCCACTCCGAGGGGCTTCGCCGTTGGCTGGACAATCAGATGCCCCTTAAACGAAAACGCCCCGGCGCAGGGCCAGGGCGTTGTCGTGCGTCAGGTCAGGCAGGAATCAGAACTCCTGCCAGTCTCCGTCGGCCAGTTCCGCGGCCATCGGGCGACCGCCGCTGCTGCGGCGGGCCGGCGGTGCAGCCGGCGCCGGGGCGGCGGGTGCAGCGGTGCGCGGGGCGGGGGCGGCGACGCGGGGCGCGACCACGGTTTCGGCTTCATCGAGCACGAAGATGGACACCGCTTCACTCAGATGGCCTGCCTGTTCCTCCATGGCCCGCGCAGCGGCGGTGGCTTCCTCCACCAGCGCGGCATTCTGCTGGGTGGTCTCGTCCATCTGCACCACGGTCTGGTTGACCTGCTCGATGCCGGCGCTCTGTTCCTGCGAGGCCGCGGAAATCTCGGCCATGATGTCGGTTACGCGCTGCACCGAGGCAACGATCTCGCCCATGGTGGCACCGGCCTTGTGTACCAGCGCAGAACCATCGGCGACCTTGCCCACCGAGTCATCGATCAAGCCCTTGATCTCCTTGGCGGCAGCGGCCGAGCGCTGGGCGAGGGTGCGCACTTCGCTGGCGACCACCGCAAAGCCGCGGCCCTGTTCACCGGCACGGGCGGCCTCGACCGCAGCGTTGAGGGCCAGGATGTTGGTCTGGAAGGCGATGCCGTCGATGACGCTGATGATCTCGGCGATCTTCTTCGAGGAGGCTTCGATGGCGGACATGGTGGTGACCACCTGGCCGACCACTTCGCCGCCCTGGGAGGCGACG